>CAVWIS010000020.1:0-410189 GCA_963755055.1 uncultured Alphaproteobacteria bacterium | reverse complement strand
CTTAGCCCACAGCCCGACTTTTCACCGGCTCTCACCGGCGACCTGGCAACCCAAAACCCGATATATTTTTGCAATCGATGTTCTACTTTCGTTCCCGCCCGCAATCAAGTCGGTTGTCCTGCTCTGGGTCAGCCAACGCCCCTGGCCGCCGAAAGCCTCAACCACGCTCGGACAGCCCGCTTCAGGATGGCAGCAGACGCGAATGGAAAGATGGAAAGACTACCAGTGATGGCTGGTCTGGGTCATTTTTTATGACGTCTCGATTCTCTTATATTATACTTGATTGACAAGCCGGTCGAATGATGAGCGGACCGCTGCCCCACAAATTTATAATTGGTCAGACAGTGCAGTTCCACCCCTCGGCTCGCGATCACTATGCCGCGCGTGGGAGGTACGCGGTGACAAAACTGTTGCCCGAAAACAATGGTGAACCAGAGTATCGCATCAAGAGCGCGGACAAGGCACATGAGCGGATCGCGCGTAAATCCGAGCTCAGCCGAGCGTGACCGCGATTGGATGCGTCAAGCCCAAGAAATCGCGTGCCTGCACCCGATGATATAAGTTAACTCTGCAAGTCGTCCGGCACTTTGCCGCTTTCTTCAATAGGCGCTCACCTTTGCCGGTTTGCGTGCCTTCAGCCCCAATCTCGTGTTCTTTGCTGAATGGTTCTCTATCTTGTTCCGACGCCTACCCTCGGGACGGGAGACCGCTTCAACCAGAACATTGACAGCTGGCCTCGACAGGAGCCCAGTCTGGGCGATCAGGTCGCGGACCTCGACCCTTGCACTCAAGTTGGCAGAAGAAGGACTTGTCCTTGGCACCGACAGGTCGACTGGGTCCAATGCGGTCAGGCCCGCTGCGAAAAACTCGCGAAACACTGGACGTTCCGATAATCCCCTAACGACCCGGAAGCCCAGCTTTGCACCCATGACAGCAAGGACGTCCTCAATTTGGCGTTCGTTACGCGATGGCAGGCGCGCCATCCGATTTCGAACGACAATCCAGTCCGTTGATCGGCCACAAACATTTTTCCTCGCCTCGAGAGCGCGTGCAACGGTCATTGCGTATTGTGACGGTCGAGGTTCTTGGTCTTTCAAATCGATGGCAACAATCGCATCCAGATCAATGAGACTATCGTTGATTGGCGTAATTAGTGTGTCCGCCATGCCGTGAGCGATAAGGCTGAGTTCCTGGACTCCGCCCGGTGTATCGATAACAATGAAATCGTAGTTGTGATCGTCCTCCAGCGCCGTAAGATGAGACATGAACCTCGCTAGATCAAGAGCCTCGTCCCGCCTTGTCCAGACGTATGCATTCCCTTCCATTGAGCAGTGGTGCGGAAGCGCGATTGCAGAATTACTCTGGTATCCCCATTCACGCCGGTTCTCGATGTAATGGGTGAGCGTCTGCTGATGAACATCGAGATCGATTGAAGCGACGCGTTTGCCCGCCTCGAGCAGAGCAATGACCACATGCAGCGCGATGGTAGACTTGCCACTACCGCCTTTGTGATTACCGACGACGACAATATGTGGCGTCGAGGATCGAGCTTCATCCGCGGCCCAGGAATCAACTCTCGGCCCTTGTGAGACGATTCGCTCCCGAACACCCTCAAGCTTTCTGAGCTGTTCGTCGGTTGCTTCTTTCGAGGTCTTGCTCATGCCAATCCTACCTGGCGGTCCGACTGTCGCCTTACTCGCACCCCCGACGGGGATCCATCAGGTAGCTCTCTAGGCAAGCCGCAAATGTGCACAAACAGGTACCCTATTGCAGCCCAGCTAGGCGGCGCAGAAGCTTTAGATGTAGTTAACCCTAATAAATCAGGCCCAAATGTGGCGTCATTTGGGGCCGCTGAGAACGTATCGCTCTGACCTGTGCCCGATATTGAAATGCGGCGTATATTGTCATGGTCGCCTTGGCGCCAAACCAGCAAATACTCTTTTGGAGTCTGCATCTCGACAAATACATTTACTACCAACAAGTCCCACAGAGTCAACGATGCCTAAATCAACAGTGTTACAGTGTTACAAAGTCGTTCTGGACGACGCAAACCCGATGCTGTTGTGGCTATCGGCCTGATACTTGCAATCTCCTACCTATCCTGTCGAACAGGAGGGTAAGGATGAGCCGGTGGATCGCAAATGGCGGGCCGACTAGGTGCGCCGCCTGTCACCAACCGTTCCCACAACGGGACAATTGCGTCCAGGCCCAGCTCGGTAAGGATGGAAAGTTGTACTGCTACGACACAACCTGCGAGCAGGACGCCCTCGAGGCCGAAGCCCAACGTCGCAGGAGGGTGTCATGAAAATTTGCGCCCAATGCGGGTCTAAGAAATTCGGCCTGGTCCGCTATTCGCGTGGCACGAAGCAGTTTTGCTCAATCAAGTGTCGCAAGCGCAATGAAGCCGAGCTTGATGGCAAACTGGCCGCCGCGAAACGAAGATGGCTCGCCTTCCTCGCTCGCGGCAGTCCCCGTAGCCCGTAAAGCCTTTCCGGACGCCCGGAGCTGTCCCACAGCTATAGGATTCTTGCGTTCCCGGCCTGGTTATTTCCCGACAGCACAAGGGCGTCCGGATTTCTGCTGCTTTTTTGGGCGACCGGAACGGGTTCGGGCCGGGGTTTGCCTTTCGTTTGCCGATTTACGGTGATGATTGGTGCTGCCCGGCTTTGCGTCCCGCGTCCGGGCCGGCGGCGGCCCTGATTGCTGCTTAGTCCCCCCCAATCCCACCAGCAGCGCCAGGCAAGTCAGGGCCGCACCTGACCCAGCACTGGCGGTGGCCCGGTTGCGTGTCGGCAAGATTGCTGTATTGCTTGCTGAGTGCGCGAGGGCGATGTCGTCCGGGCCGGTCGCACCTTCCACTGCCTTCTCGATGCTCAGGCACCCGATGCGTTTTCGCGGGCAGGATCGTTGTTCACCGGTGATGCTGGCGGTTTCTTCGGCGTCTTAGTTATGAGGATTTGCTCAAGCTCGGCGACCTCGTCCTTGCCCAGCAGTGTGCCAATAAATTCGCTTGGAATGGCTTTAGCCTCATCCGTATCTCATAGCCCTCGCAATCACCTCCTGGGTTGAGGTCCTCAAGCTCAGCGCGCATGCACGCATGAGCTCGGGACTCTGCCTCAAGCAGGACGAGACCCTTGAAATCGCCGCCGACGCGATAACACAACCAGTACAAATGCATGACCCAAATTCTGACGCCGGCGACGCGCGGGTCAAGGATATCTTACCCGCTCGATGATGTGCGCGGCCACCGGCGCTCGATTGACTGGTCTGGGTCTGGCAACCAAAACGGATAGCGGCCCAAGGCGAAGGCGCTATTGGGCTAACCCTTCGGTCTCTTGGCGATGCGGAGGCCGACTTTCCAGGCGCTCCAACAGTTCTTTCGCAAGTTCGATTATGTCACCCTGCACGCGTGGATTCAGCATGCACCGCTGCGCAATCTCCAATAGTCTGGCGGCTACCGATTATTCCAAGCGGTCACGGTCCATGACAACCCCCTCTGCATGGCCAATCAAAGCCTCCAATGCCGAGATCAAGGCCAGGGCTGAGTGCGCCGATGGCATCCGACGCCGACAATAAGGGCTTCGGATCTCCTCAGATCTGGTCGAAGGGCGGCAAAGTAGCGGGAGCCCGGCGGGTTGCACAGTTGGGGGCATGTACAAGCCCCAGGTAGCCAATAGTGCTCCTCAACAACATTCGGTGGAATAACCGCGAATTTGCCACAAAAAGATCGGATTGTGCCGACCGGTCGGGGGGTTGAGGTGTTTCTCGTTCGCCCCGGCCCGGTCCCGGTCGGCTTCCCAGGCTTGCCCCCGTGGATGCTGATCGGGACCAACTCATTTCTATCACTTTTATGACACCGCCAAGTTGCAGAATTGCGAGAACAGACGTCTTTTTGCAACGCATGTGGCTTTAGAGCAACAACTTCGTCGCCTCACGCCCGTGCGGCGGGATCTGGCGGGCACCGTGAATATCGTCGAATTCCGGGAACTGGAAGGCGACAGTTTCGAGGGGGCGTTGCTGACCGATCCGAAGAAAACCCGTGGCGTCATCCTCTATATCGGGCCGGGAGCCGGGAGGAACGGCGGCGGTTCACGATCTCCCACGAGCTGGGGCACTTCCTGATTCCGTCGCACAAGGGCAACCGCCAGTGCACGGCCGCCGACCTTCGGGAAAACCGGCGCGACAACGATCATCGGCGCCAACTGCCGCCGGCCTGCCATGCGGAAAATCTGGTTCGTGCGCGATCTGGAGCGCATTGACGCAACGCCCTGGCAGCCCATTGGCCGGCGCCCCGGCCGGCTGCGGCGTTAGGCCGGCCGGAGCCGGCGAGCCTTTCCGCAACACCCCGAGGTTCATGCAAACAAGCCGGCAGTCGACCAATTTTAGGAATCTCACCAGGATATAGATGGCCTAACTTAAATCTGGCAGCTCACGTTCGACTTCGCCCATGCCACCGCAAACATCGCAGAGACGCTTGCCAGTCCCATCGCATTGTTCACAGGGAGTATTTTCGATGACTTTTTTGCCGGTGCCATGACATGCCAAGCAGGAAATCGTTCTCTGGCCGTGACATCGAGGACATGACCTTCTTGGCATTGCTTTCCTCCCCATGCGTAGCACGTCGACGATACAGCCTTTTGGTAATTGGTGCCGGACTATTCATTTCTTGAGCAAGTCTCGGATTTCGGTGAGCAGCTTTACCTCTGGCGTTGGCCCGGGGGCGGGCGCTGCCGGCTCCTCTTTCTTCAATTTGTTTATTCCCCTGATCGCCATGAACAAGACCCATGCGATGATAAGAAAATTCAACGCGAAGGTCAGAAATTGGCCCCAGCCGAGCACGGCGCCTTGCTTTTTCGCGTCGGCATAGGAGAGGCCGGATTGCACCTTCCCGGATAACGCCGTGTAGTAGTTTGAGAAATCCAGCCCGCCAGGGGAGATCGCGCCAATGATCGGCATGATGATATCGTTGACCAACGATGTCACGATGCCTCCGAACGCCGCGCCGATGATCACGCCGACCGCGAGGTCGACAACATTGCCGCGCAAGGCGAATTTCTTGAACTCTTCCAACATTCAACCCTCCGTTTTCTGATGACCTCCATTTGCGGCCGACGCGTTCGCGTTGAACATGCTGAGGTGATGTTCTGGCTCGGCACGCCGACCCGCTTCTGTGCAGTCGATTTGTCTTCCATCCGAAGCCGGCTGAGTGCCATGATTGGTGGGTACGTCGGCGACTCGCTAGTTCGCTGACCTAACCCCCTCGCAACTCTATCTGCGTATATCGGCATCGCGAGCAATCTTATCCGGAATCCGAACTGGCTCCTTGGGAGCCGGATCTGTCGGAGTACGTGTTGGTTCGGGGACCACAACCGGATTGGGAATCGTCTCCGGAATGTCGATAGGTTCCGAGCCGGGTTGATGACCACGAATCACGCGCGACCTCCTTGATCGAACAGGCGCGATTGCCTGACCAGTTCACTGCGGTACTTCTGAAGCAAAGACTGCACTTCTTGAAGAATACCGCGAGATGACCTGGCTGGTAGTTCCCGCCAGCCCCGGAAAAAACCGCCTTTCTTTCTGATACGAACCGCTTCTTCAAAGGCATACGCGACAAGCTCTTGGAGAGCGGCAAAAAACCTATCGTCGTCGTCGCTCTTTGGATCATCTGTCCGGACCCACGGAGCATCGACAAGCCCGCTGAGTATGTGCCGTTCCAGCAATGCTTCCATCTCCTCCTGAAACTGCATGCCGAGCGGATACCAGTAACCCCGGTATTGCGCATGTACGAGAAGAGTGGCTAGGAGGTTGATGTTCTCGATGTCCAGCTTACTCCCACCGCCGGTGAGCACATCGCTGCGACCGTTATGAAACGGCAGTTGGGGTTCGACAAGACGATGCTGGCCGGATCCCGCCCACCAATCGAAACGTCGGTCGAAGTCCCCCTCTGCGTCATAGAGCACTAAACGTCTCCCGCGCGGGTAGTGTCGGTTTTTCGCAAAAGATGTTGCGAGGTCTTTCAGAACGTAGCGCCGCAACGTATCCGACCCCAAGTAGAATCCTATCGCCAACAATGCCGAACGACGAGCATCGAGCCTTCCTGGCGAGCATACTTGGATCTGGATTTCTGGGTTACTAAACAATCTCGACCCGATAAAGCACTCGATAGACTCAAGAAGCAGTATCGCCGAGCGAGCACCGCCCACTGGCGGCAGCACAAGGCACAGTGAGGCGCTGCGGTGTCTGTAGTAATTGATGTCAAGAATCCTTTGCGCTCCTCCAAGACCTTCCACCAGAGCAGAGAACTGGCTCCCGTCGCCGAGACAGTGGATTTTGAGGCCGACTGACAGACAGCCATGGTCAACATGCCGACGATTGAGCGCAACCGCGTCAGCTTTCGCCGGAGCGCGCCCGTGCAAAAGGGCTACCAGATCTTCGAGACTGTACCCGCAAGACACAGGGTACCCCTTCCGACCAGGGCGTGGACGAAACTAGACGGCGGGTTCCCGGGGAGCCATAGGCGGGCTGCGCAGTGCTTCCGGCGCGCCAGCCGTCCCGAAAGACATTAGAATCCGGCGATCTGGTCGTTTTTTTGGCGTCCAGGCACACTTTTCTGTGGGTGTCGGTACTTCGGCTCACCTTCGCGTCATTGGCGGGTTTCTTACCGCCCTTGATGGCCGCCAGGCTGGCAAGGCGCTCCTGGATAGAGGCTTCCCGCTTCCTCGACGTGGCCGTCCGTGCATATCCAACAATGCCGCTAAGCGCGAGCTGCGGGCCTTTCCACGACTTTGGAGAGACCTTGCCTACCTACGCTGGCACCGCCTCACCGCTCGCGGAGGCGATGAATTTCGCCATCACCTGCCTGGTCCCCGTGACGGCGCCAACGACCGAATTGCAGTCCAACGGCGCATCGGGATCGCCGCTGAAGGTCGCACCGCCGTAGACCGAAAACCGCCAGATGCTCATCTGCGGATGCTCACCGCTCTGGGCGCCCTCATAGATGAAGGGCGCGGTTCTTCTGCAGCCGGTGCGCCGCGTATCTGATCAACAACAGCCCGGCCGCGGCGTTCGAAGGCCGAGGAGTGCGAAATGGAATTTGAACCTTTCCCCACAGATGGCGCGTTGCGCCCAACGGCCGTGTTGACGGTGTCACAAGGCGAAGCTCTACCAGTCAGGTCACGCCCCCCGTCCCCTAGTGAACTGGCTTGGTGACCCCGGCCTGAACCCCCGGGCCGGGGTCTTCTTTCGAAACTCAGCCGCGGGCCGCCTACCCCCAGTGTTCTCGGATCCACCCCGTCACTTCGCCAAGCTCTCGTGAGGTGGCAGTAGACCGGCCGGGACGCAGGCGTGGTTTACGATCCCCTGAGGGGCATAACCATTTTCGACAGTTTTTGGCCGACCCGGCAAAAACGCAGGCAGAGGTAGTGATGCTCCGCTGGTACAATGGAACCATCGGGCAGGCTGTTCGTTGATTATTGATTATCAGGGCCGGAGTATCTGCAATGCAAGTGGATTGCCGAGATGAATTGAAGTCGATAGCGGACCAATCGTTGCGCCTTGCCCAGAAATGCGATGATCCAAAAATTCAAGAAAAACTTATCGATATCGCATGCGTGCTGATCGAAGTGCTAGCCGTCCCAACCGTCGCTTAGACCAGCCGAATGCTCTACAAACAGATTGGTGAGGTTGAAAAGCCGCTGGGAACGGTCATCCGCCAAAAGAAACTCAATCCACGCCGGATAAATCAATCCATAGTTTTGCGCCAGACCACGTTTAAGCTTTTTGATTAGCAGTTTTCCCTGTTCGACTCGTTCGATATCGCTCCCTTCAAGGTGGTCAAATATCCCCGCCCTGGAGACGGGCTGAACCGGAATATCAATAAACCGCACCCGCTCTCCATTTGATCGCTGCCAGTTCACTTCGGCCGCAATTACTTCGAGGCTTTTCGGGCTAGACGTGAACCCGAAATTGCTCCACCTGAGGAATGGAAGCTCCGCTTTTTTGGAAAGGTGCTTCGATTGGCCACTTGTAACAATTTGATTGACCGAACGTAAGGCTGCCTTCAAAGTAATGCCGGCAGCATCCACGAAATTCTCTACGTCGTCGAGGCATGCCGGCACATCATGCCGCAATTCGTTGAATTCCTCCAAGCCGCGCCTGGTGAAATCCCACTTTGCGATTAGACGTGGGGGACCGCACAAGCCGGCTATAGCTTCGGTGACCACCGTTTTGCCAGACCCACTTTCCCCAGAGAAATTGAAAACCGCAGTCTCGGAGAGCAGAGGGGCATTCGTGCTGGCATAAACATAGCTGGGCAGGCAGGCGGCAAGCCCGGCACCCATCGCGAACGTCAGGTAACTCGATTTTAAGGCAATTTCTCCGACGTCACAATTCCAGCTTTGACGGTCACCCAGCCACTCACCGATCTCTCCGATTTCGTCGCTCGACTCTCCGGTTCGCCAGCGATACCTACCCCTTGCCGACCCCAGCATCCTTACGCCCAATACGAACCCATCATCTCGGAACCCCGGCTTCATGGCCAGGATCAGCGGTTTCGATGGAAGTGTTTTCAGTAACCGCCAGACGAAAGCGATCTGTTCCTTTTTGGCACCTTTGAAGAGTGCGCCGCGCCTCTTAAGCCTCAATCTCACCTTGCCGGGCTCTTCTGCGAGGTCCTCGTCGACGACTTCAAAGCCGGCACCGCCAAGGCGCGTTGGAAAATCAACGCCGATGAATAAGTCACCTGTCCGCTCGTCCACCAACCGCGTGACCTTCCAGTTCGTGGTACGAATACCAGATTGCTGGTCTGTCTGTTTGCTGCTTGCCTTATTTCCTTTTCGATTTCTTCGTTCTGCATCCATGTGGTTCTCCATAACTCGGGCGTCCACCGACCGGACGGCTCACACCTGATGTGAGAATGTGAGCCGGTTTCTCACCGTTCTCACATACTCACACAGCGTTACGCAACTCATGCGTCTTCGACGTCGGCTTCTCGACGACACGCCAGTGTTGCCATGTCGTCAGCAGAAAACAGCGCTTTCTTGGGCCTTTCTGCCCGTTTCTGCGCTAATCGCGACGACAGCACGCCTATCGTCACGTTCACACGCTTCGCATATTTCGGCCTATCAGGTGAGCGCTAGGTGGCGCCCGTTTCGTCGGATACCACGCAACATCAGACGCGCGCCCACCGAATATTGACCGAGGAAAGCGAGTAGGATACGAAGGTCTTCGCCCTTGAGTGCCTTATCTACGGTTCTACCTTTTCCGTCATTCGTGTATCTCGACCGTCGGCAAAACGTCGACTTGTATAAGTAGGTAATTGCCCTGTCCCAGTCCGTTACTGGACCGAAGCTATATGGCGCGAAGGCGGTGGGCTCGGGCGGGAACATCGCCTTGATTGCCTCCTCGGTTCTGATGCTCGGCTGGCCTTCTATCAACAGGTAATAATGGGGCTGCCAGCCGACAATCTCGTTGTCCTGCAGGTTGAGTGAGATATCAAGTCCGCCAATTACTATTCGGTCGCTACGGCTGGATCTTTCTAGGCGCTTCGCAAACCTGCGCGCCACATTTGTCGGTTGACTTGGCCAAGACCATGATACGGTGCTAGCAGACCAGATGGGATGATGGAAGCTCGGGTCCACTGCTGGTGTTGGTCCAGTAGCTTTCGACTTCCCCGGAACAGATCGAGACGAAACTGCCCGACACACAGGGGGCACGCCTCCGACCCGCAAGGTTGCGTTGCGGCACAGTTTTCAAGCTTGTCGGCGAGCACCTGTTTGGCCGGACCGCCAAGGCGAAGCACCCGAACGTAATGGTCGCGCCGGCGTCGGGCCTCGGTACGGGACTCAAAACCAGGGGGACGGGGACCAGGCATAGCTATTGGACCTCTTGTTCCCTATAGGGTAATCCACCAAATCGCTTTTGATCGGGTCTTGAGCACTTCGTTGTTCTGACTGAGACAAATTAATGATTGCACCACTCTCACGCGGTTGCCCGAATTGCCGGTAGCAGCGAAAGTTTTACCTCGGTCGCACAGCTAGATCTGACTATCATCAGGGCGACCCTGAGCTTGTCGGTGAGTGTATCGCGCACTACTTCCTCAGCAGGGGACCTCTGCTCTTGGCCACGGTAGGTCGAAATCGCGGCGCCTGCGTCGGACTTGCCGGTGCTTGCTCGGCCGGGCCTGTCGTGGCGCTGGAGGTGCCGGTCCCAGGTGCCCCCTCGGCCAACTCCTGATGCGCCGCGGGCGGTGCGGACGGTGCGGACGGTGCGGACGGTGGCAACACGTCCCGTGTAATCGTAATCTCACGGTCCCGGTTATGGCCAGTCTTGCCGAACTCGATCCGGATACCGACCTTGCGCAGTGACGTCGCAGCTTTCCGCAGCTGCACGGACAGGTCGCGCGCGCTGACGGGCAGCTTCGCGCTTCCGTAGCCGTCGAAGATCGGCCCGAGCGTGATCTTGAGCTTGGTCGCCGTGCCCTTCCAGTCGGGTGTTCTCTCGGCCAAGCTACGGACCGCCGACGCCACGACGTCGGCCTCGATCAGCCGTTCGACTGCGTCGGCACGGTTGCCGTTGTAGGCCGCCATGAAGGTGCCGGACGGCCAGAACTTGGTCTCGCACGCGGTCGCAAAGAGTGCAAAATCGGCCATCCGGGGCATCCGGTCGAGCCTGGTCTCGGGCAACACGCGGAGGCCGTGAGAGACGCCGTCGAGCAGCAGACCGAAGATTCGCGCACGGACCGCCTCGAACTCCGCCCAAAGCTGCGCTTCGGATCGCCGTCGCTCGTCGGAAATCGGATCGCAGGTCACGAACACGCACCGGTCGGCTAGGTCGGCGAACTTCACCACGTCGTCCAGCCCATTGATCATGACCGGTCGCGCGTCGTCGCCAGTCGAAAGCCGGCAAAGTGCGTCCGAAATAGTTCTCGGCATTCCCGAAACGTTATCGAAAGCCTGCAGGTACCTTTCGCGGGTCTCGGCGGCCAATTCCCGTTCGGTCCGTGGCAGCGACTTTAGCGGCATGGAATTCGGATCGATCAGATGGCTCAAGATCGCCGCGAAAGTCGTCTTCGCGGAACCCTCGCTGCCGCTCGGAACCAGGGGCGGATGTTGCCCCGAGTTGCGCAGAGCGTTGAGCAACCACGCGACGATGAGGACGAAGTCGTCGTCGTTCGGCACGTTCACCAGCCCGCGCAGCATTTCAATCGATCCGCCGTTTTCAGGCACCGGCAATAGTCGCATTCGGGGCGGACGTATGAAGTGCACCGGTGCGGCGTCGATGACCTGCCAGCCGTCGCGGCTGATTTCCACTGCGCGCCCGCCGTCATCGGCAAGGTCGATGAACACCCGCCCGTCCAACTCGGCGACACGGATGTGGACCTCGGCCTCGGGCGCTTCGTGGATCGCCTGGGCTTCAACACGGTCCAGCCACGCCTTGAGCGCCGATTTCGACGGTGACTTGCCGGTCGCGTTGTAGCACGCTAATTCGACACACTGGCGGAATGCCTTGCTCTGAACTCGGAAACATTGCCGCCGTCCGTCCATCGCAATGTCAGCGTATGCGGTCCCGTCGGCCGCGTGGAACAGTTGCGCGGGCAGCAGAACTGCCGCAGCGGCAGGGCCGGTCATCGCTGGAAGGAAAAGGTCAGCGTCCGGTTCGTGCGGCATTTATCGGCCTCCTGAGAGCTTGTCGGGAGCCTGGACGACTAGAGGCCTTGATTGACCGACTTGTGTGTCGGTTGAGTCAAGTTTTTAGGCTGCGATTTTTGCATGTTGGTACCAGTTGTCGAGAGCGGTTTCGGCGGCCCGAATGGACTTGGCGATCGGGAGCTGTGGATTGGTGCAGGCTGGGGAGATGACGGCCATTCCGGTGCGCAACGAGCGGTTATAGAGGCGGGTGTAGAAGATGGCGATGCGCAGCCCTTTGGCGGTGATGCGGTAGCGGTGAGTTTTGGGGATGCGCTCGATGAGGGCGTGCAGGCGCAGGCGACGCAAGTCGTAGGTGACGCGTCCCGGGGCGTATTGGCTCGGCTTGTGCCCGAGCAGTGGAGCGAGGTGCTCGCGGACATCCTTGTGGGTGAATGTGCCCTTGACGAGGAGAAACAGGAGCAAGACGTGGCAGAGGGCCTGAACGCGGGGATCGGCGAAGCGCAGCGCGGCGGCGCGGCCGGAATCGACGGTGACGGGCTTTTGCATGCCCTGGAAGGACGCTTCGCCGATGAAGCAGTCGTGACCGATGCGTTGGACGTCGAGCAGACGTCGGTTGGCGGCAAAGCCGATCTTGCGCAGTTCGTCGAGATTTTCGATGCGTCGGCCGATGGCGAAGTCGCGTGTGTCGTTGATCGTGGTCTCGGTTCGCAGCGCCTGCCCGTCCTTGTGGTATTGCTTGATGCGGCTCTTCTTGTAGTCGACGTGCAGCGAAGGCACGACGCCTTCGGTGATGACGCGGGTGCGGAACCGGCCGGGGGTGCGGCGGGTGACCTTGCGGTCGAACACCAGGCTGACCTGGGTGGGGCGGCCGATATCGAGGTTCTCGCGGATCACCTCCTCGAAGAAGACGCGTCCGGTCACCGGCTGGTCGAGCACCTGGGTAAGCGAGAACTCGGCCTGCAGGATGGAGAGCTGGTAGCGATAACCGGCGGCACGGTCGCGCGGCGGAAACGGATGCGGCAAGCGCTTGAGCCACTTGCGCAGCAATCGATCGATCTTGTTCGCCGACAGAGCATCGCACAGCCGTTGCGCGAGCTTGGGATCGGCGCAGGACTTGATGCCGTTGTCGAGGGCCTCGAAGCTCACGCCACGCTTGGCGAGCTGGCGCTTGAGGTACTCGTGACCGTTGATGCACAGCTTGGCGTTGTACGGAAAGTACGAGCAGAACTTGAGGAAGAACGGCCCGAAGTCCTCGTCGACACAGTAGAAATAGTAGTGATTGACCATCGCGGTGGATTCCACGATCCACGGATAGGTTCCTCCCGCGGTCCGGCTCTGGCGACGTTGCGTGCGCATGACCCGCGCCTTCTCCTGGGCCTTGCCGACGTAGAGCACGCCTTCGGTTCCCTCGAAGCGCCGCAGGTAGTGCTGGGTGACATCGTCCTTGCGCTGCCGCTTATCGAAGGTCACCAGATCGATGCCTTGGCGGTCGACGAACTCCTCGATGTTGCGAACGAACGCCTCGGTCATCGGCACCACCGCCGTCGTCGAGGCAAATCGTTGGCCCCGGTGGCTGCGCAGGTACCACACGACGCCTCCCACCGCCTGCAGATGCGGCACGTAGACGTTGAGGTACATCCGGTCGATCCCCTCGAGCTCGAGGGCGACGTGATCACGCAGGACGTCGGCTACCGATCGTGCTATGCTCATGGCGGGCTCCGGTCGTCCACGGGTCCTCGGACCCATCGAGCTTCGAGCTCCAATATCCAGGGCATGTCCCTGCAGGCTCGACCGGAGTCCACTTACATCGCCCACAATCCACCGTTTTTTGTCAGCGAACGGCGCCGGACCTCAACCCGGACCGCCGATCACAGCCGCCACATCCGCATGCCGCCCCGGCCGAACGCAGGCCGGACCGCAAGCTTCAACAGGGTCTGCCTCGGACCGACCCTTTCAACACGACGGGCCTGTCAACACGCCTCGTCGGTCTGAGGCGGAGCCTCGTTAGCTCTGGGTCAATAATCAGGTAACCGTTCACCGATCAGCCTCTGAGTTTGGACGAATGAGCTTTGCGCAGCGTACAAACACTCAGGGCAGGCGCCCGCCCACACCTGTTACGCACCATTGCGCCAGTCGGTCGGCCAACCCATCGGCGCCTGGGAACGCGCTGAGAAACGCCGAAGGCGCTTGACCGTCTTTTCGCGTTTGCACTCGACCTCCTGTGCCGTCGGGGCCTTGTCCCACGTAGGGGCTCCGTCCCCGTACCAGCGCTCATTTCTCCAGAATTGCGCCAACCATGCTTGCAAGGGATACTGGGCCCTTCCTGCCAGCGCGTGTCATAGGGGGAGGTTACGGGCCTCGCTGCGGCGCGCCTAGGGAAAGAGCCCGTTGCCCAGGGGAAAACCGAGATTTCCCTTCCGCCCTGGCACTGTTAGGATTAACACGGTGCGTCTGCCCATACGCCAGGTAGATCTATGACCTGCTGGAGAGCTACAATGTCCAGACCGAGTCAGCGCACACGGACTGAAGAGAATTACGATCTAAATACAGCCGTTGAGACGCTCGTCGGGGAATGGGGTGAAGCGTCGTATCCGTTTGAACACGAGATTTGTTTGTACCGGTTTCAAGTTTGGGTCTATTGTTCGAGACGAAGAATTGTGTCTGCAGCAGCCGTGCTAGCCGCTAGCCTTTTTTTAGAACGACTTGGGAAAAAAGGGTCTTCAGGGAATCGAGTGGGTGATTTTGGGGGATCATAGCGGCGGAAGCATGCAGGTGAGGACCTTGAGGCGGAGATATTCGTCGTCGCGCAGTCCGTAGGCTCGTCGCTGGAAGACGCGGATTTTGTTGTTGAGGCCTTCGACGAAGCCGAGCGAGACCTTGTTTTCCGGTTTGCAGTAGGCGGCGATGCCGTCCCAGTGGCGATCGATCATATCGGCGAAGCGCTCGTAGGGTCCGAGGCGCTGCCATTTTAGGCTGGCTCGCCAGTTGTCGAAGAAGCGCCGCGCCCAGCCCTCGCGCCCGTAGTCCCAGAGTTGGCCGAAGGCCTCCTTGAGGACGTAGGCAGTGTTGAGGCGCTTGTTGGCGGCCAGCAGGATTTTGAGCGAGCGCTTGCCCTCCAGGGTGAGATTTTCGTGGCGCGACAGCAGATTGTACTTCTGGCCCTTGATGAAGCGCCGATCCTTGCCGCTCAGGCGGGCGTATTCGGCCTTGCGCACCTTGTCGAGCGCCTCGCCGAGATGGCGCATGATGTGGAACTTGTCGAACAGGATCGCCGCTTGCGGCGCTTTGTGCTTCGTGACGTTGCGGAACGGCTTCCACATGTCCATCACGGCGAGCTTGATTTTGCGGCTCTTTTTGAGCCCCAGCCAGTCGTAGAACGCCGCCATGCTGGCCTCGGAACGATCCTCGCCGCCGAACCAGATCGGCCGCTTGCGAACCAAGTCGCTGACCACGATGCGATAGCTGTGGCCCTTGCGGACCGAGATCTCGTCGATGCCGATCGCTCGCGGACCCGGCCTGCCGGCACGCTCGAGCTGGGCCCGCATGTACTGCTTCTCCAGCGTCTTGACCGTGTCCCAGTCGAGCCTCAGCTCCTTGGCGACGTCGCGGATCGAGGCCTGCCGGCAGCGGCGGCCGACATAGAACGCAAAGCGTTTGGTGTAGTGCGGATTGTCCGCCAGAAAATCCAACCGCTCGCGCTTCACTGTGCCGCAACGCCGGCACCCGACGCGCCGCACCTCGAGTTCCAGAACAATCCGAAACCCTGCGCTCGGCAGGTCGCGAACCTGCCGCACCCGCCGGTCGTACCAGCCGTTCCAGACCTGCCCGCAACAGCCGCACACCGTTTTTTTGAGCGCCGATCGAGACGCAATATCCGCACATCCGGATCACCGAACACACCGCGAAGCGTCTCTTTCGCCCGAAAGCCGCCGAACGAATATCCATCCGACAGACGTCGCTGTCGCTTCCCTGATTCGACCATCCCTCAGCATGGCAAAATCGAGCATGCCTCAAAGCCAAGAAAGTCCCTATCCACAGCCGTTTCCGCCGCTATGATCCCTCAAAATCACCCACTCGATTCCCTGAAGACCCGAAAAATATTCGGACAATAGAGGCACATTGAATTCTGCCCGGCTGGTGAAATGTTTTGCTGATGAGGACTACAGCTCTGTTTACAATAATATTATTAGTACGGAGGGGGGATGGACTTCTTTGCTGAGAATTCCGAGGATTCACGCATTTGATAAAATGATAGATGCGCGTCGCCAGCGATCCGACGTGGTGTGCGACATTATGGATTATCGGTTTCGATATCTTGATCATGGCGGCGAGCGCAAACAGGATGCCAACATTACCCACGGGCAATTTTATTGTTTAAAGAAGCGCGCAGACAAAATGGCTAGGACCATTCGGAAGCGGTGGTCAGACTACAAGGAGTCCGCAGTTTTTTTGTATGTTAGTGAACGTCTTGATCCATTTATGCGGCCTACACGCGTTGCTGGTAACGATTTCATTCAACTAATAATGGAACAGGCCAAGAATAAGGATAGGATCAGACGTTATTTCGGAATTTGTCGTTATATTTCAGAGAAGCTGAAGGAGACTGATGCTAACGAGCCAACAGTCGACATACCAGATAGCGTAGAATTGATTCGTCCCGAAACAAGGGCCTTGTCTGACGGGGACCGAAAATTGATGGCGAACTACTCTTCGGAGGTTCATGTGTTGAGAGCGTGATTACCTATCTGATTGTTTTACGTCGGTTTCAGGGAAATTGGGTGTTTCCCTGGGTATTCGCTATACTGGTCTATTCGGCTCAGCAGCGGCACTTAGCATTGGCCATGAGCGAGGATGTTGGCCAATGGTATCGCGCCCTGGTTTGGAGTCCCTGAAGTCTAGGGAAAGTTGAGCAATATGCGTCTCTGCCGCTTAGCGTTGAGGCAACGCGGTCGCTCCCTGGCGGCTCAATGACTGTGAGCAGATCGCGTCCTGCCTTGCCCTACATGGGTGGCGCGTGATGCCGACCGGTCACGGTGTCCGTTTTCCTGTCCAGCCGCGCGACGTGCCAGCAGCAAAGGCGGCTCGGCGGCTGCACTTGGCGCTCGCAGAATTCGAACGGATCCTGCCGGCGCTAGCCGAACGGGGGTTCCCGGCGGCAGATCCGACAACCGGCATGTACGACCTCAAGGCCATTGATGACTGGATGGACCGTCGTTCTGGCTTGACTGACCCTGCAACAGCGCGCGACCGTCACGACATGTTGGCTCGACGGATCGCGGGGATGAGGCGTGGGTGACGTGAAGATTCCATATTACTACGTGACTCGCGGGCGAGGCTATTGGAAGCCCAACCGACGTATGATGCGTGAGGGCTACAACTGTGTCTCTTTGGGTCCAGATGGGCCGTTCGCCTGGGCCAGGGCGCGTGAGCTGACGAACCAATACCGCGCACGTAAAGGCTCTGATCAAGGGAATTGCGAACGGTATCCCGTCGGTTCGTTGGGCGAGGCGTTCATGCGTCTAAAGCGAACGCCCGAGTGGGCTCGCAAGGCGTCGCGCACACGTGAAGATTGGGAGCGGGCATGGAAGCGCATCGGCCCGATTTTTGCTGACATTGACCCACGACTTGTCTCTCTCGACGAACTATCGGAATTCCGCCGCAAGGTGGAGGAACTCGTTTCCCTCTCGGAGGCTCACCGGACGATTAAGATATGGCGAGCCATGTGGAAGGTCGCGGCCGCCTTGGGCTACTGCCAGCGGGATGAGGACCCATCACTCGGAGTGCGTAACTCTGCTCCTCCCCCCAGACAAGGCGTGTGGCGGGAGGGGGAGGTCGTGCGATTGGTCAAGGCCGCCTGGAGATCGGGTTATCGAGGGCTTGCCGTCCTCATTGCAGTCGGTTGGGACAGCCAGTTGTCCCCGGTCGACTGTCGCAAGCTTACTCTTTCGCAGCGGGCGACCGACGGCCGTGGAACGGTGTTCTATGTTGACCGCGCCAAGACGGGCCGCGCGGCAGCAGGCACCCTCTCCCGGCGCTCTGAGGCACTGCTCGACGCCTACATTGCCGGGCTCGGATACGACTTGCACGACGGCGCTCCGATCTTCCGCACGCGGGGTCACTGGCAAGGCGACGGGCGGCCCTGGCCCTCGCGCGCGTACACAAAGGACCGACTGAGTGAAGATTTCCGAGCGATACGGACCGCAACTTTTGGCCCTGACGAGACGAGGCAGCTAGCCGACCTTCGTCGGTCCGGCGCCGTCGAGGCGTTCGCTGGACGAGCTGAGCCGGGACTGGTGTCCGCCAAGATGGCAAACACGCTCTCGGCTTCAAACCGTCTGCACCGCACCTATGTGCCGGTAGACCCGGCCAGCGTTCGTCAAGTTGACGAGGCGCGGCTTCGCGGTCGAGCAGCCATCCGAAAGACCGAAGGACGAACAAAAGTCGAAAAACAGCGGGCGAAAGGTGTCGAAAATTGACCGGGTGGGATTGCTAAGTCCTTGAAAAATCTGGCGGGAGCGACGGGACTCGAACCCGCGGCCTCCGGCGTGACAGGCCGGCGCTCTAACCAACTGAGCTACGCCCCCGAACGGGTTGCTGCGGACTTAACGGTCGGCTCCCGGCAAGTCAAGGCGGCCCCGGCTCTGGGCTGGCTTTGGGCCGTTGTCCCGACGGGACCCTTAGCTTTCATGGCACCGGCACGAGGCCGGTCGACACCACCTCGAGCTTCCAGTCCTTGGCGGGCGTGGCCGTGAGGTCGAGATTTGCGGCGAGGAAATAGAGCCGCCTGGTGTCGGCGCTGCCCGACGTGCAGAAGCGATCCTGCAGGAAGTAGGGCGGCGTCGCCTGGTAGTAGAGCGTCGCCCGCACGGCGGCCGGTTTCGCCGTGAGCGCCGCCAGCGGCACCCGGTAGGTCAGCGGGTCGGCGCCTCCGGTGCGGTAGTCCGGATCGTCGCCGACCGCGACCGCGCCGGATTCGGCCGCCAGCTCGGCTCCCGCGCCGAGGGCGGTGGCAATCGCGGTGCGATCCGCGAGCGGCAGGAAGCCGTGCGGCAGGATGCGGTTGTCCTTCACCTTGGCGCACTGGGAAACAAAGCTCGTGGTCAGCGGCCCCGCCGGCGTCGCCCCGAAGCCGCAGACCGGCGCCGGCCCGTCGCCGGGCGCGGCCACCAGCTCCTCGTAGATCTGCGCCTGGTCCTGCGCGTCGATGACGGCGTAGTGCGGCTGATGGATGCGCGCCTTCGGATTGATCCGCGCGGAGCAGTCTCTCTTCCACCAGTGCTCGCCGGCAATCGGGCTGCCCTCCTGGTCGACGATGACGCCCGTCCGGTCGGTGCGCCCGGAGGACCACAGGACGTTCTGCGCCTCGTCGAGCACGCTGAACTCGATGAAGGCCCGGCGAAAGCCGACGCCGCTCGGAAACTTGTGGCCGACCTTGTTGACGACCGTCACCGCGACGCTGAGCGTCCCGGCGTCGGTCTTCATCTCGCCCACGGATATCTCGGCGGTGCGCTCGCGCGCCTGATCGAGCATCGCTTTCTCGGTGTACCACAGGGGATCGACCCCGGCCTTGGTGAGCATCGGATCCTGGGTGCGGATGCCGAGCATGTCGGGAAATTGCTGGGCCATCTTCGTGAGAAAGAGGTTCAGGCCGACAAGGGTGTGCTGGGCGAATCCGTCGCGCCGCTTGAGATCGATGTCCTCGGCCGGCAGGGCGTGCTCGGCCTGGGGAAACGTGCTGTATTCCTGGATGCCGGCGATCTTGCTGCGATAGGGTTTTCCCGCGGCATCCCGGCTCGGCATGTGGCAGTCCTGGCACGACTGGGCGCGCGCGCCGGGCCCGAACGGCAGCTGCCCGTCGGGGGTGGTTCCGGTGCGGTAGTCGCTGAACGCCCATTCCGGATAGGTGGTCTGCTCGTAGATGTGCGCCACCACCTTGTCGTCGCGCAGCACCGGCAGATGCACCACGTGGCAGGTGCCGCAGAGCTCGGAACTCTTCACATTGGCGTAGTGCTCCGGCGTCATGCCCAGCGCATGCTTCATCGACTTGTGCTTCGGCTTCTCGAACGGCCCGTTGACGACCTCGGGCGAGCCCAGGAAGAAGCTGCCGCTGAAGGTCTTGGCGAACCCGTCGAGTTTCGGGATTGAGGAACTCCTGGCGAGCCTCCACGCACCGGTTCTGCGGTGCGTTGCGATGCCGGTCGCTGTCCTCCTTGCCGAGCACCATGTGGTGACAGGCATTGCAGGTGATGCCGTCGCGGGCGAGCGCGCCGTAGTTCGCGGCCACCGGGTCGTTGTCGGGGAACGGCACCGCGTCGACGTCCTTGCGGGAGAAATTCTCGCATTGCCGCGACTGGGCGAACCGATCGATCTGCGAACTGCCGCTGGCCGCCGATGCCGTGGCAGCCGAGGCAGACGCCCTGCAGCATCGGCGGACGACCCGCGATGGAATGTCTCGGTCTCGCTGGCAAGCTGGGCGAAGAATATCGGATCGCGCCCCGCCAGCCCCATCGGCGAGGACCGCCAGGTTGCGTAGGGAGAGATGTTGAAGAGTTTTCCGTCCGGGCCGCCGGGCTCGGTCATGTCGTATTGCAGGCCGGTGCCGCGCGCATCGTGACAGCCGACGCACTGGTCGGAGGTGACGAAGGCGCTCGAAGGGCTCGGCCCCCCCGCCGGGACCCAGACATTGTCGAAAGTCTCCGACGGCATTTTCGCGCACCGTCTGGCGCGTCGGCGGCGGGGCACCGTCGGCCTTGCCGGGCGGCGCGAAAATTCCGGCGAAGGCTGGATTATCGCGGCTGCGTCCGGCCTCGGCCGACGGCGATTGGCCGGCCTGGGCGACCTCGGTGTGATGGCTGCGCCACGATGGATCGAGGAAGAAATCCTGGCTGAGAAACACCAGGGCCTCACCGCGCTCGCCCTTGATGTTCTTGAGCGAGGCGAATGTCTGATTGTCCTTCGCGGAGCCGTGGCAGTTGGTGCAGTACTGGCCGAAGCCCATGTTGGGCAACGGGTTCTTCGCGTCCGGCGGCCAGTCGGGCGCCCATTCGGCATAGCCGAACCAGCCCCAGAACCAGCCGTCGTGGGACGCCTTGTTGTCGCGCACCATCAGGGCGATGCCCTTGTCGGGCTGCAGGTGCTCCCAGGAGACATCGCCGCAAGCCGCCGCCGGAGGCGTGTACATCTCCTTGACGATCACCGCGCCGTCGGGAACCGGCTCGACGGTCGCCGGTGTCGGCGTCCCCTCGCCCGGGCGGTTCTGGCGCAGCCACGTCACCATGTCGGGCGAGTACCAGACCAGCACCGCCGCATGGGTGCCGAAATAGGAGCCGGTCCATTTTCCCTGCTGCAAGGTCGCAATGTAGGGCCCGGTGTCGCGGATCCGCTTGTCGACCATCCAGCCGCCGTCGGGATCGCGATGGCAATAGTGCTCGAAATATTTCGCGAGCTTCTTCTCGTACTGGTCGAGCGGCAGGCCGGCCGGATGGCGCACGTCCGGCCAAAGCTCCTTGCAGAGAGCCGGGTCCTTGAGAATTTGCGGCGGCTCGCGCTCGGCCGGGCATTGCTGCGAGGCCTCGCCGGCAAACGCTGTGAGCAGCCACGCCGTGAGCACGGCGGCGGCGAAAATCGGTCGGCGGTTGGTGGCGCTGAAGGTCATGATCGTTCGGCCCGCGATGGATCGTTGATCAGGCCGAACAACTCTTGCGGAAAATCGTCGGAATGGCAAGCACGAGGGTTGCGCGCTCAGGCGGTCTTCGGCTCGCTGACGCCGAGCTCGCGCATCATGCGCTCGCGCATGACGAATTTCTGCGGCTTTCCGGTGGCCGTGAGCGGAAACTCACCGACGAAGCGGATGTGCTTCGGGATCTTGTAGTGGGCGATCTGGCCGCGGCAGAAGTTCTGGATCTCCTCCGCGCTCGCCCCCTGTCCGCCCTTGGTCACGATGAACGCGCAGACCTCCTCGCCGAGCTTTGCGTCGGGCACGCCGAACACCTGGACGGCCTGCACTTTGGGATGGCGGAACAGGTATTCCTCGATCTCGCGCGGATAGATGTTCTCGCCGCCGCGGATCAGCATGTCCTTGACGCGGCCGACGATGTTGCAATAGCCGTCGATCGTCGATTACCGCGAGATCGCCCGAATGCATCCAGCCGGCGGTGTCGATCGCCTCTGCGGTCCGCTCCGGGTCCTCCCAGTATCCGCGCATCACCGAGTAGCCGCGGGTGCACAATTCGCCGGACGTGCCGACCGGCACGACCCGCCGTC
The DNA here is from genome assembly GCA_963755055.1 of uncultured Alphaproteobacteria bacterium. Taxonomy (GTDB): domain Bacteria; phylum Pseudomonadota; class Alphaproteobacteria; order Rhizobiales; family Xanthobacteraceae; genus AP-16. Next base: position 388,278 of record CAVWIS010000020.1, on the reverse strand, counting down.
GCCGTATCGACGATCTTGACCTCGACATGCGGGATGGATGCGGCCGACCGTGGACACGCGCCGCTCGAGCGGATCGTCGACGCTCGACTGGAACGAGATCGGGCTGGTCTCGGTCATGCCGTAGCCGATCGTGACCTCGCGCATGTGCATCTGCGAGACCACCCGGCGCATGGTCTCGATCGGGCAGGGCGCGCCCGCCATGATGCCGGTGCGCAGGCTCGAGAGATCGTAGGCGAACGAAATCCGGGTGATCGAGCTCGGCAATGAACATGGCGGGCACGCCATGCAAGGCGGTGCATTTGTGCCGCGCGACCGCCGCCAGCGTCGCCTCGGCATCGAAACTTTCGCCGGGAAACACCATGGCGGCGCCGACCGCGGCGCAGCACAGCACGCCGAGAACCATGCCGAAGCAGTGATAGAGCGGCACCGGGATGCACAGCCGGTCTTTGGCGGTCAGCGCCATGGCCTTGGCGCGAGTAGCGCGCATTGTTGACGATGTTGAAATGGCTGAGCGTCGCCCCCTTGGGCGAGCCCGTCGTGCCGCAGGTGAACTGGATGTTGATCGCATCGTCCGGGTCGAGCGCGGCGGCGAGCCCGGCGAGGCGGTTGCGATGGCCGGGCCCGGCGAGCCTCAGGAAATCGGCAAAACCGCATGGCCTGGCGCGGCGCCGGCTCGTCGCCGAGAAGGATCACGTGCCGCAGATGCGGCAGCCGGGTCGCCGCCAAAACGCTCCGCCCGCCCCATCGATCTCCGGCGCCAGCGCGCGGATCATCGCGATGTAGTCGCTCGATTTCAGCCCGCGCGCCATCACCAGCGCCTTGCACTCGACCTTGTTAAGCGCGAATTCGAGCTCGGATGCGCTGATAGGCCGGATTGATGTTGACCAGGATGGCGCCGATGCGGGCGGTGCCGAACTGCACATGCAGCCATTCGGCACGATTGGGCGCCCAGATGCCGACGCGGTCGCCGCGCCGGATGCCGAGCGCGAGCAGGCCGGCCGCGACGTCGTCGGCGCGGTTGCGCAGGTCGTACCAGGACAGGCTCTGCCGAGGGCTGGCGAAGACCGCCGCCTCGCCGGCGCCGTGGCGCGCGCAGGCGCGGTCGAGCACTGCGGGGATGGTCATGTATTTCAGCGCATCGTCGGCTCGGGCCGGCGACGTAGGAGAGCTTTCCCTGCGGCCGCAGACGATCGTCGCGCGCCAGCCGCGCATGGATACTGACCGAAGCGAACGGGATGTCCGGTCATGGATCCGGCCTTGCCTCCCTGCCGTGCTCGCCTTATCTAGAAATTTCGCCAGTCGCCCAGCTGCTCGAACGCGTGGGCGGCGCGATAGATCGTGGTCTCGTTCCAGTGCTTGGCGATCAGCATCAGGCCGATCGGCAGGCCGTCGCTCATGCCGCAGGGGATCGACATGGCGGGATGGCCGGTGACGTCGAACGGCGAGGTGTTGGGCAGCATCTCGAAGCCGCGCTGGCACCACAGCGCCAGCGGCGCGTTGGCGGGCGGCAGCGGCGTCGCCTTCATCGGCAGCGTCGGCATCAGCAGGAGATCGTAGCGCGCCAGCGCGTCGTCATAGGTCTTGCGCAGCAGCCGCGCGAGGTTCTGCGCCTTGGCGTAGAAATGCCCGCGATAGTGCCGGATGAAGTATTCGCCGGCGAACATGGAGATCTTCAGGGTCCGCGACAGCTCGTTGGCGCGCGCCCGCCAGTTGGCATGGGCGTCGAGCAGGCTCGTCGTGTACAGGCCCTCCCAGTTGAAGCCCATGCCGTTGCCGTGCATCATCTGCGCCATCAGCCCCTCGAGCGCGATCGGCGTCCAGATGGCGCCGCCGTCGCGGTGCATCGGGATCGAGACCTCCTCGATCGTTGCGCCGAGCGCGCGCAGCCGCTCGGCGCCGTCGCGGACCTTGGCATCGACGTCGGGCTCGCTCGCCGGCCAGCCGAAACTTTCGGTCACCACGCCGATGCGCAGGCCGGCGACGCCGCGGCCGAGACCGGTGGTGTATTTGTCGACGCGGACGTTGTATTGCCGCGGATCGAGACCGTCGGCTCCGGCGATCACCTCCAGCAGCAGCGCATTGTCGGCGACGGTCGCCGTCATCGGCCCGGTGTGATCGATGGTCGCCTCGATCGGCATCACGCCGGTATAGGGCACGAGGCCGTGGGTCGCCTTCATGCCGTAGCAGCCGGAAAAGCATGCCGGCATGCGGATCGAGCCGCCCTGATCGCCGCCGATCGCCATCTCGACCTCGCCGGCCCCGACCAGCGCGCCGCAGCCCGACGACGAGCCGCCGGCCGAATAGCCGTGCTTGAACGGGTTGTGCACCGGCCCGAGCGCCGAGGTGTGGCTGCCGCCCGACAGGCAGAAATATTCGCAATGCGCCTTGCCGACGATGGTGCCGCCGGCATCGAGGATGCGGGTCACCAGCGTGGCGTCGACGTCGGGCACGTAGCCTTCGAGCGTCGAGGCGCCGTTCATCATCGGCACGCCGGCGAGGCAGATATTGTCCTTCAGCACCACGCGCTTGCCGGCCAGCGGCCCATGCGCGGCGCCGCGCACCTCGGCCTTCACCGCCCAGGCGTTCATCGGGTTCTCGGCGGCGCCCGGCCGGTAGCCGGGCGTGCGCGGATAGCGCACCGCCGGCAGATAGTCGGGAAGCTGGTTGACGCGGTCGTAGGCCTGGAACGTGCCCTCCAGCACCTCGAGATATTCGGCGACCTCGCCGCTCCGACATGCTCATGTGCAGCGAGGAGACGATCTCCTGCATCTGGTCGAGGGTTGGACGTTTGACGGTCGACATGGTTCCCCCGGAAACTGCTGCGGCTTGTGGCACCGCCTGCGGAACAGGTTTTCTCGATGGCGAGGAGACGGTGAGCGGCGGGCGGGCCGGCTGCCGCGGCACGGTCGGCGCGACCGCGGCTGGCCGGACAGGATGGCGTGGCACGCTGCGCTCCGCGCTGCGCGCGGCGCCGAGCCCGACCAGGTCGGCGATCGCCCCTCCGCGCACCGCGCCGGTATCGAGCTCGCGGGTGATGCGCCCGCGCTCGACCAGCACGATGCGGCTCGCCACGTCGAGCACCAGCTCCAGATTCTGCTCCACGATCAGCATCGAGAGCCGGTGCTTGTCGCGCAGCGCATGCAGGATGGCGGCGATCTCCTGGACGATCGACGGCTGGATGCCCTCCGACGGCTCGTCGAGCACCAGGAGCCAGGGCGAGGCGACGAGCGCACGGGCGAGCGCGAGGATCTGCTGCTCGCCACCCGACAGCGTCCCGCCGCGGCGATCGAGCAGCCGGGCGAGCCTGCGGAAAAATGCCGACCACGCGGTCGATCGCGTGCTCCTCGGTCTCCCCCGAATCCGAGGTCCAGGCCAGCCGGAGGTTTTCCTGCGCGCTCAGGCCGGCCAGGATGCCGCGGCCCTGCGGCACGTAGCCGATGCCGAGGCGGCTGCGCTCGTGCGCCGCCCATTGCGTGACATCGACGCCGTCGACGACGATCTTGCCCCCGGTCGCCGGCATCAGGCCCATGATGGTCTTCAACAGGGTGGTCTTGCCCATGCCGTTGTGGCCGACGATGCCGATCGCCTCGCCTTCGCGCAGCGCCAGCGAGATGCCGCGCAGCACCGGCACCTCGCCATAGCCGGCACGCAGGTCGGAAATGTCGAGCACGACGTCGCTGCCGACCCGGCCTTCCTCGCCGCCCTCGTCGCGGACATCCGGCTCGAGGCTCATCGCGCCCGGCTCCCGAGATAGACCTCGCGGACGCGGGGGTCGGCGAGCACCTCGCCCGCCCCGCCCTCCACCAGGATCGCGCCTTGATGAAACACCGTGATCCTGGCGTCGAGCATGCGGACGAAATGCATGTCGTGGTCGACCACGATCAACGCCGCCGTCTGATTGATCCGGCGGATGATGGCGACCAGCCGCTCGGTCTCCTGGCTGGTGATGCCGGCCGCCGGCTCGTCGAGCAGGACGAGCCACGGCTTGCTGGCGAGCACGATGCCGATCTCCACGAGCTGGCGCTGCCCGTGCGCGAGCTCGCTCACCTGGCGCCGTGCCAGCGCCTCGAGCCCGAGCTCGGCGATGACCTCGTCGACCGCGCGGTCGGCGCCGTCGCGACCGAGCGTGCGGCGGGCGGACAGCCAGATGTTCTCCTCGACCGTCAGGCCGTTCATCACCGAGGGAACCTGGGTTTTCACCCCGATGCCGAGCCGGACGATCTGGTGGGTCGACCACCCGGTCACGTCGTGGCCGCGGATCACCACCCGGCCGCTCGCCTGGCCGCCGCGCACCTGGCCGGTGACCGACTTGAAGAACGTGCTCTTTCCCGCGCCGTTGGGGCCGATCAGGCAGCGCAGCTCGCGCTCCCGCACCGAAAAGCTGACATTGTTCACCGCCAGGACGCCCCCGTAGCGCACCGAGAGATCGTGGGTCTCGACCACGGGCTCGCTCATGTCTCGGCGTCCTGCAGGGCGACGCGGCGGCGCCTGGTGCCGCGGGCCTCACGGCGGTGGGCCTGGGACTGGGCGAAACGCCGCCGCCATGCCACGAAGGCGGGGGCGAATCCGCGCGGGATGAGCAGCACGACCAGGATCAGGATGGCGCCGAGGACGAGCGAGTTGTCGATCAGCGTCTGCGAGCCCAGCGCGATCTTCAGCGAACCCAGCACCACGGCGCCGAGCATCGGCCCGACCAGGGTGCCGAGGCCGCCGACGATCACCCAGATGATGACTTCCGCCGACTGTCCGAGGCTGAATACGCTCGGCGTGACGATCTCCGCCCAGTTGGCGAACAGGCAGCCGGCGAGCCCCGCCATGGCGCCGCTGATCGCGAAGGTCGCGGTCTTGTAGGCCGGAACGTTGTAGCCGAGCAGCTCCATGCGCAGCTCGTTCTCCCGGATGCCGACCAGCGTGCGGCCGAACGCGCTCGACAGGATCCAGCGCGCCACCAGATAGGCGCCGAGCAGGCAGACGATCACCACGTAGTAGTACGGCGTGCCATAGACCTGGTCGGACGGATCGCCCGGCACGTTGAGGATCGGAAAGGCCGGAATGCCGTTGAAGCCGCCGAGCCGTGCATTGCCGATGCGGTAGGCATCGCCGGCCGTGGCGTTCATGAAGCGGTTGAAGGATGAGGGTCACCACCAGCGTCATCACCCCGAGATAGACGTCGCTGATGCGGCCGTAGAACATCATGGCGCCGACCATTGCCGCGGCGAGCGCCGGGACGACGATCGCAAGCAGCAGCGGCGTCGTGCTCTCGCCGATATTGAACGAGGCGATCGCATAGGTGTAGGCGCCGAGCCCGAAATAGGCGGCGTGACCGAAGCTCAGGATGCCCGCATAGCCCCACATCAGGCCGAGCGACAGCGCGAACAGCGCCCAGATCGCCAGCAGGGTCGGCGTGTTGGTCTCCCAGACCGAGGGCAGCAGCAGGAGCAGCACCGCGAAGGCTGCGAACCAGTTCCAGCGGATGCGCCCGACGCCGAATCCCGAGCCGGTCATGTGGCGTTACGGAAGAAACGGCCGGTGATGCCCTGCGGCATCAGGCGCAGCAGCACGATGGCGAGCGCCAGCATGGCGATCTCGCCGATCACCGGCGTGGAGGCGAAGGAAACGAGCTGGTTGATCGTGCCGAACACCACCGAGGTCGACAGCGTGCCGGCGATCACCGCGGTGCCGCCGGTGATCACGGTGATGAAGGCTTTGGCGATATAGGCGCCCCCGACCGAGGGCAGCAGCCCGGTGAGCGGGGCCAGCACGCCGCCGGCGAGCCCCGACAGCGCGGCGCCGACCGCGAAGGTGAGCATGTAGATGTTCCGCGGATTGTAGCCGAGCGCCGCCACGACGTCGGCGCCCTGCATCGCGCCGCGGGCGATCAGGCCGACCCGTGTATGGCGCAGCACCAGCCACATGGCGAACATCAGGATGGCGGCAACCGCGATGATGAACAGATTGTAGCCGCCCATCTGGTAGTCGCCGACCTGGTACCGGGAATCGGCGCCGGCACGCTCACCGCAGAGTTGCCGAAGATCAGCGTCACCAGACCGATCAGCAGCAGGCTCAGGCCCCAGGTCGCGAGCATGGTGTCGATCATCCGGCCGTAGAGGAAGCGCACGATCAGCCGCTCGACGACGAGGCCGATGAGGCCGACCACGAGCGGCGCGATCACCAGCATCGCGAACCAGATGTTGATGCCCGCGCTTGGAGCAGGCGATGGTGGCGTAGCCGCCGAGCATCACGAACTCGCCGTGGGCGAGGTTGATCACCCGCATCATCCCGAACACGATCGCCAGCCCGGCGCTGATCAGCGCCAGGAAGGCGATCATGTACAGGATCTCGAGAAAGACGACGGCGGCGTAGTCCATGCTGATCCTGATATGCGCGGGCTATCCACCCAACCGTTTCGGCGTCATGCGCGGGCTTGTCCCGCGCATCCATGTCCTTCTTCGTGGCCAAGACGCGCCCCCGGGCCACCAACACGAGGGCCGGGGCGACAGGTAGCCCGGTGGCGTGGATGGCCGGGACAACGGGGTCCCCCCCATCGCGCATGCGCGATGGGGTGCCCCGCCCGGCCATGACGAGCCTCGCTGTCGGTGCCGGTGATCGACGCTGCCGGCCGTGCCTTCGTCAGATCTTCACCTCGAACTGCTTGTTCTCGTTCGGGTTCTTCTGCAGGTCGCAGAACTGCGCGGTGTCGGTCGGCGGCCGCTGCTTTGCCGAGTCTGCATGATCGTCAGCTTCTGGTTCTTGACCTCCATCACCTTGATGTCGAGCGCCGCATGGTGGGTCTTGGGCTCGATCGTCACGATGCCGGCCGGACCCTCGACGCTTGACGCCCGACTCGATCACCTTGAGCAGCCTCGCGGTCGAGCGAGCCCGCCTTCTTCACGGCCTCGGCCCACAGCTTGATGCCCTGGTACTGCGAGACCGCGATCTCGTGCACGATCTTGGTGTCGCCGAAGCGCTTCTCCCAGCGTGCGAGGAATTCCTTGTTCGCCGGCGTGTCGATCTCCTGGCTGTAGTTGCCGGCGATCAGGATGCCGTCGCCCTCGGCGGCGGAGAGCGCCAGGTGCTCGTTGCCGACGCCGAAGGTCGTCGAGGACAGCGGGATCTTCTTGTTCATGCCCGACGCCGCCCACTGGCGGATAGAACGACAGGTGCGCGCCGCCGACCAGCGCCGAGCACGACGAAGCTCGGGCCTGGCCTCCTGGATCTTGGCGATAGTCGAGCCGAAGTCGGCCACGTCGAGCGGGAAGAAGTCGGTCTTCACCACCGTGCCGCCGCGCTGCCTCGACGTAGTGCGCCACCCACTTGGCGGTGATCTGGCCGTAGTTGTAGTCGGCGGCGAGCGATGTAGACCTTCTTGCCCCACTGCTTCATGGCGTGCTCGACGATCGGCTCGACCGCCTGCGCCGGCGTCGTGCCGGTGACGACGCAGTTGCGGTCGCACACGCCGCCTTCGTACAGCACGTTGTAGAAGTAGAGCATGTTGGCGCGCCGGAAGGTCTGGCGGATCGCCTCGCGCGAGGCCGAGGTGATGCCGCCGTGCACGACGTCGACCTTGTCGTCGCGCGCCAGCTGCTGCGCGTACTTGGTGTAGAGCGCGATGTCGGACTGGGTGTCGTACTGCATGACCTCGATCTTCCGCCCGAGCAGGCCGCCGGCGGCGTTGATCTCCTCGACCGCCATGGCGGTCGCCATCACCATCGGCTTGCCGTAGATGTCGAGGTTGCCGGAGTTGTCGAGGACCGAGCCGAGCTTGATCGGCGCGCCCTGGGCGAAGGCCCGGCGGCGCGGCAGCGCGGTCGCCAGCGCCGACGGCGCCGGCGGCGGTCAAGAAGTTGCGGCGGGAAAATGCCATGGCGTACTCCTCTTGCGGATGCGGCGGTGGCGACGACCGCGGCCGGCGGCCGGTCACTTGCTGCGTTTAGGCGGGCCGGGCTCGGCTTCGCCGCGCGGCGCCGGCGACCCGCCGACCGCGGAGGACAAATCGAGCCCGATGGACTCGCCGATGCTCTTCAGCGCCGGCAGCTGCAGCGCCATGCCGAGGATGCTGTCCATCACCTGGGTGACCGGCGGCCTGCTGTCGCCGCCTCGCCGCTGCATGGTCGTTCCCGGCGCGCCGCCGAAGCCGCTGACCTGGTGGATGCGGATGCTGTCGATCTTCTCCGCCGGCTTCATCATCTGCGGCGACGATCTCCGGGCAGCTTGTCGAGCCGGTACTGCTCGAGCTTGCAGGCGCATCAGCGCCTCGCTGCGCGAGTTCTCGGCGTCGATCAGCGCGCGCGTCGCCCTCCGACTCGGCCAGCATGCGCATGCGCTCGGCCTCGGCGCGCGTGTTCATCGCCTCCGACTTCGGCCTGGATGCGCCGCAGCAGCACCACGGCCTCGGTGTCGGCCTTCGCCGCCTCCACCTCGCCTTCCTCGTTGCACGCGCTTGAGCGCGATCTCGCGCGAGCGGTCGGCCACCGCGCGCTCGCGCTCGGTCTGCACCTGCTCCTGCGCCAGCACGACCTCGGTGCGCGCCAGTTCGGCCTGGGCCTGCGCCCGCGCCTCCTCGACATGCTTGGCGGCGAGCTGGATCGAGCTGTCGACCTTGCTCATCTCGGAGCTCAGCTGCGCTTCGATCTCGAGCTTGCGCAGCTCGCGCTGCTTGGCGATCTCCATGGCGTTGCGTCTCCCGCTCGCGCGTCGATGCGCGCGTCCTCCGACGCGGTCAGTCGCCTGCTCGCGGGCCTCGCGCCCTTCGGCGTCGCTCGCCGCCTTGATCTTCTCGATCTCCAGGCGCTGGCTGATCTGCGCCTGCTCCTCCTCCTGGCGTGAGCAGGAGCCGGCGCTTGGTCGCCTCGAGCTGGGTCTGGCGCACCGAGATGTCGGCATCGGCCTCGATCTCGGCGCGCTTCTTCTTGTTCATCGCGATGATCTCGGCGAGCTTGCGCATGCCGACGGCGTTGAAGGCGTTGTTCTCGTCGAGCGCCGCGAAGGCCGCCTGGTCCAGGCGCGTCAGCGACACCGAATCGAGCAGCATGCCGTTGTGGCCGAGGTTGTCGCGCAGCAGTTCGGAGATCGTGCGGACGAACTCGGCGCGCCTTTCGTGCAGCGAATCCATCGTCTGGCGCGCCGCCACCGCCTGGATCGCGTCGATGAAGCGGCCCTCGAGCAGATTGCGGATGCCGTCCGGGCGTGAACGACTTCGCGCCGATCGCCTGCGCGGCGGTGGCGACGCCCTCGACCGTCGGCTGCACGCGCACGTAGAACTCGAGCTCGACGTCGACGCGCATGCGGTCTTCGGTGATCAGCGACTTTTCCGCCGGCGCGCCGGACCTCGATGCGCATGGTGCGCATGTTGATTTCGTCGATCTTGTGCAGGAACGGCAGCGCCAGGCAGCCGCCGGAGATGACGATACGCTGGCCGCCGAAGCCGGTGCGCAGCAGCGCGACGTCGCGCGTGGACTTGCGATAGAAGCGGTTGAGAAAGATCACCGCGACGGCGACCACCGCGATCGCGGCCGCGAGGGCGACGAGCCAACCCAGAACGACCATGTTCCCCCCTCGGCCGGGCTACGCGGTCAGCGGCGATTTATTTGAAAAGTGAAGTATCGCGTTAAGGCTGTCAATAGCCCGGCTGCGCAAGTTGCGGGCAGCAGACGGCACCTGGATGCGCATGCGGACGGGTCGCCGGAGCGCCGGAGCACGGCGTGATCGGGTACCGGCGGCGCTCGCGGACCCCGGTCCGCCCGGGACCGCTCAGGCGGTGCGCTGGATCAGATCCTCCAGCAGCCGCTTGAGCTCCTCGGTCGCGCGATCGCCGTAGCCTTCGACGATGCCCGCCTGGTGCATGTTGGCGAGCCTGTTGAGGCGCTCGTTGATCGCGCGGCCGTGCTCGGAAATGAAGATCAGCACCCTTCGGCCGTCCTCCGGGTCGGGCCGGCGATAGACCAGCGCGTCCGACACCATGCGGTCGATCATCTTGGTCAGCGTCGGATGGTTGAGCAGCGCCGCCGAGGTCAGCTCTCCCATCGACCGGCCGTTGCTTTCGGCCAGCAGCTTGAGAATGCGCCACTGCTCGACCGGCACGCCCTCCTGGCGAAATTCGTCGTCCAGGCGCTTGTGGATCTGGCGGTTGGCCTGCGCCAGCAAATAGGCAATGTGCTCGTTGATCGGGCGAGTGCGCATCATGACATTCCGCTCATGCCGACGGAATCCGATTTCACCTCTTGATTAGGGGTGCTAGCATTCGTCGGCAAGCGATAAATTCGGCTGCTTGCAACCGCTGCACAAGCTGCGGCGCCGTCCGCGGCGGGCGAGACGGAACCGGAGAGTGTCATGATCGCGACAGCCGCAGCGCCGGCGCTGCACGCGCGTCCGCTTCCGCCGAGCGTCATCACGGGCGGCGGCGACAGTCTCGATCTGTCGCTCCTGGGCATGCGCCGGCGCTCCGATCGGCTGAAGATCGCCCTGCTGGTGCCGCTGAGCGGCCCCGCCGGCCTGTGGGGTCCGTCGTGCCAGACCAGCGCGCTGCTCGCGGCGCGGGAGATCAATGCCGGCGGCGGCATTCTGGGCCGCGAGGTGGAGCTGGTCTTTGCCGACGCCGGCGGCGACCCGGCCGCGATCGCCGACGACACGATCGAGCTGATCGGCGAGCACCGCGCCGAAGCGGTGATCGGCATGCATATCAGTGCGGTGCGGCTCGCGCTCGTCCGCGCGCTGCGCGGCCGCATCCCCTATGTCTATACGCCGGTCTACGAGGGCGGCGAGCGGGCGTCCGGCGTGTTCATGGTGGGCGAGACTCCGCCGCAGCAGCTCAAGCCGGCGATCCATTGGCTCGCCGAGCAGCGTGGCGCCCGGCGCTGGTATCTGGTGGGCAACGACTATGTGTGGCCGCATGTCTCGCACCGGGCGGCGCGCCGCTACATTGCCGAGGCGGGCGGAAAAGTTCTCGGCGTCGACTACATCCCGTTCGGTTGCGACGACCCGGAACGCCATCTGCTGGCGATCCGTGCGTGCCGTCCCGACGCGGTCCTGGTGTCGATGGTCGGTGCCGACTGCATCACGTTCAACCGCGCGTTCGCGGACCATGGCCTGGCGGCGCACATGCTTCGGCTCTCCGCCGCGAGCGAGGAGAATACCCTGCTCGGCATCGGTGCCGGGAACGCGGAAAATCTCTATTTCACCGCCGGCTACCTTGCCGGCCTCGACACCCCGGACAATCTCGCCTTCCTCGAGCGTTATCACGCGACCTTCGGCGACAATGCCCCGATGCCGAATACGATCGGAGAGTCATGCTACGAGGGCGTGCGGCTCTATGCGGAGCTCGCCCGCCGCGCGGGCTCGCTCGAGGTTGCGCAGCTGTCGCGGGCGTCCGAGGGCCTCTCCTACACGGGCGCGCGGGGACGGGTCAGGATGCGGTCGCGCCATCTGCACACGGACATGTATCTGGCCAAGGCCGATGGCCTCAGGTTCCGGGTGCTGGCGCACTTTCCGGCGTGAGCCGCGCCACGACGATCGACCGGATGCTCACCCCCGGGGGCCGGGGATGACCGGCAGCAGCAGGTAGGCCGGCTTGCCGGGTGCGAAGTGCAGGCGGTTGCGGCCGCCGAAGATGTCTGCCGGCCGGTCTCTCGGGTCATTGTGGGTGAACGGTCCGACGCCGCGCATCGGGTATGCGGCATGGGGTATCGCCGGCCCGCTCCCGTCGTTCTCGTAGTCGGTTCCGCGCACCGTCAGCCCGATGCGGTGGCTCGGCGGGATGACGATCGAGGTCGGCCACACCTCGATGTCGAGCTCGACCGGCTCGCCGGGGGTCAGCGGCCAGATTTCGTCGTGCGCATGGTACGGCCGATAGGGCAGGCTCAATGGCGGATCGAGCTTGCGGTGCGAGGCGCGCAGCCAGCCGAGCCCAACCGGGACGCGCGGGTCGTTCGAGCCGATGAACAGCAGCTCGCCGCCGTCCGGCGCGAACACGCGCAGCGCCAGGAAAATGTCGGCGTCGGTCGTGTCGCTGGAGACGAACAGTTTTGCCGCGACCGGCCCGGTGATCTCGATTCCCTCGGGCAGGGGCGGAGTGAGAAACGTGACCCCCTCCCCCGATGTCGCGTACTCGATCTCGGGGCCCGCCGCCATCCGCGATCCCAGGCTGCGGTCGGTGGGGTCGAGATAGAATTTCGTCCATTGCGTGCGCTCAAGCGGCCATTCGTTCTCCGCCCGGGTGACGAACGTCTCCCCCGGATGCCGGACCTGCAGCTCGACCGGGGGCTGCCGGCTCCAGCCGGTATCCTCGCCTTTGAGGAAATGGCCGAAGAACCGCTTCTGCAGCGCCACGCCGCGATCGGAATAGAACGGCGAAAAATGCGTGTTGCCGTGCACCTCGACCCATTTCTGCGTGGACGCGGCCGCCAGATAACCCTCGAAATTGCCGCGCGGATGCAGCCCCTGCCCTCCCCAGTTGGCGGCCGACAGCAACGGCACGATGATCTTGTCGTAATCTGGCGAGCGGTCGCGATAGTAGGGGCCGTCGAGCGGCCGCGACAGGACCTCGGCGCCGAGATCGCCGCGGCTTTTGGCCAGCACCTCGTCGGAAAACGTCCCGGGGCCGGCCACGAGCTCGCCGGTGAGGCGACTGCGCGCGCCGCGCTCGCCGACCCCGTGCTGGACGCTGCGGACCTGGCGCGGATACCAGGTGCCGAGGAACTCGCACAGGATGCCGCCGTGATGCGAGACGTCGCGATAGAAATCGGCCGCCCCCTCCCAGACGCAGATCGCCGCGAGATGCGGCGGCTGCAGCGAGGCCACGTGCCACTGGTTCATCGCGTAATAGGAGATGCCGTTGAGCCCGATCTTGCCGTTGCACCAGGGCTGCGCCGCCGCCCATTCGATGCAATCGTGAAAGTCCCGCGCCTCGCGGGGCGACCAGCAATCGAGGCGGCCGGGCGAGCGGCCGGCGCCGCGGCTGTCCACCCGGACGCAGGCATAGCCATCGGGCACCCATTTCTCGGGATCGACCAGCTCCCAGTTCTGGTATCGATTGGTCGTGCCCTCCGCCACTTCCGGAAAGGCGGCGACCATGCGTTCCCAGTTGCTCCGGTAGCCTTCCTGGAAGGCGAGGCCCTTGGCGTAGGGGCCGTAGCTCAGGATCGCCGGATACCGGCCGTCGTCGAGCGGCCGAAAAACGTCGGCGCGCAGCACGGTGCCGTCGTCCATCGGGACGGGCGCGTCCCAGTCGATCCGCATGCCGCACTCGATGACGCTTCGACCATTGTCCAAGGCGGAAACCTCCCGATCAGCGCAGCAGCGCGTACTCGCCGCCCTTGTCGAGTGCGCGCCGATAGGCGGGTCTGGCGTGGATGCGCTGCAGGTAGTCCCACAGTCGCGGCCGGCTTGTATCGAGGCCGCCGCGCGCGACCGCCGCCTCCGCCGGAAAGCTCATCTGAATGTCGGCGCCGGTGAATTCCTGGCCGGCGAACCACGGGCTCCTGCCGAGCTCCGCTTCCATGTAATCGAGATGCAGCGCAATCTGCGGCTCGATGAAGCCGTTGATCGCGCGCCGGGCGACCCGGCGCACGATGGGGCGGACCAGCGCCGGCATCGGACCCGTGGCGAGCCGCTCGAACACGAGCTTGAGCAGGAGCGGCGACATCGCCGACCCCTCGGCATAGTGCAGCCAGTAGGTATAGCGCAGCCGCTCCGGCGTGCCCGCCGGCGGGATCAGCTTTCCGCCGCCGTAGCGCTCGATCAGGTATTCGACGATGGCGCCGGACTCCGCGACCACCAGATCGCCGTCGGTGATGACCGGCGACTTGCCCAGCGGATGAACCTTGCGCAGCGATGCCGGCGCCAGCATCGTTTTCGCGTCGCGCGCATAGCGCTTGATCTCGTAGTCGCAGCCGAGCTCCTCGAGCAGCCACAGCACGCGCTGGGACCGCGAGTTTTCCAGGTGATGAACCGTGATCATGACGTCCGCTTTCGGAACCGGCGGCCGCACCCAGCGCCGGCCGCAAGGAGCGGCATTTTGGCGCCGCGCCCGCACTGTAAGCGCAAGCGGTGGCCCGACAAAAGCAGCTACAATGATGGTGATTTGCGACGGCGTTCCGGCCGCCAGCCGGGGCCTAGACTTCTCGCTTCCATCGACAAGATCCGACTTCGGGCCTGCTCGCACGCCGAAGGCCAAGCTGCCCGGCCCCTGCCCATTGACCATGCGAGGGGCCGAACCGGGCGCCGCCCGACGGTCGTTCCGCGCGCATGGTCGCCATGAGGATTTGCCAGGAAAGCACGCCCTTGGCAAACGTTCACCCCCAGAACGGAGGATTGCGCCCGCGCCGCGCGCGGCGTCGCGGCTCGCGCGCGCTCGGCTGGCTCGCCACGGGTGCGCTGCTGATCGCCGAGGCGCTGGCAGCCGTGGTGCTGGTGATCGTCGGGCTCGGCCTTTTTGCCAGGGTTCACGTGGCCTCGCAGGCGTCGGTCGAGTCTCTTGTCGCCGCGCCGCTGATGGAGCCGAGGCTTTCCGACCGGCAGACGATGAGACCGATCCCGGCGCCAAGCGATCAGCGGATCGAGCGGCCGGCTCCGTTCGCCGGCAATCGTCCCGCTCCAGCCGACGCGCTGCCGGCAACGGACCCGACCCGCATCGACCTTCCGACGGTGGCCATCTATCCGGCTCCCATCGATCTGGCCGAGACCGCATCCGCAACGGTGCTAGCACCACCCCGCGTCGAGCCCGTGCTCCCGCCGGCCGCCGTGCCGGACGTCACCGCGACAGCCCCGGGATCACCGCCGCGAGCCGATGATCCGCCGCCGACGGTACACACGACAGCCGCCGGCGGACCGGCCGCCATGCGACATCGCAGGGGTACCTCGATCCGGCAGGAGCCCAAGGAAGATGCGCCTGTGGCCGTGTCGGGAATGGCCGTGGAGACGCCGCGTCCCGATGCAAAGGCCGAGAGCGACCCGCCGCGGAACGCAGAGATCCCGTCGCCCCGGGCGGTGACCGCCGCCGGCCCTCCGAGCATCGAGGTTGCCGCGCCCCCGATCGAGGCCCCCGCCCCTCCGAGGTCCGAGCCGGAGCCCGAACCCAAGTCCGACGCAGCAATCCCGACAGCGCCCGCAGTCGCCGTCGAGGCAAGCGGCTCGGAACCGCCGGCCACCGCTAGTGTGACCGCCGCCGCACCAAAGCCTCCCGACAGTCCGCCGCCAGCCGCGATCCCCGAAGCGCAGGCTCCGCTTACCGCGGTGCCACCCGCCCCGGCCCAGACCGGATCAATTGCCACCGCCCCGCCGGCAAATGCCGAGCCCTCCCGGCCTGCCGCCACCGGGCCCGCCGCGAAAAGCACAAAGGCCGCCACGAAGCCCACCAAGCCCACCAAGCCTCGGCATGTCGCCAAGCCCAAGCCCAAGCCGAAGCCGCGCGTGGCGGCAAAACGCCCCCGCGTCCGGCAGGCCCGTTCACCCGCCGCAGCGCCGCAGCCGAACCAGACGACATTTCAGAACAATAGCTCGTTTTCCTCGCCCTATTCCCAGCCCAGGGGGACGCCGCAGATCATGAACCGTTGACCGCGCGGCTCGCCGGCCACGTGCCTTCTCGGCGCGAGCCCGGGCGGACGACATGGCATGAGGGATCTGCCGGAGAATGACGTCTCCGATCGCTGGTGGGCGGTGACGGGCTCGAACCGCCGACCCTCTCGGTGTAAACGAGATGCTCTACCAGCTGAGCTAACCGCCCGACCCGTTCGATATCGCCCAGCGGACGGGGCGAGGCAAGCCTCTCGTTCGGCCGCCGTCCGACCCTGGGTGCACCCCGTTACCGGTTGATGGCGTCCTTCAGGCCCTTGCCGGCCGAGAATTTCGGACGCTTCGACGCGGCGATCTGCACGGGCTGACCGGTGCGCGGGTCGCGGCCCTCGCGGGCGGCGCGATCGGCGACGCGGAAATTGCCGAAGCCCATGATCTTGACCTCCGCGCCCCCTTTCAAGGCATCCGTGATCACATCGAAGGTCGCCTCCACGGCGGCCGCCGCCTCGGTTCGGCCGAGATTCGTCTTCTCGGCCACGGCAGCGATGAGCTCGTTCTTGGTCATGGGACCTCGCCTTTCTCGAATCCTGGGGCCGGATCAATTGCTAGCCGATTGTTGGCGTAAATGCGGCCGATCGCCCGCAACGGCGAAGGCGGCCCCGTTTCCGGCGCCGCCTTCGGGAAGATCGTAAACCCGGTATTATCCGGCAGCAAACCGCCCTAATGGGCTGTAAGCGCGGAGGACTCGTCCTCGACTGGCGCCACAGCCGCGGGTTTCGCCTTAGCCTCGTCCCAGACGATCGGAACTGGAGTCCGGGTCAGGGCGTGCTTCAACACCTCGTCCATCATCGCCACCGGGATGACCTCGAGCGCGCTCTTGACGGCGTCCGGGATCTCGACCAGGTCCTTGGCATTCTCGTCGGGGATCAGCACGGTCTTGATGCCGCCGCGCAAGGCCGCGAGCAGCTTCTCCTTCAGGCCGCCGATCGGCAGGACGCGACCGCGCAACGTGATCTCCCCGGTCATCGCAACATCGCGACGCGCCGGGATCCCGGTCATCACCGAGACGATCGCCGTGACCATGGCGACGCCGGCCGACGGCCCGTCCTTCGGGGTCGCCCCCTCCGGCACGTGGACGTGGATGTCGCGCCGGTCGAACAGCGGCGGCTCGATGCCGAAGTCGACCGCACGCGAGCGCACGTAGGACGCAGCCGCCGAGATCGATTCCTTCATCACGTCGCGCAGGTTGCCGGTGACCGTCATCTTGCCCTTGCCGGGCATCATGACGCCCTCGATGGTCAGAAGCTCGCCGCCCACCTCGGTCCAGGCGAGCCCGGTGACGACGCCCACCTGGTCGTTCGCCTCCACCTCGCCGTAGCGATATTTCGGCACGCCGAGATAATCGGACAGGTTGATCGCGGTGACCTTGATGGACTTCTTCTTCGAGGTCATCAGCTCCTTGACGGCCTTGCGGATGAGGTTCGAGAGCTCGCGCTCGAGGTTGCGCACGCCGGCCTCCCGCGTATAGCGGCGGATCAGCAGCAGCAACGCATCCTCCTCGATCGTCCACTCCTTGCCGTTGACGCCGTGCTTGGTGAGCGCGTTGGGGATCAGGTGCTTGCGCGCGATCTCCACCTTCTCGTCCTCGGTGTAGCCGGCGATGCGGATGATCTCCATCCGGTCCATGAGCGGCGGCGGGATGTTGAGGGTATTCGCCGTGGTCACGAACATCACGTTGGAGAGATCGTAGTCGACCTCCAGGTAGTGGTCGTTGAAGGTGTGGTTCTGCTCGGGATCGAGCACCTCGAGCAGCGCCGACGACGGGTCGCCGCGGAAGTCGGCGCCCATCTTGTCCACCTCGTCGAGCAGGAACAGCGGATTGTTCGACTTGGCCTTGCGCATCGACTGGATGATCTTGCCCGGCATCGACCCGATATAGGTGCGCCGATGGCCGCGGATCTCCGCCTCGTCACGCACGCCGCCGAGCGACACGCGCACGAAATCGCGGCCGGTCGCCCGCGCGATCGACTTGCCGAGCGAGGTTTTCCCCACGCCGGGCGGCCCGACCAGGCAGAGGATCGGGCCGGTGAGCTTGTTGGCGCGCTGCTGCACCGCCAGATACTCGACGATCCGCTCCTTGACCTTGTCGAGACCGAAGTGATCATCGTCCAGGGTCTTTTGGGCGAGGTTGAGATCCTTCTTGATCTTCGATTTCTTGCCCCACGGGATCGACAGGAGCCAGTCGAGGTAATTGCGCACGACGGTGGCTTCCGCCGACATCGGCGACATCTGGCGCAGCTTCTTGAGCTCGTGCTGCGCCTTCTCGCGCGCCTCCTTCGACAGCTTGGTCTTCTTGATCTTGTCCTCGAGCTCGGCCAGTTCGTCGCGACCTTCCTCGTCGCCGAGCTCCTTCTGGATCGCCTTCATCTGCTCGTTGAGGTAGTACTCGCGCTGGGTCTTCTCCATCTGCCGCTTGACGCGGGTGCGGATGCGCTTCTCGACCTGCAGCACGGAGATCTCGCTCTCCATCAGACCGAGCACCTTCTCCAGCCGCTCGGCGACCGCGGTGGTCTCGAGAATGTGCTGCTTGTCGAGGATCTTCACCGCGAGATGCGAGGCCACCGTATCGGCAATGCGGCCGTAATCGTCGATCTGCTGGACCACGCCGACGACTTCCGGCGACACCTTCTTGTTGAGCTTCACATAGCCCTCGAACTCGGTCACCACCGAGCGCGCCAGCGCTTCGGCCTCGACGCGCTCGCCGGTCTCGTCCGGCAGCACCACGGCTTCCGCCTCGTAGTAGTCGGGGCGCGCGGTGTACTTCTGGATCTTTGCGCGCTCGGCGCCCTCGACCAGGACCTTGACGGTCCCGTCGGGCAGCTTGAGCAGCTGCAGCACGCTCGCCAGCGTGCCGACCTCGAAAATGGCGTCGGTCGCCGGATCGTCGTCCGAGGCGTTCTTCTGCGTGGCCAGCAGGACGAACGTGTCGCCGCGCATCACCTCCTCGAGCGCCCGGATCGACTTCTCGCGGCCGACGAACAGCGGCACGATGTTGTGCGGGAACACCACGATGTCGCGTAGCGGCAGCACCGGGTAGGCGCGAACCTCGCCGGGTGCCGGGAGCGGACGGGGCTTTGCAGTCGAGGACGATGTCATGGCCCGAATTCCTTATTGTTGTGCCCCTCCGCCGCGACCCGCATCATGCGCAATCACCGCGGAGTGCCCATGGGCCGGGAGGGAAGACGGACGCTCGCCTGCGACCCGCCAGCCAGCGCTCGCGGGTACGCCCTGCCCGGAATCACTCGTACTCTATCCGTTCATACGGCATTAGGTGGGCCGCGACCGGGGAGGTGTCAAGTAAGCCGGCCCGAAGCGGGAACGCCCGGAAGGCAGGCGGGCGCACCCAGAGGACGCACCTTGGACGGCGTGCGGTTCGCCGTTGCGTCGATCAGGCGCTGGCCCCGGCGTCGCCGGTCCGGTCCGACCGGTCGGCATAGATGTAGAGCGGCCGCGCCGTGGCTTCGACGACCTCACGGGAGATCACGACCTCCTCGACACCTTCGAGGCCGGGCAGATCGAACATGGTGTCGAGCAGGATGCTCTCCATGATCGAACGCAGGCCCCGGGCGCCCGTCTTGCGCTCGATCGCCTTCTTGGCGATGGCACCGAGTGCTTCCTCGGCCAGGGTCAGATCGACGCTCTCCATCTCGAACAGGCGCTGGTATTGTTTTACCAGGGCATTCTTGGGCTCGGTCAGGATCTTCTTCAGCGCCCCCTCGTCGAGGTCCTCGAGCGTGGCGACCACTGGCAGACGGCCGACGAATTCGGGGATCAGCCCGTATTTCAGCAGATCCTCGGGCTCGACCTCGCGGAAGATCTCGCCGGTGCGCCGGTCCTCCGGCGCGATCACCTTGGCGCCGAATCCGATGGAGCTCGACCGGCCGCGCGCCGAGATGATCTTTTCCAGGCCGGCGAATGCCCCGCCGCAGACGAACAGGATGTTGGTGGTGTCGACCTGCAGGAACTCCTGCTGCGGATGCTTGCGCCCGCCCTGCGGCGGCACCGAGGCGATGGTGCCTTCCATGATCTTGAGAAGGGCCTGCTGCACGCCCTCGCCCGACACGTCGCGGGTGATCGACGGGTTGTCCGACTTGCGGCTGATCTTGTCGATCTCGTCGATATAGACGATGCCGCGCTGCGCCCGCTCGACATTGTAGTCGGCCGACTGCAGCAGCTTGAGAATGATGTTCTCGACGTCCTCGCCGACATAGCCGGCTTCGGTTAGCGTGGTGGCATCCGCCATGGTGAACGGCACATCGAGAATGCGGGCGAGCGTCTGCGCCAGCAGCGTCTTGCCCGAGCCGGTCGGCCCGATCAGCAGGATGTTGGACTTGGCGAGCTCGACGTCGTTGTGCTTGGTCTGGTGGTTGAGCCGCTTGTAGTGGTTGTGGACCGCAACCGAGAGCACCTTCTTGGCATGGTCCTGCCCGATCACGTAGTCGTCGAGGACTTTCCGGATCTCCTTCGGGGTCGGAATCCCGTCGCGCGACTTCACCAGCGAGGACTTGTTCTCCTCCCGGATGATGTCCATGCACAGCTCGACGCATTCGTCGCAGATGAAGACCGTCGGCCCGGCGATCAGCTTGCGCACCTCGTGCTGGCTCTTGCCGCAGAAAGAGCAATAGAGCGTATTCTTGGACTCGCCGCCGCCAACCTTGCTCATCCGAGCTCTCCGTCGATCCGTGAACGCCTGGGCGTCCAAGTCTGTCATACCAGGACTGGCGCTAAGAAACAGTAGCGCCGATACGCACGCCGCAGGGTACCCCGTTAACCCCTGGCGCCATCGGCCCCCTCCACGACACTAGCGAAGCATGGTAGCGGACCGTGGATCAAGAATTGATTAACGATAAAAACCCGGAAAATACCTAGGTTTCCGTCACCAAGGCATGCCCCGGGCCGGTTGCAGCGTACCGAATCCCGCAATTAACGGCGAATCGGCACGCCCTCGGGCGGAATTACGCCCCTCCGGGCTCAACGACCTGTCACCGGCTCATCGACCGGCCGCTTGTCGATGACTTTGTCGATCAGCCCGAACTCCTTGGCCATCTCGGCGGTCAGGAACATGTCGCGCTCGAGCGCATCCTCGATCTTCTTCAGGGGCTGGCCGGTATGCTTCACGTAGATTTCATTGAGCCGCTTCTTCAGGTTCAAAATCTCCTGGGCGTGCAGCATGATGTCGGTCGCCTGGCCCTGGAACCCGCCGGAAGGCTGGTGAACCATGACCCGGGCATTCGGCAGGGCGAAGCGCAGATCCTTGGCGCCGGCGGCGAGCAGCAGCGAGCCCATCGAGGCCGCCTGCCCGATGCACAGCGTCGACACCGCCGGGCGCACGAACTGCATCGTGTCGTAGATCGCCAGCCCCGACGAGACCACCCCGCCCGGGGAGTTGATGTACATGTTGATCTCTTTTTTCGGGTTGTCGGCCTCCAGGAACAGAAGCTGCGCCACCACCAGCGTCGACATGTGGTCCTCGATCGGACCGGTGATGAAGACGATGCGCTCCTTCAGCAGCCGCGAAAAGATGTCGTAGGCGCGCTCGCCGCGATTGGTCTGCTCGACCACCATGGGCACGAGCTGCATGTAGGTGTCGACCGGATCTCTCATATTCAACCCTCCACCGCGGCGCTGCCGCGGCCCAAGCGATTGGAAATCGTGATCGGAAGGCGCCGGATCGGCACCGTCATTCCGCCTGTTGGACCGCAGCCTTGCCCTTGGCCTCGTCCTCGTCGTCGCGATAGAGCTCCTCGGACGCGACTGGCTTCTCGGTCACTTTGACGAGCTCGAGCAGGAAGTCGACCACCTTCTCCTCGTAGATCGGCGCGCGCAGGCTCGCCACCGCGGCCGGCGTCTTGCGGTAGTAGTCCCAAATCTGCTGCTCCTGGCCGGGGAACTGGCGTGCGCGTTCGACCATTGCGCGGGTGATCTCGTCGTCCGAGACCTTTATGTCGTTATTGCCGCCGATTTCCGCAATGACCAGGCCGAGCCGCACCCGGCGCTCGGCGATGCCGCGATATTCGGCCTTGGCCGCCTCCTCGGTGGTGCCTTCGTCGGCGAAGCTGCGACCCTGCAGATCGCCGAGGACGGTGCGCCACACGTTCTCGAACTCCTCCTCGACCAGGGTCGGCGGGAGCTCGAACTTGTGGCGCTCGTCGAGGGCATCGAGCAGCGCCCGCTTGAGCCGCTGCCGCGTCGTCGCGGCGTGCTCGCGCACCAGCCGGTCTTTCGCCGCATCCTTGAGCGCCTGCAGCGACTCCATGCCGAGCGACTTGGCGAGCGCGTCATCGACGGTGACCGTGCCGGGAGCCTCCACGGTCTTGGCGGTGACCTCGAACACGGCTTCCTTGCCGGCGAGCGCCGCCGTGAGGTAGTTCTCGGGAAACTTCGCTTTTACGGTGCGCTTCTCTCCTGCCACAACCCCCAAGAGCTGCTCCTCGAAGCCCGGAATGAAGCTCTTCGATCCGATGACGACCGCCACGTCGTCGCCGGTGCCGCCCTCGAACGGCGCTCCGTCGATCGTGCCGACGAACGACACCGTCACCTTGTCGCCGCTTTCCGCGCCGGCACCCTCGGACCGGGGAGCGAAGGGCCGGTTCTGCTCGGCGATCTTGTCCAGCGTCTTGGCAACCTCCTGATCGGTCACCTCGGCGACGAGCTTTTCCAGCTGGATCGACTTGAAGTCGGCCAGCTCGATCTTCGGCAGGATTTCCATGGCGACCGAATAGGCCAGGTCGGTCTTGCCCTCGATGAGCTCGTTCACCTCGCCTTCCGCCGTCGGAAGGGTGATCTTCGGCTCCATCGCCAGCTTGAGCCCGTGGTCGGCCACGATGCTGGCTGTCGCCTCGCGCACCGCCGCATCGATCGCCTCGGCCATGACGGACTTGCCGTAGATCCGCTTGAGATGCGCGACCGGCACCTTTCCCGGACGGAAGCCGTTGATTCGCACCTTGTCCTTGAGTTCGCCGAGGCGCTCATTGACCTTGGCATCGAGATCGGTGACCGGCACCACGACCCGGTATTCGCGCTTGAGCCCTTCGGCCAGAGTTTCGGTTACCTGCATGTCATGTCCGCCGTCGTTCGTCGATTCGCTTGTTCGCTCGATATGATCTCATCTCGATGATCTCGTCCCGGCCGTTCGGGGCAGCGGAAAGCGGGGTGGTGCGGGCGGAGGGACTCGAACCCCCACGACTTTCGCCACGGGAACCTAAATCCCGCGCGTCTACCAATTCCGCCACGCCCGCTAAGGGCATCCGTCCACGACCGAGGACCGCACAGGATTGCCTTGACCGAGCCACCTCGCCTGTTCAAGGCCCTCGTGCGACACTAAACCCAAGATCTTCCGAGACATCCCGCATGTATTCGGAGGAAGAGCCTGTCTGCGGGCGGCGCGGCTTATATCATGGCGGCGCCGACGCGCACCAATAATAATAGGGCGGCCGTTGCGCCAATGCCATAGCGCCCCGGACGCAGGTTCGGAGTGAGGGGATGATTTGAGTTTCTTCGCCAAGTCGCCGCTCGCGGTCGCCGTCACCCGGCGAGGTCTCCTGGCGGGAAGCGCAGCTTGCGTCACCACCATCGGGCTGCCGCGCGCCAGCGCTCAGACGCTTCCCGACCGGAAGACCATGGCGGATGGATTTCGCATCCTCCGCGCCGCTCCGGGGAGCGCGACCCTGCGCGGACCGCACGTGCCGGCAACACCGATCTGGGGCTTCGACGGCATGGTGCCCGGCCCGACGATCCGCGCCGGCCGCGGCGAGGAGATCAGGGTCCGCCTTGTCAACGAACTCGACGAGCCGACCAGCGTGCACTGGCACGGCGTGCGGCTGGCGAACGCCATGGACGGGGTCGCCGGCCTCACCCAGCCGCCGGTCGCGCCAGGCGCGAGCTTCGACTACCGCTTCGTCGCGCCGGATGCCGGAACCTTTTGGTACCATTCCCTGCTCAACACCCCCAGGCAGCTCGCTCGCGGCCTCTACGGCGCCCTGATCGTCGATGAGGCCGAGCCGGTCGACGTCGACCGCGACGTCACGCTGGTGTTCGGCGACTGGCGATTGGCCACCCCCGGGACGATCGTCGAGGCCGCGGCCGACGACGCCGACCGGGTGCGCACCCACCTGACGGTCAACGGTCTGCAAAGCCTCGACATCCCGGTCAAGACCAACGAGCGGCTCCGGCTGCGCGTGGTGAACGCCGCCAGCGCCCGGGTTCTGTCGATTCGTCTCGACCGCCACCGAGCCATCGTGATGGCGATCGACGGCGAGCCGGCCGAGCCATTCGAGGCGCGCGACAGCCGGTTCGCGCTCGGCCCCGGCAACCGCATCGATCTGTTCGTCGACGCCACCCTGGAGACCGGCGCGACCGCGGCCCTCATGGTCGACAATGCCGGCACCGAGGTGCCGGTCGCCCGGCTGGTCTACGACCTGGGCACGCCGGCGCGGCCCGAGCCGCGCGCCGAGTTCAAGCCGCTGCCGGCCAACCCGTTGCCCGAACGGATGGACTTCGAGCATGCCCTCAAGCTCGATCTGCCGCTCGGCACGTCGGGCAGCAGCGCGGCCCTGTTCACCGTCAAGCCCGGGCGCACCGTCATGCTGGGGCTCGTCAATCGCACCGCGGCGTCCTACGCCATGCACCTGCATGGCCACCATTTCCGCCTGCTCGACCGCCTCGATGACGGCTGGAAGCCGTTCTGGCTCGACACCCTGGTGGTTCCGGCCGGGCAGACCATGCGGATCGCCTTCGTCGCCGACAATGTCGGCAAGTGGCTGATCCAGGGATCCGCCCTCGAGCAGCGCGCGCCCCCGACCGCCCAATGGTTCGAGGTCGGGTGACGATCGCCTCCGCGGCGGCGGTCCGAGCCGCGCCGCTCGCTTCACGCAGCCGAGGCGGTCAGGCGCGCGCAACCTCGATCGTCACGTCCGATTGCGACAGCTTGTACTTCATCTGATAGCCGTCGGAGATGTCCTCATTGAGCTTCAGGTCGACCGCCAGGGTCTCGTGACAAATGTGACTACGGTGGTCGCGGATGGCGGAGGCGATCCGTTCCGGCACGCGAGCGGCAACCCGGATACGGTCGGTCACCTCGAAACCGGCCTCCTTGCGCGTCTGCTGCACGAGGCGGACGAAATCGCGCGCCAGCCCTTCCCGCTCGAGATCGTCGTAGACCTGGGTATCGAGCAGGACCAGGCCGGCGCCGCGGTCGAACGGAGCCTGGTCGAGCCCGTCCGAGGTCAGCATGCGGACGGCAGCCTCCTCGGCGCCCACGTGGATTCCCCCGACGCTGAATGTCCCGTCGGGCTGGCGTGACCAGTCGCCCTTCGCCGCCGCCGCCATCACCGTCCTGATATCCTTGCCGATCCGTTTTCCGACGGCCGGGTTGACGACGAGACGCTGCTCGCCGAGCGTGCTCGGGTCGGCGGTGAAGCGGACCTCCTTCACGTTGACCTCGTCGGCGATCACGTCGCGATATGCCGCCAGCGCCTCGACGTCGGGATGGGCGACCGTGAGGCTCCGCAGCGGCAGCCGCGTCCGCAGGCTCTTTCCCTCGCGCAGCGACATGACGGCGGCGCACAGCTCGCGTACCTGATCCATGCGGCGGACCAGGTCGCGCTCGGCAGGGAGGCTTTCGGCATCCGGCCAATCGGCCAGATGGACCGACGCCTCCCCGGTCAGGTTGCGATAGATCCGCTCGGTGACGAACGGCAGAAGCGGCGCTACCGCACGGACGAAATGGGTCAACACCGTGTACAAGGTATCGAAGGCATCGCGCTTGTCCTGGTCGTCGGCCTCGCGCCAGAAACGGCTGCGGCTGCGGCGGATGTACCAGTTGTTCAGGGCGTCGATGTAGACCGGCAATGCCGCATAGGCTCCCGGCAGGTCATTGGCATCGAGCCGATCCTGCAGGGCTTCGATGAGACCGCGGGTCTTTCCCAGAATGTAACGATCCAGGAGATTTTGCTGATCGCTGCGCACCCGCGCGGTGTAGCCATCGATATTGGCGTAGAGCGTGAAGAAGTAGTAGGCGTTCCACACCGGGATGATCGCCTGGCGCAGCGCCTGGGCGATGCCGCGGCCGTCCTGTGGCATGGCCAGATCGCCGCCGGCGAGCAGCGGCGACGACACCAGGTAATAGCGCAGCGCATCGGCCCCGTAGGTGTCGAACACCTCGATCGGATCCGGATAGTTCTTCAGGCGCTTGGAGAGTTTTTGCTTGTTCTCGTCGAGCACCACCCCGTGGCACAGGCAGGTGCGGAACGGGGCGCGGTCGAACAGCGCCGTCGACAGCACCATCAAGGTATAGAACCAGCCGCGCGTCTGGGCGACGTACTCGACGATGAAATCCGCCGGGAAGTTCGCCTCGAAGCGCTCCTTGTTCTCGAACGGATAGTGCAGCTGGGCGAACGGCATCGAGCCCGAATCGAACCAGACGTCCAAAACCTCGGGAACGCGCCGCATCATCGATTTTCCGGTCGGGTCGTCCGGGTTGGGACGGACCAGCTCGTCGATCATCGGCCGATGCAGATCGGTCGGACGCTGGCCGAAATCGCGCGCGATCTCGTCGAGGCTGCCGTAGACATCGATGCGCGGATAGGCCGGATCGTCGCTCCGCCACACCGGGATCGGGCAGCCCCAGAACCGGTTGCGGCTGACGTTCCAGTCGCGGGCATTCTCCAGCCAGTTGCCAAACAACCCGTCGCGGATGTGCTCGGGAATCCAGGTGATGCCCTTGTTGAGCTCGACCATGCGATCGCGGAACGCCGAGACTTTCACGTACCAGGCATTGATCGCCCGGTAGATCAGCGGCGTATCGGTGCGCCAGCAGTGCGGATAGCTGTGCAGATAGGTCTCGTGGCGCACCACGACGCCGCGGCGCGCCTTGAGGTCGCGAATGATCTCCCGGTTGGCCTCGATGACGTTCTGGCCGGCATAGTCGGAGACCTCGGCGGTGAACCGGCCGGCCTCGTCGACCGGAACCACGAGGTCGATGCCGTGAGCCTGGCCGAGCTCGAGATCCTCCTCGCCGAAGCCCGGCGCGATGTGGACGACGCCGGTCCCCTCGCCGACCTCGACGAAGTCGGCCGCAAGCACGATGAAGGCATTCGACCGGTCGGCGAAATACGGAAACAACGGCTCATAGCGCCGGCCGACGAGCTGCGAGCCCTTGATGTCACCGACACGAGTCCAGTCGCCAAGCTCCTTGGCATAACGCTCGACGGCACCGGCCCCGAGGATGACGCGCTCGCCGTTGCGCTCGAGGATCGCATAGTCGAGATCCGGCCCGACGGCGAGCGCCAGATTGGAAGGAAGCGTCCACGGCGTCGTCGTCCAGGCGAGCAGCCGCGTCGGCACCGTCTCTCCGGCAACAGGCACGAGCCGGAAGCCGACGGTCAGCGCCGGGTCCTGGCGCTCGCGATAGGAATTGTCCAGCCGCGTCTCGAAATTCGAGAGCGGGGTCTGCACCGCCCAGGAATACGGCACGACCCGGTAGCCTTCGTAGACAAGGCCCTTGTCCCACAGGCGCTTGAACCCCCAGATCACGCTCTCCATGAAGGAGAGATTCATCGTCTTGTAGTCGTTCTCGAAGTCGACCCAGCGGCCCTGCCGGTTGACGTAGGCCTGCCACTCCTCGGTGAAACGCATCACCGAGACGCGACAGTGCTCGTTGAACTCCTTGATGCCGAACTTCAGGATTTCCTGGCGCCCGGAGATGCCGAGCTCTTTTTCGGCGGTCAGCTCGGCGGGCAGGCCGTGGCAGTCCCAGCCGAACCGCCGCTCGACGCGCCGCCCCCGCATCGTGCGATAGCGCGGCACGATATCCTTGACGAAGCCGGTGACCAGGTGCCCGTAATGCGGCAGCCCGTTGGCGAACGGCGGACCATCGTAGAACACATATTCGTTGGTCTTCCCGTCGACGACGGACGGCCGGTTCTCCACCGACTTCTCGAAAATTCTTTCGCGTCGCCAGTATTCGAGAACATCCTTCTCGATTGCCGGAAAGCTCGGATTCGATTCGATCTTCGGATACAAGGTCCTTCATCCTTGCTGCTGGCCGCGGCACCGTCCGTGCAGCGCGGATGCCGGCTTCCCGCGAAACATGCGATCAAAAGGGATTCGCGCGCGATTTCGCGTCAAATCATCGCGGCGCCCTGTACATAGTCGCCCGGCAAGGCAGTTGCCATTGCGTGGCGCATCCGGGCATAGCGTACCCGGCCATGGGCGGCAAACGCTCGTGAATCCTCAGGCCTGCTCGCCGAAGAGCCGCGCGTAGATCCGCGGCAGCATTTCGGACAGATCCTCGGCGATCAGGCCGGGACCGGCCTCCGCGCCGGCTTCGCCGTGGATCCAGACAGCCGCACACGCCGCCTCGAAGGCCGCCATACGCTGGGCGGCGAGCCCGGCGATCAAGCCGGCCAGCACGTCGCCCGAGCCCGCGGTCGCCAGGAACGGCGGGGCATTGTCCGCAATCGCCGCCCGCCCGTCGGGCGCGGCGACCACCGTGTCGGGCCCCTTGAGCAGGACCACGGCCTTGCTTGCCTCGGCCGCCCGCCGGGCGCGATCGAGCTTCGAGGAGGCGGCGCCCGCTGCCCGGCCGAACAGGCGCGCGAACTCGCCCTCGTGCGGCGTCAGGATGGTGGGCGCGCCGGCGCGCACCGTGATGGCGGAAAAGAGCTCCGCCGGATCATCCGCGAAGCTGGTGAGCGCGTCGGCATCGAGCACCGCCGCGCGGTCGCCGGCGAGAACAGCGCCGACCAGGGCGCGCATCTGCGGCCCGACCCCTCCGCCCGGCCCGATGACGACGGCGTTCAGCCGCCGGTCGGCGAGGAAATCGGACAATTCCGCGGGTCCGTCGACCGGCCGCACCATCACGGCAAGGCTCGCCGCCGCGTTGACGGCGAGCGCCTCGCGCGGCGACGCGATGGTGACGAGGCCGGCGCCCGCCCGCAGTGCCGCACGCGCCGCCAGCCGTGCCGCCCCGGTGCGCCACATCGGGCCGGACACCGCCACCGCATGCCCTCGCGAATATTTGTGCCCGTCGATGCGCGGCACCGGGAAATCCCGGCGCCACAAGTCGGGCCGGTTGACGAACGCCTTGGGACGGATCGCGGCGAGAACGTCGGACGGAATGCCGATGTCGGCGACCCGGACGCTCCCGCAACAGAGCCGCCCGGGCAGCAGCAGGTGACCGGGTTTCCGGCGAAAGAACGTCACCGTCTCCCGGGCCGAGACCGCAACCCCCATGACGGCACCGGTCGTGCCGTTCACGCCGCTTGGCAGATCGACTGCGACAACGGGCGCCCCGCAGCCGTTCATCGCCTCGATCATCGCCCGCGGCAACCCCTCAACCACCCGATCGAGACCGGCGCCGAACAGGGCGTCGACGACGACCCCGGCACCCGGGAGCGCCTCCGGAGCGGCGGTTCCGGTTTCCCCCTTGAAGCGCCGCGCCGCCTCGGCCGCGTCGCCCTTGAGACGCACCGGGTCCCCGACCAGCAGCACCCGAACCGGATAGCCGCGTTCCGCCAGGTAGCGCGCCGCCACGAAACCGTCGCCGCCGTTGTTCCCCGGTCCGGCGACGACCACGACCCGGGTTCCAAGCGGGGCGCGGGTCGTGACCGCATCGGCCACCGCCCGGCCGGCGTTCTCCATCAGTGCCATTCCCGACACACCGGACGCGATGGTCAGGCGGTCGGCCTCCGCCATCTCGGCGCTGGTCAGGAGTTCGATCATGTGGGCACGACCCTACATTCGGCATCGCCGACCGACAACGGCGGCACCGGTCCTCGAAACGGAGCGCATTTGCCCAACATGGCAGCGCGTGGACGTCGGCGACCAAGGCGCGGTTTGCCAAATTGCCTAGGAAATGATCAAACCGCCCATCCGCTAATCAGTTTCCAACTGAGCAGCCGCCAAAGACCCGTGATGTCGCCCCTTAACCATTTGTCGCATTTGGGTTTTTCGGTGTTTCTGTGGCTTGGCACGGGACCTGCTATCGGGGCCATGGCTGTCGACGTGCTGCGCTCGCCTCGATGGGCCTGTGGAGAAAAGACCGCATGAAAAAGATCGAGGCGATCATCAAGCCTTTCAAGCTCGACGAGGTGAAGGAGGCTCTGCAAGAGGTCGGTCTTCAGGGCATCACCGTGACCGAGGCGAAGGGGTTCGGACGGCAGAAGGGCCACACCGAGCTCTATCGCGGCGCCGAGTACGTGGTGGATTTTCTGCCCAAGGTCAAAATCGAAATTGTGCTCGGCGATGACATGGTCGAAAAAGCCGTCGAGGCGATCCGTCGCGCCGCCCAGACCGGGCGGATCGGCGACGGAAAAATCTTCGTCTCCAATGTTGAAGAAGCAATCCGCATCCGCACGGGGGAATCTGGACTGGATGCCATCTGAAGTGCACGTATCCGCCTGACCTCTCCCTTCACGTCCAGTCTCGAGAAAGGGGTTTTGACCCATGACGACCGCCAAAGACGTCCTGAAGATGATCAAGGATAACGACGTCAAGTACGTCGACTTTCGCTTCACGGACCCGCGTGGCAAATGGCAGCACGTTACGTTCGACGTCAGCATGATCGCGGAGGATACGTTCGCCGAGGGTCAGATGTTCGATGGCTCGTCGATTGCCGGTTGGAAGGCAATCCACGAGTCCGACATGACCTTGATGCCGGATCCGCAGACCGCGTGCATCGATCCGTTCTACGCCGAAACCACGATGGTGCTCGTCTGCGATGTGCTGGAGCCCACCACCGGCGAGCCGTACACCCGCGATCCTCGCAGCATCGCCAAGAAGGCCGAAGGCATGGTCAAGGCGTCGGGCGTGGGCGACACGGTGTTCTTCGGTCCCGAGGCCGAGTTCTTCGTGTTCGACGACGTGCGCTACAAGGCCGATCCGTACAATACCGGCTTCAAGATCGACTCGATCGAGTTTCCGTCGAATTCCGACACCGACTACGACGGCGGTAATCTCGGCCACCGAATCGGCACCAAGAAGGGCTACTTCCCGGTGCCGCCGCAGGACAGCGCCCAGGACATGCGCTCGGAGATGCTCGGCGCCATGGCGCGCATGGGCTGCCAGGTGGAGAAGCACCATCACGAAGTCGGCTCGGCCCAGCATGAGCTCGGTTTGAAGTTTTCGCCGCTGACCCAGATGGCCGACCGGATGCAGATCTACAAGTATTGCATCCAGCAGGTCGCCAACATCTACGGCAAGACCGCGACCTTCATGCCCAAGCCGATCTACGGCGACAACGGGTCCGGCATGCACTGCCATCAGTCGATCTGGAAGGGCGGCCAGCCGACGTTTGCCGGCGACAAGTATGCGGGTTTGTCGGAGACGTGCCTTAGCTATATCGCCGGCATCATCAAGCACGCGCGTACGCTCAACGCCTTCACCAACCCGACGACCAACTCCTACAAGCGGCTGGTGCCGGGCTTCGAGGCCCCGGTGCTGCTCGCCTATTCGGTGCGCAACCGCTCGGCCTCGTGCCGCATCCCGCTCGCCTCCAACCCCAAGGCCAAGCGCGTCGAGGTGCGCTTCCCCGATCCGCTGGCGAACCCCTACCTGGCGTTCGCCGCCATGCTGATGGCCGGGCTCGACGGCATCAAGAACAAGCTGCATCCCGGCGACGCCATCGACAAGGATCTCTACGATCTGCCGCCGGCCGAGCTCAAGCAGATCCCGACGGTGTGCGGATCGCTGCGCGAGGCGCTCGGCTATCTCGACACCGACCGCGAGTTCCTGAAAGCCGGCGGCGTGTTCGATGACGATTTCATCGACAGCTACATCGACCTGAAGATGACCGAGGTGATCCGCTTCGAGCACACTCCGCATCCGGTCGAGTACGAGATGTACTATTCGGCTTAAGGTTCCTCCCAAGTCGCGTGGGGACGCGACCACCTCGGGGCGCTCTTCGGAGCGCCCCTTTTGTTTTCGCGTCATCGGGAAAACCGCGGGGACGCTCGCAGCGCCCTTCCTGTCTTCACATCATGATGAAGACCAGGGCGAGCAGCGCCGTGAGCGAGGCCGAACGCAACATGCGGCGCAGCCGGAACGCGCCGCCCTCGCGCCGCGCCTGAATCACCGCGGCTTCGAACTCGTCGGAGGAGGAGAACAGGCAGGCAAGCGCCATCCCGGCGCGCTCCGCAGCGGCGCGCAACGCCGCGAGATCGGCCTCGACGTCGCCATTGGTGCTCGAGCGCGACATGGCGCAATCGTGGGCCAAGAAGGTAAATGTGCGGTTGCCGGCGCGACCATGACCGGAGGCTTGAATGGCCGACCCGCCCGGGAAAGACAGCCCGATCGCGTTGCTGCCCGCCGATTGGCAGACCGCCCTCGGCGACTGCGCCGTCGAGCCGGTGGCCGCCGGCATGAGCGACGCCGCGGTGTTTCGCATCCGCGCCGCCGGCGTGCCCGACCGCTACCTCAAGGTGGCGAGCGGCGGCGAGGCCGCGGCGCTGCGGCGTGAGATCGAGCGCACCGCCTGGCTCGGCGCCAATGGCATCGCGGTGCCCCGGATCCTGCGGGCCCACGACAGCCGGGACCTCGTCGCGGTGATGACCGCCGCGCTGACCGGGGTCGCGATCGAGGATTGCGCACGGCCGCCCCACGAGGTCGTGGCGATCCTGGCGCATGGGCTCGCCGGCCTGCACGCGCTGCCGGCGCTCGCCTGCCCGTTCGACGAAGGCATCGGGGTCCGGCTGGCGCGAGCCCACGCGCTCGTCGCCGGTGGCCTGATCGACCCAAAACACTTCGCCGAGCGCAACCGGGATTGCAGCCCGCGAGAGATCCTCGACCGCGCCAGGGCGCACCGTCCCGCATGCGAGGACCAGGTGGTGGTCCACGGCGACGCCACTTTTGCCAATCTGTGGATCATCGACGGCTGCAGCCTGGGATTTCTCGATTGCAGTCATGCCGGCCGCAGCGACCGCTACCTCGATCTCGGGCTCATCGTCAGCGAGATCGAAGAGAGTTTCGGTGCCGAGTGGATCGAGGTATTTCTGCGATCCTACGGGATCGCGGACTGGGACGCCGCCAAGGCGAGCTTTTTCGCCGATCTCTACGAGCTTTTCTGACCGGCGTCCGGGTGACGCCGGCACGGCGCCGCGGACACCGCGGGGTGGTGCGCGCCGAGGCCGCGCACCACGACCGAGACGATCGGTAGAGCCGTCAGCGCTTGGAGAACTGGAACGAGCGGCGAGCCTTGGCCTTGCCGTATTTCTTGCGCTCGACCACGCGGGAGTTGCGGGTGAGGAACCCACCCCGCTTGAGCACGCCGCGCAGGTCGGGCTCGAAATTGGTCAGCGCCTTGGAAATACCGTGGCGCACCGCTCCCGCCTGGCCCGACAGGCCACCGCCCGACACGGTGCAAACGACGTCGTACTGCCCGTTGCGGTTCGCCGCCACCAGGGGCTGCTGAATCAGCATGCGCAGCACCGGGCGGGCGAAGAAGACTTCCAGCGCCCGGTCGTTGACCGTAACCGTTCCGGGTCCGGGCTTGATCCACACCCGCGCCACCGCGTTCTTGCGCTTGCCGGTCGCATAGGCGCGGCCCTGCTTGTCGAGCTTTTGCACGTATTTCGCCGCTTCCGGCGCGGCCGGCCTGAGGGCGGCGAGCTGATCGAGCGACTGCATGGTGGTTTCGGCCATGGTCACGCGCTCCTGACGTTCTTGCGGTTCAAGCCCGCGATGTCGAGTTTCTGCGGCTGCTGGGCCTCGTGGGGGTGATCGGGCCCCTTGTAGACCCGAAGGTTGCCGAGCTGCTGACGGGCGAGCGGGCCGCGCGGGAGCATGCGCTCCACCGCCTTCTCGACGATGCGCTGGGGAAATTTTCCCTCGATGATGAATTTCGCCGTGCGCTCCTTGATGCCGCCGATGTAGCCCGTGTGGTGGCGATAGACCTTCTGCTGCAGCTTGCGCCCGGTCAGCACCACCTTTTCGGCGTTGACCACGATGACGTTGTCGCCGCAGTCCACGTGCGGGGTGTAGGTCGGCTTGTGCTTGCCGCGCAGGCGCATGGCGATGATGGTGGCGAGCCGGCCGACCACCAGGCCGGTGCCGTCGATCACCACCCACTTCTTATCGACGTCGGCGGGCTTGGCCGAATAGGTTGTCATGGCGCGTCACATCCGTGGGAGCAGGCGCCGAGCGGTGCGGCGGCGCCGATTGGGGCCGGCTTCTAGCCGAGCATTCCGCCCACGTCAATGCGGGTCGGCGCAAGAAAGCGAAATCAAATCAACGGCCTCCGATAATGGTTCAATACTACCTGCGGCCATGCGTCAGGCCGCCCGAGGGATCGCATAGGTCACCGTGGCGTGCGCCACTAGGTCCTCGTCATCGGGCTGGCGGATGCCTCGGCAGCGAGCCGCCGCGTGAGCTCGTCCTTTGACCGCGCCCGGGCGGGTCGACTTGACTCCTTGGGGCAGCGCACCAGTTTCGGATACAGTGCCGGCTCCCGCCCGCAAAGCCCGAAGGATGCGCAATGAACCCTCGATCGTCCGCCGCCCGTGCGACCTCGGGCGCTCCGATCCTGGCGCGCCAGGATGCGGACGGCATCGCGGTCCTGACCCTCGACCGTCCCGAGCGGCGCAACAGCCTGTCGGAAGAAATGCTTTCGGCGCTCGCCGGGGCGTTTTCCACCATCGCCGCCGACCGGGCGGTGCGGGCGGTCGTGCTTGCCGCGAACGGCCCGGTGTTCTGCGCCGGCCATGACCTCAAGGAGCTCACCGCGCGCAGAGCGGACTCCGACCGCGGCCGCGCCTATTTCGCCGATCTCATGGTGCGATGCGGCGCGATGATGCAGCAGATCGTCGCCCTGCCCCAGCCGGTGATCGCCGCCGTCCACGCCACCGCGACGGCGGCAGGCTGCCAGCTGGTCGCCACCTGCGACCTCGCGGTCGCCTCGTCGGCCGCGGCATTCTGCACGCCGGGCGTCAATATCGGGCTGTTCTGCTCGACGCCGATGGTGGCGCTGACGCGCAACGTCGCCGCGAAGCACGCCATGGAGATGCTCCTGACCGGCGACAGCATCTCGGCGGACGACGCCTACCGCATCGGGCTCGTCAACCGCGTGGTCCCGCCCGGGACCGAGCGCGCTGCGGCGCTGGCGCTCGCCGCAAAGATCGCCGCCAAGTCGGCGCTGACCGTCAAGATCGGCAAGGAGGCGTTCTATCGTCAGCGCACGATGGATCTCGGCGAAGCCTACCGCTACGCCTCCGCCGTCATGGTCGAGAACATGATGGCGCGGGACTCCGAGGAGGGCATCAACGCC
This sequence comes from uncultured Alphaproteobacteria bacterium, assembly GCA_963755055.1. GTDB lineage: Bacteria > Pseudomonadota > Alphaproteobacteria > Rhizobiales > Xanthobacteraceae > AP-16. The sequence goes on along the minus strand of CAVWIS010000020.1, from coordinate 353,453 downwards.
TTCATCGACAAGCGCGCGCCGCGCTGGGAAGACCGCTGAGCATGGATGAGATGAACCACGACAACTATCCGGACAGCTACATCCGCGGGATCCTGAACACGGTCAAATCGATCGCCATGGTCGGCATCTCGCCGAAGGACAACCGCCCGAGCTATTTTGCCTTCAAATACCTGCTCGAGCGCGGCTACAACATGATCCCGGTGAATCCCGGTCAGGCCGGCAAGGACATTCTTGGCCGCAAGGTCTACGCACGGCTGTCCGACATCCCCGAGCCGGTCGACATGGTCGACATGTTTCGCGGCGCGCAACACGCCGTGCCGATCGTCGAGGAGGCCGTGAACCTCGCGCCGCGCCCGCAGGTCATCTGGATGCAGCTCGGGGTGCGCAACGACGAGGCGGCGCGCCTTGCCGAAGCTGCCGGCATGAAGGTCGTCATGAACCGCTGCCCGAAGATCGAGTATGGCCGGCTGTCCTCGGAAATCGGCTGGATCGGCGTCAATTCGCGCACCTTGACCTCGAAACGGGCGCAGATCCTCGGCCGCGGCGTCCAGCGCATGTCGCTCAACCGACCGACGCTCAGCGGCGGAACCACCGATGCGTCGACCCGCGCGCAGATCAAGGCCGACGGGAAATAGCCTCTCCCGCGACACCGTCTCGACTTGGCCGGCATTCTTGCGCTAAGGCGTTCCCCCGATCAGCGGACCGGACGACCGGTCCCGTTACAGCGAGGACCGGATATGACCGACCGCACCCCCGGCTTTGCGACGCTCGCCGTCCATGCCGGCGCCCAGCCCGACCCGACGACGGGCGCGCGCGCAACCCCGATCTACCAGACGACCTCCTTCGTATTCGACGACGTCGATCATGCCGCCTCCCTGTTCGGCCTGCAGAGTTTTGGCAACATCTATACTCGCATCGGCAATCCGACCAACGCGGTGCTGGAGGAGCGCGTCGCCGCACTCGAGGGTGGCACCGCCGGCCTCGCGGTGGCCTCCGGCCACGCCGCACAGGTGCTGGTGTTCCACGTGCTGATGAAGCCCGGCGACGAGTTCGTGGCGGCGAAGAAGCTCTACGGCGGCTCGATCAACCAGTTCAATCACTCGTTCAAGAATTTCGGCTGGAACGTGGTGTGGGCCGACCCCGACGACATCTCCACTTTCGAGCGTGGCATCACGCCGAAGACCAAGGCGATCTTCATCGAGTTGATCGCCAATCCGGGCGGCGTCGTCACCGACATCGAGGCGATCGCCAACATCGCGCGCCGCGCCGGCGTGCCGCTGATCGTCGACAACACCTTGGCGACGCCCTATCTGTGCAAGCCGTTCGACCACGGCGCCGACATCGTGGTGCATTCGCTGACCAAGTTCCTGGGCGGTCATGGCAACTCGATCGGCGGCCTGATCGTCGACGGCGGCACCTTCAACTGGTCGCGCGAGGGCCGCTATCCGATGCTCTCCGAGCCGCGGCCGGAATATTCCGGCATGGTTCTCCACGAGACCTTCGGCAACTTCGCCTTCGCCATCGCCTGCCGGGTGCTCAGCTTGCGCGACATGGGCCCGGCGCTCTCGCCGTTCAATGCGTTCCTCATCCTGACCGGCATCGAGACGCTGCCGCTGCGCATGCAGCGCCATTGCGACAACGCCCAGAGCGTTGCCGAATGGCTCTCCGACCATCAGAAGATCGCCTGGGTCAGCTATCCGGGACTGCCCGGCGATCGCTATCACAACCTCGCCAAGAAGTACTCGCCGAACGGGGCCGGGGCGGTGTTCACCTTCGGGCTCAAGGGCGGTTATGACGCCGGCGTGAAGCTGGTGTCGAACGTAAAACTGTTCTCGCATCTCGCCAATATCGGCGACACCCGCTCGCTGATCATCCATCCGGCCTCGACCACGCACCGCCAGCTCTCCGATGCGCAGAAGGTGCAGGCCGGCGCCGGACCCGACGTGGTCAGGCTGTCGATCGGGATCGAGGACAAGGCCGACATCATCGCCGACCTCGAGCAGGGCCTGGCAGCCGCGTGAGCGGGGTCAGGCCTTCTTGAAGGTGCGGAGGATGTAGTCGCGGATCCGTCCGGCGGCTTCCGGGGTGAGCCAGATGCGGTCGACCTCGCCGTCGTGGCGCGGGCCGTCCGCGGCGATCCGGTCGGCCGCGACCTGCCGCGTCTGCCGCTTGGTGAGCGCAAAGGCGTCCGGCGCAAGCTCTGACAGTTTTTCGGCCGCCGCAATTGCCCGCTCCATGAGGTCAGCGGGGTCGACCAGCTCGTTGACGAGGCCCAGCTCGAGGCCGGCTTCCGGCGGGTAGGTCGCGGCGCCGAAGACCAGTTCCTCGAAGCGGTGCGGCACCGCGGCAAAGCGCATGATCTCGAGGGCAACGACCGGGAATGGCACGCCGACCAGAAGCTCGGTGATGCCGATGCGGCCGGCGTCGCGGCCCATCAACCTCCTGTCGGCGGCGCACGCGAGCACGCAGCCGCCGGCGATCGCATGACCGTTGACCGCGGCCACGACCGGCTTCGGACAGAAGAACACCGCCTCCAGCGCCATGCGCAGCCAGGGAAGGAATTCCGACGAAATAGTCGGGACCGGATTCGACCGCGCGGACGAGGTCGACGCCGGCGGAAAATATCCTGCCCTGTCCGGTGAGCACGATCGCCCGGACCGGCGATGCAGCGAGCTCGCCGAACCGGCGCGCAATGCCTTCGCACAGCTCCACGTCCATGGCATTGGCCTTGCCATGGGCCATCGTCACGACGGCGACCCGCCCCCTCTGCGCAATCTCGATCAAGATACAAGCTCCCTGCCCGGCCCGCCGCACGGCGTGCCCGCAAACTGGATTTTTCGCGCCGGCAGATCAAGCGGCGCGCCGGGCTCCGGACGACGGCTGGATCGCGCCGCGCGCGGAAAGCTCGGGCCTTCCCGGCACGAGCCGCTCGGCGTGGACGGTTGCGACCGTCAGCACCACGATCGCCATGCCCTGGTGGGCGAGCGCCAGCGCGATCGGGACCTGGTGGATCAGCGTGAGGATGCCGATGCTTGCCTGGACCATCACCGCCCCCAGCAGCGCCAGCGCCCCGGCTGCCCCTCGCCATGTGCGATCGCGCAATGCGTCGGCCGCATGCAGCGCCGCCAGCAGCAGCAGTGCGTACGCGGTCATGCGGTGATCGAACTGCACGGTCAGAATGTTTTCGAACAGATTGCGCCACAGCGGCGCGAGCCTGGCAAGCTCGTCGGCCGGCGGAATGAACCGTCCCTCGATCAGCGGCCAAGTGTTGTAGATAAGCCCGCCGCGCAGACCGGCCAGCAGCGCGCCGACATAGATCTGGACGAGTGCGACTACGACGATGCCGATCGCTGCCGCCCGCGCGCGCAGGGGCGCGCGGATGTCGCCGTGCGGCACCAGGCGCTGAGCCGTCCAGATGGTGGCGACGAAGATCAGACAGGGCAGAATGAGATGGGCCGCGAGGCGATACTGCGAGACCTCGGTGCGCTCGGAAAGACCCGAGGCCACCATCCACCAGCCGACGCCGCCCTGCAGCGCCCCGAGGCCGAACAGCACCCACAAACCGGCCCGCAGGGTGGGATCGATCCATCCCCGCCAGAGGAACCACAGGAACGGCAGGAGGAAGGCCGCACCGACGAGCCGCGCCAGCAGCCGATGGCCCCATTCCCACCAGAAGATGGTCTTGAAGTCGGCGAGGCTCATGCCGGGGTTGTTCAACCGGTATTGCGGGATCGTCTGATATTTTTCGAACTCGGCCTGCCACTCCGCCGCGCTCAACGGCGGCAACGTTCCGGTCACCGGCCGCCACTCGACGATCGAGAGGCCCGACTCGGTGAGCCGCGTTGCGCCGCCGACCAGCACGATGAGAAAGATCAGCGCCGCGACCGCCATGAGCCAGAGGCGAACCGCCCGGCGCTGGATTTCCGAAGGGGCGTGCGACGTCATGCAGGGGTTCGGCGCTTGCAGGATGCGGCACCGACCATATAGACCTGCCCTGCCCCTCGCAATCGACGAAACTGTCGCGGTCCTGACATGCCAATCCGCACGCGCAAGCTCATCGGCGCCATCGCGCTTCTGATCCTGGTCGTGGCCTGGTCGCTCGGCGCCATGGCGTTCGCCCAGGTCGCGCTGACCACCGCCAACCACCTCGTCGCGGGCATCTACTATCTGGCGGCCGGCCTCGGCTGGGTTCCGCCGGCCATGCTGCTGGTCAGCTGGATGTCGCGGCCGGATCGCAGCCGATGAGCTTGACCCGGCTCACGCCGCATCGACCCGGCGAAACCCGTTCCACATGGCGGTCGCGGCGCCCGAGACCAGCACGCGCACATAGCGAGGCTGCTGGTATTCGCCGTTGAGGCTGATGCGCGGCAGCGCCGTCAGATGATCGCGGTGCTCGGGAAACAGCACGCCCGGACGGGTCGTCACCGCGGTTGCGAAACCGAGCTCCTGGGCGATGGCGAATTCACGCGGACCCGCCGAGGTCCGGTCGCCGACCGGATAGGACAGATGCCTCGGCCGCTTACCGAGGGCGGCCTCGATCACGCTGGCGCTCATCTGCATCTCGGAGCGCGCCTGGGCCTCGGGCACCTTGGTCAGCCGCACGTGGTTGACGGTGTGCGCCGCGATGGTGACCAGCGGGTCGGAGGCGAGCTGCAACAGCTCCGGCCAGGTCATGCACAGCTCCTCGCAGAAGGTCGCAATATCGACGTCGTAGCGCCCGGCGAGGTCGCGAACCGCGGCGCGCAACTCCTCCTCGGTGTCGAGGCTGCGCAGCCACCAATAGATCGCCTCATAGGCATCGCGCTTGTGCTCGACGCTGCTGCAATCGAACCGGCGATCCTCGCCGTTCATCACCAGCCCGACGCGGTCCTTCCTGGCGATCACCGTCTCGAGCACCAGCCACCACAATTCCCCCAGCCGATCGGGAAAGCTGGTCGGGACGTAGATCGCGAACGGCACCTCGTGCTCGCGCAGAACCGGCCAGGCGAACGTCAGGATATCGCGGTAGCCGTCGTCGAAGGTGAAGCAGGCGAACCGCCGGGAGAAATCCCGGGCGACCAGGCGGCGATGCATCTCGTCGAGGGACACCAGGTCGAGGCCGGACCGGCGCACGCGCTTGATCGCCGCCTCGAGAAAGCCGGGGCTGACCTCGAGCAGCCGATTGGGTTGAAAAGCCTGGGAACGCGGCGGACGGACGTGATGCAGGGTGAGAATCGCACCGACGCCGCCGACCAGCGGGCGCAGCCAGTAATGCCCGCCGGTGAAGTACAGCGCTTCGAGCCCGCCACGCAGGATCGCCTGTTTCATCGCGGCCAAGTCGTCCCCCTCTTTGCAGCCCCCGGGACCATGCCGGGAGTTTTGTTGAGGAACCGTGAAGCAGCGAATCGCCCGACCTGGTCGGCCGGTCCGTGCAATATAGCGTCGTGGCAGAAAGTCGGAAGGCTTCCGGATCCCGGCACCAACCGCCTTAACCACGCCAACGCTTTCTTGAGGATTGTTTGCGACCCTCCCGGCGGAAAATGGCATGACAGCCGTCGCCAGGAGCCGCTGGATGGTCGGATGAACGCCTTCATGCGCACGGCGACCGGTGCCGACGCGACCTCGACCCGCCCCGGAGCCGGTCCGCTCGCTCGCGTCGACGTCTTCGACGACCTGGCGGCGGCCGAGCCGATCTGGCGCGGGCTGGAAGAGCGCGGCGCGGTATCTACTCCCTATCAGCGCTACGACTTCATCGCGCCCTGGCAGCGCCATGTCGGAGCGCGCCGTGGCATCACCCCTTTCCTCGTCGTCGGGACGAACGCGCGGGGCAGCCCGCTGTTCCTGCTGCCGTTCGGTCGCAGCCGTCGCGGACCTCTGGGCACTGCCGGCTGGCTCGGCGGCAAGCATGCCAACTTCAACTTCGGCCTGTGGAGCCGCGAGGCCATGGAGCACGTCGGTCCGGCCGGCATCGACGCGATCCTCGAACCGGTCGCCGCAGCGGCCCCCAACCTCGATCTGCTCGTGCTGACCAACCAGCCGCATAGCTGGGACGGCATGGCCAATCCCTTCGCTGCCCTGCCGCACCAGCCCTCTCCAAGCTTTGGCTATCGCGGCTCGCTGACGGACGACTTCGAGGCGCTCGCGGTCGCCCGGCTGAGCGCGCCGCAGCGCAAGAAGCTGCGCAAGAAGCAACGTGCGCTCGCGGCCGATGGACCGGTGCGCTATTGGCGGGTCGAGACGCAGGACGAGGCGGACCGTGTGCTCGACACGTTCTTTGCCCAGAAGGCCCAGCGCATGGCGGAGCTCGGCATTGCCGACGCGTTCGCCGAACCCGGCATGCGCGAGTTCATCACGACGGCGGCGACCGAGCGCCTCGGCGACGGCCGACCGGCAATCGAGCTCTACGCGCTCTCGGTCGGCGAGGCGATTCTGGCGACCTATGCGGGGATCGTGCGCAACGGCCGGTTCTGCGCGACGTTCAACTCGATGACCCGCGACGAGCTCGCGCACGAAAGCCCCGGACAGCTCCTGCTGTTCAACCTGGTGCGGATGTGCTGCGAGCGCGGATTGACGACGTTCGATCTCGGCGTCGGCGAGGCGAGCTTCAAGCGGCTGTTCTGCGACCAGCCCGAGCCGCTGTTCGACAGCTTTCTGCCGCTGACCCCGATCGGGCGCCTGGCGGCATCCGCCTGCCGGCTGCAGTTCGCCATGAAGCGCCGGATCAAGCGCTCGCCAGCCTTGTGGGGCAGGCTTCAGGCCGTGCGCCGAATCCTGGGCGCGCGAAGAACCACTGGTTAAGCCACCTCTCGCTCACGTCGATCCATTTGCCGGCATTGGTCGTCGTGATTCGATGCAAGCAGGACTGTGCGGCGCATCAGGCGGCGGCTTGCGCCGTCGAATGGTTTGAATTGGGCTGCGGCGGAACGCCGGCAAACACCGTGATATCGGTGAAGCCCGATGCGATCAGCCGATCGCCGGCCGCCGCCACCGCATCCGCGGCAACGCCGGTCGCCACCAGCACGGCACGCTTCGCCGTGCGACCGATCGGCTCGATCGCCTCGCCGGCGGCGCCTCCGTCGATCACCACGTGATCGTAGGCTTGCCCCAGCGCGGCAAGCGCGATCTGCAGGCGATCCGATGCCAGGATCGCGGCGTTGTCGGCAGCGATCCGCCCGGCCGGCACGATGTGGACGCGCGAGTCGCGGTCACGGGTGATGATCTGACCGAACGACGCAGCGCCTCGCACCAGATCGGTGACGCCCGGTCCGGCCCGGTCAATGGCGAAGGCCGCGAGATTGGGTGCGCGGAGCGCGAGGTCGACCAGCACCACGCGCGACGCCTCGGCCAGCGAGCGGGCGAGCGCAATCGCGGTGAGCGTCGTTCCGACATTGCGGCTGGCGCCCACGACTACGACGCGCCGGTCGCCGGCATCGGCCTCGCGCAGTCGCCATGCGATCTCGGCGACCGAGTTGTGTGGCGCCGCCGGGTTGCGCGCCACAGGCGCGGCCGGCGGCGCGACCGGTGCGGGCTCGTCGCCACTGGCGGCCTCGAGAGGAGCGGCCGCTTGGGTGCCGGCCGGCTCCGCCTCCGGCGCGACCGCTTGTGCCGGCGCCTCCCCGGCGACCGCAGGCTCGACCCGCGTGGCGGCATCGGTATGGCCCTGGCCCGCCAGCAACTCGCCGGTGGTGATCGCGCCGACCGCGATGAACAGGGTGGCCAGCGTGGCGATCAGCACGATCGGCAGTTTCTTGGGAAAGTGCGGCGTGTTGGATACCGCGGCGCGCGAAATGATGCGCACGTCGGACGGCATGGTGTTCAGGCTGTCGCGCGCCGTCGCCTCGCGATACTTGGCGAGATAGGATTCCAGGAGATCACGCTGGGCCTTGGCTTCGCGCTCGAGCGCGCGCAGCTCGATATCCTTTTCGTTAGTCGATGCCGCCTGCCGCTTGAGCTGATCGAAATTGGCGGCGAGCGTCTCGGCCCGGGCTCCCGCGATCCTGGCGTCGTTCTCCAGCGAGCGCGCCAGCTTCTCGGCTTCGCTGCGGATCTGGGCGTCGAGATCGGCGATCTGCGCCTTGAGCTCCTTGATGCGCGGATGCAGATCGAGCAGGGTCGAGGACTGCTCGGCGAGCTGCGCCCGCAAGGTCACGCGCTGCTCGGAAAGCCGACGGATCAGCTCCGAGTTGAGGAATTCCGCCGAACTCGAGCGACTTCCCCGATTTCAGCAGCTCGCGAATGAACTTGGCCCGCGACTCGGCATCGGCCTTCTGCGAGAGGGCGGCCGCGACCTGCGAATTGACCTCTCCCAGCTGCTGATTCGACAAACTCGTATTGTTGGTGCCGATGAACAGATTGGTCTTGGCGCGAAAGTTCTCGACCTTGGCCTCGGCCTCGCCGACCTTCTGACGCAGCACCTCGATCTCGCCGGACAGCCAGCGGCCGGCGGCGCGCGTCTGATCCTGGCGCGCCGAGCGGTCGAGCCCGAGATAGCCTTCGGCGATCGCGTTGGCGACACGCGCGGCAAGCTCGGGATCCGCCGACTGGAACTCGATGGCGATAACCCGCGACTTCTCCACGGGAAATACCGAGAGCCGATCATAATAGGCCTCGAGCACCCGCTCCTCGGCGGTCATCTTCAGCGGATCCTTGGCGAGCCCGAACAATCGCAGCACCTGGATGATCGGCGATGTGCCGCGCAGGACCGGATCGAATTCCGGCCGTTCGCCGAGCTTGAGCTGCTTGATCACTTGCCGGGCCAGATCCCGCGACAGCGCCAGCTGGACCTGGCTGGTCACCGCTTCCTGATCGACGGCGGCGGCGGCCCGCTCGGCCTTTTCCGCCTCGGGGCGCAGGAAGACGTTCTCGCGACCCTCGATCAGGATTCGCGCTTCCGACTGGTATTTGGGGGTGATCAGGTTGACGCCGATCGCCGTTACGACGGCAACCGCCAAGGTCGGCACCAGCACCCACAGGCGCTTTCGCCACAGCGCCCGGCCGATCGCCGAAAGCTCGAGCTCGCCGTCCGCTCCCGTTGCGGGTGCGGCATCCCCATGACCTCGCTGCGCGTCGACTTCCATCACCGAACTCCTACCCGACCGTCGATCAACTCATCGCCATGAGACACAATTATGGTTGCTGCCGCGTTAATCGTCGGGATGACCGTCCGGGAGAGAGGCTTTGTTAACCATACGCGGCCTTAATCGGGTTCGATCGCAGTGTGTCCCGAGTCCGGAACGTTGTCATGCGGCTGTGTCGTCTCATACTTGTTGTCCTGGCTGCTGCCACGCTGGCGGGATGCGCGCACAGTCCGGCACCCATCGCGATCGCCTTCAATGCCGAGGAGCCGTACCGGCTCGATTCGGGCGACCGGCTTCGTGTCGTCGTGTTCGGCCAGGATGGGCTCACCAGTACCTACGCGGTCGATGCCGGCGGAAAAATCAACATGTCGCTGATCGGCGCCGTGGCGGCGCGGGGACTGACCACATCGCAGCTGCGGCAGGCGATCACCACCCGGCTGCGGCAGGGATATATCCGCGATCCGAAGGTCGCGGTCGAGGTCGATCTCTACCGGCCGTTCTTCGTGCTCGGGGAGGTCACGCTGCCCGGCCAGTTCCCCTATGTTCCCGACATGACGGTGGAGAACGCGGTGGCGATCGCCGGCGGCTTCACGCCGCGGGCCTATCGCTACCAGGTTGAGATCAACCGCCAGGTCGACGGCGTGCTCACTCACGCCGCGGTGCCGCCCACCTGCCCGGTGCGTCCGGGCGACGTCGTGATCGTCACCGAGCGCTGGTTCTGACGCCATGGCGGGGGCGGAAAAACCCCTCAAAATCCTTCACGTGATGCGCTCGCCGGTCGGCGGGCTGTTTCGCCACGTCGTCGACCTGGTGCGCGGCCAGGCCGCGCGCGGACATCGGGTCGGCATCGTTGCCGACGCGACGACCGGAGGCGCGCGAGCCGAGGCGGAGTTTGCCGCGCTGGCGCCGGACCTTGTCCTCGGGCTGACCCGCGGCCGATGAGCCGCCACGCGGGTTTCAGCGACTTTTCCGCCTGCCGCGAGGTCGCCCGCCAGGCGCGGGAAAACGCCATCGATGTCGTCCACGGCCATGGCGCCAAGGGCGGCGCCTATGCGCGGCTGACCGGCCGACCCGGCGCCATCCGGGTCTACACGCCGCACGGCGGCAGCCTGCATTTCAGCTGGGCGAGCCCCACTGGCATGGTCTATCTGACGCTCGAGCGGATGCTGATGCGGCGCACCGACCTGTTCCTGTTCGAGAGCGAATTCGGCCGGACCACATTCACGCGCCAAGATCGGCGAGGCCGATCTCGTGCGCGTGGTCCACAACGGCGTGGCGGAGGCAGAATTCCTGCCGATCGCGCGCGACGCCGGGGCGAGCGACATCGTGTTCGTCGGCGAGTTGCGCCATCTCAAGGGTGTCGACGTGCTGATCGACGCCATCGGCGTCCTTCGCGACGCCGGCCGGCCGCTGACGCGCGACCATCGTGGGAGCCGGACCCGACGCCGCCGCGTTCGCCGCGCGGGCCGAGGCACGGGGCTCGCGGGCAGTCCGCTTCGTCGGCGCCATGCCGGCGCGTGCAAGCCTTCGCGCTCGGCCGGCTGCTCGTGGTGCCGTCGCGCGCGAATCGCTGCCCTATATCGTGCTCGAGGCTGCGGCGGCCGGGGTCCCACTGCTGATCGCCATCAATGTCGGCGGGATTCCGGAGATTTTCGGTCCGCAATCCGACCGCCTCGTCCCGCCCGGCGATCCGCGGGCGCTGGCGCAGGCGACCAGGGTCGCCCTCGACGACCCGGACGCCGCGCAGGGGGCAGCGCGACGGCTCCAGGCCCGGGTCGGCGAGCACTTTTCCGCCGACGCCATGACCGAGCAGGTCTTGGCCGGCTATCGCGAGGCGCTCGATCGTGCGAAACGGACGCCGAAGGCTCACGCCGGTCGCGCCTGACCTGTGCACTAAGCTTTTCTTGAAACTTTTCGGCTAGACCTGACCCGACGGAAAGAAGACGCCGGGGCGCCTGCGCGCGACGGCGCCGACAGTGTGTGTACGAGTACGCGTTCCGGCCGCCTGGGGATCCGCAAGTCGGGCGGCGGGGAACGCGAGTGGGACGCGTCAGTCATGAGCGAATTCGATCTCCGCAGCATCGTCAACGCCGCGCCCGCCGGCGCTGCATCGTCGGCGCTGGCGCCGCTGCCGGGCAAGCGCCACGAGCTGTCGCCCGCCGCCAAGCTGGCGGCCGCCGAGCCCCTGGCGCCGGCCTATTCGCCGATCGTGGTCGCCGGCATCGTGCGGATGATCGAGTTCGCGCTGATCACGACCATCGGCCTCGGGATCTATTTCGCCTACGTGTTTCCGGTGTACGGCTTCGACTGGTACTACCCGGCGACCGCGATCGGCGTTGCCGTGCTGGCGATTCTCGCGTTCCAGGCCGCCGACATCTATCAGGTCCACGCCTTCCGCCGCCGTTCAGCCAGTCCGCCCGGCTGATCCTGGCCTGGTCGGTCGTGTTCCTGTCGTGGTCACCATCGCGTTCTTCGCCAAGCTCGGCGAGCAGTTTTCGCGCGTCTGGCTCGCCGGCATTCTGGGTCGTCGGCCTGATCGCGCTGGTCGGCTTCCGCCTCTGCCTGTACGTCCTGGTGCGGCGCTGGACCCGCGAAGGCCGGCTCGACCGGCGCACCGTCGTCGTCGGCGGCGGCGACGCCGGCGACGGCGCTGATCGGCGCGCTCGACAAGCAGCCGGACAGCGACGTCCGCATCGTCGGCATGTTCGACGACCGCGACGACGACCGCTCGCCCGATCGTCATGCGCCGGCCAGCCAGAAGCTCGGCACCGTCGACGACCTGGTCGAGTTCGCGCGCCGCACCCGCATCGATCTCGTGATCTTCTCGCTGCCGATCTCGGCCGAGAGCCGCATCCTGCAGATGCTGAAGAAGCTGTGGGTGCTGCCGGTCGACATCCGGCTGTCGGCGCATACCAACAAGCTGCGCTTCCGGCCGCGCTCCTATTCCTATATCGGCAACGTGCCGGTGCTCGACGTGTTCGACAAGCCGATCGCCGACTGGGACGTCGTGATGAAGTGGCTGTTCGACAAGATCGTCGGCGGCCTGCTGCTGCTCGCTGCCGTCGCCGGTGATGGCGCTGATCGCGCTCGCCATCAAGCTCGACAGCCGCGGCCCGGTGCTGTTCAAGCAGAAGCGCTACGGCTTCAACAACGAGCTGATCGAGGTCTACAAGTTCCGCTCGATGTATGTCGACCAGTGCGACGCCACCGCCGTCGAAGCTCGTGCACCAAGGACGATCCGCGCGTCACCCGCGTCGGCCGCTTCATCCGCAAGACCAGCCTCGACGAGCTGCCGCAGCTCTTCAACGTCGTGTTCAAGGGCAACCTGTCGCTGGTCGGCCCGCGCCCGCATGCGGTCCACGCCAAGGCGGAAGACCGGCTCTACGACGAGGCGGTCGACGGCTATTTCGCCCGCCACCGGGTCAAGCCCGGCATCACCGGCTGGGCGCAGATCAACGGCTGGCGCGGCGAGACCGACACCCACGAGAAGATCCAGCGGCGCGTCGAGCACGACCTCTACTACATCGAGAACTGGTCGGTGCTGTTCGACCTCTACATCCTGGCGATGACGCCGCTCGCGCTCGCCAAGACCGAGAACGCGTATTGATGTGAGCCCTTCGCAGCGCGCACCGCTCCTCCTGACGGACAGGCGTCGCGCGCCGTGGATGCCGTCGCGGGCGACAGGCGTGATCCTGGCGCATGCTGGCGTCTCGTCCCGAGCCTCGCCGCCGGCGGATGCCGACGGCGCGACGCCTGCGCGGCGCGCTGCTCTGGCTGATGGGCTTTGCCGGCGCCTTCGTGTTCATCGAGCCGAGCCCCTACGAGATCGTCGTCGCTGCTCGCGATCGTGCTCTTCGCGCTCACCGGGCTGACGCTGCGGCCGGCGCTGGTGCCGCTCGTCCTGCTGCTGATCCTTCTCAACATCGGCTACGCGATCGCCGTGCTGCAGGTGCTCGACCAGGGCAACGCCGTGACCTGGGTGCTGGTCTCGTGGCTATCTGGCGGCGACCGCGGTGTTCTATGCCGCGATGCTCGGCACCAACACGCAGGCGCGGCTCGATCTGCCTGATGCGCGGCTACCTGCTGGCGGCGCGTCGTCGCCGTCGCTCGTCGCCATCGTCGGCCTATTTCCACCTGTTCGGCGGCGCTCTCCGACCTGTTCCTGCTCTACGGCCGCGCGCGCGGCACCTTCAACGATCCGAACGTGCTCGGCGCCTTCCTGGTGCTGCCCGGCCTGCTGGCGCTGCAGCGCATGCTCGACGGCCGGCTGCGCAAGTGCCTGCAGCGGCGCCATGCTGCTTGCCGTGATGCTCGGCGGCGCTGCTGCTCGACGTTCTCGCGCGGCGCCTGGGGCCAGTTCGCCTTCGCCGCGATCGCTGCTGATGCTCCTGCACCTTCGTGACCAGCCGCTCGGCGAACGAGCGGCTGCGCATCGTGCTGATCGCCGTCGGCGGGCCTGGCGATGCTCGCTGCCTTCGTCGCCGCGCTGCTGTCGATCGACCAGGTCGCCGACCTGTTCAAGGAGCGCGCCAGCCTCGAGCAGAGCTACGACATCGGCCATCTCGGCCGCTTCGGCCGCCACCTGCTCGGCTTCGATGCTGGCGCTCGACCAGCCGCTCGGCATCGGCCCGCTGCAGTTCCGCAAGCTATTTCCCCGAGGACCCGCACAACGCCTTTCTCAACGCCTTCATGTCGGGCGGCTGGCTCGCCGGCTTCGCTATCTCGACGCTCACCCTGGTCACCGTCGCCATGGGCTTGCGCTTCGTGTTCGTGCGCACGCCCTGGCAGCCGACCTACCAGGCGGTCTACGCGGCCTTCGTGGCGGTCGCCGCCGAAAGCGCCATCATCGACAGCGACCACTGGCGCCACTACTTCCTGCTGCTCGGCGTGCTGTGGGGCCTGATGGCGGCGTCGCGCCCGTACCGGGCGCGCCGGCGCAGCGGTCTGCCTGCGGCACCCCCGGACATCGCCTTCGGCCCGCGCGCGGCCTTGCGCCTGCAGTCCGGCCGGTCAGAGCATCGCGATTGGCTCGACGGCGGAGCGTAGCGCAGCCCGGTTAGCGCACCAGTCTGGGGGACTGGGGGTCCCGAGTTCAAATCTCGGCGCTCCGACCAAAACAGCACCACGCGATCGAAATGACGTTTCTGCGCGTCAAACCAAGGCGCAACGATGCTTGCGTCGGGAATGAGACGGCTGTACGTTGAAAAAAAGAGCCGCTTACAAGCAAGCGGCCCCAAGTCTAGGGAGGAACCGCCCCACAAGGCGGGGCGGGAGCGCGAGCCAATCGCGCTCCCGCACCTAGCTTGCATCAGGTGCCGTTGGGTGCAAGTTGATTAATTGCTCGGCAAGCTTAAATTGCGATACTGTGATATTGCTGCAACATTAGTAGGCTGGAAGCCACACGATTTATCGACGGATGCCGGTGATTTTTGCCGCTATCGCGTAAACGCAATGACCGCTCGCTCTACGGGATAGCTTGCGTTTATGGGTCAGCCCTGGCGGGCCGGTGGCCGGTATTGGCTGCACGCGGCTGATTTGGCCGGCGGCCTGCCCCCCCGAACGACGTGACGCTGGCGCCCGATCGATCATCCGCGATCGGGAAACGGGCCGCCCGAGCGTCGGCACCGAAGCGTCGTCGAGAATCCTAGTGGTCTGATTTCGTGAAATATTTTTGCCGGCGGCGGGATCGCCACCGCGAGGTCGCGACGCCGGATCGGAGACCGGTTGGGGCGGTCGCCGACAACGGTCGGCGACGCAGCCGGAAGCCGCAGCCAGCAAGGCGGGCTGCGGCAGCCGGCTCTTGGAACTTGCGCCGCGCGGCGCGCGTTCACGCTTTGCCATGCAGCATCCGGTTAACGCCCGCCGCCTTCAGCGCTTCACGGCGTTGTGAGCCGGCTGCCGCGTGGCCGACACAAGAACACCAACTTGCCTTGATGTCGTTCGCCTCAGGAGAACAACCATCCCGGCTGTTCGCAGCAGGAGGACCGCGTTCATGTGTGACTACAGTCTGCATCACGTCGCCAGCCGACCTGCCAAGGTCGGAGACAAGCTGGTCTCGACCGCTTTCAACAACTCGATCACCCGGGGCTTCGCCGCCTCCGCAGATCCCCAGGTGGCAGTATGCCTGCTCCCCGGCACCGAGCTCGCGTTCGAGTCCGATGTCGAATGCGACCCGACCTTCGGTTTCCTGTCGAATTGCAAGATCGGCGAAAAGGTCGCGCGCTTCCGCCAGGTCAATACCGACCAGCCGAACGTGCATCACGATGCGCTGGAGTTTCCCGGCGGCAAGGTCGTGCTGGTGACGCGGCTCTGCGAAGGCCAGCGCGCCACCGTGCTGCAATTGCCGGCGTCGCCCCGGCTCGAGCATGGGCACGATCATCAGGCCGAGGTGCCGACGAGCGAACCGGTTGGCGTCTGAGACCGCCTCGACAACGTAACGCGTTGCCTTCGGGATTTCGGCAACGACGGAGCCATCGGAAGTTCCGATGGCTCCGTATCCGTGGGCTCATGCAGAAACGTCACCACAGGCCGGCGAGCTGAATAGCCTCCGAAGTCCCCAGCCAGATCGACGCCAACAGTCCGACGACCGCAAACGCCAGCGTCACGACGAGATTGAGGTCGAGCCCGCCGGCAAGGCGCCTTGTGGCGTCCGGTTCGCGCCAGCGACGATCATGTTCCCTGCCTCGGATGTCGGCTTGCCACTCTCTGATCGACATGGTCGGTACCTTTCGGTTGGATGGTTTGACGCGTGAAGGCAGCCCCCTCAACTCGGCGAAGCGCGGTTGGCACGAGCCCCGGTGATCGCCGAAATTTTCGCCACGCCGCCCGGCCCGGTGAGCCCGCCGAGCAATCGCCTGACCCTGCGCTTGCCGATGCGCAGGTAGAGCCGGAGCAGCACGCCCCGCGACCGCTCGGCCTTCCACCACACGGTGCTGAGATCGTCGCGCCTGATTCCGGTGAGATCCCGCTTGGGCATCTTCTCTCCGATCTGGTCAACCACGATGACGTCCTCGATATCCGCGGGCACGGCGAGGCAGTATGAAGCTGTTCACAGATCGCAGTTATTTCGCTTTGACGGCGCGGCGCCGGCGACGTCAGGTTGCACGCGCCTGACGAACTCAGCTTCGGGATTGCAGCGGCGGGAGCCGCCCCCGCTGATTGTCACGAAAATCGGCCGGTCGAGCCCGAGACTCTTTACCATGTTGCGGCGTAAGCCCGCGCGTCCGCATTCTCGCCCCAGGCCCGCGATAGCTCCCGGTCAATAACAAGGGAGGCCGAACATGAACGACCAATCGGAGATCCTGCCCTTCAAGATCGAGCAATGGGACGAGACGGGGACGCAGGTCGAGAATTTGATCGCGCGGGCGGGCCATCGCGCCGTCGCGTTCAGCGCCTTCGAGGCCGCGGCGCGTCTCTACCCGTCCCGGATCGTCACGCTGCGACGAGGCACATTGGTCATGGAGATCAACCGGGACGACTGACCGTAGCGCAGCGCCGTCGCGTACGGATCGCCCGGGCGCAGCGTCACCGCTCTCATCATGATTTAAATTTGAGGGGATTTGGCCGGTCGAATTGGAGCGGGTTCGGCCATGGTGCCGTTACGAATGCCCAGGCAGGATGTCGTCACGCACGGGGAGAACGGCACGGGCGCGAACCATGCGCGTGGACAGTCGGCATCGGGAAGGCCAGATGCAACACGAGGTGCTGGTCACCGTGTTGCTGGGGCTTGCCATCGCAATCTATCTGGCGATCGGCATGTGACCCGCATGCGCGTCCGTCCCGGACGCGCATGCAAGCCTCGCCGGGCGACCTCCCGGCCGAGAATCCGGCCGCCTGACCCTCACATCGGCGGCGTGACGCCGTCGCGACCGTAGTTGACGCGCGGCGCCTGGACGCTTCCATCCGCCTGCTTCTTGGCGGCGAACACGAAGATCTTGACCCCCGGCTTCAGGTCGGCGCGGTCGCCCGGCGCGAAGATGACGATCGGAACATCCGGCGGAACCGTGATCTTCTTCTCTCCGTCCTTGTACTTCACGCTCAGCGTCGGGCCGTCGACCCCGGTGACCGCCTGCTCGACATTGGCGTTGGTCATCGTGCTCTGCGGCCGGAGATCCCAGGGATAGTGCCCCTCCCCGGTCCCGCGCATCGCCTCGGGGAAGATGTGCACCTCGACGGCCTTCTGGCTGCCGTCGACCTGCGGCAGGCCGGTGACGCCGATGAAGGTGCCCGGCTTGATGTCGGCGAGCGTGGCCTTGACGAGCGCCACGACGGTCGCGTTGTCGGCGAGCGTCATCTTGAGCTCGGTTCCGTCGCGGGACTTGACCACATAGGTCGGCCCGTCCACCCGCTCGATGGTTCCGCGCACCCGCACGGTATCCTGCGCCATCGCGCCCGAGGCGATCAGCGTCACCGCCGCCGCAACGGCGCCGGACAAGATCTTGCGATTCATCGTGAGCCTCCCGAAATGTCGTTGATCATCGTTATGTTTTGCCTCCGGATAGTACACCGAGGGACATCGGTTATTCCCGGCCAGTCCGATGCTCTCGCGGCTCAAAAGGCCGTGACCGCGCCGCGGCGGCGGATTGGAACGCAACAATCGGAGTGTCCGGGGCGCCGGCTCCCGGCATGCTCGGCCAGCCGCGGCGGGCTGCCCCCAACCGCGTGCTCGAAGGAGACCGTCATGATGAAGCGATCGGGATGGATGTTTGCGCCGCTTGCCGCGATCGCGCTGGTCCTCGCGGGCTCCCTCGATGCGGCCGCCCAGACCATGAAGGAGCGGCTCTCCGACAAGGCAACCGACCAGCAGCGCGTCGACAATTGCCGCGTTCCGCCGGAACGCCGCGGCGCGACGCCACGGCCCGACTGCCCGTCGCGCCCGCAGGCCGAGGCGACGAGCCGGTAGCCGATTTTTCTCCCGATTGCGGCGCAAGACCCGGAGTGTGCGGGCTCTTTTCGATCTTTACGTTGCCCATCAGCGACAACCGACACACAAAGGCGATATGTCATGGATGCGATGGTGAACACCGACCGACGCCCCAGTCCGGCGAAGTCCGGAAGCTTTTCCACCGACGCTGCCCGCTGGGAGGCGGTGCGCCGGCGCGACCCGGCCGCCGACGGGCACTTTCTTTACTCGGTGGCGACGACGGGGGTCTTTTGCCGGCCGTCCTGCGCGGCACGGCCGGCGCGGCGCGAGAACGTCGCGTTCCACGCCACGCCGGGCGACGCCGAGCGCGCCGGCTTCCGCCCTTGCAAGCGCTGCCGGCCGGATCTCGCGCCACGCGCCGACCGGGAGGCCGAGATGATTTCCCGCGCCTGCCGGGCGATCGAGCAGGCCGAGGACACGGTGCCGCTTGGCGCGCTTGCCGCCGCAGCCGGCCTGAGCCCGGCCTATTTTCACCGCACCTTCAAGCGCGTCACCGGGGTCACTCCCAAAGCCTATGCGGACGCCCAGCGGCAACGCCGGGTGCAGGACCAGCTGTCGTCGGGCGCCGCGGTGACGCCGACGATCTACGAGGCCGGCTTCAACTCGTCCGGCCGGTTCTACGAAGCGGCGCCAAAGATGCTCGGCATGACGCCCACCGCCTACCGGACCGGGGGCAAGGGCGAAACCATCCGCTACGCGGTCGGCGAAAGCTCGCTCGGCCGGGTCCTGGTGGCCGCCACCGATCGCGGCGTTGCGGCGATCACGCTCGGCGACGATGGCGGACCGCTGGTCGAGGACCTGCGGCGGCGCTTTCCGCGGGCGGAGCTGGAACCCGCTGACGCAGCGTTCTCCGACTGGGTCGCGGCGATCGTTCGCATCGTGGACGAGCCGGGCGAGGCGGGAAAGCTCGGCCTCCCGCTCGACATCCGCGGCACCGCTTTCCAGCGCCGGGTCTGGGAGATCCTGCGGGCGATCCCGCCCGGCGAGACGGCAAGCTATGCCGAGGTCGCCAGGAGGCTCGGCAATCCCGCGGCCGTGCGGGCCGTCGCCGGCGCCTGCGCGGCCAATCCGCTGGCGATCGCCATTCCCTGCCATCGGGTCACCGCCTCCGACGGCCGGCTCGCCGGGTACCGGTGGGGCGTCGAGCGCAAGCGGCGCCTCATCGAGAGCGAGAAGCGGAAACGCGCATGAGCACGGTCGCCCGCATTGCGACCCGCCCGGCGCCGGCGATCGCCGAGCGCATCGCGGGCCTCGACTGGCCGCGGATCGTGGCAGAGCTCGGCGAAGCCGGCTCGGCCACGACCGGGCCGGTTCTGACCCGGTCCGAATGTCAGGACCTCGCCGCGGGCTACGATGCGGACGAGACTTTTCGCAGCCGGGTCGTCATGGCCCGCCACGGTTTCGGCCGCGGCGAGTACAAGTACTACGCCTACCCGCTGCCCGATCTGGTGGCGGGTCTGCGCACCGCGCTCTATCCGCGGCTCGCTCCCGTCGCCAACCAATGGGAGCAGCTCATGGGACGCGACGGCGACTTCCCGGAGCGGCACGCCGATTACCTCGCCCGTTGCCACCGCGCCGGCCAGCGGCGGCCGACCCCGCTGCTGCTGCGCTACGCGCAGGGCGACTACAATTGCCTGCACCAGGACCTCTACGGCGATCTGTTCTTCCCGCTGCAGGTGGCGTTTCTGCTGAGCGCCCCGGGACAGGATTTTGCCGGGGGCGAGTTCGTGCTGACCGAGCAGCGCCCGCGCATGCAGTCGCGCGCCGAGGTGGTTTCGCTCGGCCAGGGCGAAGGCGTGATCTTCGCGGTCAACCAGCGGCCGGTTCAGGGTACGCGCG
Organism: uncultured Alphaproteobacteria bacterium; assembly: GCA_963755055.1. Lineage (GTDB taxonomy): Bacteria > Pseudomonadota > Alphaproteobacteria > Rhizobiales > Xanthobacteraceae > AP-16. Next base: position 333,635 of record CAVWIS010000020.1, on the reverse strand, counting down.
GGCCTTATCGGGTCACCATGCGCCACGGGGTGAGCCGGCTGCGCTCCGGCGCACGGTTCACGCTGGGAGTGATCTTCCACGACGCCAAATGACCAAGTCGTCTCCGCCCGCCGCCGATCTGTTTGGCAACCTGCCGCGCAGCGGGTCGGAACAGCTTGCCCAGGGCGCCGTGCTGCTCAAAGGCTTTGCGTCGACCGCGGCCGCCGGGCTTGTTGCCGCCGTCGACGACATCGCGGCAAGAGCCCCGTTCCGGCGCATGGTGACGCCGGGCGGCAAGCAGATGTCGGTCGCCATGACCAACTGCGGCAGCGCCGGATGGATCACCGACCGCCGCGGCTATCGCTACGACCCGGTCGATCCGGAATCCGGTCGACCATGGCCGGCATTGCCGAAAATTTTTCGAGATCTTGCGCGGCGTGCCGCCGACGCGGCAGGCTTTGCCGACTTTGTCCCCGACGGTTGCCTGGTCAACCGCTACGAGCCCGGCGCCAGGCTCACCCTGCACCAGGACCGCGACGAGCGGGACTTCTCAAAACCGATCGTGTCGGTGTCGCTCGGCCTGCCTGCGGTTTTTCTGTTCGGCGGTGCCAGGCGCAGCGACCCGCCGCGACGGTTCCGGCTCGAGAGCGGCGACGTGGTGGTGTGGGGCGGGGTTGCGCGGCTCGCCTTCCACGGCATCGATCCGCTCGCCGACGGCGACGACCCGCTCACCGGGCGCTGCCGCATCAACCTGACGTTCCGCAAGGCGCTCTGAGGGTGAAATGGGTGTAGGATGACGTCCCTGCCATTCCGACCCGGGCCATCTGCCTGAACCGCCGCGCGCTGATCGAGGAGGCCATCCGTCGGCTCGTGCCGCGCATTCCGCGCCACGAGCTCGGTGCCGTGCTCGACCATGCGCTTGACAGTCCGGGCTTGCGGGCCGCTGCGCCCGACAAGGCCGCCTGGCTGTCGCTGGTCGCCTATATCCGCCACGTGCTCACCGACTACGACGACCTGCTGGCCGGCGGCTACGACGTCGACAGCGCCCGCCACTTCGTGGCCGGCGAGATGGCCGCGGTTCTCGATCGCTGGGGAGCACGGCGCCGGCTGGACGCGGCGGACCTCTGACAGGATCGGGCAAGCGGTCGTACCCCGGGAAGCGATCCCTGCATCGGCGATCTCGCGCCCGGGCCCCTTCGGTCGTATGTTGCCGCCGGAGAGTTTTGTTTCATGGCCACCGACGACACCCAGCGGGCCTCGCCCGACGCGCTTCTGGCGCTTGCCCGCAAGGAAGGCCGCGGCCACCTCAAGATCTTTCTCGGGGCGGCGCCGGGCGTCGGCAAGACGTTCGCGATGCTGACCTCGGCGCGAAGCGCCCGGACGGAAGGCCGCGATGTCGTCGTCGGGCTGGTCGAGACCCATGGACGGCGGGAGACCGAGCAGCTGGTGGACGGGCTGGAGATCCTGCCGCGCAAGCCGGTCGTCTACCGCAACCTGATGGTCAACGAATTCGACCTCGACGCGGCGCTCGCCCGCCGGCCGGGCCTGCTGCTGGTCGACGAATATGCCCACACCAACGTGCCCGGCAGCCGCCATCCCAAGCGCTGGCAGGACATCGACGAGCTTTTGGCGGCCGGCATCGACGTTTGGACCACGCTCAACATCCAGCACCTGGAAAGCCTCAACGACGTCATCCAGAAGATCACCCGGGTGCGCGTCCGCGAGACGGTTCCGGATCGGGTGTTCGATGATGCCGACGAGATCGTGCTGGTCGATTTTCCACCCGACGAGCTGCTCAAGCGGCTCGCCGAGGGCAAGGTCTACGTCCAGGACACCGCGGCGCGCGCGGTGGAAAGCTTCTTCAAGCCGCAGAATCTCACCGCCTTGCGCGAGCTCGCCCTGCGGCGGGCGGCCGAGCGCATCGATGCCGATCTGGTCGAGCGCATGCAGGCGCAGGCGATCGAGGGGCCGTGGCCGGCCGGCGAGCGCATCCTCGCCTGCGTCGGACCGGATCCGATCTCGCCGACCATCGTGCGCACCGCAAGGCGTCTCGCCGACCTGATGAATGCGCCGTGGATTGCCGTGACGGTGGAGCGGCCGGGACACCGGCTGGGCGATGCCGCACGCCACCGCATCGACGACGCCCTGAAGCTCGCCGAGACGCTCGGCGGCGAGACCAAGACGCTGGTCGGTACCGACATCCCGGCCGAGCTGTTGCGGTTCTCCCGCTTCGAGAACGTGACCCAGATCGTGATCGGCCGCTCGCGGGCCGGACCGTTCGGCGAGCTGTTTCGCCGGTCGCTGCCGCACGAGTTGGTGCGGCGCGCCGAGGACATCGCCATCCATCTGGTGACCGGACGCGGCGAGCAGCCGTCCCCGGCCGGACGCTTTCGCGCGCTGATCCGGCCGACGCGCGGGGTGATGCCCTACGTGTGGTCGACGCTGGCGGTCGCCGCGGCGGTCGGGATCGGCAAGCTGATCACCGCGCTGGCGCCGCTGCCCAACCTGTCGATGGTCTTTCTGATGGCGGTGCTGTTCCCGGCCGTCACCTTCGGGATCCTGCCCGCGATCTATGCGTCGGTGCTGTCCTTCCTCGCCTACAATTTCTTCTTCATCGAGCCGATCTACACCTTCACCGTCGCCGAGCCCTACGAGCTGTTCGCCCTCGTCATCTTCCTGGTGATCGCGGTGATGACCTCGGCGCTCGCAGGAAGGGTGCGCGACCAGGCTGCCATCTCGGCGGAGCGGATGCGGGCGGCGCGCCGGCTCTACGAGTTCACCCGAAAGCTGTCTGCGCTGGCGACCCTCGACGACGTCGCCGAAGGCGCCGCCACCGAGATCCACACCACGATCGGCCGTCCCAGCGTGGTGCTGCTCGACCACGCGGGCGAGCTCGCGCTGCGCGCCGCCTGGCCGCCGGAGGATGCCCTCGATCCGGCCAGCATGACCGCGGCGCGCTGGGCGCTCACCCATGACGAGCCCGCCGGCGCCGACACCGCGACGCTGCCGACCGTGCCGTGGTTCTTCCTGCCGCTGCGCACCACGCGCGGCCGCGTCGGCGTCGTCGGCGTGGCGCAGCCGCCCGGCGCGGCGCCGCTCGATTCCGAGGCGCGCGCGCTCCTCGATGCGCTGGCCGACCAGTCCGCGGCCGCGCTGGAGCGCGCCGCGCTCGGCCGCGAGATCCTGACGGCGCGCACCGCGGCGGAGACCGAGCGCGTGCGCAATACCCTGCTCGCCTCGATCTCCCACGATTTCCGCACGCCGCTCGCCTCGATCCTCGGCTCCGCCACCAGCCTGATCGAGTATGGCGACAGGCTCGATCCGGACGCCCGCCGCGACCTGCTCGGCAATATCCGGAGCGAGGCCGAAGGCCTCGACGAGATGGTGAGAAACCTGCTGGCGATCACCCGGATCGATGCCGGCGTGCTGGAGGTGCGGCGCGACTGGATCGACCTGAAGGAGATCGTGGAGCGCACGGTGCGCAATGCGCGCCGCCGCGGTGCCGCCCAGCAGTTTTCCGTCAACCTGCCGGCCGACCTGCCGCTGGTGCGCGCCGACGAGACGCTGGTCGAGCAGGTCTTCGGCAACGTCGTCGGCAATGCGGCCGCCCACACGCCGCCCGACACCCGCGTCGTCATCGACGCCGTCGTCGAGGATGCCCGCCTGGCGCTGCGCGTCACCGACGACGGCCCCGGCATCGCCGCCGACATGCTGCCAAATGTGTTCGACAAGTTCGTGCGCGGCGCGCCGATCGCGGCGACCCATGCCGACGGCGGCCAGGGCACCGGCCTTGGTCTCGCCATCGCCAAGGGCATCATGCAGGCCCACGGCGGGACGATCGCCGCCGAGAGCCCCGTCGCCGGCGGCCGCGGAACCCGGATCGTGCTGACGTTTGCCCGCCAGGACACAAGATGACCGGCAAGGTCCGCATCCTGGTGGTCGACGACGAGCCGGCGATCCTGCGCTTTCTCAAGCCCGCGCTCGTTGCCAACGACTACGAGGTGCTGACCGCAGGCACCGTGGCGGAGGCGACCAAGCGCATCGCCGCAGAAGTGCCGGACATCGTGGTGCTCGACCTTGGCCTGCCCGACGGCGACGGCAAGGACGTGATCCGCCGGGTGCGCGAGTGGTCCGACGTGCCGATCGTGGTGCTCTCCGCGCGCGACCGCGAGGCGGAGAAGATCGACGCCCTCGACCTCGGCGCCGACGACTACGTCAACAAGCCGTTCGGCATCGGGGAGTTGATGGCGCGGATGCGGGCGGCGCTGCGCCACCGCATGCAGCGTCGCGCCGAGACGCCGCTGCTCAAGGTCGGCGGCATCGAGATCGACCACGTGCGCCACAAGGTGACGCGCGACGGCGCCGAGGTGAAGCTGACGCCCAAGGAGTTCGAGCTCCTGGCGTTCCTCGCCCGCCACGCCGGCATGGTGGTGACCCACAAGCAGATCCTCACCGCCGTATGGGGCCCGGCGCATACCAGCGACATGCAGTATCTGCGCGTCTATGTCGGCCATCTGCGGCAGAAGATCGAGCAGAACCCCGACGATCCGCGGATCGTGCTGACCGAGCCGGGCATCGGCTACCGGATCGCCGAACCGGGACCGTAGGATGGGTCGAGCGCTTGCGAGACCCATCGGCGCATTGATGGGTTTCGCTTCGCTCAACCCATCCTACGCGGGATTCTCCAGGCTGAACTGCTGGGCCTGCTCGTCGTAGGCGAAGAGCTCGGCGAACCGGCTCCAGGAGATGACCGCCTTCATGGTGCCGGCCGCCTGGTCCTCCGACATGTAGTCCTCGAGCTCCTCGCGGAAGCGCGAGGCCGGCGCCCGGTGGGTGGGGCGCTCCTCCAGCACCCGGCGGATCAGGCCGATGATCGGCACGTAGACCAGGAGGTGCTCGGCCATCAGCTTCTTGCGGCCGTCGATGTCGAGCTGGGCGTAGCGCCGGCCCACCTCGCTGAGCTGGATGTCGCCGTGCTCGACCTCCGCCAGACGCAGAAGCTGCAGCGCTTCGGTGATCGGAAAGAGATCGTCGATCTCCATCTGCAGGTCGTCGGCGAGATGCGGAAGGTCGGCCTTGCCCTTGTAGGGGTCGGCGGCGATCGCCTCGATCATGCCCGACAGCAGGTTCGACGACACGTGGGTGAGCGGCATGCCGATCCCGACGGAAGCGCCGGCGCGCGCCGCGATCCGGGCGTTGCGCTGCGTCATCCTTGTGTAGATCGTGTCGACCAGCCGGCGAAAAACCGGATCGAGCCGGTTGCGCGGATGCGGCATGTCGACCTTGAACTCCGCCTCGACGCGGCCCGGGCTCGACGAGAACAGCAGGATGCGGTCGCACATCAGCACCGCCTCCTCGATGTTGTGGGTCACCATGAGGATCGACTTGATCGGCAGCCTGGCGTCCACCCAGAGGTCGATCAGGTCAGTGCGCAAGGTCTCGGCGGTGAGCACGTCCAGCGCCGAGAACGGCTCGTCCATCAGCAGGAGCTCGGGATGCACCACCAGCGCGCGGGCGAAGCCGACCCGCTGGCGCATCCCGCCGGAGAGCTCCTTGGGATAGGCGGACTCGAAGCCGTCGAGGCCGATCAGGTCGATCGCGGAGAGCGCGCGGCGGCGGCGCTCGGTCTTCTCCACGCCGATCGCCTCCAGGCCGAGCTCGACGTTCTCCAGGACGGTGAGCCAGGGAAACAGCGCAAAGGTCTGAAAAACCATGGCGACGCCGAGCGTCGGGCCGTGGACCGAGCGGCCATGGCAGACGACCTCGCCGCGGGTCGGCGTGGCGAGCCCAGCGATGATGCGCAGCAGGGTGGATTTTCCCGAGCCGCTGCGGCCGAGCAGCCCGACGATCTCGCCCTGGCGCAGCGTCAGGTCGACGGTCTCCAGCACGATCAGATCGTTGCTGCCGTCGCGCGGATAGCTCTGGCAGACCCCGCGGACCTCGATCAACGGCAGCTTGGGAATGGTTTCGAGCATGATCGCGTTCCCGATCGTGAGCTTCAGGACAGGCGCAGACGGCGCTGGGCGAAGTCGTAGAGCGGCCGCCACAGCACGCGGTTGATCAGCACCACATAGAGCGACATCACCGCAATACCGAGCACGATCCGCGGATAGTCGCCGGTTTCCGTGGCCTGCGCGATGTAGGCGCCGAGCCCGGTCGCCGTCAGCCTGGTATCGCCCCAGGTCGCCACCTCGGCAACGATGCTGGCGTTCCACGATCCGCCCGACGCGGTGATCGCTCCCGTTATGTAGTAGGGAAACACGGCCGGCAAGATGACCTTGAACCACCATTGCCGGCCCTTGAGGCGGAAATTCGCCGCGGCGTCCCTGAGGTCTCTGGGAAACGTGCTGGCGCCGGCGATGACGTTGAACAGGATGTACCACTGGGTGCCGAGCACGATCAGCGGGCTCAGCCAGACGTCGGAATTGAGCCCGAACCGCACGATGCCGACGACCACGACCGGGAATACGAGGTTGACCGGAAAGGCCGCGAGGAACTGGGCGATCGGCTGCACTTTCTGCGACAGGCGCGGCCGCAGCCCGACCCAGACCCCGATCGGCACCCAGACGAGGGTGGCGACCGCTATCAGGACGACGATGCGGGCGAAGGTCGCGCCGCCGAGCGCGACCGCATGGAGGAAGTCCTCGAACGACAGCGCGGTGCGGACGAACGCCGTGACCTGCCAGACCGCGTAGGCGGCCGCCAACAGCACCAGCGCCAGCCAGACGCCGTCGATGGCGCGGCCGACGCGGGGGCTCTGGCTGTAGCGCATGAACGTGGCGACCGGCGCCGGCAGCCCGATGCGCAGGCCGGCGACCCGGCGAAGGGCCCGCGCGAACGGGGCGCTGATCACCCGCCACACCCTGGCCCGGCGGAACATGTCGAGCACCCAGGAGCGCGGCACCTCGTCGGCGGCGGTCTGCTCGAACCGGAACTTTTCCGCCCAGGCGACGATCGGGCGAAACAGCAGCTGGTCGTACATCATGATGACGATGAACATGGTCAGCACCGCATAGCCGACCGCCCTCAGGTCCTGCTGCTTGATGGCGATCGCCACGTAGGCGCCGATGCCGGGCAGCGTGATGGTGGTGTCGCCGACCGAGATCGCCTCCGAGGCGACCACGAAGAACCAGCCGCCCGACATCGACATCATGGCGTTCCACACCAGGCCCGGCATCGCGAACGGCACGTCGAGCCGCCAGAACTTCTGCCACGCCGTGAGCCGAAAACTCCTGGCCGCCTCCTCGAGGTCCTCCGGCACGGTGCGCAGCGACTGGTAGACGCTGAACGTCATGTTCCAGGCCTGGCTGGTGAAGATGGCGAAGATCGCCGCGAACTCCGCGCCGAGCACGCGGCCGGGAAACAGGCCGAGAAAGAACACCACGGTGAACGACAGGAAGCCCAGCACCGGCACCGACTGCAGGATGTCGAGGATCGGGATCAGCACCAGCTCGGCGCGGCGGCTCTTGGCGGCGAGCGTCGCGTAGGTCAGCGTGAAGGCGAGCGAGCAGAGGATCGCCGCGAGCATGCGCATCATGGTGCGCAGCGCATAGTCCGGCAGGTTTTTCGGATCGAGCGAGACCGGGGTGGCGTCGATCACCGCCAGCGGCTGAGAAGTGACCTGCGCCTCGTGGGCGATCAGGACGAAACCGGCGATGATCAGGGAGAACGCGACGACGTCCCAGATGTTCGGCACCAGGGCGCGCCGCGCCGTGAGCGGCAGCGAGAAATAGTTGACCATGCGGCCACCCCTCCGGACATCATCGCACGAACCGGACCCGCACCGCCCCGACTGCCGGCCCCTCCGTCTTGCTGTGGCGAGGATGACACCCGTGTGACGCCGGGCGCCCCGATTTGTCTATAGAGCGCGTGCCTTTCCGGGGAAACAGGTTTTGCGCGGGTCGCGTTCAATCAGCCGGCATCCTCGACCGGGTGCCGCGCATCGCCGCGCCGGACCCCTGCGCGAGCCCGGCGGCGGGCCACGGGGCGGCCTCACATGCTGGCGGACCGCCAGACGATCCCGCTTGTATCCGGCTTGATTCTGCAATCGTCCGGTCCTCTTGTGCCGCTGCGGCATCCATCGCCCAGCGGCGCGTCCGAACCCCGGGGAACCTCCTCGCGGCGCTTGTATCCGCCTTGTTCTTGCAAGGGACGCCGGCGGGCGCGGCAGCTTTGCCTCCCCGCTTGCTCGCGGCGGCCGCGGTCGGACATGCACCGGCGTGCGCACCTGTATCTGTCCTGTATCATCAGGCCCGCTGTTGCCGGCTCGCCCGGTGCCTGATCGCCGGCCGGCTCCCCGGCTTGTATCCGGCTTGCTCCTGCAGGCGTCCGGCCGGCGGCCGGCACCTGTATTTCTCCTGTATCAGCAGGCCCGCCGTTGTCCGGCAGTCCACCCGTGGACTGCACCCCTGTGCTGAGACACGGAAACAAGCGACAGCGGTTGTATCTTTCCTACACGCTTGGAGGAAGGCCGAAGCCATCCCCCCGGAGCCACCGTCGCTCGCTCGCCCGGTTGGCGAGCGACGGTGGCGGAGCGGGGGATGGCGCCCATCCCCCTGGTGAACCAGAGCCTGGTGGTTGGACATCATGGGTGGTCTGCTCTGGCAATTGGAGGGGCGTCGAGCGTTGCCGGACGTTGCCGCGGGATAGCGGATTGCAAGCTTGCCTCGAACTCGATGGGCGGTCGATAGGCCAGTGCCGAGTGTAACCGCTGACGATTGTAGATGTCCTCGATGAAGGCGCCGATCGTCTCGCGGGCGTGATTGAGATCGCGATAGTCTCGTCCGTCGACCTCCTCGTGCTTAAGTGTCTTCCATGAAGCTCTCCGCCTGGGCGTTGTCGTAAGGGTTGCCGACGCGGCTCATGCTCGGCTGGATGCTGTGCGCCTCCAGCAGGGCGGCGTACTCGCGGCAAGCGTACTGCACGCCGCGATCGGAGTGATGCACCAGGCTGCCGGGCGCCGGCCGACGCGCCGCGATCGCCATCGTCAGGGCGGCCGTGGCGAGGTCCGCCCGCAGATGCAGGTCCAAGGCCCAGCCGATCACCCGCCGGCTGAACGCGTCGAGCAGGCCCCGGATAGAACGGGGGCGTGGATGGCGGTGGCGAGCACGGCACATGACGCAGGGCCGGCTCGACCTCAACGGGACAGGCGCTAGCTCCTGCGGTGCAGCGGAACCGAGCGCGTCACCACGCTGCCGCAATCGGTGCACTCGAAGGTCTGCATCTCCGGACCGTCGTCGTCGAGCGGATCCGGCTCGACGCGACTGATCGACATCAGTCGTCCGCACTGCCGGCAGATCGGCAATCCCAGGGGGTTATCCTGCCGCCGCGGATCGTCGGACCTGATGGTGGACATAACACTTCCGGAGCGGTGAAAGGCACACTCCACAATCAAATCACATGTCGGCGGCTGTACAAACTCATACCCGACATTCAGCAAATAACTTTGGTATGTCTTTTGACATTGCGCAGCAGAAAACCAGACCTGCGTCCGGCTAAAGCATCTCCGGCCTGAAACGGGAGCGCCGGCTGATCACCTTGCCGGACACCATGAAGACGCCGTCGCCCGTGTAATGCAGGGTCGCGGGCCGCTTCGGCGAGGTCGCGACATGGGCCTTGACGACCTCGAAAATGAAGAAGTTGTACCGGCCGATCAGGCTCGCATCCTTCAGCCTGCATTCGAAGTTGGCATGGCACTCCCGGATCAGGGCGGCGCCCACCCGCTGTGCCCGATCCGCCGTCAGCCCGAAGACCTTGAATTTGTCGATCGTCGCACCGGATGAGTTGCCGATGCCGACGACCTCGTCGACCAGCCTCGCCGCCGGAACATTGATCACGCACTCCCTGCTGCGCCGGATGAGCTCGAAGCTGTGGTTGCTGCTGGCGATGATGCAGCCCACCAATGACGGCGTGAACTCCATCACCGTGTGCCATCCGAGCGTCATGATGTTGCGCTCCTCCCGCCAGGCCGAGGACACCAGGACGATGGGGCCCGGCTCGAGGTAGCGTCGGACGGCGGCTACCGGGAGATCGACTTTTTCGCGCTTCCTTCTCATCCGACGTCTCCGTTCGCCGATAACCTGGTCAGGCGGATATCGACCTCGCGGTCGACATGGCGCCACTCCTCCGTCCGGCGCAGCCAGCGCACCAGTTCCTCGAAGGCGTCGCCATGCTCGGGCGCGTAAGGGCTCGGGATGGGAGTTGGTTTCACTTTGCCTTGCGGTTCCGATCAAGCCCGAGCCTGCCATTTTCGCAGCTTCCATCAGTCAGTACATATTTAATTCAATGGACCACCCATCGTTGACCGTGACGGCGATAATTCCGGACGTACAAACCAATAAGGTCGTGCTGTTAAGCACGCGATTACCGACTTCTCCCAAAGCTACCAGGGAACACATCGGGAGGTTTCAAATGGGCCTGCGCGCACCGAACATCGCTCTGTTTCTCGTGGCCGGATGCTTGGCACTGGCGGGAGTACTGTCAGCACTTCCGATTTCTCTCCCGATTCTCGGGCGCAACCCGGACAACGCAGCCTGGTACATTTTTCTCGGTTGGTTCTTGCTGGCGGCAGGGACTGCCCTGCCGCGACGACAGGCCTCCACCTCGCTGGAATAGAGGTTGACGAGCGATCGGAAACCGGAAAAGCCGGAAGAATTCACCTGGTCTTCCTCTGCAGCGCCACGCGGATGCGCATCCAGATATCCGCCATGATCACGCCGGGGATGGTCCGGCTGTCGCGCCGCATCTGATGAACGAGAGGGCGGTTGCCGGTTGCCAACAGCGCATCCTGCGCCGCCGGGTTCTGCTCGAATTTCGCCCGGCAGGCGCGTTCCATGAACTGCCAGTGATCCCAGGTGCCGACCCGCACGGCCTGCCCGGAAAAGTCGATCGTATCGGAGGCCGGCGCGTAGAAGCCGGCATCCTTGGCCGCGCTGCCGTGAAGAGCCGCAAGGCGCCGCCGATCGGCTTGGTCGGGAAAACTTCAAGCCCTGCCAAAAGCCCTCCACGCTCGCATAATCCTGCCCGTCGAGAACGAACGGCGCGTGGGCAAAGATCGAGATCAGCTTGAGCGGGATCGGCGAGCGCGACGTAATATTGATCGGCAGACGGCACGCCTCGTCTTCCGGCCCGAGCGAGTGGAAGGAAGCGGCGCCCCCCTTGACCTCGCGCAATCGAAATACTCGTCCCGCATGGTCGGCGAGCCAGCCGGCGAGGTCGCGTTCGCTACTCTCATCGGGTGTCACGACGAGCAGGTTTTTCCGCATTCCGACGATCATCGACTGTGCCCCCATTCGCAAGACCTCACGAGACCGTAGTATAAACGGCCCGCACCAGAACGATTGGAGCGGCCGCAACCAAGCTATCTTCCTTCTCTGGAAGGGCACGACTCTACCGGCGAATTCCGGTATTCGAATGTCAGCAGTTGTCACCCCAAGCTGACTTGGCTGCCACTCAAAGGCGTAGCCTGACGCTCGCAGCCGAAAGGCGAGACCATGCATGCTCCACTTCAGGATGCCGCAATATACCAGCAGATTCGCGACACCAGCAGGCGTTTTGCCGAGGACGTCGTGAGGCCCGCCGCTGCCGAGCTCGATCGCACCGAGACCTTCCCGGCCGAGATCTACCGGCAGATGGCCGCACTCGGGCTGTTCGGCATCACGGTGCCCGAAGAGCACGGCGGCGCCGGCCTTGATACCTACGCCTACGCGATCGTGATGGAGGAGTTGTCGCGCGGCTATGCCTCGGTCGCCGACCAGTGCGGCCTCGTCGAGCTGATCGGCACCCTGCTGACGCACCACGGCACCCAGGAGCAGCGCGCGCGGCATCTGCCGGACATCCTCGCGGCGAAAACCCGGATCGCCTATTGCCTGACCGAGGCGGAGGCCGGCACCGACGTCTCCGGTGTCCGCACCACGGCGCGGCGAGACGGCAGACGGGCTATGTCATCACCGGCGGCAAGCTGTGGATCCACAACGCACCGGTTGCCGATCTCGGCTTTGTTCTGGCGTCGACCGATCCGACCGCGGGCCATCGCGGCATGAGCATTTTTCATTGTCGACCTCAACGCGCCGGGTGTCACGCGCGGCCCCAAGGAGCACAAGATGGGCCAGCGCGCGAGCCAGGTCGGCGGGCTGAACTTTGACGGCGTCAAGCTCCCGCATCGAGGCACTGCTCGGCCCCAAGGGGCGTGGCTTCCACATCATGATGAGCGTGCTCGAAAAGGGCCGCGTCGGCATCGGCGCGCTGGCCGTCGGCATCGCCCAGGCGGGGCTCGAGGCGGCGCTCGACTATGCACGCGAACGCCGCCAGTTCGGCAGGCCGATCCTGGAGAACCAGGGTCTGCAATGGATGCTGGCCGACATGGCCAAAGATATTGCCGCCGCCCGCGCGCTCGTCGAGCGCGCGGCGCTGATGATCGACCGCGGCATCCCGGCAACGGCGGCGGCCGCGATGGCGAAGTGCTTCGCCAGCGACATGGCGGTCGCGCAGACCGCCAACGCGGTGCAGATTTTCGGCGGCTCCGGCTACATCCGGGGCTTCGAGGTAGAGCGTCTCTATCGCGACGCCAAGATCACCCAGATCTACGAGGGCACCAATCAGATCCAGCGCACGATCATTGCCCGGGAATTGATGAAGAACGGCGCATAGAGGTTTGTCTGGCCCCGGATCCGATTCTCGTAGGGTGGGCAACGGCGGCCCCTGCGTCTGGATCGGGGCACGGCGCCAGGTCCGCGTTGCCCACGCGGTCGGCCCTGCGGTCGTGCAACGGAACGCGAGCCTCGTGAGCGATTTGCCAACGCGCGGACGAACCGGCCCATCGGACAGCGTGGGCAAATCGCCCCGCAGCGCATCGCCTCCTCTGCCCTGCCGTCCGAGCGATTTGCCCACCCTACACGTGCCGCTTCCAGCCGATCCAGTCGCACACCGCGCGGCCCATGACCAGCTCCTGGTCGCGCCCGGAGAGCCAGGGCAGCTCCTCGGTAAAATGCGTGACGCATTGTTTCCACGAGCACGGCATGCGGGTGATGTCGGTGCCGAAAAACATGCGCTCAGGACCGAAGGCATCGTAGATCGCCCGGTAGCGCCCGTGCAGGCTGCGGAACGGATAGCCGTCGTCCGCATAGCCCGGACCGCCGGTGGCCTTCACGGCGATGTTGGGGTGTCTCGCCAGCGCCAGCAGTTTTGGCATGTGGACGAACGCGGCGTCGCCCTTGTTGCCGCGCAGCGCGCCCATGTGGTCGACGATCAGTTTCAGCCCGGGATGGCGCTCGGCGATGCGGCCAACCAGCGGCAAAAACTCGGTGGCGAGCAGCGCGACCGGGAGTCCTGCCCGTTCCGCCGCCGGCCACAGCCAGTCGATCGTCCCGTCGGTCGGCCAGCTCTTCATGTGCGGCTGCAGGAAGGTGAAGCGCAGGCCGAGCATGCCGGGGCGTTGCTTCCAGTCCTTCACCAGATCGCGGCTCTCCGGCCGGTCGAGGGCGAACCGGCCGAGGATGGCGAACCGGTCGGGATGCTGGCGCACCGCCGCCACCGCCATCTCGTTGGAATCCGGGTCCCAGCTCGGCGGGTGGATCAATGCGGCGTCGATGCCCGCCTCGTCCATGTCGCGCAGGGCCTCGTCCATCAGGTAGGGCTCGGCTCGGTGCGGCGGCAGCGTCGTGCCCTTGCCCCATAGATGGATCTGCGCGTCGACGATCAGCATGGGATGTTCTCCGGTGATCTGGTTGCGACCGGCCGGGCAATCGCATTCGATGATGGTGCACTGCGAGGCGGTGGCGGAAACGTCGGGTTCCGCATGGCTGACATGAATTTGCCGCGGAGCAACCGGCTCCGTCGGGCCTCAGCTCATCAGAGCCGGCCGCGACAAGCCTGATCCCGGTCGACCGAGGCGGGCCGCAACCCGCCGCGCCGTCTGCTCGCGTTGCGCCGTGATTTTTTCGACCGAACGCCGCGCGCCTTCCAACGGCAAAATCTCGCGGGTCTTGCCGGAAGGGCGGAAAAGCGCAAGTATTCACGCCAATTCGGGAGCCATTGGGAAACGCCGGCTACCGTTACCTTCATCCGTGCATTTCGCCAACGACAGAGGGGGGACGATGACCGGCGCGACCAAAGCATTCATTGCGCTCCTGGCCGCGGGCCTCTGCGCGATCGCTCCGGCGCTTGCTTTCGACAAAGGCCAGCTGGTGCTGGGCCAATGGGCCGGCGAGGAATATTGGTACCCGGGAACGGTCGAGGACGGCACGGCGACTTCGGTAACGATCCTGTATCTCGACGGAGACCGCGACACGCGCCCGATCAATCAAGTGAAGCCATACGATTGGGGCGTCGGCTCGAAGGTCGAGTGCAACTGGCTCGGCAAGGGCACCTACTATTCCGGCGTCATCGCCGCGGCCGACCGCGGTACACTCGCCATCGCCTACGACGACGGCGACAAGGAGACGACCACGGCCGCCAGGTGCCGCTCGCTCTGACGCGATGCGCCGGTAGGGTCGGCAAATCGCTCGCACGGCAGGGCAGACGAGGGGGGTGCGCTGCGGGCGATTTGCCCACGCTGTCCGATGGCCGCCTTCCTTTGTACGACGGCAAGGTCGACCGCGTGGGCAACGCGGACTTGGCGCCGTGCCCCGATCCAGACGCAGGGGCCCCCGTTGCCCACCCTACGATCCTTCTGCCGGTAGGGTGGGCAAATCGCTCGCACGGCGGGGCAGACGAGGGAATGCGCTGCGGGCGATTTGCCCACGCTGTCCGATGGCCGCCTTCCTTTGTACGACGGCAAGGTCGACCGCGTGGGCAACGCGGACCTGGCGCCGTGCCCCGATCCAGACGCAGGGGCCGCCGTTGCCCACCCTACGACGCTTTCGCCGCGCAGCCAAAGCATCGAACAAACAAATGCGATTGCGCGATGCCGTCGCAACAGCCGCCGGGCGGGCGCCGACATGGCGCACAAACGCGCGGCGCAGCGCCTTCCGGCAGCCGCGCCATGCTCCCGCTCCGAGCCGCTTTCAGTACTTGATCGTCGTCCGCAGGCCGAGGATGACGGCGTTCTTCATCGGCTCCAGGCTCCCCGGGTTCTCCGGATTGACCGCATTGCCGCCGGGGTGGATCATGTATTGGAGGCTCGGCTGGATGGTCCAGCCGGGGACGATCTGCGCCTGATAGTTCAGCTCCAGGGCCGCCCCGTAGTTGCGGATCGGAATCGGTTGCCCGGAAAAGAACACGGTGTCCCGATCGAGGCCACGCAGGGAATCCGAGACGCGGGCATAGCCGAAGGCGATCCCGAAGGCGTCGTCCGGCCGGACCGCGATCATGCCGTTGAAGGTGAGGCCGCCGTCGAAATAGAAGTCGATCGTATTGCGGTCGGAGGGACTCGCGGAGAGGCGCGCGAAGGCGCCGATTCCCTTGTCGGCCTCCCCGCCCGGCGGGCGATAGAGCTGCTGGTCGAGGACCCCGTAGATGCCGTAATCGCGCCGATGCTGCAATGGAAGCCCGCTGCTCAGCGGATCGGCAAGCGACCGGCCGTCGATGCCCATGCGCGGATCGTCGAATTGCCCGAAATGCATCCAGGCGCCGAACTTCAACGTGGCCGCGAGCCCGCTTGCGCCCTTCTCCTGATTGACCTTGAACTGCGTCTCGCCGATCACCAGCGGAGGATCCTGCAGGCGGAAGTTCAGGCCGTAGCGGTTGCGCTCCTGCGGATCGTCGGGACCGGGTCCCGCCGGGTCGCCGTTGAAGACCGCCAGGAGCAGCGAATGCTGCGGCGTCGGATCGAGCTTGACCCGCACCCCGGGAGTGGCGAACGGATAGGCCGGGCCGCCGCTCGGCAGGTCGAGCGACGTGATGGCGGGCCAGCCGAAGGTGTTGTTCACGAACAGCCCCGCATAGGTGCTGGTCATGAACTCGGTGTCGACGGCAAGCTGGCCCGCGCGGATCGCGACCGTGTCGTTGAAAAGCTTCTGCTCGATCCAGGCCTCGGACAGCCGGGTCGTCGGCAGGCCCTCGATGCTGTCTATCGGCATCAGATTGCCGACGAACTCACGCGACAGGCCGGTTCCATGGATCTGATAGGCGTTGAGGTGGGCTGTCGCCCCTTTCCACCCGGCGAGCTTTTCGAGATCCCCCTCCACCACGAGCTCGAGGCGACCCAATGAGAACGCGCCCTGGCGCACGCCGCCGGAGACGTTCGCGAGCACGTCGCCGATATAGTTGAGCTGATAGGTCAATCCCCTGGCGGCAAGCGCCGCGCGCAGTCCGCCAGGATCGGCGAGCGCCGGCGGCAGGCTGGTGGCGATCGACGGCGACGGGATCCCTTTCGCCGCTCCGTCGCTCTTGTCATCGGCAGAGGCTGCGCCCGCCGAGAACGCCGCCAACCCCACCGTCACCAGGCCCGGAAGCTGGCGTCTCCTTCGTGCCGACACTTCGAGGCCCCCGTTCGCCGCAACGATGCCGATCGACGCCGGAGGACGCCGCCCGCCGCGACAGCAAGCGCAGCCAATCCCCTGCGAAGCACGCGACCAGCGATTCGGCAAAAGTAGTCCGGCGATCAGGGGGTTCGCAAGTCCGCCAGATGCCGTATTCCGCGGCGGAACATGCGATCGGCGAGTGTCGGCGGATCGGACGGCACGCGCCGGCGGCACCGTGGTCGCGAGAAGCAGACCGGGACGGCCAACCCTGGCGCACCGTCGGCTCTGCGGCTTCCCCCACCGTCGGCCAGCCGGGTTCGGTTCTCCGTCAATTGGCGGCCCTCGAGCCTGAGCCGCAGAAGAACATGCCGGCATTGATGTAGATCAGTTCGCCGGGACTCGGCGCGCGATACATGCTTAAAATGGCGGTCGAGTCGTGTCCGGCCGTCGCAACCCATCCGAGGATTGAACTCATGCAGGACGAAGGGACTACCAGGACCACCAAACCGCTCACGCGCTGGGGCGCCGCCGTGGCGGGACTTGCGGCGGCGATCGCCATTTCCGGCGCGATGCTCGCCTTCTCGTCGGTCGCGGCGGATGCCTCGCCGAACAAGGTCACGAAGGACAAGCCGTGCGGGTCTTGCCACCCGCCAAACAAGCCTCCTACCCGGAAATAGATCGATCAGTTCGCCCCGAGCGGGCGCACGATACCTGCAATGGCGGTCGGATTCGTATCCGGCCGTCGCAACCCATCCGAGGAATCTCATGCAGGACGAAGGGACTACCACCACCCCCCTCAGGCGCTGGGGCGTCGCGGTGACGGGACTTGCCGCGGCAATCGCCGTTTCCGGTGCCGTGCTCGCCTTCACGTCGGTCGGGGCGGATGCCTCGCCGAACATGGTCACGGCAAAGAAGCCCTGCGGGTCTTGCCATCCGCCAAACAAGCCTCCCAAGAAATAGCGGAGCGCCAAGGGTTCACGGCCGGAAAGCCGATGCGGCGCGCGTCCGATCGGGCGCCGCGAGCCTCGACCATGCGGCCTGCCTCGACGCGCCGGCCAGCCGATCGAGCTCGGCCTCGGTCGGCTGCCGGCCTTCGAGCTTGGTCCGCTACCTCGCGGAAACCGAGTTCAGAAAACCCTCGACTGAGCGCGACAGGTCGACCGCCGACCTGCCGAGGGCGTCCGACGCGGTCCGGACCACCTCGGTTTCCCGCGACGTGCGCGCAATCGCCTCCGAGACCCCGGCGACATTCGCCGAGACGGTCCTGGTGCTCTCGGCGCTCAGGCCGACATTGGTGGAGATCTCCCGCGTCGCCGCCTCCTGCTGGTCGACGGCCGCCGCCACCGCGCTGGTCAGCTCGGCG
This sequence comes from uncultured Alphaproteobacteria bacterium, assembly GCA_963755055.1. GTDB lineage: Bacteria > Pseudomonadota > Alphaproteobacteria > Rhizobiales > Xanthobacteraceae > AP-16. The sequence goes on along the minus strand of CAVWIS010000020.1, from coordinate 315,893 downwards.
ATCTGCGTCATGGTGGCCGCCATGGCGCGGATGGCGTCGACCGCCTGCTGCGAGGTCTGCTGGATCTCGGCGACGTGCCGGGTGATCTTCTCGGTCGCCTGCGATGTCTGCGCCGACAGGCTCTTCACCTCGCCGGCAACCACGGCAAAACCCTTGCCGGCCGCCCCGGCGCGGGCCGCCTCGATGGTCGCATTGAGGGCGAGCAGATTGGTCTGCTCGGCGATCGTGCTGATCAGGGCGACCACGTCCTCGACGCGGTGCGCCGCGTCGGCGAGCCCGGTCACCTGCTCGTTGCCGCGGGCGGCGACGCTCGCGGCCTCGTTGACGATGGCGCTGGTGCGCGCGGTCTGCGCGGCGATCTCGCGGATCGAGTTCCCGAGCTGCTCGGCCGCCGCCGCCACCATCTGGATGGTGCCGGAAGTGTCGCCGGCGGAGCGCACCGCGACGCCGGCCTGCGCGGCCGCGGTCGAGGAGATCTCGGCGAGCGACGTCGCGGTCGTGGTCATTCTGGCCGCTTCGGAATCGACCGCTTTCATCACGCCGCCGACGGCACTGCGGAACCCGCGGATCAGGTTCTCCGTCTGACGCTCGTGCTCCGCGCGCCGCGCCTGCTCGGCCGTCATCTCGCCCTCCAGCCTGATGCGCTCGAGCATGGCGTTGCGGAACACGTCGACGGTGCGGGCCATCTCGCCGAGCTCGTCGCGGTTGGCGGTGTACGCCACCTCGACGTCGGTGCGGCCGGCAGCCAGCGCCTTCATGATTCCCGCCAGGGCCACGACGGGACGGGAGATCGCGCGGGTGAGCAGGAACGCGACCGCGAGCGCGAAGGCGACGGCGAGCGCCGAGAACACGAGAGCGGTCATGCGCTCGAAGGCGATCGACGCGCCAAGCTGCGCGATCAACTCCGCCGTCTGCGTGCGGTTCTGCTCGGAGATCGAGCGGGACAGCTCGACCACCTTGCCGAGCTCCTCGCGCATGGCGTCCGCGCCCTTGTCGAATTCCGGCATCATCGCATTGCCGCCGCTCGGCCCGTCCTTCACGTAGGTCTGCGCCATCCTCCTGCCGAGCGCGTAATAGGGATCGAACGCGATCGAGGCGCGGTCCACGGCTCCGACGAGCTCGGGGTTACGCAACTGCTCGGCCAGCCGCCTCGCCTCGAGAATATGCTGCTTGAACGATTTGGCGTTCTTCTCGGCTTCCGCAAAACCGTCGTCGAGACCATCCTGGCCGCGGGTCGCCGAGACATCGGAGAGGAACTGCTGAACCTGGCTGACGTCGAGCGCCAGATCCTTGGCGACGCCGATCAGCGGCAGGACCGACTTGTCGATCACGTCGTAGTCGCGGCTGACGTCGGCGAGGAACCCGCTGTTGCAAATCGTCGAGAATTGAATGCAGCCGACCAGCACGGCAAACAGCAAGGCGGTCAACGCGGCAACGCCGTTGATCTTGGCCCGGACCGACATCGCTATCATGGGAAGCTTCTCCTCGGTCGCGACCGAGATTGCGGCGGCCCTTGCCCCGAATGGGAGGTCTACCAGACTGCGACCAAACCGGGCTTTCGGGCGAAAGAATCGGGACCACGCCCCGTAACCGTGAAGCCCGGATGTGCATCTATCAGCGGGCGCTTAACGGCCAATTACCCCGTCGCCGACGTAGGTAGTTGCCGGTACTGGTCCCGCCTGTCGCCGCGCGGACCTACTCACCGAGCCGCGCGAGCGCGGCGACGATCTGCTCGCGCAGCCGCTTGCCGGGATCGAGCGACAGGGCCTTGCGCAGGTCGGTGACGGCTTCCGCCTTGCGGCCGAGCGCCTCGAGGATATGCCCGCGGGTATTGTAGGCGTGGGCGTTCGTCGTCCATCCCGCCGCCAGGATTTTTTCCACCGCGGACAAACCCTCGGCGAGTTGTCCCATCCGGTAGTACACCCAGGCTCGCGCCGCATGCAGACCGACCACGGCGGGCGCGATGCGGATCGCCTCGTCGTACTCGGCAAGGGCGCGCGCATACTCGCCCTTGCGCTCGTAGACGGCGGCGCGTCCGCTGTGCACGGAGAGGTCGCCGGGTTTGCGCCGGGCGACCTCGTCGTAATCGGCGAGCGCCCGATCGTAATCGCCGAGCGCGAGGTGAACGCCGGCACGGTCGGCATAGCGGTTCACCCAGGGGTCGACGCGGATGAGCTCGTCGCAGTCGGCGAGCGCCAGCTGGTAGTTGCCGAGATGCTGATGCAGCCGCGCCCGCATGTGCAGCGTCGGCACGTCGCCCGGCTTGAGCTCCAGCGCCCTGTCGTAGTCGGCGAGCGCCAGCGCGTGCTCCTTCTGCCAGTCGCGAAAGGTGCCGCGGAAATGATAGGCCTCGAAATAATCGGGCCGAAGCTCGATCGCCCTGTCGTAGTCGGCACGGACGCGGGCGAGCCGCTCCTTGTCGTGATTGTTGAAGCGGTTGGCGTCGGCGCGCGCCAGATAGGCCTCGGCGAAGTCGGGCCTGAGCTCGATCGCGCGGGTGAAATCGGCGACCGCATGGGGGCGCCGGTACATGGCGCGATAGACCTTGCCGCGCCGGTAGTGAATGGCGGCGAGATCCTCCCGGGGAGCGGCCTCGATCAGGCGGGTGCAGGCCGGGATGGCCTCCTCGCCCCGCGCCGCCTGGCACAGAGCCTGGTCGTCATTCGCGGCGCCGGCCGCGGACGGAGCCGCCGCGCTTGCCAGAATTGCCGCGATGATGAGCACGCCTCGCATGTCGGGACCTCCGCCTCGATATCGGACGTTCGTCGCGTGCGGCCGGGGGGCGGTTCAAGCTCCCCGGCCAAATCATTGTCTTTATGCGCGGTTTATCCGCAACCCGGCGGATTCCAATCGCATCTTTATTCCGATGTCCCGATATCAGCGCTGAGGGAACCCTCGCGTCGGGACGCTGCGGAGATGCAACCATGTCGACCATTCACATCCCCACGACCCACGGCCACCAGCCGATGCGCATACGCGCGGCATTCGCCGCGCTGATCGTCGCCGCGCTCATCGGCTTGGCCGCCCTGGTCCAGGTGCAAGGGCCGGCCGCAAGCCAGGGCGGCCCGTCGGCCATCGACGAGCTACGCCCATGCGCCGCGATCGCGGACAATGCCGCCCGGCTCGCCTGTTTCGACGCAATTGCCGATCAGGCCCCGCCCCAGCCCGCCAAGGGCGCGAATGCGCCCGCGGCAGCCTTTGCGCCATTGCGCTGATCGGCGGAGCTCCCTTTATGCGGCCTTTATTCCGGGATGCCACATTTCGCATTTCTTCTTGATGGTCCACGGAACTAGCGTCCCGCTCCCCTCATTGGGCGGGAGCAAGATACGAGGCTCGAAACAGATGCTCGACGCAGTGATGCTGGTTCTCGGATGCGGCGCGTTCGCGCTTTTTCTCGGTTACACGGCGCTCTGCGCCAGCTTGTGAGGCTGCCATGCCATTCGACTACGTGCTGGGTGCGGCGGTGTCGCTCGTCATCCTGTTCTATCTGGTCTACGCGCTGGCGCGCCCGGAAAAGTTCTAGCGCTCCAAACTTGCTGAATCGCGGCGTCATGCGCGGGCCTGTCCCGCGCATCCTCGCCTGCCTGTTGCCGGGCCCGGTGCCAAGAAACTCGAGGAATCCATCATGACTGCGAACGGATGGCTGCAGATCGCGATCTATGCGGCGCTCATTGCGGCGATCGTCGTGCCGCTCGGCGGCTACATGACAAAGGTCTTTGCCGGCGAGCGGACGTTGCTGTCGCCGGTGCTGCGCCCGGTGGAAGCCGTGTTCTATCGCGCCTCGGGCGTCGATCCGGCGCATGACCAGCACTGGATGACCTATGCGTTCGGCGTCCTCATGTTCAACCTGGCGGGCTTCGCTTTGCTCTACGCGCTGCAGCGCCTGCAGGGCGTGCTGCCGCTCAATCCGCAGGACTTTGCCGGGGTCTCGCCCGACCTCGCGCTCAACACCTCGGTCAGTTTCACCACCAACACCAACTGGCAGGCCTATGGCGGCGAGAGCACCATGAGCTACCTGGTGCAGATGAGCGGGCTGACGGTGCACAACTTCGTTTCGGCTGCCACCGGCATCGCGGTGGCGATCGCGCATGATCCGCGGGTTTGCCCGGCGCTCGGCGCAGGGGATCGGCAATTTCTGGGCCGACCTCACCCGCGGCGTTCTCTATGTGCTGCTGCCGATCTCGATCGTCGCCGCGCTTTTTCTGGTCTGGCAGGGCATGCCGCAGAACCTCAACGGCTATACCGAGGCGACCACGCTGGAAGGCGCCAGGCAGGTGATCGCGCAGGGGCCTGTCGCCTCGCAGATCGCCATCAAGATGCTGGGCACCAATGGCGGCGGCTTCTTCAACGCCAACGCGGCGCACCCTTACGAGAACCCGACCGCGCTGTCGAACCTTTTTCAGATGGTGCTGATCTTCGCGATCAGCGCCGCGCTCACCAATACGTTCGGCCGCATGGTGGGCAACCAGAAGCAGGGCTGGGCGCTGTTCGGCGCCATGGGCATCCTGTGGTTCGTCGGCGTCCTCGTCGCCTACAACGCGGAAAGCGCCGGCAACCCGGCCTTCGCGCCGCTCGGCGTCGACCAGGTGGCGAGCGTGCTGCAATCCGGCGGCAACATGGAGGGCAAGGAGGTGCGCTTCGGCATCGCCAACTCCGCCCTGTTCGCCACGGTCACCACCGACGCCTCGTGCGGCGCCGTGAACTCGATGCACGACAGCTTCACCCCGCTCGGCGGCCTGGTGCCGCTGCTCAACATCCAGCTCGGCGAGGTCATCTTCGGCGGCGTCGGCGCCGGCCTCTACGGCATGCTGCTGTTCGCCATCCTGGCGCTGTTCATCGCCGGGCTGATGGTCGGGCGCACGCCGGAATATGTCGGCAAGAAGCTCGAGGCCCGTGAGGTCAAGATGGCGATCCTGGCGCTGCTGGCGCTGCCGCTGTCGATCCTCGGCTTCACCGCCATCGCGGCCGTCTCCTCGGCGGGGCTGGCGGGGCTCGCCAACGCCGGCCCGCACGGCTTCAGCGAGCTGCTCTATGCCTATACGTCGGCGACCGGCAACAACGGCAGCGCGTTCGCGGGTCTGAGCGCCAACACGCCGTTCTTCAACCTGACGCTCGCCGCCGCGATGATGATCGGCCGCTTCGCCATCATCGTGCCGGCGCTGGCGATCGCCGGATCGCTGGCCGCCAAGAAGCTCGTCCCCGCCTCGGCCGGAACGTTTCCGACCGACAACGGCCTGTTCGTCGCGCTGCTGGTCGGCGTGATCGTCATCACCGGCGGCCTGACCTACTTCCCGGCGCTGGCGCTCGGCCCCGTGGTCGAGCACCTGCAGATGCTGGCCGGCACTGTGTACTGAGGGCACCTCCATGAACATCGACACCAAGACACGCTCGCAATCGCCCGCGACCGGCGACAAGACTGTCGTGGCGGGCAGCGTTCCGGCCGGCACCTATGCCCCGACCACCGGAGGAATGCGGCTCGGCCGCCAGAAGACGGTCGCCGGCATGTCGCCGGAGCTCGTCATGAGCGCTATCGTCGAGTCGTTCCGCAAGCTCGACCCGCGCACGCTGATGCGCAACCCGGTGATGTTCGTGGTCGAGATCGTCGCGGTGCTGACGACGGTTCTCGTCATCCGCGAACTCGCGACCGGCGTCAACATCCTGTTCTCCGCGCAGATCGCCTTCTGGCTGTGGTTCACGGTGATCTTCGCCAACCTCGCCGAGGCCGTCGCCGAAGGACGCGGCAAGGCGCAGGCCGCCAACCTGCGCCGCATGCGCACCGAGACCCAGGCCAAGCGGCTGGTCAACATGAGGTCGACGACCCACGAGCGCGTCGCCGCGCTCGATCTGAGGGCCGGCGACTTCGTTCTGGTGGAAGCCGGCGACGTCATCCCGAGCGACGGCGACGTCGTCGAGGGCATCGCCTCGGTCGACGAATCGGCGATCACCGGCGAATCGGCGCCGGTCATCCGCGAGAGCGGCGGCGACCGCTCGGCGGTCACCGGCGGCACCCGCGTGCTCTCCGACTGGATCAAGGTCCGGATCACGGCGGCGCAGGGCTCGACCTTCCTCGACCGCATGATCGCGCTGGTCGAAGGGGCGGTTCGGCAAAAGACCCCGAACGAGATCGCGCTCAACATCCTGCTCGCCGGCATGACGATCATCTTCGTGTTCGCCACGGTGACGATCCCGAGCTTCGCCATCTATGCGGGCGGCAGCATCTCGGTCGTGGTGCTGGTGGCGCTGTTCGTCACCCTGATCCCGACCACGATCGGCGCCCTGCTCTCGGCCATCGGCATCGCCGGCATGGACCGCCTGGTGAAATTCAACGTGCTCGCCATGTCGGGCCGCGCCGTGGAGGCGGCCGGCGACGTCGACACCCTGCTGCTCGACAAGACCGGCACCATCACGCTCGGCAACCGGCAGGCGTCCGAGTTCATCGCCATGCCCGGCGTCAGCACCCAGGAGCTCGCCGATGCGGCGCAGCTGTCCTCGTTCTCCGACGAGACGCCGGAAGGCCGCTCGATCGTGGTGCTGGCCAAGGACAAATACGGCCTGCGCGAGCGCAGCATGGCCGAGCTCAACGCGCACTTCGTGGCGTTCTCGGCGCAGACCCGGATGAGCGGCGTCGACCTCCACGGCACGGCGATCCGCAAGGGCGCGGTCGACTCCATCATCGCGTTCGTCCGGTCGAAGGGCCCGGGAACCGCCGCCGCCATCCCGTCGCAGCTCAACGAGCTCGCCGAGCGCATCTCGCGCAGCGGCGGCACGCCGCTCGCTGTCGCCAAGGACGATCGGGTGCTCGGCGTCATCCACCTCAAGGACGTGGTCAAGGGCGGCATCCGCGACCGCTTCGGCGAGCTGCGCCGCATGGGCATCCGCACTGTGATGATCACCGGCGACAATCCGCTTACCGCCGCCGCCATCGCCGCCGAATCCGGGGTCGACGATTTCCTCGCCCAGGCGACGCCGGAGGACAAGCTCAAGCTGATCCGCGACGAGCAGGCCAACGGCAAGCTGGTGGCGATGTGCGGCGACGGCACCAACGACGCACCGGCGCTTGCCCAGGCCGACGTCGGGGTGGCGATGCAGACCGGCACCCAGGCCGCGCGCGAGGCCGGCAACATGGTCGATCTCGATTCCGACCCGACCAAGCTGATCGAGATCGTGCTGATCGGCAAGCAGCTGTTGATCACCCGCGGCGCGTTGACCACGTTCTCGATCGCCAACGACGTGGCAAAGTATTTCGCCATCATCCCGGCGATGTTCGCGGCGTTCTATCCGAGCCTCAACGTGCTCAATGTCATGCACCTGGCGACCCCGCAGAGCGCCATCCTGTCGGCCATCATCTTCAACGCGCTGATCATCATCGCGCTGATCCCGCTGGCGCTGCGCGGCGTCAAGTACCGGCCGCAGAGCGCAACGCGCCTGCTGTTCCGCAACCTGCTGATCTACGGCGTCGGCGGCGTCATCGTGCCGTTCGTCGGCATCAAGGTGATCGACCTGATCGTCAACGCCGTCGGCATCATCTGAGGACCCTGACCATGCTCAAGGAACTGCGTCCCGCCATCGTGATGACCGTCGCGTTCACGGTCCTCACCGGCATCGCCTATCCGCTCGCCATGACCGGCGTCGCCCAGGCATTGTTTCACCGGCAGGCCAACGGCAGCCTGATCGAGCGCGACGGCAAGGTCGTGGGCTCGACGCTGATCGGGCAGGTCTTCGCCGACGCCAAGTACTTTCACGGCCGGCCGTCGGCGACGACCGACACCGATCCGAACGATTCGACCAAGACGGTGCCGGCGCCCTACAACGCGCAGAACTCGGGCGGCTCCAATCTCGGGCCGACCAGCAAGGCGCTGGTCGACCGCGTCAAGGAAGACGTCGACAAGCTCAAGGCGGAGAATTCCAAGCCCGTCCCGGTCGATCTGGTGACCGCCTCGGCAAGCGGCCTCGATCCCGATATCACCCCGGCGGCGGCCGCCTTCCAGATCCCGCGCGTCGCCAAGGCCCGCAACATGCCGGAAACCGCGGTCGCCGAGCTGGTGGCCAAGGCGAGCTACGGACGCACCCTCGGCATCATCGGCGAGCCCCACGTCAACGTGCTCGAGCTCAACCTCGCGCTCGACCGGGCGGCGAAGTAGCCCATTTGACGGACGGGCCGCCCTCGGCGACCCGTCCGTGCTCACCGGCCGGTCACGCCATTGCGTGAACCAGGCAGAGAATGAGCCCGTAGGCCGCCGCTTCGTCCCAGTTGGTCAACAGGGGCGCGAACGGCATCTCGCGCTTGATCGCGCCGGCGCACAGGCAATACACCGCGGCGAAGCCCAAGAGACCGGTCAGCGTGGCCGCAAACCCCTGGCCTCCGGCCGCCGCGAATGTCGACAGGATGATCATCCGCAGGAGGAAGCGGAGCAGGACGCGCGCAGAACTCAACTGCGCCGCATGCACGGCTTGCTGCCGCACCTGCTCGTCCGTGTCTGGTGGCGATCTGGAGCGATCGGCGTCGTGATCCATGGCGTGGCTTGCCGTGAGGCCGCGTGGGCTCTGACGTCCTGCCGTCGTCAGCGCTCGACGACGCCTGGGACCATGATGACCGCCTGCGGGCGGCCTCCGGACGCAAACAGCGCAAAGCGCAGCGCATCGACACGGCTGGCGAAGAGCTCCCCGGACCGCGCCCGGTCGTCCCGGACGATCCAGTTGCCGCGGCCATCCCTGCCGATCAGCAGCTGTGGAGGTTTCGATCTCTTCGGGGCGAGCGGATAGCGCGCCGCGGCCATGCGCGACGAAGCCGTCGAGGGCACGCGCCTGGCGTCGGTGCCGGCCTCGCCCATCAGCGGACCTCGCCGCGCTTCTCGCGCCACTTCGGGCCCGGCCCGCGCATGTAGTGCCGCTCCGGCTGGTAATGGTCGGGTCGCTCGGAGATGAGCCCGGTCCAGAACCTCAGAATCGAGGACCGAACGGTTCGTCCCATCCTGACGACGACGTCTGCGATCATCGAAACATGTGCTGCCATGGCGTTTGTCCCACTCGCATGCATCCAGGCACACAAAGTCGGGCTGTTGACGTAAACATTCCAGACGAAATCCATGCGCACGGAATAAAGCCGGCATAAAGACCGGTTGTCCCCGCCGGTTTATTCGGCCTTTACGATCCCGGCGATGGTTCCGTCTCGAAAATTTACTGCGCAGCGCCCAGATTTTCCCTCGACACAGCGAGGGATCATCATGCGCTTCAATCCATACAATATCGGCCAGCCGCAGCACCTCTACGAGTCCATCCCCATGGCCGGCGGGGACAGCGCCGCCGCGAAGAGGCGGGAAGCCCGACCGGACCGCCCTACCGGGAGCATCACGAAGAGCATCCTGGAAGGCACCCTGGTCGTCGGCATGTTCACCGTGATCATCGTCGCCATCCTGGCGGTGAAGCTCGCGATCTGGATGCCGTTCATCGATCGCTGAACCTGCGCAAAGCAAATCGAACCAAAGGTGAAGACCATGCCGGAACCGGTCCCATTATCCAACGTCTCGTCGCCGCCCCCGCGCTTCCTCATCGGGAAGGACTGCCGGGGGCGCTGGGTCGCGCAGGACGAACGCGGCCTGTGCGGCGGATTGTTCGTCAGTCGCGTCGAGGCGGTGAGATTCGCGATGCGCGAGACCGGTCGCCGGCCGCAGGCGGTGATCATGGTGGCGGACGTCCTCGAGCTCGACATGGCGGGCGGCAAATCGACCAACCATTCGACGGACCACTCCGCCGGACTGCGGGCGGCGTGAGAGAGGCGGGACAGCCCACATGGCGGCCAAGACGAACTTTCGAGGCTCGTTCACCGCGCTGGTCACGCCGTTCCGCAACGGATCGCTGGACGCGCGGGCCTTTCGCGAGCTGGTTGATTGGCAGATCGCCGAAGGCACCGACGGCCTGGTGCCGGCCGGGACGACCGGCGAGAGCCCGACGCTCTCCCATGACGAGCACCGGCTGGTGGTGGAATGGTGCGTCGACCAGGCGGCCGGACGGGTGCCGGTGATCGCGGGTGCCGGCGCCAACGCCACCGGCAAGGCGATCGAGCTGTCGGTTCAGGCCGAGAAGGCCGGCGCCGACGCGCTGCTGATCGTCACCCCCTCCTACAACAAGCCGACCCAGGAGGGACTCTTCCGGCATTTCCAGGCGATCAACGACGCCGTCGACATCCCGATCATCATCTACAATATTCCGGGCCGCTCCGCGGTCGACATGTTGGTCGACACCATGCGGCGGCTGTTCGAGCTCGCGAACATCGCCGGCGTCAAGGACGCCACCGGCGACATCGCACGAGTGTCGCGGCAGCGTCAGGCCATGGGGCCGGGCTTCAACCAGCTCTCCGGCGACGACGCGACAGCGCTCGCCTTCATCGCCCATGGCGGGCATGGCTGCATCTCGGTGACCGCCAACGTCGCGCCCCGGCTGTGCGCCGAGCTCCAGGCTGCGTGTCGCAGGAGCGATTACGCCAATGCACTCGCGCTGCACGACAGGCTGATGCCGCTGCACACCGCCCTGTTCCTGGAAACCAGCCCGGCGCCGGTGAAATACGCCATGGCGGTGCTCGGCCGGTGTTCCGAGAGGTTAAGGCTGCCGATGGTTCCGATCGGCGACCCGACGCGCGCTGCGGTGCGGCAGGGGATGATTCGCGCTGGCCTCTTGAACTGAGCCGGGCCGAACGCCCGGCAGCCGTAACCGGCTCGCTTCGGGAAAACAGACAACTCCCGGCCGCCGTTGCGGAATACCTTCTCGGACTGCGGGAGATGATCGGCGCGGTTGATCACCAAATGAGCATTTGCCGCAAATAGGTGCACCCTAAATGGGCGGAAGTCATTGATTTGTTGTCCGTTTTTTCCGGAGTGTTGCCGAAATGCACTAGTGGGGCGCGGAACCCGGATGCTACGTTCAGGTCCAGTCAACACGGCGCGGTTGCGCCCCTGATGGGTGGCAATGGGGGTTATCATGCGGAAGATCCTGTTTTCGACCACGATGGCGCTGGCGGGGCTAGCAGTGCCGGCAATGGCCGCGGACCTGCCGGTCAAGGCCAAGCCGATACCAGTCGTGGAAAGCAGCCCGTTTGACATCGCCTTCGGCAGCGCGCTGATGAGCGACTACAATTTCCGCGGCATTTCACAATCCAACCATCGCCCGTCGGTCGCCGCCTATTTCGAGCCGCGCTACAACGTCAACAAGGATCTCCAGTTCTACGTCGGCGTGGCGGGAGAGAGCATCGACTTCCCCAACCATGCGGCGGCCGAGATCGACTTCTACGGCGGCGTCCGGCCGACCTTCGGCCCCGTCCAATTCGATTTCGGCGGCTGGTACTATTATTACCCCGGCGGCATCCAGTTCAACGGCATCAGCGCGATCAATCCCTGCACCAACGGCTTCTTCACCGCCACGCCGTTCTCGCTGGGCAACGCGGTCTGCAACGTGCTCAAGGCCGATGTCAGCTACTGGGAGGTCTTCGGCAAGTTCACCTACACGGTGAACGACAATGTCAGCTTCGGCGGCAACGTGTTCTACTCGCCGTCCTGGCTCAATTCCGGCGCCTCCGGCACCTACGCGTCGGGCACCTTCAAGTTCACCGCCCCGAGCTCGATGCTTCCCAGCGGCGTCGGCGCCTTCGTGTCGGGCGAGCTCGGCCATTACTGGTTCGGAACGACCGACGTCTTCTACGGCACGCCGATCTTCCCGAACGGAATCAAGCTGCCCGACTACACCACCCGGAACGTCGGTCTCGCCTTCACCTACAAGGTGTTCACCTTCGACGTGCGCTACTACGACACCGATCTGTCCAGGGGCAACTGCAACGTCCTGACCGGCGACCACACCGCGACCTTCAACCCGGGCAGCGCCAGCGCGATCAATCCGTCCGGGCTGGAGTTCGAGGTGGTGCGGCTCGGCGGTCATCGCCAAGCTGTCGGCCGACCTGACCTTCGCCAACCTGAAGTGACCGACTGACGCCACACCGGTTCTCCGACCTCGATTGCGGGCGGCACGCTCCCCGGAGCTGCCGCCCGCCGGCGTTTCTTGTGCACCGACCATTCGGCCCGCTCGCACCGGCAGGCGGCGTGGCCGCCCGGGGGGTGGTTCCGGTACGCGGAGTTGTCCTAAAGTATTGCGCAGGCGACCCAGGGGAACGACCCGAGGGGGAACCGATGCAGCCTGCGCGCGCGAAGCGACCGCCCAAGACGGTCCTCAGATTGCAGAACGGCAACTATTTTGTCCGGACGATCAGGCGGGAAGACGCCTCGGACCGCTGGGCGGATTGGCTCGCCGATCCCGCGACCATTGAGGTTCTCAACGCGGCCCCGCAGAGCCTGCAGAAAGGCGACATCGCCGAGTACATCAAGCAGTTCGACCAGCGATCCCGGCTTCTTCTCGGCATTTTCGACCGGCGAACCCACGCCCATATCGGAATCATCCGGCTCGACATCGACCACGCCGCGCGGGAGGCGGTGGTGAACGCGTTCATCGGCGAGCCCGATTATCGGAACAAGGGCGCGACCATGCAGGTGTTCGTGCCGCTGCTCGACTATCTGTTCGACAAGCTCGGGCTGAGGATGGTGAGGGCTTCGATCCTCGAGCGCAACCAGGTCACCATCCGCTATCTGCTCAGGCTCGGATGGCGCGTGGACCAGGGCGCGGAGACACCGGTCAAGTCGATCTCGGATGGCGCGATGCTCGGCACGCGCTCGCTCAGCCTCACTCCCGATGCATGGCGCGCCTTCAGGGCAACGCATACCGCGAAGCGGATCATTCAGCGGATCGGCCGGACGGAGCGCGCGCTGGCGCACGGCCCGGCAGGGCGATCGAAAACGCCGTCCGTGGATCCGTGACAAGGCAACGGTCGGCGGCTTGCCGGGGCGGCGGTCCGGGACGGACCCGGACCAGTCCGCGGACGCTCGTCAATACCGTGCGGTCACCGGGGCGGGTGCCACTCCGAAGCGATAGTTGATGCCGAACTTGACGGTCTCGATCCGCTGCTTGATATCGCCGGGAAAGGTTCCGCCGAACGGGGTGGGATCGACCAGATCGATCCTGCGGCTGCCAAAATCATAGTGATCGAACTCGATCTTGGCCGACCAGTTGTCGGCGAAGGCCCATTCTATGCCGGCACCGACGGTCCAGCCCAGACGGGTCTCGGTCGCCGCGAAGTCGGTCGCCGGAAAGATGAAGAAGGCCGGAAAATGGATGTTATACTTGTCGTGCGCCCAGGCGGCACCGCCCTTGGCGTAGAGCAGCCAACGGTCCCAGGTATATCCGACGCGACCGGTTGCGGTCGCGAGCCAGTCGGTCTTGGCGCTGACGGTCTGGTTCTTGCCGCTGAAGAACGGATCGGAGGTGAGATCGCCCTTGATGTTCGCCCAGGAGACGTCGCCCTCGAACCCGACCACCCAGTTCGGGGCGAATTGATAGTTGCAGCCGACCTGGCCGCCGCCGAGGAAACCGCGGGTATCGTCGTCGATGGTAACTCCCGGAGGTGCGAAATTGAATCCGTTGGGATCGGAAAACGACTTGCGGCCCCACCCGTAGCCGACATGGCCGCCGACATAGCAGCCGGTCCAGCTGAAATAGGGAATCGGCGCAACGATCGGCGCCTTCACTGGCACACCCGCCGGCAGGTCGGCCGCCAGGGCCGACCCGGCGAACATCAAGGCGGTGCTGGCGAGAAGCAGTCTTTTCATCGCTGGGCTCCAGGAATCCAGGTGAAGCTGTCGATCGAGCCGTGACCCTAACACCACTCCATGGCCAGATGTGTTGCGCGCATGCAACTACTTGAATTAACGACGTTCCCAGCACCGCGGCAGACGGGCCTCACCGCTTCGGCGGCGGCGGCCCGAAGTCGATCGGGCCATGGGTCTCCAGCGCCGGCACGTCGATCCTCACCTTGGCGGGGTCGACATCGAACGGCTTGTCGATCCAGTAGGTCACCGAGGCCGGCCAGAAGATCACGATGGCGACCAGCACCACCATCGTGCCGATCCACGGAATGGCGCCCCAGTAGATGTCCGCGGTTTTCACCGATCTCGGCGCGATGCCGCGCAGGTAGAACAGCGCGAAGCCGAAGGGCGGATGCATGAAGCTCGTCTGGATGTTGGCGCAGATCAGCACGCCGAACCACACGAGATCGATCCCGAGCTTGGAGGCGGCGGGCGCCAGCAGCGGAATGATAATGAAGGCGATCTCGAAGAAATCGAGGAAGAACGCGATCACGAAGATGAAGGCATTGACGAAGACCAGGAAGCCGACCGTGCCGCCGGGCAGCGAGGTCAACAAGTCCTCGATCCACAGCTTGCCGCCGACCCCCTGGAACACCAGGCTGAAGGTCCGGGCACCGATCAGGATGTAGACCACCATGGCGGTGATCCGCATGGTCGTCGCCATGCCCTGGTAGAGCAGCGGCCAGGTCAGCGTGCCACTGAACGCCGCCAGCGCCAGCGCGCCGACGGCCCCCATGGCGCCGGCCTCGGTCGGGGTGGCGAGCCCCAGGAAGATCGTCCCGAGCACGAGAAAGATCAGGCCGAGCGAGGGGATGATGCCGCGCAGGCACTTGCCCCACAGCGCCCAGCCGTGCAGCGTGCGCGCCTCGGGCGGCAGCGGCGGAACGTCCTTCGGCCAGATCCGGCTGACGATGAACACCCAGAGGCAGAACAGCGCGACCTGGATGATGCTCGGCCCGATGGCGCCCGCATACATGTCGCCGACCGAGCGCCCGAGCTGGTCGGCGAGCACGACGAGCACCAGCGAGGGAGGGATGAGCTGGGTGATCGTGCCCGAGGCGGCGATCACCCCCATGGTATGGCGGGTCGAATAGCCGTATTTCAGCATGGGCTGCATCGAGATCACGCCCATGGCGATGACCGAGGCCGCCACCGTCCCGGTGATCGCGCCCAGAATGGCGCCGACGAAGATCACCGCATAGGAGAGGCCACCCGGGACCGGGCCGAACAGCTGGCCGATCGAAATCGAGCAGGTCCTCGGCCAGGCCGCAGCGCTCGAGAATGGCGCCCATCAGGGTGAAGAACGGGATCGCCAGCAACAGGTCGTTGGAGATCACCCCGAACAGCTGATAGGTGAGATTGCCGAGAAAGTCCGGCTGGATGAGCCCGAGCTGGATGCCGATGAACCCGAAGAACAGGCCGGTCGCGGCAAGCGAAAAAGCCGCCGGATAGCCGATCAGCATGAACAGGATCATCCCTGCGAACATCAGGGGTGCGAGATTGTCGCGAATGAAATTCATTGGAGAGGCTTTTCGTACTTGAACTCGACCTCGATGACATGCTCAAGCGCGGCGATCCGCTTGATGATCTCGGAGACGCCCTGCAGCGCCATCAATGCGAAGCCGACCGGGAGCATGAGCTTGACCGGCCAGCGGATCAGGCCGCCGGCATTCGACGAGCCCTCGCCAAGCTGCCAGGAATCGACGAACCACGGCCAGGTGAGCAACGTCAGGATCACGCAGATGGGCATCAGGAACAGGATGCCGCAGACGATGTCGATCCAGATCCGCGTCCGCTCCGACACCATGCCGTAGACGAGGTCGACCCGGACATGCTCGTTCATCTTGAGCGTATAGGGTCCGCCGAGCAGCACCATGCCGGCGAACATGTACCACTGCACCTCGAGCCAGCCGTTCGAGCTCTCGCTGAAGAGATAGCGGCTGCCGGCATTGCCGGCGCTGATCAGGCAGGCCAGCAAGACGAGCCAGTTGGCGGCGACGCCGAACTTTTCGTTCACCCAGTCGACTGCGCGGCTGAACGCGAGCAGAGCCCTCACGCGTCTTTCCCCCCGGCCGCGGCTGAACCGCGGCGGCGCCCCCCGGGCCCTGTCGTGCGCAAGGTCGCATAAAGGCTCCACGTCGCACCAGCCCGACCGCATAAATTCGCCGTAAAAATACTGTCGGGAGACGGGAGGAGGCAGTCTCGCAAATGTTGGCGCTGCAATTTCGGCAAATGATCGCGCGGGTCGGCCGTGCGTCCGCGGACGGGCTCGGCGGGCCCCCGATGGGACAACGGCTGGTCATGCGGCTCTTGCCGAAACACCGAGGCGTGCCCGGGATGCGCTTCGCCGGGCTCGATCCGCTGCGGATCGCGGCGGCGCTCGCCATGGTGGCGGCGGCAACGATCGTCATCGCGCTGCTCCGGCAGATCGTCGCCATCAGCTACGTATCGATCGTCTATCTGGTCCCGGTGTTCATCGCCGCCATGCGGCTCGGCCTGGTCCCGGCGCTGGCGGCAGCGGTCGCCGGCGTGGCGGCCTCGATGTATTTCTTCTATCCGCCGATCTACAGCTTTCGCATCGCCGATCCGCAGCACATCCTCGATCTCGTGCTGTTCGTCATGGTGGCGGTGGTCATCAGCCGCCTCGCCACCAGCTACCTCTCCGTCGTCGCCGAGGCACGGATGCGCCAGGAGACCGACCTTCTGCGCGAGGCGCTGATCGGCTCGGTGTCGCACGAGCTGCGCACCCCGTTGGCGTCGATCCTGGGCGCCGCCACGGTTCTCGTCGAGACGCCGACAGTGGCCGGCGACGCGCGGCTCAAAATGCTCGCCGGCATCATTCGCGACGAGGCCGAGCGGCTCGACGGCGATATCCAGAACCTGCTCGATTCGAGCCGCGTCGCCCGCGACGGCGTGCGCCCGCATCGCCAGTGGTGCGACCCCGCCGACATCGTCAACGCGGCGATCGAGCGCCGGCGCCGACGCCTGGCCGGGCATGACGTCCGCCTCGACGTCGCCCGCGATCTCCCGCTGGTCGATGTCGATGCGCTGCTGATCGAGCAGGCGCTCGGGCATCTCCTCGACAATGCGGGCAAATATTCCGCCGCCGGCACGGTCATCCGCGTCGCCGCCCGACGCCTGCCTGACGAGGTGGCATTCTCGGTCGCCGACCAGGGCCCGGGGTTGACCGAGGAGGAACGCGCCCGCGCCGGCGAGCGTTTCTTCCGCGGCCCGCGGCATGCGACGACTCTTCCCGGATCCGGGCTCGGCCTGTGGATCGCCCGTGCCTTCGTCACCGCCAATGGCGGCAGCCTCGATGCGCAAAGCCCCGGCCCCGGCCAGGGCGCGACGTTCTCGATCAGGCTTCCGGCGGCCGGCTCCGCTTCAGGTCCGCCCGCATGACCGAGCCCGCACCCGCGGTCCTGGTGATCGACGACGAACCGCAGATCCGCCGCTTCCTGCGCGCAGGGTTCGAGCTCGCCTCCTATGCGGTCAGCGAGGCGGAGACCGGCGCCGAGGGGCTCAGCGCTGCCGCCCACAGCCCTTGCGACCTGATCATCCTCGATCTCGGCCTGCCCGACATGGACGGCAGCGAGGTGCTTGCGCGCGTGCGCGCCTGGTCCACGGTTCCGATCATCGTGCTCTCGGTCAGGGCCGCCGAGGAGGAGAAGGTCCGCCTGCTCGAGCTCGGTGCCGACGACTACGTGGTCAAGCCGTTCGGAATGGCCGAGCTGCTGGCACGGGCCCGGGCGGCGATGCGGCGCCAGGCGCGGGGCGGCAGCGGCGAGCCGCTCGTCCAGGCCGGGCCGCTCGCCATCGACCTCGCCGCGCGTTCGGTAACGCGCGACGGCGTCCGTCTGGTTCTCACCCCGAAGGAATACCGGCTGCTGCAGGTGCTGGCGCAGCACGCCGGCGCCGTCGTCACCCACCAGCAACTGCTCCGGGAGATCTGGGGCTCGAGCCACCTCCACGACACGCACTATCTGAGAATCGTCGTGCGCAAGCTGCGGCAGAAGATCGAGGCCGATCCGACCCGCCCGCTCATTCTGCGGACCGAGCTCGGCGTCGGCTATCGGCTGGCCCGGGCCCAGGAGGCCGAGATCGCCTTGCGGTGATGCCGCCGCCGGCCGGCGGCAAAAAAAGTCCCGTCACTGGCCGGGACCTTCGATCGTGGAAGCGGCGCCGGAGTTTTCGCTCCGGCGCCGGATCGGCAGGGACCGTCAGTGCACCGCCTCGCCGTGCAGGGCGACGTCCAGACCTTCGAGCTCGACCTGGGGCGCGGCCCTGAGGCCGATGGCGATGTCGACGATCTTGAGGATGATCAGCGACACGATGGCGTCATAGGCGATCACGATGAGCACGCCCTTGATCTGGCTGATCACCTGGGCCGGATTGTTTTCGATCCACCCGGCCGTCCCGCCGTACTGCTCGATGGCGAACACGCCAGTGAGGATGGCGCCGACGGCGCCGCCGACCGCATGGATGCCGAAGGCATCGAGCGCATCGTCGTAGCCGAATGCCGCCTTCACCCAGGTCACCGCGATGTAGCACAAGACGCCGGCGCCGATGCCGATGACGATCGAGCCGATCGGGCCGACGAAGCCCGATGCCGGGGTGATCGCCACCAGTCCGGCCACCGCGCCCGAGCAGATGCCGATCAGGGTCGGCTTGCCGCGATGCGCCCACTCGACCAGCATCCAGGTGAACGCCGCGACCGCGGTCGCCGTCTGGGTCACCAGCATCGCCATGCCGGCCTGCATGTTGGCGGTCACCGCCGAGCCGGCGTTGAAGCCGAACCAGCCGACCCACAGCAGCGAGGCGCCGATGAAGGTCAGGACCACGTTGTGCGCCGGGGCGTTGTCCTTGCGCTTGCCGAGCATCAGGGCGCACATCAGGCCGGCCACGCCGGAATTGATGTGCACGACGGTGCCGCCGGCGAAGTCGAGCACCTTGAACCAGCCGGCGAAGTCGCCCTTGTCGTCGGTATTGGCGGCGCTGAAGAAGCCGTCCGGACCCCACATCCAGTGGGCGACCGGCCCGTAGACGAAGATCGCCCACAGCCCGATGAACCACAGCATCGCGGAAAACTTCATCCGTTCGGCGAAGGCGCCGGCGATCAGGGCCGGGGTGATGATCGCGAACGTCATCTGGAAGCAGATGTACACCGACTCGGGGATCGTCGGCGCCAGCGAGTTGGGGTTGCCGATGCCCTTGGCGATGTCGCTGACGATGCCCTGCAGGAAGGCCCGACTGAAACCGCCGATGAATCCCGATCCCGAGGTGAAGGCGGTGCTGTAGTTGACGACGACCCAGAGGATGGTGATCAGGCAGGTGATCGCGAAGCTCGTCATCACGGTGTCGATGACGTTCTTCCGGCGCACCATGCCGCCGTAGAACAGACCGAGGCCCGGCACCGTCATCATCAGGACCAGCGCCACCGAGGTCAGCATCCAGGCGGTGTCGCCCGTATTGACCGTGCAGTTGTTGAGCGTCTTGGCATCGCAGGCCGGCGGCGTGGCGGCAGGCGCGGCAGCGGGAGCGGCGGCCGGCGCCGCGGCGGCCGGAGCCGGTGGGGTCTGCGCAAACGACGCGTCGACCAGGACGACGCTGATGAACGCGGCAAAGACAAGACCGCATACGAGAGCCGCTAGCCCCGCAAGCGACGGTTTCTTGAACGTCATGATTGGCTCCTGTCCGTAGAGGCTGTGGTGCCGGCTCAAAGCGCCGTCTCGTCGGTCTCGCCCGTGCGGATGCGCACCGCATGGTCGATCCCGAACACGAAAATCTTGCCGTCGCCGATCTCGCCGGTTTTCGCGGCGCCGGTGATGGCTTCGACGACCTTGTCGACCTGGTCCGAGGTCACCGCGACCTCCATCTTGATCTTGGGCAGGAAGTTCACTGCATATTCCGTGCCCCGGTAGATTTCGGTATGCCCCTTCTGCCGCCCGTAGCCCTTGACCTCGGTGACGGTGAGCCCGTGGACTCCCACCGCGGTCAGGGCGTCGCGCACCACGTCGAGCTTGAACGGCTTGATGATGGCCATGACTATCTTCATGGGTATCAATCCCCCGATTGAGCCCGTTCACGTAAGCGCCGATGACCGGGCGGCCTGTGCTTCTGCCACGCGAGGTCGCATCCTCTTTGGGCATCGCCAGGAGGGAGGGAATCAAGCCCCGTGCCACATCGCCGGCGGGGCGCTAACATGCTGGAAAATATTGAGAGTCTTGCCCCGGCAGGGTGGCACCCGTGGCCCCTGCCGATACTGCCGCTCAAATATGCAGCATATTTGCCTATTTTTTTGACAGGCACCCCGGCGGTATTGTCGTAACTTCGCCTGACCCAAGGTCACACGACGAAAAGGCCGCCCGAAGGCGGCCTTGGCCAAGTGAGGAACCGCGGGGCGCCGGCGACAGGCGACTACAGCGACGCGCTCCAGATGACCGGAATCAGCCGGTAATGGGCGCCGTCCTTCTCGACGTGGCCGACCGACGGGAATGGGAAGTGGAACCCCGCGATGGTCAGGTGCTCCGCCGCCGCCATGTCGTAGATCCGGTGACGCGTCACCTGGGCCTTCTCTGGCTCGACGTCGAACGCCACGTGCCAGTCGGGATTGACCAGGAACAGCTGCGGAATATTCGTGACGTCGGACTGGATCAGGATCTTTCCCGGGCCCGAGGCGACCACGAATGCGGTGTGGCCGGGGGTGTGGCCGCTTGCCTCCACCGAGGTGATGCCGGGCGCGACCTCCTTGCCCCAGTCGTACCGGGTGATCTTGTCGGCAAGCCCGCTCAGGATCTTCCGGGTGTTTTCGAAATAACCCTTCATCATGCCGTCCTTGGCCTTCGCCATGTTGGCGTCGTCCATCCAGAACGCCCAGTCGGCGGCGGGCGCCTTGATCTCGGCATTGGGGAAGGCAAGCCCGCCGTCGGCCGCCTTGATTCCGTTGATGTGGTCGGGATGCAGATGCGACAGGATGACGATGTCGATCGCCTTGGGGTCGATGCCGGCGGCGGTCATGTTCGCCACCGCCTGCCCGGCCGCCGGCGCCTTCTCGAACCCGTAGCCGGCATCGATCAGCACGAGCTTCGTGCCGGTGTTGATCACCGTCGGGTTGAACGGCACCCTCACCTGCCCCTTGGGCGTCATGTAGGCGGCGTCGAGCGCGGCGAGCACCTGCTCCTTCGGAGCGTTGCGCACGAACGTATCGGGCAGCGGGAACTGCAGGCCGCCGTCGTGCACGGTGGTGAGCTCGAAGTCACCGACCTTGTAGCGGTAATAGCCCGGCGCCTGCTTTCCGAGCGGGGGCGCGGCAGCGCAGGCGGGCCATCCGGTCGCCAGCGGCGCGAGCGCCGCCCCGGCGCCGGTCGCGGCGGCGCCGGCCAGCAGATGTCGTCGCGTCAATGCAGTCATGAGATCCTCCCCTGAAATTTCGCTGTGGGCCGGCCCGACAAGGCGACGGCCGGATCGATGGTAGTGCGGTCCGCCGCAACAGAAAATAGGCGTTTCGTTGCAACAATGGCCTTGGCGGCGACGCGCTTGCCCGCCCCGGCGCGGCGACTACATGGGGACCCCCCGTAGTGGCCCGGCGCGCCGCCGACGGGCGCTCGGGGCATGACGCGGACGGTCACGCTGCGGCCACTGCCGTGGCATAGTCGTGGGTGGACTGATTTGCGTCGTCCTTCATGAGAGATTAGATCGAGAAAAATGGCCAAGAGCCCGAAACAAAACGCCGAAAAGGCCTCCGCCAAGCCCGCCAGCAAGACTGCCGGCAAGCCCGCGACCGCCGACCTCTTCGCCGAGCTGCCCGACCCGGCGCCCCGGCGCATGGGCAAGGCGCGGCCGGCGGCGAAAACGGTGAGCCCGGGCGAATCCGGCTACATGGCGCGCCATATCGAGGTCCTCGAAGGCCTCGAGCCAGTGCGCCGGCGGCCCGGCATGTATATCGGCGGCACCGACGAGACGGCGCTGCATCACCTGTTCGCCGAGGTCATCGACAATTCCATGGACGAGGCGCTCGCCGGCCATGCCGACTGGATCGAGGTCGAGATGGAGGCCGACGGCTTCCTCACGGTGAGCGACAACGGCCGCGGCATCCCGGTCGATCCGCATCCGAAATTCCCGAAAAAATCCGCCCTCGAAGTGATCATGTGCACGCTCCATGCGGGCGGCAAGTTCGATTCCGAGGTTTACGAGACGTCCGGCGGGCTGCACGGCGTCGGCGTGTCGGTGGTGAACGCGCTGTCCGAGCGGCTGGAAGTCGAGGTGGCGCGCGGCCAGATGCTCTACCGCCAAGTGTTCGAGCGCGGCCAGCCCAAGGGGAAGCTGGAATCCCTCGGCCGGGTCGCCAACCGCCGCGGCACCCGGATCCGCTTCCGGCCCGACCCGCAGATCTTCGGGCCCAAGATGCGGTTCAAGCCGCAGCGCATTTTCAAGATGGCGCGCTCCAAGGCCTACCTGTTCGGCGGCGTCGAGATCCGCTGGTCATGCGCGCCGGAGCTTCTCGAGGGCGTCGAGGGGGTGCCGGCCGAGGAGACGTTCCGTTTCCCCGGCGGCCTCACCGATTTCCTGTCGGGGACCATCGAGGACCAGACCCTGGTCCATCCCGACATCTTCGTCGGCCGCTCGGACAAGCGCGGGGCCCACGGCACCGTCGAGTGGGCGATCGCCTGGGTCGCCGATGCCGACGGCTTCGTCTCCTCCTATTGCAATACCATTCCGACGCCGGAGGGCGGCACCCACGAGGCGGGCCTGCGCGCCGCGCTGACCCGGGGCCTGAAGGACCATGCCGAGCGCATGGGCCAGGGCAAGCGCGCCGCGGGCGTGACCACCGAGGACGTGATGGCGGGAGCGGCCGCCATGCTGTCGGTGTTCATCCGCGAGCCGGAATTCCAGGGCCAGACCAAGGACAAGCTGGCGAGCGCCGACGCCACCCGCATCGTCGAGCAGGCGATGCGCGATCCCTTCGACCATTGGCTCGCCGGCAATCCGAACCACGCGACCAAGCTGCTCGACTGGGTGATCGAGCGCGCCGACGAGCGCATCCGCCGGCGCCAGGAAAAGGAGATGACCCGCAAGGCCGCGGGCAAGAAATCACGGCTGCCGGGCAAGCTCGCCGACTGCACCAATTCGGCGCTGGACGGCTCCGAGCTGTTCATCGTCGAGGGCGACTCGGCCGGCGGCAGCGCCAAGCAGGCGCGCGACCGCGCCAGCCAGGCGGTGCTGCCGCTCAAGGGAAAAATCCTCAACGTCGCCTCGGCCGGCAAGGACAAGCTGGCGCAGAACCAGCAGCTCGCCGACCTCACCCAGGCGCTCGGCTGCGGCACCGGGGCCAACTACCGAGAAGAAGACCTGCGCTACGCAAAAATCATCGTGATGACCGACGCCGACGTCGACGGCGCCCACATCGCGTCGCTGCTGATGACGTTCTTCTACCGGCAGATGCGGCAGCTGATCGAGCAGGGCCACCTCTACCTGGCGGTGCCGCCGCTCTACCGGCTGAGCCACGGCGGAAAAGTCTTCTATGCGCGCAACGAGGCGCACCGCGACGAGCTGTTGAAGAAGGAGTTTCACGCCAACGCCAAGGTCGAGATCGGCCGCTTCAAGGGTCTCGGCGAGATGATGGCGAGCCAGCTCAAGGAGACGACCATGGACCCGCGCAAGCGCACCCTGCTCCGGGTCGTGCTGATGGCCGACGACCGCGCCGACACGGCGGGCTCGGTCGAGCGCCTGATGGGGACGAAGCCGGAATTGCGGTTCGCCTTCATCCAGGAGAAGGCGGAGTTCGTGCAGGAAGAGGCTTTGGATATCTGATCAGCGGGGAAACGTCTTTTCCATGAATATGCTGAGCGGATCGGCCGCGTAGCTGCCGAACGGGCCGCGCTCGTGGTAGCCGTGGCGCCGGTAGAGCGTGAGCGCGTCGCGGTTCTCGATGCCGGTCTCGAGCTGGATCCGCGTCACGCCGGCGAGCTTCGCCGCATCCTCCAGCGCATGCAGGATCGCCTTGCCGATCCCGGTGCCGCGGGCGGCCTCGTCGACGAACATGCGCTTGATCTCCGCCCGTCCCGGGTCGCCGAGCACGAGCGCGCCGCACCCGACCGCGCGTCCTTCGACCCGCGCCACCATGAAGCGGACATTGGCGGCGGCGAGATCGTCGGCGTCCACGGGATGGCGGCTCTCGGGCGGATAGAGCGACTGCGAAAACGCGTCCGACTTGCCGATAAGAGCCAGCACGTCATCCTGGTGCGGCGTTTCCCGGGCAACAGCGACCATGGCGGCACCTCCGAAATCCACCTGCACCATGCACGGTCCGTGCCGCGCATCACCCGTGCCGAGCCGCCCGAGGAATCGCATGCCGGTTTCAGTCGAGCGGCAATCCCACATAATTCTCCCCCAGCGCCGTGGCGGCCGCTGCGGAGCTGGTCACGTAGTCGAGCTCGGCGATCTGGCGGCGGCGGTCGAACGGGGTGGCGTCCGGGAAGACGTGAAGCAGCTGGGTCATCCACCAGGAGAAGCGCTGCGCCTGCCACACCCGGCGCAGGCAGGTCTGCGAATAGTTTTGCAGCGCCGCGGTGCGGCCCGAGCGATACCGCTCGGCGATCGCGGCGGCGAGCACGCAGACGTCGGCGATCGCCAGATTCATCCCCTTGGCACCGGTCGGCGGCACGATGTGGGCGGCGTCGCCGGCGAGAAACAGGCGGCCGTGCTGCATCGGCTCGACCACGAAGCTGCGCATCGGCGTGATGCCCTTCTGGATGATGCGTCCTTCCTGCAGTGGCCGCGCGCCGGCGAGCCGGCGGTGCAGCTCCTGCCAGATCCTGTCGTCCGGCCAATTCTCCACGTCGTCGTCGGGCGGGCATTGCAGATAGAGCCGCGCCAGGGTCGGCGAGCGCATGGTGTAGAGGGCAAATCCGCGCTCGTGACCGGCGTAGATCAGCTCGTCGTCGGGCGGCGGCGATTCGGCGAGAATACCCAGCCAGCCGAACGGGTAGTCGCGCTCCAGCACGGCGAGCCGCCCCTGCGGGATGCTTTGCCGCGTGATGCCGTGGAACCCGTCGCAGCCGCCGATGAAATCGCAGGCGATCTCATGCGGCTCGCCGGCCTGGCGGAAGCGGATGCGCGGCGCCGCGCCGTCGACGTCGTCCACGCCGACCTCGTCGACCTCGAAGAGGATTTTTCCTCCGCGCGCGAGCCGGGCGGCGATCAGATCCTTCACCACTTCCTGCTGGCCGTAGATGGTGACGCCCCTGCCGGTGAGCGCGGTGAGATCGATGCGGTGGAGCTTTTCCCCGAACGCGAGCTTGATGCCGTGGTGAAACAGCCCTTCGCGCTCCATGCGCGCGCCGACCCCGAGATCGACCAGGAGATCGTGCACCCAACCCTCGATCAGGCCGGCGCGGACGCGGCCTTCGACGTAATCGCGGCTGCGGCTCTCCAGCACGATCGAACTCGATGCCGTGGCGGGCGAGGAGATGCGACAGGACGAGCCCTGCAGGCCCTGCCCCGATGATGCCGACCTGCGTGCGCATGATGCCTTCCCCGATGGCTGCGAGGGCCTCTACAGGCGAGGCCGCGCACCCGGGAAGGGATCAAATCCGGATTGGCTTGAACATTTCGGGGAAGCCGGCGAGCGATCCGTCAGGCCGCCTCGCCGTGGCGGATCTTGTCGAGGCGGCGCTCCTGCTTGACGTAGGCCTGGGCGGCGTCGGACTGGAACAATTCCCGCGACTCGGTCTCGTCGTCGACCACCGGGGAGAGCGCGAGATCCATGTAGTCGCGGCGGTGCGGATCCTTCTTGATCTTGAGATAGATCAGCCGCATGCGGACGTAGAGCGAGATCCAGGCGACCTGCTTGCGCAGGGTCTCGAAAGCGTACTTCGGATAGAACGACCACACCGGCTCCATCGGCAGGCTCGGCCGCCGGTCGCGGCGGAATTTGAGGCGGAGGAAGCCGCCCTCGAGCGGATGGATCTTCTCGATGGCGATGCAGCCCTTGAACCACACCAGCAGGAACAGGACTTTTCCAGGGCTGACATTGGTCGCCGCCGCCCGCCGCAGCACGCGATCGACGTGCTCGGGCGAATAGTAGAGGTCCCAGGCACCCCGATAGGTCTCGACGCACTCGTCGCGCGACATGCGCGGATGCGCCGTGGTGGCGTGGTTGAGATCGTATTTGTTCATGTCGGGGTCCATCGGAACCCCGGCGAGGTGCAGCTTCTTGTGGTCCTCCGACCCCGGCAGCGGGGTGAGATAGAAGAACTCCAGGAGATCGACCGGCAGCTCGCGCTGGATGATCTCGATGTCGCGGCGGATCGTTTCCGGCGTATCGTTGGGGAAGCCCAGGATGTAGCCGCAATAGGTGATGGCACCCACCTGTTTCCAGGCGAGCAGCATTTTTCGGTACTCGGTGATCTTGTTCTGCCGCTTCTTGGCCCCCATCAGGCTTTCGGGATTGATGTTCTCCAGCCCGATGAACACCCGCTTCACCCCGGCGCGGGCGCATTTCTCGATGAAATGCGGGATGCGGTGGCACAGCGTATCCACCTGGATGATGAAGTTGATCTGAAGATTTTCCACCTCGCGCAGCTGGATCAGCCGATCGATGATCGGCTCCCAGTCCTTGTTGCGGGCGAAATTGTCGTCGGTGATGAAGAACCGGCGGATGCCCTGGGCGACGTTGACGCGGACGATCTGCTCGATGTCGTCGGCCGAGCGGCGCCGGGATTTTCGTCCCTGGACGTTGATGATGGTGCAGAACGAGCACTGGTAGGGGCAGCCGCGACCGGCATCGAAGCTGGTATGGGCGCCCGCCGTGCGCTTGACGCGGGCCGCCGGCAGCAGCGGCGCCGCCGCGCCTTCGAGGCCCGGCAGGTCGTCCATGAAATTGTAGATCGGCTTGAGCGCGCCTTCCATGGCGTCGCGCAGCACCTGCTCGAGCCGGCCCTCGGCCTCGCCGGCGAACAGCGCGATGCCCATCTCCTCGGCGCGGCGCACATCGGGGTCGCGCTCGGCCAGCATCGCGATCGTGCCCGACACGTGAAACCCGCCGATGCCGACCATGACGCCGCGTTGGCGCAGGGGGCGCGCGATGTCGAGGGCGCGGGGAAACTGGTTCGATTGCACGCCGACCAGCATGACGAGGCCGATATCGGCCGAGCGCACCAGGGCGGCGATATGGTCGGTGTCGATGCGGGTATTGGTCTCGTCGAAGCCATGGATGTCGAATTCGACGTCGGCGCCGAGCGCCTGACGTCCGGCACATTCCTGGGCGAGGCCGTAGAGCACGGCCAGCGAGTTCGACGGGATGGCCGAGCGGTACCACTGGATGACGTAGCCGTCGTCGTCGTAGTGCGACGGCTTGATCAGCACGAGGCAGAACCGGCGCGCCCGCCCGGCGTTCTGCGCCCCAAATCCTCCGGCAGCCTGCGTCTTCGTCGAACCCGGCAGCATGATGTCCCGATGCGGTTGTGCAGGATAAATGCCCGGAAAGGCGCCCGATTCGGGCGGTCAACCTCCCGTGTCGCAGCCGCCATATGACTCGTTTTTGGCGGCGGACGCAAGGCTCGCGGCAGTCAGGCTGGCGGCAGTCAAGGCTGGCGGCAATCCGGGGCTCGTGGCCCGCGGCCGCACCCCGGTGCGCGGCCTGCCGACCTCGATCACGCCCCCGACCGCCCCGCCGCCCCGGGATAGGAATCGGCCATGCGGGGGATCGGCGTCCGCACCGTCAACCGGACATGCGCATGTATCTCTTCAGCTTCTCGAACTGCTCGAGCGTCAACACCCCTCTGAGAGCCACGCCGGCGAGCTGGCGAATTCGCGCACCGAGTTCGCGCCACGACCGCGGCCTCCGCGCCCCCGGTCGCATCCGTGCGGCAAGCCGCGATCGCCGCATGTCGTCGACCTCGGAAAAGAAGTCGATCGGACCGGAAAACAGCTCGCGCTGGAACCGCCCGTTGCTCGATTTGAGTTGGACGAAGAACCCCGCACTATTCGCCACCAGGTGCCACTTCCGTGCTTCCCCGCACGCCGTCGCGAGCTCGATCGCCCGCTTCCGGTACCTGTCGCGCAGCTTCGACACGAAGTCCCTCCTGTCGTACCAACGGTCGACGACCTGCATCTCGTCGAAGAAGAACCGCACCTGGTCCTCTCGCATCCCGCTATGCTGGGTGCTCCCGGGATGGATTTCTGATCCCGACCAGGCGGTCCGCAACGCAACGCAGCTCGGCAATCTCGGCAAGCTTGATCCATAAATCCCAATCCTCGCCAAAGATCAGGGTCTCGTCGAATCCGCCGACGCGCGCCAGGAGATCGCGTCGAGCGACAACCGCCGAGCAGGAGCCGGACACGATGTTGCCTTCGAGAAGAAGGGCGCGGAACAAGTCGGCGGGATTTGTCGGCTCGACGGTGGCCCGCTCGAAGCGGCGGCCGTCCTCGTCCATGGGGTAATACGAGCAGTTGACGAACCCGACCGTGGCCGGAGCCTGCGAAAACACCTTCATCTGCCGATCGAGCTTGGTCGGCTCCCAGATGTCGTCGCTGTCAAGGAAAGCGACGAACGGAGCGCGGCAATTCGCAATCCCGATGTTGCGCGCATGCGATACGCCGTGCTTGCGGGTGCGAACAAGCTGGAGCCCCGGCCACCGGCGCCGATAGTCGTCGACGATATCCGGGGTCTCATCGGTCGAGCCGTCATCGACCACGACGACGGAGCGGACCGGCCGGGTCTGAACCATGATGCTGTCGAGGCAGTCCCTTATGTAACGCTGTCCGTCACGGACCGGAACCACCGCATCGACAGCGAACGGATCGAGGGGCGGAAAAGACATTCGGGCCGCCTAGCGACGCCGGGCAACCCGGCGCGAGCCTGCTGCGGCTCCGCCGGCGCCCATCGAACGACCTGTGCGGGTCTCGGCCAAAGACTTCGCGCGCCTCCCCGCGCCGCAAACTCGGAGAAATGCCTCGACGTCGTTCAACGCGCAGGTTGTACGCCGGGATCGCCGCGATCGGTTGCAGCAACCGGGCCTCGGGGTTGCATAAGATATCTGGCTATACATCTATTGCGTATGCAGGTATCGTTACGTCAACGACTCCTACGACAAGGGCCGCATCCTGGCAATACTCTATATCCGCGATTGGCTCGTCAGCCGGTCGAGCGAACGATCGAGCGAGCCGACGAGCGTCTCGAACTCCGAGCGCCCGAGCTGGCGGCGGACTTTCTGCTGCACGTCGCTCCACATTTTCAGGCTGGCGCGCAGCGCGGCGCGGCCGGCGACCGTCGGCACCACGACGCGACGACGCCGGTCGTTCGCATCGAACGCGAGGCGGATGAGCTTCTGCCGCTCGAGAGGTCGCAACGTCCTGGTCAAGGTGGTCGGGTCCATCACCAGCTCGTCGGCCAGCTCGCCGATCGACATGTCGGGAGTGCCGAGCACGCATGCCAGCAGGGCAAACTGGCTTGACGTCAGGCCCGCGGGCGCCAGGGCGTGGTCGTACATCTGGGTCACGCGGCGTGCGAGCTTGCGCAGCCGGAAGCACGCACACGCACGCAATTCGTCCGGGGACCGGGATTTTCTCGGCATGGATGGGTACCAGGCTTGCTCGGCCAAGGAGTCAAATTGGCCGCGAAACACGACATGGTTGCACATACAACATTACCGTCGCGGGAGCAATTGCGGGGGCGGCGCCAGACGGTGCCGGCCGCGGTCCGCGAATGCGGTCGCGCCCGCGGGCCGACGGCCGGCCGGCATCCGCCGGATCCGCGGGCCGCGGCAGCCCGTTCGTCATAGCCGGGGACATCGACAGTTCCGATGATGCTCGCGCACCGGTTCAACGAATCATCCCGGCCGGCCCTGCTGGACGCGCCCGCCGGCCCCCCGATATGGCGGCCGCATGTCGTCGCGCAGTTGCGCAGCGGCCGGCGCGGTGACGCCCTGCCGGGCTTCCTGCCCCATGCGCCCGAGCTCGATCTCTCGGTCGTGACCTATCATTCGTCAGCCGATCTGGAGCCGATGCTCCGGTCGCTGGTCGCGCAGAGCTTTCCGCTCGCCCGCATTCGCCTGCTGGTGATGCAGCATGCCGAGGATTCCGAGGAGGATCGCCTGCTCGAACGGTTGGCCCGCACGCACGGCAGATGTTTCAGTGCGATCGATATCCGGAAGGGGCCCAACCGGGGTTACGGGGCCGGCCACAATCGCAATCTGGAACGCGCCGCTGGCGACCTGTTCCTCATTGCCAATGCCGACATCGTGTGGCGTCCGGACACCATCTGCAAGCTCGTCTATGCGGCCGTCGAGGCGGCCCCCGGGGTCGCGCTGATCGAGGCGCGTCAACAGCCGATGGAGCACCCGAAATTCTACAATCCGACGACGCTGGAGACGATGTGGTGCTCGGGGTGCTGCGTGCTGGCCCGACGAGCCGCCCTCCAGGCGGTCGGCGGGTTCGACGAGAGCTTCTTCATGTACGGCGAGGACGTCGATCTGTCGCTGCGGCTCAGGGCGCGCGACTATCGCCTCGCCTACTGCCCATGGGCGGAGGTGTGGCACGCCCCCGATCCGGCCACCAGAATGGTCGGGCATTTTCGCGGGGCACTCGAGTCCGCCCTGCTGCTGTCCGGCAAGTTCGGCGACCAGGCACAGTTCATGCGGGCTTTGTCGCGGTGCCTGGAGGCTGCCCGCGTGGCGCCCTCGCAGGAGCTTCGCAACGTCGCGTACCGCGCCGTCGATCGTTTCCGCGCCGCCTATCCGCAGATCCGCGCGAGCCGGCATGTCATGCCGAAATACGCCAGGAACCTGTTCAACTCGCACGACTACGAGTGGCGCCGGTATTTCGACCTCGACGTCGACGACCTGCTCTCCCGCCGCGAAGGCTGGCTCGCCGGGAGGACGGAGCAGCCGCTGGTCTCGATCATCATCCGCGCCGGCTCCGGGCGCAGCGACCTGATCGAGCGCGCGCTTCGCTCCGCCCTGTTCCAGACGCATCCCGCCGTCGAGATTGTCGTCGTCGAGGATGGAACGGCGAGCTTGTCGCCGCTCATCGAGGAGTATCGCGGCGCCGGGTTCGATATCGTCTGGGTGGCGCCGGGCCGAGTCGGACGCATCGTCGCGGCAAACTTCGGAATATCGGAAGCGTCAGGTGAATACCTCTGCTTCCTCGACGATGACGATGTGCTGTTCGCCGATCATGTCGCGGAGCTGCTGCGGCTGTTCGAAGCCGATGCCGACTACGTGTCCTGCTGGAGCGCCCAGGGGCTCAGGAACCTGCGGGGCGCACCCTGGCAGGAGGACGGGTTCGAGCTGCCGGTCTTCCACGGGCCCGACTACCAGGTCGACGACCTCGACGACCACAACATGTTTCCGATCCAGACGGTCTTGATGCGGCGCCGGGACGTGTTGCGGGTGGGACGGCTGAGCACGGCGCTCGAGCTCAATGAGGACTGGTACCTGTTCTTCCGGCTCCTGCGCACCGGAAAGGTTCCGATCTCGCGCTGGACGACCTCGATCTACTTCGTTCCCGAGTTCACCGGAGGAGCATCAGCGGCGGCACCGGGCGCTGGAACGAGCGGTGCCCGAGGTCAGGTCGGCCAACGCGCGGTGGAGGGCGGGGGAGCATCGCGAGGCGGCAACCATCACCCTGCTCTATCACCGCATCGGCGATTGTCAGCTCGACCCGCAGCGCTTGTTCGTCAGCAAGGACCGATTCGCCGCCCATCTCGAGATCATCGCCGACCGCGCGGCGACGATGGGCGATGCGCTGGCATTGGCGGTGCATTTCGACGATGGCTATCGCGACACCTTCGAGCCGGCGCTGGCGGCGGCGCGGATTGCCGGAATCAAGGTCGGCTGCTTTCTCCCGTCCGCGTTCGTCGCGGCGGGACGCCCCTTCCTCTGGGACAGGCTGCGGGCAGGACTCGACCCGCGGACCGGGAACAGCGAGCTCGCCGCGGCGGTCGCAGAGCTGGTCGGCACGCAAGACACCGACGCCTCGCACATCTTTGCGCTGGCGACGGAGCGCTGCCGGGACGACCTGCATCTCGCGCAAACGCTCGAAGCGGAGCTGGACCGCCGAAGGATCGCGGCGGTCCCCGAGGATGCGCCCCTCGCCGCGGGCCAGCTTGCGGCGATGCGCGCCGCCGGGATCGCGCTCGGCCTGCACGGCCACACCCATCGCTCCTTCGCCCGCCTGTGCGCCGACGACTTCACAGCAGAGATCGACACGCCATTCAGGTGGGTGAAGGACCTGCTGGGGCGCTGTCCCGACGCGTTCGCCTTTCCGTACGGATCGCGGCGCGACTGGAACGCGGACGCGGTCGCGCACCTGTCAAGTCTCGGGGTGCAGCGGATCTATTCGGCCGTCGCGACGCCGGCGCAGCTCGCCGGACATGACCTGTTGCCGCGCTGGGCGGTGGGCGATCTCGACCGCATCAGCTTCGCCGATCGTCTCGACGAGCTCATCGGCCGCCTGCTCAATCCCGGCCATGGCGCCGGCGATCTCGACGGGTTGCTGCTGCAGGGCCGGTTCGCCCTCGTGGCGACCAGTCGCCAGCCGGCATGACGCCGTGCGGGCGGCGCGCCTCGGCGGCGGGGCAGCCCTATTCTCGCGACCAGGTGACGCCCCCCGGCGCCAGCCGGAGGACGGGCGAATAGGTGACCCAACCTTCCGGCGCGTCGTAGCGGATGCGGAATTCCCGTGCGTCGGTCGCCAGCACCACATGCGATCCGGCGATGGGCAGCGGCGACCTGCCGGGCGCCGCGTGCTCCACATAGGTGTAGGCGCCCTGCTCGTATGGTCCGAGACGCCACGACAGCAGGTTCCTCTCGGTGGTGAAGCGCACCGAAAGCGCCGCATCCACCCGCCGGCTGCGCCATTGCCCAAGCCGGCCCGACATCTCGGCCGTGATATCCCTCAGGCATCGACAGGCGCCTTCATAGACAAAGAGCTGCGCGACCCCGCCCGCCGCCTCCTCCAGCTCGATCTCGTCGGAAAAAACTCGCGGCGACGGCGAGCGCAGGAAGCTCCACCGCAGCCATTGGAGGCCGGTGAAATACCACGACTCGGTCGACGACATGAGAGCCCGGTCCGCGCCGCCCGTCGCGATCAGCCGCCCCTCCGCCTCGTAGCGCGCGTGGCGGGCCGCCAGGGTGCCGCGGACACTGTCGGCGCGCACGCCCGCGACCACGCCAAGCGCGATCACTGCGACCACCGCGGCAAACGCTGCGCGAGACGAACCTGCCGCGAGCCGTGCGAGCCCCGACGCCACCGCCACGCTGACCGCCCACCAGCTGAAAATGAGAAAGCGCAATTCGCCGCCTTCCAGCAGGAGCGCGACCGGGATGAGCGGCGCCATGAGCAGGACTGCGGCGGGAATGAACCAGACCGCACGCGCCTTCAGCGCCCATGCCAGATAGACAATGATCAGCAATGCCGTGACGCAGGCGGCGCGCCCCACGGCGCTCGTGCCGAAAAATGCCTGCAGCGCGCCCGCCGGGAGGTCAAGTACCGTAGACCAGGTCACGGCGGACAAGTGGCTGTATCCGCCGATCGCGACGCCCAGCATGTGCCACCGCCACAGCCCATAGAGGCCCGCCACCAGGGCAAACGGCAGGCACGCCATCAACCGGGCACGCACCCGCCCCTCCGCAAGAAATGGAAGGATGATCGGGAGCGGCACATAGATTTCCTTCGCTGTCGTTGCCAGCAGGTAGAACGCGGCGCCGAGCCACGCCCATCGCGCCGCCGCGCGCCGCAAGGAGCGCAGATAAAAACAAAGGGCCAGGATGGCGAACAGCAGGCCTTCGACATAGTGGCGCAGGACAAGCTGCCCGGCCGCCTCCGCCGGCCCTGGGCCGACCAGAAACAGCGTCGCCCCAGCGAACGACCACCACCGGTCGAGCCACATCCGCAGAAGGACGAAGGTGGCGATCGCCACCAGCACAAGGCTGGCCAGCTGATGGAGGTAGAACCAGTAGGGATTCAGTCCCGCCAGACGAAGATCGAGGTCGAAGGACAGGACGACCCAGGGCGTCAGGTTGGCCGGGCTGAGCGGCTGCCACGCCTCGGGTCTCAGAAAGTAGTCGAGGGAGGGAAACCGCGCCGCGTGCACCATAACCTGGGTATCGTCACCCATCCACCAGCGGCCGAGCACATCGCGATAGAGCGCCGGTACCAGCAGCACCAGGCAGATCACCGGCCAGAGACGAGCGGCGTGGCGGCTCGCGGATGCCGCAACCCTTGGTCCGAGGGTCCGCAGCACGGCAAGCCATGGCTCCATCGCGGCAAGACCTCAGGAAGCGCGGACGCGGCCAGCCTCGGCCTCACCCGGCCGGGCATCCGGCGAGGTGAGGCGCCGCGCGTGCCGCAGGATCGCCTGCCGAAGCTCCCCGGGCCCGGCGACTGCGACCGGCACCTCGGGTGGCGCAAGGTCGTCGCCGGAACCGCAGCGCATCCAGACGAGGCCGCTCTGCTCGCATGAGAAGAAGCAGAGCCGCTCGATGGCGTGCGCCAGCGTGCCGTCGGTCTGTCCGCATTCGTCGGGAAAGTCCGACGGCTGCAGCTGGAGATCGAGCAGCGGTCGCAGCGCGGCCGAGCGCGCCCAGAACATCGAGCCGCTGGGAAAATCGAGCGGGCTGCCGGAGCCGATCGCGACCCCCATGCGCGCCGCAAGCTCGCGGCAGGCGGCAAAATTCTGCCCCCACCCCATCAATGGCCGAATCGCCGGAAAGACGCGCGGGGCGAGCATGCCGAGCTCGGGCACGCGGACGAATGCGTCGACCACGCCGCGAACGAGCGCCGGCGATCCGAGCAGGCATTGCAAAGCCTGCCTGCGCCAGCCCGCGAGCACGCCGTCGTGCGGCGACTTCTTGGTATGCAGGTGGAGCACAAGAGGAAAGCGGTCATAGGCATCGGCCAGGGCAAGCAGTTTCGGGGCGATGTCCCGTCCGCGATTCTCGACGACCCGCACCTCCACACTCCCTCCCGGCCAGCCGGCAAAGGCGCTCTCCACGACCCGGCGCTTGTCGTCGCTGTCGGTCGTCACCATGAGCGCGAAAGCAAACGGAATATGGCCGAGATAGGCCTTCATTTCCTCGATCGTGTCCGGATAGTAGGCGTGCAGCAGCACCGCCAGCTCCGCCGGAGCGGACGACGACGCAGCGGGCGGGGGCATCACCAGCACCGGGTCGTCGGGGGGCGGGCCGGAGGGCTGCCCGATCGCAGGCGGCGATCCCGGCACGGCCGAGCGAGAAACGGCAGGCCCCAGCCGCTCGGCGCTGTCGAGATCGCGGCGCAGGGTGCCTGTGAGCGCCGGACGGCAACGCGGATCGCTGGCAAGACACGGATGGTCGGCAACGAGACTGCGGAGCATGCGGACGACTTCCTCGTCGACCCGGGGCGTCTCGGTCTTCATGGTGTTCGCCACGTGATCCCGGTACCTGGTGAGCGGATGAGGCGTGAAGTGGCAGCGCCCCCGCAGCGCGGCCCGCAGGGCGAAATCCCAGTCGTGGACATAGCGGTACTCAGCAAATCCGCCGATGCTCTCGAACATCGTCCGGGTGAAGATCATGTTGCTGGTCGAGCCGATGAAATTCCGCCGCAACAGCGATGGCACCACATCGGGACAGCACCCTTGGGCAGGGGCGGCGGCCGGGCGCGGTCCGGGTGCCTCGAAAAATATCTCTCGATTGTTGCCGATCGTCCGGCCCGCCTCGTCGATATAGGACAGGACCCCTGCGACGAAGTCGCTCGGCGTGCGCCGCAAGATGTGGCGAACGACATCGAAGCGCCCGGCAACGAACTCGTCGTCGGAATCGAGCACCGCGATGTACTCGCCGCGGGCGGCACGGCAGAGCTGATTGAGACGGGAGGCTGCCCCCTGGTTCCTGGCGTCCTTCCCGGTGAGGTTGCGCACCCGCGGCTCGCAGGCCGCTATCCCTTCGAGAATCTGCGGCGATCGATCGGTCGATCCGTCGTCGACGACGAGCACCTCGCCGACCAGCGGCGAACGCAGCGACGAGCAGATCGCCTGATTGACGAACCGCTCGTGATTGAAGACCGGAATCACCACGGAGAACATCGCGCTTCCTCGAGATGCCGTGCCATCAGGCCCCTGCGGACATGCCGAGCAGGACCCTGGCGACATGGTCGTGGCCGGCGATCTCCTCATGGACGGCGCCGCGCAACCCGGCAAGACACTCGTCGAGCGCCTGATCGTAGGCCGCGCCCAGGTTCGCCTGCATGGTCATGCGAGCCGCGATGAAACCCTGGCGCGCCGCCAGACGGAAGACCGCCTTCAGCAGATCGCGGTGCCACCCGGCCTGGCCGACGACGCGCCTCGCCTCCAGCAGCCGTGCGAACGACCTGATCCCCTCGATGACCGACAGCCGATCGTTGACGAAGCGCTCGTCACCCTCGCGCAGCGGCGTTGCCAGCGCCTCCACGATCGGCTGGAAGCCCAGGCTGCCGGCGACATCGGGATGCAACGCCAGCATCTCGTCAGCCGTGGCGCCGAGCGCAAACCGGCGATCGAGCAGGCCGTCGAGATCGTCGTGCTGCAGATGCCGGCCGGTGGAGGCCGGATCGAAGAAGATGCGGAAGCCGCCGGGTTGCCCGTGCAGTCGGCACGCGAGCTCGGCATCCTCCCAGGTCCCCGGCGTGAGATCGGGGCGAAAGCCCTGAATGATCCAATCATCGACGATGCTCTTCTTGATCGAGATGTTGCCGGCGTGGAAGAACCGCCAGTCGAGCCATGAATAGGGATTCGGTGCCGCAAGCTCATCCCGCCGATTGCCGGCGAGGTGAGCCGTCGCAAACCAGACCAGCGGATCGAGCGTTGCCGGCGAGACGCAACGGCTGAGCACGGCGAAGCGGCTCGACCGGTAGATACCGTGCAGATAGCTGTGCGCGCGAAAGAAATTGTCGTCGGCCGGCTCGATGTCGTCCCGCAGCAGCACCACCACATCGTGCCGTGCCAGAGCGATTCCGCGGTTGCGCGCCGGTGCGGGCGCAGTGCCGGGCGTCCGCAGCCATCTGAGCGCCGGAAGCTCGCGCTCGAGCCGGTCGAGCAGCACCGGGGTGTCATCGGTCGATCCACAGTCGACGACGATCAGCTCGAGCTCGACATCGCCCGAATTGCGCACGCACTGGCGGAGCACCGGCTCGAGCAGATGCGCGTGCTGGCGCGTCGCGATGACGACGCTGACGGGAGCGAGCCGTCGGGCGGCGGAACCGGGCGCGCGGTAGAGCATCTACTGCCCGTCGCCGGCCGGAGCGCGGCGACGACGCAGGCGCCCGCCCAGGCTCCGCATCGTCATCCGGGCGCCGCGGAGCGGCCTCGTCAGCCTCCAGGAGGCACTGTTCGCCATGGCGTGGTAATGCTGATCCAGGCTCTCGACGCGCTCGGTCAGCGCCGCGCGCTCCGCGGCGAATTCCGCGATCTCGCCATTGAGCTGGGCGACCTCTCCATTGAGCTGGGCGACCTCGCGATTGAGCTCCGCGACGGTGACGGTCAGCCGCTCGCAGTCCTCGGCCCGCCCCTCCAGCTCCTTCTGCAGCACGATGCAGGAGCCCTGCAGGAGCTCCTCCGCCCCCTTGAGCGCCCGGGATTCCTGCGTCCGGCTCGCCAACTCCTTCTCGAGCGCTTCCGCGGCCGCCGCGGCTGCGGCCAGCCGAACCTCCAGCTCACGGACGTGACACTCGAGCGGGGCGACCTCCACCGCCCGGGCCTCCGCCGCGTCGGCGCGCCGGCGCAGCTCTTCGGCACGAACGAGCCGCTCGCCGAGACTGGCAAAGACGCTGCGCACCGCGACCGATTCGGGCTCGCTCAGCCCCAGGAGGACCCCGGCGGACTCGGGCAGGCTGCCGCCGATCCCGGCGATCCCGAGACCGTGGGAGTGCAGGAAGGCAAAATGGGGAAACCGGCGGGCGATCTCGTCCCAGAACTGCCAGGCTCCGGTCCCCCTTTCGCGCGCGCTGATCCCGTGCAGCAGCAGAACCGCACGGTCGCTGAGCTTCGGCCGCCACCTGTCGAAGAGGTGCCCGAGCGCCGCGTCCGCATGCATGCGGATGTGCAAGAGATCCACGGAACGATCCTCGAAACCCTGAGCGGCTTCGTCCAATGCGCAGTCGACCAGTCGCGAGAACGCGGAGTAGCGGGAATCATGATGCCGGCCGAGCTCCGCGTGCGCCGCGGTGGCGCAGCCGTCGGACGTCCACGAGCCGATGCCATAGCACGCACCGAAAACGCCGCTGCGCTTCATCCCCTGGCAGAACGCCGAGTAGGAGGTTCCGCCGCCCACGCCGAGCTCGACCAGCGTGCGCGGCCGCAGCGCCTCCACCAGCCAGAATGCAAACGGAATATGGCCGGTCCAGTCGCAATCCGCCGCGATCCGCTCAGGCTCCTCGACCAGATGCGCGGGGATTGGCGGCAACATGCGGCACGCACTCGACACCACATCACCTCCTGCAGGGACCCGATTGTTCATGCGCTGCTTCAATGCCGGCGTTGCGGGCATTCAGCCCGGCATGAAAACGAGATCATCCCCTGCCGCTCCGCCATCGACATCACCGCAGATCCGTGTCCCCGAAGGTCAAGCGCATCTCCTGATAGGGCCGCCTGCTCGGCCGGTACTCCATCCAGGCGAACGCCGTCTCTCCGGCGTCGCGGTCACAGGCGAGCAGGGACTCGGCGAACGGCAGACGCGCATTGAGCGAGGCGAACGCTCGGCCGATCGCGCCCGGCCGCGCCGCGAGCAGCTGGCGGAACGCATCTCCCAGCCATTCATACGCCGTCAGGTCCTCGCGTGCCGTGCTCCAGTCGATGAAGTAGGTCGAATCGTCCACCGCGCGAGTCACGCACCAGCCGACGCAGTCGCCGTCGACCGAGACCACATGGAAGGCATACGGCCCGTAGTCGGCGCCCATGGCGTCGAACCGCCATGCCACCCACTCGGGCGTGCGCGGGACCTCGGGAGCGATCTGCGCCGCGGAGCGACGGCGCCACGTGGTGGCGATGGCGCTGTGGAAAGCCGGCGTCATCCGGTCGGCGCTCGACACCACGACACGCCGCCTGCGGCGGAACAGCAATCGCCGGGCCGCGCCGGCGTCCGGTCGCACGATGTACTGATGGATCGGAATGCTCCGGATCGCCGGAAGCTCATGGCGGGAGACGTTGAGCGACACCACGTTGGGAAAGCCGACGATCGCCGCGTACTTGCCGCCGGCCCGCACATGCCGGTGGAATGCGAGCTGGGTGCGCAGGAACAGACGGCTGCGGACGGCGTCGGCACAACGGCGGGCAAATACGTCGCCGACGAACAGTATCGGGGTCAGCGCGTGGCCGTGTCGCATCATCGCCGGCGTGCCCGAGAACTGAGCGAACGCCCGTCCACCGCCGTCCACCGCCACGAACGACAGCATTCCGTCGGGCGAGGAGAACTTGCGGTGCCAATAGTCGGCCGAGCGCCGCAGCCCGAATACGGCGTTGAAGGCATCCATCACCTGGTCGGCATCGCTCGCCTCGGCCCGTCTGATCTCGATCCTGCCGACCGGCTGCGACTCCGCCTCCGCGACTGGAAAACGCAAACTCCGCATCATACCCGCTTCGCGACAGATCCTGAATTGCGAGGTGCCAACCTGCCGCGCGAGCTATAGCCTACTCCGGCGCCGAATGATATATTTATATGGCTATGCAGATATTGCTTATGCATGTATTTGTTCCAGCATGTCCGCGCGACGCGTGCCGCGCTCCGCCGGCCGGCTCGCGGCATTGTCGCGAGCCCGGATGCCACCGGGCGCTCGACCCCGCGGTGCTGCGCCAGGCGCGAACGGTCGGCATGTCGGCCCAATCAACAACTCCTGCTCGATGTCATGACCGGCGGCTACCCCGCTGGGCCGAATTGTCGAAGGCGACCCGGTGAACGACCAGGTGGTCGACCCGGCCCGCGCCGACCGCCAGGCGTCTCCTGCCGACGCAACGGAGCGCCGGATAAGCACGCGAACGCGCGTCTCGCTGGTGCTGCCGTGCCGCGACGAGGAGGAGATCGTCGACGCCACGATGACGCGGATTCTCGGGGCGATCGCCGATATTCCCTGTCGCTTCGAGATCGTCTGCGTCGACGACGGCAGTGGCGATTCGACGCTGCATCGGCTGGGCTGCTGGCAACGCAAGATGGACGGGGTCGAGATGATCATCGTCGAGTTGTCGCGCTCCTTCGGCAAGGAGGCCGCGATCATGGCGGGGCTCGACGCCGCCGGCGGCGATGCCTGCATCCTCCTCGACGCCGACCTCCAGGATCCACCCGAGCTGATCAGGGAGCTCATCGAGCAATGGCAGCAGGGTTATGAGGCGGTCGCCCTGCGGCGCGCGGAGAGATCGTCCGACACGCTGTTCAAGCGCTGGACCGCGAGCCTCTTCTACAAGCTCCATAATCTGGTCGCCGATTACCCGATCGCGGGGAACGTCGGCGACTGCCGCATCATCGACCGCAAGATCGTGACCGCGCTCCAGCAGCTTCCCGAGAACCGCCGCTTCATGAAAGGGCTGTTCACCTGGGTGGGCT
Source organism: uncultured Alphaproteobacteria bacterium (assembly GCA_963755055.1). Lineage (GTDB taxonomy): Bacteria > Pseudomonadota > Alphaproteobacteria > Rhizobiales > Xanthobacteraceae > AP-16. The sequence continues at coordinate 275,608 of CAVWIS010000020.1, read as the reverse complement.
TCCGCACCGCCTATATCGACATCAAGCGGCCGGCGCGCGGCGCCGGCGCCAGCAAGTTCACCACGCTACGCCTCGTCAACCTGGCGCTCGAGGGGCTGACGTCGTTTTCCACCTCGCTCCTTCGCCTGTGGATCGTGTTCGGGATGATCGTGTCGATCTACGCGTTCCTGTACGGCGTCCTGGTAATGGTCCGGGTGCTGATCAAGGGGATCGAGCTGCCCGGCTACGCGTCGCTGATGGTCGTCGTGCTGTTCCTCGGCGGCATCCAGATGGTGGGACTCGGCATCATCGGAGAATATGTCGGCCGGGTCTATTACGAGGCCAAGCGACGGCCGATCTATGTGGTGCGTCACGTCCACCGGCGGCTGCCCGGATGAACGAGCTCGTAGCGCTGCAGCGGACGCTTTATGCGTCGAGCAACCCGACGCGGCGCTGGCTGCACACGTCGCGCCGTGATCTGATCATCGCAGCTGTCGCCGGCGCGCCCGCGCCGGCCTGCCATCGCGCCCTGGAGGTCGGACCGGGCTCCGGGGTCTATCTTCCGGCGCTGTGCCGCCGCTTCGCCAGCGTCACCGCCCTGGACGTCGAGCCTGCTCACGTGGCGGCGCTCGGGGAGATCGCGGAGGCGCTGCCGAATTCCGAGCTGACGACCGGTGACCTGTGCGCGGCACGGTGGGCGACGACGTTCGACCTCGTGCTCTGCTCCGAGGTCATCGAGCACGTACCCGACCCCGCTGCCTTTGCGGCGGGACTTCGCCCGGTCGCTGTCGCCGGGCGGCATTCTCGTCATCTCGACGCCCCAGCCCCGGAGCCTGATGGAGCTGACCGCCGCGATCGCCCTCAAGCAGCCGTTCATCGGGTTGACCCGCCTGATCTATCGCGAGCCGGTGCTGCCGACCGGCCATATCAGTGTCATGTCCTCCCGCCGGCTGACCGCGCTGCTGCGGCAGAACGGATTCGAGCTGCTGTCGTCGAGCTATTTCGGCCTGTACGTGCCGGTTGTCGGCGAGATCGGCGGCGCCATGGCGGTGACGCTGCTGCGCCGCCTCGAGCGGCTCGTCCGCGACCACGGGCCGCGCGCGATCCTGTGGACGCAGTTGCACGTCGCGCGCAAGACGTGAATCAAGGGGCCGACGCCTCGGCGAGCCGATGCGGGGCGCTCGCGACCCGGGCAGGCGTGCCGGCCTGCTCCGGGCCCATGAACAGATCCGTCCACAGATCCCACACCTCGAGCCAGGTGCGGAACGACTGCGCGTCGCGGGCGAATTCCCGGTGCCTGGTCAGAAAGGTCGCGTACGATTGGGCGTAGGCGCGGCAGGATCCGCAGTCGATGTTGGGCGAGCAGCACTTGCCCTCGTTGATCGACATGTCGGCATTGTAGTGGCGGAAATGCGCGGTGAGCCGGTTGCCGCAGTCGCGGGCGACGCCGGTGACGGCGTCGATATCATACAGGCCCCCCGGCCTGGTGATCCAGCGGTCGTAGTCCAGGGAATATCGCGTCGTCCCGGGAAACGCCGCCTGCGCCGTCGCGACGGCCCGACGCGCGGCGGCGAAATGATCGGGTCCGAGCACCAGGTTGTCGCGCCGGCTGCTGAAGCGGAAGTACTCCTCGTCGTGGCGCGCCGCCGATCGTAATTTTTCCAGATACGTGGTGGTGGGGCTGTAATAGTTGAAAGTAACGATCGCCCGGTGGCGCGCCAGCAGCGCCACCGTCGGCACGATCCGATCGAGGTTCTGCGCCGATATCGTGTAGACGAAGATCGCGCGGTCGTCGTCCGCATAGTTCTTGATCGCCTTCGCCAGCACATTGGCGCCGCGCAATCGCTCGGAGTGCTCCTCGTCTCCCCACACCGAGACGTGCAGGCGATAGCGGATATCGCCGGGAATCCGGATGGTTCCGTTGGTGAACACGACACCCTTGGCGATGTGCCGGCGAGCGCTGCGCAGGCGACCGAGCACCAGCGCCGGCTCGGCGCCGGCAAAATAGCCCCAGTTGACGCCGCGCGCCGCCTCCGCGGCGAAGAAGCGCTCCCAGTCGTCGTCGGAGCCGGCGCTGCGATCCTTCGACGAATCCTCGCCGGCGAAGAACAGGCAGCCCTCGCAACGCAGATTGCAGCGATTGGTCAGGTCGTAGTTGCTGCCGACGAGACGGCCGACCCGCCTTCGCAGATCGCGGTACCTTCGCGTCAGCTCGCGGCCGTCCGGCCCGGACAATTTTTCCATCGCGGGACAATTACCTGTATATCCGGTAAAGTGCAACAGCGGCGGCCGTGACGCGGATCGAGAGAGACGATCTCGCGACGACACGGAAGTCGAGACGGCGGCAGTGAGCAATGCGATCAGTCGTAACCGAGCCGCGCGAAGAGATCGCGACCGAGGTCCGCCAAAGCGTCCGCTATAGCGGCGGGAAGATCGTGCTTCCACCGGCCGACCGACGCGGCGGCACTCGGGGCGGTGCGATGCTCCGGCGGTATCGCCGCCGCCGCGGCCGTCAGGCGGACGCCGAGCCGGCGCGACAGCTGGTCGATCACGGCATCGGGGTGGCGCACCAGATCCTCGTAGCGAAGCACGATGCGGCTCGCCGACGGCGGCAGTCGATCGAGAGCATCGAGACAATGCGTGGTCTCGGCGACGAACCGCGCGACGAGCTCGCCGCTGCCGGCATGTTTCGACCAGCCGAACTGGAAATTGCCGCGCGCCGTGTTGAAGGCCATGCTCGAGGCGAACAGATCGCGAGGATCGCGGGCGATGAAGACGACATGGAGCGGCCGGCGGCGGGCGAAGGCCTCGACCACCTCCACCGTGCTCTTCTCGGCATAGAAGCGTTTGCTCGGCTCGATCCGGCCGCTCGACCGAAGGTGCCGCACCCAGCCGTCCCACAACCCGACCAGAAGCTCGGAGACGAGGTCGCCGGTGTCGGCGGACGCAAAGGGAAGCCCCGCGACCGGGCGGACGACGCCATCCCACGCTCCCGGCATGAGGCCGGATTGCGCCGTGCTGCCCGTCCGCACTGCCCCGGCGAGAACCTCGGCGGCGCGGAGGAAATGGAGCAGCTGATGACGCTCAAATGGATAGTGCGGCGGCGCCAGAACCTCGGAAGCGGCGGCGAGCAGGCTCATCACCAAGGTCGACCCGTTGCGTCCCCAGGGCGCGAGAAGGATGGGCGTCATGCCGGGGTCGGGATCGCCCGCACCGCTCTCATGCCGCGAGCCGGGCAAAGCGTGCGCCTCCGAGGTCCTGAACATCGGGAGCCACCGGCGCCGGCGGCGGACGGGGCCGGAGCATTCGCCGCCGCAGCGCGCGTTCGCCCGGCACCAGGAAGCCGCACAACTCGGCTCCCGGCCTGAAGGCCGCATCGGAACGGAACCACCCCAATGCATCTCTCTCCCTACATCAGCACCGATGGCGACGGGTTGCACAATATCGTTTCCGATGTCCGTTATCCGACCGTGTCCGAGCGTGGCCGCACGCTGACGGCGATGCTGGCGGGAGCCTCCGGCGATTTTCGGATGTCCGGTCCGTGCAGCCCGTGGGACGCGACATGGCTGCTCGCCGAGCAATGGCTCTTCCCGACCGCGGAGGACGCCTGGCGCGCCAGCCGTCTGCGCTACGCGTCGATCGAGACCGTGTCGGCTTGCAACCAGACCTGTCGGTTCTGCCCGGTGAGCCATTCGCCGCGACCGGTCACGCGCATGGATTTTGCGCTGTTCGTCAGGATCGTCACCGAGCTGGCGGAGATATCGACGATGGAGGGCGTCTTCCTCAACCACTACAACGAGCCCTTCCTCGACAAGCGGCTGCCGCAGATGGCCCGCCTCATCAGCGATGCGGGGCTCAAGCTCGCGATCAACACCAACGCTTCGGTTCCTTTCGACCCGCGAGACTGGCTCGCCGAGCAGCCCTTGATTCATCTTCTGACCGTCAATCTCCACACGCTCGACCGCCGTCGCTACGCCGGCGAGCGCGGGCGCGACGACGTCGACCAGGCCGTCCGCAACATCCGCCTCTATCGCCATCACCGCCTCGCCGAGGTCGTGAGGATCGTGGTGCTGGGCGACGGGGACGGGCAGCACCGCCGGGACGTAGCGCAGATCGAGGCCCAGTTCGCCAGCGCCGGCATCGAGGTCATGTCGCATCTGCTGATGGACCGCTGCGGCGAGGTGCCCGGCGTCGAGCCGGCGGCCGACCGCGGCGACATCCTCGCCGGCTGCCAGCAGACCGGCTCGCGGGTCCTCGAGCACCTGCACGTGCTCACCGACGGCCGCTGTGTTCTGTGCTGCGAGGACTACGGAGAGAACCACATCGTGGGAGATCTCCGCAGTCAGTCCGTCATCGAGGTGATGCGCGGCGATGCGCTGGTTGCCCACCGGCGCAGGATCTACGGCTTCGCGCGGTGCGAGCCCGGCTACATCTGCCGGGCCTGCAGCTATGCGGTTCCCGGAGCCGAGCTGCGACACTATTGATCCGCAATGCCCGGGCTGCCGCTCGCGGCGAACAGGGTCGAGTGCTCCTTGCGCGTGGCGTCCCAGGTGGCCGTGTAATAGTAGAGCGCGATCGAGCGCCGCGGCCGACCCTCGGGATGGCGGACCGGATCAGGATTGCCGTGGTAGCTCGTGCTCGTCGTGTTGAAGATGACGGCGCGGTTGAACTCCGGAACGATGCTGCGCTCGCACGGGCCGCTCTCGCCGGCCCACAGCTCCAGCGCGCCGCCATAGTCGGCGCGCCATCCCTTGTTGAGATAGATCAGCACGTTGATCCGGCGCTCGATCTTCAGCACCGGATGGAAGTTGAAGTCCGCATGCACGCCGAGGAATCCCCCGGGCAGCAGCTCGTGGAATCCGCCGCCGCCGAAGTACGGATCGGGTATCAGGCCGGCGATGCCGGTCAGAGCCTCGAGAAAAGCGACGAAGGCCCGCGAGTTGAACGAATAGAAGATCGAGCGCACCTCTGGATGCAGGCGTTCCGGCAGATAGCCCGACTTCCTCCTCTCGTAGGCGTTGTCGAAAGTGCTGGTGTCGCGGTCGGGCCCGGCGGGGAAGTGCCGCAGGCAGGTCTCCAGCACCGCCGGATCGAGAAAATCGTCGAGCACGATGGAGGGGAAAGGCCGGGCCGACACATAGTCGGCGTGGCGGGCACGACCGATCGCGGGCATCGCATCGACATCGAAGTATCCGAAACGCGGGTCGACGGTGGGCAGGAGCATGCGTGTTGCGATTCCCTGGTACTGCAGCTAATTTCATTGTGCCAGCGGCGCGAGGCAGGAGCAAGCCGCCGACGACAGGCTTGGCGGAGCTTCGCTGCAGTGAGAGTCGCCATCGTATCGCCGCCGATCCAGATCTCCGGCGGCATGAAGCAAAAGCTGCTGCTCGCCGCCGCGCTGGCCGGCGACGGCGTCGATGTCGACGTGGTGACTCCCGACGCCGGGCTGCTGCCGGCCTACGGTTTCGGCGGAAGCTGGAGGTCGCCCGAACGGGCGCTCGAGCGCGGTTACGACGTCGCTGTCGTCACCTGGTACGAGACCTTCGAGCTGGCGCAGAAGCTGGCGCCGCGGCTGATCCACTTCTGCCAGGGCTACGAGGGGGACCTCGTCCACCTGGCACCCATGCTTCCCCGGATCCGGGCGCTCTATGGCGCGGCGCTACCCACGCTGGTCGTCTCCCCGCACCTGGCACATCGCTCGAGCAGGAATTCGGATCGCCCTGCATGGTCCTGCCGCCGCTGCTCGATGCGCGATTTGCGCCGCGGCGCGCCCGTCTGCGGCCGCATCGCGAGCCGCTCGTCCTGGTGCACGGCATCTATCAGGCCGCCGTCAAGCGCGTCGCCCCGGCGCTGCGCGCCGTCGAGGCACTGCACGCCGTCATGCCGGTACGGCTTTGCCGCATCTCCTCGCTTCCCCGCTCGCCTGACGAGGTCGTGCGCGGACCGCGGGACGAGTTCCTCACCCACCTTCTCCCCGCCGAGGTGGCGGCGATTACCGCTCGCGCCGACCTGACGCTGTTCACCTCGGAAGCCGGCGAAGGTTTCGGGCTGCCCGTGCTCGAGAGCATCGCCGCAGGGGTTCCGGTGGTCGCCGTGCGGATTCCCTCGCTTGCCGTCTTCGAGCATATGGGGGTGATCGAGACGGTCGATGCGCCGGACCCGCAGCGGTTGGCCGCCGCCATGCGGGCGATGCTGGCCCCGCCGGCATGGCGCGGCGCGCGCCGGCGCGGGCTCCGATTCGCCCGTCTGTGGCGCGCCCACCAGGATCGCCGGGCAGCCGGAATCTTTCGCCGGCTCGCCCTCGCCCACTGGCCGCCCCTCTGATCCCGTCGCGCTAGCGCGCCGCCGCCTGTGGCCGCCGCGCCGGAGCCTCGGCGACAACCTGCGGGGGATCGCGCGGCTCGAAGCCCGCGGCCGCCACCGCGGCAAGCGCGGCCGGGCACAGCACCATGACCCGGCCGCGCTTGAGCGAGATCCAGCCGCGTCGCGCCCAGATGCCGAGCTGCTTGTTGGTGCTCTCCCGGGACTTTCCCAGGAAATTGCTGATCTCGCGCTGGGTGATCGTGACGTCCTGGCGGCCCGGGAAGGCGCCGATCCTCGCGGTCAGCCGCAGCAGGGTGTTGGCGAGCCGGCCGGGAAAATCCAGAAACATGATCTCCTCGTACTGCTCGCTGGTCGAGCGCAGACGGGCGCAAAGCAGCTCGATCAGCCGCATGGCCACCTCCGGCTGCGCCCGCACCAGCGGCATGAAATCCCGCCGGTCGATCATCATCAGGTCGCAATCGGTCATCGCCACGGCATCCGCCGTGCGCGGGCGGCCGTCGAGCAGCGCGATCTCGCCGAAGACCTCGCCGGAATGGATGAGATTGAACATCGCCTCGCGGCCGTCGACCGACAAGGAGCTGATTTTCACCGTGCCGGCGAGGACGGCGTAGAGGCCGTTGCCGTCGTCGCCCTTGGAAAAGATCGTGGCGCGGCGTCGCGCCGTTCGCATCCCGGCCTTCGCCGCGAGCAGCTCGATCAGATCCGCCGGAAGACCGCCGAAGATCGGATGGTTGCGCAGCAGCGCTCGCTTGTCGATTGCGTGGCGACCTCGCGGCAATCGATGGGTTTTCATGCGATGCTCTGCCTCAATTGCACAGCACACTGATCATCGCCAACTTAACGTGAAGCGGGCGGTCGACGCAAACGTTCGGATCGACGGTCTCGTCGTTTCGCCGGCAGGCGTCCGCCCGGGCAATCGAATTCATCGTCTCTGTGAGACGTCTCACCAGGAAAAACGAGCGCCCGCGGAAAAAACCGCCGGTCGCGGCGCCCGCGGAGCGCCGGTGGCCGAGCGAACAGCGCCGCCGCCCTGCCGCCGAACGTCGGCCCGTCGAGGCGCTCTACCATGGCGAATCACCGGCGCAAAGTGCCGGGCTTCCTGCGCGATCGCCAACAGATGCCCATGACAAGCGCCGCTGCCGCGGCGCCGGTGCGTCGGACGCCGCCCGCGGATCCGGCAATCCGGAGGTTATCCGGTCCGGCCGAAAACACCTTCGGCGTCAACCTTCGCGGCAGCGATGTTCGGTTTCGCTCCGATGGGGCCCGGCGGCGCCATCGGCCGGCGCCGCGCCCATGCGGCCGGGCAGGAGCCATGCGAGACATCGGTCCGGCGGCCGCCGGTGCCCCCACGGACCCCGGCAAACGGCAAAAAATTAGGTCTATATTCGACTTATCGCGCTGCACAAGGGCGCGACGGATTGACTTTCGACGCCATGCCACTATGTTGGCGGCGACCGTTTCGTTGCAAGTCGCTGCAAGCTCGGTCTTTTTCCCGGCACCTGTCATGACCGTATCGTGTCCGGGTGAGTCGCCCCTGCCTCGGACATTCTCTTTCAGGATGTTGCGCAACGGGACGACGGTCGCGGTTTCAACACTGAGGTTACATGCCTTTTTCCCATCTCGGCTTGTCCGACAAGGTTCTCGCCGCCGTAACGGCGTCCGGCTACACCACTCCCACTCCGATTCAAGAGCAGGCCATTCCGCATGTGCTGGCACGGCGCGACGTGCTCGGCATCGCGCAGACCGGCACCGGCAAGACGGCGGCTTTCGTGCTGCCGATGCTGACCATGCTCGAGCAGGGCCGCGCCAGGGCGCGGATGCCGCGCACCCTGATCCTGGAGCCGACCCGCGAGCTCGCCGCCCAGGTCGAGGAAAGTTTTTCCAAGTACGGCGCCAACCACAAGCTCAACGTGGCGCTGATCATCGGCGGGGTGTCGTTCGATAATCAGGACACCAAGCTCACCCGCGGCGTCGACGTGCTGATCGCCACCCCCGGACGCCTGCTCGATCATTCCGAGCGCGGGCGGCTGCTGCTCTCCGGTGTCGAGCTTCTGGTGATCGACGAAGCCGACCGCATGCTCGACATGGGGTTCATTCCCGACATCGAGCGCATCTGCAAGCTCGTCCCCTTCACCCGGCAGACCCTGTTCTTCACCGCCACGATGCCCCCGGAGATCCGCCGCATCGTCGACACGTTCCTCCACAACCCGGTGCGCGTGGAAGTTTCACGGCCCGCCACCACGGTGGCCGCGGTCACCCAGCTGCTGGTCGCCACCGGCCGCGAGCCGGAGGACAAGCGCGAGACGCTCCGCCAGCTGATCCGCACGGCCGACAGCTTCAAGAATGCGATCGTGTTCTGCAATCGCAAGCGCGAGGTCGCGGTCGTGCACCGCTCGCTGCAGCGCCACGGCTTCAGCGTCGGGGCGTTGCACGGCGACATGGATCAGCCGGCGCGAACCGCCGCGCTCGACCAGTTCCGCCACGGCGAGATCAGCCTGCTGGTCGCCTCCGACGTCGCGGCGCGCGGGCTCGACATTCCGGACGTCAGCCACATCATCAATTTCGACGTCCCGCACCACGCCGACGATTATGTGCACCGAATCGGGCGCACCGGCCGCGCCGGGCGCTCGGGAACCGCGTTCACGATCGTGGGCTCCAACGACCATAAGGCGGTCGCCGCAATCGAGAAGCTCATCGGGCGCACGATCCCATGGACGGGCGAACCGGCCCCCGTCGCCACCCGCGAACGGTCGAGCGAATCCAGGGGCCGGGAGCGCCCGCGTGGCGGGCGATCGCGATCCTCCGACCGCGCTCCGGCGCCCAAGCCGGCCGCGGTCGTACGGCCGCAACGCGCGGCGCCGCCGGTTGCCGCCGCCGAGCGGGCTCCGGCCGCCGAGCGGGCTCCGGCGCCCGCCCCGGTGGCAAGGCTCGACGACGCGCGTCCGCATCGCGCCCACGACCGCAAGGCCGAGGAACGCGACATCTCCCACCTCCCCGCCTTCCTGCTCCGCCCCGTCCGCGTCAAGGCGTAGCGCCGCCCGCATCGAGCCGATCGGCATCCTGCAGCGCCGAGACCCGGGAAGCCCCGAGACGGGCGCGCCGTTGATCCGACTGTTTGCTCGCTTCGGCGAGGCCTTCACAGTCTTGTTATGAGCAATCAGTCTCGGCGCATTATCCGTGTTTACCCGGCGTTCACTCCCCTGCAATACGGTCGGGTGGATCGCAGGCGATCCCTGCCCTGCGAGCGGAGTCGAGGATGACGGCGCAACGCGACGAACACGAGCGCACGCTGGCGTTCGCGGAGATCGCGCTGGGCCAGATCAAGGCGCTGCGCCAGGCCGCCACTCCCCGCAACTATGAGATCTGGTACACATACGCGACCGGATACAATTCAACATTGAATCAGTCGATCAACGAGGCACTGGCCAGCAAGGGATCGCTGTCGCCGCTCGATCTCGACCAGATCTACGACGCCCATCTGTCGCCGGCGCGTCTGACCGACCGCATCGACACGGTCGGTGCAAAAGTCCTCGACGAGATCGACCAGGTCATGTCGATGATCGACGCCGCCGTCGGCTCGGCGTCGAACTACACCGAGACCCTGTTCGACGCCACCCAGAAGCTCGGCACCGCCAAGGATCGCGACGGCCTGCGCGCCATCGTGGAAAGCCTGGTGCTCACCGCCAAGGACATGGAGAAAACCAACCAGACATTGGAGAAGCGGCTCAATGCATCGAGGCAGGAGATCAACCAGCTCCAGCAGAACCTCGAGGCGGTGCGCACCGAAAGCCTCACCGACCCGCTCACCTCGCTGGCCAACCGCAAGTACTTCGATCAGGCGCTCGACAAGGCGATCCGCGATACCCTGCAGACCGCCGAGCCGCTCTCGCTGGTGCTGATCGATATCGATCATTTCAAGCATTTCAACGACGTGTTCGGGCATCTGACCGGCGACCAGGTGCTGCGCCTGGTGGCGATGTCGGTCAAGCAGAACGTCAAGGGGCAGGATCTCGCCGCGCGCTATGGCGGCGAGGAGTTCGCCGTGGTCCTGCCGAGCACGGCGCTGCGCCAGGCGCTGACCGTCGCCGACCATATCCGCCGGGCCGTGATGATGAAGGAACTGATGAAACGCTCGACCGGCGAGCATCTCGGACGGGTCACCGTGTCGATCGGCGTTGCGAGCTTCTTGCCCGGCGAGCAGGCACAATCATTGATCGAGCGGGCCGACGCCTGCCTCTACGCGGCGAAGCGGCACGGCCGCAACCGGGTGATCTGCGAGTCTGATCCGGAGTTTTCGCCGGCGCAGGAGTCGCAGGTCGCCTGAGCAGCGCATGCTCGGTTCGCCGACAGGAACATGCGCCACTCGACGATATCAGCGCGCGCGCCGCAAAGTGCGCTTTGCCGTCGCCGAGCGCGGTCGTGTGGCGGAGCGGCGCGCCGCCTCGAGCGACCGCCGCGCCCACTCGGCAAGCTCGTCGACGTCGTCATAGAGCCGGTCGGGCAGCCGCCAATACGACATCACGGTGCGCCGGCCGCCGCCCGTCGCGTAGCTGAACGGATGCGTGCCTTCGCGCTCGAAGTCGGGAGCGAGACGGTCATCGGCCTTGAGATAGATCAGCCCGTCGATCACCAGCGCGATCATCAACCCATCGGCGAAGACGCCGAGGCCGCCGAACATCCGGCGCGGCGTCACCGACCCGAAGCCGGCAAACAGCTCACGGATATGCTCGGGATCCATTTCGGCACGTTCCGAACCAGGCTTTTGCCCAGGAAATACGCTGTATCAAACGAGAGCGCCCGCCCTCGCCAATGATCTCACGATCCGGAATAACCCTCGTCCTTGGCGGGCTCCAGGGCGACCGACTCGCCGCAGCCGCAGGCCGAGGTCTGATTGGGATTGTTGAATACGAACTGGGTGGCGAGCTTGTCGACCTTGTAGTCCATCTCCGTCCCGAGCAGGAAAAGCACCGCCTTGGGATCGACCAGGAGCCGCACGCCCTTGTCCTCGACGACCTCGTCGGACGGCTCGACGCGGTCGGCATATTCCATCGTGTACGCCATGCCGGCGCAGCCGCCGTTCTTGACGCCGACGCGGACGCCGGCGATCGGCCGCTCGGTGCTCGCCAGGATCTCCCTGATACGGGCAGCAGCCGCCTCGCTGAGCCGCATCACCTGCGGCCTCGGCCTAACAGTGGCCATGTCTGTCTCTCCTCGTGCTGCCGATATCCGGCGCAGGTCAAACGAACCGCAACTCCTCACCACATGTTCAGCGCGACCCGGGCCTCGTCCGACATGCGGCTCGGGTCCCAGGGCGGATCCCACACGATACTCACCTTGACCTCCCCGACGCCGGGCACGCAGGCGACCGCGTTCTCCACCATGGCGGGCAGCTCCGCCGCCGACGGGCAGTTGGGCGTGGTCAGCGTCATGTCGATGGCGACATTGCGGTCGTCGGCGATGTCGACCTTGTAGATAAGGCCGAGCTCGTAGATGTCGGCCGGGATCTCCGGGTCGTAGACGGTTTTGAGCGCGGTCACGATCTCGTCGGTGAGCCGCTCGAGCGTCTCGGCGGGCAGCGCCGAGGTTGCCGCCGGGGCCACCGCCGCGGTTTCCGCCGCAGCTCGCACCTCGCTCGTCTGATCTTCCCTCATGCGAAAAAATCCTGTGCCTTGACCAGCGCCTGCGCCAGGCAGTCGACCTCGGAACGGGTATTGTACATGGCAAACGACGCCCGGCAGCTCGCCGACAATCCATATCGCGCCAGCAGCGGCATGACGCAATGGGTGCCGGCGCGGACCGCCACCCCGGAGCGATCGATGATGGTGGCGATGTCGTGCGGATGGGCGCCCTTGATCTCGAAGGAGAGAATCGGGCCCTTGTCGCGCGCAGTACCCAGGATGCGCAGCGAGTTGATCTCGCGCAGCCGCTCGTGCGCATAGGCGATCAACCCCGCCTCGTGCGCCCGGATGCGCGGCTTGCCGACCGAGTTGACATAGTCGATCGCCGCCCCGAGCCCGATCGCCTGGACGATCGGCGGCGTGCCGGCCTCGAACCGGTGCGGCGGCTCGCCGTAGGTGACGCGGTCCTCGAAGACGTCGCGGATCATCTCGCCGCCGCCGTTGAACGGCGGCAGCGCCTCAAGCAGGTCGTAGCGGCCGTAGAGCACGCCGATCCCGGTCGGCCCATAGAGCTTGTGCCCGGTGAAGACGTAGAAATCGCAGCCGATGTCGCGCACGTCGACGTCGAGATGCACGGCGCCCTGGCTGCCGTCGACCAGCACCGGAATCCCGCGGGCGTGGGCGAGCCGCACCACCTCGCGGATCGGCACCAGGGTGCCCAGCATGTTCGACATGTGGGTGATGGCGACGATTTTCGTGCGCTCGGTCAGCAGTTTCTCGAACTCGTCGAGGAGAAAATTACCCTCATCGTCGACCGGCGCCCACCTGATCACCGCGCCCTTGCGCTCGCGCAGGAAATGCCAGGGCACGATGTTGGAATGGTGCTCCATGATCGAGAGCACGATCTCGTCGCCGGCGCCGATGTGATCGAGCCCGAACGAATGGGCGACCAGGTTGATCGCCTCGGTGGCGTTGCGGGTGAAGACGATCTCCTGCGCCTTCTCGGCATTGAGAAAGGCCCGCACCTTCTCGCGCGCGCCCTCGTAGGCCTCGGTCGCCGCATTGGCGAGGTAATGCAGGCCGCGGTGGACGTTGGCGTATTCCGACGTATAGGCCTGCTCCAGCCGGTCGAGCACCGCCCGGGGTTTTTGCGCCGACGCCGCGTTGTCCAGATAGACCAGCGGCTTGCCGTAGACCTCCATCGCCAGGATGGGGAAATCCCGGCGGATCTCGTCGACGTCGTAGGAGCCGTTGGTCACTGCCCGATGCATGTCACGCCTGCCGCTTGCCGTCGCGCGCCGCGAGCCAATCCGCGGTCGCCGCCATCAGCGCGTCCTTCAGCGCCGCCGGCTCGATCTCCTCGACCGCCGCGCCGACGAAAGCCTGGATCAGCAGCGCCTCGGCCTCGGGCTTCGCAATGCCGCGCGCCATCAGATAGAACAGCAGGTCGTCGTCGAGGGCGCCCGCGGTCGCCCCGTGGCCGCACTGCACGTCGTCGGCGAAAATCTCCAGCTCCGGCTTGTTGTCGGCCTCCGCCGTCTCGGAGAGCAGCAGCGCCTGCGTCATCATCCGCCCGTCGGTCTTCTGCGCGTCCGGCCGCACGATGATCTTGCCCTGGAACACGCTGTGGCTCTCGCCGTCGAGCACCGCCTTGTTGACCTCGCGGCTGGTGCCTCCTGGCAGCGCATGATCGACGACCAGGGTGGTGTCGACATGCTGGCGGCCCTTGATCAGCGTGGCGCCGCGGATCGTCGCCGCCGCGCCGGCGCCGGCGAACCGCACGAACACCTGGTTGCGCACGACCGCGCCGCCGGTGGTGAAGGTGGTGTCGGTCAACTCGCTCGCGGCCCCGAGCGCCGCCATCAGGGTGGAGACGTGCAGCGCGCGGGAGCCTTCGGTGCCGACCTTCACGTGGTCGACGCGCGCATGGTCGCCGACCAGGAGGTCGAGCGCCGCGTTGACCTGGTATTCGACGCCGTCCGGTCCCTGATGGGTCTCGATCAGGCTCAGCCGCGCGCCGTCCTCGACCACCACCAGCGAGCGGGCAAAGACCGCCGCCGGCGCCTCGGCGGCGAAGATGAAGGCCAGATGGATCGGCCGGGCGATCATGGCGTCGCGCGCCACGCGGATCACCGCGCCGTCGCCCATGAAGGCGGTGTTGAGCGCCACCGCGACGTCGTCGGTCGGCACCGCCGTGCCGAGACGCTCGGTGACGAACGGGTCGCCGTTGCCGAGCGCCTTGGCGAGCGACACAATCGACAGGCCGGGCTCGAGCGCGGCGAGATCGGACAGTTTTGGTGCAAGCACGCCGTTGACGAAGGTCAGCCGGCGCGCCTCCGTGGCGGGCAAAACAAGCCCGCCGCCGCGCCCGGCGCGATCGAGCACCTGGGCATCGGGGACCGGTGCCAGCGGCTTGGCGTCGCGCATCAGGGCGCGCAGGTCGGTGTACTTCCACTCCTCGACGCGGCGATGCGGCAGTCCCCTGTCCTCGAAGGCGCGGAACGCCGCCGAGCGCCGCGCCGCAATTCCCGCGCCGCCGGGAAGCTTTTCGCGTGCCGCTTCGAAGGCCTGGGCGAGCCCGAGCTCGGCGGCGGTCTTCATCTGGCGGATGTCGGCGTTCATGACAAGATCCTCACGCCGCCTCGTCCTGGTACTGGGCGTAACCGTGCGCCTCGAGCTCCAGCGCGAGCTCCTTGCCGCCGGTCCTCACGATGCGCCCCTTGGAGAGCACGTGGACGACGTCGGGCACGATGTAGTTCAACAGCCGCTGATAATGCGTGATCACCACCATGGCGCGGTCGGGCGAGCGCAGCCGGTTGACGCCGTCGGCCACGATCTTCAGCGCATCGATGTCGAGGCCGGAATCGGTCTCGTCGAGCACCGCGAGCTTCGGCTCCAGCATCGCCATCTGCAAGATCTCGTTACGCTTCTTCTCGCCGCCCGAGAACCCGACATTGACGCCGCGGCGCAGCATCTCCGGGTCGATCTCGAGCTTGGCCGATGCATCGCGGATGCGCTTCATGAATTCCGGCACCAGCATCTCGGGCTCGCCGCGCTTCTTGCGCTGGGCGTTGAGCGCGGTGCGCAGAAACGTCATGGTGGTGACGCCGGGAATCTCCAGCGGATACTGGAACGCCAGAAACAGGCCCCGGGCGGCGCGCTCGTCGGGCGCCATGGCGAGCATGTCCTCGCCCTCGAACAGAACTTCGCCCGCGGTCACCTCATAATCGGACTTGCCGGCCAGCACATAGGCGAGCGTCGACTTCCCCGACCCGTTCGGCCCCATGATGGCGTGGACCTCGCCGGCATTCACCGTGAGGTCGAGGCCGTCGAGAATTTTTCTGTCCTCGATCGCGGTGTGCAGGTTCTTGATCTGAAGTAACGTCATCGCAACAGGAAGCCTTTCCTTTGATTCTCAGGGCGGAGACCGGCGGCGCAAATATCGAGGGAAGCTCGGCTCAGCCGACCGACCCCTCCAGGCTGATCGAGATCAGCTTCTGCGCCTCGACGGCGAACTCCATGGGGAGGTGCTGCAGCACGTCCTTGACGAAGCCGTTGACCACCAGCGCCACCGCCTCTTCCGCCGTGAGGCCGCGCTGGCGGCAGTAGAACAGCATGTCGTCGGAAATCTTCGAGGTCGTCGCCTCGTGCTCGAACACCGTCGAGGCGTTCTTCGCCTCGATATAGGGCACGGTGTGGGCGCCGCAATGCGGGCCGATCAGCAGCAAATCGCAGTTGGTGAAGTTGCGCGCCCCGGTCGCCTTGCGGTGCGCCGTCACCAGGCCGCGATAGGTATTGTTGGAGCGGCCCGCCGCGATGCCTTTCGAGATGATGCGGCTCGACGTGTTTTTTCCGAGATGCAGCATCTTGGTCCCGGAATCCACCTGCTGGCGGCCGTTGGAGATGGCGATGGAGTAGAACTCGCCCTGCGAGTTGTCGCCGCGCAGGATGCAGCTCGGATATTTCCAGGTGATCGCCGAGCCGGTCTCCACCTGGGTCCAGGAAATCTTCGAGCTGCGGCCCCGGCAGTCGCCGCGCTTGGTGACGAAGTTGAAGATGCCGCCGCGGCCCTGGGCGTCGCCCGGATACCAGTTCTGCACGGTGGAGTATTTGATCTCGGCGTCGTCGAGCGCGACCAGCTCGACGACGGCGGCATGCAGCTGGTTCTCGTCGCGCATCGGCGCCGTGCAGCCCTCGAGATAGCTGACATAGGAGCCCTTGTCGGCGATGATCAGGGTGCGCTCGAACTGGCCGGTATTCTGCTCGTTGATGCGGAAATAGGTGGAGAGCTCCATCGGGCAGCGCACGCCGTCCGGCACGTAGACGAACGAGCCGTCGGAAAACACCGCCGAATTGAGGGTGGCGAAGAAGTTGTCGGTCACCGGCACCACCGAGCCGAGATACTTTTGCACCAGCTCCGAATGATCGCGGATCGCCTCGGAGATCGGGCAGAAGATCACCCCCGCCTTCCTCAGCTCCTCCTTGAACGTGGTGGCGACCGAGACCGAGTCGAACACCGCGTCGACCGCGACGCGCGAATAGGTGCCGTCGCCGCGCTGGACGCCGGCGAGAATCTCCTGCTCGCGCAGCGGGATGCCGAGCTTCTGGTAGGTTTTCAGAATCTCCGGGTCGATCTCGTCGAGCGACTTCGGCCCGTCCTTCTTCTTCGGGGCCGAGTAGTAATAGAGATCCTGGTAGTCGATCGGGGGGTAATCGACCCGCGCCCAGTTGGGCTCGCGCATGGTGAGCCAGCGGCGGAAGGCATCGAGCCGCCAGGCGAGCATCCACTCCGGCTCGCCCTTCTTGGCCGAGATGAAACGGACGGTGTCTTCGGTCAACCCCTTGGGGGCACGATCGGATTCGATATCGGTGACGAATCCATACTTATACTGGTCGACGTCGATGCGGCGAACCTGATCGACGGTCTCTTGCACGGCCGGCATTCTTCCCTCCGCTGCGGTTTCAAGGACCGCGGGTTGGATGTGTCGGGTTATGGTGGTCGCTGTGTCGGGATCAGCCCTCTGCTGCCTTACGCCGCGATTTCACGTCTCACCTTATGTAATGCTCCGCGAAACTTTAGCCAAGCGGCGAGAAAGCGATCGATCTCGGATTCGCCCGTCGCATGGCCGAGACTGACCCGCACCGCCCCGCGCGCCAGCTCCGGCGCCACCCCCATGGCGGCCAGCACATGGGACGCTTGGACCTTTCCCGACGAGCAGGCGGCGCCCGATGACACCGCGATACCTTCGAGATCCAAGGCAATGACCGCGGTCTCGGCCTTCGCGCCGGGGATCGCGAACAGGGTGGTATTGGGTAGCCTCTCGCGCTGACGGCCGAATATGACGGCATCAGGCGAAATCCGCAGGAGCCCGGCCTCGAGGCGGTCGCGGAGCTCCGCGATGCGCTCGGCCTGCTCCGCCAGGCCCAAGCGGGCGGCATCTGCCGCGGCACCGAAACCCGCGATGCCGGCCACGTTCTCGGTGCCGGCCCGCAGGTTGCGCTCCTGGCCGCCGCCGGTGATGAGCGCTCCCACCTGGGCGCGGCCACGCCGCACCAGCGCACCCACGCCCTTGGGCCCCCCCAGCTTGTGGGCAGACAGCGTCAGCAGATCCGCCCCGAGGCCTGCGATGTCGACCGGGATCCGCCCGGCCGCCTGGATCGCATCAACATGCAAGATGCCGCCGGCGGCCCTGACGATTTCAGATGCCTGGGCAACGGGTTGCACGACTCCGCTCTCGTTGTTGGCGAGCATGATCGAGACCACCGGGGCCTCGTCGAGCCTGGCCAGCCGGCGCCCGAGGGCCGCCAGATCGACCTCGCCCTCGGCGGTCGCGGGAATCTCCTCGACCCGATTGGCGGGAAACCGCCCGCCGCTGCGCACCGACGGATGCTCGATCGCCGACACCAGCAGGCGGGCCCTGCCGCTCACCGGCATCAGCGCCAGCATGTTCGCCTCGGTCCCGCCCGACGTGAAGACGACCGCGTCGGGCGCGGCGCCGACCAGGCTTGCGACCTTTTCGCGCGCGTCCTCGACCAGGCGGCGGGCAAGGCGGCCCTCCTGATGAATTGACGACGGATTGCCGGAATGCTCCAGGGCGGCGGTCATGGCGGCGCGCGCCTCCGGGCGCAGCGGAGCGCTGGCATTCCAATCGAGGTAGGCCCGCTCAACCATGGTCAGAACATTACCCTGCCGGCGAAAAAATCACAGGGCTTGCATTGGGCCCCGAGGGTCGTGTTAAAAGGCGCCTGCCCTGCTCGTCCGGATCCGCTCATCCCATGACTTCCGGGTCGGCGAGGCTGCCCAGAAATTTAGAATGGTTCTAATCAATTACGTGCGCCTGCCGGTCCCGTCAAGCGCGCCGTAGGTCGCCCCCGCCGTGACGGGGCGCCATTCTTGAGTCGATCGAGGTTTCCCATGCCCGAGGTTATTTTCACCGGTCCCGCGGGGCGCATCGAGGGACGGTACCACCAGGCGCGGCAGAAGAATGCTCCGATCGCCATCATCCTGCATCCGCACCCGCAGTTCGGCGGCACGATGAACCACCAGATCGTGTACCAGCTGTACTATGCGTTCGCGCACCGCGAATTTCGCCGTGCTCCGCTTCAACTTCCGCGGGGTCGGCCGCAGCCAGGGCTCCTTCGACCACGGCACCGGCGAGCTCTCGGATGCGGCGTCGGCGCTCGACTGGGCGCAGTCGATCAACCCGGAGGCGCGCAGCTGCTGGATCGCCGGATTTTCCTTCGGCGCCTGGATCGGCATGCAGCTCCTGATGCGGCGGCCCGAGATCGAGGGCTTCATCTCGGTGGCGCCGCCGGCCAACCTCTACGATTTCTCGTTCCTGGCGCCCTGCCCCTCGTCGGGACTGATCGTCCATGGCGACAAGGATGCGGTGGTGCCCGCCAAGGACGTGTCCGGCCTGGTCGAGAAGCTCAAGACCCAGCGGGGCATCGTGATCGATCAAAAGGTCATCGTCGGTGCCAACCATTTCTTCGACGGCAAGATCGAGGAGCTGATGCTGACGGTGAGCACCTATCTGGACAAGCGGCTCAAGGGCGACCGCAAGACCAGCGCCGCGTAGCGCACATTTTTCCGACACCGGCCAGCTTACGGCCGGACCAGCACGCCGCCCTGCATCGGCTTGGCGACCCCGGTAGTGCCCGGAAACGTGATCGGCAATCCTTTCAGGCTGCGCACGGCGAGATAACCGAAGGCCTGCGCCTCGACGGCGTCGGCCGACCAGCCGACCGCATCCGCCGTCTCCAGCGACGCCGGCTGAAGCGCGGCCGCGAGCATCCGCATCAGCGTCGGATTGCGGGCGCCGCCGCCGGCGGCGATCCATGATCGCGGCGGCTCGGGCAAATGCCGGACGATCGCGGCGATCGACGCTGCGGTGAGCGCCGTCAGGGTGGCGGCACCGTCCGCGAGCGAAAGCTCCGGCAGGACGATGCGGGCAAAATCGTTGCGATCGAGCGATTTCGGCGGGGGCGCGGCGAAGAACGGCTGGGCGAGCACGCCTGCCACGAAGGCCTTGTCGGCACGCCCTTCCGCCGCCGTGGTGCCGTCGACGTCACGCGCCACCCCGGTGCGGGCCAGCATGAAATCGTCGATGAGCGCGTTGCCGGGTCCGGTGTCGCAGGCGATCAGGATGTCGTCATCCGCGTAGGTGACGTTGGCGACGCCGCCGATATTGAGCACCACGACCGGCCGCGGCCGGTCGAGAGCAGCGACGAGCGCGCGATGAAAGGCCGGAACCAGCGGCGCCCCCTGCCCGCCCGCCGCCATATCGGCGGCGCGCAGGTCGTACACCACGGGCAGGCCGAGCCGCGCCGCCAGCGCCGGTCCGTCGCCGATCTGCACGGTGAGCCGCGCTTCGGGGCGATGCAGCACGGTCTGGCCATGGAAGCCGACGACGCCGATGGTCTCGCGCGCGATGGCGCGGGCCGCCAGAAAGGCCTCCACCGCCTCGGCATGCGCGGCGGTCACCAAAGCCTCGGCGTCCGCCAGGATGCCGGGCCGCGCCAAGCGGTCGGTGTTGCTCACCGCTGCGGCGAGCGCCGCCCGCAGCAGGTTTCGCTCCGCGTCCGAATAGGGCCGATAACCCGTCGGGCCGAACCGCGCGACGGTCTCGCCGTCGGTCTCGATCAGGGCGACGTCGACGCCGTCGAGCGAGGTCCCGCTCATCAGGCCAAGGGCGCTCACGGACGGCATGCGGCGGTTCCCGTTGAATCCGACGCCGGACCTGTTACACCACCGCTCCGGCCGGGGCGAGGCCACGAAAGCTTGAGCCGATGAGCGCCTACAAGTCCGATTTCCTCCGCGTGCTGGCGAGCCGCGGCTATATCCACCAGGTGTCGGAGCCCGAGGAGCTCGACCGGCTCGCCGCGGCGTCGCCGATCACGGCCTATATCGGCTTCGACTGCACGGCGCCGTCGCTGCATATCGGCTCGCTGATCCAGATCATGATGCTGCACTGGCTGCAGCAGACCGGCCATCGGCCGATCGCCCTGATGGGCGGCGGGACCACGCGGGTCGGCGATCCGTCCGGCAAGGACGAAAGCCGAAAGCTGCTCACCGAGCAGGAGATCGAAGGGAACCTCGTCGGCATCCGGGCGGTGTTCGCCAAATTCCTGCGCTTCGGCGACGGGCCGACCGATGCCACGATGGCCAACAATGCCGATTGGCTGAACACGCTGAACTACGTCGACTTCCTGCGGGACGTCGGGCGGTATTTTTCCATCAACAGGATGCTGAGCTTCGATTCGGTGAAGCTGCGGCTCGAGCGCCAGCACGAGATGTCGTTCCTCGAGTTCAACTACATGATCCTCCAGGCCTACGACTTCGTCGAGCTGAAGCGGCGCCACGGCTGCGTGCTGCAGATGGGCGGCTCGGACCAGTGGGGCAACATCGTCAGCGGCATCGATCTCGGCCGCCGCATGGAGAATGCCCAGCTGTTCGCGCTGACGTCGCCGCTGATCACCACGAGCTCCGGCGCCAAGATGGGCAAGACCGCGTCGGGCGCCGTGTGGCTCAATGCCGACCTGCTCAGCCCCTACGACTACTGGCAGTTCTGGCGCAACACCGAGGACGGCGACGTCGCGCGGTTCCTGAAACTGTTCACGCTGCTGCCGCTCGACGAGATCGGCCGGCTGGCCGCGCTGCACGGCCAGGAGGCGAACGAGGCGAAGAAGGTCCTCGCCACCGAGGCGACCGCGCTGCTGCACGGACGCGAGGCGGCGGCGCAAGCCGCCGCTACGGCGCGGACGACGTTCGAGGAAGGCGGGCTTGCGCAAAACCTGCCGACCGTCGAGATCCCGGCCGCCGAGCTCGCCGGCGGGCTCGGGGTGCTGACCGCCTTCGTCAAGGCCGGCCTCGTCGCCTCGACCAGCGAGGCACGCCGCCAGGTCAAGGGCGGCGGGCTCAAGGTCAACGACACCGCCGTCGACGACGAGCGGGCGACGCTCGGCCCCGGCGATCTCACGCCCGAAGGCGTGATCAAGCTGTCGCTCGGCCGCAAGCGCCATGTTCTGCTCAGACCCGGGGCACATCCCGGTCAGGTTTGATCTACGGACGAAGCGCCCGCACCATCCTGACCTCGAACGGCTGGAATCCGCAGCGCTCGTACAGCGATCGTGCCGGGTTCGCCGTCAGCACGTTGAGATCGCAGAGCTCGGCGCCCACCGCGCGGCCCCAATCGATCAATCTTTCCAGCAGCGCGCCGCCGATGCCGCGGCGCCGGAAATCAGGCGCCACATAGACAACACCGACGTGGAGCGTCGTCCGCGGGGCGAACGCACCGCCGAGCGTGACCAGATCGGCGCCACCGGCTCCGACCGGATCGCCGTTCGCCGCCGCGGCGATCAAGAACCTCCCGGTGCCGGCGGCGACGCCAGCGAGGATCGCCGCCGCGGCATTGCCCCAGGCCGAGGGATCGCGGGCCGGCGCATGACCCCCATAGGTCGCCATGTCGACGACCATGCGGCGCACCAGGTCGGCGACCGTGGCGGCGTCGTCCGCTCCGGCATCGCGAAAGGTGGGTTCGGCCATCTCGCTGCCGCTCAAGACGGCTCAGCGCGAGGTCTTGAGCCGGGCGTCGCGCTCGAACCGGGCGATCGCCAGCCCGATCAGGCGGTCGAGCAGCTCCGGCTGCGGGATGCCGCTCGCCTCCCACAGCTTGGGATACATGCTGATCGAGGTGAAGCCGGGGATCGTGTTGATCTCGTTGACGATCGCCGTGCCGTCGGCCTGCAGGAAGAAATCGACCCGCGCCATGCCTTCGCATCCGGCGACGCGAAACGCCCTGACCGCGGTCTCCTGGATCTTTTCCGCGATGCCCGCCGGCAGCTTGGCCGGGATCTCGAGGCCGGCGCCCTGCTCGTCGATGTATTTCGCCTCATAGGAATAGAACTCGTGGTGCGGCACGATCTCGCCCGGCACCGAGGCGATCGGCTCCTCGTTGCCGAGCACCGAGCATTCGATCTCGCGCCCGACGATCGCCTGCTCGATCAGAACCTTGGTGTCGTAGTCGAAGGCGTCGGCGAGCGCCGGCCCAAGCGCGGCCTCGCTCGCCACCTTGTGCACGCCGACCGACGAGCCGAGATTGGCGGGCTTGACGAAGACCGGCGTGCCGAGCGTGCGGGTGACGGTGGCGAAGGACACCGCGTCTCCCGGGCGCACGACGATGAAATCGGCGATCGGAATGCCGGCGTCGCGCAGCAGGCGCTTCATCACGTCCTTGTCCATGCCGACTGCCGAGCCGAGCACGCCGGCCCCGACGAACGGCACGTTGGCGACCTTGAGCAGGCCCTGGATGCTGCCGTCCTCGCCGAACGGGCCGTGCAGCACCGGAAAGAACACGTCGATCGTTCCGGCAGCGCCCTGCGAGGCGAGCTCCATCAGGGCTCCGGAGCTCTCCGGGACCACCGCCACCAACCGGCTGGAGCTGTTGAGCCTGATCAGCTTCGGATCGCCGCTGTCGAGCAGATAGTTCGAGGTCTCGGCGAGCAGCCAGCGGCCGTCCTTGTCGATGCCGATCGGAACGACGTCGTACTTGTCCTTGTCGAGCGCATTGATCACATTGCGCGCGGACTGCAGCGATACTTCGTGCTCGGCGGACTTGCCACCGAACAGCACCGCCACGCGAAGCTTCCTGCCGGTCATGGAGAGTCTCGGGTGGACGGGCAGCGCCGGATGCCCGCTTAAGTCAGCGATCCGGCCGGGCCGGCACGAAGCCGCGGTCGGCGGTGTTGCCCTGGAACTCGAACAGCTTGCGCAGGAAGCCGGGCGCGATCCCCGACATCGGATTGACCCGCAGGGTCGGCTGCGCCAGCGGCCCCACCACCTCGAAGGTCACGGCGAACAATCCCTCGTTCTGCGGCGCGACGAACGGCAATATTCGCGGGATGATGTTGTTGACCGCATAGGCGGGCACGAACGTGCCGCGCATGCTGACATCGTTGCGGACGTAGTCGAAATGACCTTCGATCGTGGCACCCACCGCCGGCCCCCAGACCAGACCGTCGCGGATCGCCAGCCGGCCCGGAGAGCGGACGAAGTCGACGCGCATCCGGGTGAACTGCACGCCGCTATTGCCGAGGCCGGCGGTCATGCGCGTGCCCTGGTCGATCGGGCCGCTGGCGGCGACGCGCTCGAGCGCCGCCTCGCCGCGCACGGAAAAATCGCGGACATTGAGCAGGCCGTCCTGCGCCGGGCGGTTCGGGCTCGGCGGATCCATGGCGACCCACATCTGCCCGCCCACCATCTTCGAGTAGATGTCGGCGAAGCGCATCAGCGCGCCGGCGTCGTTGGTCTCCACATAGAGAACCTGCCGGCCCCCCGCGTAGGAGCGCAGATCGCCGATCAACGGCGTGGCATCGCGGCCGATCCGGGCATTGAGCCCGAAGCTCTTCACGTTGCCGCTGCGCTTGCCCAGCGCAAGCTCGACGCTGCGCAGCATCTCGCCGTTGAAGCCGGCGAGCGCGCCGACCTTGATGTCGAGATCGTAGTCGCGGGTGGGATGCTTCGCCTTGTCGGTCGCCGGGCCTCCCATGGCGCCCTTGAGGAAGTTGCGCCCCTGGAGCACCTCGCCGCGCATCACCACCTTCAGCGCCCCGTCGCCGCCGCGATCCACCTTGAGCGATGCCTTGTCGCCGTCCGACGGAGCGAAGGTCGGAAAACTCGCCGAGACGACCTCGCCGTCGCCGTCGACCTCGACGTTGCCCTTGATCAGCGTGCCCGGACCCTCGACGACGATGTCCTCGAAGCGCGTCCCCTGCGGCTTTTCCACCATCAGGAACGTGGCGCGCGCCGCAGTCCCCGCGGGCTTGATCCAGCCCGGCAGGAATTCGGCGATCTGCGACTGCCCGAGATCGGCCTCGATGGAGAAACGGCCATCGCGATCACCGAGCCCGATGCGGCCGTTGAGCTTGACCGGAACCGGCCCGGCAAGGGCGCCGTTCCAGTCGAAGCCGAGCTTGGCGAACGCCTTCTCGTCGAACGTGGTGGTCGCCCTGACCTCGGTTTCCGGCGAGCCCGTGGTGCGGCGATACTCGACATAGGCGGGGATGCCGCCGACGCGAAAGTCGCCCTTGGCCAGCAGGCCCAGCTGGTTGGCGCTCAGCCGGAAGGCGGCTCCCTCGACCTTCTGGCCGCGCGCCATCTTGTCGGCGACGAAATTGCTGACGTCGGACTCGACCGTGTAGGTGACCGCCGATTTCGGGATCTTGTCCATGATCGGCCAGGCCGCGGTGACGGTTGCCGACATGTTTCCATGGGTCAGTGCGGGATCGAGCAGGCCGCCCTGGCTGTCGCGCAACGGCTCCATGGCGATGAGCTCGATGGCCGCGTCGGCCGGGCCGTCCATCTTGAAACGGACCCGCGCCGGCACCGGCTGGATATGGGTATTGGTCACCTCGAACAGGCCGTTGGAGAGGGTCAGCCTGCGGCCCGACGGCAGGTCGGCGACGGCGCGGCCGACGCGGATCGTCACGGTGCGGCCGGTGGCGCGCAGCACCATGTCGGCATCGTGGATCGGCGGCAGGCCGTCGATCGGACGGATCGTGGCTCCGGTGCCGGAAATGTCCATCGACATGGCATCCTCGGCGGCCGCGGGCCCTCCGGTCCGCAGCACCGCCAGCGGCGCGTTGATCGCCATGACGACACGGTCGGCGGTGCCGCCCATGAGATGCTCGGTCACCCACAGCCTGATCTTCGACTGGATAAAGATCGGCCACATCCGCTTCATCGCCGACGCGGTCATCTTGGTCGTGGCAAGCCCGCCGGTGATCTTCGGCTCGCTTCCCGACCAGTCGAGCGCCCCGGAGAATGCCACGCCGGTCGCAGTGCCGCTGGCATCGCCCTGCTCGATCTCGATGCGCCGCCGTGTCGGATCAAACTTGCCGCGCACCACGATGCGGTCGATCACCAGCGGAGCCTCGCGCGGCTGATCGGGGGCCAGCACGACGAGCCCGCGGGTCAGCGCCAGACCCCAGGCCCCGCCCGGCTCGCGCGGAGCCTCGACCTGGCCCAGGAAGGCGAACCGGTTGCCGCTCGACTGCAGGTCGATGGGGACGATGATCTGGCGGTTGGCGGGATCCCACTTGAAGCTGACTTGGCCCTCGTCGACGACGATGCGGCCCTCCTGGTTGTCGGGGTCGAGAAAAAAGCCGGCCTTGACGAGGATGCGGCCCTCGGCGCTGTGCGGCGTGCCGTCCCGGTCGATCTCGGCCCGCAGGATCCCCGATACCGGCATGTCGGCCTTGAGCCGGCCGTCCCCGATGCGCAAGGCCAGGAAGATATCGTTGGGCGAGAGGTCGCGAACCACCGCCTCGATGGCGCGGCGTCCGTCGCCGCGCGGCGTGACGGTTGCGGTGACCGACCAGGGCCCGTCGGTCCCCACCGAGTTGACCGCCAGCGCTACCCCGCCCTCCTTGGGCCGGGTGACGCTCAGGTTGATCTTGTCGAAGGTCCAGCGCTTGGCCCCGCGGCGATCGTCGACGACCAGGCTGCCGTTCTTCAGGCCGATCTCGGTCAGCGCACCGCCGTCGAGGCCGAGCGCGTCGAGATCGGACAGCCAGGCGAGCGCCGCCGCCACCATGTCGGAGCCGGCGGCTGGAGGCGCACCGGGGGCTGTCGCCGGAACGCCGGCGGACACCGCGGCCGCCGGCGCGGTGCCGATGGGCTGCTGCTTGGCGCCGGCCGACACGCTGATCTGTCCGTCGGGCTCGATGCGCACCGCCATGGTGACGCCGATCAGGCTCAACCGCTCCGCCTGCACGTGACCGGTCAGCAGGCTCAGCCCGGAAATGCCGACCTCGGCCTTGGGGGCACGCGCCACCTCGGTGCCGTCGGAATCCCGCACCACGATATCGCGCATGCGAATGGCGGTGCCGCCTTCCTCGGTCCGCTCGAGCTGGGTGCCGCCGACCTCGACGCGATGGCGGCCGCCGAACCGCTCCTCGAGCGCCGAGGTGAGCCAGGGGGTCACGAGATCGAGCGACAGCGGACCGCTGGAGAGCCGCCACGACAGCGCAATGATCGGGATGGCGGCGATGCCGACCAGCACCGCGGCGCCGACCAGGCAGCGGCGCAGCACGCGGGGCTTCCTGCCCAGCATGTCGCGCAGGCGGTGATGCTCGCGCCCATCGCCACGGCCCCCGTTCTCGCGCACAATCCGCACGCGTGCCAGGAGGTCGTGCCAATGCGGCACCCGGGCCGCCAGGGCCCTGGGCATCAGCCCCGAAATCCAATGACTAAGCGTCGACTTCATGCCCTGTCGGGCGTCCCCTCATCCGCCGCACGCGTTGAACCGACCTGTCCGGCGCAGTCCTTCCCGGTCGAATCGGGGTCTCGTACGAAACCGGACCGATCCGCCAGCACCCGCCCCACCCAACGTATTGTGCAGTCACATTGATCCTTCGAAAACGACGAAAGGAAGGCACATGTCGGCAGAACTCGTGTCCGGTGACAAGGCCCCGGATTTCACCCTTCCCCGCGACGGCGGGGGCAGCGTGTCGCTTCGCGACTTCAAGGGCAAGAAGCTTGTGGTCTATTTCTACCCCAAGGCGGATACGTCCGGCTGCACCAAGGAGGCGATCGCGTTCAGCACGCTCAAACCTCTCTTCGCCAAGGCCGGCACCGTCGTGCTCGGGGTCTCGGCCGATCCGGTCCCCGCGCTCGATGCCTTCAAGCGCAAGCACAAGCTGACCATCGAGCTCGCTTCCGACGAGACGCGGAAGATGCTCGACGCCTACGGCGTGTGGGGCGAGAAATCGATGTATGGAAGGCGATACATGGGGATCACCCGCACGACCTTCCTGATCGGGCCGGACGGCCGCATCGCGCAGGTATGGCCGAAGGTGAAGGTTCCCGGCCATGCCGAGGCGGTGCTGGAGGCCGCCAAGGCGCTGTAGGGCCCTTTCCCGTCCGGTTCGATGCGGATGGCCGCTCGTGCCGACGCGGGGAGCAAGTAGATGCCGGCGTCCCGGCCTGCACGGCGGCGGAAATCGCCCGCATAAGGCCGGTCCGACCGCTGACGTTGCGGCAGCGAAACCCTTGAATTGGAGTGGCTCGTGGCGGTCCGGCATGCCGACATCTTTCCATCGGCGAGTTTGTAAAATGTTAACCATCCCCCAGCAAATTGGCGCATCTTGAGCGTCGAGCCCCACGGGGAACCGGCGCGGGAGCGCCGATGTCTCACCGGTCCAAATCGAATCGCCACCGCGGTGGCGACCACGCGCGTCACGCCGGCAGACCGGATGCCGAGCATGAGCTGGAGACCGGGGCGCACGTCACCCTCGCCGATTACACGCTCGGCCATGGCGGGCGCCAGGTTCGCATCGGTCCGGTCGCGTTCTGGACCTGCGTCGGCACGCTGGTGGTGATGGCGGCGTGGTCGGTCGTCACGGCGACCTACTTCGCCTTTCACGACGATTTCCTCACCCGGCTGATCTCGCGTCAGGCCGACATGCAATATGCCTACGAGGATCGCATCGCCGAGCTGCGCTCCCAGGTGGACCGCATGGCGAGCCGCCAGCTGCTCGACCAGGAGCAATACGAGCAGAAGCTCGACCATCTGGTGCGCCGGCAATCGGCGCTCGAATCGCGCGCCGCGCTCATCTCCAGCGCCGCCGATCCGGCCCCGACCGGGTCGACCAAGCCGGCCACGCGCTCGATGATGTCGAGCCGGCCGGCCGTGGTGCCGGGAAAACCCTCTCCGATCAACGATACGGTGATCATCGTTCCCCCGCCGGACCGCCAGGCGCACCTCGAATCGCGCGGCGCCGCCAGCGACGGCGGCATCGAGGCGGCGCTGACGCGGCTGCAGCGCTCGCTCGATCGCGTCGAGGCGAGCGAGGCGGCGGCGCTCAACACGATCGAGGAGCGCTACGACGGCAAGGCGCGCCGGATGCGCAGCATCCTGGTCGATCTCGGCCTCGATCTGTCGAAAGTGCCGGCGCTGCCCAAGATCGGCTCGCCCGCGGTCGGCGGGCCGTTCGTGCCGGTCAAGCCGGGAGCCGAAACCGCCTTCGAGCGCCAGCTCTATCGCATCCATCTGGCGCGCGCCCAGGTCGAGCAGCTCAGCCGCACCCTGGTGGCAGTCCCGATCCGCAAGCCGATCGAGCGCGAGCTCGATACGACCTCGGGCTTCGGCATGCGGATGGACCCGTTCCTGCGCTCGCCCGCCATGCATACCGGCCTCGATTTCCGCGGCGATACCGGCGATCCGGTCCATGCCACGGCGAACGGCACCGTGACCCATGCAGGCTGGAGCGGCGGCTATGGCCGCATGGTCGAGGTCGACCACGGCAACGGCCTCGCTACGCGCTACGGCCACCTCTCGCGCATCGACGTCGAGGTCGGACAGACCGTCCGGATCGGCCACACCGTCGGCCGCGTCGGCTCCACCGGCCGCTCGACCGGACCGCACCTGCACTACGAGACCCGCGTCGACGGCGATGCCGTGGACCCGCAGAAATTCTTGCGCGCGGCGGGCAGGCTCGCGGCGGCGCGATAGAGCACGGCCGCCCCGGCGCCGGAACGCTCGCTACTCCACGTCCTCGATCGCTTCCGGCTCCTCGCCGAAGGCCTTTTGCGCCAGCGCCGCGCCCATGAACTCGTCGAGGTCGCCGTCGAGCACGCCGGTCGGGTTCGACGAGGTGACGCCGGTGCGCAGATCCTTCACCATCTGATAGGGCTGCAGCACGTAGGAACGGATCTGGTGGCCCCAGCCGATGTCGGTCTTGGCGGCCTGGTCGGCGGCGGCCTGCGCCTCCCGGATCTTCAGCTCGCGCTCGTAGAGCCGCGCGCGCAGCATGTCCCAGGCCTGGGCGCGATTGCGATGCTGCGAGCGGTCGTTCTGGCACATGACGACGATGTTGGTCGGGATGTGGGTGAGCCGGATCGCCGACTCGGTCTTGTTGACGTGCTGCCCGCCGGCACCGCCCGCACGCATGGTGTCGACGCGCACGTCGGCTTCCTTGATGTCGATGATGATGCGGTCGTCGACCACCGGATAGACGTTGACGCTGGCGAACGAGGTGTGGCGGCGGGCATTGGAGTCGAACGGCGAGATGCGCACCAGCCGGTGCACGCCGTTCTCGCTCTTCAGCCAGCCATAGGCGTTGTGGCCCTTGATCTGCACGGTGGCGGATTTTAGCCCGGCTTCCTCGCCCGGGGTCTCCTCCAGATACTCGACCTTGTAGCCGTGCTGCTCGGCCCAGCGCACATACATGCGCAGCAGCATGTTGGCCCAGTCCTGGCTCTCGGTGCCGCCGGCCCCGGCATGAACCTCGAGGAAGGAGTCATTGGTATCGGCCTCGCCGGACAGCAGCGCCTCGAGCTCGTGGCGCGCCGCTTCGCCCTTGAGCGACTTGAGCGCGGCCTCCGCCTCGGCGACGACCCTGGCGTCCTTCTCGGCTTCGCCGAGCTCGATCATGGTGATCTGGTCGTCGAGCTCGCGCTCGATATGGGCGATCGCGTCGAGGCTGTTCTCGAGCGCGGTGCGCTCGCGCATCAGGCGTTGCGCGCGCGCCTGGTCGTTCCACAGATTGGGGTCCTCGGCCTCGCGGTTGAGCTCGGCCAGCCGCGCCTTCGACTTGTCGAAGTCAAAGATGCCTCCTCAGCAGTCCCGCAGACTGCTTGATCGCCTCGATATCCGCCTGGGTCTCGGCACGCATGGGCTCATCGATCCTTCTCGCCGACGGATCGGGTCCAGCCGGCTCACGTCACCCGCTAGTTAGCGATGTCGGTCAAGCTGCGCAACGGCGTTCGCCGCCTCAATAGAGCCCGCCGGTTCCGCTGCGCACGGCACGGTCGGCGTCGGGCGACACCGCGAGCGGCCGGCCGTCGGAATCCGTGTAGCCGACGATCGAGTAGTTGTCGGGCGGGGCGGTGCCGGGCTTGAAGGCCTCGATGATGATGTTGCCGGTGCTGCCGGGGCCGGCGCGCAACCCGGTCGCCGCCTCGACGCGGATCAGCTTGATGCCGACCGGCGTGCGGAACTGCACGGCGGGCTTGTCGGCCAGCGCCATCTTCAGGAAGTCGCGCACGATCGGTGCCGAGACGTGACCGCCGGTCTCGCTGCGGCCGAGGGTCCTGGGCTTGTCGAAGCCGACATAGACGCCGATGGCGAGGTCCGGCGTGTAGCCGACGAACCACACGTCTTTCGACTCGTTGGTGGTGCCGGTCTTGCCGGCGACCGGCTTGCCGACCTCCCTCAGCACCGTGGCGGTGCCGCGCTGGACCACGCCTTCCAGCATCGAGGTGACCTGGTAGGCGGTCATCGGGTCGATCACCTGCTCGCGCCGGTCGAGCAATGTCGGCTCGACCTGGTTCTTCCAGGCCTCGGCGTCGCAGCCGCGGCACTCGCGCTCGTCGTGCCGGTAGATGGTATGGCCGTAGCGGTCCTGGATGCGGTCGATCAGCGTCGGCTTGATGCGCTTGCCGCCGTCGGCGAACATCGAGTAGGCGGCGACCATGCGCAGCACCGTGGTCTCGCCGGCGCCGAGCGCGAAGGACAGATAGGGCGGCAGGTCGTCATAGACGCCGAACCGCTTGGCATATTCGGCGATCAGCGGCATGCCGACGTCCTGGGCGAGCCGCACCGTCATCACGTTGCGCGACAGCTCGATGCCGAACCGAAGCGTCTTCGGCCCGTAGAACTTGCCGCCGTAATTCTCCGGCCGCCACGCCGCGATGCCGGCGCCCTGGTCGACCTCGAGCGGCGCGTCCATCACCACGGTGGACGGCGTGTAGCCGTTGTCGAGGGCGGCGGCGTAGACCAGCGGCTTGAACGCGGAGCCGGGCTGGCGCAGCGCCTGGGTCGCCCGGTTGAACTGGCTCTGATCGAAGGAGAAGCCGCCGACCATGGCGAGCACGCGGCCGGTCCACGGGTCCATCGCCACGATGGCGCCGGACACTTCGGGGAACTGGCGCAGCCGGTACTGGCTGGCCTCCTTGTTGCTCGGCTCGACATAGACGACGTCGCCCGGCTGCAGCACCTGGCTGACCTTCTGGATGTTCTTGAAGCGATCGTGTCCAGCGGCGGGCTTGGCCCACTTCACCCCGTCGAGCGCCACGATGCCCACCTGGCGCTCCTTCGAGAGGACGCCGCCCGGCTCGCGCCCCGGCTGCAGGCCGATGCGCGCCGACTGATCGCTGGTCTCCAGCACCACGGCGAGGTGCCACGGCGCCACGTCGGAATACGATTTGACGTCGGCGAGCTTGACGCCCCAGTCGCCCGAGATGTCGAGCTTGGTGATCGCGCCGCGGAACCCTTGCGCCTCGTCGTATTTCACCAGGCCGTCGGCCAGCGCCTTGCGCGCCATGACCTGCATCTTCGGGTCGAGCGTGGTGCGCACCGACAGCCCGCCCTCGTAGAGCTTCTTCTCGCCGTAGCGCTCGTAGATCTCCCGCCTCACCTCCTCGGCGAAATATTCGGCGGCGAAGATATGGGCCCCGGTCGGCCGCTGGGTAACGTTGAGCGGCTCCTTCTTGGCCTTCTCGCCGTCCTGCGCCGAGATGTAGCGGTCCTCGACCATGCGGTCGATCACGTAGTTGCGGCGCTCGAGCGCACGCTCGCGCTGGCGGAACGGGTGATAGTTGTTGGGCGCCTTGGGCAGCGCCGCCAGATAGGCGGTTTCCGCGATGGTGAGCTCGTGCACCGACTTGTCGAAATAGAGCAGCGAGGCGGCGGCCACGCCGTAGGCGCTGAAGCCGAGATAGATCTCGTTGAGGTAGAGCTCGAGGATCTTGTCCTTGGTGTAGGTGCGCTCGATGCGCAGCGACAGCAATGCCTCCTTGACCTTGCGCTGGAACGAGACCTCGTTGGTCAAGAGAAAGTTCTTGGCGACCTGCTGGGTGATGGTCGAGGCGCCCTGCGGCCGGCGGTTCGAGCCGAAATTCTGCAGGTAGAGAACGACCGCGCGGGCGATGCCGGAAAAATCCAGGCCGCCGTGGTCGTAGAAGTTCTTGTCCTCGGCGGCGATGAACGCATGGGTGAGGAGCTTGGGGATCGCCTGGATCGGCAGGTAGAGCCGTCGCTGGCTGGCATACTCGGCGAGCAGCGCGCCGTCGGAGGCGTGCACCCGCGTCATCACCGGGGGCTCGTAGTCCTGCAGCTGCGAATAGTCCGGGAGGTCCTTCGAATAGTGCCAGAGCAGGCCCGCAATGCCGATGATGGCGACCAGGAACACGATCGTCCCCGCCGCGAACAGAAATCCGAAGAAGCGCAGCAACAGCCTCATCATGGCCTTCCCGCCGAGGCGCCGGTATCCGGAGCGACGGCGAATCTGGTGTTATCGACGGAACATTACATCCGACCGGCCGGCGTTGCGATCATCGTCGGTCGGAAGCCTGTTTGCGGCGCAGCTAGCTGATTTCGTCGCGCCGTTTTGTGGTCAAACTGAGGCCGGCGGCTCATGGCAATCCTTCACCCGCTAGTCGCGCACCGCCGCGGCGGCGCCGGCCAGCCGCGTGGTGAAGAACGTGTGGACCGCCTGGACGATCGACTCGGTCGCCCGCGACCGCCACGCCTCCGAGGTCAACAGTTTCAGGTCGTCGTGGTTGGTCACATAGCCGAGCTCGATGAGCACCGAGGGAACGTCCGGGGCCTTGAGCACACGGAACCCGGCGGACTTGAGCGGATGCTTGTGCAGCCGCGCCGCCAGCTTGAGCTCGCCCGCCAGCGTCCGGGCGAAATGCGCCGAGAACGACTTGGTCTCGCGCTGGGCAAGATCGATCAGGATGTCGGCGACGTCGTCGGGCTCGGAGCTGAGATCGACGCCGGCGATCACGTCGGCCCGGTTCTCCGTCTCGGCGAGCCGCGCCGCCTCGGCATCCGAGGCGGTTTCCGAGAGCGTATAGATGGTTGCGCCGCGAGCCTCCGAATCGCGATGAGCCAGCGCGTCGGCGTGGATCGAGACGAACAGGGCGGCCTGTCCGGAGCGCGCCAGGCGGACGCGCTCGGCCAGCGGCACGAAACGGTCGTCGCTCCGCGTCATCAGCACCCGGTACTTGCCGGACTTTTCCAGCTTGTCGCGCAACTGAAGAGAGAATTCGAGAACGATCACCTTCTCGGTCTCGCCGCTCGCCGCATGCGTCCCGGTGTCGAGGCCGCCGTGACCGGGATCGATCACGACCAGCGGCCGCTGGTCGCCGGGTCTCGCGGTGCGGTCGCGATCGCCCCTGGCCGGCGCCTCGCTTCGGCGCGACCGGCCCTCCAGCGCCAGCGTGCGCAGAAAAGTCTCGCGGTCGATCGGGACGAGATCGAGGACGAGGCGGGCCGGCTGCCCGTCCATCGGCTCGAGCACGAAAGCCTTGTCGACCCGGACCGGTCCGGTCGCGTCGATCACGATGCGCGAGCCGCCCTGCATGACCAGGCCGAAGCGAAACGCCTTGACGAGGCCCCGACCGCTCTCCCCGGCCCGCTGCGGCAGTTGGAAGGTGATCTGCGGGAGGTCGACGACCACGCGGTAAGGGTCGGCGAGCGTGAAGGCAGTGAGATCGACCGTCCGGCTGAGGTCGACGATGAAGCGCGTCCGCGTCTCGTCGCCGCCGAGGCGGGCATCGGTGGCCAGCGGAAAGCCGTCCGGCGGGCGGACCGGCCCGCGATCGAGCGCTGCCGCGGGTGCGCCGCCGACCACGGCCGCGCACAAAGCGAACATGACGCTGATGGCGCAGAATCTCACGGGCTTCCTCGGCGTTTCCCCCGTCCTACTCCATTAGGCGGGCGTGGTTAATCGCGACTTAAACCGGCCGACACGATCGCCCGTAAAATGTGGCGAAACCGTAACGCCCGATGAAGCGGGGTGGTTCACGGGCCGGACTTCGCGCATACCTTGCCAAGGTGGGCGCGGGGCCCTAAGAAGGTTTCTGCTGACGGTTCAGAGTTCCGGATTCGCCGTTTTGGGCATCCGGCCCGCCTAAAGCTCGCTCGCGCTGCGGGAGACGGAGCGGCCGGCGGCCAGGCCCTCCCGCCGCCGAATGGCGCAGCCCCATGATCCGTGATCAGGGGGGCGGGCGGAACCAGCCGATGCCCTTCACGAGCCGGAACGCGCGCCTGCCTGCGGAATACCGCATGCCCGGCGGGCGAAACCGTAAGCAGAGAAGCTGCGGCGGCTCCACGGCTGTCGCCCCACAGGTCAAAGGATATGCGCAAGGCGCGATACATGGACCGGGTGCACCCTCGCGGGTCTTTGCCGCACGGTGCAGGTGGTTGCATGGCGACGCTCTGCACGGCGACCACAATCTACCGTCAACCAGTTGAGTTCGCACGCGATTTCCGCTCTGGCGCCCAACCGAGGCGCGCGCAGCGGATCGCCTGCCCGATCGTCATCACGCCCATGCGTTGCTCCTCGGACCGTCCGTTCCACCCTCATTTCGGCGCGCCTCTTGCGCAGCGCCCAGGCGTCGCAAACCGTGCGCCGCTCGGGCCGCCAAAGTCGGCCCGCCGCAGAAAGACCGATCAATGGCCAACAAGATGCTCATCGACGCAACCCACCCGGAGGAAACCCGCGTGGTCGTCCTCCGCGGCAACCGCGTCGAGGAATTCGATTTCGAGTTGGCAAGCCGCCGGCAGCTGAGAGGCAATATCTATCTCGCCAAGGTGACGCGGGTCGAGCCGTCGCTGCAGGCCGCGTTCGTGGATTACGGCGGGAACCGCCACGGATTCCTGGCGTTCAGCGAAATTCATCCCGACTATTACCAGATCCCGGTCGCCGACCGTCAGGCGCTGATCGCCGAGGAGGAGCGCGCCCACCGCGCTGCCGACGCCGAGGTCGACCGGCGCGCCGGCCGCCGCCATCAGGCGCGCAGCCGCGCCGCGAGCTCCGCGGACGACGTGAGGCGAGCGCCCGCCGAGGCCGAGATCGAGGAGATCGAAACCGGCGGGAACGGCGATCACGGCGGCGAGCACGCGCCGATGGACAGCGTGAACCGGGCGCATGAGGACCACGACCGCCACACAGCGACCGACGCCATCGAGGCCGAGGCGGACACCATTACGGAGACCGGCTCGTGGACGCCGGCGCTCGAGCCGGCCGCCGGCGAGAGTGAATCCGAGCGCGCCGACGAGACCGGGCCGCGGTCTGCCGAGCCCGGCCACGCCGCGGTGGCCGACGAGGCCTCCGAGGCAGTGACGGCGACCGGCGGGAACGGCGACAGCGGGTCGGCCGCGGCCCACGGCGACACCGATCGCCACGACGCCGAGCACGGCGACGGCGAGAACGGGGCGGCGCTCGACGATGGGGAAGCCGACGACGAGGAAGAGGTCGTCGAATTGGTCGGCGGCGGCGACGCCATGGAGGAGGTGCCGGAGCGCATGCCGCGGCTGCGCCGGCAGTACAAGATCCAGGAAGTCATCAAGCGCCGTCAGATCATGCTGGTCCAGGTGGTCAAGGAGGAGCGCGGTACCAAGGGCGCGGCGCTCACCAGCTATCTGTCGCTCGCCGGCCGCTACTCGGTGCTGATGCCCAACACGGCGCGCGGCGGCGGCATCAGCCGGAAGATCACCAGCGCGCTCGACCGCAAGCGCCTGAAGACCGTCGCCCAGGATCTCGAGGTGCCGGACGGCATGGGCGTGATCCTGCGCACCGCCGGCGCCAACCGCACCAAGGCGGAGATCAAGCGGGATTTCGAGTACCTGATCCGGGTGTGGGAGACGGTGCGCGACCTGACGCTGAACTCGACGGCGCCGACGCTGGTCTATGAGGAGGGCTCGCTGGTCAAGCGCTCGATCCGCGATCTTTACAACAAGGACATCGACGAGGTCGTGGTGGCCGGCGACGACGCCTACCGGGAGGCCAAGGAATTCATGCGCATGCTCATGCCGAGCCATGCGAAGAACGTGAAGCCCTACAAGGATCCGACGCCGGTCTTCACCCGCTACGGCATCGAGAGCCAGCTCGACGCCATGTTCTCGCCGACCGTGCAATTGCGCTCCGGCGGCTACATCGTGCTCAACCAGACCGAGGCCCTGGTGGCGATCGACGTCAATTCGGGCCGCGCCACCCGCGAGCACCACATCGAGGACACCGCGCTCAAGACCAATCTCGAGGCATCGGAGGAGGTCGCAAGGCAGCTGCGTCTGCGCGACCTCGCCGGGCTGATCGTGATCGACTTCATCGACATGGAGGAGAAGCGCAACAACCGCGCGGTCGAGCGCCGGCTGAAGGAATGCCTGCGGCACGACCGGGCGCGCATCCAGGTCGGCCGCATCTCCCATTTCGGCCTGCTGGAAATGTCGCGCCAGCGCATCCGCACCAGCGTGCTCGAAAGCTCGACCGAGAAATGCCCCTATTGCGGCGGCACCGGGCATAACCGCTCGGTGTCCTCGGTGACGCTGCAGCTGCTGCGCACGCTGGAGGACATGCTGATCAAGGGCGCGACGCACAATCTGATCGTGCGCACCCGCTCCGAGGTCGCGCTCTATGTGCTCAACCACAAGCGGGCGCATCTGCGCGAGCTCGAGCAGCGCTTCCGCATCACGCTCACCATCAATGCCGACGCCACGATCGGCGGCCAGCAGCCGTTCGTGATCGACCGCGGCGAGCAGGTACAGACCCTGGAGGCGGCGCGCGCCCTGGTGGCCCAACCCCTCGCCCCGCCGGTGGCGGCCGCCATCGACGACGATCTGGAGGACGAGGAGATCGAGGACACGGCCGAGGCGCCGGAGGCTTCCGAGGCGATGGAGGACGAGGCCGTGGGCGCCGGCGAGGCCGAACGCGGCGAGGCCCAGCCGGGCGAGCCCGGCGAGGCCGGCGAGAATGGCGGCAGGCGCCGACGCCGCCGGCGGCGGCGGCCGCGCGGCGAGCGGCCCGACCAACCGGGCGAGGCGGCGGCCGCGCCCGTTCTGGCGACCGAGGAGTTGGCGGAAGCTGCCGACGATGCCGGCGCCGAGGCCGGCGAGGATTTCGCGCCGGGCACCAACGGCGACGGGCAGACCGAGAGCGAGCGGCGCCGCCGGCGGCGCGGACGGCGCGGCGGCAGGCGCCGGCGCGGCCGCGAGGGCGAGGCCGAGCAACCGGCGCTGCCCGGCGAGCATGCGAGCGAGGTTTTGCCGGGCGATGAATTCACACCCGGCCCAGCATCAGACGACGCGGACCGGGAGCCGCCGGGGGCCGTCAGAACGGCGCCCGAGGCCGCGCCGTTCGAGCCCGAGATTCACGTCGCGGTTGCGGATCTCGACCGACCGCCGACCGTCGAGCCGGCCCGGCCGGAACCCGTCGCCCACGACGTGCTGGCGGCGCCGGCGGTGGAGCGACCGGAACCCGTCGCCCAGGATATGCTGGCGGCGCCGGCGGAGGAGCGACCGGCCGAAAGCGCGCCACCGCGCCGTCGCTCGACCATCCGCGAGCCGGCACCGGTCTATGTCGGCGAGGCGTCCTCCGCGGTCCCGGCGCCTGGCGCCGAGAGCGCAGGGCTCGCCGAGCGCCCGGTCGCGGAGCCTTCCCGGCCGGAGCCGCCGCCTGCTGCAGCCCCGGCAGCGGAACCGTCCGACCAGCCCCGGCGCACGGGCTGGTGGGCGCGCCGCTTCGCCCGCGACAAGAGCTGACGGGCGCACAGGTCCCGTATGCTCGCGAAGGGTGCGGCAAGGCCGATGCGTCCGGATCGCGGCGACCGCGCGATGATCGGCGGACCGGACCGCTCGTGATGCGGCCCCGTCGCTCGCGATTCCCGGAACCGGCGCGCGGATCGAGGACGGGCGCCATATCCGGGGAACGCCGATGAAGAGCGGATGGGTCGATGGCGACGCCGAGACCCTGGTCGAGCGCTATGCCGCATCGGGCGTCGGACGAGATCTCGCCTTGCGGGTCTACACCACCCGCCTGCTCGGAGCCGACCGCAGGCTGGTCCTGCACGGCGGCGGCAATACCTCCGTCAAGACCCGCATGCCCGATCTGGTCGGTGACGAGGTCGACGTGCTGTGCGTCAAGGGCAGCGGATGGGACATGGCGACGATCGAGCCCGCCGGGCTTCCGGCGGTGCGCATCGAGCCGCTGAAGAAGCTGCGGGCGCGTCCGACGCTCACCGACGAGGAGATGGTGCGCGTCCAGCGCGCCAACCTGATCGACCCGATGTCGCCCAATCCCTCGGTGGAGACGCTGCTGCACGCCTTCCTGCCGCACAAGTTCGTCGACCACACCCACTCGACCGCCGTGCTCAGCCTCATCGACCAGCCCGACGGCCGGGCGATCGCATCCGAGGTCTATGACGGCAGGCTCGCCATGGTGGCCTACCTGATGCCCGGCTTCCTGCTGGCGAAGGAGGCGGCGGACTGTTTCGAGAAAAATCCCGCCGTCGAAGGGCTGATCCTGGCCAAGCACGGGATCTTCACGTTCGGCGCCAGCGCGCGCGAAGCCTACGAGCGGATGATCCGCATGGTCACGCTCGCCGAGGAGCGGCTGGGACGCCGGCGCAAGCCGGTCTTTGTCACCGCGCAGCTGCCGCAGCACATCGCCGCACATGCCGACGTTGCGCCGATCCTGCGCGGCGCCTGCAGCCTGAAGGACGAGAAGATCGAGGGCCAGTGGCGCCGCCTCATCGCCGAGTTCCGCACCGGCCCGGCGATCCTCGATTTCGTCAACGGCGCCGACATCGGGCGCTACAGCCAGGCGGGCGTGGTGACGCCGGACCATACGATTCGCACCAAGAACTGGCCGCTGGTGGTGCCGGCGCCCGAGGACGGCCGGCTCGGCGACTTTGCACGCGCAGCGCAGAGCGCGGCGGCGGAGTTCGTGGCGGCCTACCGGGCGTATTTCGCGCGCAACAACCTTCGCCAGGACCCGAAGAAGCGCATGCTCGATCCCCTGCCCCGCGTGGTCCTGGTCCCGGGCCTCGGCCTCATCGGCCTGGGCCGCAGCAAGAAGGATGCGGCGGTCGCCGCCGACATCGCCGAGACCGCGATCGAGACCATCGCCGACGCGGAGGCGATCGGCCGCTTCGAATCGATCGGCGAGGCCGAGATGTTCGACATGGAGTACTGGTCGCTCGAGCAGGCCAAGCTCGGCCAGGCGCAGGAAAAGCCGCTTGCCGGCCAGATCGCGCTGATCACCGGCGCGGCCGGCGCGATCGGCGCCGCCACGGCGCGGGCATTTTCGGCGGCCGGCGCGGAGGTCGCGCTCATCGACCTCGACGAGGCGGCGGCGCGCCGGCGCGCCGCCGAGATCGGCGGCGCCGCGCTGGCGATTCCCTGCGACGTCACCGACAACGCCTCGGTGCGCGCGGCATTCGACGCCGTCGTCGCCGCCTTCGGGGGCGTCGACATCGTGGTGTCCAATGCCGGCGCCGCCTGGCAGGGCCGCATCGGCGAGGTCGACGAGGCGATCCTGCGAAGAAGCTTCGAGCTCAATTTCTTCGCCCACCAGCGGATCGCCCAGAATGCGGTGCGCATCATGCTGGCGCAGGGCACCGGCGGCGCGCTCCTGTTCAACGTGTCGAAGCAGGCGGTCAATCCCGGCGCCAATTTCGGTCCCTACGGGCTGCCCAAGGCGGCGACGCTGCTGCTGGTGCGCCAATATGCGCTGGAATACGGCAGCGACGGCATCCGCGCCAACGCGGTCAATGCCGACCGCATCCGGTCCGGGCTGCTGACGCCAGACTTCATCGCCGAGCGCGCCAGGGCGCGGGGGTTGAGCGAGCACGACTACATGGCCGGCAACCTGCTCGGCCGCGAGGTGACGGCGGACGACGTGGCGCAGGCCTTTCTGCACCACGCTCTGGCGCTGAAGACGACGGGCGACGTCACCACGGTCGACGGCGGCAACATCGCGGCGGCGCTGCGCTGACGGCCCGCAATGGCGGGCAAAATCGTCAGCCCGCGAGCCAGCGGGCAATGCGCTCCACCGCTTCGCGCATGTCGGCATTCGATCCCGCATAGCAGAAGCGGACGAAACGGCGCCCCTCGCGCGGATCGAAGTCGATACCGGGGGTTGCCGCCACTCCCGCCTCGGCGAGCATGCGGGTGGTGAAGTCGAAGCTGTCGGTGCCGAAGCGCGAGACGTCGGCATAGAGATAGAACGCCCCGTCCGCCGGCAGGAAGGTGTCGAGACCGGCCTTCGGCAGGCCCTCGATCAGCACGCGGCGGTTCTCCTCGTAGCCGCGCTTGACCGCCTCCATCTCGGCACGGCCGTCGAATGCCGCCTCGGCGGCAACCTGCGACAATGTCGGCACCGAGATTGCAAGGTTCTGCTGCAGGCGCTCGATCGGGCGCACCAGCGCCTCCGGCACCACCATCCAGCCGATCCGCCAGCCGGTCATGCAAAAGTATTTGGAGAAGGAGTTGATGATCACCGCCTGGTCGGTCAGACAGGCGGCGGACACCGCCGGAAACGCGTAGTCGAGGCCATGATAGATCTCGTCGGAGATGAAGCGGATACCTTCGGCCTCCGCCGCGCGGATCAGGTCGCCAAGCACCGGACCCGCCAGCATGGTTCCGGTCGGATTGGCGGGGCTGGCGACGAGCACGCCCTTGAGCGGCGTCTCCCGATGAACCGCGAGCAGCGCATCCACGGTGACCGCCCACCGGTTAGCAGCAGACATCTCGATCGGCACCGGCACGCAGCCGAGCGCGGTGAGGATGTGGCGGTAGGGCGGATAGCCCGGCGAGGCGACCGCCACCCGGTCGCCGGGCTCGAACAAGGCGAGGAATGCCAGGATGAAGCCGGCGGACGAGCCAGTGGTGACCACGACCCGGCTTGCATCGACCGTCGTGCCGTAGCGCTCGGCGTAGTGGGCGGCGATCCGCGCCCGAAGCGACGGGATGCCCAGCGCCTCGGTATAGCCGATCCGGCCGCCGACCAGCGCCGCCTGCGCGGCGGCGATCGCAGTTGCTGGCGCCGGCGCCGCCGGCTGGCCGACCTCCATGTGCACGACCCGGTGGCCGGCCGCCTCGAGCCGCGCCGCCGCCGCCATCACGTCCATCACCATGAACGGCGGGACCTCGCTGCGCGACGAGGGTGCGACCAGCCGCCTCAGCACTTCATGCATGGAAGGAAAGCCCTGTCCGTCGCCGGGCGGGCGCCGCGCCCGCCGGTTGCCCCGCTGCCGCCGCATTCAGCATGAAAACCAAGACGTGATCGTCGCTTGCGTTGACCACCGAAGGCCGCATCCCTAGTTTGCCGCCTTGCCCTGCGGAGACGGTTCGAAACCGAGCACATGCGCGAAGGTTGGAGACTTAACAGCCTGCGGCCCGACACGCCAGCCGCGCGGGGTCTCGCCGCCGTGACGGCGCTTGCGGTGGCATTGGCGTCGGTTCCGGCGCGTGGCCAGGGAGAGGCCGGCCTCCCGCTGATCCGCGATTCGGAGATCGAGCAGCTGATGCGCGAGTACACGGCGCCGGTCCTGCGCGCCGCCGGGCTCGCCCAGCAGAATGTCCGCGTCGTCATCATCAACGACCGCGCGTTCAACGCCTTCGTGGCCGACGGGCGCCGCATCTTCGTCAATGTCGGCGCGCTGATGGAGTCGAAGACGCCGAACCAGATCATCGGGGTCTTCGCCCACGAGACCGGTCACATCGCGGGCGGCCATCTGGCGCGGCTGCGCGACGAGCTCGCGAGAGCCCAGACCTCGTCGATCATCGCCATGCTGCTTGGCGCCGGCGCCATGGTGGCGGGTGCCCGCAGCGGCGGCAACAGTGCCAGCCAGATCGGGATGGCCACCATCCTTGGTCCGCAGAGCATGATCCAGCGCACCGTGCTCGCCTATGTGCGCGCCCAGGAGGAGCAGGCCGACAAGGCCGGCGTGAAGTTCCTCAACGCCACCGGGCAGTCCGCCAAGGGGATGTACGAGACCTTCAAGCGCTTCGCCGAGCAGATCCTGGTCACCTCCCAATACATGGACCCTTACCTGCAGACCCATCCGATGCCGAAGGAGCGCGTCGCCGCGCTGGAGGATCTGGTCAAGGGCAGCCCGTACTGGGACCGCAAGGACCCGCCCGAGCTGCAGCTGCGCCACGATCTGATGCGGGCCAAGCTGTCGGGATTCATCGAGCGGCCCGATACGGTCGCCAGACGCTATCCGCTGGGCGACAACAGCCTGCCGGCGCGCTACGCCCGCGCGATCTCGGCCTATCGGCATTCGGACCTCCCCGGCGCCATCGGGCAGATCGAGGGGCTGATCGCCGCCCAGCCCAACAATCCCTACTTTCACGAGCTCAAGGGCCAGGCGCTGATGGAGAACGGCCGGCCCGCCGAGGCGATCGGACCGCTGCGGCGTGCGACGGCGCTGGCGCCGGACGCGATGCTGATCCGCGTGATGCTCGCCCAGGCGCTGATCGCCCTCAACGATTCCAAGCATGCCGACGAGGCCATTCCGCTGCTGCGCACCGCGATGACCAGCGACCCCGACATGCCCGACGCCTACAGCCAGCTGGCGATGGCCTATGGCCGCAAGGGCCAGCTCGCGGAGGCCGATCTCGCGTCCGCCCAGGCGGCGTTCGCGCGCGGCGACGTCAAGACCGCCAAGGAGCTCGCCGCCCGGGCGAAGACCCGCTTCCCCACCGGATCGCCCGGCTGGGTCAAGGCCGACGACATCGTGTCGGTGAAGATGCCGGCAGCGCGACGGCCGAATTGATCCGACAACCCAA
Source organism: uncultured Alphaproteobacteria bacterium (assembly GCA_963755055.1). Taxonomy (GTDB): domain Bacteria; phylum Pseudomonadota; class Alphaproteobacteria; order Rhizobiales; family Xanthobacteraceae; genus AP-16. Next base: position 232,608 of record CAVWIS010000020.1, on the reverse strand, counting down.
AGGAAAAAATTGATGAGACCTGTCCTCCGCACCATCGTGGCGGCTGCCGCCCTGGCCCTCTGCGCCGCGGCTCCGGTGCACGCCGAGGGTTTTTCCGACGGCCAGCGCGGCGAGATCGAGAAGATCGTCAAGGACTACCTGGTCGCTCATCCCGAGGTGCTGCAGGAGGCGATGGCCGAGCTGGAGAAGCGGCAGGCCGCCGCGGAGACCGAGAAGCATCGCACCGCGGTCAAGGAGCACCGCGAGACGCTGTTCAACTCGACGCGGCAGGTGACGCTCGGCAATCCGCAGGGCGACGTCACCATGGTCGAGTTCTTCGATTACAATTGCGGCTATTGCAAGCGGGCGCTGGCCGACATGCTCGACCTGATGAAGAACGACCCGAAGCTCAAGGTGGTGCTGAAGGAGTTCCCGGTCCTCGGCCAAGGCTCGGTAGAGGCGGCGCAGGTCGCGGTGGCGGTGCGCATGCAGGACAAGACCGGCAAGAAATATCTCGAGTTCCACCAGAAGCTGCTGAGCGGCCGCGGCCAGGCCGACAAGGCGCGCGCCCTCGCCGTTGCCAAGGAGATCGGCCTCGACATGGCGCGGCTGGAGAAGGACATGACGGGCGACGAGGTCAAGGCGACCATCGAGGAGAGCATGAAGATGGCCGAGGCGCTCGGCCTCAACGGCACGCCGAGCTACGTGGTCGGCAGCGACGTCGTGATCGGCGCGGTCGGTCTCGCGGCGCTCAAGGACAAGGTCGAGACGGCGCGCCGTTGACCGGAAGCGCCGCGACGCCGGCCGGGCGCCCGGACCCGATGGGGCCGCGGCGGAGGCTGCGGCCTTCCCCTCGCGGCGACGGCCCCGTATAAGCCCGCTCGACGGCGGCCTTGACCATCATCGACGGGCCGCGACGGTCGTGGGGTCGGACGCGTCATGGCGACATCGATCTTCGTGCTCAACGGCCCGAACCTCAACCTGCTGGGCACGCGGCAACCCGAGACCTACGGCAGCGCCACGCTGGCCGACGTCGAGCGGCTGTGCCGCCACGCCGCGGCGTCATTCGGGCTCGCCGTGGATTTCCGCCAGTCGAACCACGAGGGTGAGATCATCGATGCGATCCACCAGGCCAGGCGCGACAAGGCGCTCGGCATCGTGATCAATCCCGCCGGCTACAGCCATACCTCGATCGCGATCCTCGACGCCGTCCTCGCGGTCGCGCTGCCGACCGTCGAGGTGCACATCAGCAACATCCATGCGCGCGAAGATTTCCGGCATCATTCCTACGTGTCCCGCGGTGCCAGGGCGGTGATCTGCGGCTTCGGCATCCAGGGCTATCGCCTGGCGATCGCCGGACTGGCCGGGATGGTCGGCGCCGAGGCGCAGCCTTGACGTCCGCCGGCCCGGCACAGGCGACCAGCAACGAAGGAGCGCCGATGGCGCAAGCCAAGATCGCGATCGACCCCAAACTGATCCGCGAGCTCGCCGGGCTGCTCGACGAGACCGGCCTCAACGAGATCGAGATCGAGCAGCACGGCACGCGCATCAGGGTCGCGCGCGGCGGGACGGTCGCCAACCTCACCACGGGAAGCTTTCCCGCCGCCGCCGGCCAGATCCTGCCGACGACGGCGCTCGAGCCGCGTTCCGATGCCGCCGGCGATCTGGCGAAGCATCCCGGCGTCGTGGCGTCGCCCATGGTGGGCACCGCCTATCGGGCCGGCGAGCCCGGCGGCAAGCCGTTCGTCGACGTAGGCTCCGCGGTCAAGACCGGCGACACCCTGTTGATCATCGAGGCGATGAAGACGATGAACCAGATTCCGGCGCCGCGGGCCGGGACCGTCACGCAGATCCTGTTCGATGACGGCCAGCCGGTCGAGTACGGCGAGCCACTGGTGATCATCGAATGAGCCCGCGCCTGGCCGGACGCTCGTGATGTTCGACAAGATCCTCATCGCCAATCGCGGCGAGATCGCGCTGCGCGTGCTGCGCGCCTGCAAGGAGCTCGGCATCGCCACGGTGGCGGTGCACTCGACCGCCGACGCCGACGCCATGCATGTGCGGCTCGCCGACGAGAGCGTCTGCATCGGCCCGCCGCCGGTCAAGGAAAGCTATCTCAACATTCCCTCGCTGCTCGCCGCCTGCGAGATCACCGGCGCCGACGCGGTGCATCCGGGCTACGGCTTCCTGTCGGAGAATGCCCGTTTCGCAGAAATCCTTCAGGAGCATAACGTGCACTTCATCGGGCCGCGGCCCGAGCATATCCGGCTGATGGGCGACAAGATCGAGGCCAAGCGCACCGCCCGGCGCCTCGGCATTCCGGTGGTGCCCGGCTCCGAGGGCGGCGTCGGCTCCGACAAGGAGGCGACCGCGATCGCGGCGGCGATCGGCTTTCCGGTGCTGATCAAGGCCTCGGCAGGCGGCGGCGGCCGCGGCATGAAGGTGGCGCACTCGGAGGAGGAGCTCGCCACCGCGCTCGCCATCGCCCGCAACGAGGCCAAAGTCTCGTTCGGCGACGACGCGGTCTATCTGGAAAAATATCTGCAGCGGCCCCGCCATATCGAGATCCAGGTGCTCGGCGACGGCAAGGGCCGTGCGATCCATCTCGGCGAGCGCGACTGCTCGCTGCAGCGACGCCACCAGAAGGTCTTCGAGGAGAGCCCGTCGCCCGCCCTCAACGCGGCGGCGCGCGACGCCATCGCCGAGACGGTCGCCGGCGCGATGCGGGAGCTCGCGTATCTCGGCGTCGGCACCGTCGAGTTCCTCTACGACGAAGGCGCGTTCTATTTCATCGAGATGAACACCCGCATCCAGGTCGAGCATCCGGTGACCGAGATGGTCACCGACATCGATCTGGTGCTCGAGCAGATCCAGGTCGCCGCCGGCGGCGAGCTCAGCCTCGAGCAGTCCGACATCAAGTTTCACGGGCATTCGGTGGAGTGCCGGATCAACGCCGAGAACCCGGTCTCGTTCCGCGCCTCGCCGGGCAAGATCCTGCACTACCACCCGCCCGGCGGGCTCGGGGTGCGCGTCGAATTCGGCAGTGTATCAGGGCTACACGATCCCGCCGTACTACGATTCGCTGGTCGGCAAGCTGATCGTGCACGGAAAAACCCGCACCGAATGCCTGATGCGGCTCAAGCGCTCGCTCGACGAGTTCGTCATCGACGGCATCGAGACGACGTTGCCGCTGTTCCGCGCGCTGGTGCGCGAGCAGGACGTCGTCGACGGCGACTACGACATCCATTGGCTCGAGCGTTTCCTCACCCGTGGCGGGCTCGATTGAGCCGTTTGGGCGGGCGCCCGCGCGTGCCGGCGCGGCGCTGAGCAATCGCATCCGCCGCGTGATATGCTGGCCCGATGACCCGCCCGCGCGACCAACTGGTCGAGATCACTCCGGAAGTGCTGCTCAAGGCCTATGCCTGCGGCATCTTTCCCATGGCGGAGAGCGCCGAGGATCCGGCGCTCTACTGGATCGAGCCGGAGCGGCGCGGCATCGTGCCGCTCGACCGGCTGCACGTGCCGTCGCGGCTGGCGCGCACGGTGCGCTCCGACCGGTTCGCGGTGCTGTGCGACCGCGACTTCGATGCGGTGGTCGACGGTTGCGCCGAACCCAAGCCCGGCCGGGCGCGCACCTGGATCAATGCGCGGATCCGCACCCTGTACGGCGCGCTGTTCGAGCTCGGCCACTGTCACACCGTCGAGGTCTACGACGGCAAGGCGCTGGTCGGCGGGCTCTACGGGGTGAGCATCGGCGCCGCCTTCTTCGGCGAGAGCATGTTCCATCATGCCCGCGATGCCTCGAAGGTCGCGCTCGTCCACCTCGTGGCGCGGCTGCGTGCAGGGCGGTTCAAGCTGCTCGACACCCAGTTCGTCACCGACCATCTCAAAATATTCGGCGCGGTCGAGGTGTCCCGGCGGCAGTATCACAAGCTGCTGGAGGCGGCGATCGCGGCCGACGCCGATTTCGCCGCCTGGCCGGCCGACCGGCCGATGAGCGGCGAGGAGGCGCTCAACCGGATCGTCCCCTACTGAACGGAAAAGATGGCGCCGACGATGGGGCGATCGGTCGTGCCTCAGCGCCGCGGCCTTTGCGGCGGCGCGACCGGTTTCGGCTCGACCGGCTTCGGCTCGACCGGCGCGCTCGCCACGGCGGGAGCGACGGCGCCTTTGCAGTCGGTGAGCCAGACGTCGTAGATCGGATGCTCGACGGCATGCAGACCGGGACTGGCGGCGAACATCCAGCCGCCGAAAATGCGACGCACCTCGCCCTGCAGGGTGATCTCCTGCACCTCGACGAACGCGTCGGTATTGGGAGTCTCGGTCGGCGGCCGCGTGTAGCAGACCCGCGGGGTCACCTGCAGGGCGCCGAACTGCACGGTCTCGTTGATCGCCACGTCGAACTTGATGATGCGGCCGGTGATCTTGTCGAGGCCGGAGAACACCGCGCTGGGATTGGGAATCTTCTGCGACGGCATCTCCGTCACCACCTCGTCGCCGGGCTGCGGCGCGGTGCTCGCCGGCTGCTGCGGGGCGCCGCGCGGCTGGCGCTGTCCGGGAGGCAGACCGGGCAGCGGCTGCGCGCCGGGCTGGGGCGCCTGCCCCTGGAGGGGGGGCTGGCCCGGCAACGGCGGGCGCGGCAGCGCCTGCTGGCTCGGCTCGGTTCCGGGCGGCGGCGGCAACGGCTGGGACTGCACCGCGCCGGGCATCGGCGCGCCGCCATAGGGCGCCTCGCCCGCGGGTGGCGCCGGTTGGACCTGCGGGGCCGCCGGTGGTGGCGGCGGTCGAGCCGGCGGCCGGCCCGGCATCTCGCCCGGCGGGCGCGGCGGGTCAAAAATATTGAACTGCGCCGCGGCCGGCGCCGCGCCGACCAGCAGAGTGAGACAGGCAGCTAGACAGGATCGGGCCATTACCGGCAGTGCTCGGGAAGCCCGGGAAGCGCGAATCCGCCAACGCACCCGAGGTCGGGCTGGTTAACATGGCGATTGCGGCGGGGAAAGGGCGCCACGCGGCGCCACTCACTGCCGGCACCCCCGCTTCAGGCGGACGAGGTCGCCGTCAATCCCGCGTCCAAACGCCGCGCATTGCTCCCTCACGACGGCGGACGCAACCGCCGGAATGGCCAGTCCCCGCCATCTCGACTAGAATACCCGAAGGGCCCGCCCGGGAAGGAGCGAAGGAGCAAAGGTCTTTGGCGGGATCGCGCACGAGGGACGACATGACGATCGGCGGCAACCGTTCGGCCCGGCTCGGCGGGTCGATGCGTCGGGCTGCGGTGCTGGTTGCGCTGGTGATTTCCGGCCTCTCGGCGCCGGCCGGAGCATTGGGCCGCGATTTCCGCGCCAGCGACACCCAGGCGCAGGACTATCCGACCGTTCAGGCGCTCCTGTTCATGAACCGGCTCGTCGTCGAGCGGACCAAGGGACGCCACCGCATCCTGGTGTTTCACAGCCGTCAGCTCGGCGAGGAGAAGGAGACGATCGAGCAGACGCGGGCCGGCGCCATCGACATCAACCGCACCAATGTGGCTCCGATCGGCGGCTTCGTTCCCGAGGCCAACACCCTGGCGCTGCCCTTTCTCTTCAGCTCCAGCGAGCATCTGCACCGCGTGCTCGACGGGCCGATCGGCGACGGCATCCTGGCGAGCTTCGAGCCCTACGGGTTCATCGGGCTGGCATTTTACAATTCCGGGGCTCGCTCGATCTACAACAGCGTTCGACCGATCCGCACCCTCGCCGACCTCAGCGGGCTGCGCATCCGCGTGCAGCAGTCCGACCTGATGATCGACATGATCCGCGGGCTTGGCGCCGTTCCGGTGGCGCTGCCCTACGGCCAGGTTCTGGCGGGGCTGAGCACGAGCATCATCGACGGCGCGGAGAACAACTGGCCGTCCTATGTGACCACCGGCCATTTCAAGACGGCGCGCTACTACACGCTGACCGAACACGTGATGAGCCCGGAAGTGCTCATCATGTCGCGGCATGCCTGGAACGAGCTGTCGGCGGACGACCGCACGATCTTTCGCGATGCCGCGCGGGAGTCGAGCCGGTTCATGCGCCAGATGTGGACCGCGTGGGAAGAGCGCTCGCGCCGGGAGGCCCAGGAGTTCCAGACCGTGGTGATCGGCGACTTCGACCGCGGGCCCTTCGAGGCGGCGATGAACGGAGTCTATGCCAAGGCGCTCGGCGACCCGAAGCTCCAGGAGCTGGTCCAGCGCATTCGTCAGAACCGTTGAGCAGCGCTCTTGGCGATGACCGTACCATCCCCATCCGCCGCCGCGCGGGCTCCCGGCGGGCGACGCCCGCGCCGCCTGGTCGAGCAGGTCGTGCGGTTCCTGCCGATTCGCTGGCGGATCTTCTCGATCGCCACGCTCAACACCGCCGTCGTGCTGATCATCGCCGCGTTGATCTGGGACGGCGCCAAGGTCCTGGGAGAGGCCTGGCAGGAGGTGCGGCAGGTTCGCGATTCCGACCAGCTGCTGACCCTGTTCGGCGGCGAGGCGGGGCGGCTGCAGGACCTGATCCATCGCTACATCAACCAGCCGAACTCGGAGATATTCGGCGAGATCCTGCTGCGCCGCGAGGCGCTGCTGAGCACGCTCAGCGCCCGCGGCGCGGCCGATCCGATGTTCGCCGGCTCGGTCGCGCGATTGACCGAGGTCACCGAGCAGTTCCTCGCCGGCTTCAATGACCTGCGCGCCGTGCAATCGGCGATCACCAGCACCTACGAAACCCAGATCCTCAAACCCTCCAGGGACATGGCCGGCCTCTACGGGCTGATCGAGGCGGCGACCGTCAACCGCGACGACCTGATCTGGCCAGCCTTGGGCAAATCCCACGAGGCGTTCACCGCGACCCTGCTGGCCGCCAACGTGTACTATTTCTCGCTCGCCGCCGACGCCGCCGCGGAGGCGCGCCGCAAGCTCGCCATGATCGAGCAGACCATCCCGGTCCTGGTCGACCTTGCCGGCAGTGATCTGCAGCGCGACGCGCTCGCGGTCCTGCGCGACCGCACCGCGACCTTCGCCAAGGGCCTGGCGCAGCTGAGCGAAAAATTCGCCGCCCGCGACCGCCTGCTGCGCGACGAGATCGACGGCAGTCAGGCCTCGATGATCGGCATCATCGACGCGCTGTCCGGGCAGATGCGCCAGCGCGAGCAGAATGCCCAGGAGCGGTTCGACAAGGCGCTCGCCGACGTCTACCGCAAGGTGGCCCTCGTCGCCCTGATGTTCCTTGCCGTCATCGTGCTGATCGGCACCGCGGTCGCCCGCAGCATCAGCGCGCCGCTCCACGAGCTGCGCGACGCGATGTATGCCAACATTTCCGGCGACCATGATCGGCGCGTCGAGGGCACCGAGGCGCGCGACGAGATCGGCGAGATGGCGCGCGCCGTGGAGATTTTCCGCGAGAACGCCATCGCCAAGCGCCGCGCCGAGGACGAGCTGCGCGCCTCGAAGGATCGCGCCGAGCGCGCGCGGACCGAGATCGCGGCGGCGCGCGCCGAGGCGGAGCGCGCCCGCGAGGTGCTGCAGACCGTGCTCGACAACATGAACGACGGCGTCATGATGTTCGACAAGGATTTCCGCTGGCTGTTCGTCAACCGCCAGCTGATGGAGTTCCAGCGCTTCCCGTCCGAGGTCGCTCATGCGGGCGCCTCCGGATACGACGTCCTGCGCTTCCAGATCGCACGCGGCGACTTCGGGCCGATCGACGACGTCGAGAAGGAGATCGAGCGGCGTACCGCCGTCCTGCGCGACCGCAAGGCCAGCCGCTACGAGCGGCGAACCACGAGCGGGCACTACATCGAGTTCAACTTCAAGCCGCTCGAGGACGGCAGCACGCTCGCGGTCTACCGCGACATCACCGAGCTCAGGCAGCGCGAGGAGGCGCTCGCCGCCGCCAAGGAGAGCGCCGAGGCGGCACGCGACCGCGCCGAACGGGCGCTCACCGACCTGCGCAATGCGCAGCAGAGCCTGATCGAGGCGGAAAAGCTCGCCGCGCTCGGCAGCCTGGTCGCCGGCGTCGCCCACGAGGTCAACAATCCGGTCGGCATCAGCCTCACCGTGGCGTCGAGCTTCGCGCGCCGCTGCGAGGTCTTCGCCAAGGAGGTGCGCGACGGCGCCTTGCGCCGCTCGCGGCTCGACGAGTTCATCGAGGGCAGCCGCGACGCCGCCCATCAGCTCGTCGCCAATCTGCAGCGTGCCGGCGAGCTGATCCAGTCGTTCAAGCAGGTCGCGGTCGACCGCAGCCACGCCGAGCGGCGCAGCTTCGACCTGCGGGAGTCCACCGAGCAGATCGTCGTCAGCCTGCGGCCGGGGCTCAAGTCGGTGCCGGTGACGCTCGCGGTGACGGTGCCGGAAGGCATCACCATGGACAGCTACCCGGGACCGTACGGACAGGTGCTCACCAACCTCGTCCTCAACGCCGTGGCGCACGGCTTTCCCGACGGCCAGTCGGGCACCATCGTGATGCGGGCGCGGCAGATCGACGACCTCCAGGTCGAGCTCACGTTCTCCGACGACGGGGTCGGAATGACCGAGGACGTCCAGCGCCGGGTGTTCGATCCGTTCTTCACCACCCGGCGCAGCCAGGGCGGCACTGGGCTCGGGCTGCATATCGTCTATAATCTGGTGACCCGCCAGCTCGGCGGCCGAATTGCGCTTTCGTCGGCGCCGGACCGCGGGACCACTTTCCGGATCACGCTCCCGCTCACCGCACCCGGCGAGGTGGCGGCGGAACAATCCGCGCGGAGCCAACAGATGAGCCACCAGCATGGCGGATGACGACGATTTCGTGACCCTGATCGAGGACAGCCGCCGACGGCCCGGCGGGCCTCGGTCGGCCGTGGAACGTCGCCGTCATCGACGACGATCCGGCGGTGCACGAGGGCACGCGCTTTGCCCTCTACGACTACACGCTCCACGGCCAGGGGCTCGAGCTGCTCGCCGCCTATTCGGCGGCGGAAGGGCGCGAGCTCATGCGCGCCAATCCCGACATCGCCGTCGTCCTGCTCGACGTGGTGATGGAGACCGACAACGCCGGGCTCGAGCTGGTGAACTTCATCCGCAAGGAGCTCAAGAACGAGACGGTGCGGATCATCCTGCGCACCGGCCAGCCCGGCCAGGCGCCGGAGCGCAGCGTCATCGTCGACTACGACATCAACGACTACAAGGCGAAGACCGAGCTCACCGCCGACAAGCTGTTCACGTCGCTGACCGCGGCGCTGCGCAGCTACCAGCAGATCCAACGCATGGTGGAGACGAGGCGCGGCCTGGAGATCATCATCGACGCCGCCTCGGAGCTGTTCGACTGCCGGTCGATCCAGCGGCTCGCCGAGGGGGTGCTTACCCAGATCGCATCACTGCTCAAGGTCGACTGCGCCGGCATCCTGGTGCTGCGCGAGGGCGGCCAGCCGGGCGGCGGCTTCTCGGTGCTGGCGGCGTCGGGCTGCTACGGCCACGTGCTCGGCCGCGAGACCGCGCGGGCGCTGGCGCCGGAGCTGCAGCAGGTCATCCACGAGGCGTTCGCGCGGCGGCATCACGAGTTCCAGCCCACCCGATCGGTGCTCTACATGCAGACCGGCAGCGGCCGCGAGGTGGTGGTGCTGCTCGAGGCCGCCCGCCACCTCTCCGACACCGATCGCGCGCTGGTCGAGGTGTTCTGCAGCCGCTTCTCGATCGGCGTTCGACAATGCGATCCTCTACGAGCAGCTGCAGCAGGCCAATGCCGAGCTCGAGGCCCGGGTGATCGCGGCGCACCCACCAGCTCACCGCCGCCAACCAGCGGCTGGCGGCGCAGACCGCGCGGCTGCGCCGCGAGAACGCGTTCAAGAGCGAGATTCTCGGCACCGTCGCCCACGACCTGAAGAACCCGCTCGGCGTCATCCTCGGGCGCACCGAGATCATGACCGAGCTGATCGCCCGCGCGCCCGTAGGCATCGACAAGCTCGGAAAGCAGGTCGAGCACATCCGCGAGACCGCCGAGGACCTCACCGCGATGATCGACACCCTGATCACCGACGCGATGACCGACGCCCTCGACATCAGCCTGCGACGCGAGCCGGTCGACATCTCCGCCCTGGTCGGCGAGGTGGTCGAGGCCAACCGCCCGCTCGCCGACCGCAAGCAGCAGCGAATCGTCGTGGCGGCGCCGCCCCAGCACGTCGCCAGCTGCGACCCGGACCGGGTGCGCGAAGCGGTCGACAACCTGCTCAGCAACGCCATCAAGTACAGCCCGGTGGGCGGCCATATCGAGCTCAGCGTCGATCCCGGCGAGGCGGAGACCATCATCAGCGTCAAGGACCGGGGAGCGGGCCTTTCTCCGGAAGACCTGTCGCGCCTGTTCGGCCGCTTCCAGCGGCTCTCCGCCAAGCCGACCGCAGGCGAGAGCTCCACCGGCCTCGGGCTTTCGATCGCCAAGCGGATCGTCGACCTTCATGGCGGCCGCATCCTGGCGGAGAGCGCCGGTCCCGGACGCGGCACCACCTTCGTGATCGCCTTGCCGATGCATCCGACCGCGGCATGACCACCCTGCAGCACATCGTGGTCGTCGACGACGAGCAGAAGGCCCGGGAGCTGGTCGGCGACTACCTGCGCATGCACGGCTTTTCCGTCACCCTGTGCGATGGCGGCAAAAGCCTGCGGGCGGCGCTCGCCGAGCAGCTGCCCGAACTGATCGTGCTCGACCTCAACATGCCGGAGGAGGACGGCCTGTCGATCATCCGCGACCTCAAGCAGCGCTCGAGCGTGCCGGTGATCATGCTGACCGCCACCGCCAGCCCGATCGATCGCGTCGTCGGTCTCGAGCTCGGCGCCGACGACTATCTCGCCAAGCCCGTCGAGCTGCGCGAGCTCTTGGCGCGGATCCGTTCGGTCCTCCGGCGGAGCGCACCGGCGGGTCTGGCGCCGGCCGCCACGCCGTCGCCGGCGGCATCGCCGGCGACGCCGACCGCCCGCCACACGGCGGTGCGGTTCGGCACCAAATGGCTCGATCTCGACGCCAGGATGCTGCGCGACGACGACGGCAACGAGCTCCCGCTCACCACGTCGGAATTCATGCTGTTGAAGGCGTTCGCCGACCATCCGCGGCGGGTGCTGTCGCGCGAGCGCCTGCTCGACCTCGCCAATGCCCGCGACGCCGAAGCCTTCGACCGGGCGGTCGATGTGCGGATCACCCGGATCCGACGAAAAATCGAGCCGGATCCGGCACATCCGACGATCATCCGCACCATGCGGGGCGCCGGATACCTGTTCACGCCGGACGGGCAGGAGCACTGATCCGGCGCGCCGCGCGGCGGACGCCCGCCGTCGAATGGTGCGGACCCGTTTTCGCCATCGTTGGGAAACATTCCCGCCACGAACCCTGCCATTTGTTTCGTCCCGGCCGTCCCGGCGAAACAATCAGCTTCGCCTGAAACCATTTTACCCCCCTCGCGTAATGCTGCCGTAACGAGAAATCCGTACTCAAGCGCCACGACAAACGCTGACCCGTTCAGGGCACTACCCGGAGGACGTCACATGATTACTCTCGCCAAGGGCATGATCGGCCTCTCCACCCTGATCGTCGCCGGATATGCCGGCATGGGCAGCCTGACCGACGCGCGCCCGCAGCCGACGCCGGCTTCGGTCATCGCCGAGCGTTTCGTGTTCACCGCCGACATCCCGGCCCCGGCCGGCGAAGGCGTGGATCTGACCGCCGCCCGCCGCGACGCCGCGGCTGCGCTCGCCGCCGTGATCCTGGCGACGGATACCACCGCCAAGAAGGGCGACCGGCTTCAGGCCGAGGCCGCGCCCGCGCAGCGGCCCGTCCGCTACGTGACCGTCGAGCGGCGCACCGGACCGAGCGCCTCCGAGATGGTGCGCATTCCGGTGACCAACGTCGCCAGCCGCTGATCGCCCCCGGCGGCCCGCCGCCGGGTTACCGCGGGTTTCTGCCAGACGCCCTGCTCCCGCCGGAGCAGACCGCGCGCCAGGTGAGGTGAAGTGCCATGAAGCGCGACACCATCTATCGACTGCAGGTCCTGGTGGGCCTCCTGTTCGTCGCCGCCGGTCTGGCCAAGCTTGCCGGCGCCGACATGATGGTGCGCCAGTTCGAGATGATCGGGCTCGGCCAGTGGCTCCGCCCGGTCGCCGGCTCACTGGAGATCATCGGCGGCCTGGCGCTGCTCGTCCCGCGCGCCGGCGCCTACGGCGCCGCGTTGCTCGCCCTCTCCATCCTGGGATCGACCGGCGCCCTGATCGGTCATATCGCCACCGCGAGCGGCGCACGCCAGCAGCTGGACAGGCCGCACGTCACCTCCGCCACCTACTACCAGATCCGGACCGAGGACGCGGAACCCTCCGACGACGTGTGCATTCCGCCCCGGTCACAGTTCGACATCTGATCGCTCCGCCCCGGAGCACAGAAGCGGCGGACCGAACGCTGCGTCCCGCTATCCCGCGTCAGCTATTGCGCCCGCGATCGCCGGTGCCCGGCACCCACGGACTGTAATCGCCGGTCGCGTGCGGGCGGCGACCCTCGGCCAGCGTCGACCCGCTCGGCCGCAGCGCTCCCGGCGTTCCCGTCGGGTTGGGCAGGTGGGCCTTCTGCCACGGATGCTCGGTTACGGTCTCCTCGGTCGGCGGCACGTCCACCGTGTGGTGCAGCCAGCCGTGCCAGCTCGGAGGCACCTTGCTGGCCTCCGCATAACCCTCGTAGACCACCCAGCGCCGCTCGAAGCCCAGCGCCGGATCGATTCGACCGCCGCGGGTCCGGTAGTAACGGCTGCCGAACTCGTCGGAACCGACGTGCTCGCCGTAGAGCCAGGTCCACAGCTGCGTCCCGAAGGTCTGGCCGTTCCACCAGGTGAAGAAGCGCAACCAAAATGTCTTCATGGCCGGTCCCGAATGCCGTGCAGGCCGGCCGTGTTTGGCACCTCGCCGTCGCGATGTCCAGGATCAGGTGGCCGCGGAGATCTGCGGCAGCAGCGGCAACGCGTTTTTGCCCCTGCCCCGCGGCGTCGCCCTATTGTGCAGCGCAATGTCTGTGGATTATCCTGGCCTCCTCGCGGGGGAGCGGGCCAATGATTCTTGCGGCGCTGATCGGATTGTCGCTCGTCACCAATGTCGCCATCGATAACGGGCCGCCGGCGGGGACCGGGCTTCAACCGTCCGCCGGTATGTCAACTCCGCAAGGCAACGCAATCCTGCGCCGGCTGATCCGCTCGGCCACCGAGTGCGTGGTCCACACGGTATCGACCGACCCGCGGTTTCGCCAATCGGTCGAGACCGGCGACGTCAACACGCTGATCGTCGACTCGATGGACCGGTGCAGCGACGCGATGCAGGCGATGATCGATGCTCACGACCGCATGTTCGGGCCGGGCACCGGCGAAGCCTTCTTCATGGGGCCCTATCTCGACATGCTCCCGACCACCGTGAGCAAGCGCATCCGCGAGGTCGGCCACTAAGCCACTTGCCACGCCGCTCTACTGGTGAATCACGTCGATGACCTTCAACGTTGTGGGGTCGACGATGACGACCTGGTTCTGCAGGATCGTGTATTTGTAGAGCTTGGCCGCCGGGACCTCGGCGCCGATCGTGTCCGGCAGCATGTAGAGCTCGATCGAGGGCGGCATCTGCGCACCGACCGCGGCCGCAGGGTTGGTCGCCGGCGGCAGTTTCACTTTCTCCTGCTCGCGGATAACCGCGCGGAAAATCGCCGATCGCTGCTGCGGCGTCAGCTCCAGGTCGGCGTTCGACGGGCTGGCGCCGCTGGTCTGGGCGGCGGCTGAAGCCGCACCGCCGCCGACCACGATCGCCACCAGGGCACAGCGGAGAAGCAGGCTCATTGGCCATCATCCTTGCAGTGTTGCGGGCTCAGGCGTCGTCAGATCCTCGAGGAGGCACGCACACTCCAGAGCCGGTGAAAGGAAGTGCGCCGGACGGCTTCCTCGGGGGGGACGGGGGGTGAAGGCCGTCCAGCGCCGATCGCCCGGAGGGAAACAAGCCACCCGGCGGCTTGGTTCCCGCCGGGCCGGCGATCGCACGGCGCGGGTCTCGCGCGGACATGCCGGCACGGCGGTCGGTCGGCACCGCCCGCGAACTTTGCCGCCGCTGAAACGTCGAACGACACCTTCCGTCTACCCGCGGCCGGCAGCGTGAGCGCATGAGCGTCGAGGATCTGCGTGCTGTTTTGTCGCGGCCCGCCGCAGTGCTGGCGTGGGACGCAGAGCGAGGCGACTGGCTGGCGCGCAAGCACACCACCCAGGTGCGCTGGAACGCGCCGCCTACACGCTGAGCAGCGGCCCGATGACGGGGAACAAGATCAGCCGGAATTGCGTTTTCAGCGAACGGCCGCGACGGCGCATAAGGGGCGTCCTGCGCGCCCGAGGAAGCGAGGTTCCGATGAGATACCGGGTCTATAGCGGGCCGCGCGGCTCCGAGGCGATCTCGCCGCTGGAGAAGGACCGTCTGCTGTACAAGGAATTGTCCACGCTGGACGAGGCGCTCAGCTGGTCGCGCCATATCGGCGACCGCGGCGGCGTGGTGCTGCTGATCGAAGGCGACGACGGGACCTCGCTGTCGAAGACCGACGTCGCCAATGCCCTGCGACACGCCGAGGTATTGACGCACGGGCCGCACGGACGCTAGCCGGCGGCGAATCAGCCGAGTTCGAGCTCGCCGTCGATCTGCACCGCCAGGCCGACCACGCCGAGCGTCAGCTCGACCTTGACCGGCAGGATTTCGGAGCCTTTGAGTTGGCCGGTGGCGACGGCTTCGCGCACGGCCTGCTCGATCTCGCGTTGCGAGGTCACGCCGACCTGCTTGAGAAATTTCCGTACGCTCATGTTGAGCACGTCGTCGTCCATGCAGAACTCCTTCGCACTATTCGGGATGCAGGACCGAGGCCTGCGGAACCGGGGCGGATCCGTGGGCCGCAGCGGCTTGCCGGAGGCCACGGCCCTCATTCTCGGTGCGCTCATCATAGATCGTGGCCGCTGAAAGTCGATTGCCGATGCGCGCGCTGACCGTCCTGCCGGCGTGGCGAATTCCATTCGGCTCGAACGATGTTTGCGAGCCGCCCGATACCGGTGGTCCCGTGCCGGAACGCTGGGCGCTCTCAACCCCGGCATCAGCGTGGCGACGAAGCCGTTGCCTGCGGCATTGCCGGCGAGCCGTCGATCGACCGCTCGGTCGGTCCGGGATCGTGGACATGCTCCAGGGCCTGGTCGGCCATCAGCAACGCATTCTCCTTGGGCCGTCGCAGCCGCACATAGATCTGGCCGGCGATCAGCAGCACGCACAGCCCGATGAACACCGCGCTGATCGGACGCTCGATGAAGACGGTGAGATCGCCGCGGGCGATCAGCAAGGCGCGGCGGAAGTTCTCCTCGAAGCGCGGCCCGAGCACGAAGCCGAGCAGGACCGGCGCCGGATGGAAGCCGAGCAGCAGCAGCAGGTAGCCGACCAGCCCGATGAACAGCGTCTCGCCGACCTGGAACAGGTCGTTGTTGGCGCTGTAGACGCCGATGCACACGAAGAACAAGGCGCTGGGATAGAGGTATTTGTAGGGGATGGTCAGCAGCTTCACCCAGATGCCGATCATCGGCACATTGAGCACGACCAGCAGGATGTTGCCGATCCAGAAGCTCGCGATCAGCCCCCAGAAGATGTCGGGATGCTGGGTGATCAGCTGCGGTCCCGGCACGATGCCCTGGATGATCAGCGCGCCGAGCAGCAGCGCCATCACAGAATCCCCGGGAATTCCCAGGCTCATGGTGGGAATGAAATCGCCCTGCACCGAGGAATGGGTCGAGGCTTCCGGGCAGGCGACGCCCTCGATGGCGCCGTGGCCGAAGCGCTCCGGCGTGCGCGAGATCTTCTTCTCGGTGGCGTAGGAGACGAAGGACGCAATCGTCGGCCCGGTGCCCGGAATGAGCGCGCACAGGCTGCCGATCAGCGTCCCGCGGATCATCGGGAAGAACGATTTCTTCAGATCCGCCTTCGAAGGCCGCATGTCACGCAGGCTGACATTGGTATATTTGGTGTCGACCTTGGCGAGCTGGTTGACGCTGTTCATGAACTCGGCGATGCCGAACAGGCCCAGCGCCAGCGCCACGATCTCGATGCCATCCTCGAGCTGGGTGAATCCGAAGGTGAAGCGCGGCGAGCCGGTCTCGATGTCGGAGCCGACGATCCCGATGAGCAGGCCGAGCAATGTCATCGCCACGCCCTTGAGCGGCGACCCGCGGGCGAGCGTCGAGCCCGCCAGCAGGCCGAGCAGCATCAAGGAACACACCTCGGTCGGCCCGAACTGCAAGGCGACCTGGACCAGGACAGGCGCCAGAAAAATCATCTCGGTGATGCCGAACGAGGCGCCGACGAAGGAGGCGATCATGGTGACGGCCAGCGCCGTCCCTCCCTTGCCCTGCTTGGTCAGCGGAAAGCCGTCGAGACAGGTCACCGCATGCGGCGGATGGCACGGCAGGTTGAGCAGGATCGAGCAGATCGCTCCGCCGTACTGGGCACCATAATAGACGCCCGCCAGCATCAGGATCGCGGCAACCGGCTTCATGCCGAAGGTGAGCGGCAGCAGGATCGAGATGGTGGCGAGCACGCCCATGCCGGGCAGCACGCCGACCAGGTTGCCGATCAGCACCCCGATGAAGCAGTACAGGAGGTTGTGGGGCTCGAGCGCGACCCCGAACCCGTACCAAAGATCGGTCAGCGCGGTCGATATCACGAGATCACCCAACGGAAGAGCGGGAACGGCACTTTCAGCACGTAGGAGAACAGGCCCGCTCCGAACACGGTGACGCCGGTGGCCAGGATCAACAATTCCTTCAGGGTCGCGGTCCGGTCGCCGAGCGCGGAGACGAAGACGCAGGCAAAGATGGCCGGCGCCAGCCCCGCGTAGTGGCCGAACAGGATGAACAGCAGCGGGCCCGCAATGATGCAACCCCAGCCGCGCCATTCCGGATGCGGCGGCAATATCGGCGAAGTCATCGTGCTCCGTCGCGGCGCTGCCGGCGATCAGGATGCCGATCAGCGTGAGCAGCACGCCGAGGATGACGGGGAAAAATCCCGGTCCCATGTGGAGGAGCGTGCCCATCTTGTAGGACTTTGCCTGCAGGACGGTGCCGATGCCCAGCAGCATCATCAGGCCGCCGGCATAGAAGTCCCGTCGATGCACGAAATTCTGCAGGAATTCCTTCACGTTCGCCCCGTCATTTTCGGCTGTCGCAACGGCCTTCGGCTGTCGCCGTCTCGGCTGTCGCAATGGTGGAGTGAGGCCCGGCTCGCAGCGGTCGCCCGACGGGAACCCGGCCGGCCTCCCGGGGGCCGGCCCGGCGCAAGCTGGCTGATCCGTTCGGGCATGGTGGCGGCCGCGTGGCAATCGGGCCGCGATATCCTTCCTTCCCTCCGGGTGATTGCTCCGGCGCCTTAGCGGACCGTTCGCGACTTTCATGGCCTTTAGGGCGCCAGCCACCCGATCGCGCCACGTCGAAGGCCGGCAGGATGGCCGAGCCGCCAGCTGAACTCAACCATTTTTCGCGACTGCCGGGACCAGCTGCTTGGGACCTCGGCGAATGTGCGAGGTTTGTGCGGAAGCTTCACCCGCGCCAGTAGCGGTCCTCCCAGCTGCGCGACAGCCGCATCGCGCTGAGGATCAGTCCGGCCATCGAGTAGGTCTGCGGAAAATTCCCCCACAGCGCCCCGGTCTGCGGGTCGACGTCCTCCGACAGGAGCCCGTAGCGGTTGCGGTGGTTGAGCGCATCCTGGAACAGATCCTTGGCCTCGTCGCGTCGCCCGATCGACCACCAGGCGTCGACCAGCCAGAACCGGCAGATCAGGAAGGCGGTCACCGGCAGGCCGAAATCGTCGGCGTCGGCATAGCGCATGACGTGCTTCTCGCGCACGAGCTCGCGCTCCATCTGCGTCACCGTGCTGACGAAACGCGGGTCGTCGGGCTCGATCAGGCCGAGCTCGGGCAAGAGCAGCACGCTGGCATCGAGATCGTCGGAGCCGAACGAGGCGGTGAAGGCGCCGCGCTTGGCGTTCCACGACTTTTCCAGGATCGCGTCGCGCATCGGATCGGCCACCGAGTCCCAGTAGGCGACCCGATCCTCGAATCCGAAGTCGCTTGGCGATCGCCGCGAGGCGATGGCATCCGGCCCAGCACATGGTGGCCGAGTGGGTGTGGACCCGGCGGCGCCCGCGATATTCCCAGATGCCGGCGTCGGGCTCGAGCGCCAGATTCGCCGCCTTGTGGCCGAGCGATTCGAGCAGACGGAACAGCGGCTCGTCGCCCGGCCGCGGCAGCCGGCGATCGAAGAACATCGGCATCGCCGCCAGAATCAGGCTGCCGTAAGTATCGTGCTGCGGCTGCCCGGCCGCCGCGTTGCCGACCCGCACCGGGCCGTCTCCCCGATAGCCCTCGAGATTCGGCGCCTCGACCTCGTCCATGGGGTCGGTCGGCACGATGCTGTAGACCGGCTGCAGCACGTCGTCGGTGTTGGCGGCAATGCCGAGCACGAAGGAGATGAAGTCCTCCATGGTCTGCGTCGCGCTGATGCGGTTGAGCGCCTTGACGACGAAATAGGCGTCGCGCAGCCAGCAATAGCGATAGTCCCAGGTGCGGTTCGAGCCCGGGGCCTCGGGGATCGATGTCGTGTGGGCGGCGACGATGCCGCCGGTCTCCTCGAAATTGCTCAGCTTGAGCGTGATGGCGGCACGGATGACGGCTTCCTGCCAGTCGTAGGAGATCGACAGGCCGCGCACCCAGTCGGTCCAGTAGTCGCGGGTGCGGTCGGCGAACTCGCGGCAGGTCGCCGCCAGATCACCGGGAAACTGCTCGTCCGGCCCGAAGACGAGATAAACCGGCCGGGTCAGCACGAAGGGCGCCTCGCGCTCCACATAGGACAGCGGCGCGTCGGTGGTCAGCCGGACCGTCGTCGCCCCGTCATGGAAACGGATGTGGTTGCTGCCGATCGAATGCCGTTCGCTCGGCTGCCCGTAATCGTGGGTCGGGCGGCACCGGATGGTGATGCGCGGCAGACCGGCGATCGGCTCGATGATGCGGACCAGTTGAGGAGGCCGAAAAATCCGGCCGTACTGGCGGAACCGCGGCGCCAGGTCGGTGATCCGCACCGCACCCCCGTGGTGATCGGTGAGCACCGTCGAGACGACGGCGGTGTTGCGCACATATTCCGACTGGACGTCGACCAGCCCGTCGAGGACGACGTCGGAAAAACCCTTCTCCTCGCCGCCGGCGAGCAGCCGGCTGAAGATCGGATTGCTGTCGAAGCGCGGAAAGCACCACCACACGATGCGCGACGACGGGTCTACCAGGGCCGCCGTTCGTCCATTCCCGATGACGGCGAGATCCAATCCATGGTCAGTCATTTCCCGTCCATTCCGTCGCCGTTGGCGATGCGCGCGAGCCAGCGGCGCACATCGCGCGGCGTGTCGAATTGATTGTTCACTCCGGGCACCACCCGGCCGACCGAGATCGGCACTCCGTGGAACTCCGGCATCACCGCAAACGCGGTCTCGTCGGTGGTGTCGTCGCCGATGAAGATCGGGCACCGTCCGGCGAATGTCGGATAGGACATCAATTCGCGCAACGCCGAGCCCTTGTCAAATCCCGCCGGCTTGACCTCGATCACCGCCTTGCCGGGGAGCACCTCGATCAGGCCGGGAGGAAGCCCGGCACGGATCGCGGCGACCGCGTTTTTCACCGCGCCTTCCTGCTCGGGGGCGAGGCGGTAGTGCAGCGCCATCGCATAACCCTTGTCCTCGACCAGGATGCCGGGCGCGGTCGTCGCGATCGCCGCGAGCCGGCGCTTGAGGCCGGGATCCAGCGTCTTCGGCAACCGGCGGATCTCGTCCGCAGCCGATGGCCGCATTTCGGCCCCATGCCCGCCGATCGAGGGCAGGCGGAGCGGCGCGAAGATGTGGTCGAGGCTGTCAAGCGGCCGTCCGCTGACCAGGGCGGTCGCCCCGCCGGTGAGCTCGAGGAGGCGTGCCAATGTCCGCCGCAGCGAGGCCGGCGCCTTCACGGCGTCGGGGGTCGCCGCGATGTCGAGAATCGTCCCGTCCACGTCGAGCAGGATGGCGACCTCGTGCAGGTTGATCGGCAATAGCGGGACGGTGTTCGCCATGGGCTTCGCATCGATTTGAGGTTGGCAGTCCTGATGATCGGCAAGAGGGGCGAATGTTCGTACGGGTCAGTCGACGAATGCGAGAGGGCGCGCCACCGTTTCCAGGGCCTTGCGTTCCGCCGCGATCCCGTAGCGCAACTGGACGAGCGCCGCCGCCGCCATGAGGGCGGAGCCCAGCATATAGCCGGCGAACACGGTGGACCGTGAGCCGGTATCGATCAAGGCCCCGAACAGCAAGGGCCCGATCACCCCGCCGATCCCGGTGCCGATCGCGTAGAACAGCGCTATGGCGAGCGCCCGCATCTCCAGCGGAAACGTCTCGCTGACCGTGAGATAGGCCGAGCTTGCCGCCGCCGAGGCGAAGAAGAACACCACCATCCAGGCAAGCGTCTGCGTCTGCGCCGACAGCAGGCCGAGCTTGAAGAGGTAGGCGGCCGCCGCCAGCGTGACTCCCGACGCCAGGTAGGTGAAAGCGATCATCGGCCGGCGGCCCAGCGTATCGAACAGTCGGCCGAGCAGCAATGGTCCGAGAAAATTGCCCGCCGCGAACGGCAGCAGATACCAGCCGACATCGTCCGGCCGGACGCCGTCGAAGTCGGTGAGTACGAGCGCGTAGGTGAAGAAGATCGCATTGTAGAAGAAGGCCTGGGCCGCCATCAGGCTGAGCCCGACCATTGCGCGCAGCCGGTAGGTGACGAACAGCGCGCCGGCGACCTCGGCGAGCGGGGTATGGCGGCGTTCGCGCAGGCGCACGCGGCCGAGATTTTCCTCGGGCAGCGCGCGGCCGTGCCGGCGAAAGCTCGTCTCGATCGCGGCGACGACGGCGCGCGCCTCGTCGATGCGGCCATGGGTCATCAGCCAGCGTGGGCTCTCCGGGATCCAGAAGCGCATCAGGAAGATCACCAGGCCGAGCGAAGCGCCGATCAGGAAGGCGAGCCGCCAGCCGATCTCCGGATCGATGACGGCCGGGTCGAGCAGCACGATCGAGCCCAGCGCGCCCATCGCCGCGCCAACCCAGAAGCTGCCGTTGATGACGAGGTCGGTCCATCCGCGCATGCGCGCCGGAATGAGCTCCTGGATGGTGGAGTTGATCGCCGTGTATTCGCCGCCGATCCCGGCGCCGGTGAAGAACCGGAAAAGCGCAAAAGTCCAGAGATTCCACGACAGCGCCGTCAACGCCGTCGCCGCCAGATAGACGGCGAGCGTGATGAAGAACAGCTTCTTGCGTCCGATCCGGTCGGTCAGCCAGCCGAACAGGACCGCCCCGAGCACCGCGCCGAGCAGATAGACGCTGCTCGCGATCCCGATGTCGGTATTGCTGAAACGCAGCACCGGGCTCTGCTTGAGCGCGCCGGAGAGCGCCCCGGCGAGCGTCACCTCCAGCCCGTCGAGAATCCAGCTCACCCCGAGCGCGAAGACGACCAGCGTATGGAAGCGACCCCACGGCAGCCGATCGAGCCGCGCCGGAATGTCGGTCTCGATGACCGCGTCCGGCTGCGGCAGCGCAAGGCCGGCCGCCCTGCCCGCGCCGCGCGCGCCACCGCTCGCGGGCTGGAACCGGGGATCCTGCCCGTCCGGCGGATGATCGTCGCGCGCATCGCGCGGCATCATCAGGCGCGGGTTTGCGGTGGAATGCCCCATGGAGCGACATCGCCGAGGATAGTCGGAATGCTGCCGCCGCTCACCCCCTCGTCGAGCTTGCCCTCGGCGAGCTTGCACCGGACATTCTGCTCGTCGACGCCGCGCGCATCGCAGATCGGCCAATCGAGGTCAATCATCGCCCCGACCGAGAGTCGGAAAATGTCGCGATAAATCAGGGTGTCGGTTCGGCGAGAGGTTTCGCCCACGCTCGTTTCACGCAAGCTCATGGACCATCGCCCCGCCAAATGAACCCGTGCCCGACCTGAGGTAACGAGAGGCGGCGCCATTGGTTCCGCAGCGGCCGGGAAGGGTGGGGAAATACCTGCATCATGTCTCTTCTCGGTCGTGATGCTGCCCCTATTGTGGAACCATCATGGCATCGGCGCGTTTTGTTCTTCGCCAGGAGCGGAGAAAAGCCAACCATGAGTCTTGTCGTCGTCTCGAACCGGGTGTGCCTTCCCAAGGCCGACGAACCGGTCACCGGGGGCCTCGCGGCTGCATTGTTGCCGGCGGTCAAGACATCGGGCGCCATCTGGGTCGGATCGAGCGGACGCGTCCGTGAGCGCGGCGACGCTGAATCCCTGGCCGAGGTGCGGGCTCTGGGTACCGGCGCGGTGGCGATGGTCGACCTGCCGGCGGCGCACTATCGCGGTTTCTACGAAGGCTTTGCCAATTCGTGCCTGTGGCCGGTCCTGCATTCGCGTACCGATCTGATCGGCGGCACCGACAGCGACTATGTGTCCTATCGCGAGGTCAACGCCTTCATGGCGCGGGCGCTCATGCGCTTTGCCAAGCCGGACGCCACCTTCTGGATCCACGACTACCATTTCCTCACGCTCGCCAAGGAGCTGCGCCGGCTCGGCATCGATCGGCCGATCGGCTTCTTCCTGCATACGCCGTTTCCGAGCCGAACCCTGGCGGTCGGCCTGCCGCATCATCAGGAATTGATGCGGGCCATGCTGTCCTACGACCTCATCGGTTTTCAGACCGAGAACGACATGGCGAATTTCACCGACTACCTGCGCCAGGAGCTGGGCATGACGGTGGTCGACGGCGTGGTGCGGTCGGCCTACGGAACGACCAGGCTGGCGAGCTTTCCGATCGGCATCGATGTCGAGGATTTTGCCGCGCGCGCCATCAAGGCGATTGCCCGGCCGGAGGTATCGCGGCTGCGCGGCAGGCTGCATGGCGCCAAACTCCTGATCGGGGTCGACCGCCTCGACTATTCGAAGGGCCTGACCAATCGGCTGATGGCGTTCGACCGCCTGCTGGAAGCCGACCCGCAGCTCAAGCAGGCGGTATCGCTGCTGCAGATCGGGGTCCCCTCGCGCGGCCAGATCGACACCTACCGGCGGCTGCAGCGCGACGTCGCCACCCTGGTCGGCGAGATCAACGGCCGTCATGGCGAGGTGGACTGGAATCCGATCTGCTATCTCAACCGCGGTTTCGGCCAGACCACGCTTGCCGGATTCTACCGGCTGGCGCGGGTGGGTCTCGTCACCTCGCTGTACGACGGCATGAATCTGGTGGCGAAGGAATACGTCGCAGCCCAGGACCGCGCCAACCCCGGCGTCCTGGTGCTGTCGGAGTTCGCCGGTGCCGCCAAGCAGCTCGACACCGCGCTGCTGGTCAACCCCCATGATATCGACGGCCTCTCCCGGGCGATCGGCCGGGCGCTCTCGATGTCGCTCGACGAACGCCTGGAGCGCTGGAGCGCCATGATGGCGAAGCTCGAAGGGTCCTCGCTCGAGGCCTGGTTCAGCGGCTTCGTCGAGGCGCTCGAAACCAGTCGCGTCGCCCCGCGGGTCGTTGCCCGGCCGGACACCGCCCTGGTGTCGTTCCGTTCGCGCCGCGTCGAGCAGCCGGCGGCGATCCACTGACCGAAAAAGCGACGTCCGTCATCCGCCCTTCGGTTGCGGAGGCGCGGTCACCGCTCGCGTCAGCAGCTCGGCGAGCTGATCCTGGGCGAACGGCTTTTGCAGCACGTGATGATCGCGCCAGGGGCCTTCCATCTGCCCATCGCCGTACCCGGTCGCGAATACGAACGGTACGCCGCGGGCCGCCAGCGCCTCGGCGACGGGAAAGCTCTTCTGGTCGCCCAGCTTGATATCCAGGATCGCGGCACCCGCCTCGACCTTGCCGATGGCCTCGATCGCGTCGGCAACCGTCGACGCCGAGCCGACCACTTTGCAGCCGAGCTCCTCCAGCATGTCCTCGAGCAGCAGGGACAGCAGGCTCTCGTCCTCGATGATGAGCACGCGCAGGCCATCCAGGCGGCTCGGAGCGCCCGAGGCCGCCGTCACCGCACGCGTCCAGGAATGCGCGCAAGCGCCATCGATGTTTCCCCCTCGGCCGCGAAAAACCGGCATCGCCGAGTCCGCCCGACCCGGGGTGCGACGCGATCCTAGCCCGGCGGCCCCCGGCAGTCCACGAAGGACCACCGCCGTGTGTCGGAGCCATATGTGGCGGAGAAAAGGCGCCGCGGCAGAACGCCGGCCGAGCGCGGGTCGAAACGCAGATCGCCGAGCGGCTACACCTCGACCTGTTGCGGAGCGCGGGTTTCCGTGCCGCCTGCTGCCGGCTTGGATCGGGCGCGCAAACGACCGGTCGCCGCCGTCGCCAGGGTCCTCGCCTTGCTGAAGGTCCGCCACAGGAGCGGCGTCTGCTTGATCAGGCGCTTGGTCCGGCGATAGGCGACGGTCAGCCCGACCACAATCCCGCCGCGCCAGGTCGCCACCGCCAGATGATCGAACACCCTCACCTCGGTGTCGGACCAGTCCCGCTTGTAGGGCTCGTCGCCGATCGTGAAGTCGAAGCGCCTGAGCCCGCAGGCGATCGCGTGACGGATGATCTCGTGGAGATGGGCGCGCCCCGGGCCGAACCGGGCGAGCTCGCCGTCGTAGTAGCTCGACAGAATCAGATAATAGCAGTCGCGGAATTTGAGGCCCAGATTGGCGGCCGCCATGATCGAGCCGACGTCGAGCCGGCTGACATGGCTGGCCGGCTCGCCAGCGACCTCGAGAAAGAACTCCCGGTAGCCCGGCCGCGCGAACAGGTTTTCCACGCCCATGCGGGCAAACGAGCGGGCCTTCTGCTCGAACAGCACGGTCATCGTGGTGCGGATATCCTCCGTTCCGGTTGCCGTCAGAAGCTTGACCTCGCCGTGCTCGGCGAGCTGCTTGAGCTGCTTGCGCTCGCGCTTGCGGGTCGATGCCGAGCGCTTGGCGGCGTAGAAATCGTCCCACTGGCCGCTGAGCGTCGCCACATAGGCCCCGCTCGGATGGGCGATAACCGGAAGTGCCAGCAGGGGATTTTTTTGCGGCCCGACCGTTTCCGGCATCTTCTGCAGGTCGGTGAGGTCGAAGCGCAGATGGGGGTCGGACCGCACCAGCTCCATCGCCCGCCGCCACAGCACGGCAAATTCATTCGCGCCGATACGCCGTGAAAAATCCTGCCCCAGCAGCGGTCCGTTATAGTCGCAGAGCGCCGAGCCGAGCCAGCCCAGGTGGCGCACCACACCCCACCGCTCGACGGCAAGCGGCAGGATGAACAGGAGCCGCCGCCCGGCGTCCCGCCCGAAGACGATCGCCGGCCTGGTGCCGTGGCAGGCGCCGACGTGCCGTTGCCATGCGGCAAGCCAGTCGAATGTCTGGAACGCGGTGCAGTCCGCCCCCGCCTCGAACGCCTTCCACTCCTCCTCGACCTCGCCGAGGCTCGTGTGCAGCGAGAGCTCGATCGGTTCGCCGACGGGCGGCGGATCCGCCGCCAGCGGCGGGCTGGCGATCTCGTCGAGCCTCGATTCCGCGGCCGGCAATTGCGCCCCGTATCCCGCTTCGGGATGCATGCAAGGCAAATCCTTCAGGCTGATCTCCGACATTCCGCGCCTCGCCAGCGGTCGTCCCGGAGCGCATGCCCGCTCGTGCCCGAGGGGAACGCGCTCCGGGGCGCGCATCGTTGCTAGGGAATTCTAAAGAAAACGTTGTGTATTCGGTGCTTTCCCGGATCGATTTCAGGGTTCCTTTAGGTTTTTGGCTTCAATGGAGGTATTCACGCCGAGGACTCCGCCATGGTGCATGTGGACGTTGCCATCGTTGGAGGCGGGCTTGCCGGCTCGACGGCCGCCGCCATGCTCGGCCGATCGGGCATCGATGCGGCATTGATCGATCCGCACGCGGTCTACCCGCCGGATTTTCGCTGCGAAAAACTCGACGACTCCCAGGTGCGCCTGCTGCGGCAGACCGGGCTCGCCGACGCGGTGTTGTCTCGTGCTGCACGCTACGACGAGATCTGGATCGCCCGCTTCGGCCAGCTGGTGGGGAAACGGCGCACCACCCAGTACGGCGTTCTCTACGAGACGCTGGTCAATGCGGTCCGCGACTCAATCCCGCCGGGCGTGGGATTCCACGCCGCCAAGGTCGCGGCCGTGTCGACCGGCGCCGAGCGCCAGCGGCTGATGCTGTCCAACGGCGACGAGATCTCGGCGCGGCTGATCGTTCTCGCCAACGGGCTCAACAGCGGATTGCGCCGGGCGGTCGGCATGACGCGCGAGGATCTGAGCGCCTGCCATTCGATCAGCCTCGGGTTCGACGCAAGCCCGCTCTCCGGCGATGCTTTCGACTTCCCCTCGCTCACCTATTTCCCCGAGCTCACCGCCGCGCGGATCGCCTACGTCACGCTCTTTCCGATCGGCGCCGGCATGCGCGCCAACGTGTTCGTCTACCGCGACAGCCGCGATCCGTGGCTGCACCGGCTGCGCAATGCGCCGCAGGACACCCTGTTCGCCGCGCTGCCCGGATTGCAGCGGCTGACCGGGGATTTTTCCGCGACCAATGTCAGCAAGATCCGGCCGGTCGATCTCTACGTCACGCGATCGTGCCGCCAGCCGGGCGTCGTGCTGGTCGGCGATGCGTTTTCCACGTCCTGTCCGGCGGCGGGCACCGGCGTGAACAAGGTGCTCACCGACGTGGTGCAGCTGTGCGCCGTGCACATCCCGCGATGGCTCGCCTCGCCCGGCATGGCGGAGGAGAAGATCGCGGCGTTCTACGACGATCCGGTCAAGCGCGCCTGCGACGCGCAGTCGACCGACAAGGCCTATTACCTGCGCTCGCTGTCGACCGAGCCAGGGCTGCCGTGGCGGGCGCGGCGGTGGGGCCGTTTCGTCGGCCAGCTCGGATTCGGCCTCGCCCGGCAGATGGGCGAGCGGCTATCGCCGCGGCTGGCTCATCGGCACGGCGCCGAGGCCGGCGCCGCCGGGCAGTAGCGCATTTTCGGGGAATCACTCCGGCGGAGCGCCTGCTCTCCGGATACGAGAATCGCGCCCCTTGGCAATGAACGTCGAATTCCCCAACTCTTGCGCCACCGACCCACCCGCCGGTTACCGCCAGGATGATCTTGCCGCTGCGTCATGCGGGTTTTTGCGCTCTTGGTATGACTACTTGCGAGTCGTGACGTGCGCGCGGGGGAATCGCCCCTTTTTCGCATTCCTGGGCACAACATGACGCGGTGATGTCGCCTGCGCGACGATGGCGCGACAACTCGATATTGTGGATTTGTTACCTATATCCGGGACTTGCTGCAGTGCACCCGAGACTGTCCCCGAAATTCACAGCGGGTGCCCCAGATTTAGGGGTTGATTCGAACTCTCGCACTAGTCCTTGACGGGCGCGACAGAGTTGTCCTAGCCTTCGGAGGTCGGGTGCGGCTCGTACCAAGTCCTCGCCCACCACTTCCAACGAGCTAGCGACCCGCTCCGCCGGCGCCGAAGGCAATGGCGACGAACGGCATCGTACCGCCCGGGAGAAGCGGGCGGCTTTGCCGCAACGAAGAATAGACCGGAGCCCAGCTAACGCGGCGCCGGGCCAGAGGCAGTAACAGGGACGTCAAACGGGGCCGGGCCAACCGGTGGAAGACGCGGGCGGGGACAGTTCCCGCGTCGGGGGCGCGAGCGTCGGCACGCATTGCTTGTCGCGGGCCGCGCGCCGATCAGGCAAGGGAATTTGCGAGATGCGGATCGATCGACGCTACACCAAGGATGGCCAGTCGCCCTATGCGGACATCACGTTCCGCATCACCGCCAGCGAGATCCGCAACCCGGACGGCTCGGTGGTGTTCCATGCCGATGACGTCGAGGTGCCGGCCTTCTGGTCGCAGGTCGCCTCCGACGTGCTGGCGCAAAAGTATTTCCGCAAGGCCGGCGTGCCGTCGATCCTGCGCAGGGTCGAGGAGAATTCGGTTCCGTCGTTCCTGTGGCGGGCGGTGCCCGACGAGGCGGCGCTTGCCGCCATCCCGGAAAAGGAGAGGGTCACCGGCGAGCGGTCCGCCAAGCAGGTGTTCGACCGTCTGGCCGGCACCTGGACCTATTGGGGCTGGAAGGGCGGCTATTTCGACTCGGAGGCGGACGCCTCGGCGTTCTTCGACGAATTGCGCTACATGCTGGCGATGCAGATGGTGGCGCCGAACTCGCCGCAATGGTTCAATACCGGGCTGCACTGGGCCTACGGCATCGACGGGCCGAGCCAGGGCCACTACTACGTGGACTTCGAGAGCGGAAAACTCGTCAAGTCGAAGACCGCCTACGAGCACCCGCAGCCGCATGCCTGCTTCATCCAGTCGATCTCCGACGACCTCGTCAACGAGGGCGGGATCATGGACCTGTGGGTGCGCGAGGCGCGGCTGTTCAAGTACGGCTCGGGCACCGGCTCGAATTTTTCCCGGCTGCGCGGCGAAGGCGAAAAGCTGTCGGGCGGCGGAAAATCCTCCGGCCTGATGAGTTTTTTGAAGATCGGCGACCGGGCGGCGGGCGCGATCAAGTCGGGCGGCACCACCCGGCGGGCGGCGAAGATGGTGGTAGTCGACGTCGACCATCCGGACATCGAGCAGTACATCGACTGGAAGGTGATCGAGGAGCAGAAGGTCGCGAGCCTGGTGACCGGCTCGCGGATCAACCAGAAACACCTGCGCGCGATCCTCAAGGCCTGCGTCAACTGCGAGGGCTCGGGCGACGACTGCTTCGATGCCGACAAGAACCCGGTGCTCCGCCGCGAGATCAAGGCCGCACGGCGCAACGCCGTGCCGGACAACTTCATCCGCCGCGTGATCCAGTTCGCCAAGCAGGGCTACAAGGACATCGATTTCCCGATCTACGACACCGACTGGGATTCCGACGCCTATCTGACGGTCTCCGGGCAGAACTCCAACAATTCCGTGCGGATCACCGACGAGTTTCTCAAAGCGGTGGAAGCCGACGGCGACTGGGACCTGACCTGGCGGACGCGGCCCGGCAAGATCGCCAAGACGGTGAAGGCGCGCGACCTGTGGGAGAAGATCGGTCACGCCGCCTGGGCCTGCGCCGATCCCGGCCTGCAGTTCCACACCACGGTGAACGACTGGCACACCTGCGCCGCCTCGGGCCCGATCCGCGCGTCCAATCCGTGCTCGGAATACATGTTCCTGGACGACACCGCCTGCAACCTCGCCTCGCTCAACCTGCTGGCGTTCCGCGACCCGCGCTCGAAGGTTTTTGACATCGAGGGCTACGAGCATGCGGTCAGGCTCTGGACCGTGGTGCTGGAAATCTCCGTGCTGATGGCGCAGTTCCCGTCAAAGCAGATCGCCCAGCTCTCCTACGAGTACCGCACCCTGGGCCTCGGCTACGCCAATGTCGGCGGGCTCCTGATGTCGTCGGGCATCCCCTATGATTCGGACGCCGGCCGCGCCATCTGCGGCGCGCTCTCCGCCATCATGACCGGCGTCTCCTACGCGACCTCGGCAGAAATGGCGGCGCTGCTCGGCGCCTTCCCGGGCTACAAGAAGAACCGCGACCACATGCTGCGGGTCATCCGCAATCATCGCCGCGCCGCCCGTGGCGAGACCACCGGCTACGAGAAGGTGGCGACGCCGCCGGTACGGCTCGACCATGTCGCCTGCCCCGACCCGCGGCTGATCGAGCACGCCAGGCTCGCCTGGGACCGCGCGCTCGAGCTCGGCGAGCAGCACGGCTACCGCAACGCGCAGTCGACCGTGGTGGCGCCGACCGGCACCATCGGCCTGGTGATGGACTGCGACACCACCGGCATCGAGCCCGACTTCGCGCTGGTGAAGTTCAAGAAGCTGGCCGGCGGCGGCTATTTCAAGATCATCAACCGGGCGGTGCCCGAGGCGCTGCGCACGCTCGGCTATACGGAAGCCGAGATCGCCGAGATCGAGGCCTATGCGGTCGGCCACGGAAAACTCGCCAACGCGCCGGCGATCAACCACTCGACACTGAAGGCCAAGGGGTTCACCCCGGAGGCGATCGCCAAGGTGGAGGCCGCTCTGCCGACCGCCTTCGACATCAAGTTCGTGTTCAACAAGTGGAACCTCGGCGAGGAGTTTTGCCGCGACACGCTCGGCATCTCGGCCGAGGACCTTGCCTTGCCGACCTTCGACCTGCTCGCCCATCTCGGCTACGGCAAGCGCGAGATCGAGGCGGCGAACATCCATGCCTGCGGCGCCATGACGGTGGAAGGGGCGCCGCACCTGCGGCCCGAGCATTATGCGGTGTTCGACTGTGCCAATCCGTGCGGCCGCACCGGAAAGCGCTTCCTCTCGGTGGAGAGCCACATCCGCATGATGGCGGCGGCGCAGCCGTTCATCTCCGGCGCGATCTCGAAAACCATCAACATGCAGAACGACGCCACCGTCGAGGACTGCAAGACGGCCTACCTGCTGTCCTGGAAGCTCGGCCTCAAGGCGAACGCGCTGTACCGCGACGGCTCGAAGCTGTCGCAGCCGCTGTCCTCGCAGCTCATCGCCGACGAGGAGGAAGATGACGAGCTCGAGGTCTTTCTGGAAAAGCCGGCCGCTGCCCGCACCGCAGCGCTGGCCGAGCGCGTGGTCGAGAAGGTGGTCGAGCGCATCACGGTGATCCGCGAGCGCGAGCGCATGCCCGACCGCCGCAAGGGCTATACCCAGAAGGCGGTGGTCGGCGGCCACAAGGTCTATCTGCGCACCGGCGAGTACGAGGACGGAAGGCTCGGAGAAATCTTCATCGACATGCACAAGGAGGGCGCGGCGCTGCGCTCGCTCCTCAACAACTTTGCCATCGCGGTGTCGCTCGGCCTGCAATACGGCGTGCCGCTGGAGGAATATGTCGACGCCTTCACCTTCACCCGGTTCGAGCCGGCGGGCCCGGTGCAGGGCAACGATTCGATCAAGTACGCGACCTCGATGCTCGACTACGTTTTTCGCGAGCTCGCCGTGAGCTACCTGTCGCGATTCGATCTCGCCCATGTCGACCCGACCGACGTTTCCGCCGGCTTCGATGCGCTCGGCCGCGGCATCGACGAAGGCAAGCCGTCGGCGACCAACAAATACGTGTCCCGCGGCCTGACCCGTTCGCGGACCGACAAGCTCGTGGTAATGCCCGGGGGTGCGGGGGCCGACGGCAGGGGGCCCGGCGAGAGCCGAGCCCCCTCCCCGTCGGGCAACGTGACGGCGTTCGCCGGCTCTGCCCCGGCCGCGCGCGGCGGTGTCGTCGCGCAGGTGCTGAAAGCCGAGCCCGAGACCCGGCTGTCGCCCGCCCAGGCTCTGGAGCAGCTGCCGTGGTCGCAGCCGAGCCCGAAGGCCCAGGCGGCCGAGAAGCGCGCCGAGGCCAAAGCCAAGGGCTATGAGGGCGAAGCCTGCGGCGAGTGCGGCAATTTCACCCTGGTGCGCAACGGCACCTGCATGAAGTGCGACACGTGCGGGTCGACGACGGGGTGCAGTTGAGGCCGGAGTGATCCGAGGCAACCGTGCCGGCACTGCGCAGTCGACCCAAAATCAGGGCCATTGTCCAAATCGGACAATGGCCCCTGTAACGTTGCATCCGACCCAAAGGCCCGTCCCTGGCAGAGATGCTTCAGCCCGCCGGTTTCTCCCTTACGAGAGTCCGACCCGTCCTTGCAACACGACGGCCAAACCGCCGGCCGATGCAGCGCGTCATGATGTCCTCAGTTCCGGACCGCGCGGCATCGCCGTCCCGACGACCTGCAGAACGACCGTCTCATGTCCGCCCTCCGTTACTTGCCCACGAGCGTGACGTCCTCGTAAGGCGCCGAGTAGGCGTGCCCGGGGATCAGGCCGAGGCCCGATTCCGCCACGCGCGGACCGGCGCCGTTGATGAAGGCCAGCTGCCAAATCGGCGCATAGATCGTGCGCTCGTGCACCAGCTGCTGGATCTTGTGCAGCGTCGCCTCTCGCTTCTTGCGGTCGAGCTCGCTGGCCTGCTCGCGGAACAGCGCGTCGATGTCGGGATAGCTGCCGTAGGCATAGGCGGCGCCCTTGGCGACGAATGCTTCGAGGCGCGTCGCGGTGTTGCCGAAGGCGCCGCTGGCGCCCTGGATCAGGTTCTTGAAGCTCTTCTCCGCGTACCCCTTGAAGAAGGCCGCCCGCTCGAGCGGCCGGAGCCTGGCATGGATTCCGACCGTCTGGAGGTTGTTGACCACGGCCTCGGCGAGGTTGGCGTACGAGACGTCGCAGAAGTAGTCGCCGGCGTCGAAGCCCTGGGGGTAGCCCGCCTCGGTCAGCAGCTGCTTGGCCTTGGCCGGATCGTAGGCTGGTGCCGGCGGCTGCCAGTAATAGTCGAAACTGTCCGGGATGATGCTGCCGGTGAGCTTGGAATGGCCGAGCGTCAGCGCCTGGTTGATGGTCTTGTAATCGATGGCCAGGCTGGCCGCGAGCCGAACCCGCTGGTCGTGCCACGGAGACTTCGGATCCCATTGGTCAGCGAAGTAGAGCCAGAACGTGCCCTGAATGTTGGTCGGCTTGAGGGCGAGTCCCTTGGTGCGCTCCAGCTCCTCGGCGAGCTCGCCGCGGATCGAGTAGACGATGTCGACCTCGCCCCGCTTGAGCGCGGCCAGCCGCGTCGACTTGTCGGGGATCACCTTGAATACCAGACGCTTGACGCTCGGAGTCTTGCGCCAGTACTGGTCGAATGCCTCGAGCGTCAGCTCCAGGCCCGGGGTGAACGAGACGAACTTGTAGGGGCCGGCGCCGACCGGCGCCTTCTTGTAGCCGTCCTCGCCCACCCGCTCGACGTATTTCTTGGGCACGATCCAGCCCGCGCCGGTGGCGCCCACGTAGAAGGTGAGGAAGTCGGGCCACGGCTGCTTGAGATGGAAGCGGACGTGCCGGGGATCGGGGGTCTCCACCGCCGCCACGCGCTCCTTCAGCATATTGTGCGCGGTCCCGCGATAACGCTCGAAGGAAAACTTCACGTCCTCGGCCGTCACCTCGTCGCCGTTGTGGAATTTTACGCCCTTGCGCAGAACGAACTCGTAGGTGAGGCTGTCCTCGGACATGGTCCACGACTCGGCCAGGCTCGGCGCCAACGGTTGCCCCGGCATCGGTTTCACCATGGCGTCGTGCAGCGCATACATCACCATGTAGGGCGTGATGATCCCCGGTGTCTCCGCCGGATCGAACCACGTCGGGGCCAACGAGATGTGCACGCCCCAGGTGAGCTGTCCTTCCGGATTCGCCGCACCGGTCGAGCCCGGGATGCCGACCATCAGAGCGAGAGCGGCGAGAGCGAAAATGAGTTGGCGCGCGGCGCCGATGCCGCCGTGCCGGAGTTTCCCGCGGACCCCGAGTCCGAAAGGCTTGCGCGTTTCGTGGCGGTTGCTGGTCATCGTCTCCTCCTCGTGCGTCGAGCGGGTCGTTTGCAATCCGGGTGCGTCTCGTCCTTAGTCGGCGCCGGCTCTCGCTGCGCGCCGCACGCGCGCTGCCCCCGTCATCGACGCGCGAACGCCCTGCTTGCACGCAGGCGCATCGGCGCCGCAGCGGAGAAACGGCGCGTCAAGTCGCGCGCCGGCGACGCCATGCGGCGCAGCCCGGCGGCCGTCTCCGGCCCGGCAAAGTCGACAGCGGCAATGTTCGATGAGGCGGCGCGAAAAAACGCGTACGCGCCGGGGCAGGCCCCGGCCCTGGTCGTCATGGCGTTCCCCTTCGGTTGCGCAGGGAGAAAGCCGTTTTCGCCCTTCTGGCGGATCTGCGCCGGGGCGGCACTCCATGCGCAAGACACAAGACAATTGTCTTTTCTTGCCCAAGGCGAAAGGCCGGACGAACGCGACCTTGCCTTCGGATTTGCCAGTCTACCGCATTGGCCTCCGCGTGCCCAGCGGTGAAACCGGGGACACGGCGCAGGCTGTTCGGACGGCGATCCTGATGAACGTCGACCGCTATCCGCTGCCCGCCGGCGCCAAGCCGCCGCCGCAGGTGCTGAACTAGCTTCGACGCTCAGTAGGCCCAGCGCGAGAGACGGAAGCGCCGGGCGTGGAAATAGACGTGCGCCCGCCGTTCTGCCCGCGCCTCGAACCGGTCGAAGCGGCGCCAAGACCGGATGTGGCGGATTCTGGAAAAACGCCGGTTCGAAGTCGACGTCATGGCGAGAGACGGCATCTCGGCGATGAGCCGTTGCGGTCGGGGCGTCCGGCACGGAGACGTCGCTCGAGGAATCCGGCGCCGCGGTCTTCTGCACCGCCGCGGGAGGCTGCCTTTCCTCGGGTTGCGCCCGCCACCGATCGATCAGCCGACGGGCCTCGGCGATCTGCCCACGGCTCATGCGCGCCGCGAGCGTGGCGGCAAGCGCCACAGCCCGGTCGCGGTCAGGGCCCTGAGCCTCGTGCACGCCAGCGAGAAATGCCCACTTGTAGGCGACCGCATCGTCGTTCGGGCCGCCACGTCCGGCGGACAGAAGCTCGGCGAGCATCAGCTGCGCCGCGACCTGGCCCTGGTTCGCAGCCCGCGTCAGCCAGTGCACAGCCCTGTCGTCGGACTGCGGCAGGCCGTTTCCCTGGGCGTAGCGGAATCCGAGATCGGCCTGGGCATCGGCGTTGCCGTGGACCGCCTCCCGGTAGGACAGCCCGGCCTGGTAGGCCTCGGAGACACCCTGTGCATGCGCCTGAGGCACCGCGAGCAGCAGGAACACGAGACAGCCGGCCTGGGGAAAAAACGTTCGTCCGATGCGAAAGGATTTCATCAACCCCCCCTTCGTCGCTGCGTCACGATCGGAAGGCGCTGAGTGGTTCTTTGCGCAGGACCGGCATCCGGTCTGGAAAAAGCTGCCTTCGGATCGTCAACCTTTACCAAGCGTCGCTGTGCAACATTGTGAGCCGGGTCACAGACGAGGGCACCCGAGTTGCCTCACGGCCCGATGGTCACCACGACGGTGCCGCGCTTGCCGCCGGCCTCCACGGCCTTGTGCGCGGCGGCGGTGTCGCGCAACGAAAAAGTCGCCGCAATGCGGTGAAGGCGCTGCCCGCCGGCGAGCCAGGCCGAAATCCCGGACTGCGCGGCCCGGCGCAGCTCGATCGACAGACTGTTGAGCACGATCAGCCGGATGGTGACGTTCTTTCGCGTCAGATCGTAGAATGGAAAGGTGGGCTGCGGGTTTCCTCGCGACGCGTAGGCGGCGATCGTCCCGTTGTTGGCGATGATGCCGGTGGTGAGCGGGAGATTGCCGCCGAAATCGACCTCGACGATGTGGTCGAGCCCCCTGCCCCGGGTCTCCTCCTGGATACGCGCCACAAGATCCTTCGCGCGGCGATCGAGGACGAGGTCGGCGCCGGCGGCGCCGGCGTCCTCGGCATGATGGGTGCCGACCGTCGCGATCACGCGGGCGCCGCCCCAGCGGGCGAGCTGGACGGCGTAATTACCGACCGCGCCGGCGCCGCCGGCGACCAGCACCGTCTTGCCGGCTACCGGCCCGCCGGCAAAGACCGCGCAAAATGCCGTCATGCAGGGAATGCCGAGGCAGGCGCCGGCCGCGAACGGCACGCCGTCGGAGAGCGGCGTCACCAGGCCGGCGTCGAGCGCGATCCATTCGGCGGCGGTGCCGAGCGTCCTGCCGCCGCGCTGGCCGTTGTAGAGCCACACCCGCCGGCCGAGCCAGTCCGGCGCCACTCCCTCGCCCACCTGGTCGACGATGCCGGCCCCGTCGCTGTTGGGAATGACGAGCGGCGCCTCCATCGGCGACTGGCCGGCGCGGCGATTGCAGTCGGCCGGATTGACCCCGGACGCCACGAGCCTGATGCGCAGCTCACCGGCCGCGGCCTGCGGCGTCGGCTGCTCGCCGAAATTCAGCACCTCGTCGGCGGGCCCGGGTTTTTCGTACCAGACGGCGCGCATGATAGTCTCCGGGGACGGTTTTCGGCACATTGCGCCGCGGCATACGACCTTCAGCCTTTAGCCGAAATGCATCGAGGACACATGCAGGACCAGACGCAAGCCGGCGCCGACGTGATCCGCTTCGATGCCGGGCAAAAAGGGCCGCTCGACGGCTATCGGGTGCTCGACCTGTCGCGGCTGGTGGCGGGAAACATGCTCTCCCTGCAGCTTGCCGATCTCGGCGCCGACGTCATCAAGGTCGAGCCGATCCAGGGCGACCCGCTGCGCGACTGGCGCGAGGGCGGCGAGCCGCTGTTCTGGAAGGTCTATGCCCGCAACAAGCGCTCGATCGCGCTCGATCTGCGGGTTCCGGCGGCGATGAATGCGCTCGAACGCCTGGTCGCCGGCGCCGACGCGATGATCGAGAATTTTCGCCCCGGTACGCTCGAGCAGATGGGCCTCGGCCCGGACCGGCTGCACGAGATCAATCCCGACCTCATCCTGGTGCGCATCTCGGGGTTCGGCCAGACCGGGCCCTATGCGGAGCTGCCGGGCTTCGGCACCCTGGTCGAGGCGATGAGCGGATTTGCGGCGCGCACCGGATTTCCCGACCGCGAGCCTGTGCTGCCGCCGCTGGCCCTCGCCGACATGATCGCCGGCCTCTACGGCGCCAACGCCACCGTAACGGCGCTGCTGGCACGCGAGCGAAGAATCGCCCGCGGCCAGGTGATCGACGTCTCGCTGCTCGAGGCGATGTTTTCCGTGCTCGGCCCGGAGGCCGCGATCTTCCGCCGCACCGGCAAGGTCAAGCAGCGGGTCGGCAGCGCCTCGGAGACCTCGGCGCCGCGCAACGTCTATCGCTGCGCCGACGGGCACTACGTGGCGCTCTCCGCCTCGATGCAGACCATGGCGGTGCGCGTGTTCGCGGCGATCGGTCGGCCGGACATGATCGAGGACCCGCGCTTCCGCACCAATACCGACCGGGTGCGCAACCGCGACGAGGTCAACGGCATCGTGGCGGCGTGGTTCGCCACCAAGAGCCGCGACGAGGCGCTCGCCATCATGCGCGCGGCCGACGTCACGGTCGGCCCGGTCTACGACATCGCCGACGCGGTCGAGGACGAGCATTTTCGCGAGCGAAAAATCCTCGTAAACGTCGAGGACGCCGATCTGGGGACAATCCCGATGCACAACATGGTGCCGCGGCTCTCGGTGACGCCGGGCCGGTGGCGCCGCCCGGCCCCGCGGCTCGGCGAGCACACCGATGCGATTCTCGCGGAGGCCGGGCTCGCCGAGGCTGAGATCGCAGGTCTGCGCCGCGACGGAGCGGCCAAATGATCCGCTCCTACCTCTACGTCCCGGCATCCTCGGAAAAGTTCCTCGCCAAGGCCCACGAGCGCGGCGCCGACGCCATCATCCTCGATCTCGAGGACGCTGTGGCGCCCGGCGAGAAGGCTGCGGCACGCGCCCGGCTGGGCGAGGCGGTGCCATCGGCCGGCCAGAGCGGGGCAAGGGTCTTCGTGCGGATCAACCCGCTGGAGACCGGCCTGGCGCTCGCCGACGCGGAGGCCGCGGCGCGGGCCGGCGCCGACGGCCTGTTCGTGCCGAAATTGCATGCGCCGCAGGACGTGCAGGCGATCGCGGCCCATCTCGACCGGGTCGAGGGCGAGATCGGGGATCGCCGGATGGTTTTTGTCGCCCTCCTCGAGGACGCCGCCGCGGTGCTCGACGCCCGGATCATCGCCGGTGCCAGCCGGCGGATCGTCGCGCTGGGTACCGGGGGAGAGGATCTGGCGACCGACTTGGGCGCGGAACCCACCCCGGAGGTCCTGCGGACGCCAAAGCTCCTGGTCCATCTCGCCGCCAAGGCGCAAAAGCTCTTGTCGATCGGCCTCTTGCGCAGCGTCGCGGACTACCGCGACGTCGAGGGGGTCAGGCGATCGGCGCGCGAAGCCCGCATGTTCGGGTTCGACGGGGCAACCTGCGTCCATCCGGGCCTGGTTGCGATCCTCAACGAGGCCTTTTCGCCGAGTGCGGAGGAGATCGCCCGGGCGCGGGCCATGGTGGCGGCCTTCGAGGCCGCCCGGTCGGCCGGCGCCGGCGCCTTCGCGTTCGAAGGAAAAATGGTCGACGAGCCGGTCGTCGCCCGGGCGCGCGCCCTACTCGCCGCCGCGCCAACTCCCTCCGGTGCTCCGCGGCCGTGATTCAGGCCACCGGCGCGGCCGGAAGGGCGCGACCTGCGCGGGTTAGCCGCCGGGAAAGCATTTGACGCCCCCGAGGCGAGAAGGTCATGTAGCGCCGGGAATCGGCAGAGGTTTTGCCCCGAGATGGACGTGTCCGTTGGAAGCTCCGATCCGGTGACCGGCGATGCCGGGGGGCACGCCAGGAAGCCGCACAATATCGCGCTCGGGATCGAGCGGATCGGTCTGGTATCGCTGCGGTTTCCGGCGATCGCCGCCATCGTGCTCATCGCGCTGTGCGTCGGCGCGGCGCTCGGGCTCGGCCGGCTCAAGGTCGACGACTCGCTGAGCCAGCTTTTCCGTTCCGACACCCCGGAGTTCCGCCAGTTCGAGGAGGTCACGCGGCGGTTTCCCTCCAGCGAGTTCGACGTCCTGGTGGTGATTGAGGGCAAGAACCTGCTTGAGCGCGGCTCGCTGGAAAAGCTGCGCGAGCTCTGCCT
Organism: uncultured Alphaproteobacteria bacterium; assembly: GCA_963755055.1. Taxonomy (GTDB): domain Bacteria; phylum Pseudomonadota; class Alphaproteobacteria; order Rhizobiales; family Xanthobacteraceae; genus AP-16. The sequence goes on along the minus strand of CAVWIS010000020.1, from coordinate 194,042 downwards.
GGACCTCCAGCTCATCGACTACACCAAGGGGCTGATCTCGCTGTTCTCCGCTCGCGAGTCGCCGGAGAGCGGCCAGCTCCCGAAAGCGCTGTTTCCCGAGGAGCTGCCCTACGGCGAGACCTACGAAACATTGATCAAGGAGCACGTGCTGACGAACGAGATCATCCGCGGAAAGATCCTTTCCGAGGATGGCTCGCTCACCCTGATCGTGCTGGCGCTCGATCCGGCGGTGGTCGCCACCAAGGGCCTGAGCGATCTCATCGCCGAGGTGCGCAAGACCGTCGCCACCGACATGGCGGGGTCGGGCCTCAAGGTCGAGCTCGCGGGCATTCCGGTCATGCAGCTCGAGATCCGCAACGCGGTCGAGCGCGACCGGCTGATCTACAATGCCTTCGGCTTCGCCGCCGGATGCCTGATCGCGATCGCGTTCTTCCGCCGCGTGTCGTTCATGATCATCGCGGCGGCGCCGCCGCTGCTCGCCATCCTGCTGTCGCTCGGCGTGCTCGGCTGGCTCGATTTCCGGCTCAACATGTTCCTCAACGTGATGACGCCGCTGATCATGGTGATCAGTTTTGCCGACAGCATGCAGCTGACCTTTGCGGCGCGCGACCGGCTGATCGCCGGGGCCGACAAGTTCCAGGCGTTCCGCAATGCCGTCCTCGTCGTGGGGCCGGCCTGCGTGCTCACCCACGGGACCGCCGGCCTGTCATTCATCGCCCTGCAGTTCTCCAACTCGGACCTGATCCGCACCTTCGGGGAGGCCGGGCTGATCGCCACGGTGATCGCGCTGGTCGCGGTCCTGACCCTGGTGCCGCTGCTCGGCGTCCTGCTGGTGCGCCGGGAGGCGGTCTTCGCCGCTTCCGTGCAGAAGTCCGACATCGGCGTCAACGCGCTGCGCCGCTTCTGCGGCTGGATCGCCCAGCGCATGGTGAGCCACCCGGCGGTGTACAGCCTGATCAGCGTGCTGGTGGTCGCCGGGCTCGCCACCATCTACCTCAACCTGGAGCCGCGCTACCGCCTCGCCGACCAGGTGCCCGACCGGCAGCAGGCGGTCGCGGCGAGCAGCCGGCTCGACGCCAAGCTCACCGGAGCCAATCCGATCGACGTGCTGATCGCGTTCCCCAAGGGCCGGTCGCTTTTCGAGCCGGAGACCATCGAGACCATCGCCGACGTGCACGCGATCGTGGAGAAGCAGGCCGGCGTCGGCAACGTCTGGTCGGTGGAGACGCTGCGGCGCTGGATCCTCGAAAAGCTCGGAAAGTCCGACCTGGAGACGCTGGCGGAATACGTCGACATGCTGCCGAGCTATCTGACGCGGCGGTTCATCACCAAGGAGATGGACGCCGTGGTGGTGTCGGGACGGATTCCCGACAAGGATGCGAGCCAGCTGCTGCCCGTGGTCGAGGAGCTCGACAAGACCCTCGGCAGCGTGCGGGCCAAGCACCCGGGCTACGAGATCGCGGTCACCGGCCTGTCGGCGATCGCGGCGCGCAACAGCGCCAACATGATCGGCAAGCTCAATCGCGGGCTGACCATCGAGATCGTCTTCGTCGCCGCCTTCATCGGTCTCGCGTTCCGCTCGCTGGTGGTGATGTTCGCCAGCATCCTGCCGGGGATTTTTCCCGTGGTGCTGTCGGGCACCGTCCTGTGGGCCATGGGCGAAGGCCTGCAGTTCGCCAGCATCGTGGCGCTCACGGTCTCGTTCGGGCTGGGGCTCAGCGCCACCATCCACTTCCTCAACCGGCTGCGCATGGAGGACCGGCCCGACAGGGATCCCGGCATCGGCGTCGAGCGGGCGACCGTCCTGGTCGGCCCCGCCCTGATCCTGACCTCGGTGGTGCTCGCCTGCGGGCTTGCCGTGACGGTCTTTTCCGACCTGCCGTCGCTCAGGCTGTTCGGCTGGCTCAGCGCTTTCGCGATGATCGCGGCGCTGACCGCCGACCTCATGATCCTGCGGCCGACCGTGATGTTCCTGCAGCAGATCGCGCGGCGGATCCGGGGCCAGCCGGCCAGACTGGCGCCACCCGGCAGCTGACCCGGCGGACTGGCCGGGGACCGGATCGGTCGCGCGGCCAGTCCGACGTTGTGCCGGTCAGGTCCGCTTCATCGAGATCACCATCTGCTGGATGCTGGTGCCCTGCGAGCGCAGCGTGATGGTCTGCGTGGCACCGGAGCTGACCAGCGACAAGCTGGCATTGAGCGCACCAGCCGTGGTCACCGAGATGTTGTTGCCGGCGACGCGGCCGCTGACGGTGCCGGCGACGCTGCGGGTCTGCTCCGTCCAGTTTCCGCTGATCACGCCGCCGGTGGACAGCATGTTCCCGAGCAGGACGAACTTGTAGCTGTCGCTGGCGCAGGTCAGGTTCAACGTGACATTGTTGTTGCTGACGAGATCATAGCTCGCCTTGCAACGGATCCGCTCGCTGCCGCCGTCGGTCAGCTTGATGGTCCCGGTTCCCCCCCAGGCGCCGCCGAGCATGGCGAACGGGCCCGACTGGGCATGGGCGGCGACGGACGCGAGCAGAAACGCGACAGCACATGCGCCTCCAATCAGGTGGGCACCGATTCTCGTCGATCGCAATGACATGTAGTCGTCCCCCTTTCGTGCGGGTGTATGGTCGGTGACAGTCTGGTTTCCCTTGTTCGCGTCGCGCACAAAGGCAGCAAGCTCGGCGTCGACCCGCCGAACCTAGCGGGACGGGGCGTGGCCGGCCCCCTCATAGACCGAAAGTCGCGCGCCTGGAATAGTCGCTGCGGCATGCCGGGCTGCAGCCATTCGGATATTCCCGTTATACGTGTATTGCGTCGCCAGGGCCCACAGCGTCCGCTTCGCCAAGACGGGCGGCAAGGTGCTCTTTCCGATTCGCCGGCGCAAGATCGATGTGGTGCCGGGTTGCCGCTGGCGGGGCGACCAGGCGTTCCAGCCGCTCGATGCGGCATGCCCGCTGGAGAAGAAGCGACGGAGGGCGGCGGAGGGGGCCGGTCGCCTACTTGTCGCATTCCCCGACCCGCTGTCCCTCCATCGTCGTGGTCACAGTCATCGGCCGGGCGGGATCCGATCCGGTCATCGTGAACGTCCCGGAATAGTGCTGCGGGCTGTCGAACGTCATGGCGCCGCTTCCCGACATCGCCGACTTGCCGGTACACATCATGCTCCACGACAAGGTGATGCCGGTGAAATGATGCGTCTGCTGGCATCCGGTCTGCGTGGCGTTCTGCAGGGCGCTCTGGCGGGCGAACGCGCTCGCGGGATCCTTGACCATTTCCGGCGTGATGCAGGCTGTATGCGAATTCTCAGCCATCGGCACGCCCGGAATCAGGCTCTTCGTGGTGAGCTTCCACAGGCCCGGTTGCGGGCCTTCGGCAAGGCACGGCTGGGACGTCATGGAGGCCGCGGCGGCAATCGCGGCAAGCGCAGCAAGGATCTTCATGCAGGCGTCCTCGTTCGGCGGCGGTTCACAATCCGCCAAGGCTTTTCAGCAGCATCGCGCGCCGCTCGGTTTCCCGGGCAAGGCAGACGGCAGCCATCGGGACTGCCATCGAGCCCCTGATCTTGTGGTGATAGAACGCGCAGGTCCTGTCCCGCGAGGCGATCCAGGCCTGCTGCATCTCGCGGAGCTTGGTCTGCTGCTCCTTGTCGAGCTCGTCGCGCAGCTCGCGATAAGCCTCGTTGAGCAGATCATCCCAGATCGACGCCTCGATCCGATGGCACTCCGCCTGATCGAGATTGGCTTGGTTTTCCGCGCGTTCGGCGCAGGGACCGGCGACGAGCCGGAACAGACAGTTGCGCTCCGCCTCCCCCACGTCGTCGGCGAACTTCGCCACGCAGTCGCGCACCGCCTTGGTTTCCGCGGCGGTCGGCTTGCGCGACTGGGCCTGGGCAGAAAAGCCCAGCGCGGTCACTGCAAGCGCCGCCACGATCAACAGGCGAGAGATCATTGCGCGATCCGAAACGCCGCCCGGCCGATCGCCGGGAGGCATTCCGGTTTCATTGCCCGGCGGACGTCGTGGTGGCAAGCCTTTCGGCAAACGCCGCGATGGTCCGCGAATAGACCATCGACTTGTTCCACTGCAGCAGCACCTGGAAATTGTCGGACCCGTCGCCCCACTTCTGGCCGCGGCGCCAGCCGTAGCCCTTGAGATAGTTCGCCGTCGAGGCGAGCGCGTCGGATGAGCTGCGGATCAGGTCGCGCCGGCCGTCGCCGTCGAAATCGACGGCGAACTTCATGTAGGACGATGGCATGAACTGGGTCTGGCCGATCTCGCCCGCCCAGGCGCCGCGCATCTCGGCAGCGCTCATGTCGCCACGGTCGATGATGCGCAGCGCGTCGAGAAGCTCGGCACGGAACATCTCCGAGCGCCGGCAGTCGTAGGCGAGCGTCGCCAGCGAGCGCAGCGTCGGCAGCTTGCCGGAATCGGCGCCGAAATCGGTCTCCAGCCCCCAGATCGCCACCAGGACCGGACCGGGCACGCCGAACTGCTCCTCGATGCGCGAGAACAGGCCGGCGTGGCGCTTGAGCAGGCTCGTTCCCTTCTTCATGCGGTAGGCCGAGATCATCCGGCCGGAGAACTGCTCGAAGCTCTGGCGAAAGACGCCCTGCCGATGGTCCTTGGCAAGGATCCCGGGATCGAACTCCACGCCGCCGAGCGCCGACCCGAGGGTGCTCTGGGAGATCCCCTCCGCGGCCGCCTCCTGCTTGAACGTTTCGAGCCAAGTGGAAAATCCGCCTGGATCCTCGCAGGTGGCGCCGAGGGCCGGGAGCATCGATATCGCAAGGCAGGCGAGCAAAGCCGCCAGTCGCAGAAAACCGCGCCGCATGATGGCCTCGCCACCGGCTTCATCGAACGCCGACGCCGACGCCCAGCCGAGAGCGCGCCACGCCGATCCTCCCCACCCGCATCATGCTGCGGCATTTCGGGCATTTTGACGATCGGTGGCGGTGGAATGGGGCTGATCCGAAGGGCTTGCGGCCGGGTCTTCACCCGCTCACAGCCCCATTTGCCGGGCAGCCAGCTCCTTCATGATCTCCTCGGCGCCACCGCCGATGGCATTGACCTTCACCTCGCGATAGATCCGCTCGACCTTGGTGCCGCGCATGAAGCCCATGCCGCCGTGGATCTGCACCGCCTCGGAGGCGCAGAACGCCATGGTGCGGGTCGCCTGGTTCTTCAGCATGGCGATGTCGGCGACTGGGGACTGGCCCTGCTCGACCCGCCAGGCGAGCTGCTCGAGATAGGCCTGCGTCGCGTTGATGCGCATCGCCATGTCGACGAGCTTGTGGCGGATCACCTGCTGCTCGATCAGCCGCTTGCCGAAGGCGCGCCGCTCGCGGGCCCAGGCGGTCGCCTCCTCGAGGCAGACGGCGGCAAACCCGTTGCAGCTCGCCGCCATGCCGAGGCGCTCGCCGTTGAAGTTCTGCATGATGCCGCGAAAACCCTGGCTCTCCTCGCCGATCAGGTTCTCGGCCGGCACCTTCACGTCGTCGAAATGGAGCGTCGCCGTATCGGAGGCCCACCAGCCCATCTTCTTCAGCGCCGTGCGGGAAAAGCCCGGCATGCCTGCCTCGATCAGGATCAACGAGATGCCGGAAATGCCCGGGCCGCCGGTGCGGACCGCCAGCGTGACGAAATCGGCGCGCATGCCCGAGGTGATGAAGGTCTTCGTGCCGTTGACGACGTAATGATCACCGTCGCGGCGGGCGCTGGTGCGCAGATTGGCGACGTCCGAGCCGCCCTCCGGCTCGGTGATGGCGAGCGCACTGATCTTCTCGCCCGACAGGATCTGCGGCAGCACGCGCGCACGCATCGATTCCGACCCGAGGCGGGCGATCGGCGGCGCGCCGATCGTGTGGCTCATCAGGCTGGCGCTGACGCCGCCGGAACCCGCCCGCGCAAGCTCCTGGCTGGCGACGATGGCGTAGAACCGGTCGGACGGAACGCCGCCGAATGCTTCGGGAAAACCGAGCCCGAGCAGGCCGACCTCTGCGGCCTTGCGGTAGAGCTCGCGCGGAAAGCTTTCGGCCTCATCCCATTGGTCGACGAACGGCGCGATCTCGCGCTCGACGAAACGGCGCATGGTGGCGCGGAACGCCTCGTGCTGCTCGGAATAGAACGGGCTCGTGCCACCACCGGAGCCCGAGGCTCCCGTGGGCAGCTCGCGGTTCATCGGCATGCCACCGCCATCGCTTCCTCCCGCGGTCACGTTCGCTCCGCCGGATCATGCCAAATATTTCGGTCGCGAGCGATGCGGCTCCTCTGCTATGGGACCTGCCCTGGCTCGGCCCGGCTCCAGCCGGCCACGGCCTTCGACTTTCAATCGTCAGAAACGGAACGTCGCATGTCAAAACTGCTGCTCGCGGGCGTCACCACCGCGCTCCTCGTCTCCGCTGCCGGCGCGCAGGACATTCCGGCGTTGCGCGGTGCATCGCCCGAGGAGAAGGCGCGCATCGAGCAGCTGATCGACGGCGCCCGCAAGGAAGCCAGCCTCACCTATTGGGACGTCGTCATCCAGCCGCAAACCAACGACGCGCTGACCGCGGCGTTCCGCAAGTATTACGGACTGCCGGACTCCTTCAAGGTCAACTATTCGCTGTCGGCGACCGCCAACCTGGTTACCCGGGTGGAGCAGGAGATCGCCGCCAATAAGGTGACCATCGACATCGCGGCGATCGGCTCGCCCTCGTGGGTGTTCGAGCGCGCCGCCGCCGGCGATGCGCTGGAGTATGATTCGCCCCAATACCGGCATTATCAGCGGGTGATCGACGCCGGGCTGGGCCGCAAGGGCTTCTTCGCCTTCAACGGCGCCTATCTGTTCGTGCCGATGTGGGACGCCGACCAGACATCGTTCAAGGGCAAGTCGTGGAAGGACGTCATCGGCGCGGTGCCGGAAGGACGGCTCAGCGTCGGCGACGTGTCGCAGTCGGTCTCCTATCTGGCGACCTATGCGGGATTGAGAAAAGTCCTCGACCAGAACTATTTTCGCCAGGTCGCCGCGATGAAGCCGTCGTTCCTCATCCGCTCCGAGCAGATCGCCGGGCGGGTGGTATCGGGCGAGGACCTGCTGGCGGTCTCGGGAATGCCGACCCGGGCCTACCAGCTCAATCAGAAGGGCGCCAAGCTCAAGTTCATGCTGCCCGAGGAGGGCGTGGTGCTGCTGGCGCTGATCTCCGGACGCGCCGGCTTCAACAGCCCGCTGCCGGACTATGCGCCGCCCATCGAGAGCTTGAAACTGATCCCGGTCGATTGGCGGGGCCTGTCGACCGACGAGCTGAAAAAGATCCGCGCCGAGTGGACCGGTTCTGTTCAACCGGTAGGCTCGGGGCTTTTGCCTCCCGCCGCCTCGTCGAGGCTCACCCACCGTCCAGCAGCGGTGCTGCGGTAGCAGGCCTCGGCGAGCTGGACGTCACGAATGCCGGCGGCGAAATCCGCCCGCAGCGGCCGGTCGGCGACGACGTGGCGCAAAAAGTCCTCCCAGCCCACACGGTATGGATTGGGGTTCGGGCCCATGTCGGGCGCCTCGCTCCAGCCGTTGCGGTAGTCGGCGCCGATATCGACGCCGGGATTGAAGTGGCTCGCCCTCGGCATGTCGGCCATCGACTGGAGCCAGCAGCGATGCAGGCCGGCGACGGCCGATCCGGCCGTCCCGTCGATCTGCAGCGTCAGCAGATCGTCGCGGCGCACGCGGGTCGCCCAGGATGCCAGGATCGTCCCGATCGCCCCGCTGTCGAGCTCGACCAGGGTGGCCGAGGTGTCGTCGACGTCGACCGCATAGCGCTCGCCGCGCTCGTCGACCCGCACCGGCGTCGCCGTGGAAGCTGCGGACACGACCCGACGGATCGGGCCCAAAATGCCCTCGATCACGTAGCGCCAGTGCGGATACATGTCGAGGATCAGCCCGCCGCCACCGGCGCGCCGGTAGTTCCAGCTCGGCCGCTGGCACGGCGTCTCGGTACCGTCGAACACCCACCAGCCGAACTCGAGCTTGAAGGAGATGACGCGTCCGAAGAAGCCGGTGGACGCGAGATGCGCGAGCTTGCGCAGTCCCGGGAGGTAGAGCTTGTCCTCGACGGCCGCGGTCTTCAATCCGCGCGCCTCGGCGGCGCGCAGCAGCGACAGCCCTTCGGCAACCGAGGAGGCCACCGGCTTTTCCGCATAGATGTGCTTGCCCGCCGCGATCGCCCGCCGGATCGTCGCGGCACGCTGCTGCGTTGCGGCGGCGTCGAAGAAAATGGCGAAGTCGTCATCGCCAAGCGCCGCGTCGAGATCGGTCGTCCACTCGCCGTCGTGGGCGCGGGCGATCTCGGCCAGGCGGTCGGCGTTGCGACCGACGAGCTTGAGGCGCGGGACGATGACGTCGTCGCCGATCGGCAGCCCGCCTTCCCGGCTAATGGCCGCCAGGCCGTTGGCGATGTGCTGGGTGGAGCAGATGCGGCCGCTCGCGCCGTTGAGGATGATGCCGACCGGTATCTGCGCCATGCGTGCCCCTTCGGTTTGCCCAGGCGGTTGAAGCCGATAGATGGCGAAAATGGCGACCCGCGGCAACCGACCGCTGGGGAAAGTCGGTCATGCGGAGCTGGCTTGCGGAGGTCGCCGTCGATCGATTGCGGTTCGCCTTCGGTCGTGACATCCTCAGCATCATCCCGATGGGGACATGAAACCTCGCGGCCGTTGTCGCGTAGTTCCGTGGAGCATTGCCAATTCACGCATCGAGGTGAATCATGATCGCCGATCGCAGGCGGTTCCTGGCCATTCTGGCCGGCGGAGCGGTGACGCCGGCATTTGCGGACACATCGCCGATGAACCGGGTCACGGCCTATGCGTTTTCCTTTGCGGGGCTCGACGGCGGCACCATCCGCCTGATGGACCACGCCGGCAAGCCGATCCTGATCGTCAATACGGCGTCGCTCTGCGGCTACACCCCGCAATATGCCGGGCTTCAGCAATTGTGGACCGGCCTTCATGGGCGCGGGCTGATGATCATCGGCGTGCCGTCCAACGATTTCGGCGGCCAGGAGCCCGGCGACGCCGCCGACATCGTCCAGACAGCGAACCACGACTACGGCGTGACCTTCCCGCTCACCCAGAAAGTCGACGTGAAAGGGCCGAACGCTCATCCGTTCTACAAATGGGCTGTCGTCGAGCGTCCGCTCGATACGCCGCGCTGGAACTTCCACAAATACCTGATCGGCCGCAGCGGCCATATCGCGGCCGTGTTTCCGACCGCGATCGAGCCGACGGATCCGCGCGTCGCGGCAGCGATCGAAACCGAGCTTGCCGCGACGGGCTGACCGACCGCGCGGCGGCGCCGGAGCCCCGATCACGTGCAGCAGATGTTTCGCATCGAAGGTTACGTCATCGCCTCGGCGGACGGCATGATCGCCAATGCCGCCGGCGTCATGCCGCCCGAGCTCAGGAACGATGCGGATCAGCAATTCTTCGCACAGGGCCTCGACCGCGCCGACGTGGTGGTGCATGGGCGCCACTCGGAGGAGGGCCAGATAAACTCGCCGCGCCGCCGGCGCCTGATCCTCACCCGCAAGGTCGCGACGACGGCGCCGGACCCCGACAATCCGAAGGCGTTGCTGTGGAACCCGGCCGGTGTCGACTTTGCCGAGGCGTGCCGCGCGCTCGGGCTCGAGGGGGGGACGGCGGCGATCATCGGCGGCACCGACGTCTTCACCCTCTTTCTCGAGGCCGGCTACGACGCCTTCCATCTGTCGCGGGCGAGCCGGGTGCGGTTGCCCGGAGGACGGCCGGTCTTCGCCCAGGTACGGTACGGGCGCCTGCCCGAGGACGTCCTCGGCCAGTACGGGCACGAGCCGGGGCCGATGCGCGTGCTCGATGCGGGCTCCGCCGTGACGCTGGTCACCTGGGCGCGCAAGGCGAAGGCTTGACGTCCGCTTCGGCGGACAATGCTGCAGCGTCAGCTCGTCCGGGTCAGGCCGGTGGGCGGTCCGTCGATCGCGGTCCAGCCGCCGTCGACCAGGAAGGCTGTTCCGCTGACATAGCTCGCCGCATCCGAGGCCAGGAAGGCGACGGCGGTCGCCACCTCGCGCGGCTCGCTCCAGCGGTTGAACACCGTATGCGCCGCCAGCGCGTTGAAGATCTCCGGCCGCGCCTTGAGCGGGGCGACCAGCGCCGTCTCGACGATGCTCGGCACGATCGCATTGACCCTGACGCCGTGGCGGCCGACCTCGGAGGCCAGTCCGCGCACCATCTGGATGATGCCCGCCTTGGTCGCCCCATAGACCGCAAGGCCGGGCTCGAGCGTCATGGCACGCACGGAGGAGCTTGCGATCAGGCTGCCGCCGCCCTGCTCCACCATCAGCCGGGCGAACTCGCGGAGAAAATAGAACGTGCCGCGCAGGTTGAGATCGGCGACCTTGTCGTATTCCTCGTCCGAATAGTCGCACAGCTGCTTTCTGACATGGACGCCGGGCGTCGTCACCGCCACGTCGAGCCGCCGGTGATCGCGCCGGATCGCGGCGCCGAGCGCGCGAATCTCGTCGGCCTTTCCGGCGTCGACCACGTGGGCCTCGGCCACGACGTGCCGCCCGATCTCGTCGGCAGTCGCCTCGACGCCGGCGCGATCCTTGTCGGCTACGATCACGTTGGCGCCGAGCGCGGCAAGCGCCTCGGCCGAGGCCTTGCCGATGCCCGACGCAGCGCCGAGCACCAGGGCGGTCTTGCCGCCGAGATCGAAGCTGCGGCGGTAGGCGGCCAACCGCTCGTCGATGCCGCCGGGGGGATTGGGCATCCTGTCCTTCCGGCTATCTGGGAATCCGTTGGGGCCTGGCGGGCCTCGGGTCGTCGACCAGGTCGGCGCCCGCTCCCGGCAACGAGGCATCGAGGAAATATTCGGGATTGAGGTCGCGGACGTCGCCAATGCTCGCCCGCAGGTTCTCCAGATGGGCGGTCATGGCGGAGCCGGCGCGCGCCGCATCGTGGGCCTCGATCGCCGCCACGATCGCGCGGTGCTCGTCGATCGCCATGCTCATGCGGCCCGGCACCGGCAAGGTCAGCCGCCGATAGCGATCGACCTGGATCTTGACCTGCTCGACCAGCAGCCAGATCCCGCCGTGACCGCCGGCCTCGGCGATCGCCCCATGGAACGCCTCGTCCGCCTCGTGGAAACGGTCCCGATCGCCGAGGCTCGCCATCCGCTGCTGCTCCTCCACGATGTCGTAGAGCCCGGCGACCTCGCCAGCACCCGCCCGTTCGGCGGCGAGCCGCGCGGTCAACTGCTCGAGCGCCATGCGGACCAGGATCGTCTCGGGCAGAGCGCCGATCGGAATTCTCGCCACGAATGTCCCCGACTGCGGTCGGATATCCACGAGCTGATCGTCGGCGAGCCGCAGCAGCGCCTCGCGGACCGGCGTGCGGCTCACGCCATGCACCGAGGCGATCTCCTTTTCGCTGATCGGCTCGCCGGGCTTGCGGCGCATCGAGACGATGTCGGCCCGCAAGGCCCGATAGATGGTGTTCGCCGAGGAATTCGGGCGGCCGCGCGCCACGGTTGCCCGCATGGCCTGCGGCGGGGAGCCGGATTGCGACCTGGCAATGCGCACCGGGGGCTGTCCTCGAACCACGTGTGAATCCGCAGCATTGATATATTAGTATATGAGTTTCGCAAGTCGGTTTCGCCGCAAGCGGCGTGGCCGGCACCCGGCTCTGCGCGAAGTCGTGATCCCACAAGGCGCCCGCGGTCGGCTAGTCCAATTCCGCCACATATGTGGCGGCGCTTTGAAACCGTTCGGGTCGGCGCCGCGTAGTCATTGCGCTCGACAAACTCAGGAGGACCCCATGCCGTTGATGACCCGCCGATACCTGTTCGGCGCCGCCGCAAGCGTTGCGGCCGCCGCCCTGGCGCCCCGCATCGTGGTGGCCCAGACCGCCGCCCCTGCCGCCGCGGCCGGCCCGTTCAAGGTCGACCCGCTGCCCTTTGCGTTCAATGCGCTGGAGCCGCATATCGATGCTCGCACCATGCAGATCCATCACGACCTGCATCATGGGGCCTACGTCAACAACCTCAACAACCTCGCCAAGGACCATCCGCAGATCGCACAAAAGCCGATCCACGAGGTGCTCGCCAGTCTTTCCGACGTTCCCGACACGATCCGCACCGCGGTGCGCAACAATCTGGGTGGACACGCCAATCACACGATGTTCTGGCAGATCATGGGTTCGGGAGGAGGCAAGCCGGACGGCGCGGTCGCTGCCGCCATCGACAAGGATCTGGGCGGGCTCGACAAGCTCCAGACCGAATTCAATGCCGCCGGCCTGCGGGTCTTCGGCTCCGGATGGGTGGTGCTGACGGTCGCGCGCGACGGCAAGCTCGCCATCGAGACGCGCCCGAATCAGGACAGCGTCCTGATGGACGGCAAGCGCGTCCTGTTCGGCAACGACGTCTGGGAGCACGCCTATTACCTCAACTATCAGAACCGTCGCGGCGATTATCTCAAGGCGTGGTGGAACGTGTTGAACTGGAAGAAGGTCGCCGAACGCTACGACGCCGCCAAGGGCGGTACGCTCACCGTGTAGGCGCCCCTCCCGCCACCGAAACCACCCCAGGGACTGCGAGCTGCCGCCTTTGGGCAGCTCGCAGGCCGGCTTGACTGCCAACATGCGGGCCATGCCGGCTGCGCGGGGGTCGCCGCGAGTTCGAGCTTGATTCCGCAGCAGACCTCCGCCGGGAGCGGATCATTCGCTGCGATAAGAATTAACGCTTGTCGCGCAGGACGCGAATCCGCAACCTCCCGCAGGCCTGAGAAACTCACGCTATCAAATTGAGATTACTATACTATAGCAACCTGCTCGCAGATCGCACCGATGTCTCGGGCAAAGCTGCGCAACAGTCGCTACGCTCCCCGCACAATTTTCACGCGCGGTCCGGGAACAGGGGCGGTATCCTGCGATTTGGCTACTGGTGGGCGCCAGGATTTCCTGGAACAACCCCAATACGCAGTGGCGCCGCGCGTGAGGCTGCACTAATGTGACCGAGAGTCGTCCGGGAGCACCCAAGAGCTGTCGCCCTGGATCGTTGGCAAGCGCCCGACGGAATTCCCGGCAGCGGAGGCTCCGCTGGACGGCAGAAGAGGGAACAATTCGGCCTAACGATTTCCATCAACCAGGCAGAGAAATCCGAAATGGAACATAAGACGAGAACCAAGGCTCCAGATGCATGTGACGCCGATGTGGGGCGACGAATTCGCGCGCAGCGGCTGCTGTGTCACATGTCGCAGACCGAACTCGGAAACCGGGTCGGCATCACGTTCCAGCAGATCCAGAAGTACGAAAAGGGCGTCAATCGCGTCGGCGCCGGTCGGCTGGCACGCATCGCCGAGGTGCTCAGCGTACCCGTGGCGTTCTTCTTCAGCGGCGACCAGCGGCCTTCCGAGACCAACGATAACATCAATTCGGGATTGAACTTCCTGGAGAGCGCCGGAGCGGTGCGGCTGGTCCGCGCCTATTCGCAGATCGAGGATCCGCAGATCCGTCGCGCCCTGGTCGACCTCGCCGAAGAGGTCGCCGGGCAGAAGGGGCGGAAATCCTCGAAATCCGCAGCGCTCGCAGGATTGGCCGATCTCGATCGCCGGCCCGCGCGCGGCCGCGGCGCCAAGGCCAGCGCCGCCCGGGCATCCTGAGAGCGGGTTCCGGGGCCTGCGGCAGCGCTAGCCCAGCGAGACGCGGGCGAGAGCCTCAGGGCTCCCTCGCCCGCTCCACCGCGTCTGCGATGAACCGCGGCAGCGCGAACGCCGCGCGGTGCACCTCGGGGGTCCAGTATCGGGTGGGAAACCGTCCCGCCGCCGCGTAGCGGGCCGCGATGGTGTCGACGTCGGCCCGGCGCAGCAACGGGTCGAGGGCCGCCCAGCCCATCGCCATGTGGCCACCCACATAGGTCGGGATCGCCGCCACGTAGCAGGCGGCGTCGGCGAACAGGCGGCCGAAGTGGCGGACGCTGGAGACGAGCTCGTCCGGCTGCAGGAAGGGGACGCCGTTCTGCGTGACCATGATGCCGCGCGGCGTCATGCACCGCCGGCAACCGGCGTAGAAATCGTAGGTGAACAGCACCGCGCCCGGACCCTGCGGGTCGGTCGAATCCACGATGATCACGTCGAAGCGCCGATCGGTCGCGGCCACGAACTTCATGCCGTCGTCGATGACGAGGTCGAAACGCGGATCGGCGAGCACCGGTCCGGTGAATTCGGGAAAATGCTCCCGGGAGAATTCCACCACTGAGGCGTCGATCTCGACCTGGGTCAGGCGCTCGACCGACTTGTGCTTGAGCACCTCCTCGGCAATGCCGCAGTCGCCCCCGCCGACGACCAGCACCTCGCGGGCCTCGCCATGGGCGAGGATCGGCACGTGGGTCATCATCTCGTGATAGATGAACTCGTCGCGGGTCGTCACCTGGGTGGCGCCGTCGAGCATCAGCATCTTGCCGAACCATTTGTGCTCGAACAGCACCAGGTGCTGATGCTCGGTCTGCGTCTCATGGAGGACCCGTTCGACCTCGTAGGACATGCGCAAGCCGGCGCTGTCGTACAACGTCTCCGGGATCCAGCGCTTCGCCGTCATGATGTCCTCGCTGGCTGTGGCGCCCGGCCGCATGCGGGCCACCGGCCGATGCAGCGGCTGGTGCCGGTCCGGCCGGCGCCGGGAGCGCCCCGGAATGTTCGATAGTGCAGATGGCGCCGGCGACCGGCGCCCGGATCAGGCGCCCTGCCCGCGCAGGATCTCGCTGACGCCGACCCGCTTGGGATTGAACGCCTCGCGCAGCACCGGGACGCAGGCGTCCGGGTTGGCGTTGCCGCACATGAACACGTCGAGCGCCGCGTAGTTCGCCTCCGGCCAGGAGTGGATCGAGATGTGGCTCTCCGCCAGGACGGCGACGCCGGAGACGCCGCCGTTGGGCTCGAAGTGGTGCAGATGGATGTGCAGCAGCGTCGCATTCGCCGCACCGACGCAGCGGCGCAGCGTCTCCTCGATGTGATCGATGTCGTCGAGCCGCTCGGCATCGTAGAGGTCGATGATGAGATGGGCGCCCGCACAGCGGATGCCGTTCCTCACCACGAAATGATCGTCGCGCTCCTCGACCCGGGCCGCGGCCGGCGAGACGACCTCGATGTCTTCCTTTCGGGAGGTACTTGGGGTCTCCAAGCCCGTCACCAATTGAAAGAGGGCGTTCTTACGCATGGCGTCCTCCCCAACCAGAGATCGAACCCAAGTGCCGGCGAGCCGGCTCCAGTGACGCAAATGCCGCCGGAGCAGACCCAAACAGGACCGTTCACAGCGGCGAATCCCCAGATATGCGCAACACAGCGGACGATCAAGGAGATTCTGCCCGGAAACTCTTAAATTTACCTCTCTTGGACGTCTCCGTCGACGGATCGCCAGCGCGCGTCCTCATCGGGCCGCGGCACCTGCCTGGGCCTCGACGGCGGCGATCGCCGTCATGTTGACGACCCCGCGCGCGGTGACCGCAGGCGTGAGGATGTGGGCCGGCCGCGCCGCGCCGATGAGGATCGGCCCGACCGCGAGCGCATCGGCGAGCACCTTGATCACCTGGTTGGCGATGTTGGCGGCGTCGAGGCTGGGCATGATCAGCACGTTGGCCTCGCCGGCGAGCCGCGAATGGGGAAACACCCGCTCGCGGTATTGCGGGTCGAGCGCCGACTCCGCGTGCATCTCGCCGTCGACCTCGAGCTCCGGGTGGGCGGCGGCGAGGAGCTCGCCGGCGCGCCGCATCCGCGCCGACGACGCGCTGTCGTGGCTGCCGAAATCCGAGTGCGAGAGCAGCGCGATCTTCGGCTCGAGCCCGAAGCGGCGGACGTGGGCGGCGGCGAGCACCGCCATCGCGGCGACCTGCTCGGCGGTGGGCTCGGGCGTCACCTCGGTGTCGACCAGGAAGTACGGCCCCTTGCTGGTGATCACCAGCGACAGCGCCGCGAAGTCGCGGACACCCGGGGCAAGACCGATGATGTGGCGGATGTTGTTGAGATGCCGCATGTAGCGGCCCTCGAGGCCGCAGATCATGGCGTCCGCCTCGCCGACGCGCAGCCCGAGCGCCGCGATGACGGTGGCATTGGTGCGCACCGTCGTCCGCGCCACGTCCGGGGTGACACCGTGGCGGCCGGCCACCTCCACATAGGTCTCGACGTAGTCGCGGTAGCGCGGGTCGTCCTCCGGGTTCACCAGCTCGAAGTCGCGACCCGGACGGACGGAGAGGCCGAAGCGCCCGAGCCGCGCCTCGATCACTGGAGGACGGCCGACCAGAATCGGGCGCGCCAGCCCCTCCTCCACGACGACCTGGGTCGCGCGGAGCACCCGCTCGTCCTCGCCTTCCGCATAGACGACGCGCTTGAGCGCCGTCTTCGCCTGGGTGAAGAGCGGCTTCATGATGAAGCCGGAACGGAAGACGAAGCGGTTGAGCTGCTCCTGGTAGGCGGAGAAATCGGCGATCGGGCGCGTCGCGATCCCCGACGCCATGGCGGCGCGGGCGACGGCGGGCGCGATGCGCAGGATCAGTCGCGGGTCGAACGGGTTGGGGATGAGCGAGCCGGTGCCGAAGGCCGGCGCCTCGCCGCCATAGGCGCGGGCGGCGACGTCCGACGGCGGCTCGCGGGCGAGCGCGGCGATCGCCTCGACGGCGGCACGCTTCATCTCCTCGTTGATGGTGGTGGCGCCGACGTCGAGCGCGCCGCGGAAGATGTAGGGAAAGCACAGGACGTTGTTGACCTGGTTGGGATAGTCCGAGCGCCCGCTGCAGATCATGGCGTCGGGCCGCGCGGCGAGCGCCGCCTCCGGCATGATTTCCGGCGTCGGATTGGCGAGCGCCATGATCAGCGGCCGCGCCGCCATGCGGGCGACCATGTCGGGCTTCAGGACACCGCCTGCCGACAGGCCGAGGAAGACGTCGGCCCCCTCGATGACCTCGGCAAGCGTGCGCAGCTCCGTCGCCTGGGCGTAGACCGACTTCCAGCGGTCCATCAGCTTGGGCCGGCCTTCATAGACCACGCCCTCGATATCGGTGATCCAGATGTTTTGCCGCCCGGCGCCGAGCGAGACCAGCAGGTTGAGGCAGGCGAGCGCGGCGGCGCCGGCTCCGGACGCCACGATCTTCACCGCCTCGATGCGCTTGCCGGCCAGCTGCAGGGCGTTCTGCACCGCCGCCGCCACGATGATCGCGGTGCCGTGCTGGTCGTCGTGGAACACCGGGATCTTCATCCGCTCCTTCAGCTTCGCCTCGATGTCGAAACACTCCGGCGCCTTGAAGTCCTCCAGATTGATGCCGCCGAACGTGGGCTCCAGCGCCGCCACCACCTCGACCACGTGGTCGACCTCGCGCGCCGCGATCTCGATGTCGAAGACGTCGATGCCGGCGAATTTCTTGAACAGCACCGCCTTGCCTTCCATCACCGGCTTGCCGGCAAGCGGGCCGATGTCGCCGAGGCCCAGCACCGCGGTGCCGTTGGAGACGACGGCGACGAGGTTCGCCCGCGCCGTGAGCTCGGCGGCGAGCGCCGGCTCGGCGGCGATCGCCTCGCAGGCGGCGGCAACCCCCGGCGTATAGGCGAGCGCCAGGTCGCGCTGGCTGCCGAGGGGTTTTGTCGCCTGGATCTCCAGCTTGCCCGGGCGCGGCACCCGGTGATAGGCAAGCGCGTTCTTGCGCAGGTCGTCGGACAGGTCTGCTGCCACCGGCTTTCCCCCCGTGCCGAAGCGTTCTCGATCCGGCTTGCCGCCTGGTGCGCCGGGATCGGACGTTCGAAGGCCCGATTAAAGCGCGTCGGGCGTCGGGCGCAAATGGTTCCGGCGGCCCGGGGGCCTCACGGCTTGTCGTTCTTGTCGGGAAGATTGAGCCGGATATGCAGCTCGCGCAGCTGCTTCGGCGTAACCTCCGAGGGCGCACCCATCAGCAGATCCTCGGCGCGCTGGTTCATCGGAAAAAGCGCCACCTCGCGGAGGTTCTGCTCGCGGCACACCAGCATGACGATGCGGTCGATCCCGGCCGCCATCCCGCCATGGGGCGGCGCGCCGTAGTGGAATGCCCGGAACATCCCGCCGAAGCGCTCCTCCAGCACGGATTCCTCGTAGCCGGCGACCGCAAAGGCCTTCTTCATCACCTCCGGATCGTGGTTGCGGATGGCGCCCGAGGCGATCTCGTAGCCGTTGCACACCACGTCGTACTGGAAGGCATTGATGGTGAGCGGATCGCGGGTGGTGAGCGTATCGAGCCCGCCTTGCGGCATCGAGAACGGGTTGTGGGAGAACTCGATCTTCTTTTCGGTCTCGTCGTACTCGTACATGGGAAAATCGACGATCCAGCAGAGCTCGAAGCGCTTGCGGTCGCCGAGCGCCAGCTCGTCGCCGATCCGCACCCGGGCGGCGCCGGCGAGTTTTGCGGCGGCCGCCGGCTTGTCGGCGGCAAAGAACACCGCGTCTCCCGGCTTCGCCCCGGCCTTGGCGGCGATCCTCGCCTGCACGTCCGCGGGAATGAACTTTGCGATCGGGCCTTTGCCGCCGTCGGCCTCGAACACCACGTAGCCGAGGCCGGGCGCCCCCATCTCGCTCCTCGCCCAGTCGTTGAGCTTGTCGAAGAACGAGCGCGGCTGGGCGGCGGCACCGGGCGCGGGAATTGCCCGCACTACGCCGCCGGCGGCGATCACCCGCTTGAAGGCATTGAAGGTGACGCTCGCCTCGTTGAACTCCTCGGTGATGTCGGCGATGAGGAGCGGGTTGCGCAGGTCCGGCTTGTCGGTGCCGTATTTCAGCAGCGCGTCGGCGTAGGAGATGCGCGGAAAAGCCGGCGTGACCGGCTCGTCGTCGGCGAATTCCTCGAACACGCCGCGGATCACCGGCTCCATGGCGGCGAAGACGTCGTCCTGGGTGACGAAGCTCATCTCCACGTCGAGCTGATAGAACTCGCCCGGCAGACGGTCGGCGCGCGGATCCTCGTCGCGGAAGCACGGCGCGATCTGGAAGTAGCGGTCGAAGCCGGCGATCATGATCAGCTGCTTGAACTGCTGCGGCGCCTGCGGCAGGGCGTAGAAATGTCCCGGATGCAGCCTCGACGGCACCAGAAAGTCGCGCGCGCCCTCGGGCGACGAGGCGGTGAGGATCGGGGTCTGGAACTCGGAAAAACCCTGCTCCTTCATGCGCCGGCGCATCGAGTTCGACGACCGCGGCGCGGCGCATGATGTTGCGATGCAGCCGGTCGCGCCGCAGGTCCAGGAAGCGGTATTTCAGCCGGGTCTCCTCGGGATAGTCCTGCTCGCCGAACACCGGCATCGGCAGCTCGCCCGCCGGCCCCAGCACCTCGATCTCGGTGATGAAGATCTCCACCGCGCCGGTCGGCAGGTCGGGATTCTCGGTGCCGGCCGGACGCCGGCGCACCGTTCCGTCGATCCGCACCACCCATTCGGCCCGCAGCTTCTCCGCCGCCGCAAAGGCCGGGCTGTCGGGGTCGGCGACGCACTGGGTGAGCCCGTAATGGTCGCGCAGGTCGATGAACAACAGCCCGCCATGGTCGCGGATGCGATGGCACCAGCCCGACACACGCGCGGTCTCGCCGATATCGCGGTCGCGGAGCGCGCCGCAGGTGTGGGTGCGGTAGCGGTGCATGATCGATCCCGTTGGAAAAGGCCGACGCGCCAACACGTCCGGACCCGAGCCGGGCGCACTCGCACGGCGGTCTCTTGGTGTCAAGGCGGCGGCATCGCTGCCCTTGCGGGATCCTGACTACTGCCAGCCGGGGACGCCGCGCATGTCGGGAAGCTTGTGGGCGATGCCCTTGTGGCAGTCGATGCAGGTTTTTTCCCTGTTGAACAGGTAGCGCTCATGCGCCACCGCGGCGCGCGGGCTCTGCCGGGAGATGTCCATCGAGCGGGCGCTGTGGCAGTTGCGGCATTCCAGCGAGTCGTTGGCCTTGAAGCGCGCCCATTCGTGCAGCGCCAGCTCGAGGCGGTGGTCGAGGAATTTTTCCCGGGTCTCGATGGTGCCGAACAGGTGGCCCCACACTTCCTTGGAGGCCTGCATCTTGCGGGCGAGCTTGTCGGTCCAGCTGTGCGGCACGTGGCAGTCCGGGCAGGTCGCGCGCACGCCGGAGCGGTTGACGAAATGCACCGTGGTCTTCAATTCCTCGAACACGTTCGACTGCATCTCGTGGCACGACGTGCAGAACTTTTCCGTATTGGTGAACTCCAGCGCAGTGTTGAATCCGCCCCAGAACACCACGCCGGCCACGAAGCCGGCGAGCACCAGGGTGCCGAGCCCGAACACCGTGCTCGGCCGCCGCAGCACGCCGGCGAGGTCGCGGACGAAAGAGCCGGTCCGCGAGCGCAGGCCAGCACGCCGGACGTCGACTGCCGTCATCGCCGCCCCCCGGGAGCGGCGCGGCTCAACAGCGTGTCGATGTCGACGAAGTCGTTGGCGACCGGCGCGCGGATCTCGTGCTGCGGCACGTGGCAGCCGGTGCAGAAGAAGCGGCGCGGCGACACCGAGGCGCGGAACTGGCCCTCCGCATCCATGAAATGCGTGATGCTGATCATCGGGGCGCGGGATTCGGCGACGTTGGCGCGGGCGTGGCACGACAGGCACTTGTTGCCGTTGATGTCGATCTGGTAGCCCTCGGTGGTGTGGGGAATGAGCGGCGGCTGCTCCGGATAGTTGCGGTTCTCCCGCTCCGAAGTGTTGCGCAGCGGCGTCATCCTGGCCGCCGGCCCTTCCTGGTCGAGCGGCGTGGTCCCGCGCAGCGGCAGGGTGGGATCGGCGAGCAGCGCGGTCGACATCGCGACGAGGCCGGCCGCAAGCGCGATCAGGCGGAGCTGGTGCATCATGGTGCCGGTCCTCACGCGCGCTTGATGCGCACCGCGCATTTCTTGAAGTCGGTCTGCAGGGAGATCGGGTCGGTGGCGTCGAGCGTCACCTTGTTGATGAGCTGCGCCTCGTCGAACCAGGGCACGAACACCAGGCCGCGCGGCGGCTTGTTGCGCCCGCGGGTCTCCACCCGGGTACGGATGTAGCCGCGCCGCGACTCCACCTTGACCTCGTCGCCGCGGCGCAGCTCGAGCGCGGCGGCGTCGTCGGGATTCATGAAGCACACAGCCTCGGGGAACGAGCGGTAGAGCTCGGGGACCCGGCGCGTCATGGTGCCGGAGTGCCAGTGCTCGAGCACCCGGCCGGTGCTCAGCCAGAACGGATAGGTCTCGTCGGGCGACTCGGCGGCCGGCTCGTACGGCAGCGCGAAGATGCGCGCCTTGCCGTCGGGATGTCCATAGAACTCGACGCCGGTACCGGACCTCACATAAGGGTCGAGGCCTTCGCGGAAGCGCCATTTGGTCTCGATGCCGTTGACCACCGGCCAGCGCAGGCCGCGCTCGCGGTGGTACGTATCGAACGGCGCGAGGTCGTGGCCGTGGCCGCGGCCGAAGGCGGCATATTCCTCGAACAGGCCCTTGTGGACGTAGAAGCCGAAGGCCTTCGACTCGTGGTTCCGGTAGCCCGTCTCGATGTCGGTCAATGGAAACTTGTCGACCTCGCCGTTGCGGTAGAGCACGTCGTAAAGCGTCTTGCCGCGGTATTCGGGTTTCTTGGCGATCAGCTCGGCTGGCCACACCTCCTCGATCTTGAAGCGTTTTGAGAACTCCATGACCTGCCAGAGATCGGAGCGCGCCTCGCCGGGCGCCGGCACCAGCTCGTGCCAGAACTGGGTGCGCCGCTCCGCATTGCCGTAGGCGCCCTCCTTCTCCACCCACATGGCGGTCGGCAGGATGAGGTCGGAGGCAAGCGCCGTCACCGTCGGATAGGCGTCGGAGGTGACGATGAAGTTCTCCGGGTTGCGGTAGCCCGGATAGGTCTCCTGGTTGGCGTTCGGCCCGGCCTGTAGGTTGTTGTTGACCTGGATCCAGTAGGCGTTGAGCAGCCCGTCGCGCAGCATGCGGCTCTGCAGCACCGCGTGATAGCCGGGCTTGTCGGGAATCGTACCCTCGGGAAGCTTCCAGATCCGCTCGGCGATATCGCGGTGCGCCTTGTTGGTCACCACCATGTCGGCCGGCAGACGGTGGGAGAAGGTGCCGACCTCGCGGGCGGTGCCGCAGGCCGACGGCTGGCCGGTCAGCGAGAACGGGCTGTTGCCGGGCTCGGCGATCTTTCCGGTCAACAGATGGATGTTGTAGACCAGATTGTTGCACCACACCCCGCGGGTGTGCTGGTTGAATCCCATGGTCCAGAAGCTGACCACCTTCTTCTTCGGGTCGGCATAGAGCTCGGCCAGCGCCTCGAGGCGATTGACCGGCACGCCGGACAGTTCCGAGGCTTTTTCCAGCGTGTAGTCGGAGACGAATTTCGCGTACTCGTCGAACGACATGTCGGTCGCGTCGTTGGCCTTGGCGCGACCCTTGGCGCGCTGCTCCAGCGGATGCTCAGGACGCAGGCCATAGCCGATGTCGGTCTCGCCGCGCTTGAAGTTCACATGGCGGCCGACGAAGTCCTTGTTGACCCGGCCGGTCTTGATGATGTGGTGGGCGATGGCGTTGAGGATCGCCAGATCGGTCTGCGGCTTGAACACCATCGGGATGTCGGCGAGATCGAAGGAGCGGTGCTCGAAGGTCGAGAGCACGGCGACCCGCACGTGCGGGGCGCTCAGCCGGCGGTCGGCCACCCGGGTCCACAGGATCGGATGCATCTCCGCCATGTTGGAGCCCCACAGCACGAAGGCGTCGGTCGCCTCGATGTCGTCGTAGCATCCCATCGGCTCGTCGATGCCGAAGGTCCGCATGAAGCCTGCGACCGCCGAGGCCATGCAGTGCCGGGCATTGGGATCGATGTTGTTGGAGCGGAAGCCCGCCTTGAACAGCTTTGCCGCCGCATAGCCTTCCCAGATCGTCCACTGGCCGGAGCCGAACATGCCGACGCCGCTGGGGCCGCGCTTCTTCAGCGCGTCCTTGAACTTTTGCGCCATCACGTCGAAGGCCTCGTCCCAGGAGACCGGCGTGAACTCGCCGTCCTTGGCGTAGGCGCCGTTGCGCTTGCGCAGCAGCGGCTGGGTGACCCGGTCATGGCCGTACATGATCTTCGAGAGGAAATAGCCTTTGACGCAGTTCAGCCCGCGGTTGACCTCCGACTTGGCGTCGCCGTGGGTGGCGACGACGCGCCCCTCCTTGGTGGCCACCATGACGCTGCACCCGGTGCCGCAGAAGCGGCAAGCCGCCTTGTCCCAGTGGAGCTCGGAGGCCTCCCGTTCGGTGACGAGGTTGGCGGCCCCGGCCGTAGCCGGCATGCCGCCGGCCGCCGCCGCCAGCGCGGCGGCTTCGAGTTTCAGGAAGGCGCGACGATCGAGCTTGCCGATGGACATGGATGATCCCTTGCGCGCGGCGTCAGCCGGCGTCGGTTGCATGGAAGACAAGGCTCGCGGAGATGACGTCCGGCATGAGCGCGATCTCGTTGAGCGTGGCGCCGATGGCGCCGACGTCGGTCGCCTCGATCACCACGACGAGCTTGCCCTTGGGGTCGCGGCCGTGGATCTCGGTCCCGGCGATCGCCGCGATGGCCTGCTCGGCGCCGGCGAGCCGTTCCGGGCGGGTCTGCACCAGGATGCTGGCGATCTCGGAGGAGGCGGCCGGCGGCGGCGCACCGTCCGTGCTCCATTGTCCACGCAAAAAGGCTCTGCGGTCGCGGCCCATGGGGGTTCTCACTTGGCTGGAGGGCCGGGCGGGCCGGCGATCATCTGGTAGACCCAGACGGTGAGGCCGTAGCCGCCGACGATCCCGACCGCGAGCGCCGGGATCAGCACCACGGTGAGAAACAGGAAGGCGAAGATCTCCATGCGCCGCGCGCGCAACGGATCGTCGGCTCGACCGGATTGCTCCGACACGTCACCCTCCCGTAGGTCCCGCGGGGGCACGGCTCCCCGGCCCGGGAAACTGAGGGCGAATCGCGGGCGCTACATTGATCTAGGTCAATTTTGCCTATTCGCAGGGCATTCCGCCGAAGGAAGCGCCACCCTCGACAGGACGGCGCCGATCTGCACACTCCCTCGCTGGCGCGCGCAAAGGGGAGCCCGGAACCGCATGGACCGCATGAGCACCGCGGAGGCCGCCGTCGCCTCGCTCCTCGCCCATGGCATCGACACGGTCTATGCGCTGCCCGGGGTGCACAACGACCATTTCTTCGACGCGGTGTTCAAGGCCGGCGACAAGGTGCGCACCATCCACACCCGCCACGAGCAGGGCGCCGCCTACATGGCGCTGGGCGCGGCGCTGGCAACCGGAAAGCCCCAGGCCTACGTGGTGGTGCCCGGCCCGGGGCTGCTCAATACCGGTGCCGCCCTGCTCAATGCCTATGGGATGAACGCCCCGGTGCTGGCCCTGATCGGCCAGATTCCCGATGCCGATATCGGCCGCGGTTTCGGCCAGCTCCACGAGATCCGCGACCAGGCCGGCATCATTTCCCGGCTGGTGGACTGGTCGGAGCGCATCCGTGGCCCCCACGACGCGTCCCGCCTGGTGGCCGAGGCCGTCCGCTCGATGGCGACCGGCCGCCCCGGCCCGGCGGCGCTCGAATGCGCGATCGACGTGTGGGCGCGAGAAGGCCCCGCCGTCCTGGTGCCCCCGCAGGAGGCCCCGGCAATTCCGGTCGACGAGGATGCGGTGCTCGCCGCCGCAAAACTGCTCGGCGCCGCCAAACGACCGTTCATCGTGTGCGGCGGCGGCGCCCAGGACGCCTCCCCCGAGGTGACGAGACTCTCCGCCATGCTGCAGGCGCCGGTGCTCGGCTATCGGCGCGGCCGCGGCATCCTCGACAGCCGCGATCCCTTGAGCGTCACCCTGCCGCTCGGCCGCGACTGCTGGGCCGAGGCCGACGTCGTTCTCGGCATCGGCACCCGGCTGCACCAGCAGCAGACCGCCTGGGGGCTGGACGAGGATCTCAAGATCATCCGCATCGACGCCGATCCGGAAGAGCCGGCGCGGTTCCGCAAACCGGCGCTCGCGCTGATCGGCGACGCGGCCAAGATCCTCCGCCGGCTGATCGACGCGCTGGAGACCCGCAACCAGAAGCGCGAGCCCCGCCGCGACGAGATGACGGAGCGCCAGGCCGCGACCAGCAAACGCCTCGCCAAACTCGCGCCGCAGATCGCGCTGCTCGAGGCGATCCGCGCAGAGCTTCCCGAGGACGGCATTTTCGTCGACGAGGTCACCCAGCTCGGCTTCGCGGCGCGGCTCGCCATGCCGTTCTACCGGCCACGCACGTTTCTCTCGCCTGGCTACCAGGACAATCTCGGCTGGGGTTTTGCCACAGCGCTCGGCGCCCAGGATTCCCGCCGCGATATCCCGGTGGTGGCGATCTCCGGCGACGGCGGCTTCCTCTATACGGCGAACGAGCTGTCGAGCGCGGTACGCCACAAGATCCCGCTCACCACCGTGCTCCTGGTCGACGGCGCCTTCGGAAACGTGCGGCGCATCCAGGAGGAGCGCTACGGCAACCGCCTGATCGCCAGCGACCTCGCGAACCCCGATTTCCTGCGCTTCGCCGAAAGCTTCGGCGTCGCCGCCGAGCGCGCGCGCGACCCCAAGGAACTGCGCGAGGCGCTCCGCCGCGCGCTCTCCCGCCGCGCGGAGCCGAGCCTCATCGTGGTGCCGGTCGGCCCGATGCCGAGCCCGTGGGAGTTCATCCACATGCCGCGGGTGCGCGGGCACTGATTTCCAGAGGCTCCAGGTAAAGTTAGGCGGGCCCTGGCGTCCTGCGGCACGCGGACGCAACGACAGAACGAGGAGATGACGATGGAGCTCGAGGTTGTGGCCGAGGGCCTGCAATTTCCCGAGGGCCCGGTGGCGATGCGGGATGGCTCGGTCGTCCTGGTCGAGATCCGACGCGGCACGCTGAGCCGGGTCCTGCCCTCGGGGCGGATCGAGGTGATCGCCGAGCTCGGCGGCGGTCCCAACGGGGCCGCGGTCGGTCCGGACGGGGCGATGTATGTCTGCAACAATGGCGGCTTCAACTGGCTGAAGCGCGCCGACGGCTCCTTCGTCCCGCACGGGATCGCCGCCGACTACCAGGGCGGCTCGATCCAGCGCGTCGACCTTAAGACGGGCAGGTTCGCGACGCTGTACGCCGAGTGCGCGGGCCGCCGTTTGCGCGGGCCGAACGACATCGTATTCGACGGCACCGGCGGCTTCTGGTTCAGCGATCTCGGCAAGGCCGATGACGAGCGCATCGACCTCGGCTTCCTCTACTATGCGCGCGCCGACGGCTCGATGATCGTCAAGGCGCGCAGCGGCATGATGACCCCGAACGGGGTCGGACTGTCGCCGGACGGAGCAATCCTCTACGTGGCCGAGACCCGCACCAGCCGGCTGTGGCCGTTCGAGATTGCCGGGCCGGGAAAACTCAAGCAGGCGCAGGACCGGTTCGCGCCGCAGCGGCCGCTCGGGCCCCTGCCCGGCTATCAGCTGCTCGACAGCCTCGCGGTCGAGGCGGGCGGCAAGGTGTGCGTGGCGACGCTGCTCAACGGCGGCATCACGGTGTTCGACCCCGCCGGCGGCGTCGAGCACGTGCCGATGCCGGACCCGCTCATCACCAATATCTGCTTCGGCGGCCCCGACATGCGCGACGCCTGGATCACCGGCTCGGCGACCGGCCGGCTGCTCAAGGTCCGCTGGCCCCGCCCCGGGCTGCGGCTGGCCTACGAGGCGTAGTGCATGGCTCCCAATAATCAACTTACAGCTGAAAAACGTACGGGCGTCCGCGACCGAAGTGGCGGTGGGGACACTGGCTGGCGCAATTTGGTACCTGCCCAAGGACTTTCATGATAGCGTTCTGAAACAACAACAACAATGGCGAGCGTTCTCGCCGTCCGAACCATCAGCCAGGGAGGCCTTCCATGGATAAGCCAGCCACCGTTGATCGTCGAAAATTCCTCAGCGCGCTTGGCGTGACAGTCGGCGGGGCCGGCGCTGCTGGCGCCGCCTTGATCGCGCCGCAAGTCGTCAGGGCCGCCGCCGAACCGGCCAAAGGCAAGATCCCCGACACGCCGTTCAAGACCGGCCACATGACCTTCCTTACTGGTCCGGCCGCAGTGCTCGGTGATCCTTCGTTGAAAGGCCACATCCTGGCGGCGGAGGAGATCAACGCCCAGGGCGGGCTTCTGGGCAAGCGCAAGATCGAGACCATCACCGCCGACGAAGCCGCTGGCACCGACGCCAACGTCAAAGAAATGCGGCGAATGAAGCTCGAAGGCAAGATCGACCTGTTCACCGGCGTCATTTCGTCGGGTAACAGCCCGGCGCTCGGCCCGGTGGCCGAAGAACTCTCGCTGCTCACCATGTTCGTGGACGGCTGCACCGACTTCCTCTTCGACAAGGCCGACCCCAATCCG
Organism: uncultured Alphaproteobacteria bacterium; assembly: GCA_963755055.1. Classification (GTDB taxonomy): domain Bacteria; phylum Pseudomonadota; class Alphaproteobacteria; order Rhizobiales; family Xanthobacteraceae; genus AP-16. The sequence continues at coordinate 166,672 of CAVWIS010000020.1, read as the reverse complement.
AAATATGTTTTCCGTCTCACCAACATCCAGTCGGCGGACGGCGTCACGGCGGCGATCGGCGCGGCACAAGCCTGGCCGAACGTTCGCAAGATCGCGCATCTGCATCCGGACTACAGCTACGGCCGCAACGCCTCCGAGCACTTCACGCTCGCGATCGAGCGGCTGCTCCCCGGCACGCAGATGGTCTCGGAAAGCTGGCCGAAGCTCGGCACCACCGACTTCACCTCGCACATCACCAAGATCCTGTCGTCGGAGCCGGATCTGCTGTTCACCTCGGTCTGGGGCGGCGACTATGTGGCCTTCTACAAGCAGGCGCTGCGCTACGGCCTGTTCGACAAGATGAAGGTCGCGACCACGCTGGCGTTCGGCGTGGCTCCGCATGCCATCGGCAAGGATCACCCCGAGGGCGTGCTGGCGGGCGTGCACTCCAACTACTACTTCACGTACCCGGGCGGCGACCGCTGGCCGCTCAACAAGGCATTCGTGGAGCGCTACTTCAAGCGCTGGAACGAATATCCGAACTTCCAGTCCGAAGGTGCCTACGTCACCCTGCACATGCTGAAGATGGCGATCGAGCGCGCCAACAAGCTGGCACCCGGCTGGCCGGAGGACGAGGCGATCATCGGCCAGCTCGAAGGCCTCGGGATGGATACGCCGTCGGGCTACCTGTACATCCGGCCCGACAACCATCAGGGCTACAAGGACGCGATCACCGGATTCAGCAAGAACAATCCGGAATTCCCGTTCATGACCTGGGATAAGGACCGGGTCATCACCATACCGATCCGCAACATCACTGCTCCGGCGAATTGGCCCAAGCCCGGCCAAGGCCATAACGAGTTCGACCGCAGCGGCCGACTGGATCAAGAAGACCTGGTCGAAGGTCGGCTGAGGACTTCTCGAGGTCGTGATCGACCCAGCCGCGCCCGAGCAATTCAGGCGCGGCTGGTTTTTGCGGTTGCTGCCGTACCGGACGGGGGTAGGCGCTCTGGAGCGCTTCCCGATTATGCTGAGCATGAAATCGGATGGGGCTGTGGCAGGAAGCGCTCCAGGTTCGACACTTGTCGCATTTCCTTGGGGGAAACCGGTATCCACTTTTCCGGGAAATGCTCTAACGGCATCGCCGTGAGAGAGACGTCGTGAATGGTGCGCGAGGGGTTGGTCGGTGTCGATACTGCTCGTTCAAATCCTGAATTCGCTGTTCTACGCCTCGGTTCTCTTTCTCATTGCTGCGGGCCTGAGCCTCATTTTCGGCGTCATGCGCATCGTCAACATGGCGCACGGCACGCTGTATGCCGTGGGCGCCTACGTCACCGCGTGGATGATGGGGAGGGCGATCGCGCTTGGCGTTCCGCTTGGATGGCTGTTCTTGCTGTTGCCGGTCGGGGCCATGGTCGTCGCGCTCGTCGGGCTCGTAATCGAGCCTCTGCTGCTGCGGCCGTTCTACCGGCGCGCCGAGGAGTATCAGCTCCTCGTCACCTTTGGCCTGCTGCTGATCCTGGAAGATGTCATCCGCTTCCTGTGGGGCGGCATGCCTATCACGGCCGATACGCTGCAGGACGTCGTACCGATCATGCACGTCGGCGGCCTGATTTATCCCGGCTATAACCTTGTGGTCGTCGGCATCGGCGCGCTCGCCGCCATCGGTCTGTGGGCGGGGATCTACAAGACCAAGTTCGGCGTCATGCTGCGCGCGACCTCGCAGGACCGGCGCATGGCGTCGGCGCTCGGCATCAACGTCGGGCTGGTCTATATGTCGGCCTTTGCCATTGGCTGCTTCATGGCCGGCCTCGGCGGCGCCATTATCGTTCCGAGCCAGGCGGCCGTGCTCGGCATGGGCGTCGACGCGCTGATCCTCGCTTTCGTCGTCGTGGTCATCGGCGGGCTCGGCAGCCTGAAGGGGGCGCTCGTCGGCGCCCTCATCGTGAGCTTCGTGCGGACGGCGGGAATTCAGTTCTTCCCGGAGATCGAGCTCGCGGTGCTCTATCTCATCGCCGCGATCGTGCTGCTGATCAGGCCGACCGGGCTGTATGGAAGCGCGTGATGATGCGTTGGATGCGGGAACGCTCGAAAATTCAGCTGGCCGCGGTTTCGGCCGCGATCCTGCTGCTGCTCGGCCTGCTGCCGTCCTTTGTCGGCGTCTATCAGACGCAGCTTCTGACCTATGGCCTGATTGCCGCCATCGCGGCGCTCGGGTTCAATCTGCTGCTCGGCTACACCGGTCTGCTGTCGTTCGGGCATTCCGCGTTCTTCGGTATCGGCTCGTATTCGGTCGCCTTCCTGGCGCGCGACCTCGGCATTCATTCGATGGAGCTCTACATCCTTGTGGGCCTGCCGATCTCCGCGCTCCTGTCGGCGTTGTTCGGCTATATCTGCGTCCGCCACACCCGGATTTTCTTCGGCATTCTCACGCTTGCGCTGTCGCAGGTGCTTTACAGCCTGGCCTACAAGCTGTTCTGGGTGACCGGCGGAAGCGACGGGCTGCGAGTGCCGCGGCCGACGCTGCTCGGCGGCTTTTTCAGCTTTTCGGGGTCCGGCGCGTTCCAGCGCTTCGTCGATGCCTACTATTATTATGTCCTCGCGGCGTTTGCCGTTTGCGTCGTGATCATGTGGGTGATCGTCCACTCGCCGTTCGGCAAGTCACTGCAGGCCATCCGCGACAACGAGGTGCGTGCCGCCTTTCTCGGCCTGCGCATCCGTCGGTTCCGCTGGATCTCCTTTCTCGATCTCGGGCACCTTCACCGGGCTCGCCGGCATCCTCTGGGTGCCGCTCAACGGCTTGACGACGCCCGGACGTGCTCTACTGGACATTCTCGGGCGAAATCGTGTTTACCGCGCTGCTCGGCGGGTTTCGCAACTTTACCGGACCGATCGTGGGCGGCATCGTGTTTACCTATCTGAAGACCTACGCGGTCGCGACGACCGAGTACTGGCAGCTCCTGCTCGGCGTCGTGCTCGTACTGCTGGTGCTGGTGTTGCCGACCGGGATCGTCGGCGCGATATCGCAGCTCGCCGCCAAGTTGAAGGCCAAGGGGAAGCCGTGACATGATCCTGCTCCAGACCGTCAACCTGCGGAAGCAGTTCGGCGAAACGCGAGCCTGCGACGGCCTGAATTTCGTCGTGAACAAAGGCGAATTCCTTTCGCTGGTGGGCTCGAACGGCGCGGGCAAGACTACGCTCGTCAATCTCATCAGCGCGCACCTGCAGCCGGACAGCGGCCAGATCCTGTTCGAGGATCGCGACATCACCTTCACGTCGGTGAGCGAGCGCATCAAGGCGGGGATCGCGCGCAGCTTCCAGATCGTCAACCTGTTCGACGGGCTTTCAGCGTCTTCGACAATGTCGCGCTGTCGGTGTTCTCGCGCGAGGGCAAGGCGGTGAAAATGGCGAGATTCGCCGAGCATGACCACGATGTCCGCGGCGCGAGACGCTCGACGTGCTCGGTCAGTTCGGGCTGCGCGAGCAAGGCCGAGGTTCCGGCCGGCGGGCTCGCGCAAGGCGAGCGCAAGCTGCTCGACGTTGCGGTCGCCTATGCGCTGCGTCCCAGGCTGATTTTCCTCGACGAGCCGACCAGCGGCGTGAGCACCCACGAAAAGGCGCAGATCATGGATACCGTATCGTCGGTGGTGCGCGGCGGGATGGTCACCGCCGTCGTCATCGAGCACGACATGGACGTGGTGTTCCGCTACTCCGACCGCATCGTGATGATGCATGAGGGTGTCGTTCCTTGCCGACGGCACGCCCGACGAGATCCGCGCCAACAAGGACGTCGCCAGCATCCTGCTCGGCGCTCCGCTGTCGGCCTGAGCCGGAAGCGACAGGAAACCGGTGCTGCTCGAGGTCGACGACATCAATACCTACCGTGGCCCCGCCCATATCCTGCGCGGCGTGTCGATCAACGTCGATACCGACGAGGTCGTGGCCCTGGTCGGTCGCAACGGCGCCGGACGCACCACCATCATCGAGAGCATCACCGGCCTGCTCCCCGTCCGCTCCGGCCGATCCGGTTCCGCGGAGAGGAGATCACGGCCTTGCCGCCGCATCGGCGCGCCAAGCGCGGCATCGGCTACGCGCCGGAGAATTCCGGCATCTTTCCGGAGCTGACGGTCGCCGAAAACCTGATGATCAGCCGTTGGCTCTCCGCCAAGACCGGGCGCGGCGCGAGCCAGCATGGCGACGCCGACAGCGAGCAGGCGCTTCAGGGTATTTCCCGAGGTCCGCCAGCTTCTCGCCCGCCAGGGGCTCAACCTGAGCGGCGGGCAGAAGAAGATGGTGGCGATCGCGCGGGCGATGGCGCTCGCGCCCGTCTCTGATGATCCTCGACGAGGCGTTCGAAGGGCTGGCGCCGGCCGTGGTGAAGCGGTTCCGCGAAGCGGTGATGACGATCAAGGCATGGGCATCTCGCTCCTGATCGCCGAATCCAACCTGGTCAGCGCGGCGGCGATCGCCGACCGGCTCTACGTCATCGATCGCGGCGAGATCCTCTTCAACGGCACCCCGCAGGAGGCGCTGGCCGACGAGGAGGTGATGCGCGCACTGCGCGGGTGACGCAGCGCCTTGTCACAGGTGGGCGCGGCAATGAAAGGTCAAACCTGCACGTTCGTCGTTCTGCTGATGGCGGCTCTGCTCGCCGACGTGGCGCGGGGCGGCCACGAGCTGCCGATCTACCCGTCCTATTATCCGCACGAGATCGAGATTCGCACGCTGCGCGCCCGAGCAGGCGGCCGACGCCCTGGTCAAGGCCAACATCCACGCCTATGTCGGACCCGCTCCGCGCTTTGCCGGCCCGCTGCCGGAGTCGATCCGCGCTGTCGAGTCGCTCGGCTCGTTCGTGATCGTCCGGGTCAATCCAGCTCGCCGCGGGCCGCCGACGAGCCGTCGGCCTGCGGCGTGGCCGAGCGCGTCGTCCGCGATCTTGGCCGGCAAGACGGGAGAATTTATCCTTCATCCCTATCCGGTCACGCCGTTTCACGGCGACTACCTCTACCACGCCGATCTTGCCGAAGCCGCGAAGGCGCGTTTTTCGGACACCGCCGGCGAAGCTGGCGCTGCCGCCGGCGAGCTGAAGATCAGGGCGACCGGGCGCCTCGCGCAGGGCAGGCCGGATTGGTCGGCCGGGGATGCGGACTGGGACGCGGAAGTTGTGCAAATCGATGCCGCCGAGCTTGTGGCGTCGCCGATCATGAACGGCTGGGTCGCGCAGCCGTGGGTGAGAACCGGGTGGTTCCAGGCCGGGCGGCTGTTGGCCGGCGCCGCCAGCGAGACCATGGCCAAGGCTCGAATCGAGGACGATTCCCGGCGCCTCATGGCCGGCGAGTTCGACGGCCTTGCCGAGCGCATCAATCTGGAGCGCGAGCTTGTCAGCGCGCTCGCCGCCGGTTGCCGCAACATCGTCGCGGGCTATACGGTGAAGCGCGAGTACTTCAATGCCGAATTTTCCGCCGGCGTCGAGAACGTCGGCTACGATGCCATCGAGGGGTTCAATTCGGCGATCTTCATTCGCACGGTGAAACTGAAGGATTTCCCATGGAACGGCTGGCTCGTGCTCGGCATCGACGCGCAGCCCAAGGCCGCCTGGAACCCGGTTGGCGGCATGAATGATCGGTTCGGGCGGCTGATGTGGCTCGCCGTGGGCGATCCGGCGGTGATCCCATCGCCCTATGAGGCCGGCTGGATGCTCAACCGCATCGCCGACATCCGGCAAAATGCACCACGATGACGGCGAGAACACCACCATGATCTCCCGCCGATCGATCCTTGCAGGGGCTGTGCTCACGCCGTTGCTTATCTGTGCGGTTCTCGATGCGCGCGCCGCCGAGGTCACTTTCGTGCTGCACATCGAGAACGGCCGCCTGCCGGCAAACATGCGGCTCATCCGCGTCAGGCAAGGCGACGTCGTCAAGCTGCAATGGAGCACGGACCGTCGCGTCACTGCCATCTGCACGGCTACGACCTCGAAAAGGCGGTCGTGCCAGGGGCCATCACCGACATGATTTTCACCGCCCGCGCAACCGGACGCTTCACGATCGAACCTCACCTTGGGCAAGCTCCGTCCGGCGGCCACGCGCACGGGGACGTGCTTGTCATCATCGAGGTCTATCCCTAGGGCAGCCTGGTCGCCCCGGGCTGTCGCTAAATTGCACGCTCCAGCGGCCGGGGCGGCGGCCGCGTGCTGTTGTTTGACTTCGGCACATGCTCACGGATTCGGCCAGCGCTACGATCTGCCATTGCCGCTTTCGCTCTATCTGGGCGGCGCGGCGGCGGCCATCGTCGTGTCCTTCGTCATCGTCGGGCTGTTCGTACGCGATGTGCCGCGGGCCGAGCCGTATCCGCGATTCGACCTTCTGCGCTATCGCATCGGACGGTGGCTCGCGGGTGACGGATTGGCGTTTGCGCTGCAGCTTGCGGCGCTGGCGCTGTTCATCGTCGTCGTCATCGCGGGATTTCGCGGCAACCAGAATCCCTACAGGAACATTGCCCCGATCATGGTGTGGGTCGTGGGATGGGTGGGGCTCGCCTATGTGTCGGCCTTTTTCGGCGACCTGTGGGCGCTGCTCAATCCGTGGCGCACGATCTTCGAAACGGTCGAGACGTTCTATTGCGCGATCACGCGTCGACCCGTGCTGTCTCTCCGCTTGCCCTATCCGGTCTGGCTCGGCGTGTGGCCGGCGGTCGCGCTGTTGCTGACGTTCTCCTGGATCGAGCTTGTCTACCCGAGCCCGGCGGTGCCCTCGCACATCGCCTGGCTGGCTGTCGGCTATTCCATTCTGACGTTCGCCGGCATGCTTGCGTTCGGTCGCCGCACGTGGCTGCGACACGGCGAGGTCTTCACCGTGGTGTTCGGCACCTTCGCCCGCTTTGCGCCGATCGAGGCAGGAGATGACCCGGATCGCCGCGCGTTGGCGCTGCGACCGTTCGGGGCCGGACTGCTCGATACGCGCGCCGTGTCGATCTCGATGACGGCCTTCGTCCTGCTCCTGCTCGCGAGCGTTCTCTACGACGGCGCATTGGGCACGCCGGAGTGGAGCGCGCTCGAAGCCGCGCTCGCCGCCCACCTGCCTGCCGGTGACCTCGGCTTCCTGGCGGTGAGGACGGCCGGCCTCGTCGTGTTCTGGCTCGTACTTTTCGCAAGCTATGTCGCGGTCAGCGCCGCGATGAGCACCGTGACGGCTGGACGCCTCTCTCCCCTGGAGATGGCGCGCACTTTCGTCCTCACATTGGTGCCGATCGCCATCGGCTACCATCTCGCACACTATCTCACGTTCCTGCTGATCCAGGGGCAGTACATCATTCCGCTGGTGTCGGACCCGTTCGGCTTTGGCTGGAATTTGTTGGGGACGGCGGGATATCGCGTCGACATCGCCATCGTGGGCGCTCGGTTCGCCTGGTACACGGCGGTAACGGCGATCCTCGCCGGGCACGTCGCGGCGGTCTATCTCGCTCATCTCCAGGCCATGCGGACGCTTGGCACGCGCAGCACCGCGCTGAGGTCGCAGATCCCGCTGACCGCCCTGATGGTTGTCTACACCTTCGTCAGCCTTTCCATACTCGCTGAGCCGATCACCGAGCGTCGTACGCCGGCGCAGCCGTCGGAGGTTTCCGCCGAGGTCATCGTGCCCGCGGACGCGGTGCTGCCGCAGCCCGGCAGCGGGCGCCTGCTGCCGGTCGGGCCCGGCAAGACCGCCAGGCAGAAGCTGACCTATCGCATGCTGGGCTCCGCCCACCACGACGGAAGCCGAATGGGCGCGGCCGACCTGCTCTATGCCTACATGTTCGCCTACCGCTGGGGCGTCCGCGGCGAATATTCTTCGCACTACGATCCGACGGTCGACGCGGCGACCTCCTTGATGCGGGCGCAGCTTGTCGGCGTGCGCGCGCTCGGCATCGATACCGCGTCGAAGTCCATCCGCTTCGGTGATTTCGAATACACGCGGGAGCTTTTCATCGTCGAGGTCTACACTGCGGCAGTTCCGCTCGACCCGGAGCAGGACGCGGTCGTCGCGCCGCCCTGGAGCACGCTGCCGTGGCATGTCCTCGTGTTGATGGAAGAGGCCGTGGAGCGCGGTTGGGCCGCATTCTCCGAGGCCGAGGCGTCGCGCCGCGGCGTCGCCTGGCTCGATCTCGTGCGCTTGCCGGAGCTGAACGGGAAGATGGCGGCGCTGGTGACCGAGCTCGAGCGCGAGGGTTTTCGTCCCGACCGGCTGCAATCGCTCGTGAGCGCCGACGCCGCACGCCGGCGATGGGCCGCGCTCGCCGCTTTCTACAAGGAGAACGGCCACTTTCTTGCCGCCAACGGCCCGTACCGGCTCAAACGCTGGTCGGCGGAGACCGCCGCGCTCGAGGCGTTCCGCGATCTCAGCTATCCGCTCGGCGTCGGCTCATACGATCATTATGCCGTTCCGCGCCGAGGGTACGTCACCAAGATCGAGCAGCAGCACGGTGCGCTCAGACTTTTCGCGGACATCGAATTGGTCGTCAAATTCCAGCGGAGCTACAAGATCGTGCGCGAGCCACTGCAATCCGTCGCTCGCGACGTTTTGCAGCGTGCTGCCCCGCAGTGCCGCTACGTGGTGATGGACGCGCAGGGCCGTGTGGTGCTTGCAGGTCTTGCTTCCCTTGCAGACGATGCAACATTCCGGATGAACCTCAACGGAGGGGTGGCGGCCGGTCGTTACACGGTGCTTGCTGAGATCAACGTCAATGGGAATGCCATGAATGCCGACATCCAGCGAATTGACGTTTTGATTTCGCCCGATCCCTGAGGTTTCGGCACAGCAGCTGGCGGGCCAGCTCGCCATAGGCCAAGCTCTGCTCGACCAGAAGTAGCCGGAGCGAGCGGGCCGAGGCGAAGCGTTTTGGCGGTTTCTTCTCGCTCCGAACCGTTTGCAGCTCGAGTGCTGCTGCCTCGCGCAGGCGGATCATGCCCGCAGGTGTCGCCGACATCACGCCGGCATTCCCGCCACCCTCAGGTCGGCGGGCGCGGCCGACTGCGCCGCGGCCAGAAGCTGCTGGATCAGGCTCGACAAGTCGTCGGATTTCACCGGTTTGTTGAGCTGTATGCAGTTCGTCGGCGCGATCGCCTGCGAGGTGGCGGTCGAGATGTCGCCGGTCATGATGACGGCCGGAATATCGCGATGCAGCGTCTCGCGCAGGCGCGTGATGGCTTGCAGGCCGTTCATGCCGCCCGGCAGGTTGTAGTCGGCGAGGATGATGTCGGGCCGCAGCTCCCCGGTCGCCGCCAACGCCAAAGCCTGCCGCCCGTCCTGCGCGGTCGCGACCTGGTGACCTTCATCCTGGAACAGGAGCGCCAGCAGATCGAGCAGCATCGGGTCGTCCTCGATGATCAGGAGCGAGCCGTGGGCCTCCGTTCGTTCCGCCGCACGGCGTCCGGCGTCCGGGTGCCATGCGTCCTCGGCGCCGGCCGCCAGCGGCACCTCGACGGCGAAGACCGACCCCGCGCCCAGGCGCGAGCGGACGTCGATCGAGACTCCCAGCAGGCCGCCCAGACGCTGCACCAGGGACAGGCCGAGCCCCAGCCCGAGACTGCGCTCGCGCGCCGGATTATTGAGCTGCCGGAACTCCTCGAAGACCGCCTGCAGCTGGTCGGCGGGGATTCCGATGCCGGTGTCCCAGACCTCGAGGCGCAGCTTGTCGCCATGGTGCCGGCAACCGATCAGGATCCTGCCGCGCTCGGTGTATTTCACGGCGTTGGCGAGCAGGTTGCGCACCATCTGCTCGAACAGCTTGCGATCGCTGTGCACGCGCAGGCGGCACGGGATCACCCGCCAGCCGAGGCCCTTTGCCCCGGTATGATAGGCGAACTCCGTCCTGAGGTCGTCGAGCAGGTCGTTGATCGCGAAGTCGACCATCTCCGGGATGACGACCCCGGCCTCCAGCTCGTTGATGTCGAGCAGGGTATTGAGCATGCCCGACATGGCGCCGACCGTATCGCCGAGCTTGCTGATCAGCTCCAGCGTGCGCTCGTCCTTGACCCGCGTCATCAGCAGGCCCTGCATCAGGCTGATGGTCTGCAGCGGCTGTCGCAGGTCGTGGCTGGCGGCGGCGAGGAAGCGGGATTTTCCCACATTGGCGTGCTCGGCATCGGCCTTGGCGGCGCCGAGCGCCGTCTCAGCCTGCTTGCGCTCGGTAATGTCGTCGATCGCCACCAGGATCTGCCGATCCGCGCCGGGCTCTCCCCGGATATCGCAGGCTTCCAGCAGCAGCCGGCGCTCGCCGAGCGGCGGCATGTCGATCTCGATCTCGTAGTTGTCGATGGGGTGTCCATCGTATCGGATCCGGTGCAGGAACGTGTGCAGCGCCGGCACGTCGAGATGGTGGTCATCGGAATTCCACAGCAGCTTCCCCAGGGTGTTTTCCGGGGTGGCGTTGAATGCGCTGTAGAACGAACGTCCGGCGGCGACGACGCGCAGCCCGTCGTCGAGCACGACCAGGGGCTGGCGAATTGGTGTCGATGATGCTGTCCGCCTGGGCCCGCGCGGCAACGATCCTGCTTTGGGCGGCCTTCATCTCGGAGATGTCGGAAAACGTGATGACGACGCCGTCGATCCGGTCGTCCACGGTGCGGTAGGGAAGCATCCGGCGCATGAACCAGCGGCCGCCTTCGGTTCGCACCTCGCATCCGACCGGAGCATGGTTCGCCAGCGCCGTCCGGGCGTCGATGAGGATATTCCTATCCTGGAAGCGAGGCGTGAAATCCTCCAGCGGGCGGCCGACATCGGAGGCGATGAGGCGAAACAGCAAGGTAGTGGCCGGGGTGAAGAACCGGATGTTGAGGTTGGCGTCCAGGAACAGCATGGCGACGTCGGAGCTGTTCATGACGTTCTGCAGGTCGTTGGTGGTGGCGCGCTGCTGCTCGAGCGTCTCGTGAAGCTGGTGGTTCAGGGTGGTGAGCTCCTCGTTGAGCGACTGCAGCTCCTCCTTCGAGGTCTCCAGCTCCTCGATGCTCGACTGGTACTCCTCGTTGACCGACATGGCTTCTTCGTTGATCGCCTTGTGGTCCTCGTTGGCGATCTCGAGGTCGCGGATGGCCCCTTCCAGCTCCTTGCGGGTGGCCTCGAGCTCGTCCTCGAGCTCGATCGACCGCTCGCCGGCGGCTTTCGATGCGCCCGCCCGCCGCCGCGGCCGCTCGCGCTTCGGTTCGTCGACGAAGCTCACCAGCATCAGCTCTTCGCCTTCGATCGCGACAGCCCGTACCGAGATGCTGACCCCGACGGCGGTCCGGTCGCGGATCATCCTCGCCCCGGTCATCGTCGTGGGCACCCGATCCTTGGCGGCTCGATTGAGCGCCGACCGCAGCTTGGCGCGCAGCCCGTCGCGCGCCATCGCGATGACGTCCCGGCTGGGCTCGCCCGCCGTCACCTGCAGATAGCGGTCGGCCGCCCCGAAGGTATGCAGGCACTCGTGCTTGCGATTGACCAGGACGGAGACCGGCACATAGACCTCGGCCAGCAGCTGTCGCGCAAGATCGCCGAGGCGCGTCGGTTGCGCCACCGCCGGCCGTGGGATCCGCGGCCACTGGGTCCGCGCCATGTCGGTCGTCGCGATGGGAAAGTGCACCTCGCCTGGCCGGCTCCGGCCGACATGCCGATAGATGCGCTGCTGCTTTGAAATCGTCGCGAAGTGGGTGCCGAGCCTGCCCACCGTCTCGGCGCTGCCGAGCAGCAGCACGCCGTCCTCGCGCAGCGCGAAATGGAACAGCGAGATGACCTTCTCCTGCACGTCGGGAAGCAGATAGATCAGGAGGTTGCGGCAGGAGACGAGGTCGATGCGCGAGAACGGGGCGTCCGCCAGCAGATCCTGCACGGTGAAGACCACCGCCTGGCGCAGCTCGCGGACCACCCGGCAGAACTGGCCTTCCCTGACGAAGAACCTGGCAAGCCGCTCCGGGGTCACGTCGGCTTCGATCGATTTGGGGTAGAGGCCGTTGCGGGCAATGCTCACCGCGCCCTCGTCGACGTCGGAGGCGAAGATCTGCAGCTTGATATCGCGCTTCTCCGCGGTGATCGCCTCGATGAGCAGCATGGCGATCGAATAGGTCTCCTCGCCGGTGCTGCAGGCGGGCACCCAGACGCGGAGCGAGCGACCCGCAGGATGACGCTTCACCAGGTCGGGAAGGACCCTCTCGGCCAATGTCTCGAAGGCGCCCGGGTCGCGGAAGAAGCCGGTGACATGGATGAGCAGGTCCTTGACGAGCAGGTTGATCGCCGTCGGGTCCGTGCGAAGGACCGCCAGATAGCTCTCGCTGTCCCGCGCTCCCGTGATCGCCATCCGCCGCTCGATCCTCCGCGACAGCGTTCCCTGCTTGTAGAGGGTGAAATCGTGCGAGGTCTTCTGGCGCAGGAGACCGATGATCTCATTGAGCGCGTCGGGCAGCCGATCGTCGGGAGTCGGGTCCCTGCGCGGGGTCCTGACGTAGGGCTGTGTGCGGTATTTGGTTAACGCCGCCGCCATCTCCGCCACCGGCAGGACGAGGTCGACGACGCCCGTCATGATCGCGCTGCGCGGCATCCCGTCGTAGGCGGCCTCGTCCGGATCCTGCGCGATAACGAGCCCGCCGCGCTCGATGACCGCCTGCAGCCCGCGGCTGCCGTCGTCGCCGGTCCCCGAGAGGATCGCGCAGATCGCCCGGGTGCCGCATTCCTCTGCCAGCGATTGCAGGAAGAAGTCGAACGGCCGGCGCGCGCCTTGGCGCGCGATGAGCCCCGAGAGGTGGATGACATCGCCTCGGATCGACAGATTGACGCCGGGAGGAATGACGTAGACGTGGTCGGGCTGCAGCAAAACACCATCGACGGCCTGTGTGACCCTCATCCCGGTATGACTGGCGAGCAGATCGACCATCATGCTGGCATGGGTCGGGTCGAGATGCTGGACCAGGATGAAGGCCATCCCGCTGTCACCGGGCAGCGCATCGAGCAGCTTGCTGAACGCATCGAGACCGCCGGCCGAGGCACCGATCCCGACAACCGGAAAGCGATCATGAATTCGGGGCCATGTCGCGGGGAGCGCTGTGGTCCTGGACTTGCGCCGCCGCGGGCCGCTCCTTCTTCATCCTCGATTCCTTGCGTTTTACCATCGCGTCTCGTCGTGGGGGGTGACCACCGGCGAGCTGCGGGGCCTTGTCACATCATGCCCCCAACCGCTCCGAACTGGCCCTGCACCGCAACCGCCGAAGGGCTTTTCGCTGTTCCAGCGCCGAGACACTCCTCGATTGCCGCCATCACCTGATTCGGCCGGAATGGCTTGCGTAGACAACGAGCGGCGCCGAGCCTGCCCGCCATCCGGAGGAAATCCGGTGCTGCGCCATGACGATCAAGCGACACGCCCCCCGACATGGCGATCACCGGCACCGTCGGGAACCGCCGCCGTAATGCCCGGATGATCTCCAGACCATCCATGCCGGGCATGATGATGTCGACCATTGCCACGTCCACGGCGAAGGCCTCGAGACACCTGAGGCCGGCCGCGCCGCTGTCGGCGACCAGCACGTCCATGCCCTGCTGCTCCAGCACAGCCTGGACCGCCGCGCGAACAGACGGGTCGTCATCGATAACGAGGATGAGTGCCATGGTGAGCCTTCGGGTTGGATCGCCAACCGCCGAACGGTCCCACCGGAAATGATCCCAAGTCGCAATCCGAACTCAGGGACGTTGCGCTATAGGCTCAATAAACAGCCTGGTCGAGCATATTCTTCCGGCTACTCGCCGCCATGGCCGCGTTTGCCACATGCCCGCGATCCTTGTCTCGATGACATTCCGTTGGGGAATGGAAGTATCTGGCCGGCTCCATCGCCCGAGAAAGACGGCGTCGGTCGCCGTCGTCATGACGGCCCGCCGCATCCTCGACGTCAGCGAGCCGTGGAGATCGACCTCGACCTGATTGATTCAGCTCGATCGTCTTATGCCGGTTTCAAGACCGGCTGCTCCCCGGCGTCGGCGCTATCCCGACGTTGCCCTGAGGTTGGCCCCTGAGGCATGACTCGATGACTTTCGCGAGGTCCCGTGGCGGGAACGGTTTGTGCAAACAGAAGGCAGCGCCGAGCTTGGTCGACATGCCCAGGAAGTCGGGTGCCGGCGTGGAAGCATCGCGAAACATGAATCCCGAGATGGCGACGACCGGCACGCCGGGCGCCAGTCTATTGAAAGTCTTGATGGTCTCCAGGCCGTTCAGGCCCGGCATGAAAATATCGACCACCGCTACATCGAAAGGCACGGTCGAGATCGCCGCGATGGCGTCCCGGCCGTTGTCGGCGACGACCACCTCGTAGCCCTCGAGGCCAAGCCATGTCTGCGTGGCGATCACAACCGCCATATCATCATCGACAACGAGAATGCGTGGCATGTCAGCCCCCGATCGCGCCGTACGGAGAATCACCCATAACGTAATCGCCGATATCAGTCTCCATGTAAATCGCATCCAGGGTACCGAAATCTTGCGAATACATCGCGATAGTTGGAGTAATAAAAGAATATCTGCAAATAAAACCCAAAATGAAAGGCGATGCAGCCCAATCCTGCCCCTCGAGCTCGACGCCCGGTCGAGTATCTCCGGAACGAGCCAGCTGTTATGTCCGACATAAGACAGATGAAAATCGGCTCCTTGCGATCTTCATCTGCCACAAGTGTTTCGGTGTGTGACATCCGGGAGGCAAACACCTGATTGGCAAGCAAGACTTCTGGCGCAACACTAGGTTGCGGCAAATCAAACAACTTCCGCCCTTGGGACTCTCCTCGCCGGGCTCCGAGCTCGGGAACGACGAAATATTCCGCATCCGTACGACTCGGTATCGATCCGCCTCGACGGCAGTCCTTTACGATCTGTTCACAGTTGAGGCCGCATGCATTGATCGTCGGTCCCCGACTGGCGAGCCTCGCTCCGGTCTCACGTGCTGGTGTTGCGTGTCGCGTCTCGCGTTTTTGATCCGCCACCACCACGGTATGAATCATGACCGACCGACCGACGATGTCCTCCGTGGCGGCGAGCCTGTCGCGTCGCGCCAGCGACCCCCTGGATCTCCAGCAGGATCGTCCATGCCCGAGTTGCGGCGAGATGATGGAACTGGTCAAGGTGCTGTGGGCCGTCGAGGGCCATGACGAGCTGCGCACCTATCGCTGCAAGCGCTGCGGCGCCGTGCTGACAATCCCGATCAGGCGGCCGCGGCCGGAGCGCTGAGCATCAGGCAGGCGCCGCCAGACCCGGATCGGCGATCGAGAAGGCGCTGCAGGCTCTGATCGCCGCAATCAGGTCGCTGGTGCCGAACGGCTTGCGCAGGCTGAAGGCGGCGCCGCACTCCGTTGCCGTCGCCAGGACATCGGGAGTCGATCGCCGCGATTTGCCGAAACCCGACGTGGCGATGATGGGGACCGCCGGCACCCGCTGACGGAACGCCCGGATGGTCTCGAGGCCGTTCATCCCCGGCATGACCATGTCGAGGACGATGACATCGACATCCGCGGTCTCCACGAGATCGAGGGCACGGCGTCCGCTGTTGGCGACGACGACCTCGAATCCGTAATTCTGCAGGACCATCTCGATCGCCGTTGCCAGCGACAAGTCGTCATCGATGACGAGAATACGCGCCATGAGCCCGACCTTTCCAGGCTGGAGAAATCTGCCAGTTGGACCAGCAAGTGCGGCCACAAAGCGACTTGTTACAATCTCCCGTAGAGTATGTCGGGAACCCGACAGAATTGCCAATCAAATCTTCCTGGCTCTCCCTGTGGATACCGGGATTTTTGGATTTGGGTATCAGGATACTGTTTTGGCCCGCGGACCGACGACTCGAACATCTCATCCTTCGAGCTCTGCGGTCCGCAGGCCCCTGTCGCGTCGCCTTGGCAAACGGTCGGGTACCCGCCTAGAGTGTGCCCGGTCTCCGTAGCGGCGCCATTCGCCGGCGCCGGCGACAGGCTCCGGGGTCGTCCCTCCCCCGACGGAGCGATAAGGTCACCGTCATGCCGGATCTCTCCTTTCACGCGCGCAATCGCTTGCTGGCGAGGCTTTCGCCCGCGGAATTCTCGCTTCTTCAACCGCATCTGAGGTTCGCCGATCTCAAGCCCGGCACGGTGCTTCAGGAGACCGCGACCAAGGTCGAGAACGCCTATTTTCCCTGCACCGGAATGGTCTCCCTGGTGTCGGTGATGACCGACGGCCAATCGATCGAGACCGCGACGGTCGGCCGCGAGGGAGCGGTGAACACCATCCCGCTTCCCGACGACCAGCTGTCTTTCGGCAGGGCGGTCGTGCAGGCGAGCGGTTCCGCGCTGGTCATTGCAGCCTCGCGCCTGACGGCGGCGAGGAAGGAGATCAATTCCCTCAAGGGCATCATCGACGATTACACGTCGAGGCTGCTGGCCCAGGTGCAGCAGACGGCGGCGTGCAACGCGCTTCATAACATCGAGGAGAGGCTGGCGCGTTGGCTGCTGCAAACGCGGGATCGCATCGAGAGCGACGAGATCGCCCTGACCCAGGACTTCCTGTCGCAGATGCTCGGCGTGCATCGGCCGACCGTGACGCTCGCCGCCTACACGCTGCAGAATGCCGGACTGATCCGCTATGGCCGCGGGCGCATCCAGATCATCGACCGTGCCGGTCTGGAAGGAGCGGCGTGCGAGTGCTACGACGTAATTCGCCGGCTATCTGGTCCGGACATCAGCGACCTCGTCGCCTGACGAAGACGTCTCGTTGAGACAAGCCTCGACCGCGCTCATCAATTTGCTCGGCCGGAAGGGTTTCTGCAGGCAGGCGTTCGCTCCGATCTCCATTGCCCTGGCGAGGAGATCGGCGGGCAAATCCAATCCATCGCGGAACAGGTAACCCGTCATGGCGATGATCGGGATCGTGGGCGCGCGCCGGCGGAATTCCCTGATGGCCTCGAACCCGGTCATCCCCGGCAAGAAGATATCGAGGACGATCACGTCGATGTCGGACGTCGCGATCGCCTGAAGTCCGGAGCAACCGCTGTCCGCAATGACGACCTCGAAGCCGGCATGCTCGAGGAACATCTGGATCGCGGCTGCGACCGACGGTTCGTCGTCGACGACGAGGATGCGGGCCAGGGAACCAGTCCTCCGATGCGGTTGCCGGAACGTCCGCTGCCGCAACGTCCCGTCTCGATGCGCTTGGGTCAGGGTCAGCGTCAGCGGTAGCACTGTCCCGGGTCGGTTCGATTCCCTACCGTAGAGGAAAAATAGTCAGATTTGTCCGTCGTCGGACAAAGTTGCGTCGATGGGCGATAAATTTTCCCCAGCCTGTCGTTGCGGCATGAGGTGCGATGGTATGGGGAACCAATCCGACCACCACTCTCCCGGCGGTGATCAAACACAAAGCGGCCCCAATATCAGAACTGATTCGGCAAAGGGCGTTGCACGATTTTCGCAAGCCCGAGCTTTGTTTGGCGCCCGACCTTGTTACCACATAATCCCGACATTTTTTCATGCCGATATGGGAATAAGAACGCATAGGTACTTCGATACGTTTTCATGTACGGAGTCGTTCGACCATGGCCCCCGATCAGTTCCAGGCGACCCAGTCCGAGATCATCGTGAGCGTGCCCGCCGAGGCAGCCGAAGCGCGCAAGCGCGTCGCCGCCGACATCGTGGCGCTGCTCAAACGCGCCGGCGTGCGGGCGGTGGTTTTTTCCGAAGAAGGCGATCGTTTCAAAGCCGGCCATTGACCTCGCGGCCCGCCGGAGAGCGAATTGATCCTCCGCAATTGACCGAGGCCCGCGGTCGGGGAGAGAAGCCTTCACGCCGCCTTCAGGGTCGTGCGGAGGATGTCCATCAGGTCGGGGATTTTGAACGGCTTGGTGAGGATGTGGTCGAACCTGCACCGCGTCATGTTGTGCACGTTGGTCGGCATGGCATCGGCGGTGAGCGCCATGACGGGGATATGCGCGGTCTCGGGATCCTGGCGCAGCTGTTGGAGTACGTCGAAACCGGTCCCATCGGGCAGGTGAATATCGGTGATGATGAAATCGGGTTTCACCGACCGTGCAATACCAATTCCATCCCGAACGGTTCGCGCATCGATGAGTTGCAAATCGTCCAGACGCTCGATGACGCCGCGCATCAGCTCGACATTGGGACTCCTGTCCTCGATATAGAGGATGCTGAACCGGGAGCTTGCGGGCACCACGAATGGCGCCGGGGACGGGTCGGCTGGCGCCGCGGCAGCGTCGCTCGCGATCGGCAGGTCGATCCAGAACTTAGTGCCCCCGCCTTCCCGGCTCTCGAATCCGATAGCTCCCTGCATGGCATGCACCAGCCGGCGACTGATCGCCAGCCCGATGCCGGTGCCGGGAACGGGACCCCGCTCGGCGCCGAGGCGATCGAACGTCGCAAACACGCGTTCATGGTACCTGTCGGGAATTCCCCGGCCGGTATCGCGAAACGAGAAACGCACCATGCGTTCGTGAGGAACTGCCGCCAGCAGGACCCACCCGCCGTCGATGTTGTATTTGATGGCGTTGCTTCCGAGGTTGAGCAGGACCTGGATCAGCCGCCCGCGATCGGCAAAGACGGACGGCAGGTTGGCGGAGGTGTCGGAGGTGAACGTGATGCCGCGTTCCCGGGCTGCCCCCTCGAGCGTGCGGAACACCTCGGTCATGATCTCAAGGCAATCCAGCGTCTCGCAGTCCAGCTTGACCTGCCCGGTCTCGATGCGAGCCATGTCGAGGACGTCATCGATGATCCGCTTCAGATGCTCGCTGCCATCCAAAATGTTCTGGGTGTAGCGGATCTGGCGGTTGCGCGGAATCGTGTCTCCCGAAGCGGACAGAAGCTGGGCGAATCCCGAGATGGCGTTGAGCGGCGTGCGCAGCTCGTGGCTCATCGAGGCCAGGAACTGCGATTTGGCCTGGTTGGCGGCCTCGGCCGCGACCCGGGCCTTCACGGCCGACTCCCGTTCGGCACTCAGCTCGGCGACCGCGGAGCTGAGCTCGCGGGTGCGCTCGGCCACGCGGCGCTCGAGGCCTTCATTGGCGCGAACCAGATCGTGCGAGCTTTCGTGGATCTTGCCCGCCGCCGATGCGAGCGCGCTGCCGATCGCGTTCGCCTCCCGTATCCGGGTTGCGGGAAGCGCGACAATCTTTCCGTCGCCGACGTCGTTCGCGGCGCGGGTCAGCGCACTGAAGGTCGCGCTCATCCGCCGCGAGAGAAACAGACCGGCACCCAGCACGACCGCCACCAGCGCCAGGAAAAACAGCAGAAACAGCGATAACGACCGATGCAGCGGCGCATTGAGAGCCGCGTTTTCGACCGAGGTCGTGACGATCCACCCGGACAGAGCGGAACGGCGGTAGCTGCGAAAGACGGAATCCCCCAGCCTGCTCGCTCCGGACCAGATGCCGGCAAGGCCCACCAGCTCCGCATAACCATCCAATGGCGTTGCCGTAAGCTCCCTGCCGTGCCGCGAAGCCGCGATGATCAGCCCGTTCTGGTCGGCGATGACCGCATAGTTCGGCGTCTGCAGGTGCAGGCTGGCCAAATGCAGAAAATTCGCGAAGTAGGCTGAGGTCAGGCGCGCCGAGAGGAAATAGACGGCCTCGCCCTGGCGAAGGACCGGGATGGCCACTCTCAGCAGGTATTCGCCGGAATCGGATTCATAGAGCAGGCCGGAAATATCGATCTCTCCGGGTTCCAGGGCCTTTCTGTCGCCCGGAGCCGATGCCCGTGGCAGCGGCACTCCTCGGGCAACCCCTGTGCCGACGACCTGCTCTCCGCCCGGCCTGTGCAGGCTGATGCCGAAGCCCTCCAGGCCGACAAGCTCGCGGGCTTGTCGATCGAAGCGATCGAAGTCGGCCGTGTCGAGCGCCGGCGAGCTGGCCAGGCCCCGCAGAATGGAGATCTTGGCGGTCAAGTCGCGATCGAGCAGCGACAGGATGTCGGTATTGGTGTCGCGCACGTAGGATTGCAGGTGGGCGCGCTCGGAGGCGACGTAGTTCACCGTCGGGATGACGGTCAGTCCCAGAAGCGGAACGGTGGAAACAGCGATCAGGGCAATGAGGTGCCTTCGAAACGGATAATCGCGACCGACGGTACTCCGGAGCATCGGCCCTCTCCGTGCTGCCGCTACAAACCGAGGAATCGAGTTAATGCCAGCGTCGGCAATACGACATCTCCGTCCCAATGATAGTTGGGTGGAATACGATCGGTCTTTTCCCTAGCCGGCTGGCTAGCCGGGGGTGGCCCTCGCCACGAGCCGCGGGTCTCCGCCCGTGACCGGCTGCTCGCCGGAGGACTCCCAGCACGGCACATCGACCCAGAAGATCGTCCCGCCGCCGGGCGCATCCTCGAAACCCGTCTCGCCGCCGAGCCGCGACATGATCTGACGCACGATGCTCAGACCGAGCCCGGTGCCGCCCTTCTGCCGGGCGTCTGCCATCTCCGCCTGGGAGAACTTTTCGAAGATCCGCGACCGGAAATGGTCCGGAATGCCGGCACCATGGTCGCGCACCGCGATGCGGCACGTACCGCCGCGGGCCTCGATGCCCACCGCGACCTCCCCGCCAGGCGGCGAGAACTTGATGGCGTTGGACATGAGATTGGTGAGAACCTGGTTCAGCCGATCGGAATCCGCCCTCACGTCGACCGCGTCAGCGCCGGCGCTTAGACGCAAGGTCGCGCCGTGGCCCGCCGCGAACCCCGCATTGGCCTCGATCACATGCTCGACCAGCGCCAGGACATCGACCCGCTCGACCTGGAAGACGACCTCGCCGGACGCCAGCCTCTCGCTGTCGAGGATGTCGTTGACCAGCCGAAGCAGCCGCTGGATGTTGGCATGGGCGATCCCGATCAGCCGCATCGCGGTGTCGGGCAACGGCCCGGCCGCGTTGGCGGCGAGCAGCCCGAGCGAGCCGGCGATCGAGGTGAGCGGCGTGCGCAGCTCGTGGCTCACCGTCCCGATCAGCTCGTCCTTGGCGCGCGCAAAGACTTCCGCCACCCGATTGTCGTGGCGCGCCCGATCCCGCTCGTCCTCCCGCTGCCGCATCACGTGAAACGCGCGGTTGAGCGACCGGCCCACCTCGTCGACCTCGCGAATGAGCAGTGCCGGGACGCCCGGCGCCTCGCCGCGTCCGAGCGCATCGGCCGGCGCAATCAATGCCCGCACCGTGCGGATGATCCGGCCCGACTGATAGACCGCCAGCCAGATGACCAGCCCGAGAAGCACCAGCGCGCCGGCACCGCTGATGGCGAGGAACTGGTGCAGGCCGCTCCTCAGCTCGGCGAGCGGGATGCCGATCGCGACGGTCCAGCCGGAGACGGCGGAGCGGCTGAACGCCGCAAAGACCGGAATGCCGTCGAGCGTGGGCAGCTCGGCGAGACCGCTCGCGCTCTCTGCGATCGCCTGCAGCAATGCCGGAGGGACTTTTTGTCCGACGAAGCGCTCGGTGTCGCGGTTGCGGGCGACGATGGCGCCGGACCGGTCGATGATGGCGACCGTCCACGTCGGCTTGAAACGCTGCTGCTGCAGCAGCCGGAGCAGGCGCTCCGGCAGCATGCCGACGGAAAGCACGAAATCGACCTTCTCGTCGCGGAACACCGGGATGTCGATGCTCACCAGCGGCTTTCTGGCGACGGCTCCGACATAGACGTCGGAGACGACGGGCTCGCCGGTTTCCCGCACCCCGCGAAGCTGGTCGTCATTTCCGTGCCGCGGCAGCGGCGCGCCGTAGGGCATGAGCGTGTTCACCAGCTGCTGGCCGGAGGCCTCGCTCAGCACGATGATGTCGGCGAAGGACGGGCCGACCACGGTCGCCTGCAGGTAGAATGCCGGCAGGTCGAGCGACGCGATATAGGGCGACGCCGCCAGCACCTGCGCGGCCGTCGTCGCGCTCAACAGATCGCGGTCGACCGCAAGCGCCAGCGCCCGGGCCGTGCCAATCGTGGCGTCGCCTTCGAGCACGCGCTCGCGCTCGTAGATGCTCCAGATGACGGCAACGACCCCGATCCACGCCGGCACGATGCAGGCGACCACCAGCCAGATCAGGGTGGCGCGGATGGTCCGCGGCCGCCGCCGCCCGGCGATCACGGGACGCATTGCCGCCGCTGTCGTCTCGGCGCGTGAGGCAACGCCGTGCATTCTTTCACTCCAGCGCCGCAAGGGATTTCGCCCGAGGCGCAGCAAGAGCAACCGGGATCGCGGAGCAGACCGGAAGCCCGCGTGATATTGATCTAACGTGTTGATGTTAATGCCGCTCTAAATGCGAACGACTTGGCCTATGTACGAACGCTTAGGACGACCGCCGACAAACGCGCCGATCAGCTGATCCGCTCAATTCGCTGCGGCCGGCATGACGCAGCGTCGCGCAATGCCTGATGGTCAGCTGACGTTGCGGCAGCGAGGACGACGCTGCCGGCGAAGCACCGCGTCGATCATCCGGATCGCGGGCGGAGATCAACCGGATCGGGCAGCGCCGGCGCTCGGCACGTCGATGTCGGCCGGCACCACCGCCCGGTCGAGGCGTCGTCACAGCTCGGCGCGAACCGTCTCGCGGTCGTAGCCCATGCGCTCGAGCTGACGCAGGATCATGCCGACATGCTTCTTCGTCAGGTCGGTCGGACCGTGGCCGGGCAGCGTGATCTTCACCGCATCCTTGCGGAAGAACCGGTGTCCGGTCTTCTTTCCCGGCAGCTCCTCGAATCCATGGCGCAGCAGCCACGCGGTCATTGCTCGCACGGTGACCTCGTTGGGCATCGGGAACCCTTTCCACGAAAATGACGCGAACCGGCGATCGTCCCGACAATGCCCCGCGGGAACCGGGCTCTCACATCGACGCGCCGCGCAGGCGCTGCACGAAAGGCGAGGCAAGCACCGCGCCGGCGACCACGGCGTGGGCATTTGCGGTCCAGTGGCCATCGCCCGGGATCTCGAATGGCTGGCCGCGGCGGGCAAAATCGGCAAAGAAGTGCGGGTCGAGATCGATCAACCCGTAGCCGAGGGACGCTGCCTTGGCGGCAAAGGCGCGACGCATGCGGTCCAGGTAGTATCCGCGGGCGGCGGCAGCCGATTCCGGATAGTGGAACCCGTCGAGCGTGAACAGGATCCGGTCCGGCGGAAGGCTCACCATGGCGGCGAGATCGCGGAAGAATGCCTCGATCACCGCATAGGAAACCCGCAGGCGCTCGGCGTCGGCATCGGGCGGCGGAGGCTCCACGGCCTGGGCATGGGCCGAGCCGACCAGCAGGTTTTTCAGAAAAGGTGTCTGGTGGATGACCTGATCGATCTGCAGATTGATCAGGAGGTAGCGGGCAAGCGCGCTCTTGATCGCCAGCGACCGCAGAACGCTGCGGCGGTGCTCGAACAGCTTCAGGCGCAGCACGCCGTCGCCGTCCGGCACGTAGTACCAGTAGGCGTCCGACGGACGATAGGCGAAATAGCTCTGGTCGAAGTCGTTGAACACCACGCTGATGACGACAGCCCGCGCGCCATATTCCTCGACGGCGTGGCGCGCCAGGATCAGGTATTGGCTGAGCGGGGCGCCGGCGGTGCCGAAGCTGTATACCCGAAGCTCGCCGGCAAGCGCGGCGGCGAGCCGGCCCTGCGCGGTCAGCGGGTACGCCATCATGGCGGCCTCGATGAAGGAGTCGCCGACGACCGCCAACAGGGGCGGCGCCGGGCTTTTCCGGTAATCCTGATCGTTGACGAATCCGGCGTTGTTGACGTGGCCGCGGTTCACGCCGTCGAGCTTCCACCCGATCGAGAACACGAAATTGCTGTTGGGCTCGAAGTGGTATACCGGCGAGCTGGCGGTCACCGGCATGCCGCGCATCCCGGTCGCCACCGGAAGGAACTCGAGCACCAGGTCGATAAGACCGAGGCAGAGCGCGGTGCTGACGGCGACCGCGAGCACGGCCATCAGCCGGTGCCTGCGCTGCTCGGTCACGAGAACCTCCTGTCCCAGCCGCGACCCGATGGCACAATGGGGCACACGCGAAGTCTAGCGACCTTTGGCACTTCCCACACCACACCCGCAAGCCCGGGGTCAAGAGCGGCGCGGCCAGGAAATCGCCGCACAGGCATTTCCGGAGCGCGTCGGCTCTCGCGCCCGGCACTTTCCCCGGCGCCCATGACCGAGTATGGAAGTGCGGCGACCATCGCCGCTTGACGAGCTCACGGGCGTTGGGTCGCTATGTCGCCACGTCGGTCGGAGCACGCGATGCATGAGGATCTCGGCCGGGAGAGAGCGGTCAAGGCATCTTCGGACCGCTCGTTCGGGTTGGTGATGGCAGGGTTCTTCGCCGTGGTGGCGCTGTGGCCGGTGCTGCATCCGCCCCACATCCCGCGCTGGTGGGCGCTGGGCGTTGCCACGGCGTTTGCGCTGGTGGGGCTGGCGTGGCCGGAGCGGCTCGCCGTCCTGAACCGGCTGTGGACCAGGCTCGGCCTGCTTCTGTCGCGGGTCGTGACGCCGATCGTGCTGGGGCTGGTCTTCTATGTGACGGTCACGCCGATCGGCCTGGCGATGCGCATGCTCGGCAAGGACCCGTTGCGCCTGCGGCCCTCGCCGGACGCCAAGAGCTACTGGATCGTGCGAGAACCGCCCGGTCCGTCCGCGCCATCGATGACCCGACAGTTCTGATCCGCCATGCTGGCATTCATCAAGGAGTTCGCCATCTTTCTGCGGGAGCGCAAGAAGTACTGGCTGGTGCCGATCCTGATCACGATGGCGATCTTCGGCGGGCTGATCGTGCTGAGCCAGGGGTCGGCAATCGCGCCGTTCATCTATACGCTGTTCTGAGATCCGACGGCGGCATGCGCATTCTCGGGCTTTCCGCCTTCTATCACGACAGCGCCGCGGCGCTGGTGGTCGACGGCGAGGTCGTGGCCGCCGCCCAGGAGGAGCGCTTCACCCGAAAGAAGCACGACGCCGACTTTCCGTCGCAGGCCGCCGCATACTGCCTCGAGGCGGCCGGCATCGCGCCCGGCGACCTCGATCATGTGGTCTTCTACGACAAGCCGTTCCTGAAATTCGAGCGGTTGCTGGAGACCTACCTGGCGTTTGCGCCGCGCGGCTTCCGCTCGTTCCGCATGGCGGTTCCGCTGTGGCTGCGGGAAAAGCTGTTCCAGAAGCAGTTGCTGCGCGACGAGTTGCGCAAGCTCGACCCGCGCTGCGACTGGGAGGCCAAGCTCCTTTTCACCGAGCATCACCAGAGCCACGCGGCGTCGGCATTCTACCCGTCGCCGTTCACGGAAGCGGCCGTTCTGGTCATGGACGGGGTGGGAGAATGGGCGACCACCTCGGTGGGATTCGGGCGCGGCCGCAATCTGGAGATGGTGCGGGAGCTGCATTTTCCCCATTCGCTCGGCCTGCTCTACTCGGCGTTCACCTATTACACGGGCTTCAAGGTGAACTCCGGCGAGTACAAGGTGATGGGGCTCGCGCCCTACGGCGAGCCGATCTACGCCAGGACCATCCTCGATCGCCTGATCGATCTCAAGCCGGACGGAACCTTTCATCTCGACCAGACCTATTTCGACTATTGCACCGGGCTCACCATGACCAACGGCCGCTTCCACGACCTGTTCGGCGGGCCGCCCCGGGATCCCAGCAGCAGGCTCGGCCAGCGCGACATGGACCTGGCCGCCTCGGTCCAGGCGGTCGCCGAGGAGGTGGTGCTGCGTCTCACCCGCTCGCTTGCCGCCGAGACCGGGGCGGAGAACCTGTGCCTCGCCGGGGGCGTGGCGCTCAATTGCGTCGCCAACGGCAAGGTGCTGCGCGACGGACGCTTCAAGCGCATCTGGATCCAGCCGGCGGCCGGCGACGCCGGCGGAGCGGTCGGTGCGGCGCTGGCCGCTCACCACCTCCACAAGGGCATGCCGCGCGATGAGCCCGGGAACCGTCTCGACGGCATGAGCGGCGCCTATCTGGGGCCGGGCTACAGCGACGAGGAGAGCGCCGCGCGGCTCGGCGCCGCCGGCGCGCGCTTCGCAAGGCTCGACGATCAGGCTTTGATCGCGCGCGCATCCGCCGAGCTTGCCGGCGGCAAGGCGCTCGGTTGGTTCCAGGGGCGCATGGAGTTCGGCCCGCGCGCGCTCGGCAATCGATCGATCATCGCCGACCCCCGCTCGCCGACCATGCAGTCGCTGCTCAACCTCAAGATCAAGTACCGCGAATCGTTCCGGCCGTTCGCGCCGGCGGTGCCGCGCGAGGACGCCGCCGACTGGTTCGATCTCGATTGCGACAGCCCGTACATGATGCTGGTCGCCGGCGTCGCCGAGCGTCACCGGCACGCGATGACGGCGGAGCAGCAGGCTCTGTTCGGCATCGACCGGCTCAACGTGGCGCGATCGTGCGTTCCCGCCGTCACCCATCTCGACTATTCGGCCCGGGTGCAGACCGTCCACGCGCAGACCAATCCGCGCTTCCACGCGCTGCTCGGCGCGTTCAAGCAGCGCACCGGCTGCCCGGTCCTGGTCAATACCAGCTTCAACGTGCGCGGCGAGCCGATCGTGTGCACGCCGGAGGACGCTTTTCGCTGCTTCATGGGCACCGAGCTCGACGCGCTGGCAGTCGGCAACCTCTATCTCGCCAAGGCCGAGCAGGATCCGGCCCTCAGGCACGAGCACAAGGACGCGTTCGCGCCGGACTAGAGCACGTCCCGATCAGGTTCAATCGGGACGTGCGCCCGATTGCGCGGCGCGATCGAACGACTCCTGTGTCCAATCCTTGCGGAAAGGTCAATACAGGCGGGCGTTTCAAGACCGACCGCGGCTTTCCGGCAGCCCGGGTACTGGTGTTCCCGGAACCGGACTGGCATGATTGGGGCATGAACTCGCATAACATGCAGTTGCGGCGCCGCCTATGAGGTCATCGAAACCGAGGATACCCTCCTCAACCAGCATAGCTACACCTGCGTATTATGCCGGGCGGAACTGCCCTGGAGCGGTTTCCGTACTCCGCAGTTTCGCCTCGTCGGACAGCCGGATTCAGACCGGGACTGATGCGCGGACCGACCGTGCCAGGGCAATGCCGGGTTGCCGGTCCCGACGCTTGGCAGGCGTGGACGTCGAGAGATCCATGAGCAAGCTCCGGACGATCGCCATCGCGCTCATCGTCCCGGCGTCCGCCGCGATGGCGGGCAGCTCCGCCGGCATGGGTGGCGGCGGTCGCTTCTCGATCTATGACCCGATCATCGCGCAGCACAACGCGAGCGGCGAGGAGTTCCGCATCGTCGGCCGCTGCCAGTCCTCCTGCACGCTGTTTCTCGGGATCCGCAATGTCTGCGTCGAGCGCGGCGCTACCCTGCTGTTCCACGCAGCGCATCTCATCAGCGATCCGCAAAAGGTGCCGGTCGACAGTCTGACCGACCACATGCGCGCCATGTACAAGCCATCGCTGGTCTCCTACCTGGATGGCCACGGCTACCTGCGCCGGTCGCAGTTCCACGCGATCTCCGGCGCGCAGATGGCCCGGTTCGGTTACCGGATCTGCAGGTGATCGGCGCCGAAGAAGGGCGACGCAAGCTGTCTGGAAATATGGCGACCCCGGCAGGACTCGAACCTGCGACCAACAGCTTAGAAGGCTGCTGCTCTATCCATCTGAGCTACGGGGCCTGACCGCAAACGAGTCCGGGAAGGCCGCACCCTCAATGGGTCCAGGGATTGCGCCGCCCATAGGCGAAGTTGTCCGCATAGGCCATGGGACGGACCGAGGTCGGCCTGGACTCCGACACCTGATAGGGAATGCCGTGCCGCTCGCAATAGGCGACCGCCTCCTCGCTGGTGGCGAAACGCAATTTCACTTCCTGCTTCATGTCTGCCGAGCTGGTCCAGCCCATCAGCGGCTCGACCTCGCGTCCGGTCTCGGGCTCGAACTCGAGCACCCAGGCCTTGGTGTTGGCCTTTCCGGACTGCATCGCCGTCCTCGCCGGCTTGTAGATGCGCGCCATCATGATCGTCTTGCCCGCCTCGTGCCCAGCCTAGTGCTCCGATTCCGAAGTTCGCATCACTTCGCGGCACGGTCTAGTGCGAACTTCGGAATCAAAGGGAGCACTAGCAACCTTTTGATTCTAGTGCGGCTTTTTGAATTTGAAGTTCCTCCCCCGAGCGTGCGGCAACAATGAGAGGAACTTCAAATTCGCCGCACTAGTGACGCGACGCCCCGTGGTCGGGGCAGCAGGATTCGAACCTGCGACCTGGAGTACCCAAAACTCCCGCGCTACCAGGCTGCGCTATGCCCCGCCAACGCGGCGATCACGCCGCCAGCGCCGGGATACACGGTTCAGGCGTAGCCAGCAAGCCGGCCGCCCCGAGCGCGCGGCGACTCTTCGGCTTAGGGTCGCCGCGACACGAGCCGAACCTTGCGTCAGCGCCGGAACATCGGATGGGCGACCTGGTCTCCGGGCTGGATCCCGAGCTTCTTCGCCGTGCCGCCGATGACCTCGAGCACCGCCACCGCCGATCCTCCCGACGGAATGATTTTCGTGGACATCGGCTCGGTGTTCTCGGCGATGCGCAGAATGCGCCCGTCGCGGCGGATGAAGATCATGTCGAGGGGGATCAGGGTGTTCTGCATCCACATCGTGATCTCCTGCTCGCGCTGGAAGTCGAACAGCATGCCGGTGCCCTCGGGAAGCTCCTTGCGGAACATCAGTCCGCGAGCCCGCTGCTCGTCGTTGGCCGCGAGCTCGACCGAGAAGACGTGAACGCCGCTCCTGCTGACGATTTCGAGGGTGCGCAGATCGGCGGATCGGGCCGGGATGAAAAGCCCGGCCAGCGCGGAGGCTATCGTCACCATGGCGACGTGAAGCAGCACGCGACGCACCCACAACCGCATGACCTGACACCCTGGAATGCTGCCGCCTCGGATCGGATCGTCAGCGCGCGATTCTCGTTTGCTTCACCGCGCCGACCTGCTCCTGCCCGCCATGCGACGGCGGCAAAGGCGGCGGACCGGGTTGACGCCGTCGACCAGCCCTCAATGGCACGGGAATTCAGTGCGAGGCAAGCGCGTGCGGGCCGCCGTCGGGCCGCACCTCGGCGGCCATCAGTCCCTTGGGACCGGGTCCGAAGCGGACCAGAACGGTCTGCCCGGGACGCAATTCGGTAATTCCGTAGCGGCGCAGCGTCTCCATGTGGACGAAGATGTCCGGGGTGCCGTCGCCCCGCGTCAGGAAGCCGAAGCCGCGCAGCCGATTGAACCACTTCACCTGCGCCCGCTCGAGCCCGCTGGTCGGAGCGACGGTGACGTGGGTGCGCGGCGGCTGCATCTGCGCCGGATGGACGGCGGTCGAATCGTCCATGGAGACGACGCGGAACGCCTGCAGGCCTTTCGGCCGCTCCAGCACCTCGACGACGACGCGCGCGCCCTCGTAGGCGGTGTGGAAACCGTCGCGGCGCAGACAGGTCACATGCAACAGGATGTCAGGAAGCCCATTGTCCGGGACAATGAAGCCGTAGCCCTTTGATACATCGAACCATTTTATGGCGCCGGTGAGCTCGATCACGCTCAGCCCAGCAGCCTCGTCGGTCAGATCACCGACTGTGTCCGGCTCGATCCCCAAGTCTGCCCCAGATGCTTTCGGGTTCATCCCGTCCGACGACATGACGTCGTACGCCGCCGCTTTGTGGCGCCTCTTCTGAGCGCTTCAACGAATCAACTGCACTTCGAACATAACACCGCCTCGCGCCCCGCAAAGGACAAAATTCGGAAAACCCCCGCCGTTTCCCAGGTCTTTCCACAGTGTGGTTAGCCGGCAACGCCGGGGGTAATGAAGGGTTCCAGCACCGTACCGATGTCCTGGCGCACGACGAGATCGGCCATGTCGTCGAATTCGGTTTCATCACGGTTGATGATCACCAATCGCGCGCCGTTTCGTCTGGCCATCAACGGGAAGCCGGCGGCCGGCCACACCACCAGCGAGGAGCCGATCGCCAGGAAAAGATCGCAGGCGAGCGCCAGGTCCTCGGCGCGCCGCATCTCGGCCTCCGGCATCGCTTGGCCGAACGACACGGTGGCGGTCTTGATGTAGCCGCCGCATCCGCAGTCGGGCGCACGGCCGCCCGCCTGATACTTGGTTCTCACCCAGTCGAGATCGTAGCGCCGCGCACAGGACAGGCAGGTCGCGTAGGTCGTGTTGCCGTGCAGCTCGACGACATGTTCGGCAGAAAAACCCGAGGCTTGATGCAGGTTATCGATGTTCTGCGTCACCACCGCCGGCGTCTTGCCGGCCCGGTACAGCGAGGCAAGCGCCCGATGGCCGCGCCCCGGCCGGGCGGCGCCGAACTGGTCCTCCATGGCGAAGCGCCGCCGCCACGACTCGTCGCGCATCTCCTGGCTCGCCAGGAAGGCATCGAACTGGATCGGCTGGTACTTCGTCCACAGGCCGCCGGGCGAGCGGAAATCCGGAATGCCGCATTCCGTCGAGATGCCGGCCCCGGTGAACGGCAGGACGACGTCGGACGTGTCGAACAGGTGACGCAGGCGGTCGACGGCGGTGTCGATATCTGGCGCGATCATGGGGCCCTGCCAGGACGAGAGAGCGGCGCGGGGCACATTTCTGCACGCGAACGGCGATTGCGCAATCGGGGGAAAAGCCGGCTCGAGCCGGCCTCGCCGCGCCCAACGGGCGCCTGCGCATCGGGAAAACCCCCTATGATTCCCGGGCCGGCGACATTATTGGTAGCGGCGAAGTACGACCACCCGGATGAAGAGGTTCAGCGATGCGCTATCTCCACACCATGTTGCGGGTCAAAAATCTCGACGAAGCGCTTGATTTTTATTGCAACAAGCTCGGCCTCCAGGAAGTGCGCCGGCGGGTCGACGAGAAGAACCGGTACACGCTGGTGTTCCTCGCCGGCCCTGAGGACAAGCCGTTGGTCGACAGCAGCAAGGCTTCCGGGCGCGATGCCCCGCTGGTCGAGCTCACCTACAACTGGGACACCGAGGACTATGGCGAGGCGCGCTATTTCGGCCACCTCGCCTACGAGGTCGACGATATCTATGCCACCTGCGACCGGCTGATGAAGGCGGGCGTCACCATCAACCGGCCGCCGCGCGACGGCAACATGGCGTTCGTGCGCTCGCCCGACAAGCACTCGATCGAGCTCTTGCAGAAGGGCAATGCGCTGCCGCCCAAGGAGCCCTGGGCGTCGATGAAGAATACCGGGAACTGGTGACGGGCGCGGCCGGGACGCCGGCGCGTAGAGTGGCCGTTCGCTTGCCCGCCCCGGTAAAGCTCTCTATACGTCTCGCCGCCTCCGCGCCCTTCGTCTAGCGGTCCAGGACGCCGCCCTTTCACGGCGGAAACACGGGTTCGATTCCCGTAGGGCGCGCCAGCAAAATCAATGACTTAGCGGAAGACGCGCCTGTCGGGTCCAAAATGGGTCCAGTATCGAGAAAGGCCGGCACCGCGCCAGCGCACCAGTGAGGCGCTGACGGGCTTGGAGAAATGCCCCCCACGGTTTAAACTTGTCGGCAACCGACGTAGGAAGCGTGAGGCCGATGACGCCAAGTGATTGGGTGGACCTGCTACTGTTCGCCGGGACTGCTGTCGTGGTGGCGGGCTTCGGTTTCGTGGTCGCTTTGGAAGGATGGCGCCACTGGTCCTATAATCGCAAAATCAGAAAACACCTTAACAACTAGCTGCGGATCACGGACGATAGCCGCTTTCCGTCATGCACTGTTGACCCCGCATGGTGGCAGCACGGCGCGGCGGGCGATCCCCTTATCCCCGCGTCCAGACCCAGGCCGTTATTGATGGCTTGGCACCCAAAAATTCGCCACTCGGGAACTAATGATCCGAAACTCAATTGCGAACAAACCATGAACATGCTACAAGCCCCGTCGCGATTAGCGAGGCAAGTGCGCCGGGTGATCCTTCTTCCGCCTCCTCACATTGGATCACTTGGCGCACTTTCATTTGATCGTCGAGCCAAAGCTCCGCTTCCCCGCGAATGAATGTGGCAAATCTGCAACACTCGGAACCGGCTGCCCATGACCGAGCCGCCGAATGCCGAGCATCCGACCGGCACCCTCGCACGTTCCCTCTTGAGCGCCATTAAGCTCTGGGACAGCTTGATGGAAATTCAAGCGCCGGATAAAGCACGGCAATCAAAGCCGTGGGAAAAGCTTGGCATGGGTAAATCGAAATATTACGAACTTGGGTTGCATAAAGCGCGGACTAATTCGTCAGCGACCTATACTTATCTTAGTGCTCCTGACGAATCAGTCCGCAGGAACAAATCAAGGAAGACGCCCCCAGGGATTTGAGGGGCTTTGAGTTGACCGCCCCATTGCCAGACTGCATTCGGAACCTCGGGAAGATTATCAAGGCGCATTCCAGTGGTGGCGGGCCGCCCCTTCATTCCCATGGACGAACGCGAGGCGGCATAAAAGGCATCGTCAGGCTGAGTATTGTCTGGGTTGGCAGATTGTGTGAGCACGCGAGCACAGTTCACCGCTTGCCACCCACGATCGCTGCGGCAGTGACCGTAAGTGCTTCGTAAGGGCTGATCATGTTGTCCGACCCGAAAAAATTGCGAGAGCTTTTAGATCTTGCGGTCGGCCCCCTTGTGGCCATCGGAACGCTCGTTGCTGCCGTAACAGCCGGCGTCAAGTGGTTGACGCCCGTCCTAGCGAACTACATGGATCAGGCGTTCGCAGAAACGCTGGCAATTCTCGCGCCGCTACTTGCTGCGGGCGCCTGCCTGTGGACAGCATATCGCGCACTTGCGAAGAAAAGCAGGTTGCTGCGCCTGGAGCGTTTCGATCTCCGCGTCCGGAAGCGTGAGGACCTACTTGGCCGTGATGACGATGTGGCCAACCTCAAAGCCTTGATCGACGATTCCAATCTGCTGTTGGTCGACGGTGACTTCGGTTCCGGCAAATCGTCTCTCGTCGCGTTTGGACTAATACCAAAGCTGAATGAAGATCCCGCAAGCGTTCCGATATTTGTAGCCGATTATTCCGGTGACTGGGATACCGGACTTGCGAGAAGGATCTTTGACGCAGCTTGGTCCTTGCTCTCGGCAGAGGACCGAGCGAAGGTCGGTTTCACCGAACGTCCGGCGATTGGCACTGTGAACGCTGACACAGTCCAAGTTATCCTGACAGGAATCGGGACGCGCCTCGGACGTATGCCGATCCTTGTCCTCGACCAGTTCGACGACTACCAACTCGCGGCGCGCGAACAGTTCCTGAACCGCCGCAAGGCTTGGATCAAGCCTACCGATCTCGTGCGACGCAATCGCACCTGGGCAGTAATTAACAACTTGCTGAGCGGTGAGACGGCTCGCCTTCTCGTCATCACGCGGTCTGACGCCAGTGCAGGGCTTCACAGCATTCGGCTGACCGATCAGCCCAGGAGCTTTACCGTCACCCGCCTGCATGTGGAGTGGCTTGCGCAGTGGCTCGAGCAGAGCACGGCGGTCGACGGAAAGGGAGATGTGATTGCCAATCCAGACGCAGGCTGGACGGACTGAAGAAAGAACTTGAGCGCAACATGACCGGCCATGGTGCATCGGCGAGCGGCGTGCTGCCACAACAAGTTCGCATTATATTTCTTGGTCTCCGTAAGTTGGCGTCGCTGACGCTGGCGGATTATCGGCGCGCGGCTTCAGGCGCTGGGGTCGAGGCACTGTATATCCGGGACGCGATCACCAGTGCAGCTTCGGAAAGCGGCTTGAGCGAAGGCGATGTGCGTGAGTGCTGTCGGCCTTTGTTGACCGTGCAGAGGCAGGCAGCCTCAAGACCAAGGTTCTGTCGCTTGCCGAACTCGCGTCTGTTGTTGGGGATGCACAGAAACTCCAGAAAGTACTCGACCGCTTGGAACGCGACGAGGTCGTCCGCGAAAAGCCGGCATCGGGTGACGGAGGCAGCCGTTGGCAACTCGACCACGACTACATTGCGCGGGCGGTCGTGGCGGAATACCGGGCGGCCAACATACTTTCGCTCCAAGTTCAGGATGGATACGAAGCTTGGCATATGGCGGGGAGCAATATCCGCCAACGCTATCGGAACCTCCTAACGCTGCGCGTGCAAGCAAAGATCGCCTGGGCGCGGGTGCAATCGCGTGGCGGATTTAGGTACGGGCCCTATCGTACTTATGCCGCCATCAGCACGCTACGCGCCTTGCCCTTTGTCCTTTTGCT
Source organism: uncultured Alphaproteobacteria bacterium (assembly GCA_963755055.1). GTDB lineage: Bacteria > Pseudomonadota > Alphaproteobacteria > Rhizobiales > Xanthobacteraceae > AP-16. Next base: position 132,562 of record CAVWIS010000020.1, on the reverse strand, counting down.
CGTCAGTGCTGGTTGGCTGCGGTACGAGGTAACACTGCGCGGCGCATCGACGCAGATCGTGGACGGACTCAACGAGGACAGCCGCAAGGGCGGCGCTGCTGTAGTCGCGCTTTGGGGGGCCTCGCCCGCTGTGCGGATTCGCGTCTTGGACCGGCTTCTGGACAGCCCCGGTAGGCTCCGAGATGCCGGGGCGGACTGGATCAAAGCCTTTACGTCGATCGAGCCGGCTGCCGCAAAGGACCTAACAGGTCGAGTGATTTCACGGCTGGACCGCAAGGATGTCGATCCTGACACGCAACAATCTTTGTTCAATGCGTTGGGCAGCGTCGCTGGGCGGCTCGATGCGCCGGCCGCGGCGGAGACGGCGAAGGACCTGCGTGCCCGGCTCGACCACAAGGATGTCGATCCTGACATGCAACAATCCTTGATCGAGGCGTTGGGCAGCGTCGCTGGGCGGCTCGATGCGCCGGCCGCGGCGGAGACGGCGAAGGACCTTCGTGCCCGACTCGACCACAAGGATGTCGATCCTGACACGCGGCTATTCTTGATGATCAATACGTTGGGCAGCGTCGCTGGGCGGCTCGATGCGCCGGCTGCGGCGGAGACGGCGAAGGACCTTTGCCCTACTGGACCGACAAGGATGTCGATCGTCGCACGCAACAATCCTTGATCGAGGCGTTGGGCAGCGTCGCTGGGCGACTCGATGCGCCGGCTGCGGCGGAGACGGCGAAGGACCTTCGTGCCCAACTCGACCACAAGGATGTCGATTTTGACACGCAACGATCCTTGATCAAGGCGTTGGACAGCGTCGCTGGGCGGCTCGATGCGCCGGCTGGCGGCGGAGACGGCGAATGACCTTCTTGCCCGACTGGACCGCAAGGATGTCGATCCTTTCACGCAACGATCCTTGGTCGAGGCGTTGGGCAGCGTCGCTGGGCGGCTCGATGCGCCGGCTGCGGCGGAGACGGCGAAGGACCTTCGTGCCCGACTGGACCGCAAGGATATCGATCCTGCCACGCAACGATCCTTGATCAATGCGTTGGGCAGCGTCGGTGCAGCTCCGATTGCGCCGCTGACGGCGGAGACGGCGAACGACCTGGTCGTGCCCAGAACTCCACCTACAAGGATGTAACGATCCTGACACGCAACGATCGCTTGATCAAGGCGTTGGCAGCGTCGCTAGGCAGCTCGATGCGCCGGCTGCGGCGAACGGCGAACGACCTTCGTGCCCGACTGGACCGCAAGGATGTCGATCCTGGCACGCAACGATCCTTGATCAATGCGTTGGGCAGCGTCGCTGGGCGGCTCGATGCGCCGGCTGCGGCGGAGACGGCGAAGGACCTTCGTGCCCGATGGACCGCAGCAAGGATGTCGATCCTCGCAATCGCACGCAACAATCCTTGATCGAGGCGTTGGGCAGCGTCGCTGGGCGGCTCGATGCGCCGGCTGCGGCGGAGACGGCGAAGGACCTTCGTGCCCGACTGGACCGCAAGGATGTCGATCCTGGCACGCAACGATCCTTGATCAATGCGTTGGGCAGCGTCGCTGGGCGGCTGGATGCGCCGGCTGCGGCGGAGACGGCGAAGGACCTTCGTGCCCGACTGGACCGCAAGGATGTCGATCCTGGCACGCAACGATCCTTGATCAATGCGTTGGGCAGCGTCGCTGGGCGGCTGGATGCGCCGGCTGCGGCGGAGACGGCGAAGGACCTTCGTGCCCGACTGGACCGCAAGGATGTCGATCCTGACACGCAACAATCCTTGATCGATGCGTTGGCGTCGATGGCCACCGTCTCCAGCCCACACCCGACGAATGTGGAGATCGCCAGCCTACGGCTCGCGATGGGTAGCATTGCGTGGCCACTTCGCGACGTGGATGAAAGCCCGGCATGGGTGAGGTTGGAGATAATTCAGCGGAGAGAAATTCCATAAGGATGTTCAGCGCCTGCTCTTCTGGTTACAAAGCTGCTGCAAAATCGCACCCTCCGCGGCAAGACCGCCTTTCGCAGATTGACTTCCCCCCATTTTTACTCGGGCAATGACGGCGACACGATTGGCGTTGGATGAGATGTGTCGCTTGACGCATGGTTCTCGTATCACCCGCTGGATCATATTGCCGCAAGATTGACAGCGAAGAGCATCGCGTGAAGCAGTATACTAGCGCGGTCACGAATTTCGCAGGCTTGCAACCAACAAAAGGTAATTCAGCGCCAAATGGCGGCTTCGGGTCAAAACCCGCCCCATCGATCCGGGGCGCTGCCGCCATCGATGGCCGGAATGGGCCGAAAGCAGACTGCTGCCCCAAGCTCCGCGACCATTCAATGACTCCGCGCGATCTGCCTCGGCATGCGTTTCATTCCTCAGTTTGAGGGGTGGCCTCAGCATCGCGGTCGAAATGGCCGCTAAACTAGGACGGGCAACACCCGCACCGCACTGCTTTGATTATGCACGCGGGAGCGACTACACGCGGAAGAGCAGCCGCTTTCGGGAACTCGAACGAACGATCTGAGCCAGAGGGGCTGCCAAGGTCCACAAATTAGTCGCGGGCGCGTCGCCCGGCTAATCCCTCCGATGTGCCGAGGGCTCCACCAACTGAATGAGGTGTGCTTCTGGTCGGCCACTCCGCAGGTCTACCTGAACATTGAACAGGACACGATCACCTTTGCGAGGTACGTATTCTGGCGCGACACACGCGCGATGAAAGAAGTGAACCGCGCCGTCGCGATCGTCTTGCACGCAACCGCAGCCTTTCTCCTTATCGAATAGCCTTACTGTTCCTGTCGGCATTTGGTACCTCCTACGTTTGAGCCGAATAGACGATCCCAGATCATGGACCGTTTTCCGCTCGGCTGTTTCAGATTTTGACGGTCGGGATGCAATCGTTCCGTCCACCTTCGGGCGAGAAGGCCGACATGCGGCCACGCGAACTCCCGAGCACCGTTACCGCGCCGGCGCCGCCGTAGCCGTTGATAATTCCGATGGCGAATTCACCGCGTTGTTCGTCTCGCTTCACCGCGACGAGCGCAGCCATCGCCAGCGCAATCAGTATGTCGATGCGATGGGCTTGCTTTTCTTTGGCGATCTTCCAGCCTCTAGCCGTCTCAAGTGCCACGGCTTGCGCTACGGCCCGCCGTAGCTCCGCGGACGGGTAGGTGACCAACGCGCGCGACCGGACTAGCTCAAACAGATTGCTCGCCATCTCGCTCAGATTGCCGAGCGTCTGCGGATACTCCTTCATCGGCAAACCGTCGCGCTCTAGTCCCTGCGCGAGCGCCGCCATCTGATACGGGTCGTACAGCACGGCACGCACCGCGGAATCGCTTGTTCAGATCGCGCAATGTCGCGCCGATCGTGCGCTCGAAATCGAGAGGCTCGGCGGCGCTCGGCTGAAAAATCCGGTGGGTGACTAAGGTGGTCCGGCTGCCGTCAAACGAAACTACGGCAATGCCGGTGATGTCGCGCTTAACACTCGCATCGACTCCGACCCAAACCGGCAGCGAGCGATCCTCGAACGTGGGCGACCTATCGGCAGCGACGCAAGCATCCCAATCCCGCCAGCGGAATGAATTCGGACTTCGCCGGTCACCCAGCGGTTCTCGATCATCCGCAGATATTGGTTCGTGCCGCAGCGTCCGCCGCATCTGCGCAAGCCAGCCTCGTCCTGCCATGGCGCGACCGGACTCATGCGTCCAAAACATCAACAGCCCGTCGCCGGCGTAGAGGTCCGGCCCGATCTGCGGCTGCGCTATGCCCCGCTTGTACATCTCTTCGAGCAACGCGCTCTCGCCGCGAAGCCCGCGTAGGTCACGGTCAGCCGCATCGAGACTTGCGCGCCGGGGTCGGCACCATCTCGTCCCACAGGCGGCGCGAACGCTCGCTCGTGTAGCCCCATAGCTCGTCAAAGCTGATGGTCGGATTGCCGCCGGCCGCGCCCGCGTAATCCGACGCAATCGCCGTGATGGTCGCGCCGGTCGCCGGAACTCGATTCGGTCGCTCGTGATCGTCGCCTCGCGGCTAGCAGCGGCGACGCATCAACGATGCGGCGCACGCCTGGAACACGCGGCCCTGTGCCTGCTCGAGATCGTTGGCGACGCAGTAGCCCTCCGCGAAACGGCCGCCATAGACCAGCGTCGCCGTCAGGCACATCATGGCGCCGAAAGCCGTCTTCCCGGACTTCTTCGGCGCCGAGTAGACGTGTTCGGGGTAGACCAGCCGCCCGGACTCATCGAGCCGGAAAGCGTGCTCCAAAAACAGGCGCTCGGAATCGAGCAACACGAACGGCTTACCGGTTTCCGGGTCGCGCATCGTCTCGGTAACGAACGCTGCCGGCTCCCGCCGCCAACGGTCCAGCGCACCGGGCGCAAGTGCTTCACCCATTGTCAGTGTCTCGCAGAATGTCGCCCAACGTCGCGCCGACCTTGCGGGCAACGCGATAGATGCCCAGTTGCGCCAGGACGTGCCTGAGCGCGCTCACCGCGCCGGGGTAGGATGGGTCCATGTCGCCGGCGCCAGCGAGCCAGCGAGCCTCTGAAGCCTCGCAGAAGGCATTCAGCAAAGCAGCGCGGGTCACCAGGATTTGTTGCGCCCCAGTCAGGTCGTCGCCGAGGTCGGCCGCGAGTTCGCGCTGTACCTACTTGCCTGCCGCGCCAAGCTGGTGCGGCCGTCGAGCGAGGTCAGGCTAGGCAGCTTGGCTTTCGGCGGAATCGTTCTCCGCCGCCGCGGCGTGGTCGCGTCGGTCATCGGATGTCCCTCGGTGTCAGGTGAAAGGCGGTGCAGCGTCAGAGCATGTTGCGGACGGAGGCGGCCGAAAACGGACGGCCGTTGGAATTCAGGTGCCCCAGGCGTGCCAACTCCGCGGAGATGCCGCGCAGCGAATTGCCTCGCTTGCGGCGCCGCAGCGAGCGAGCAAGCGCCACGACATCGGGGCGAAGCTCGGCGTGGGACTTGGCGCCCTCGCACTTGCCGTCACGCGCGCGCTTACGTTCGCGGGCGGCTTTCAGCTTCGCGACAAGGCGGGCTTTCTCATATTCCGCAAACGATCCCGCAATCTGTCGCATCATCTTGCGCGACGGGTCGCTGCTGTCCGTCAAATCGTCGCCGTTTGCGGTAAGCACGCGCACGCCGCGCTTGATTAGCGAACATTCCAGCTCTTGCGTCACCAAATCGCGGGCGAAGCGCGAAGCATCCTCGATAATCACGGTACGCACGCCGTTGGCCTCGATTTTGTCGAGCAGCGCCCCAAAGCCCGGCCTCGTCTCGATAGGGTCCGCGCCGCTACCGCTGGATCGTTGAATTCATCGACCAGGACGAATCCGCCCCGCTTGGCGAAGCCCTCAATGGCGACGCGCTGGCGCTTGTCACTGTCCTTATCCGCCCCGACGTTGGCCGCCGACGACGTTCGGATATAGGCGGCTGCTTCCACCTTTTTCCCTTTGGCAGCCATAACTTGCCCTATGTTTTGTTCAGCATTCCTGAGAACAGTGTACAGCATCGCGGCCCAAACGGCAAAAAATTTGACCATTTTTTTTAAAAAAAGACGCGGCTCGGATCGGCGTAACCCTTTGATACCGCGTCAAAGTAAGCCGACGTCAGGATCGAGGCCGCGAGGCCGCTACAACGATAACTCGAACAGGCCGGCGAGCGGATGGCGCCGGGCCGCTCGGGTCCAATACGGGTCCAATATACGTGGAAGAACGGCTATGGACAAGGGCAGACGTAAATGCACATTTCATCGGTATTAGCGAGGGTTCCGAAAACATAAATAGACGCATATGAACACTTTAGAAGCCCTTTCACGGCGGAAACACGGGTTCGATTCCCGTAGGGCGCGCCACCTACGCCATGGCGATCAATCTCGCCAATCGCGAAGTGGCCGCCAGAACGACTGGCGCACCTCGTAGTCGACGACGCCGGGATCGAGGCCGATGTCGCGCAGGGTCCGCTCGTCGAGCCTGGCGAGCTCGCGGCGCTCCCCGTTGCGGCGGCGCCACTCGCGCAGCGTCGCGACCATCAAGCCCAGGATCCGGCGCCAGCTCGCGCGCGGCGCCTCGACCGGCCAACCGGAAACCGCGGCCGCGGGCTGGTGCCTTGCCGATGCCCGCGGGGTCGCACGTTGCGCGGGACCTCGGTCGCGAAGCTTGGGCGCGGTGATCGGCTGACGGCGCTCTGACAATAGTGTCGACATGATCGCCTCCTGTTCTCTGCGTTGCGGCCACCTGAAAGAAATATCGTTGTTTCTTCAGTTGGTTAGGTCATGTTTTGCCGACCCGTGACGGCCTCGGCGATTGCTGTCCCGGTTATGCGCCGCCATACCTGTCAACGCGTGTCAGGTATTTCTGCTAGGCTGTGGAAATGCGAGCCAGCCGGCTGTTGTCGATCCTGTTGCTGTTGCAAGCCCGCGGCCGGATGACGGCCGAAGCGCTGGCGAGCGAGTTCGAGGTTTCGGTTCGCACCATCTATCGCGACGTCGATCAGCTCAGCGCCGCGGACGTGCCGATCTATGCGCGATCGCGGCCCGAGCGGCGGATTCCAATTGCTCGACGGCTACCGCACCAAGCTCACGGGGCTTTCGCCCGCCGAGGCCGAGACGCTGTCGCTTGCCGGGCTGCCGGGACCCGCCGCACAGCTCGGGCTCGCCGACGTGCTCACAGCGGCACAACTGAAATTGAGCGCGGCGTTGCCCGAACGGGCGCGCGCGAATGCAGGCCGCGTCGCCGCCCGGTTCCACCTCGATCCCGTCGGCTGGTTCCGCAGTGCCGATGACGCCAAGCTGCTGCCGGCAATCGCCAACGCAGTGTGGAACGAGAAGTGCCTCGACGTGCACTACCGGCGCGCCGAGGGCGCGGTCGAGCGCCGGTTGCAGCCGCTCGGCCTCGTGCTCAAGGCGGGCGTCTGGTATCTCGTCGCCCAGGTCGGCGATCAGCCGCGCACCTATCGCATCTCGAACTTCATCGACCTTGCAGTGACCGAGGAGTTGTTCGAACGGCCACAGGATTTCGACCTGGCGCGCTTTTGGATCACGTCATCACGCGCGTTCGAAACCAGCGTCTACCATTCCAACGCCACGCTGCGCGTGACGGCGCGCGGCCTCGCCAAGCTCGACGTCCTCGGCTCACTCGTCGCTCAGGCGGCCGCCGAGACGGCGACACCGGCGGATGCCGAGGGCTGGGTCACGGTCACGATTCCGATCGAGTTGGTCGAGCGGGCCGCGTCCGGTCTGATCGCGCTCGGCGCCGACGCCGAGGTCGTGGAACCCTCGGAGCTGCGCGAGCGGCTCGTCACGACGGTGCAGGAGCTGGTCCGCCTCTACGCGCCCACGCCGCTGACGGAGCGCCGCCCGCGACAGCGCAAGCGGCGCTGAAGGCCGCCCTTCGCGCCTTGGCGACCGGCCGGGCTTCGACAAGCAATTAGTTGAGCGGAACGCGAAACCATCCGCCGCCTCGCACGTAATGTCTGCACGTGGCGGGCTGCCGCACGGTCGGACGGCGAACCAAAGCCGGGCCTGCGACGTCTTGAGCAATCACGATCGGGAGAAGGCGGATGCCCGGTGGCGGCCGAAGAATCCTCACAGCGCTCGGGATGGCGGCGGCGATCGGGCTGCCGGACCCGGCGACCGCGCAAGACCGATCGGCGGACCGCGCCGACGGCGGCGCCGCAGCCGGCTGGTCGCGATATGTCGAGCCGGGATCCGGCACGTCGGTGAGCTATCCGGCGGGCATCTTTTCCGAGGAGGACGGTCGGCCGCACGAGGGCGAGGGCCGGAGATTCCGCACCGCCGACAATCGCGCCGTGCTCGAGGTCTACAGCCTGCGCAACACCACGCGCGAGACGCCGCGAAGCTATCTCGACCGCCACCTCGCCATCGACAAGCGCATCCTGGACTATTCGCGCGTGACCAGCCGGTTCTTCGCCATCTCCGGCATCAACGAGGGCCAGGTATTCTACAGCCGGTGCAATTTCGCGGGCGGGCAAGCGCCGACGATCCGTTGCATCTACCTCTACTATCCGGAGCGCGAGACCAGATCGTGGGACGCGATCGTCACCCGCATCAGCCGGTCGCTGGACGGCGCGTCCGGCCCGCGCCGGCCACTTGCGCCAACGGATTGAAACCCCGAGCCCGTGTGCCGGACGGCGTACCGAGACGTCTTGCGCGGTCACGGATACTGGGAAATGAGCTCGCCCTTGAGCCGCTGCTTGCGGTCGGCCATGCTGGTCCGGATCGGCGCCGAGGCCACGGGATTTTCGGCGAACCAGGCATTGAGGGCCTGCTCGTCGCTGGCGCAGGCCGCGAACGCCTGCTCGGCCGCGGCGGTCTTGTCCACGTTCTTGTCGTACTGGTCGGCGAAGGCGGCGCGGACGCAGGCGACGTAGCGGGCGAGCAGACGATTGGTGGAGGTCTCGCGTTCCTGCTGCGCCCGGAGCCGTGCATCGTTGGCGGCGGTCGCGGCCGGATCGGGAGGCGGCTGCTGGGTCGTCAGGCAGCCGGAAAGGCCGACGCCCAGGCCGAGCGCCACGATGATCTTGCCAATGCGCGCTGACATTCCTTGCCCATTCCATGTTGGGCACGCAAGACCGCAGAGTAATGACGATGGCGCCGGGGTTCAATAGGACGAATCGCGACTGACGCTCTCCCCTAGCCCGGTATTGGCGCCAAACATTGACGAATATCTCATAAAGATAGCCGTGATCCCGGCTTCCGCCGATGACCGCATCTTGCCAAAGCGGCCCCGGACGGTATGTGTTGCCCCCGACAGCCACAAGACCGCGCCGGTATCCTCATGCCGGACCCGGAGGGGGAGTTTTCGGCTTCCATGTCCCAGGCCCGTGCCGCCATCGTCCCGGTCACCCCCTTCCAGCAAAACTGCACGCTCCTGTGGTGCGAGGCGACGAAGCGCGCCGTGGTGATCGACCCTGGCGGGGACCTGCCGAGGATCGAGGAGGCGGTGCGGCAGGCCGGCGTGACGGTCGACAAGATCTGGCTCACCCATGGCCATATCGACCATGCGGGCGGTGCCGCCGAGCTCAAGGAGCGCCTCGAGGTTCCGATCGAGGGCCCGCACCGCGCCGATCTTTTTCTGCTCGAGCGCCTCGCCGACAGCGGCCGCGCGTTCGGCATCGCGGGTTCGCGCGACGTCACCCCGGACCGCTGGCTCGACGAGACTGATCAGGTCCAGGTCGGCGAATTGACCTTCGCCGTGCTGCATTGCCCCGGACACTCCCCCGGCAGCGTCGCGCTTTACAACGCCGCCCAGCGGTTCGCCGTGGTGGGCGACGCGCTTTTTCGCGGCTCGGTGGGCCGCAGCGACATTCCCGGCGGCAACCACGATGAGCTGATCCGTTCGATCAGGACCAAGCTCTTGCCGCTCGGCGACGACGTGGCGTTCATCTGCGGCCACGGCCCGACCAGCACGATCGGCCACGAGCGCGCGACCAACCCGTTCCTGCGGTAGGATGGGTCGAGCGCTTGCGAGACCCATCGGCGGCAATGATGGGTTTCGCGCAAGTGCGCTCTACCCATCCTACTTCTTCCACCCCGTCATCGGCCATTGCAGCTTGGCGGTCGCGCGGCTCTCCGGCCACACCGCCTTGTACTCCTTGCCGTGGAGCTGGATCAGGTAGGTCGCCGACAGGGTGTTTTGGCCGGTCTCGTCGAATTTCACGCCGCGATAGCCGATCATCAGCTGCTCCGGGGCGAGATTGGTCTCCACCAGCGCCTTCTGGATCCGCCCCGGCTCGGTCGAGCCCGCACGGTTGAGTTCGAACTGGTCTGAGAGTTTTTTCCCTCGTCTTCGACTGCACGAGGGTCTCTCGACTGATACGTCGAATGCCGGCGGGTCATCGCCTGCGCGGCGAGCGCGCTCACCACGCGGGGTTATCCTCTGACGCCGCAACAAGTTGCTGATGAGCGCTGGCGCCGAGAAGATCGCGCTCCCGAATTGCGATGCTGACGAGATTGAATTTGAACAGCCGTCGCACCTTGTCGGCTTTGGCGGTATTTCCCGACTAATTCGGCGTCGTCCCTATTAGGATTGTTATGGCACTTCCACCATCACTTGCCGAGGTTCTTGGCCTGCAAGGCGAAGAACAATACCGGGAGCCCCTTATGGACCCGATAGAAGTTTTTCCATGTGCCTATCGTGAACTTATGGGAGAAGACGCCGCGTGCCGAGCTGTTGGAGAAGATTGTCGTGCTTGAAAGTGGATTCTTGACAGCGCCGACGATGCCCACATGCCCGACGTTTCCGCCCTGCGTGGGAGAGATGACGACCATACCGGGGCCGATTTGGCTGTCATCCACCCGGGTGTGATTGTCGCGCAGGATTTGGCCCATTCTAGCTGTGCTGAGGCCACCACCGATCGGCTTGCCGAGCGCCTGTCGGACGACCTCGTTTACCGCAAATGCGCAAGCGACGTGCCCGTTTCGCGTGCCTGGTACATTTCGCGTGATCAGATGCTCATCGCTTTGTTTGGCCTTGTCGAAAACACGTTGAGCGGCTTCGTCGTCCGTGGCCGGCTTGACAATGCCGGATATCGTCGGATGCGGGTTTCCTGCCGGTTTTTCCGTTCCAGAAAGCGCGGCGGCGCTCGCGGCAGGTACCGGATCCGGAATGAGCTCCGAGCTGATCGGAATCACCTTTGGATCTTGCGCCAGGATCCGAGGCGGTTGACTACCTTCCTGAATGATGAGGAACTGTCCTCCCGGCTCGCCGAACTGCTCGACGACCCAGAAGTGCTTGGTTCCGGAAATCGCGGTGCTGAGGACCTTAAATCTCAGGTCTGGGTCGAGCAGTTTCGCAACCGCTGTCGGCAATTGCTGCTTGAAATTGTCGAGAGCCAGCTTGCCCCACCGCTCGCGTCGGTCGAAATGCTCGAGCCCGGCCGCCGCTCTCTCGAATTTTTGCTCGAATACATGTACCGCCTGGATCAAACCCGCTGTCTGCTTCAAGGCATCGATGCTGCCCTTCTCGGTGGTGTGAAGCTCCCGGTTGAGGAATCCGTAATTCGCCTCGTCGGAGGTCGGATCGAGCCCCTGCGTGCGGCAGAACGTCTCGAAGTTGTTTCGGCGATCGCCGGTCCATTGGCACCACCCGAAACCGCCGCGTCCCCCACCGATTGGATGGGCCTCCTGCATCAGCCGAAAACCGTCGCACTCAAGCCCGATATTACCGAGAATTCCAGCCGCCTGAAACGGCTCGAGGGCAAAATCATGGACGAGTTGCTCCATGATCATCGGAGCCTTGGACAGGAAGAGTTCCTCTCCCTTCGCGGGGACCACCTTGCTCTTGTCGTCCCCCGGCGTCGAAGCCTGGTCGTTGACGTCCGTGATCACCGACGACTCGGCAGGAACAGCCGCCAGATCCAGCACTTTCATGGTTGCCGGGTCGACCAGCGTTGCGGTCGCGTCAAAGGCGGCCTGGAGAGTCGTGGGCAGATCGGCCGCATTGTCTGACCATTGCTCTCGGTAAAGCTGAACGGCGCTGGGAAAATCACCGAGCTGGTCCAGCAGGCGATTTTGAGCGCGAAATGCGGTGAGGGCAGCGAACAGAACTTGCAATCTCCAGCTGTTTATGTCGTTGGAATCGAGCACGATCTCGAGATCGGACGCCATGCCATTGGCATCCCAGAACGTCTGGGTCACCCGGTAGGGCCCGATTTGGTCGCCCGCTGTATTATCATTGATGCCGGACCGCAATTTGGCTGTTGCCAGCAGATAATGGGCGTTCACTCCCAGAAAAATGCCTTGCAGCACACACTCGCGCGCGAAAGTGTCGTTATCCTTGATCGGCATTTCTCTCTCCCCTCGACATCACCACCGCGTACCGCTGGTTAGACCGGCAACTCTCAGCAGTCGGTTCGGCTGTCCAGCGCGTCCCTCAACCTAGTACCGTCCTTGGCTGTGATCTGATCCGGAAATGCCGAGTCCTTAATTTGTTTGTCCTTGAGGAATTTCATGACAGCGGCACGCGTCGCTGCAGTGAACTTGCCGTCTTGGGGCTGACCAACAAGGCACTGGAAGCCGCGAATATCGCTCGCGACAAGGCGTTTTTCGAAACTTCCGACCCTGACCGTATCGGTATTGATCGGCGCTCGAAACGGCCGTGTCATTGGGGCGTTCACGTCACGGATCGTCGCAGTCCTCACATTGCGTGCGTCGATCATTGGATGGTCAGCAGCGTCCGCGAGCGCGCCAGGCCCCCCGCGCTCGAAGAGCTTCACCGTCGTGTTGATCTGCGTCTCGATCGTCATCGGCATGCAGAGACGCAAATAAGACCGTAGCGCATAGACTGCTGCCGCGCGGTTATCTACGACCTTCGGTAAATCCTGGCGGAATTGCTGCTGCCGGGTCAAAACGACGGTTTGGACGGTTGACTGATCAACCTCCAGCAGAAGGCGCGAATTGAAATTCGTAAACGTGTGTGCCGCGATCCCGAACGCCGCTCCGACGATCGCGATACCCTTGGCGCTGACACTTGTTGCGTCGAGGATCAAGCTGGTGGCCGTTGCCGTGTCCTGAATTTGCTGCAGAACTGAGGAGGACACGCGCTTCTTGTAATCAAGCCAGGTAAGGTAGGCATCACAGCGCTGGTCGATGTCGTTCAATCCTGCTTGAACGAGCAGCGTCCAGCCAATCGAGCCAGCGCCGGCGAAATCGCAGAAAGGTATTGCCTCGCCGCTCGGGGTCGTCGCGAGCCCGGCTTGCTGGCAGATATATCGCAAATACAATTCCTGCAGACTTGTCCGGTCGGGAAGCTCTGCGGTGTAGAGCTCGGTGCCTACCCCTTCCCGAAAGTATCGTCGGTCGAGCGCATCACAGCCGGCCAGCATCGTGGCCAGCCCAATGCACGCAGCCGCAACGGCTCGCGCTGACAGCATCTCCGTCCCCCTGATATGAGACCCTGCTTTATTGCGCCTTCTTTCGGTCAGCGAAACACGCGGTATTGTCGAGTGCAACCCCTAATGGGGCGCCGTGGACGAGATTCAGAAGTTGTGAGGTATTTAGGACACACACGGACACGACCGCACGTCACCACATGCGCGGTTGGAGTGCGAACAGAACGACCGCATCGGCCCGATCAGGACGAAGCTGCTGCCGCTCGGCGATGACGTGGCCTTCATCTGCGGCCACGGTCGACCAGCACGATCGGCCACGAACGCACGACCCATCCTTTCCCGCAATAGGCCGATTACTTCTTCCACCCCGTCATCGGCCATTGCAGCTTGGCGGTCGCCCGGCTCTCCGGCCACACCGCCTTATACTCCTTGCCGTGGAGCTGGATCAGGTAGGTCGCCGACAGGGTGTTTTGGCCGGTCTCGTCGAATTTCACGCCGCGATAGCCGATCATCAGCTGCTCCGGTGCGAGGTTGGTCTCCACCAGCGCCTTCTGGATTTTCGCCGGATCGGTCGAGCCGGCGCGGTTGATGGCGTCGGCGAGGGTGAGAAAACCCTGCATCCAGCGGGCGCTGGTGTCATCGAGGTCGCGGCCGGTCTTGGCCTTGAACAGCTTATTGATCTTGTCGGTGGTGCTGCCGGGCTGGCCGAGGTCCCAGGCGCTGCGGTTCATCACGCCCTGGGCGAGCTCACCGACCGTGGGAATGAAGGACGGGTCGGAGAAGCCGGCATCGTCGCCGATGATCATCGGCGGCAGGTAGTCGAGGCTCTTCATCGTCTTGAAATACAGAATGGTGTCGGCGGTGTAGCTCACGAAGATCACCGCGTCGGGCTGCAGCGTTTTCAGCTGCAGCACCTGGCCGGAGACGTCGGAGCTGTTGGCGTTGTAGGGGATCTGCGCCGCGATCTTGATGCCGGTGCGGCCGGCGGCCTCGACGATCGAGGCCGCCACCGAGGTGCCGTACTCGGTGTTCTCGTTGACCAGCGCGATGGCGTCGACCTTGCGGCCGGCCTGCTTCAGCCCGCTCAGGAACTCCGTATAGGCCTTGGCGAAGTCCGGCGCGATCGGGCCGCTGCGAAAGATCCACTTGAAGCCGCGCTGGGTAATGTTCAGCGCCACCGAATCCGCGACCAGGAACGGCGTGCCGTAGCGCTCCGCCACCGCAGTCGCGGTCAGCGCCACCGAGGAGTGGTAGGCGCCGAGCATGGCGGCGACCTTGTCCTGGGTGATGAGCCGGAGCGTCTGGCTCTGGCCGATCGACGGGTTGCCCTGGTGATCGGCATTGACGAGCTGGATGGCCGCGCCGCCGAGGTTCTTCAGGCCGCCCTGCCCCACCGACGGCAGCGCCGCGAGCTCGGGATGAACCCCGTTGACGAGCTCGGCGCCGAGCTCGACCGCATCCTTGGCCGAGCTGCCGGCGCTCGCCGCATTGCCGCTCAGCGGATAGATGACGCCGATCCTGACGGCGTCGGCGGCGTGCGCCGGGGCGGAGACGGCCAGAGCCAGGATCGCCGTGGCGATGATGCGGTGCAAGACGATCATTGTTCACTCCCGGTTGGCGCGCATTGCCAAGCTGCCGGTCCCACGCGCTCCGGGAACATGCTACCAATCCGGTTGAACAGCGTCAGCAGTCTCTGCATGCTTGACCGCGGGGCGGGCGAGCATGCTCAAGGCAGGCCGTACCGGCCCAGATCTGCATGGGGAGGGAAATCATGTCCAAAGAGCTGTTCTGGCTCACGCTCACCGTCGCGATGACCGCTCTGTTCTGGGTGCCCTACATCCTCGATCGCGTGGCCTGCCGCGGGCTGATGGAGACGCTCGCCAATCCGAGCCCGGGGGACAAGCCGCAATCGGCCTGGGCGGTGCGGCAGATGAAGGCGCACACCAATGCGGTCGAGAACCTGGTCATCTTCGCGCCGCTGGTGCTCACCGCACACGCCCTCGGCATCTCGACGGCAACCACGGCAACCGCCTGCGCGGCCTATTTCTGGGCGCGGCTCGCCCACTACCTGGTCTATACGCTGGGCATCCCCGGGCTGCGCACGGCGGCCTTCACGGTCGGCTTCCTGGCCGAGGCCGCCCTGGTGCTGGCGATCTTCAAGCTGGTGTGAGCCTTTTCTCCCTCGCATTCGGCTGCGCCACGCGCCGGCGATCTGATACGCTGGCGCGGGGTGCCGGCGTCGACCGCCGGCCGGCGCAGCTCACGCGAGGACATTCCAATGGCAAACCCGAAGAACCGCCAGATCGTCATGGCTTCGCGCCCGATCGGCGCGCCCAAGCCGAGCGATTTCAAGCTCGTCGAGTCCCCCGCTCCCGAGCCGCGCGACGGCGAGGTGCTGCTGCGCACGCTGTGGCTCTCGCTCGATCCCTACATGCGCGGCCGGATGAGCGCGGGGCGCTCCTATGCCAAGCCGGTCGAGGTCGGCGAGACCATGGTGGGCGGCACCGTCAACGAGGTGGTGGCGTCGCGCCGGCCCGACTATGCGGTGGGCGACATCGTTTCGGGCTATGCCGGCTGGCAGGATTTTTCCGTGTCCGACGGAACCGGCCTGCGCAAGCTCGATCCCGGCCGGGCCCCGATCTCGACCGCACTCGGCATCCTCGGCATGCCGGGCATGACCGCCTATACGGGGCTGATGATCATCGGCCAGCCCAAGGCGGGCGAGACCGTGGCAGTGGCCGCCGCCGCCGGGCCGGTCGGCTCCGCGGTCGGCCAGATCGCGAAGATCAAGGGCTGCCGCGCCGTCGGCATCGCCGGCGGACCCGACAAATGCCGCTACCTTGTGGAGGAGCTCGGCTTCGATGCGGCGGTCGACCACCGCTCCCCCACCCTCGCCGACGATCTGGCCAAGGCCTGCCCAAAGGGCATCGATGTCTATTTCGAGAATGTCGGCGGGGCGGTGTGGGATGCGGTGCTGCCGCTGCTCAACGATTTTTCCCGCGTCCCGGTGTGCGGGCTGATCGCCCACTACAACGACACCGACCTGCCGCCCGGACCCGACCGGACCCCGCTCATCATGCGCAACGTGCTGACGAAGCGCCTGACGCTGCGCGGCTTCATTGTCCGCGACTTCATCGCCCATGCGGGCGAGTTCGAGCGCGACGTCGCCGGCTGGCTCCGCGAGGGCAAGATCAAGTACCGCGAAGATGTGGTGGAGGGCCTGGAGAAGGCACCCGAGGCGTTCATCGGCCTGCTCAAGGGTGCCAATTTCGGCAAGCTGCTGGTGCGGGTGAACGGCTGATGCGTCACTCATCCGTCCCGCCCGCCGGCGGATAGGCATGCCGCCGGCCGGAAAAATCCTCGACCGAAAACGTTTGCTCGCCGGTGGGGCTGAGATAGCTCGGGCCGATCGGCGACTTGCCGTAGCCGTCGGGAATGTCGAGCACATAGGTCGGCTGCGCCACGCCAGACAGGCGGCCGCGCAACGCCCGCATCAGCGCCTGACCCTCGGCAATGGTGGTGCGGAAGCGCGAGGTGCCGGGCGCGAGATCCCCATGGTGCAGATAATACGGCTTCACCCGGCACTCGACGAACGCCCGCATCAGGTCGGCGAGCGTGGCCGCATCGTCGTTGACGCCGCGCAGCAGCACGGTCTGGCTCAGCATCGGGATGCCGGCGTCGACGATGCGGGCGCAGGCCTGGCGCGCCGCCACGGAAAACTCGCGCGGATGGTTGGCGTGCAGCGCCACATAGGTCGCCTTGCCGGTCTTCAAAGCGCGCAACAGGGTCGGCGTGACGCCGGCCGGGTCGACCACCGGCAGCCGCGTGTGCAGGCGGATTACCCGGACGTGGTCGATCGCGGCAAGCTGCCGCATCGCCTCGCCGAGGCGGCGCGGCGAGGCCACCAGGGGATCGCCGCCGCTCAGGATCACCTCCCAGATCTCCGGACGTGCCGCGATGTAGGCGAGCGCCGCGGAAAACGCCTCGGGTGACAGCATGCCGCCGTTCTGCGGCCCCACCGTCTCGCGGCGGAAGCAGAACCGGCAATAAACCGCGCAGACATTCACGAGCTTTACCAGCACGCGGTCGGGATAGCGGTGGACGACGCCGTCGACCGGGCTGTGAACGGTGTCGCCGATCGGATCGGCACGCTCCTCGGGCGACGCCTCGAGCTCGACCGCATCCGGAACGAACTGCCGGGCGATCGGATCGTCGGGGTCGGCAGGGTCGATCAGCTCGGCCATTGCCGGCGTGATGGCCACCGCATAGCGCGCGGCGACGCGCTCGAGATCGGGCAGGCGCTCGGAGGAGACGAGCCCTGCCTCGACCAGCTCGGCGGGCTCGCGCAAGGTTTTCGCCAGCGACGTCATGGCGGCGATGTCCCACGTTCGGCCACCGGCGTCCACAGCACCTGCTCGATCCGCGCCGCGCCGGTCGCCAGCATGACCAGGCGGTCGAAGCCGAGCGCGATGCCGCTCGCCTGCGGCATTCCGGCCAATGCGGCAAGGAAATCCTCGTCGACCGGATAGCGCTCGCCGTGCACGCGTTCCTTTTCCGCCATCTCGATTTCGAAACGCCGGCGCTGCTCGACCGGGTCGGTTAATTCGCCGAACGCGTTCGCCAGCTCAACCCCGCACGCATAGAGCTCAAAACGCTCGGCGACCCGCGGATCATGCGCGGTCGGCCGTGCCAACGCGGCTTCGGCCACCGGATATTCGTAGAGGATCGTCGGGCGGCCGATGCCCAGATCGGGCTCGATCCGCTCCACCAGGATGCGGCTGAAAATGTCGCTCCAGGTATCGTCCGGCGCTACGCGAATTTTTGCCGCGGCGGCGGCCGCCGCCAGGGAATCGCGATCGGTGTCGATCCCGTCGAGCGTGCCCAGGAGGTCGATCCCGGCCAATTTTTCGAACGCCTGCGCGACGGTGAGCCGCTCGGGCGCTGCGAACGGGTCGGCGGCCCGGCCGCGAAACGACAGCACGCTCGCCCCGGCGGCTTCGGCCGCCTCGGCGATGAGCGCCGCGCAGTCCTCCATCAAGGTTCCGTATGGCTCGCCGGCGCGATACCATTCAAGCAGCGTGAATTCAGGGTGATGAAGGGCGCCGCGCTCGCGATTGCGGAACGCCTTGGCGAATTGAAAGAGCTTTGGCTCGCCCGCGGCGAGCAGCTTCTTCAGGGCGAATTCCGGTGAGGTCGCCAGATAGAGCCGCGAGCGGGTCTCGTCGGCGCCGATGATGTCCGTCGCGAAGGCATGCAGATGCGCCTCGTTGCCGGGAGACACCTGCAGAATCGCGGTCTCCACCTCGGTAAAACCGCGCGCCTCGAAGAATCCCCGCAAGCCCCGGAGCATCGCGGCGCGGACGGCAAGGAAGGGCCTTCGGTCCGCCAGGACGTCGGGGGCCCACCAGGGCGACGCGGCCTTCATCAGCGGAGCCCGGCCAGCCGCCGGAATCGCCGCCGAAATGACTGGCGAACGGGCGCAGGATCGCTATGTTGCGCGCCGACAGCGGCCCGTGACGCAACGAGGCCCGCAGAAGGTAATCGAGGACAAATCGTGAGAGTCATCGCCAGCTCGCTCCGCAAGGGCAACATCGTCGACATCGGCGGCAAGCTCTATGTGATCATGACCGCGGAGAACATCCATCCCGGCAAGGGCACTCCGGTCACCCAGCTCGACATGCGCCGGATCAGCGACGGGGTGAAAGTGTCGGAGCGCTACCGCACCACCGAGCAGGTCGAGCGCGCCCATGTGGAGGACCGCGAGTACCAGTATCTCTACAGCGACGCCGACGGCTACCATTTCATGAACGCCGAGACCTACGACCAGGTGGCGGTGCCCAAGGACATCGTCGGCGACCAGGCGGCGTTCCTGCAGGAGGGCATGAAGGTCACGCTCAGCGTCCACGAGGGCATCGCGGTGGCGATCGAGCTTCCCCAGCGCGTCGTCCTGGAGGTGGTTGAGACCGAGCCGACAATGAAGGGCCAGACGGCCTCCTCCTCCTACAAGCCCGCCTTGCTGTCGAACGGCGTGAAGACCGGGGTGCCGTCGCACATCGTGCCCGGTACCCGCATCGTGGTGATGACCTCGGACGGCAGCTACGTGGAACGCGCCAAGGATTAGATCAAGGCTCCTGCCACATTTCGGCTGGGCCGCGATGGAAGCATCGGACATGCCCGATTCGCTGGCCCGCCGTGCCGTTCTCCAGGCCGCCCTCGCGGCGCTGGCAACATTCGCCGTGGCCGGGCCGACGCTCGGCCAGCAGGCGCGCCAGGGTTTCGCCCAATGGGTCGAAAGCTTTCGGCCGCGGGCGCGCGCGCGCGGCGTCTCTGACGCGACCTATGATCGGGTAATGGGCGCGGTCAAGCCCGACACCAAGGTCTACGCGCTCGACAAGGCGCAGCCTGAGTTCCACGAGGAGGTCTGGCAATATCTCAACCGCCGGGTATCGGACTGGCGCGTGATGACCGGCAAGGAGCGGGCCCGGGAGCATTCCGACCTGCTTGCCCGCGTCGAGCGCGAATACGCGGTCGACCGCTACATCATGCTCGGCCTGTGGGGCATGGAGTTGGCGTTCGGCGACGTGGTGGTCAACCCGAAACACATGCGACCGATCATTCCGGCGCTGGCGGCGCTCGCCTGGGGCGAGCCGCGGCGGCGCTCCTACTGGGAGACGGAGTTCGTCAACGCGCTGGTCATCATCGAGCGCGGCTGGGCAAGCCCGGAGGAGATGATCGGATCGTGGGCCGGCGCCATGGGCCATACCCAATGGATGCCGGAAGTCTGGCTGCACATGGGGGTCGACTTCAACCATGACGGCCGCATCTCGCCGTTCGGTGCGCCCGACGATGCGATTGCCGGCACCGCCCAATACCTGCTCAAGCGCGGGAAATATCGCCGCGGCGAAGGCTGGGGCTACGAGGTGACGGTACCGCAAGGCCATGCGACTGCGTCCGGCGGCATGATGGCGATCTCCGCCTGGCAGGCGCGCGGGGTGCGCCGGGCCAACGGCCAGCCGTTTCCGCGACCGGGCGAGCAGGCGCGGCTGTGGCAGCCGGTCCCCGGCGGTCCGGTCTTCCTGCTGGCGCAGAATTTCTATGCGGTGAAGTCCTACAACCCGGCCAACACCTATGCGCTCGCCATCGTGCATCTCGGCGACCGCATCCGCGGCGAAGGCGAGTTCGTCCAGCAGTTTCCAGGCGGGGAGCGCACGCCGACGCTCGCCGAGGTGCAGGAGATCCAGCGCCGCCTCACGGCGGCGGGCTTCGACACCGACGGCACCGATGGAAGGGTCGGCCGCGAGACCATGCTGGCCGTGCGCAATTTCCAGCGCAAGGCCGGGCTGTCGCCGGCCGACGGCTATGCCGGGCTGAAGGTGCTGGCGCGGCTGCGCCAGGGCTCCTGAATTCCAGGCAGTTGCCGGAACAAGCGGCCACGGGCCATCATCGGGTCAACAAACGA
The DNA here is from genome assembly GCA_963755055.1 of uncultured Alphaproteobacteria bacterium. Lineage (GTDB taxonomy): Bacteria > Pseudomonadota > Alphaproteobacteria > Rhizobiales > Xanthobacteraceae > AP-16. Next base: position 112,273 of record CAVWIS010000020.1, on the reverse strand, counting down.
TGACCTCGAGGAAGCCCCATGGCGTCCATGCTCGCGCTCATGACCATCGCGGTCGCCCTCGTGCCGCTCGCTGCTGCAGCCCAGCCGGGGCAGAAATGGGTCACCACCTGGGCAGGTTCGGTGCAGGGCCCCTACCCGATCGGCAATCCGTCGGCGCAGCCCGATCTGAAATTCGCCTTCCCGGATCCTCAGATCGGCGCCCGCGACCAGACGTTCCGCCTCATCGTGCAGCCCGACATTTTTGGCCCGCGCGCGCGCCTGCGCTTCTCCAATGTGTTTGGTACAAAACCCCTGACCATCGACGGCGTCCATGCGGGACTGCATCTTGGCGGCCCTGCCTTGATGCCTGGTACCAACATGCCGACGAGTTTCGGCGGCAAGCCGAGCATCACCATCGCGCCGGGAGAGTTTGTCTGGAGCGACCCGGTCGATCTGCCGTTCGCCCGCGAGGACACCGTGTTGCTTGCCGGCCGCAGGCTGGCGGTGAGCTTTCATATCGCCGGCGACAGCGGCCCGATGACCTGGCACGCCAAGGCGCTCACCACGTCCTATGTCACCGCGCCCGGTGCCGGCGCGCGGGGCAAGGCCGAGGACGAGGCGGCCTTCCCGTTCAGCACCACCTCCTGGTATTTTCTCGACGCGGTCGACATGGAGCTCCCCGCCGACACCCAGCTGATCGTGGCGTTCGGGGATTCCATTACCGACGGGACCGCCTCGACGCTCAACGGCGAGGACCGCTGGCCCAACGTGCTGGCGCGCCGGCTGCACGCAGCGCATGGCAACGCGGTCGCAGTGGTGAATGCCGGCATCGGCGGCAACCAGATCATCGGTCCCGCCGACTACTCCCCGCAAAAACCGTTTCCCGGCGGGCCGTCGGCGCGCGACCGGCTGGAGCGCGATGTGCTCGGCCTGTCGGGGGTGTCGACGGTGATCTGGCTCGAGGGGATCAACAACTTCAGCCACAACGGCAATGCCAGCCTCGAGGCCGTCCAGGCCGGGATGCGCGAGGTCGTGGCCCGCCTGCGCGCAAGACTTCGCGGGCGTGCGGGTGATCGGCGCCACCGTGACCTCGGCGCTCGGCAGCTCCAGCCCGGCGCACGGATTTGCCGAGCAGGACGCCAACCGCAGGGCACTCAACGACTTCATTCGCAAGTCGGACGTCTTCGACGGGGTGATCGATTTCGACCAGGCGACGCGCGATCCGGCCACCGGCAGCCTGCGCCCCGAATTCGTCCCGGAGAGCACCACCGGCGGCCCGGGCGACAAGCTGCATCCCAACCGCGCCGGCTACCTGGCGATGGGGCTCGCGATCGACCTCAGCGTGGTGATGCCGAAGCCGCTGCCTGCCCGGTGAATCACCCCCGCCCGACCGGATCGGTCGTCGCCATGTCGGCGAGCCGCAGCTGCACGCGCTCCGCGCCGTTCCAGCGATCGAGGTTAAGCGTGCCGGCGGCGTGGATGGCGCGACCGCGATTCTTCAACAACGCCTCGCCCAGCGGCTTGCCGGCTGCGCGGAAGGCGATCGCCGGCATCATCGAGCCGTCGCCGGATTTCAGCCGCACCCGGACATGCGCCTGGCCGACCTCCTCGGCAAAAGCGATCGTGTGGGATGGCAGGGCGAAGACCGGCTCGGGATTGCCGGCGCCGTAGGGGCCGGCCCGCGCGATCGTCGTCATCAGCCCGGGCCCGGCGCCGGCGGCGGTGATGGCGCCGTCGATCGACAGCCCGTCGTCGCGCCGCGCCGCCTCCACCGACTCGGCCAGGGAAACCTCCAGGAATGCGCGGAACGGCGCCAGCTTGTCCTTGGCGAGCGTGATGCCGGCCGCCATGGCGTGCCCGCCTCCCTTGACCAGCAGGCCCTCGGCGACGGCGCGGCGCACCGCGCGGCCGAGATCGACGCCCGGGATCGAGCGGCCCGAGCCGGTGCCGATCCCGCCCGGGCCTAGCGCGATGGCAAAGGCCGGCCGGCCGAACCGCTCCTTGAGGCGGGCGGCCACCAGCCCGACCACGCCGGGATGCCAGCCGCGCGCCGGCGGTCACCACCACGGCGCCGGCCTCGGCCACCCCAAGGGCCGCCGTCGCCTCGGCTTCGGCCTCGGCGAGCGTGGCAAGCTCGATCGCCTGGCGCTCACCGTTGAGCCGGTCGAGCTCGGCGGCGATCGCGGCGGCGCGCGATGGATCATTTTCGAGCAGCAGCTGCGCGCCGAGATCGGCACGCCCGATGCGGCCACCCGCATTGATGCGCGGACCGAGCAGAAAGCCGAGATGCCAGGGCTCGGGCGGCCCCGACAACCGGGAGACATCCATCAGGGCAGTGAGCCCGACGCCGTCGCGCCGCCGCATGGCGAGGAGGCCTTTCGCCACGAAGGCGCGATTGAGCCCTTCGAGCCGGGCCACGTCGGCGACGGTACCGAGCGCCACCAGGTCGGTGAGCCCGAGCAGATCCGGCTCCGGCCGCGATGCCGACCAGAAGCCGCGGCGGCGCAGCACTCGATTGACCGCCACGATGGTCAGGAAGACGAGCCCGACGGCGGCAAGATGGCCGAGCCCGGAGAGATCGTCGAGACGGTTCGGATTGACGATCGCGATCGCCGCCGGCAGTTTTTCGTCCGCCTGGTGGTGATCGATCACGATGGCATCGAGGCCGAGGCGACGCGCCTCGGCGAGCGGCTCGAAACTGGCGGTGCCGCAGTCGACGGTGACCAGGAGTCTTGCCCTCTGTCCGGCAAGCGCCCGGATCGCCTCGCTGTTCGGGCCAAAGCCCTCGAAGATGCGGTCGGGAATATGAAACAGCGGATCGAGGCCGCAATGGCGGAGAAACCGCACCAGCAGCGCCACCGAGGTGGCGCCGTCGACGTCGTAATCGCCGAAGACCGCAATGCGCTCGCCAGCCACGACCGCAGCCGCCAGACGCTCCGCCGCGGTCGCCATGTCGGTGACAGTGTCGGGGTCCGGCATCAGCCGCCGGATGCTCGGATCGAGGTAGGCCTCGACGTCGGCGACCTCGACGCCCCGTCCGGCGACGATGCGCGCCAGCAGCTCCGGCAGGTCGTGGCGCTGGACCATCGCCATGGCGCGGGCATTGGCGCGCTCGTCCAGCCGGTCATGCCATGGCCGCCCGGTGACCGAGCGCTCGACGCCGAGAAACAACCGGCGCGCTGGCCGGGCCGCCGCCATGGAGAGGGCCGTGACCGACATGATTCGCCTCCCGCCAGGAGACCATGCACGGATTCTTCGCCGGGCACAGCCGGCAGCGGAGGTCATCCACCGATGGGGATCGGCTTACACCTGCTTGCGGTACGCCCGATGCCCTGCCACAGCGGCTCGCAGGCGGCGCGCTCGTCGTCGCGCAACCGACGGACAGCGATTTCCGCCACGACGCCGGTCAGTCGAGATGGAATTTCTCGAACTGGCGGTGGTCGGCACGGATCCAGCGCACCGTTCCGGTCGCCGAGCGCATCACCACGGTCTCGGTCTCGATCACCTCGCCGCGGAATTTCACGCCGCGCAGCATCGAGCCGTCGGTGACGCCGGTCGCCGAGAACAGGCAGTCGCCGCGCACCATGTCCTCCATCTCGTAGCGCTTGCGCGGGTCCTTGATCCCCATCTTGGCGGCGCGCTCGCGCTTCTCCTCGGTGTCGAGGATCAGCCGGCCCTGCATCTGCCCGCCGATGCAGCGCAGCGCCGCGGCCGCCAGCACGCCCTCGGGCGCTCCGCCGATGCCGATATAGATATCGACGCCGGTCTCCTCGGGCGTCGCCGTATGAATCACGCCGGCGACGTCGCCATCGGTGATCAGCCGGACCGCGGCTTCGGCCTTGCGCAGCGCCATGATCAGGTCGGCATGGCGCGGCCGGTCGAGGACGAGCGCGGTGATGCCCGCCGGCTTCACCCCCTTGGCGCGGGCGAGCGCCGCGACGTTGTCGGCGGGCGACGCGTCGAGATCGACGACACCCTTCGGGTAGCCGGGGCCGATCGCGATCTTGTCCATGTAGACGTCGGGGGCGTTGAGCAGCGTGCCGCCTTCGGCCATCGCCATGGTGGCGATCGCGCCCGGCATGTTCTTGGCGCACAGCGTGGTGCCTTCCAGCGGATCGACCGCAATATCGACCCGGGTGCCCTTGGGGCCGCCGCCGCCGACTTCCTCGCCGATGAACAGCATCGGCGCCTCGTCGCGCTCGCCCTCGCCGATCACCACGGTGCCGCGGATCGGCAGCCTGTTGAGCTCGCGACGCATGGCATCGACGGCCGCCTGGTCGGCCGCCATCTCGTTGCCGCGCCCGCGCAGCCGCGCCGCCGAGACCGCGGCCCGCTCGGTGACGCGCACGATCTCCAGCGACAGGATCCGTTCGAGCAGTTGATGCGGCTGGACCGTGATCGATGCCATCTTCTGTCCCCTCTGCGGCGTTCGGCCGGCTGCCAACCGGAGTGTTCAGGTCTTCTCGATGCGAATCAATTGCGGTCTGCCCTCGATCACCTTCTCGGCCTCCACCTGCGCCAGCGCGCGGCGCACCGCGTCCTCGGTCGTCGCGTAGGTGATCAGGATAACAGGAACCGGCGGTACCGAACCGCCAGGTTGAGCGTCGCCGTTCGGACGCCCGCCGATGTGGCGCTGCACAATCGATTCGAGCGAGATCATCTCCTCGGCGAGATGGGTCGCGATCCTGGCCGCCGTCCCCGGCCGGTCGACCGCCAGCATGCGGATGTAATAGCCGCCCTCGTGGCGCTGCATCGGCGCCTTCTCGCTGGCGGCGAGCATCGCGCTCGGCCGACCGAACGGCGACGCCGTGGCGCCGCGCGCAATATCGCCGATGTCGGAGAGGACCGCGGATGCCGTCGCCTCGCCGCCGGCGCCCGGACCGACCAGGGTGATCTCGCGCACCGCGTCGGCGTCGATGGTGACGGCGTTGGTGACCCCCATGACCTGGGCGATCGCCGATTTCTTCGGCACCATGGTGGGGTGGACGCGCTGCTCGATGCCGTTGTCGGTCCTGACCGCGACGCCGAGCAGCTTGATGCGGTAGCCGAGCTCGTCGGCGGCCTTGAGATCCTCCGGCGTGATGGAGGAAATGCCCTCGACATAGACCGCCTCGGGATCGACCCGGGTGCCGAACGCGAGGCTCGCCAGGATCGCCAGCTTCTGCGCGGTGTCGTGACCTTCGATGTCGAAGGACGGATCGGCTTCCGCATAGCCGAGGCGCTGGGCATCGCGCAGGCACTCGCCGAACGACATGTTCTCCTGCTCCATCCTGGTGAGGATGTAGTTGCAGGTGCCGTTGAGGATGCCGTAGATGCGGCCGACCGTGTTGCCCACCAGGCCTTCGCGCAAGGTCTTGACGATCGGGATCCCGCCGGCGACCGCCGCCTCGAAGCTCAGCGCGACCCCCTGGCGCTCGGCGAGCTCGGCCAGCGCAACGCCATGGCGCGCCAGCAGCGCCTTGTTGGCGGTGACCACCGACTTGCCGCTGCGCAGCGCGGCCTCGATCGCCGCCTTGGCGGGATCGCCCTCGCCGCCCATCAGCTCGACGAAAACGTCGATGGCGGGATCGTTGGCGAGCGCCAGCGGATCGGCGGCCCAGCGCAGCGACGCCGTGTCGATGCCGCGGTCCTTGGCTTGCGACCGCGCCGTGACGGCGACGACCTCGATTCGCCGCCCGCAGCCGGCCTCCAGCGCCTGGCGCCGGCGCGCGATCAGGCGCAGAACCGAGGCCCCGACGGTGCCGAGCCCGGCGAGACCGATCCTCAGCGGCGCGGTCATGCCATGCTCCGTTCGGCTGCATCGCGGACGCGATCGGGAAACGGCAAGCGTGCTGGTGGATTAGGGTGCGATTCGCGCATAATGAATGAACAATCGGGCGCCCGACCGGCGCCCCCGGATGGCAGCGACAGACGCCGAGTCAGCGCCGCGTGGCGAGCGGGACGACGTTGTGCAACTTTTCCGGTCCGGTTTCAAGGAACCGGCGGACATTGCGGGCGGCCTGGCGGATGCGCTGCTCGTTCTCCACCAGCGCGATGCGCACGTAGCCCTCGCCGTGCTCGCCGAACGCGATGCCGGGCGACACCGCCAGGTCGGCCTTCTCCACTAGGAGTTTGGAGAATTCCAGGCTGCCGAGCGTCTCGAACGGCTCCGGAATGGGGGCCCAGGCGAACATCGAGGCGGCGGGCGCGGGAATCGCCCAGCCCGCACGGCCGAACGATTCGACGAGCGCGTCGCGGCGGCGCCGGTAGATGCCGCGCATCTCCTGGATGCAGTCGTCGGGACCGTTGAGCGCCGCCGTCGCCGCCACCTGGATCGGCGTGAAGGCGCCGTAGTCCAGATAGGATTTCACCCGCGCCAGCGCCGCGATGATGCGCTCGTTGCCGACGGCAAATCCCATGCGCCAGCCCGGCATCGAGAAGGTCTTCGACATCGAGGTGAACTCGACGGTGACGTCCATGGCGCCGTTGACCTGCAGCACCGAGGGAGGAGGATTGCCGTCGAAATAGACTTCCGCATAGGCGAGATCCGACAGGATGAAGATGCCGTGCTTCTTGGCGAAGGCGACGAGGTCCCGGTAGAAATCCAGGTCCGCCACATAGGCGGTCGGATTGGCGGGGTAGCACACCACGACGGCGATCGGCTTGGGAATCGAGTGGATGATGGCCCGCTCGAGGGCGTGGAAGAATCCGGGCGTCGGCTCAGCGGAGACCGAGCGCATCACCCCGCCCGCCATCAGGAAGCCGAAGGCGTGAATCGGATAGCTCGGATTGGGCACCAGCACCACGTCGCCCGGCGCGATGATCGCCTGCGCGACGTTGGCAAAACCCTCCTTGGACCCGAGCGTGGCGACGACCTGGGTGTCGGGATTGAGCTTCACGCCGAAGCGGCGCCCGTAATAGCCGGCCTGGGCGCGGCGCAGACCGGGAATGCCGCGCGAGGCGGAATAGCGGTCGGTACGCGGCTTGCCCACCGTCTCCTTGAGCTTCTCGATGACCACGGCCGGCGCCGGAAGGTCCGGATTTCCCATGCCGAGGTCGATGATGTCGGCCCCGGCATCGCGGGCGGCCGCCTTGGCACGATTCACCTGCTCGAACACGTAGGGCGGCAGTCGGCGGATGCGGTGGAATTCGTCCATCGGGCGGCAGCTCCTCGGGCCTTTCGGCGGTCTTGTCGGGCGTCCGCGCCTGTCGCGGCGCGGGCGGCGGGCTTGTAGCATGATTTGCGCCCCAGATGGACGCCAATCGGGTCAGTTCGGCGACGCCTCGGCGGGTTTTTTCTTGACCGCGCGTTTGGTGGTAGCGACCTGCTCCTTGCTGGCCGGAGGCGCCGCACCGGGCGGCGGCTTTGCGGGTTCCCCATTGGCGGCCGCCGAAGCGGCAACGGCCGCGGCCTGCCGATCGCGAATGGCGACCAATTCGTCCTCGAGCTTCTTCTGCTCGGCGGCGTCGAGCGGCGGCGTCTCGCGGGCGGTCGGCGGGGCATTGACCGGAAGGTAGGCAGGCGGCTGTGCCGGGCGGGGCGGCGCCTCGGCGGGGAGACCGCCCACACCCGTCGGAATGTTGTCGATCAGGGCCGTCGACGCGCAGCCGGCGAGCGAGACGGCGGCGAGGCACAGCGCCACCATCCCCCAAAGGAGGCCGACCCCAGGGGTCCGATGTCGCGGTGGCGAATGAGACATGGCGAGCACGCTGGACCAAACAGCTGAAAACGCAGTTACGGGCACAATCGCCAGCAGAAACCACCTTGATAGCATGCCCGGGAGCTATCCGGCCATTGCGGCGGATTTGGGAGTTATTCGGCAGTCCCGTTTCCCGGCAAGGTCAGGAAACGCCTCGGCGGCGATGCATTTTCCCGGTACAATGGCTGGCGCCCGGGAGCGGAACCAAGGCGATCGTTAAGTGATTGAAATTGCGGGATTCCGATAGATCCGGCTAATCTGCCGCAACCCGGAGGAGCGACCCGCATGAGCGCCGACGCGCCGAACGACCCCGCGAAGGTCGATGCCGTCGCCAAGAAGCGGCGCCAGCCGCGCGCCAGGGCGGCCCGGACCGTGCAGGCCGCCATGTCCGAACCGAAGACGGAGCCGCAATCCGCTGCTCCCGAACCACCGATCGCCGTGCAAGCGGACGGCGGGGCGTCCCCGCCGCAGACGCCGCCTGCCGCCGATGCGCCTCCCCGCGGCCCTGCGGCCGACGCCTCGCCTCGGCCGCCGGAAGCCCTCCCGGCGAGCGAGCCGCCGGCTGCCGCCGCCCAGCTTCGCGCGGTGGACATCGAGCGGTTGTCCAAGAACATCGCCCGCCTGGTCGAGGAAGGCGGCAAGGCGCTGGCGGCCTATCTCAAGCCGCGCGAGGAGGGAAAGATCGCGAGCGAGACCGGCGAGGACGTCGCCGACGTGGTGCGCACCCTCGGCCACGTCGCCGAGTACTGGCTCGCCGACCCGAAGCGCGCGATGGAGGTGCAGACGAACCTCGGGAAAGCCTATCTCGACCTGTGGGCCACGAGCATGCGGCGGATGGCAGGCGAAAGCGCCGGGCCGGTCGCCGCGCCAGAACCGCGCGACCGCCGCTTCGCCGACCCCGAATGGTCGTCCAACCAGTTCTTCGATTTCCTCAAGCAGGCCTATCTGCTGGGCGCCCAGTGGGCCGATCGTCTGGTCAAGGACGCCCAGGGGCTCGATGCCCATACGAGGCAGAAGGCCGAGTTCTACATGCGCCAGATCGCCAACGCGGTCTCGCCGTCGAACTTCGTGCTGACCAATCCGGAGCTGCTCAGGGCGACGCTGGCGTCGAGCGGCGAGAACCTGGTGCGCGGCATGCAGATGCTGGCGGAGGACATCGACGCCGGCCACGGCTACCTCAAGATCCGCCAGTCCGACGCCGCAAGGTTCGAGGTCGGCCGCAACCTCGCGCTCACGCCCGGCAAGGTGATCCATCAGAACGAGCTGATGCAGGTCATCCAGTACACACCGGCGACCGAGACGGTGCTGGTGAAGCCGCTGCTCATCGTGCCGCCGTGGATCAACAAGTTCTACATCCTCGACCTCACGCCGGAAAAATCCTTCATCAAGTGGTGCGTCGACCAGGGGCTGACGGTCTTCGTGGTGTCCTGGGTCAATCCGGACGAGCACCTCGCGGCGAAGAGCTTCGAGGACTACATGCGCCAGGGCGTCATCGAGGCGCTCGACGTCGTCAAGACCGCGACCGGCGAGGACAAGGTGCACGCCATCGGCTATTGCGTCGGCGGCACGCTGCTCGCCATCACGCTGGCCTGGATGGCGGCCAAGGGCGACGACCGCATCGTGTCGGCGACGCTGTTCGCCGCGCAGACCGATTTCACCTATGCGGGCGACCTCAAGGTGTTCGTCGACGAGGAACGCATCCGGCAGCTCGAGCGGCAGATGAGCGAGCGCGGCTATCTCGAGGGCCAGCGCATGGCGATCGCCTTCAACCTGCTGCGCTCCAACGACCTGATCTGGCCCTATGTGATCAGCAACTACCTCAAGGGCCAGGCGCCCTTCCCGTTCGACCTGCTGTATTGGAACTCCGACGCGACGCGGATGCCGGCCGCCAACCACTCCTTCTACCTGCGCAACTGCTATCTCGAGAACAGGCTCACCAAGGGCGAGATGACGGTCGCCGGCGAGGTCCTCGACCTCGGCAAGGTGACCGTCCCGGTCTACAACTTGGCGACGCGCGAGGACCACATTGCGCCGGCCAAATCGGCGTTTCTCGGCTCGAAATTCTTCGGCGGGCCGGTGAAGTTCGTGCTCGCCGGCTCCGGCCATATCGCCGGCGTGGTCAACCCGCCCTACAAGACGAAATACCAGTACTGGACGGGCGGCGCGCCGGTCGGCAATGTGGAGAGCTGGATCGCCAAGGCCGAGGAGCATCGCGGATCGTGGTGGCCCGACTGGCTCGGCTGGATCAGGGAGCAGGATCCGCGCCAGGTTCCCGCGCGCGAGCCGGGCGGCGGCAAGCTGCCGCCGATCGAGGATGCGCCGGGCAGCTACGTCCGGGTGAGGATCTGAGGTGAATTGGCGGATTCGGCACCGGGCCGCATCTTCCGACGGAATACCGGTGTCCGATTTTTCCGTAAAATGCTCTACTCATCCGCCGACGCGGTCCCACGAGGGCCGATCTCGGCCACAAAACGAAGAGGGAACAGGAATGCGCTTGAAGCTCATCGTGTCGGCCGCCGCCGCCCTGCTCATCGCCGGCCCGGCGGTCGCCCAGGAACTCACCGGAACGCTGAAGAAGATCAAGGACAGCGGCGCGATCACGCTCGGCCATCGCGAGTCGTCGGTGCCGTTCTCCTACTACGACGACAATCAGAAGGTCGTCGGCTATGCGATGGACCTCTGCTACAAGATCGCCGACGCGGTGAAGAAGGAGCTCAAGCTCGACAAGCTCGAGGTCAAGCTCAACCCGGTGACCTCGGCGACGCGCATTCCGCTGATCGGCAACGGTACGGTCGACCTCGAGTGCGGCTCGACCACCAATAATCTCGAGCGGCAGAAGCAGGTTTCCTTCACCATCACCCATTTCGTCACCGCCAACCGTTTCGTGTCGAAGAAGGCGATGAACTTCAAGGTCGTCGACGACCTCAAGGGCAAGACCATCGTGTCGACGTCGGGAACCACCAACATCAAGCAGATCAACGAGATCAACGCCAGCAAGAGTCTCGGGCTGAACATCCTGGCGGCGAAGGATCACGCCGAAGCCTTCCTCATGGTGGAGACCGACCGGGCCGCCGCCTTCGTGATGGACGATATCCTGCTGTTCAGCCTGGTGGCCTCGGCGAAAGCGCCGGCCGACTACGTGATCTCCGCCGACGCCATGTCGGTCGAGCCCTACGGCATCATGCTCCGCCGCGACGATCCGGCATTCAAGAAGCTGGTCGATTCGACGATGACGGCGATCTACAAGAGCGGCGAGATCAACGCGATCTACGAAAAGTGGTTCCAGAAGCCGATCCCGCCGCGCGGCCTCAACCTCAACCTGCCGATGAGCCCCTCCTTCAAGAAGGTCGTCGCCACCCCGACCGACAGCGGCGACCCGGCGGCGTACTGAACCGGTAAGGTGGGCGCCGCGGGGGATCGGGCGTGAACTACAACTGGAACTGGGGGATCTTCTGGGACCTTTCCCCGGACGGCGCCCACACCTACCTGGGAACGATCGGCCTCGGCACGCTGTGGACGCTGGCGACGGCGCTCTCCGCCTGGGTGCTGGCGCTGGCCTTCGGATCGCTCGTCGGCGTCATCCGTACCACGCCCATCGCCTGGCTGGCGCGGCTAGGCGACGCCTATGTCGAGCTGTTCCGCAACATCCCGCTGCTGGTGCAGATGTTCCTCTGGTATTTCGTGCTGCCCGAGGTGGTGCCGCGCGGCTTCGGCACCTGGCTCAAGCAGCTGCCCGACGCCTCGTTCTACACCGCCGTCGTCTCGCTCGGCTTCTACACCTCGGCGCGGGTCGCCGAGCAGGTGCGCGCCGGGATCCTCAGCCTGCCGCGCGGCCAGCGGCTGGCCGGGATGGCGCTCGGCCTGACCCTGCCGCAGGTCTACGCCTATGTGCTGCTGCCGATGGCCTACCGCATCATGCTGCCGCCGTTGACGTCGGAATTCCTCAACATCATCAAGAACAGCGCGGTCGCGCTCACCATCGGCCTCATGGAGCTCACCGCGCGGGCGCGCTCGATGCAGGAATTCTCCTTCCAGGTGTTCGAGGCGTTCACCGCTGCCACCGTGATCTACATCGCGATCAACGTCACCGTGACCTTCCTGATGCGCCGGCTGGAGCGCGGCGTCGCGGTGCCGGGGTTCATCGGATCCGCGCCGCAGGCCACGACCCATTGAGATAACAGGCCGATGTTTGCCGATCTCGACTTCGCCCTCATTGTCCGCTCCCTGCCCTACCTGTTCCAGGTCGGCATGGTGTTCACGCTGACGCTGACCGTGGTCGCCACCCTCGGCGGCGTCGTGCTCGGCACCCTGCTCGCCCTGATGCGGCTGTCGAGCATCCTGCCGCTGTCGATCGTGGCGGCCGGCTACGTCAACCTGATGCGCTCGGTTCCGCTGGTGCTGATGATCTTCTGGATCTATTTTCTCATGCCCTATATCGGCCAATGGGTCACCGGCGCCGCGCAGCCGATCCAGGTCGGCGCCAACCTGTCGACCTTCGTCACCTTCACGGTGTTCGAGGCGGCGTTCTTCTGCGAGATCATGCGCGCCGGCATCCAGTCGATCCCGCGCGGCCAGGTGGCCGCCGCGCAGGCGCTGGGGATGACCTATCCGACCACGATGATCCACATCGTGCTGCCGCAGGCATTCCGCAACATGATTCCGGTGCTGCTGACGCAGACAATCATCCTGTTCCAGGACACCTCCCTGGTCTACGTGCTGTCGCTGACTGATTTTCTCGGCGCGGCGTCGAAGATCGCCCAACGCGACGGCCGGCTGGTGGAAATGTACCTGTTCGCCGCGCTGGTCTATTTCGTCATCTCGTTCGCCACCTCGCGCGGCGTGCGCTTTCTGCAGCAACGCACCGCCATCATCCGCTGAGCATCGCCATGGCGCCCATGATCGAGATCGTCGACATCAGCAAGTGGTACGGGCTGGTGCAGATCCTGAAGGATTGCTCCACCGCGATCGACAAGGGCGAGGTCGTGGTGGTGTGCGGCCCGTCGGGATCGGGCAAGTCGACCCTGCTCAAGTGCGTCAACGGGCTCGAGCCGTTCCAGAAGGGCCGGGTCACCGTCGACGGCGTGGCGGTCGGCGACCCGAAGACCAACCTGCCCAGGCTGCGCGCCCGCATCGGCATGGTTTTCCAGCATTTCGAGCTGTTTCCCCACCTCACCGTCCTGCGCAATCTCGGGCTCGCGCAGATCAAGGTTCTGGGACGCGGCAAGGCGGAGAGCTCGGAGAAAGGCATGCGCCTGCTCGATCGCGTCGGCTTGACGGAACATGCGCACAAATATCCGGGTCAGCTCTCCGGCGGCCAGCAGCAGCGGGTCGCCATCGCCCGCGCGCTCGCCATGGACCCGATTGCCATGCTGTTCGACGAGCCGACCTCGGCGCTCGATCCGGAAATGATCAACGAGGTGCTCGACGTCATGGTGGCGCTTGCCAAGGACGGCATGACCATGATGGTGGTGACCCACGAGATGGGTTTTGCCCGCAAAGTGGCGCACCGCGTGGTGTTCATGGACAAGGGCGAGATCGTCGAGGATGCGGCGACCCAGGACTTCTTCGGCAAGCCGCGCAGCGAGCGCGCCCAGCTCTTCCTGTCGAAGATCTTGCAGCACTGACAGCTTTGCTGCGACGAGCGCGAGCGTCAGCCCGATATCGCGGCGAGCAGCGCCGGCAGGGCGGGCAGCAGAGCGATGCCGATGTTCCACGGCAGGCAGCGCCGCGCCGTGCCCAGATCGTGGGAGTTGAGGTAGCTGGCGTGCTCGAAGCGGCGCCGATAGAAGTGAATCGCCAGCCTGACAGCGTGGTAGAGGACCGCGCCCGGCCCGAGCACCACATAGAGCACGAGCACGACCAGGCCGCCGATGCCGCCGCCGTGACCGAACGTTACGCCGATCTGGCCGCCCATGTGCTTCTCCCCGTTTGGCCCGGATGATGACGTGCCGGGACCTCCACGTTGCGGCACCTCATGGAAACAGCGCCACCTGGCCGAGCCCGGTCTGCTCCGGGAAGCCGAGCATCAGGTTCATGCACTGCACGGCCTGCCCCGACGCGCCCTTCACCAGGTTGTCGAGCGCCGCGACCAGGATGCTGCGGCCGGCGATGCGATCGGCGACGACGCCGATCATGGTCATGTTGGAGCCGCGCACGTGGCGCGTCTGCGGCACCTCGCCGGGCGGCAGCACGTGGACAAAAAGCTCGTTGCCGTAGGTCTTCGCCAGGATCGCGTGCAGCTCCTCGGCCGGCCGGCCGCGCACATAGATGGTCGACAGGATTCCCCGGTTCATCGGCACCAGGTGCGGCGTGAACGTCACGGTGACGGGCCGGCCGGCGGCCTTGGAGAATTCCTGGTCGAGCTCGGCCATGTGGCGGTGGCGCGCCACCCCGTAGGCGTGGATGCCCTCGGAGACTTCGGAGAACACCATGTCGTCCTTGGGCGCCCGGCCCGCTCCGGTCATGCCGGACTTGGCGTCGATCACGATCTCGTCGGGATCGATCGCTGTTGCGGCGAGCAGTGGAACGAGCGGCAGCTCGGCGCAGGTGGTGTAGCAGCCCGGCACGGCGACGAGCCGCGCCCTGGCGATGTCGCTTCGGTAGACCTCGACGAGCCCGTAGACCGCTTCCTTCTGCAGGTCGAGGGCGTGATGCTCGTGGCCGTACCAGCGCGCATAGGCCGCCGGATCGGTCAGCCGGAAATCGGCCGAGAGGTCGGCGACCTTGGTGGCCGGGGCGGCCGCCAGCAGCGCCTTGATCACCGTCTGCGTGGTGGCGTGCGGCAGCCCGCAGAACACTAGGTCGAGCTTTTCGGCCGCCCAGTCGATCCCGTCGAGCGCGCGCAGCGTCGGCAACGGATAGGGCGCGAACTGCCGGAATACCGTGCGCATCTCCTGGCCGGCCTTGCGGTCGGCGGTGAGCAAACGGATGTCGACGTTTCCGTGGGCCAGCAGCAGGCGCACGACCTCGGATCCCGTATAGCCGGATGCACCGAGCACCCCGATTCTTGCCTTGGCGGTCATGGCCAAATCCTTTCGCGATCTCAAGGGTGCACGGCGTCGTCATAGGCGAGCTGCGGCCGCAACGCCGCCATGCGCGCCGCGATCATGCGCGAGGCGGCGTCATCCTGCCGCCCCAGCGCGCCGGAGATCGCCACGTTGTCAGCGTCCGGCTTGTGCTGATTGAGCTTGGCGCTGCCCTCGATATTCGTCACCGTCATCTCGATCGCCACGATCGCCTTGAGCAGCGCATCGCGCCGCGCGGCCGACATTTTGGCGGAGCGCCATGGCGGCTTCGGCGCGAGGCGTTCCTCGAACTCGGCGCTGAGGCGGTCGAGATGATCGAGATTGTGCCCGGCGGGCACGACGCGGACCGGTCCGGAGAGCTGCACCGAGACGTAGAGCCAGGTCGGGACCTGGTCCTGGCTGGCGTACCAGTCGGGCGACACATAGGCATCGGGGCCGAGCACCGAGACCAGCCAGCTGCCGCCGTCCGCCGCCAGCGCGCCGAGCGGATTCACGCGCGCCACATGGTACAACAGTCTTGGCGTCGCCTCGTCGCGCCCCTCGAGACAGAACGGCAGCGGCGATGCAACCGGACGGCCGGCAGCGCAGCCGATCACCAGGCCGAAGCCGCGCTCCGCCGCGAAGGCCAGGCTCGCGGCGCGATCGATCCGATTGGGGGAATTGACGTACATGGCCATGCTCCGGTCGAGATCGCCACCGGAGGATGCTTGCGGGTTGTTCAGGATTTAGTGCCGCGGAGCAGTCTCCGGCGGCAAGGGCGAGGATCACACGCGATCGAACGCCTTCGCCGCCCTGTCGGAGCGGCGGCGGTGCATCGATATGGTCGCGGGCGTCGTCATGGGGCGGGCCTATAAACCGGCAGCGCTCTGCGGTCAACTGTATTAGCCATCCATCCGTAGTACACGATATGTCCGGTTCGGGTGGCGCGCGATCTGTCCGGCTGTGCATCTCGCCGATCGGGCCGGACCCGGATTCCGATCACGTCGCCAGGCGCGAATCGGCCATATTCCGGCTCCGGCGGCCGCAACAGCCGGCCCGCAACCGTGGAGGAGACGGTGCATCGTTGGATCGGCGGAGTGCTGGCCGTGCTTCTGTGCCTGGGCGGGGTGTCCCCGCTCGGCGCCCAGGCGACGGATGACGCCACCCGGCCGAACGTCGACCCGCCGGATACCGAGTATCAGGCGGGCGCCCGCGACCCCGATCCCGCAGTCGAGCGCCGGCTGCCGGTCGTTCCCGCCTACAAGGGATTCCTGCCCGTCGCGGCGGACCTTTCGACGAAGATGCCGCCGGTAGGCAACCAGCAAGGCTCGGCATCATCGGCCGCCTGGGCCGCCGCCTATGCGGCGCGCGGCTACTATGCGGGCACCATCGAGGGCCGCGACGTGAGCCAGCCGGCCAACCTGCCGAGCCCGGCCTATGTGTATCACCAGGCGCGCCAGGGCGGATGCGAGGAGGGAACTAATATTCCCCGGGTGGTCGACGTGCTGCGCCGCGGCGCGCCGACGCTCGCCGACCAGCCGTTCCGGCCCGATTGCGTGGCGCCGGGATCACCGGTGGCGACCGGCCACGACTTTCGGGTCCAGGGGCTCAGGCGCATCGAGCTGAAGCGGATTGACGACATCAAGGGCGAGCTTCACCGGGCAAATCCGGTCATCGTCGAATTTCGCGTGAGTCCCGCGTTCCGGCGCCTGCGCGGCGCGGCCACGTTCTCCGAGCCGGATTTCGCCGCCGCCGGCAATGCCGACATCCGGCAGTTCCTGACCCTGGTCGGCTACGATGAGCGCCGGCAGGCTTTTCGCCTGGTCAATTCCTGGGGCACCGGCTGGGGCGACCGCGGCTATGCCTGGCTCGGCTACGACGACGTCAAGGCGCGCGTCGTGCGGGCCTATGTCGTCGACGTCGCGGCCGCGGCGCCCGGGCGCCGCAAGCTGCTGTCCGCGCCGGCGGGAGCGGCAAAGGCGCAGCCGCCGGCGAAGCCGGACCTCACCGCTCTCGAGCAGCTTGCCTGCGGCAAGGTCGGCACGCGAACCGAGGGGGAGCGGCGGGTGCTGTCGGGATTCGTCGCGACCGACGGCGATCTCAAGCTCATCGGCGCGGTTGCGGCGGGCTCTCCCGACTTGGCGCTCGGCGAGATCGAGGTCGTGCCGTGGCCGCTATGC
Organism: uncultured Alphaproteobacteria bacterium; assembly: GCA_963755055.1. GTDB lineage: Bacteria > Pseudomonadota > Alphaproteobacteria > Rhizobiales > Xanthobacteraceae > AP-16. The sequence continues at coordinate 95,431 of CAVWIS010000020.1, read as the reverse complement.
GAGGCCCTGCAGACGCTCGACCAGGCGCTGGGCGCGCCGGAGCCGCCAAGAATTTCGGTCAACGCGGCGGCGCTGCGCGAAGGGGACAATCTGACGATCGAAGCCCAATCCTCCGGCGAGCCGCGCCATCTCTATGTCAGCTACGTCCAGGCGGACGGCTCGGTGCTCAACCTCGCGCAGCCCGCGGCGGACGCGGGCGAGGCCACTGTACGGGCGAGCGTTCTCAAGTTCGGCGACGGGAAGGACAACCGCCCGAGGTTCCTGATCGGCCCGCCGTTCGGCCGCGAGATGATCATCACGCTCGCCTCGCCTCGTCCGCTGTTCGGCGAGGCGCTGCCGAAGAAGCAGGCGGCGCGCGACTATCTGACGATGCTGCGCCGCGCGCTGATGGTTCCGCGCTCCCCCGGCGATCCGGAACCGAAGGTCGCCGCCGCCGTCAAGCTCCTGAAGACGCAAGGCCGATAGGCCGTCGCTGAGCGGCGCATGTTCTTATCGGCGAACCGGTATCCACCCCACCGGAGCATGCGCTATTCGGTCAGCGCGGCGTCGAGCAGGCTGCGGCATTCGCCGAGCTCGCCGAGGGTGGCGCGGAGCTTGCGCAGGTCGTCGACGGGGATTTTCGCCGGACCCTCGCCGCCCTGACCGCCGTTGGCGATGAGGCTCGACTCCGCCATCGGGGCCCTGGCGGCGGCGATCGGCGGCAGCAACGTGGCCGAGGAATTGTCGTCCTCGTCGGCCGCAGGCTCCGCGGGCGACCGAGGCGACAGTTCGGCAAAAATCTCCTCGATGGACGGCTCGATCCGCGGCTCGGTGCGCTCGCCGGAATTGGCGCCGCCGAGGTCGTCATGGCTCGAGCCGAGGAGCGACGGCAATAACCCGAACAACCCGCGGCCGCGCTCGATCTCCGATGCGCCGCGCGAGGCACGTCCGGGCAGCGGACGTGCCAGCGGGGGCTGTTCGCCGCCCTCCGGCGGGTCCACCGGCGCACGCTCGGGCTGCGGCGCACCGGCCTTCCACACCGACTGGACGAACTTGATGCCCTCGTCCTTGAGAATACGCTGGACGCCGCGGATCGTGTATCCCTCGCCATACAGCAGGTGGCGGATGCCGCGCAGCAGATCGACGTCGTCCGGCCGGTAGTAGCGCCGCCCGCCGCCGCGCTTCATCGGCTTGATCTGGCCGAAGCGGGTTTCCCAGAAGCGCAGCACATGCTGGGGCAGGTCGAGATCCTCGGCGACCTCGCTGATGGTGCGGAACGCGTCGGGCGCCTTTTCCATGCCGCCTCTCCTTCCGCCGGCGCCTTCGATGGGGCCTGCGCCCTGGCGAAGGACCAGTGTACACCAGCTACTTGAGCTACTTGCGCGAGCCGTCGAGCCCCGAATTGATCCGATGCTTCAGGATCGCCGACGGCTTGAACACCATGACGCGGCGAGGCGAGATCGGCACCTCCTTGCCGGTCTTGGGGTTGCGACCGAGGCGCTGCCCCTTCTTGCGCACCACGAACGAGCCGAACGAGGACAATTTTACCGTTTCCCCCCGCTCGAGGCAGTCGGTGATCTCGTTGAGCACCAGCTCGACAAGCGTGGCAGATTCGGTGCGCGACAGGCCGACCTTCTGGTAGACCGCCTCGCACAAATCGGCACGTGTCACCGTTTTTCCAGTCATCGTACTGCCCCGCCCTCAGCGGTCAATCTATCCGTCTGAATTATCTACGATATTCACATGTTGTCGCAGCCGTCAACGGCTTGACGCGCCGCCGACCACTTACCACCGCAACAATGCTGCGCCCCAGGTGAAACCGCCCCCCATGGCTTCGAGCAGAACGAGGTCGCCGCGCTTGATCCGCCCGTCCGCGCGGGCAACCGCCAGCGCCAGGGGAATCGAGGCCGCCGAGGTGTTGCCGTGGCGGTCGACGGTGATCACCACCTTTTCGGGAGCGATCCCGAGCTTGTGGGCGGAGCCGTCGATGATCCGCTTGTTCGCCTGGTGCGGAACGAACCACTGGATGTCGGCCGCCGTGTAACCGGTGGCGTGGAACGCCTCCTCGACCACGTCGGTGATCATCGCCACGGCATGGCGAAACACCTCGCGCCCCTCCATGCGCAGATGCCCGACCGTCCCGGTCGAGGACGGCCCGCCGTCGACATAGAGCTTCATCTTGTGGCGGCCGTCGGAGCGCAGCCGGCTCACCAGGAGCCCGCGATCCTCGTTGGTGCCCGGCTGGTTCTCCGCCTCGACCACCAGCGCGCCGGCGCCGTCACCGAACAGCACGCAGGTGGACCGGTCGGTCCAGTCGAGAATCCGCGAAAAGGTCTCCGCGCCGATCACCAGCGCCCGCCGGAAGGCACCGGATCTCAGGAGCGCATCCACGGTGGAGAGCGCGAACACGAAGCCCGAGCACACCGCCTGCAGATCGAACGCGGCGCCATGGTTGATGCCGAGGCCGGCCTGGATCGAGACCGCGGTGGCGGGAAACGTGTTGTCGGGCGTCGAGGTGCCGAGCACGATCAGGTCGATGGTCTGCGGATCGATCCCGGCATCGGCGATGGCGGCCCGCGCCGCCGCCAGGCCGAGGTCGGAGGTGCACTCGCCGGGGGCCGCGATGTGACGGGCGCGGATGCCGGTGCGCTGCGCTATCCACTCGTCGGAGGTGTTCACCATCCGGGCGAGCTCCTGGTTCGACAGCACCTTCTGCGGCAGGTAGCTGCCGCAGCCGAGCACGACCGAGCGCACCTCGCTCATGATGCGACCCCGCCGACCCTGCCCGCCGCAGGCATGGCGCGCTCGGCGGGCGCGAGCGCCTGCTCGAGCTTGGCCTTGAGGCCGTGGCGGACCATGTCGTAGCCGATGTCGATGGCCGCCGCGAACCCTTCGGCGTCGGTCCCCCCATGGCTCTTGATGACGATGCCGTTCAAGCCGAGGAATACCCCGCCATTGGCCTTTCGCGGATCCATCTTCTCCCCGAGCATGCGGAACGCCTGGCGCGCCAGCAGGTAGCCGAGTCTGGCCCGCCAGGTGCGCGTCATCGCGCTTCTGAGATACGAGGCGATCTGCCGGGCCGTGCCCTCGGCGGTCTTGAGCGCGATGTTTCCGGCGAATCCCTCGATGACGACCACGTCGACGGCGCCCTCCCCGATCCCGGTGCCCTCGATGAACCCCGCATAGGCGAGCCCCGGCAGATCGGCCTCGCGCAGCATCTGTCCGGCCTCGCGCACGGCTTCCAGTCCCTTGACCTCCTCGACGCCGACATTGAGCAGGCCCACGGTCGGGCGCTCGAGATCGAACAGGACGCGCGCCATCGCGGCTCCCATCACGGCGAGATCGACGAGATGCTTGGCGTCAGCCCCGATCGAGGCGCCGACATCGAGCACGATCAACTCGCCGCGCAGCGTCGGCCACAGCGCCGCCAGCGCCGGGCGGTCGATCCCCGCCATGGTCTTGAGCTTGAACGTCGCCATCGCCATCCAGGCGCCGGTATTGCCGGCGGAGACCGCGGCATCCGCGGTCGCCCTGCTTGACGGCGTCGATGGCGAGCGCCATCGACGACTTCCAGCGGCCGGCCCGCAGCGCCTTGCTGGGCTTGTCGTCCATCTTGATCGCCACGTCGGTGTGGACGATGCGCACCGCCGCCTTGAGCTGCGGACGGGCGTCGATCAAGGGCTGCACGATCGCGGCGTCGCCGAACAGGACGAACTCCATGTCGGGATGACGCATGAGCGACAGCTCGGCGCCGGGAACCACGATGGGCGCGCCGACATCCCCCCCCATGGCGTCGAGCGCGATGCGGACCTTCTCGGACATGAATCGACCTTAGCGGAGGGTTGCGACCACCGGAAGCTTGGCCCTGCGGCGACATCGGCCGGTCGCGGTGGAGCAGCACAGCCGGACCGGCCGCGGGACATAACAGACCTGGAGCGGGGATAAAAGGCTAGAGCACGTCCCGATCAGCTTCGATCGGGACGTGCTGTGGAATCGTCAGTGGCGCATGCTCTTGTCGGCGAACCGGTATCCACTTCGCCGGAACATGATTCCTTGCTGCCGCATGCTCTTGTCGGCGAACCAGTATCCACTTCGCCGGAACATGCTCTAGGCCTCGCCCTCGCCCTCGCCCTTGCGCAGTCCGGCGAGCGCGGCGAACGGGCTGGCGCCGGCATCGGCGTCACGGGGAGCCTCGAATACGGCTCCGGGCTTGCGCGGATAGGGATCGATGCCGAGAATCAGGAACTCGGTCGCCAGCGCACCGAGATCGACGACGCCGTCGACCAGCGGCTCCGGCGGCTCCGGCGCGTCGACGGCGATCTCGTGGTCGTGTGCCGCGCCCGCCGACCTCTCGGCGGCGGGGTCGAACACCACGTCGATCGCCTCGTCGATCGCGCTTTCGACCGGCTCGAGCGTCACCACGCAGGCCTGGCGCACGGTGGCGGAAACGTGGCCGATCACATGCAGGCCATGGCGTCCGCGGCGGGTCACCTCGAGCACCGCCTGCAGCCGCTCGATCGCCTCCACCTTGGCGGCCCTAGCCGTTGCGGCCCGCGTCGCCTCGTCGGCGGAGAGTTCGAACCGGCGACCGGTCTCGGACACGTCGTGGGGACGGACCGGCAGGGTCCATTTGCACTCGACCGCACGCATCGCTTCAACTCCGTCACTCCTCCGCATCAGCGTCAGATATGGTAATCGCGACGCTCGGGAAAGATCCTGCCTTCGCATAGTCCCCTAAGCCGTTGATCCCGCTTGCCATCCCCGAATGCCGCCGGGTCCGGGAACGAGCCGAATGGATCGCCACGATCGCGCCATAGAGGCCGGGAATGGTGGCACCGGAGAATCCAGGGGACAAGGGCCTGACGACCGGACGGTGGCCTCGCACGCCGCGGCATTGCAATCCGCCGCCCTGCGGGTTAGGTCAACGCACCCGCGGGGGATGGGAATTCGAATGAGTGGGTGTGGCAAGTCTTGCCGGCGGGGTCCGCGCGCTCGCGCCGTCGCGGCCCTCATCGGGCTCGGCCTGTGGCTCGGCGGCTGCGGCGCCTTCACCCAGAGCTACCAGCGCGGCTATGTCATGGCGCCGGGCGCGCTGGAGCAGATCCCGATCGGCGCCACCCAGGAACAGGTGCTGATCGTCCTCGGCACGCCGTCGACCATCGCCACCGTCAACGGCGAGGTGTTCTACTACATCTCGCAGCGCACCGAGCAGACCGCCTTCATGCCGAACAAGGTGGTCGACCAGCGCGTAGTCGCCGTCTATTTCGACAAAGGCCGCCGCGTCGAGCGCCTCGCCGACTACGGGCTGCAGGACGGAAAGCTGTTCGACTATGTGAGCCGGACCACGCCGACCGGAGGGTCGGACCTGTCGTATCTGTCGTACGTCTTCCGGATCTTCAGCAACAAATAGTCGACAAGTCCCATGTCAGGCGCTTGCAGCATCGGGAGCGGCGCGCCCCCGATGCTTCGGCCTTGCGAATTCCGCTCTATCCGTGGGCGAGCACGGCGAGCAGCAGCAAGGCCACGATGTTGGTGATCTTGATCATCGGATTGACGGCTGGTCCCGCCGTGTCCTTGTAGGGATCGCCCACGGTGTCGCCGGTCACCGCCGCCTTGTGCGCCTCGGAGCCCTTTCCGCCGTAGTTGCCGTCCTCGATGTATTTCTTCGCATTATCCCAGGCGCCGCCGCCCGAGGTCATCGAGATGGCGACAAACAGGCCGGTGACGATCACGCCGAGCAGCATGGCGCCGACCGCCGAGAACGCCGCCGACTTGCCGGCGGCGCCCTGCCCGGCGACGAAGTAGACGATCCCGTAGACGGCGATCGGCGAGAGCACCGGCAGCAGCGACGGGATGATCATCTCCTTGATCGCCGCCTTGGTCAGCATGTCGACGGCGCGGCCGTAATCGGGCTTGTCCTGGTAGGTCATGATGCCGGGCTTTTCCCGGAACTGCCGGCGCACCTCCTCGACGATGGCGGCGGCCGCCCGCCCGACCGCCGTCATGCCCATCGCGCCGAACAGATAGGGCAACAGCCCACCAAACAGGAGCCCGGCCACGACATACGGATTATTCAGGGTGAAGTCCGGCGTCACGCCCTTGAAGTACGGGACCGTGGCGGAGTTGGCGATGAAGAACTTCAGGTCCTCCGTATAGGCGGCGAACAGCACCAGGGCGCCGAGCCCCGCCGATCCGATGGCATAACCCTTGGTCACCGCCTTGGTGGTGTTGCCGACCGCGTCGAGCGCGTCGGTCGCCTTGCGGACTTCCTTGGGCAGCCCGGCCATCTCGGCGATGCCGCCGGCATTGTCGGTGACCGGGCCGAACGCATCGAGCGCCACCACCATGCCGGCGAGCGCCAGCATCGTGGTCACCGCGATCGCGATGCCGAACAGGCCGGCGAGCGAATACGTGGTCAGGATGCCGGCAATGATGACGATCGTCGGCAGCGCGGTCGCCTCCAGCGAGACGGCGAGACCCTGGATGATGTTGGTGCCGTGGCCGGTGACCGAGGCCTTGGCGATCAGCTGCACCGGGCGGAAGTTGGTGCCGGTATAGTACTCGGTGATCCAGACGATCAGCCCGGTCACTACCAGCCCGCAAATGCCGCAGAGGAACAGCGCCATGCCGGTATACTTGCCGTCGCCCAGCGGGCCGAAGCCGATCAGGTAGTAGGTCACCAGCGCCACCCCGCCGAGCGAGAGGATGGCGCTCGCCAGAAAGCCCTTGTAGAGCGCGCCCATGATCGACTGGCTGGGGCCGAGGCGGACGAAGAACGTGCCGATGATCGAGGTGATGATGCAGACGCCGCCGATCGCCAGCGGATAGGTCATCATCTTGAGGAGAAGGTCGCCGGACCCGCTGAAGAAGATGCCGGCGAGCACCATGGTGGCGACGACCGTCACCGCATAGGTCTCGAACAGGTCCGCCGCCATGCCGGCGCAGTCGCCGACATTGTCGCCGACATTGTCGGCGATGGTGGCGGGATTGCGCGGATCGTCCTCGGGAATGCCGGCCTCGACTTTTCCGACGAGATCGCCGCCGACGTCGGCGCCCTTGGTGAAGATGCCGCCGCCGAGACGGGCGAAGATCGAGATCAGAGAGGCGCCGAAGCCGAGCGCCACCAGCGCGTCGATGACGACGCGGTCATTGGGCGCCTTGTGCAGGGTGCCGGTAAGAAAGCCGAAATAGACGGTCACCCCGAGCAGGGCGAGGCCGGCGACGAACATGCCGGTGATCGCACCCGACTTGAAGGCGAGCTTGAGGCCGGCGTCGAGCGAGTTGATCGCCGCCTGGGCGGTGCGGACATTGGCGCGCACCGAGACGTTCATGCCGATGAACCCGGCGCCGCCGGAGAGCAGTGCGCCGATGGCGAATCCGAGCGCCACCAGCCATCCGAGGAAATAGCCGAGCAGCAGGAAGATGACGACGCCGACCGCGCCGATCGTGGCGTATTGGCGCTTGAGGTAGGCCTGCGCGCCCTCGCGGATCGCCGCGGCGATCTCCTGCATCTTCTGGCTGCCGGCATCCGCCGCCATGACGGATTGGATCGCCCAGATGCCGTAGACGATGGCGAGCAAGCCACAGCCGACGATCAACCATAGTGCAGTCATGAAGCCCACCCTTGTGTTGCTATTGGCCGGGCAAAAGGCACGTTGGCCGCCCCGAACGGGCCGCCCACCCCATGACGTGCCGCCCCTGGCCTCGAAGTGGCGCGGACATTGCCAAAAACGTGGTCATGACGCAACGCGCAAATGCGGCCGATTTCATCACCTTACGGCACTCCGCGGCGGTCATTCGGCGGGGTCCCGCGAGGCCGCCAGCGGGCGCTCGCGGAGCACCAGCCAGAGCATCAGGGCGGCGGTCCCCAGCACGACGGGAATCATCACTCCGCTCACGCCGGCCCAGCCGAACGCCACCAGAAGCTGGCCGGAGCCGAACGAGCTCACCGCCATGCTGCCGAACACCAGGAAATCATTGAAGGCCTGGACCTTGTTGCGTTCCTCCGGCTGGTGGCAGCGAAGCACCATCGTGGTGGCGCCGATGAAGCCGAAATTCCATCCCACCCCGAGCAGAATCAGCACCGCCCAGAAATGCCCGACGCTGGTTCCGGCAAGGCCCACAACCGAGGCAACGCCCATGAGCAGCAGGCCGGCGGCGATCATGCGGTCGGCGCCGAAGCGGGCGAGCAGCGACCCGGTGACGAAGCTCGGCGCATACATCGCCAGCACATGCCACTGCTGGCCGAGAGTCGCCTCGGTGACGGAATGGTCGCAATCCACCATGGCGAGCGGTGCCGAGGTCATCACCAGGTTCATCAGGCCGTAGCTCGCCGCCCCGCTGACCACGGCGACGATGAAGCGCGACTGGCGCGCAATCTCGAGGAGCGGCCGCCCGCCGCTTCCCGGACGCGAAGGCGGGGCCTGGGGAATCCTGACGAAGGCCAGTACGACGGCGGCGAGGACCGCGACGCCCGCCTGCGCCAGATAGCTCGCGGCAAAGAGATAGGGCGGCCACGCGTCCTTGGTGAGGATGACCAGCTGCGGACCGATGAAGGCGGCGAACAGCCCGCCCACCAGGACCAGCGAGATGGCCTTGGCCCTGAACGCCTCGCTTGCGGTATCGGCGGCGGCAAAGCGATACGACTGGTGCGCGGCGGCATAAAGACCGCCGCAGAACGTCGCCAGCAGAAAGAGCGCGAACGATCCCTGCAGCACCGCGACAGCGCCGATCAGCCCGGTTGCGGTGCCGCAGGCCGCGCCGACCAGGAAGGCAGTGCGCCGGCCGAATATTTTGGCGAGCCATCCGACCGGCACCGTGCCGAGCCATTGCCCGATCACGAAGGTCGACAGCGGCAGCGTCGCCATGGCGCGCTCGGGAGCAAGCGTCGCACCGATGATTCCGCCGGTGGCGAAGATCACCGACGCATTGGCGCCCGCCAGCGCCTGCGCAACGGCCAGCACCAGGGCGTTGCGCCGGGCGAGGTGGTCGCCGGCTTGCGATTCGATTGCCAGATCGGTCACGGCCGACAACGGGCCCCAGGGGAAAGGAAAGCCCTTCTATCGAACGGCCGCGCGGAGCGCCACAGCGGGCGCCGCTAGTGCGGCGAATTTGAAGTTCCTCCCAACATTGCCGCTCGCTCGTCGAGGAATTTCAAATTCCAAAGCCGCACTAGAATCAAAAGGTTGCTAGTGCTTCTTTGATTCCGAAGTTCGCACAAGAACGTGCCGCGAAGTGATGCGAACTGCGGAATTGGAGCACTAGTCAGAAATGACTGAACGAGGGGCGAGCGAAGGCCAGCAGCCGGCTTCCGTGGCGGAACCGTGGAGGGTCTTCGCCGGCGACAATGCGACCGATCGCGGCGACCGGCACCGACGTGCTTGCCGCCGCCGCCAGGAAGGCAGCCACGCGGTCGGACGGGACGGTGCAGACGATCTCGTAGTCGTCGCCGCCGGTCAGCATCGTCTCGATGAGCGCCGGCTCGGCTGCCAGCATGGTCCGGGCCGCATCCGACCGCGGCACGGATTTCGGCATCGATCTCGGCGGAAACTCCCGAGGCGCGGCAAAGTTTGGCGAGATCGCCGGCAAGCCCGTCGGAGACGTCCATGGCGGCAGAGGCGTGCTGCCGCAGGATGTCGGCCAGGGCATTGCGCGGCTCGGGAACCAGATAGCGCGACAGCAGGTGATCGCCGGCTCCCGCGCCGAGACCGTGGCGCCGCGCCGCGTCGGGATCGCGGCGGAGTGCCAAGCCGAGCGCGGCGTCGCCGATGGTTCCGGTGACGAGCACGAGATCGGAGGGTTTTGCACCGCTCCGACGCACCATGCTGCCCTGCGGGACGAGCCCAAAGGCGGCGATCGACACCACGACCCGGTCCGGGCACTTCACCGTGTCGCCGCCGAGCAGCGGACAGTCGTAGCGGGCGACATCCTCGCCCAGGCCGCGGGCGAACTCCGCGAGCCAGTCGTCGCCGATGCGGTCCGGCAGCCCCAGGGTGAGCAGGAACCCGGCGGGCCTCGCGCCCTTAGCGGCGAGGTCCGACAGGTTGACCCGCAGGGCCTTGCGGCCGATCGCGTCAGGCGGATCGTCCGGAAAGAAGTGCACGCCGCCGACGATGGCGTCGGTCTTCAGCACGACGTCGTGGCCAGGAGGCGGCGTCAGGATCGCGGCATCGTCCTCAAGATCGAAGGCGCCGGCGCCGCGCGCCAGCGGCCGGAAGAACTTTTCGATCAGCCGGTCCTCGCCGGATGCAAGACTCGTCCGCGCCGCCACGCCGGTCATCCGGCTTGCTGGTTGAACTCGGCGGCGCGCAACTGCCGCGCCAGCGCGTCGAGCACCGCATTGACCATGCCGGCCTCGTCGCCGTCGAGGAACGCGTGGGCGACCTGGACATATTCCGATACGACGACCCGCGCCGGCACATCGCGCCGATGGTCGAGCTCGAACGTCCCGGCCCGCAGGATGGCGCGGAGCACCGCCTCGACGCGCTTGAGCGGCCAGCCCCCGGCCAGCGCGCCATCGATCAACGGATCGAGCTTGCGCTGCTCGCGCACGAAGCCGACGACGATCTCGCGAAAGAATGCCGCCTCGGCCGGCAGGTATTGCGAGCCTTCGACCTCCTGGCCAAGCCAGTGGCTTTCGAACTCGGCGAGGAGATCGTTGACCGGCGTGGCGGCGACATCCATCTGGTAGAGCGCCTGCACGGCGGCAAGGCGGGCAGCGCCGCGGCGGTTCGCCTTGCGCGGTGGCTTGGCCTTGGGTGCGATCGGCGCCATGGGTTCCGCTCAACGCTCCTGGCCGAGATGTCGTTTGAGCCGGATCATGGCGATGGCGGCGCGGGCGGCATCCCCGCCCTTGTCGAGGTCGTCGGTGCGGGCGCGGATCCACGCCTGCGCCTCGGTGTCGACGGTCAGGATGCCGTTGCCGAGCGGAAGCCGCCGCGCAACCGCGAGATCCATCAGCGCACGCGCGGAACTCGGTCGACACGATCTCGAAATGGATGGTGTCGCCGCGGATGACGCAGCCGAGCGCCACCGCACCGTCATACGGCGCCCCGCGATGCTCGGCCGCATCGAGCCCGATGGCGATCGCCGCAGGGATTTCCAGGCAGCCGGGCACGGTGACGCGATCGAACGCCACGCCGGCCGCCTCCAGCGCCCGCGTCGCACCGGCGAGCAGCGCGTCGGCAATATCGTCATAGAAGCGCGCCTCGACAATGAGGACGCGGGCACCGTCGAGCCGTGCCTCGTCGCTGGTCGCGGCTCTCCGCGGTTCGGCCATCGCCCAAAAAGTCTCCGGTTGGCACCCCTAGAGCGCTTTCCGACTGGACTGACCATCAGATCGCATCGGTCGTGATCGGAAAACGCTCGAGATTCGATACTTTTCGCATTCCCTTTCGGAAAACCGGCCACCACTTTTCCGGGGAATGCTCTGTACCAAGCGGATCGGCCCCGGCGCAAGCAAGGGCCGGCGGCGTCAGCGGGCTTCTGCCAGCCTCGCCGCGTAGCGCGCCATCATGTCGACCTCGAGATGGACGGCATCCTTCGCCCGCAACGTCGCCAATGTGGTTACCGCAAGGGTGTGCGGAATGATGAGAACGGAGAATTTTTCGCCGTCGACCGCATTGACCGTGAGCGACACGCCGTCGAGCGCGACCGAGCCTTTTTGCGCGATGAATTTCGCGAGCTCCCGGGGCGCCGCGAAGGTCAGCCGCGCCATGTCGGGGAAATCCTCGCGCCGCACGAGCTCGGCAACGCCGTCCACATGACCGCTGACCAGATGCCCGCCGAGCTCGTCGCCGATCTTGAGCGCGCGCTCGAGATTGACCTGGGTTCCCGGATGCCAGCGGCCGACCATCGTGACCGCGAGCGTCTCGGCGGCTGCGTCCACCGAGAACCATGGGCGCGTCCGATCCTCGCCGACCGCCACCACGGTCATGCACACGCCGGCGCAGGAGATCGATGCGCCGAGCGCGATCGAGGCCGGATCGAACCGGCAGGAAAGCGTCAGCCGGCGCAGGCCCTCGCCGCGCTCCTCGACGCTCGTGACCTCTCCGACGTCGGTGACGATTCCGGTGAACATTGTCAGATCCGATCGAATGTCTCGAGCCGGTCGGCTCCGACCGCCTCGATGCCGCGCGCGGCGAATTTCGGCGACGTCGTCAGCACCGAGAGATCAGATCCGGCAAGCGGGTCGATCCCGTCGGGGCCGATCACGGTGGGGGAACGGAACAGCGCTGCCTCGTCGACGAGGTCGGCTCTCGCCAGGGCCCCGGCGACCGTCGGCCCGCCCTCGACCATCAGCCGGGTGACGCCGCGCGCCGCGATCAACGCGAGCGCGCCCGCCGGAGCGAGGTCTTCCGGGTCCGCGTCGCAAGGCAGGATCGTCACGCCACGTTTCTCCAGCCCCCGTGCGTGATCGGCCGGCGCGCTGGCGCCGGCGATCACCCAGACCGGAACATCGCGGGCGCTCCGCACCAGCCGGCTGTCCAGCGGAAGCCGCAACCGGCTGTCGAGCACGATGCGCACCGGCGATCGCGCCTGCATCCCGGGCAACCGGCAGGTCAGCGCCGGATCGTCGGCCAGAACCGTGCCGATCCCAACCAAAATCGCATCGCTCGTCGCCCTCATGAGGTGGACGCGGTCGCGGGCCGGCTCTCCGGTGATCGCGACCGGCCGGCGGCCGGCGAGCCCGGCCTTGCCGTCGGCGGAGATCGCGAGCTTGAGCATGACATGGGGCCGAGCCTCCAGGATCCGCCTGATATGCCCGGCATGGGCCCTGCGGGCCTCCGCGGCGCCGATGCCGACATCGACGGTGACGCCGGCGGCGCGCAGGCGCGCGTGCCCCGCCCCGGCGACCAGCGGATTGGGATCCTCCAGTGCCGACACCACCCGGGCGACTCCGGCTGCCAGGATGGCGTCGGCGCAGGGCGGCGATTTGCCGTGATGCGAGCACGGCTCGAGCGTCACGTAGAGCGTCGCGCCCCGCGCCTGGGCGCCGGCGCGGCCGAGCGCCTCGATCTCCGCATGGGGACGGCCACCGGGCTGTGTCCAGCCCCGCCCGATGATCGCCGGCTCCGCCTGATCGCGGCGCACGATGACGGCTCCGACGGCCGGATTGGGCCAGGTCCGGCCGAGCCCACGCCGGCCCAGCGCCAGGGCCATCGCCATGTAGCGGGCATCCTCGGCCGGGTCGGCGTCGATCATCGGCATGGCTCGGGCCGAATGCGCCGCCATTCGGGACGCTACGGCGCGTGGCGCAGGCTCCAGTAGGCGTCCAGGCATCCGCCTCGCCGAGCGTGCGCTAGACCCCGCGGTTCTCCAGCACCATCCGGCAGGCCGGCTTGAGGCCCGGCCGGTTGCGCTGAAGACAGGCGAGGATGCGGTGCGGATCCGGGTTGGCATCCTGCACGGTGTCCGGGCACAGCCGGACGACATCGGGACGGCACGCCCGCTGCTCGTCAGCAGTACCCTCGAAGCTGGGGAATGGCAGCAGCAGCGGTGGCGGCGGCAGCGGCAGCGGGAAGAACGGCTTGTCCTGGGCGAAAGCGGGCGCGGAGTATGACGCAAGCAAGAGAGTCAGGAGCAGCATGGTTTTGCGAATCATTGGACCCTCGATACCTCGACGAGATGATGATGACGCACCGGCCGCTCTGTGCTGTCAATGCTCGGCGCGCCTGCCCTTCGCCTGCCCTGCGAAAAACCCGATGATGGCATCGTCGATCCGGCCTTCGTCTCGCCGCCAGGCATCGATGCGTTCATTTGCGCTCGTCGGCCGGTTGAGCCAGCGCCTCGCCATCGCCGGACAGCTCACCGAGCACGGTACGGAAATCCTTGGCCTCGCGGAAATTGCGGTAGACCGAGGCGAACCTCACATAGGCCACATCGTCGAGCTCGCGCAGGTGCTCCATCACGGTCTCGCCGATGGTCTCCGACGTCACCTCGTTCTCGCCCAGGCTTTCGAGCTCGCGGACGATCTTCGACACCATGCGCTCGACCCGGTCGGGCTCGACCGGCCGCTTGCGCAGCGCGATCTGTACCGACCGCATGAGCTTGTCGCGGTCGAACGGCACTCGCCGCCCGTTGCGCTTGATGACAACGAGCTCGCGCAGCTGCACGCGCTCGAACGTGGTGAAACGGAAGTGGCAGGCCAGACACAGCCGGCGGCGGCGAATCGCGGCGGAGTCCTCGGTCGGACGCGAAGTCCTTGACCTGGGTATCAAGGCTTCCGCAGCTCGGACAGCGCATGCCCCTCCCCCGCTTCCCCCGGCCGCGATCCCTCGCGCTGCCGTATTCTCACGACGACGTCCGCCCGCTCGCCCCTACTGATAGATGGGGAAACGTCCGACCAGCCGTTTCACCTTGTCCCGCACTGCTGCCTCGACGACCAGATCCTCCTCGACGCCCTTGGCCGACAGCGCATCCAGCAACTCGACGATCAGCTCGCCGATCTGGTGGAACTCGGCCACTCCGAAGCCGCGTGTCGTCCCCGCCGGCGAGCCGAGCCGGATGCCGGAGGTGACGGTCGGTTTCTCCGGATCGAACGGGATGCCGTTCTTGTTGCAGGTGATGTGCGCGCGTCCCAGCGCATGCTCGGCCACCTTGCCGGTCAGGCGTTTCGGCCGCAGGTCCACCAGCATGAGATGCGTGTCGGTGCCTCCCGAGACGATGTCGAGGCCCTTCGACTTGAGGATCTCGGCGAGCGCCTTGGCGTTCTCGACGACGCTCTTGGCGTAGGACCTGAACGACGGCCGCAGCGCCTCCCCGAACGCCACCGCCTTGGCGGCGATGACGTGCATCAGCGGGCCGCCCTGCAGCCCCGGGAACACCGCCGAGTTGATCTTGCGGGCGAGCTCCGCATCGTCGGTGAGCACGAAGCCGCCGCGCGGACCGCGCAGGGTCTTGTGCGTCGTCGAGGTGACGATATGGGCGTGGGGCAACGGGCTCGGATGCGCCCCGCCGGCGACCAGGCCGGCGAAATGCGCCATGTCGACCATGAAGGTGGCGCCGACGCTGTCGGCGATCTCGCGGAACCGGCGGAAATCGATGATGCGCGGATAGGCCGAGCCGCCGGCGATGATCAGCTTCGGCTTGTGCTCATGGGCGAGCCGCTCGACCTCGGAAAAATCGATGCGGTGGTCCTCGCGGCGCACCCCGTAGGGCACCACCTTGAACCATTTTCCCGACACGTTCACCGGCGAGCCGTGGGTGAGATGACCGCCGGCCGCGAGATTGAGGCCCATGAAGGTGTCGCCCGGCTTGAGCACCGCCATGAAGGCGGCCTGGTTGGCCTGGGCGCCCGAATGGGGCTGCACATTGGCAAAGCCGCAGCCGAACAGCTTGGTGATGCGCTCGATCGCCAGGGTCTCGGCGATGTCGACGAACTGGCAGCCGCCATAGTAGCGGCGGCCCGGATAGCCCTCGGCATACTTGTTGGTGAGCACCGAGCCCTGTGCCTGCAGCACGGCGCGGCTCACGATGTTCTCCGACGCGATCAGCTCGATCTCGTCGCGCTGGCGGCCGAGCTCGCGGGCAATGACGTGGGCGATCTCCGGATCGACCTCCTCGAGCGGCGCCGAAAACAGCGTGTCGGCAGAGAGAGAATTGGCAGTCTTCGTCGCAGTCATCAGGGGTCCCCTCGGGCGCGGGCCGGCGGGACGGCCGGTCGGCGCTCCCGGCCTCGCGCAGGCGCGACACGCGATATCACATCGCCCCGGGACCGCCAAGCTGTGGGACAGGGGTGCGCAAAATGCCGCAATATCTAGCTTGTTCCGGGCAAGACGGACCGCCGGCTCGCCGCCCGGAATGCGCCGATCGCTGCCGCTTCATGCCTCGCGGGCGAGCCGGACCTTGAGCTTGGCGAGCGCCAGGCGCTCGAGGTCCGACCGCATGGCGCCGGCCGGGCCGAGGACCGTCACCTCGACGCCGGTCGCGGCGTCGAGCGCCGCCACGCGGACCGACTGGCCGATCACGGTGAACTCGAACAGCACCTCGCGCCCCGGCGGGCGGGTCGGGTCGCCCATCGCACGCCCCCGTGGCCCCGGTCAGCCGCGATTGGCGAACGCGCCGAGGCCGTCGCGGTTGTAGATGTCCTCGCGGAACTGGGCGATGCCGTCGGACGTCGCCCAGGCCGTGATGTAGACCCAGTAGAGCGGCACCGGCGGGGTGAGGCGCGCATCCTTGCGCTCGCCGTTGCGGATCACCTGATCGATGTCCTGGCGCGACCAGCCGGGTGTCGTCGACAACAGCCAGTTGACCAGCTCGCGCACGTTCTGCACCCGCACGCAGCCCGACGAATGGAAGCGGAAATCCTCGCCGAACAGGTTCTTGAGCGGCGTGTCGTGCATGTACACCTGATGGGCATTGGGGAAATTCATCCGGATCGAGCCGAGCGAGTTGAAGTCGCCGGGATCCTGCTTGAACTGGTAGTTGACCGCCTCTTCCGAGTACCAGTTGATCTGCTGCGGCTGCAGCTCGTTCTTGTGCGGATCGAAGATGCGGATGCGGTTCTTCGTCAGATAGTCCGGCTCGGCCTGCATCTTGGGGATCAGGTCGCGGCGCACGATCGACACCGGCACGGTCCAGAACGGGTTGAAATTGATCTCGACGATCTTGCTCTGGATGTCGGGCGACGGCCGGTCGGGCTTGCCGACCACCGCGATGTGCCGCGACACCACGACGCCGCCCTCTACCGCCTCGATCAGCGCCGCCGGCAGGTTGACCATGACGAAACGATTGCCGAGCGAGCCCGAGAAGGTGCGCAGCCGCACCAGATTGGTCCTCAGCTGGTTGAGACGGACTTCCGCCGGAATGTTGAGCGCCTTGAAGGTCTGCTCGCGCACGATGCCGTCGACGGTCAGCCCGTGGCGCACCTGGAACCGGCGGACCGCGGCCTGGACGAACGAATCGTAGACGTCGGTGACGCCGGCGCTGGGCTCCAGGTCGCCGGCGGCGATCAGGCGCTGGCGCAACGGCCCCACGCTCGGATGGCGCACGCCGAGGCGGAGCCGTTCGGCCGGCGGGATCGCCGGCCAGCCGCCGCGCGCCACGATGGCCTCGTACTGGGTAATCGCCTGCTCGGTGGTCTGCGGGGTCGCCGGCGACAGGGTCGGAAGCGACGCCTGCGGCATGTGGATGGTGCGCGAGGCGGCATCGAAGCTCTCGCCGAACTCGCCGCGCTGGTTCTGCTGGATCAGCTGCTCGAGCGGGTCCTCGGCGCGGGCGCGGCCGGCCATGAACGCGCCGCCGGCGACGCCGGCAACAGCGCTCCTGGCAAATCCTTTGAGAAAGCGGCGGCGATCCATTGTCGGGTCCCGGTCACTGGCCCGTTCGGGCTCTGCCCCGATCGGACCGGCCCACGAGCTTCGCGATTCGGCCGAACGACCTCGGGCGACACGAGGTCCGATTAGCACGCCGTCCTGCGGCCGACAACGCAGGCGCCTTTTGGGGCCTTTTGGGGCTCGCGCCTTCGTCAGCCCGAACCGCCGTGCGCTACCGCCTTTACTCCCGATCGCGGGGTCCGCCGTACGGATCGCGGGTGGCGACATTGTGACCGCCGACAACGAGAAAGCCCCGGCGCACGCGGCGCCGGGGCTCTTGACACGATTCGGCGATCGGCGGCGTCTACAGCCGATAGAGGATCTGGTCGGTCCAGAAGCGCTCCAGCCGCTGCAACGCCTTGTTGAGCTCGGCGAATTCATGCGCCTGGATGCCGCCGACCTGCTCGACGGTGCGGACGTGCTTCTCGTAGAGGCCTTCGACGATGTCGCGCACGTCGCGGCCCTTCTGGGTGAGCTTGATGCGCACGGAGCGACGGTCGACCCGCGAGCGCTGGTGGTCGAGGAACCCCATCTCCACCAGCTTCTTGAGATTGTAGGAGACGTTGGAGCCGAGATAGTAGCCGCGGGTGCGCAGCTCGCCGGCGGTCAATTCCTTGTCGCCGATATTGAACAGCAGCAGCGCCTGCACGGCGTTGATGTCGGCGCGGCCGCGACGGTCGAACTCGTCCTTGATGACATCGAGCAGACGTCGATGCAACCGCTCGACCAACGTCAAGGCCTCCAGGTAGAGCGGCTGGATATGGTCGAACCGCGCCTGACGATCGGCGGGCTCCACCGCTTTGGCTAATGTCTTTATCATGACGCCCTCTTTATGTCTTGAATGTTTGTTCGGTGACGAGACCCTGCTTCTCGTCCCATGGCGCCACGTTACGGGCAATGGTCTAAGATCGGCTTAAATTGTACAATAAAGATTAGGTTTACCTGCGAAGGTGAACGGTTGATTGACTATTGATTACAACAGCAATTCGTTACACGCCGTTCACCGTAACAGCCGAGCGGTTTCGCCTGTTCGTGCGGCGGGCGCCGGCCTTCGGCAATGCCGACGGCGCGATCCTCGGCGTCGCCGGGCCGCCGCGCCGGCCGGCCACAAATGCAGTGAATGAAATTCAAATCGTCCGGATCCGAGCGGGGTCGCGGGCACGAAACACAGTTGTCCGCCGCCTCGCCGCAATACGCCCTATCCGCCGCGCAGGAACCGGATGATCGCCGAGAAGTCGCGCGGGCCCAGGCCATTGGCGACGCCGACGCCGTAGAGGGCGGCGGCCTCGGCGCCGAGCGGGGTCGCGGCGCCGGCGGACTGGGCGGCCTCCTGCGCCAGCTTCAGATCCTTGAGCATCATCGCGGCGGTGAAGCCCGCCTGATAGTCCCGATTCGCCGGCGACGCCGGCACCGGCCCGGGGACCGGGCAGTAGGACGTAAGCGCCCAGCACTGGCCCGACGACTTGGACGCGATGTCGAACAGCTTCTGATGATCGAGCCCGAGCTTCTCGGCGAGGATGAAGGCCTCGCTCACCCCGATCATCGAGATGCCAAGCATCATGTTGTTGCAGATCTTCGCCGCCTGGCCGTTGCCCGAGGCGCCGGCATGGACGATCGTCTTGCCCATCTGCTCGAGCACCGGTCGGGCGCGGGCGAAGGCCGCGTCGGGGCCGCCGACCATGAAGGTCAGCGTCGCCGCCTGCGCGCCGCCGACGCCTCCGGAGACCGGGGCGTCGAGCATCGCCAGGCCGCGGGCGTGTGCGGCGGCGGCGACCGCGCGCGCCGTCTCCACGTCGATCGTCGAGCAGTCGATGACGAGCGAGCCGTCGGCCGCGGCGGCGAGTACGCCGCCCGGCCCGAGATAGACCTCGCGCACCTCCCTGCCGGCGGGCAGCATGGTGATCGCCATGTCGACGCCGGACGCCGCGGCCGCCGCCGATGTCGCGGCGGTGCCGCCGGCCGCGACGAGCTTCTGCACCTGGTCGGCGCTCACGTCGAAGCCGGCGACCGCATGGCCAGCCTTGATCAGATTGAGCGCCATCGGCAGGCCCATATTGCCGAGCCCGATAAAGCCGATCGATGTCATCCTGGTCCTCCTCCCGCACCGCTCGTTTTCTACTCAGCGATCGTCACTCGGACCGATCGCGCGTGGCCATGTAGGCGAAGCCGACATACAGAAGGATCACCGCGAGCTCCGCCAGCGGGATCGCGATGCCGCCGCCGAAGATCTGCGGAAAGAACAGCTCGACCGCCGCCATGGAGATCGCCGCGGTCAACCACACCACGCCGCCCCAGGCGGCCGCAAGCCAGAGCCCGACCGCAGCGACCAGATCGATCACGGCGAAGAAGATGGTGGCGGCCTGGAACGCGACCGAGCTCGCCTCGAAGCTCGAGCCGCTGCCTTCGCCGATGCCGATCACGACCGACCAGTGATACAGGCCCTTGACCATCGATACGCCGGCAACGACGCGCAGGAACCAGACGAGCGCCAGGGTCCAGCGCCCCTCCTGCGGACGCTCGACGACATGGTCGATCGCGGTCATCGGGTCGCTCATGCGAGATCGAGCTCGTCGTCGAGCGGGGCAAAATGATGTTCCACCTCGGCGTCGGTCACCGCGGCGAGCGCTATGGGCTGCCAGCGCGGCGCATTGTCCTTGTCGATGATCACCGCGCGAATCCCTTCATAGAAGTCGCGACCGTAGACGATACGCGAGACGATGCGAAACTCCGCCCGCATGCAATCCTCGAACGACCAGCTTTTTCCCCGTCGCACCTGCTGAAGGGCGATCTTGAGGCTGAGCGGCGATTTCGTCCGGATCGTCGCCGCGGTTGCGGCGGCCCACGCGGCGTCGGCATCGTCCGCTCGCGCCGCAGCATCCAGCCGGTCGAGAATCGCCTCCACCCGCTCGCCGGCGAAGGCCCGGTCGATCGCGGTCCGGCGCGCCGTCACGGCAGCTTGCCCCGGCGCGTCGGCAAACGCGGCGAGAATCGCATCGACCGGGATGTTGCCGCACAGCGCGCCGGTCAGCTCGGCGAAGCGCTCCGCCGCGACGTGGTGGCTCGCGATCCCGGTCGCCACCCCGTCGGCGGCCTTGAGCCGCTCGCCGGTGAGCGCGCAGAACGTCCCGATCTCGCCTGGCATCCGCGGCAGGAACCAGGTGGCGCCGACGTCGGGAAAAAAGCCGATGCCGACCTCCGGCATGGCGAACAGGAACTTTTCCCCGGCCACCCGATGCGAGCCATGGATCGACACGCCGACGCCGCCGCCCATGTCGATGCCGTTGATCAGCGCCACGTAGGGCTTGGGGAAACGCTTGATGACGGTGTTGAGCCGATACTCCTCGCGCCAGAAGGTGAGCGCCTCGACCTGACGCCCGGCCACGCCGAGGTCGTAGAGCGCCCGGATGTCGCCGCCGGCGGAAAAAGCCCGCTCGCCGGCGCCCGACACGACCACCCGGGTCACCGCGGGGTCCGTCGCCCAGTCGTCGAGCTTGTGCGCGAGCGCCCGCACCATGGGAAGCGTCACCGCATTGAGGGCTTGCGGCCGATTGAGCGTAACCAGGCCGGCGGCCCCACGCCGCTCGAAGAGGATGTCGGGTTCGCTGGTCATGCGCCGAGGCGGCCTGGTCCGGGATTGACGATCATCGGTAAGACACGAGGATTCTCAGTTGCCCAACAGTGCGCGGCTGACGATCAGGCGCATCACCTCGTTGGTGCCCTCGAGAATCTGGTGGACGCGGACGTCGCGCAGCACGCGCTCGATCGGATGGTCGCGCAGGTAGCCGTAGCCGCCATGAAGCTGCAGGCAGCCATTGACCACCTCGAACCCGGTATCGGTGGCGAGCCGCTTGGCCATGGCGGCGAGCGAGGTGGCGCCGGGCGCCCGCTCGGTCACCGCGGTGGCGGCGCGATGCACCATCAGCCGCGCGGCCTCGAAGTCGGTGGCGTAATCGGCGATGCGAAAGCCGAGCGCCTGGAAATCGGCCAGTCTCGTGCCGAACTGTTTTCGCTCCCGCATGTAGTCGAGAGTGCGGTCGAGGCAGAATTGCGCGCCGCCGACCGAGCAGGCCGCGATGTTGAGCCGGCCGCCGTCGAGCCCCGCCATGGCGATGCGAAAGCCCTGGCCCTCCTCGCCGATGCGGTTCTCCACCGGCACCCGGCACCCCTCGAAGATCACCATGGCAGTCGGCTGCGACTTCCACCCGAGCTTCTTTTCCGGCGCGCCGAACGAGAGCCCCGGCGTCCCCTTTTCGACGACCAGGCAGGAGATCCCTTTCGGCCCGTCGCCGCCGGTGCGCACCATGCACACGTAGATGTCGGAGACGCCGGCGCCGGAAATGAACGCCTTCGTCCCGTCGAGCACGTAGTGGTCGCCGTCGCGCACCGCCCGGGTCTTCAGGCTGGCGGCATCGGAGCCCGATCCCGGCTCGGTCAGGCAGTAGCTGGCAAAATGCTCCATGGCGCAGAGTTTTGGCAGGAATCGTCGCCGCTGCCCGTCGGACCCGTAGGCATCGATCATCCACGCCGCCATGTTGTGGATCGAGATATAGGCCGCGGTCGACGTGCAGCCCTGCGCCAGCTCCTCGAAGATGATCGCGGCATCGAGCCGGGAGAGCGCCGAGCCGCCGACCTCGTCGCGCACATAGATGCCGCCGAACCCGAGCGCCGCCGCCTTGCGCAGCGCCTCCACCGGAAAGGTCTCGTTCTCGTCCCATTGGCGGGCGAACGGCATCATCTCGGCCTGCGCGAACGCGCGCGCCACGCCCTGGAACGCCCGCTGATCCTCGGAAAGCTCGAAATCCATGGGCCGACCGATAGAAGGCCGACCGTCCGTCGTCAACGCGCCCGCACCGGCGGTGTCCCGATTCCAAGCCCGCATGCCGTGCGAACGTCGGAATCAAGGGGACGCGGGCAACTCCATGATCCTGGTGGGGCTCTTTGAGGTTGCTCAATGAACGCGCCGTAACAATGGGAGAACCTTCGCGACCAGTAGCGGTGCCAGTCTGGAACCGCTAAAAAGAGCGAACCGCGTCGGGAGATCTCGCCATGGCGATCAAGTTCGGCCGTCCGATCGAAAGCAAGGTCCGCGTCGTCCCCGTGGAGGCGGAAGCGCCCGCCCAGGAGCCCCGGCTGCCCGCCCAGCTCGATCTCGCGATCCGGCCGCGGCGCAACCGCCGCACCGACTGGGCCCGCCGCCTGGTGCGCGAGAACGTGCTCACCACCGGCGACCTGATCTGGCCGCTGTTTCTCGCCGACGGCAGCCGGACCCGCGTGCCGGTCGCCTCGATGCCGGGCGTCGACCGGCTTTCGGTCGACGAGGCGGTCCGCGAGGCCGAGCGCGCCGCGAAGCTCGAGATCCCGGTCATCGCGCTGTTTCCCTATACCGATCCCTCGTTGCGCGATCAGGACGGCAGCGAGGCGCTCAATGCCGACAACCTGGTGTGCCGGGCCAGCCGCGCCATCAAAAAGGCGGTACCCGAGGTCGGCATCCTGTGCGACGTCGCGCTCGATCCCTATACCAGCCACGGCCATGACGGCCTGCTGCGGGACGGGATCATCCTCAACGACGAGACGGTGGCGGTGCTGGTGCGCCAGGCGCTGGTGCAGGCCGAGGCCGGCTGCGACATCATCGCGCCCTCCGACATGATGGACGGGCGCGTCGGCGCGATCCGCGGGGCGCTCGACGATGCCGCCTTCACCGACGTGCAGATCATGGCCTACGCGGCGAAATACGCCTCGGCGTTCTACGGGCCGTTCCGCGACGCGGTCGGCTCGTCGGCGACGCTGACCGGCGACAAGCGCACCTACCAGATGGATCACGGCAATTCCGACGAGGCGCTGCGCGAGGCCGAGCTCGACATCGCCGAGGGCGCCGACATGATCATGGTCAAGCCCGGCCTGCCCTATCTCGACATCCTGCGCCGCGTGAAGGACGCCTTCGGCATGCCGACCTTCGCCTATCAGGTGTCGGGCGAGTACGCGATGATCATGGCGGCGGCGCAGAACGGCTGGCTCGACGGCGACAAGGCGATGATGGAGAGCCTCATCGCCTTCAAGCGCGCCGGCGCCGACGGGGTGCTCACCTACTTCGCGCCGCGGGTGGCGGAGAAGCTGCGCGCCTGACCGTCGCCGGCCGAAATCGGCGGCAAGCGCGGGCGATCACGCCATGACGCCGGCGGAATTGATGCGCTGCAGCTCGTAGCCGTCGGCGCGTAGCGCCTCGAAGATCGTATCCCCGTGGGGGCGGTCGCGGGTCTCGACCGTCACATCGAGGCGCGCCCCCTTGGCCGGCACGTCGAGAAACAGCCGCTTGTGATCGACCTCCAGGATGTTCGCGCCGAGCTCGCCGAGCCGGCTGGCGATGTGGCCGAGCACGCCCGGACGGTCCGGGATGGTGAACCGCAAGGAGACGATGCGGTCCTCGCGCTCGAGCTCGCGCACCATGATGGTGGCGAGAATGCGCGGGTCGATATTGCCGCCGCACAGGACGAGGCCGACCTTGCGGCCGCGGAATCTTTCCGGCGCCGCCAGCATGGCGGCGAGCCCGGCGGCGCCCGCCCCTTCCGCCATCGCCTTCTGCAGGCACAAAAAGGCGTTCACCGCGCGCTCCAGGTGGGCCTCGTCGACCAGCAGGATTTCCGATACCAGCTCCCTGACGATCGGCAAGCGTCAGGGAGCCGACGTTCTTGACCGCGATGCCTTCCGCCAGCGTCGGCCCGCCGATCGGCCTTGTGCCGCCGTTCACCGCGTTCCACATCGCCGGATAGAGCGCCGCTTCCACGCCGACGACCTCGATCGCAGACCTTGCGCCTTTCGCCGCCACCGCATTGCCGGCGATCAGGCCGCCGCCGCCGATCGGGATGACGAACATGTCGAGATCGGGCACGTCCTCGAGCATCTCCAGCGCGATCGTCCCCTGCCCGGCGATCACCTCGGCATCGTCATAGGGGTGGACCCAGACGAGGCCCTGGGCGTCGGCGATCGCCTCGGCGCGAGCTTGCGATTCGGCAAGCGTCTCGCCGTCCAGCACCACCGTCGGCGCCATGGGCGCGGGTGGCGGCAATCTTGACGAACGGGGTGGTCACCGGCATCACGATGGTCGCCGGAATCATCAGCCGCTGCGCATGATAGGCCACGGCCTGAGCATGGTTGCCGGCCGACATCGCGATGACGCCGCACTGGCGCGCCGGCGACGGAAGCGAGGCGAGCTTGTTGAGCGCCCCGCGCTCCTTGAACGAGTTGGTCACCTGCAGGTTCTCGTATTTGACGAAGACCTGCGCGCCGGTCAGCTCCGACAGGCGCGGGGCGGGAAAGGTCGGCGTGCGCAACACGGCGCCGCCGATGGCGCGCCGGGCCTCGGCGATGCGGGCAAGCGTGACAGTCAACCGGGACCTCCGATGATCCACCCCTTCGACCTTATAGCCCGACGCTGCGTCCGGACCAGCCCGACGACCCCGTTTCCCTTGCGGGCATCGGAGCCGGCGCCCATGTTCGTCGACGAAGACCAGCGGAAAGGTGCGAATTGTCATGGCAGCGAGCGAGCCGAAGCGGATCGGCGTCACCATCGAGCTCAAGCCCCATGCCTACGATCCCGACACCATGCCGGAATTGTTCGAGGGCGTGCTGCCGCGGCGGGTCGTCGCCTTCTTCATCGATTTCGTCATCGTCGCCGTGCCGGTGGTGATGGCGGCGATGTTCATCATCGTGTTCGGATTCGTCACCCTGGGGCTTGGCTGGATGCTGTTCTGGCTGCTCGGCCCGGCCGCCGTGATCTGGGCGCTCATCTACTACGGTGTCACGTTCGGCAGCCCGGCTTCCGCCACGATCGGCATGCGCGTCATGGATCTGGAGATGCGCACCTGGTACGGCGCGCCGGCCTATGCCCTGCTCGGCGCCGTCCATGCGGTCGCCTACTGGGTCATGGTCTCGGCGCTGACCCCGTTCATCCTGCTGGTCGCCCTGCTCAACCGGCGCCGGCGCACGCTTCACGACATGCTGGTGGGCACCATCGTGATCAACGCCCCGGCGCGGGCGACCGCGTGGCGCCAATCGGCGCCAGGCTCGTGAGCTTTCCTGTGGCCCGGGCCCGGCGGGGCTCAGCCGCCCTTTGACTGGAGCGGCGACATTGGCGATGCTCATGTCCTTGGCCGGCGGGATTCCCGCCGCCGACCGATCGGCAATGGACCCGTGACCCAGCACTCGCGCGACACGCCGCAATTCTATCTCACCGCGCCCTCCCCCTGCCCCTATCTGGGCGGCAAGGAGGAGCGCAAGGTGTTCACCCATCTGGTGGGGGAACGGGCCGGCGAGCTCAACAACCTGCTCACCCACGGGGGTTTTCGCCGCAGCCAGTCGATCGCCTACCGGCCGGCCTGCGAGGCCTGCCGCGCCTGCGTGTCGGTGCGGGTCGTGGTCGAGGATTTTCTGCCCTCGCGCAACATGCGACGGATTGTCGGCCGCAATGGCGACATCGTCGGCGAGATGCGCGTGCCGGTCCCGACGTCGGAGCAGTACTCGGTGTTCCGCAGCTATCTCGATTTCGCGGCACCGCGACGGCGGCATGGCCGACATGACGGTGCTCGACTATGCGATGATGGTCGAGGACAGCCATGTCGAGACGCGCATCGTGGAATACCGGGAGGGTCGCGCCACCGGCCGCGGCAGCGGCCAGCTGGTCGGTGTGGCGCTGACCGACGTGCTGGGCGACGGACTGTCCATGGTCTATTCGTTCTTCGAGCCGGATTCCGGCAACCGCTCCCTCGGCACCCTGATGATTCTCGACCACATCGCCCGCGCACGCACGCTCGGGCTGCCCTACGTCTATCTCGGCTACTGGGTCAGAGGCTCGAAGAAGATGGACTACAAGGGCCGGTTCCTGCCGCAGGAACGGCTGATGGCGGACGGCTGGACCCGGGTCGAGGCCTGAAACGGACCGGGCGGGCCCGACGTCATGCTCCCGAAAGGAACGGCAGCGGCACTCCTGCGGTCTGCAGCAGCAGGATGGCATTGAGCGCGAGAACGACGACGGCCGCAACGGTCGCCGCCACGTTGGTGAGGCGCCGGTTGACGAAATCGCCCATCACGTCGCGTCGCGCCGTCAGAACGAGCAGCGCGATCATCGGCACCGGCAGGACCAGGCTCAGCACGACCTGGCTCAACACCAGCGCCTGGGTGGCGTTGACCCCGAGAGCGACCACGACGAAGGACGGGATCATGGTGACGAGCCGGCGAAACCACAGCGGCGTCTGGAAGCGCAGGAAATCCTGCATGATGACCTGGCCCGCCATGGTGCCGACCACCGAGCTGGAGAAGCCGGACGCCAGCAGCGATACCAGGAACACGCCCGCCGCCGCCCCGCCGAGCAGCGGAACCAGGGTGCGATAGGCGCTTTCGATGTCGGCCACGGTGTCGTGGACGCCGTCGTGGAAGACCGCGGCCGCCATCGCCACCATGGCGATGTTCACCAGGCCGGCGACGCCGAGCGCGAGCAGCACTTCCGTATTGGAGAACCGCAGAATGCGGCGGCACTCGGCGACGGTCGAGGTCGGCACCCGGTTCTGGGTGAGGCTCGAATGCAGATAGATCGCATGCGGCATGACGGTCGCGCCGATGATGCCGACTGCGATCATGACGCTGTGTGCGCCCTCGAGATGCGGCACGAAGGCGTGGTAACCGAGCAGGCGCCAGTCGGGAGGGCTGACCACCAGCTCGATCAGATAGCAGACCCCGATGACCGCGACGAAGCCGCCGATCAGGATCTCCATCGGCCGGAAGCCCGACCCCTGCAGGACCAGCATCGCGTAGGTGGCGATCGCAACCACCGTCAGGCTGACCATCAGCGGAAGATGGAACAGCAGGCTCAGGCCGACCGACGCGCCGAGAAATTCGGCGAGATCGGTGGCCATGGCGGCGACCTCGCTGGCGGCCCACATCGGATAGACCAAGGCCGGGGGAAAGCGCTCGCGGCACTGGGCGGCGAGGCTCATGCCGGTGACGATGCCGAGCTTGGCCGACAGGGCCTGGAACAGCATCGCCACCACGTTGGCGACCACCACGACCCAGATGAGCGTGTAGCCGTAGCGGGCCCCCGCCTCGATATTGGTGGCGAAGTTTCCCGGGTCCATATAGGCGACCGAGGCGATCACGGCCGGGCCGACGAACGGCAGGAAGGCGCGCACGCCGCGGTACCGCCCCGCCAGCGCCTCGCGGCCTGCCGAAATCGTGCGTTCGGACAACGAGCTCATCGTGCTCATCTCAACCTATCACCTCGCGCCGGCAAGACTATCGCAAGGTGAAGATGGACTTGTTGCGAATAATTTGCAATTGCAAAAACGTCGCGTCGCGGAACTGTCGGCCGCGCCTGCCATGTGCGTCGGCCGGCACCACCCCTCCCTGACCGCTCGCGGGCCATGGCAGGGCGCCGCCGCGAGGCAATATGGGTCACTGGTCGCGGAGCCACCGCCGCATATGCGGGAAGGGCGCAACCCCCTGCAGGCGGGCCTGCTTGTCGTCCCAGGTCATCCCGGCCCACTGCAGCATGGGGACGCCGAAACAACGCCCCTGATTGAAATTCTCCAGGATCGAGGCGCCTCCCCCGCGATAGCCATCGGCGTGAAAGACGATCGCGGGGTTGATGCCGAGATGCAGCGCCGCCGCGTAAGACCATGCAATCGCCGACATTTCCTCGGCACCATCGTTGCCGACATCCCGGTGCATGGCGGCCCGACGGGCCGGGTCAACGACCGCAAGGTGCCCCGCCTCATGCAGCAGGTCGCCGGGAAACCGCAGCCGCGCCTCGTCGACCACCAGCGCGCCGTGATCCACCGTGATACCGGGCAGGACGGTGGGCTCGGGGATCTCGCCGGCGTGCACCGCGAGACCGATGTGGCGCAGAAAGTCGACGATCCGCGCCGTCAACGGGTCGCGAAACCCGGTCGCGGTCGCCGGCGCGTCGACGTCATCATCGATCATGCGCGAAACCCTTCGTCGGCCGTCCCGCCGGATGCCGGCCGCCAAAGTCCATCCCGAGCATTGTGGGCGCGGCTGATATGCTCGTCCAGCACAGGCAAGAGGCGCCTTGGGGCGCGACGAGACCGCATGACGGGAGATCTTGTCATTTTCGACTGCGACGGCGTGCTGATCGACAGCGAGACGCTGTCGGTCCGGGTCGACGCCGCCGCTCTGGCGGAGCACGGATTTGCCGTCTCCGAGGCAGAAATCCTCGAGCGCTATGTCGGCATCAGCGTGGCGAAGATGCTGGCCGAGACATCGAGGCCCGGCATGGCAAGCCCCTGCCGGAGGATTTTGCCGGCCTGCTGCGTCGGCGCACCGAAGCGGCGTTCGAGGCCGAGCTCAAGGCAATGCCGGGCATTGCCGACGTCCTCGACGCGGTGCGGGGCCGCAAGTGCGTCGCCTCCAGCAGTACGCCCGAACGGCTGCGCCACTCGCTGTCGCTGGTCGGGCTGCTGGCGCGTTTCGACCCCGACATCTTCAGCGCCACTCAGGTGGCCCACGGCAAGCCGGCGCCGGACCTTTTTCTGTTCGCGGCGCACCGGATGGGCGTGGCGCCGGCGCGCTGCACGGTGATCGAGGACAGCGTCGCCGGGATCGCGGCGGCAAGGGCCGCCGGAATGACGGCCGTCGGGTTTTGCGGTGGTGGCCATTGCGGTCCCGGGCATCGCGACCGCCTGCTCGCCGCCGGGGCGCATGCCGGCTTCGACCGCATGGGGGAGATCGCTGGATTTCTCCGGGAGCGGCCTCAGCCCTGACCGTTCTCCGCCGCACGGCCGAACTTGTTGATCTTGGCAAAGCCCTTCGGCGCCAGCCGCCCGGCATCGGCGCGGTTGCCGCGCCAGTCGGCGAGCTCCCGGATCGGGAGCGTGAAGGTCCGACCCGCCGGATCGATCCAGGTCAGCCCGTCGGCGGCCTTGAAGGTCTTCGCGTCCGACAAGCCGCCGTCCTTGTAGCGTTGCAGCCGCACCCCGCGGCCGCGCGTCATTTCCGGCACCTGGTCGAGGCCGAAGATCACCATCTTGCGGTTCTCCCCGACCACCGCGACGAGCTCGCCCTCGACCGCGGCGATCGCCCGCGCCTCGTCGGGCAGATCGACATTGAGCGCCTGCTTGCCCTTGCGGGTATTGGCCACGCACTCGTCCTCCGCGACCACGAAGCCGCGCCCGGTCGCGCTCGCCAGCAGGAATTTCCGCCCGCCGCGGAACGGGAAGACGGTGACGATGTCGGCCTCCTGCTCGAGATCGATGATCAGGCGGACCGGCTCGCCGTGCCCGCGCCCTCCCGGCAGTTTCGAGGCTTCGATCGTGTAGAACCGGCCGTTGGTGGCGAACAGCAGCAGCTTCGAGGTCGTCTCGGCCGGGAAGGCGAGCTTCAACCGGTCGTCGGTCTTGAAGGCGACCGCCGACAGATCGGTCACATGGCCGCGCAGCGCGCGGATCCAGCCCTTTTCCGACACCACGACGGTGGTCGGCTCGCGCTCGATCATGGCCGCCTCGACCAGCGCCTCGTCGTGCTCCGGGGCGAGCGCGAAATCGCTGCGGCGCTTGCCGAGCTTGGTCTTCGGCCCAAAGGCGGTCCGTACATCCCTGATCTGCACGGCGACCATCTTCCATTGCAGATTCTCCGAGCGCAGCAGCGCCTCGACCTGCTTCTTCTCCTCCTTGAGCTCCTTCTCCTCCTGCCGGATCTCGATCTCCTCGAGCCGGCGGAGATTGCGCAGGCGCATGTTGAGAATGGCTTCGGCCTGCACGTCGGTCAGTCGAAACGTCTTCATCAGGACGGGTTTGGGCTCATCCTCCTGGCGGATGATCTTGATCACCTTGTCGATGTTGAGATAGGCGATCAGATAGCCGCCGAGCACTTCGAGGCGATGCTCGATCTGGGCCAGCCGATAGCGCGAGCGGCGAACCAGGACGTCGCGCCGGTGATCGAGCCATTCGCGCAGCGCCTCGGCAAGGCCGACCACCTGCGGAATCCGGCCCTTCACCAGCACGTTCATGTTGAGCGGAATGCGGCTTTCCAGGTCGGTGAGCTTGAACACCGATTCCATGAGCAGCGCCGGGTCGACGGTGCGCGAGCGCGGCTCGAGCACCAGGCGGATATCCTCGGCCGATTTGTCGCGCACGTTCTCCAAGAGCGGCAGCTTCTTCTCGTTGAGCAGCTCGGCCAGCCGCTCGACCAGCCGGGATTTTTGCACCAGCCAGGGAATCTCGGTGACGACGATGACATAGGTGCCGCGCCCGGTATCCTCCTTGTGCCAGCGCGCGCGCACCCGGAATGAGCCGCGGCCCGTGGTATAGGCCTCGGCGATCGCCTCGGGCGGATCGACGATGACGCCGCCGGTCGGAAAGTCCGGCCCGGGGACGAACTTCATCAGGGTCCGGCTGCGGGCGGTCGGATGCTCGATCAGGTGCAGCGCCGCGTCGCACAGCTCGGCGGCATTGTGCGGCGGGATCGAGGTCGCCATGCCGACCGCGATCCCCTGCGAGCCGTTGGCGAGCAGATTGGGAAACGCCGCCGGCAGCACGACCGGCTCGGTCTGCTGGCCGTCGTAGTTGGGACGGAAGTCGACCGCATCCTCGTCGATGCCCTCGAGCATCAGGCGGGCGACCTCGGTCATCCGCGCCTCGGTGTAACGGTAGGCGGCCGCGCTGTCGCCGTCGATATTGCCGAAATTGCCCTGGCCGTCGACCAGCGGGTAGCGCGAGGAAAAATCCTGCGCGAGCCGCACCAGCGCGTCGTAGATCGCCTGGTCGCCGTGCGGATGGAACGTGCCCATGACGTCGCCGACGATTTTTGCCGACTTCTTGAACGCCGTGTTGGGGGCGAGGCGCAGTATCTGCATGCCGTAAAGGATGCGGCGATGCACGGGTTTCAGCCCGTCGCGCGCGTCGGGCAGCGCCCGGCCCGTGATGGTGGAAAGCGCGTAGGCGAGGTAGCGCTCCTCGAGCGCCTCGCGCAGCGCGATCTCCTGGATATCGCTCGGCTCGCCGGGGGGAATCAGTCGCTTGCCCATGATTCATCGGTACTGCGCCGGGCACCGATGAACAAGGGATGAACCGCGCGACGGCGCATTTCGCCGCACTCCGCCGGGCGCGCCGCTCGATTCTTGCCCGGCGCGAGGCGCCAAAATATGGTGGTCGAATCGGGACGAAACGAACGAAGGAGAACCTGGCCGGATGCCGCCGGATCGGAAGCCGAGGGCCGCCGCCGCGCGGGCGATCGCTTGAGACCCCTGGCCCGCATCCTGGTCGCGCTCCTGGTCGGGGCCATCATGCTGCCCGCGGCAGCGGACGCGGCAACCGTCCACCCGCTCGATCCGCTGACAGCGGACGAGCTTGCCGTCGTCGGCGAGGTGCTCAAGCAGAGCAGCGAGTTCTCGAAGAACACCGACTTCGGCTGGATCCAGCTGCAGGAGCCGCCGAAGGCGATCGTCAAGGTCTACCAACCCGGCGGCGATGTCCCCCGCACGGCCTTTGCGACCGCGATCGACTACGACCGGAAGATGGCGTTCGAGGTCATGGTCGACGTGAAGGCCCGTCGGCTCGCGTCGGTCACCGCGCTCGAGGGACGACAGCCCGGGATAACCGACGACGACACCGAGCGTGCCCGCGCCATCGTCGACAGCGATCCGGCGATCAAGGCGGCGCTGGTGCGGCGGGGCCTCGAAATCCCCGGCAAGACGTCGGACGCCTGCGACATGCAGTTCGCCGCGGTCGGCCATGATCCGAGCCTCGACCGCCACGGCGGCCGCCTCATTCGCGTCCTGTTCGCCTCGGACCAGCATGCGATCAACGAATTCAGCCCGTTCCTCGATGGCCTGACGGCGATCGTCGATCTCTATTCCGGGACGACGGTGGAGCTGCGCGACGTGCCGGGCGCCCCGACCCGAAAAGTCCCCCACGACATATTCGACGCCAAGGTGCGCGGGCCGGCGCCGGCGGCACGCCCGGCAAGCCCTCCCAGACGAGAACGCCCCACCCTCGCCATCGACGGGCATTCGATCGCCTGGCGGAGCTGGCAGCTTCGCTTCAGCTTCAACGTCCGCGAAGGTCTGGTGCTCCATCAGATCGGCTTCACGCACGAAAACACCAGGCGCTCGATCCTCTACCGGGCGTCGGTGGCGGAGGTGATCACGGCCTATGGCGACCCGAGCGGCTTCTGGTCGTGGATGGAGCTGTTCGACGAGGGCGTGTTCGGGCTGGGATATCTGTCGACGCCGGTTCGGCCGGGGCGCGACGTGCCGGCGGGCGCGGTGACGCTCAGCCCGATCATGCCCGATCCGAGCAAGAAGCGTTTCAGCGACCCGCTCAAGGACCGCATCTACGTCTACGAGCGCGACGCCGGCGGGCTGATGCACTACCGCCAAGGCGACCAGACCTTTCACGCGCCTGCGACCGAGCTGGTGATCGGGTTCTTCGCCTCGATCGGCAACTACGTCTATGGCTTCAACTGGGTGTTCCGCCAGGACGGCTCGTTTGCGTTCGAGGCGGAGCTGGCCGGCGAGGTCCTGACCAAGTTCGTCGAGGCGGCGTCCTGCGGCGTATGCGAGGCCCTGGCCGAGGGGCCCGGACCCGACGGCGAGAGCCGGACCTTCGCGGCGCGCGGTGCCGACGCCAACGGAACGATGGTGCATCCCGGTCTCGTCGCCATCGACCACCAGCACTGGTTCAACCTGCGGCTCGATTTCGACATCGACGGCACCGACAACGCGATCATGGAGAACAACGTGCCGCTTGCGGCCGCCACCGACGGCCACGGCGGTCACGGCGAGCAGATGTCGGACGCCCGTGTCCTGACCTCCACGCACACGGTGTTCGGCAAGGCGGTGGACGCCAAGCGCCACACCAATGACGAGACCTCACGCAGCTGGACGATCTACAATCCGTCCTCGGCGACGAAGACGCGCCGGCCTGCGGGCTATACCGTCACGCCGACCGAAAACACCGCCACGGTATTTCCCAGATCGCGCGAGCGCGAGCCGGTGGCCCTGACGTTTCATCATTTGTGGGTGACGCCGTTCCGGGAGGGCCAGCTCTATGCCGGCGGCACCTATCCCAACCAGGCGAAGCCCGACGGCACCGACACGCTCTATCACTACACCAATGGCGAGAGCATCTACAAGAAGGACATCGTCGTCTGGTACTCGCTGGGCGAAACCCATGTCCCGCGGCTCGAGGACTATCCGGTCATGCCCAATGTCAAGCTGTCGGTGGTGTTTCGCCCCGACGGGTTCTTCGAGCGCAACCCGGTGCTCGGTCTCGGCAAGGTCTACGACAAATAGGCCGCGATCGTCAGCCCGCGCCTTCGATCTGCCTTGTCGATTGCTCGCGGGCAATCGTCGCGATGAAGCTGCCACGGGCGTCGGGCAGGCTGGCGGCGCGCGGCTCGAGCACGTAGCGGGTGAGAAGAATCCGGTCAGCGCAAAGGCGGCGGCCAGCTCCTCGGCCGCCGGCTCTACCGACGCGCTCTCCTGGTGCAGGAAGGCCGGCAGGCGCAACAAGCGGTCATGCCAGGGCGCACCGGCGCCGCCGCACACGGCGCGGCCGGACTTCGGCGACACATAGACGAGATCGGCGGTCTGGCCGGTAACCGCGCATCGATCGAGATCGAGACCGAAGCCGAGCTCGGCGAGCAGCTGCAGCTCGAAGCGTGCCACGCCGGCTGCGGCAATTCGCGGATCGTCGATGCTGTCGAGGATCGAAATCGAGGGCGTCGTGGATCGCCGCATGCGGATCACGCTCGGGCAGCAGGCGGCACAGCGCGGCCAGATGCGTGACGCCGTAGAGCGCATGGGACCGGCCGAGGAACGCCGCCGCCCGCAACCTTAATCCCTCGACGCCGAAGTGCCCGAGATGCTCGTCGAGCCGCGCCCGCCAGGTCACCCGTACGGTATTGCCCGGCTGCAGGATCGGCCGCATGCGCGAGCCTGCCCCTCCCCGCACCAGGCCGAGATGGCGCCCATGCTCCTGCGTCATCACCTCGAGGATGGAGTTCGCCTCGCCGTGACGCCGGGCGCCGAGCACGATGCCGTCATCGGTCCATTCCATCGCAACCTCATGACAGGAACGGGGGGCCGCCGCAATGCCGGAAGGCTCAGCGGCCGGTCTCGGTGGCGGCGGAGAGGAACAACAAGTCCTCGCGCAACCAGGCCTGCTCGTCGGGCAGCCGGCTCGCCAGCGGAGCCACGGAGCCGCCGACCTCGTCTGCCGCCGCGAGCGCCGGAGGATCCGGCAGGGGGCTCCAATGGCTCGGCACGAACGGGTAGGT
Organism: uncultured Alphaproteobacteria bacterium; assembly: GCA_963755055.1. Lineage (GTDB taxonomy): Bacteria > Pseudomonadota > Alphaproteobacteria > Rhizobiales > Xanthobacteraceae > AP-16. Next base: position 60,854 of record CAVWIS010000020.1, on the reverse strand, counting down.
CCAGTCGAGCCACTGATCGATTCCGGCATCCGCGCTGATCATGTTGCGGCGGGAGGCGACCGGCGCGACCCAGTATCCCGGAGGGTGCCGCCCGATCAGGAAGATCGGGGAATTGTCCCGTGGTGCACTCGCGATAGGCTGCCAGCTGCATGCCATCTGCATCGGACGGAGGGCGGCAGCCTGTTCGGGGTGGCGATGGCGGAGCCACTCGGCGACGCCCGCCGCATCGTCCGCATGGTTCAGCAGCCGAACCAGCGCATCGAGCGCATCGCCGAGCGCTGCGGCCGCCATCCCCCGCTCGGTTGCGAGCCGGTCACGTTCGCCGGTCAGGCCGCCGATCCGCTCGGCGAGCTCATCGGCGCGCGCCGCCAGCCCTCGCAGCTCCTCGGCCTGGCGCAGCGACTCGACGATCAGATCGCGATCGGCGACCGGCAGGTTGATGATGTCGACCTTGGCGCCGAGGCGAAGATTGAAGGCGGGCAGCGCCGAGATCCTCGTCGCCAACTGCTCGCGGGTCGTCAAGGCGGGGCCTCCGTGGGGCTTGGCGGTGCCGCCGAAAGCGCCCGGCTCCCCGAAGGTGACCGGCGACGGCTGCGGCGACGTGGACATGGCGACGCAACCACCAACTCAACGGACGGTATTTTTACACGAAGTCGATGCCGTCGGGCACCTCGGTACAAACAACGATGGCGGGATGCGGCATGGAGCGCCGCCGGCGTCACTCGCGGGGAAATTCGAGGCCGATCTCGCGATAGCGTTCGGGATCGTCGCCCCAGCCCTCGCGCACCTTGACGAACAGGAACAGGTGCACCGGATGATCGATCGCGGCCGCGATCTCCCGACGCGCCTCCGCGCCGATCGCCTTGATGCCCTGCCCGCTCCTGCCGAGCACGATCTTGCGCTGGCTCTCGCGCTCCACGTAGATCGTCTGCTCGATGCGCACCGAGCCGTCCTTGAGCTCCTTCCAGACCTCGGTCTCGACCGTCGACTGGTAGGGCAGCTCCTGGTGCAGGCGGCGATAGAGCTGCTCGCGGGTGATCTCGGCGGCCAGGTGACGCAGCGGGGCGTCGGTCAGCTGGTCCTCCGGATAGTGCCAGGGGCCCTCCGGGGCGCGGGCGGCGAGCCATTGCCTGAGGTCGGCGATGCCGTCTCCGGTCAATGCCGAGACCATGAACGTGGTCTCGAATGCCGCGGCCGCATTCGCCTGGGCGGCGAGCGCCAGGAGCTCCGGCTTGGCCACCAGGTCGATCTTGTTGAGCACGAGGATCCGCGGCTGGCGAACCTCCGCCAGCCTGGCGAGGTGCTGCACCGTCTCGTCGACGATCCCGCGCTTGGCATCGATCAGAAGGCAGACCAGATCGGCATCCTTGGCGACGCCCCAGGCGGCCGTCACCATGGCACGGTCGAGGCGGCGCTTGGGCGCGAACAGGCCGGGCGTGTCGATGAAGACCAGCTGGGACGCGCCCTCGACCGCGATGCCGCGCAACAGTGCCCGGGTGGTCTGTACCTTGTGGCTGACGATGGCGACCTTCGAGCCGACCAGCGCGTTGATCAGCGTCGACTTGCCGGCATTGGTGGCGCCGATGAGCGCGATGAAGCCGCAGCGCCTGGCGACCGTCCCGGCGGCCTCGTCAGCCATCACGCGGCTCCGCGTCGACGCCCTCGCGCGTCAGCATGGCGGCGGCGGCGGCCTGCTCGGCGGAACGTTTCGAGCGCCCGACGCCCTCGGTCGGCTCGCGGTCGGCGATTACCACGGCCACGCGGAATTCAGGATCGTGATCGGGCCCCGAGCGCTCGACCTCGCGATAGCTCGGCGCCGGCATGCCCCGTCCCTGCGCCCATTCCTGCAGCACGGTCTTCGGGTCGCGCAACGGGCGCACCGGCCGGAGCATCCGTTCCTGCCAGAACCGCTCCACCAGATCGGCGGCGGGCGCATAGCCGCCGTCGATGAAGACCGCGCCGATCAAGGCCTCGCAGACATCGCCCAGGATCGCGACCCGCTGCCGGCCGCCGGCATGGATCTCCGAATTCCCCAGCCGCATCGCCGGACCGAGATCCATCGCCCGCGCCACATCGGCGCAGGTCTCCTTGCGCACGAGGTCGGCCAGACGGCGCGACAATTCGCCTTCGTCGGCGAACGGAAAGGCGCGGAACAGCATGTCGGAGATCACCAGACCGAGCACGTGATCGCCGAGGAATTCGAGGCGCTGATAGCTGCCGGCCCGGCTGCGCGGTCCGCTCAGGGCCGAAATATGGGTGAGCGCGCGCTCGAGCAGCGCCTTGTCGGCAAAGCGGTAGCCGATGCGATCCTCGATCTCGACCTCTGCCCTCGCCGTGCGGCTCATCGAACGATCGTGAACAGCCGGCTCCAGCGCACCGCCCAGGGCCAGCGCCATACCTGCCAGGCATGCCCGCCCTCGCCCATCGAGAAGAAGATCACCTCGGCCCGCCCGATGATGTTCTCGAACGGCACGTAGCCGACCGCGGACAGCACCCGGCTGTCCTGCGAGTTCTGGCGGTTGTCCCCCATCATGAAGAAGTGGCCGGCGGGGACCACATAGGGCGGCGTCCTGTCGTATCCACCCGCGGTGGATTCGTACTGCTGCAGCGTGGTGTAGCTCACGCCGTTCGGCAGCGTCTCCCGCCAGCGCTTGATATGGACCGCGGGCGGGCCCTGGTCGGTATCGATGAAGTCGGGGGCCGGTTCCCGTTTGACCGGCTGGCCGTTGATGTGCAGGACGCCGTCGATCATCTGGATCGTGTCGCCCGGCAGCCCGATCACGCGCTTGATGTAGTCGACCGAGTCGTCCTTGGGCAGGCGGAACACCACGACGTCGCCGCGCTTGGGCTCGGAGCCGAAGATCCGGCCGGAGAACAACGGGGGCGAGAACGGCAGCGAATAGTGGGTATAGCCGTAGGTATACTTCGACACGAACAGGAAATCGCCGACCAGCAGCGTCGATTCCATCGATCCGGAAGGGATATTGAAGGGCTGGAACAGGAAGGTCCGAATGACGACGGCGATGATCAGGGCGTGGAAGATCACGCGCACCGTCTCGGCAAAGCCGCCTTCCTGGCGCTTCTGGTCGGTCGACACGCTCATCGGCCTCTCATTCATTGGTTGGCCCAGCCCAATCCCGCGCCCTTTTAGCCCGCGGAGTCACGGGGCGCAACGAAGCCCGACCGGGATCGGAATCAAGAGTAATTCGGAGGGTCTTCGTGCGGCGCGATCCTGCGGCCCGGACAATTCGAGCACATCGACTGGTCCGCGGGAAATGTGGCGAACGAACGCCGGACCTCATTGGCGGTCCGAATCGCGCAGCGCTGCGAGCTTCCTCAGCTCGACCCCGGCAAGCGCGACAACACCGTCCCAGTCGCCGATGGCGCGCTGGCGGAACAGTCGGGCGGTCGGATACCAGGGGCTGTCCTCGCGATCGAGCATCCAGCGCCAGTCGGCGACGAACGGCAGAAGAACCCAGACCGGCCGCCCGATGGCGCCGGCAAGATGCACCGATGCGGTATCCACCGAGATGACGAGATCGACCAGCGTCATGACGGCAGCAGTGTCGGCGAAGTCGTCGAGCTCGTCGCCGAGATGCACGATGCGGTGGTCGCGGCGGACAAGCTCGGCATCCTCGGGGCGCAGGTCGCGCTGAACGCCCACGAAGCGAATGCCGGGAACCGACAGGAGCGGCTCCAGCCGGGAGAACGCGATCGAGCGGTTGCGATCGTTCTCGTGCGTCGTCCGGCCCGACCAGGCCAGCGCTACGCGCGGGGACTCGAGGGTTGCCAGGCGCGATCGCCACCGGGCGAGACGCTCGGCATCGGGCGCCAGATACGGGATGTCGGCCGGGATGGTCTCGAGCGTCGTCTTGCATGCGAGCGGAAGGCTCGCCAGCGGGCAATGCAGATCGAAGGCGGGAAGCTTCTCGCCCCGCCCGATCACCTCGGCGACGCCGTCCAGGCGGCCAAGCAGGCGCTTGAGCTCGGGCTGCACCTCGAGGATGACACGGGCGCCCGCCTGCCCGATCCGCCTGGCATAGCGCGCGAGCTGGATGGTGTCGCCGAACCCCTGCTCGGCATGGAGCAGGATGGTCTTGCGGCCGAGCGGGTATTCGCCGAGCCACAGCGGCTGGGCGAGGCGCCGGGGAAGCATTCCGCTCCGCTTCCAGCGCCATTCGTATTTTGCGAAACCGCGGCCGAGGTCGCCGATCCTCAGGCGTGTCAGCGCCTCGTTGTGATGCGCGTCGGCAAAGCTCTTGTCGACCGCGAGCGCGCCCGCATAGCTCGCCAGCGCCTCCGCGTAGCGCCCGAGCGCGGCGAGCGCGAGGCCGCGATTGCTCAACGCCTTGACATAGGTCGGCGCCGACGCAAGCGCCCGGTCGTAGGCGGCGACCGCGTCGCCGTGGCGTCCCAGGCTCAACAGGGCGTTGCCGCGATTGAAATGCGCACCCGGATGGACCGGGCTGACAGCGATCGCAGCCTCATAGTCGGCGAGCGCCTCGTCGTGCCGCGCCAACCCCGACAGCGCATTGCCGCGATTGATGCGCGCCTCCACGTGGCCGGGCTGTCGGCGCAGGACCTGATCGAAGCTCGCCAGCGCCTCCTCGGCACGCCCCGCCTCCAGGAGGGCGCGGCCGCGATTGTTGAGGGCCTCGACGTGTCCGGGGTCGAGCGCCAGGGCCTTTTCGAAGCTCGCCAGCGCCTCGCCGTCGCGCTTGAGCGCGCCGAGCACCAGCCCGAGATTGCACAGCGCGTCAGCCGACCGGGGCTCGACCCTGAGCGCAGCCGCGATCAGCCGATACGCCTCCCCGGCCTTGCCGCGCTTGAGCTTCAGCATGCCGCAGAGATGCAATGCGTCGAAGTGATCGGGCCACGCCTTGAGCACGCGGCCGTAGATGCGTTCCGCCTCGTCCAGGCGACCCTGACGGTGCAACGCCAGCGCCTCCTCGACCGCATGGGCGGCGTCGAGCGACGGTCTCGGCGGCCTGGCCATCGGGCGATCAGGCCTTCCGGGGAACGGCGGAGATCATCACGAATGCCTGCGCCAGCGGCCCCTCGTCGGTAATGGTGAGGTCGATTCGCGCCTCGAATCCGTCGGGCGTGATCGCCTGCAGGCGCTTGAGGGCGCCGCCGGTCAAGAGCATCGTCGGCCGGCCGGATTTGAGGTTGATGACACCCATGTCGCGCCAAAACACTCCGGCGCGCAGCCCGGTGCCGAGCGCCTTCGAGCATGCTTCCTTGGCGGCGAAGCGCTTGGCGTAGGTGGCGCCGCGGTTCGCCTTGCGCTCGGCGCGGGCCCGCTCGGTCTCGGTGAAGACGCGCGCGAGAAAGCGCTCGCCGTGGCGGGCGATCGCCCGCTCGATCCGCGGAATATCGACCAGGTCGGAGCCGATGCCGAGGATCATGCCGGGATCGTCCGACGGCCGCGGTCCATGGCGGCGCGCATCGCACCGACGCTGTCCGCCAACCCGACGAACACCGCCTCGCCGACAAGGAAATGCCCGATATTGAGCTCGACGATCTCGGCAAGTCCGGCGATTCGCTCCGCCGTCGCATAGTCGAGCCCGTGTCCGGCATGGACTTCCAGCCCGAGACTGCGCGCGAGCGCCGCCGCCGCGCGGATGCGCTGCCATTCGGCCTCCGCCGCATGCTCGACAGCCGCGACCGCTTCGCACCAGCTGCCGGTATGGATCTCGATGACCTTCGACCCGATGCTCTTGGCCGCCGCCACCTGGGCGGGGTCCGGCGCAATGAACAGCGAGACGCGGATGCCGGCAGCGGTCAGCGCGCCGACAACAGGCTTGAGCGAGTTGTGCTGGCCTGCCGCATCGAGCCCGCCCTCGGTGGTGCGCTCCTCTCGGCGTTCGGGAACCAGACAGACGGCATGCGGGCGGGTCCGCAGCGCGATCGCCAGCATCTCCTCGGTGGCCGCCATCTCGAAGTTGAGCGGCCGGGAAATCTCGGCCTTGAGCCGCGCCATGTCGTCATCGCGGATGTGGCGGCGGTCCTCGCGCAGGTGCGCCGTAATGCCGTCGGCACCCGCCGCGATCGCCAGATGAGCCGCCTTGACGGGATCGGGGTGAACGCCGCCGCGGGCATTGCGCAGGGTGGCGACGTGATCGACATTGACGCCGAGGCGCAGGCGAGGAACGTCCGTCAAGCTGTTGTCCTCGCTAACCGTTCACCCGCTCGGCCTTGGCCACGACCTTCTTGGCGCGCAGCTGCGAGATGATCGAGGTGAGGTGCTTCAGGTCCCAGACCTCGAGGTCGATCAGCAACTCGGTGAAGTCGGGGGAGCGGCGGGTCATCCGGATATTATCGATATTGCCGTCGTGCTCGGCGATCACCTGGGCGATCTGCGCCAGCGTTCCCGGCTCGTTCACCGATTGGATGCTGATCCGCGCCGGGAAACGCTGCGGGCTCTCCTCGTCGACGTCCCAGCGGACGTCGAGCCAGCGTTCCGGCGCCTCCTCGAACTCTTTGAGCGCCGCCGACTGGATCGGATAGATGGTGATCCCCTCGCCCGGAGTGAGGATGCCGACGATGCGATCGCCCGGAACCGCGCCGCCATCGGGCGCAAAGCTCACCGGCAGGTCGCTGTTGATGCCGCGGATCGGGATGGCGTTGTCCTTGGCGCCCGGCACCTTGAACTTGACCGCCTTGCCGGTCTTCAGGCCGAACCAGCCGGTATCCCACTTTACCGGGGCGGCGACCGCCCGCTCCTCCTTGTAGTCCGGATACATCGCCCGGGCGACGTCGGAGGCCTTCATCTCGCCGCGCCCGACCGCCGCCATGACGTCCTCAACCGAGGCCCGGGCGAGACGCGGCAGGGCTCCGGCAAGCTTCTCGTCGGCATATTCCTTCTTGGCGCGGGTGAACAGCCGCTCGACGATGCGCCGGCCGAGGCCGGCATATTGGGCGCGCACCGCCACCCGCGTGGCGCGGCGGATGGCGGCCCGCGCCTTGCCGGTGACCACGATGGATTCCCACGCCGCCGGCGGCGCGCTCTGCGCCTTCGAGGTCAGGATCTCGACCTCGTCGCCGTTGGCGAGCTCCGACACCAGGGGCGCGATCTTGCCGTTGATCTTCGCGCCGATCGCCGTGTTGCCGACGTCGGTGTGCACCGCATAGGCGAAATCGATCGGAGTGGCCTTGCGCGGCAACGCGATCAGCTTGCCGCCCGGGGTGAAGCAGAACACCTGGTCGTGGAACAGCTCGAGCTTGGTGTGCTCGAGGAACTCCTCCGGATTGGAGCCTTCGGCCAGAAGCTCGATGGTGCGGCGGAGCCACGCATAGGCATTGGACTCCCGCGACAGCATGTCGGACGGCGAGCCCTGCCCGTCCTTGTAGAGCGCGTGGGCGGCGATGCCGTATTCGGCGATCTCGTGCATCTCCCCGGTGCGGATCTGCAGCTCGACACGCTGGTTGCCCGGGCCGACGACCGTTGTGTGGATCGAGCGGTAGTCGTTCTGCTTGGGCGTGGAGATGTAGTCCTTGAAGCGGCCGGGAACGACCGGCCAGGTGGTATGGACGATGCCCAGCGCCTGGTAGCACTCGGCGAGGGTGCTCACCACCACGCGGAAGCCGAGGATGTCGGAGAGCTGCTCGAAGCCGACCGACTTGCGCTCCATCTTCCGCCAGATCGAATACGGCCGCTTCTGCCGCCCGGTGACCATTGCGGTGATGCCGCGATCGGACAATTTCTTGGCGAGCTGCTGCTCGATGTCGCTGATCAGCACCCGGTTGCGCTCGGCAAGCGCGACAAGGCGCTGGATCAGCACCTTGTAGGCATCGGGGTGGAGCTCGTGAAAGGCGAGGTCCTCGAGCTCCTCCCGCATCTCGTGCATGCCGATGCGGCCGGCGAGCGGCGCATAGATGTCGATGGTCTCCTCGGCGGTGCGACGGCGCGCCTCCGGGGGCATGAAGTCGAGCGTGCGCATGTTGTGCAGGCGGTCGGCGAGCTTGACCAGGAGCACGCGGACGTCGTCGGCGATGGCGAGCAGCAGCTTGCGCAGATTCTCCGCCTGGGCGGCGCGCTTGGACACGAGATCCAGCTTCTTGAGCTTGGTCAGCCCCTCGACCAGCGCGCCGATGTCGGGGCCGAACAGCTGATCGATCTCAGCCTTGGTGACGAGGGTATCCTCGATGGTGTCGTGCAGCAGCGCCGCCGCGATCGTCGCGTCATCGAGCTTGAGATCGGTGAGGATCGCCGCCACTTCCAGCGGATGGGAGAAGTACGGATCGCCGGAGGCGCGCTTCTGGGTGCCGTGCGCCTTCATCGCATAGACGTAGGCGCGATTGAGCAGGGCCTCGTCGGCGTCGGGATTGTAGCTCCGCACCCGATCGATCAGATCGTATTGCCGCATCATTTGCGGCCGCGACACTTTTCCTTTTCCTGCAGCAGGTTCCGGCGAAATTTCAAGAAGCCGGTCGAGCGGCGCGCGGAGGCGCGGCTGATTCTGCATGCGCGGCAGATCGGTGACCGGACGGGCCATGAACAGTCCTTCGGCGGGCCGCGGCGCGGCCTGCAATCGACATTCCGAAGGATATCATGACGAGACGCGCCGGCCGCAAGGAGTTCCCGGCGGGCCGGCCAAAAAGCCGGCGCCCGGCCGCAGGTGCCGCGACCTATTCCTCGTCGTCGCTCTCGTTCTGCTCGGGCACCTCTTCGGGGGGCGCGAGGCCCTCGAGGCCCTTGATCAGCTCTTCCTCGGTCATGCGGTCGACCACGACCTCGGTGTCGTCGGCATCGACGCCCTCGCCGGATCCGGCGATCAGCGGAACCGTCTCGGATTCCGGCTCGTCGACCTCGACGTATTTCTGCAGCGAGTGGATCAGATCTTCCTTCAGGTCACCCGGCGACACGGTCTCCTCGGCGATCTCGCGCAAGGAGACGACCGGGTTCTTGTCGTTGTCGCGATCGATCGTGATCTGCGCACCCGAAGAGATCATCCTGGCGCGATGACTCGCCAACAGCACGAGATCGAACCGGTTCTCAACCTTGTCGATGCAATCTTCGACCGTGACACGGGCCATGGGCTCGCCATTCCTGTCAGTTGATGATGCGGAGGATTCGTCCGGTAGCTAGCGCCGCGGCAGCAAAAGCGCAAGAGTGAAGTTTCTTCTTGGCGGCACGGGCCCCGTCTGTTACCCAACCGAAAGGGAGATTATCGCCCAACCGGCTCGACCGATTGCTGACCGGTTGCGACGGGCGGGTCCCGCGAGCCGCGCGATTGGCGTTGCGTTGGCGGTTGCTTCCCGACGACGGCGATACCCCTACCCCGCCACCTTGCATGTCGGGACGATGTTGGGTTCGAATTGGTTTCAATCACGAGAGATAGCGGCATGTCCCCTCCCCAGGAAAAGCTCGCGCTGTTCATCGACGGCGCGAACCTCTACGCGACCGCCAAGACGCTGGGTTTCGACATCGACTACAAGCGCCTGCTGCGCGAGTTCCAGTCGCGCGGCTACCTGTTGCGGGCGTTCTACTACACGGCGGTGATCGAGGATCAGGAGTATTCGTCGATCCGGCCGCTGATCGATTGGCTGGACTACAACGGCTACACGGTCGTCACCAAGGCGACCAAGGAGTTCATCGACCAGACCGGGCGACGCAAGGTCAAGGGCAACATGGACATCGAGCTTGCAGTCGATGCCATGGAGATGGCCGAGCACATCGATCATATGATCCTGTTCTCCGGCGACGGGGATTTCCGCTCGCTGGTCGAGGCCGTGCAGCGTCGCGGCGTCCGCGTCACCGTGGTGTCCACCGTGACGACGCAGCCGCCGATGGTCGCGGACGAGCTGCGCCGGCAGGCCGACATTTTTACCGACATCGTCGAGCTGCAACCCAAAGTCGGCCGCGATCCCGCCGAGCGGGTCGCCCGCGAGCCGCGGCACACGCCGCAGTTCCTGCAGCGCCCGGCGACGACGGCACCGGTCCGCCCCGGCGACGACGATGACGAGTTCGAGGACGACTGACCGCGATCTGCGGATCGGTCCGGCATCGGACGCCCCCGCGCCGCCCGGGCGCGATTGTCCCCGCTGTCCGCGGCTGGTGGCGTTTCGCACGAGCTGGCGCGAGCGCGAGCCGGCATGGTTCAATGCGCCGGTTCCCTCCTTCGGGCCACAGGACGCCCGCTTGGCGATCATCGGGCTCGCGCCCGGCCTGCGCGGCGCCAACCGCACCGGGCGGCCCTTCACCGGCGACTATGCGGGCGATCTCTTGTACGCGACGCTCGGCGACTTCGGCTTCGCCCGTGGGCACTATGCGGAACGGGCCGACGACGGCCTCGCCCTCATCGACTGCCGCATCGTCAACGCGGTGCGCTGCGTCCCCCCCGAGAACAAGCCGACCCCGAAGGAAATCGCGACCTGCCGCGATTTTCTCAAGGACGAGTTGGCGCAGATGAAGCGGCTGCGCGCCGTGGTGGCGCTGGGGCGCATCGCCCACGACAGCGTGATCGCGGCGTTGGGCGGCCGGCTGTCGGCCTATCCGTTCGGCCACGGCGCCACCCACGCCATCGCAAACCTGTCGCTCACCGACAGCTATCACTGCTCGCGCTACAACACCAATACGGGCCGCTTGACCGAGAAGATGTTTCGCCAGGTGTTTGCCGCCGTGCAGGCTCAGCTCGACGCGGGGGACCACATCGGCTGACCGGGCCGTCCGGTCCGCGGAAAGGCATGGGCCGTCTCGGGCGGCGTTGCGCGGTCCACTTCGGCGTGCAACATGGATGCCGATCCGACATGCCGAGCGGATCAACTCACCACCGCGGTCTCCGGGATGAACCGAAAAGAATCACGCGCCGGCAGGAGCTCCTCGGGCCCGGGGCATCCCGGCTCCGACCTCTTTGCGCTGGCGGTTCGCCACCACCAGAACGGCGAGCTCGCGGAGGCCGAACGGCTCTATCGAAGTATTCTTGAACGCGACCCCCATCATTTCGACGGCCTGCATCTGCTTGGGGTCGTGGCCCACCAGCGGGGGCGCAACGACATCGCGATCGATCTCATCGGCCGGGCGATCGCCCAGAACGATCGGGTGCCGCTGCCCCACTTCAATATCGGCATGGCGTATGCGGCCTTGAACCGCCTCGACGAGGCGATCGGGCATTTCGCCCAGGCGGCGCAGCTCGAGCCCGGCAATGCGGCCGCCCATCTCAATCTCGGCAACGCCCTGGCGGCGCGCCGCCGGTGGCCGGAGGCGGCCAGATCGTACGAGTACGTGCTGCGTCTCGATCCGCGCTTCGCCCCCGCCCACTACAATCTCGCCAACGTGCTGATGGCGATGGGCCGGGTGGACGACGCCATTGGCCACTACCGTGATGCGCTGGCCCAGAAGCCCGACTACCCGGAGGCCCACAACAATCTCGGCACGGCGCTGGCGAGCCAGGGCAAGCTCGACGAGGCAACGGCCTGTCATCGCCAGGCGCTCGCGCTGAAGCCCGACATGGTCGAGGCCTGCGTCAACCTCGGCAATCTCCTGCGCAAACGCGGCGCGCTGGACGAGGCGGAGGCCCTCTACGCCCAGGCCGTGAGAATCATGCCGCACCATGCCGAGGCGCACAACAATCTCGGAACCGTCCGCATGGTCCAGGGCAGGCTGGACGAAGCGGCGGAGCATTTCACGCGCGCCGTGACGCTGAAGCCCGACCTGCTCGAGGGCCACCTGAACCTCGCCCGGACGCTCATTGCGTCGGGGGACCCCGCCCAGGCGCTCGGCCCGGTCAGACGCGCGCTCGACCTCAGGGAGACCGAGGAAGGGAAGATCCTTTTCGTCCTCGGCCTCGCCGGATTGCAGCCGAACAGTGCCGCTTTGGAGATTCGCGACATCGTCGTGCGCGCCCTGCGGGAGCCCTGGACGCGGCCACGCCAATTGGCGCCCGCCGTCACCCGGATGATCAGGCTCGATGCGGCGATCACCGGCTGGATTGATCGCGCCGCCGCAACGGGGCCCGAACGGTCATCGACCGATCCTCCTCCCGGACCGACGGAACTCGCCGCACTCGTTGGCAATCCGCTGTTGCGTGCGCTGCTCGAGGTCGCGCCGGTGCCCGATGTCGGGATCGAGCGGCTTCTCGCTGCGACCCGCTTCGGGCTGCTCCAGCTTGTCGGCAGCACGATCGATGAGGTCCAGATCGAGGGCGCCACGCTCGATTTCTACTGCGCCATCGCCCGCCAGTGCTTCATCAACGAGTATGTCTACGCCTGCGGCGATGATGAGCTGGCGCTGGCGGACCAGCTGCGCGATCGGCTGGTCGACGCGATCGCCTCCGGTGGCGCCGTTCCGGCGCTTTGGCTGGTCGCGGTTGCCGCCTATCAGCCACTGCATTCCCTGCCGGGCGTCGCCTCCCTCGTCGAGCGGCCCTGGCCCGACCCGCTCCTTGACCTGCTGGCTCAGCAGATCCGGGAGCCGCAGGAGGAGCAACAGCTGCGGGCGTCGATCCCGCGGCTCACCGCCATCGACGACGAGGTGTCGGTGACGACCCGACAGCAGTATGAGGAAAATCCCTATCCTCGCTGGATGAAGGTCGCACCTCCTTCCAAGGTCTGGAGCGAGGACGGCCGCTACCTGGCCCGCGAGCTCGCCCTGGCGTCCCCCGACGATCTCAAGGGCGGCCGCATCGAAGATATCCTGGTGGCCGGCTGCGGGACCGGCCAGCAGGCGATCGAGACCGGGCAAGCTTATCCGCAGGCACAGGTGCTCGGCGTCGATCTCAGCCTGACGAGTCTCGGCTATGCGCTGCGGCAGACGCGTGCCGTCGGGGTGCGTAACGTCGAGTACGCCCAGGCGGATCTGCTGAAGCTGGGGTCGATCGGTCGCACCTTCGACCTGATCCTGGCAGGCGGCGTCCTGTACCACCTGGCGGATACCGTCGCCGGCTGGAGGGGGCTGCTGTCGCTCCTGCGCGGGCCGCGTCTCATGAATGTCGCTCTCTACAGCGAGCTCAGCCGCCGCAAGATAACCGCCATCCGGGAATTCCTCGGCCGCCGCCAGTATCAACCGACCATCGAGGGCATCCGCCGCTGCCGCCAGGACCTGTTGGCCGGTCTCGACGACGAGCTTGCCGCCGAGCTGAGGCGAACCACCGATTTCTTCAGTGCCAGCGAATTCCGCGACCTGCTCCTTCACGTCCGCGAGCACTGCTTGACGCTGCCGCAGATCGGCCGGTTTCTTGCCGAGAACGATCTGACGTTTCTCGGTTTCGACGTCGACGCGCGGATACGCCAGCAATACCGCACGCGATTTCCCGCCGACCGGACGATGACCGATCTCGCGCTGTGGCATACCTTCGAGACGGAAAATCCCGACACGTTCATCGGCATGTATCGGTTCTGGGTCCAATCCGCCGGCTAGACCGTCTCAAGCCTCAGCCGGCGTACGAGATGAACTCCATGAGCGAGCCGTCGGGATCGCGGAAATAGATGCTCGTCCCCTTTCCCTTGGCACCATGCCGCTCGCTCGGGCCGAGTTCGATCGCGATCCCGCGATCCGCGAGGTGCGCAACCGCATCGGCGATCGGACCCTTCCATTCGAAGCACAGATCGCTGTTGCCGGGCTGTACCGGCAGGCGCGCCACCGGCGCGGGCACCAGTCCCGGTCCATGGACGTTGAGCTGAACGTCGCCGAACCGGTAAACCCAGCCGCTGCCCCAACCGACGACATCCGCGCCCATCACGTCGCGATAGAACGCGTTCGAGCGCGCCCAGTCGGAGACATGGATCACGCAGTGGTCGAGCCTGACCGGAAGCACCATGTCTCGTCCGCCTCGCCCGCGCCCAGCCGGCGCCGCCGATCATCGGCTATGAGATCCTGGACGCGGAACAATCGGCATTCCGCGTCTCATCCCTTCTCGCGCATCAGCCGGCCGCGCTCGCGCTCCCAGCTCCGCTTCTTCTCGGTCTCGCGCTTGTCGTGCAGCTTCTTGCCGCGAGCCACCGCGATCTCGATCTTGGCTCGCCCTTTGGGATTGAAATAGAGCTTCAGCGGCACGATGGTCATGCCCTCCCGCTCGACCGCGCCCATCAGCTTGTGGATCTCGCGCTTGTGCAGCAGCAGCTTGCGCGCCCGCTTGGGGGCGTGGTTGAAGCGGCTCGCCTGCAGGTATTCGGGAATGTTGGCGTTGATCAGCCAGATCTCGCCACCCCGGGCATCCGCGTAGGATTCGGCGATCGTCGCCTTGCCGGCGCGCAACGACTTGATCTCGGTGCCGGTGAGCGCGATGCCGGCCTCGAAGGTGTCGCCGATCGCGTAGTTGAACCGCGCCTTGCGATTGTCGGCGACGATCTTGAGGGTGCGCTCGGACTTGGCCGCCATCTGGCTCTGGGGTTCCGATTCCGAATTGCGAATCGAGGACGTGGGATGGGTTGAGCTTTCGCGAAACCCATCATGGTCGCGATGGGTTTCGCTGACGCTCAACCCATCCTACGAAGCTGCGAAGCGCGGTCTGCCGTCAGTTGATCAGGCCGGCATGCACCATGGCGTCGCGCACCGCGGTCCGGGTCTTCTCCCCGACCGGCACCATCGGCAGCCGAACCGTCTCGGCACACTTGCCGAGCAGCGACAGCGCGTATTTGGCCGGCGCCGGGTTGGTCTCGATGAACAGGGCGTTGTGCAGCGGCATCAGCTTGTCCTGCAGCCCGAGCGCGGCGGCGAAATCGCCCTCGAGGCAGGCGCTCTGGAATTTCGCGCACAGCCGCGGCGCCACGTTGGCGGTCACCGAGATGCAGCCGTGCCCGCCATGGGCCATGAAGCCGAGCGCGGTGGCGTCCTCGCCCGACAGCTGGTTGAAGCCCGGCCCCATGGCGGCGCGCTGCTGCGACACCCGCACCATGCTGGCGGTCGCGTCCTTGACGCCGGCGATGTTCTTCAGCTCGAACAGCCGCGCCATGGTGTCCACCGACATGTCGATGACCGAGCGCGGCGGGATGTTGTAGATGATGATCGGAATGCCGATGGCATCGTTGACCGCCTTGAAGTGCTGGTAGAGCCCTTCCTGGGTCGGCTTGTTGTAATACGGCGTCACCACCAGCACCGCGTTGGCGCCCGCCTGCTCGGCGTGCCTTGCCAGCTCGATCGCCTCGGCGGTGGAGTTCGACCCCGCTCCGGCGACCACCGGCACGCGCCCCTTCGCCTGGTCGATGCACCACTCGACCACGTGGCCGTGCTCGTCGTGGTCGAGGGTCGGGCTTTCCCCGGTCGTTCCCACCGGCACCAGACCGCTGGTGCCTTCGGCGATCTGCCAATCGACAAGCTCGCGGAAGGTCTTTTCGTCGAGCGAGCCATTCTTGAACGGGGTCACCAGCGCGGTGAACGACCCGGCAAAACTCGTCCTGGCGGTCATGACACGATCCTCGGCTTGATGTTCGTCGGTACTGCCGATGGGGTCCGGCAAACGACGGGGACATAATGAATACCGGTTAGCGGGCCGCGATGAAAGCCCCGTCGCTGCTCTCCACAGTCGCGGGAGCCGGCAGGGGCGGCCGCAGAGCCGGGCCCAGCCGAGCGCGGTAACGGGTTGCGTCGACGGCAAAATTAACAGTTCGTCAACGACATCGGACGACAACGGGTGACCGATGACCCGGCGCCGGCTCCGGAATTTCGCCGCAAAGTTCTAATCGATTGCCGGCATCGAGCATGTTGGGGCGCGGCACTGGCGGGGGGCGCACAGGCCATGGCGATCTCCCGAGCCAGACGCTGACACTGGGACGACGCGTGCACACACTGACATTTCGGCCGATATCGCGGCGCACTGCCGTCCATTGCCTCCTGGCGGCGGCCGCCGTCGGGCTGGTCGTCGGCGCGGCTGCCGCCGCGCCCTCGCGCGGAAAACCCGTCCCGATTCCCCGGGCGCGTCCGGTCGCGACCACCGAGCCGGCCGCAACCGCATCGCTGCGCCGCAGCGTGGCGCTCGCCAGCACGGGCACCACCTCCACCCCGTCGGGCGACCTGACCGAGGTCAAGCGGGCGCTGGAGCGCATTCGCAAACGCTCCTTCGCCGAGGCGCTGGAGATCCAGAAGTCGCTCCACGATCCGGTGGCGAAGAAACTCGTCGAATGGGCCTACCTGCGCAGCGACGACGGCGGCGCCGACTTCAACCGCTATGTGGCGTTCATCGCGGCCAATCCGGGCTGGCCGAGCATCAACCTGATGCGGCGGCGGGCCGAGGCGACGCTGTGGGAAGAGGGACGCAGCCCGGCGACGGTGCGCGGCTTTTTCGCCACCACCCGGCCGATGACCGCCAAGGGCAAGTTCGCGCTTGCCCGCGCGCTGATCGCCCAGGGCGATCGCGGCACCGCGCAGCAGCTGGTGCGCGAGGCGTGGCGATCGGATGCGTGCTCCCACGAGATCGAGAATCAGGCGCTGGAGGAGTTTCGCGATCTGCTCGCGCCCGCTGACCACAAGGCGCGCATGGACCGGCGGCTCTATGCCAATGATGCCGAGGCCGCGATGCGCGCCGCAACCCGTGTCGGCGCCAGCGCGATCGCGATCGCCAAGGCGCGTCTCGCCGTCAATGCCAAGGCCGGCAACGCGCTGCAACTGCTCGACGCGGTTCCCGCCGAGGCCCGGCACGATGCCGGCTACATGTTCAGCCGTATCCAGTGGCTGCGCCGACACGACCAGATCGACGAGGCGGCCCGGCTGATGCTGGCGGCGCCGCAAGAGATCGCCGCGTCGCACCACGATCAGGACGAATGGTGGGTCGAGAGACGGCTGATCGCACGCAAGCTGCTCGACCAGGACGAGGCCCGCGCCGCCTACCAGGTGGCGCGCGACGCAACGCCGCCACCCAAGGAAAACTACCGGGGCGAGCACCAGTTCACCGCCGGCTGGATCGCGCTGCGCTTCCTCAACGACCCGTCCACCGCGCTCAACCATTTCGTCAAGATCTCGCAGGGCATCTCCAACCCGATCACGCTGGCGCGCTCGGAATACTGGCAGGCCCGCGCCCTGGAGGCGATGGGACGGCGCGAGGAGGCGCACACGCATTATCAGGCGGCGGCGCGTTTCCCCACCGCCTATTACGGCCAGATCGCCCGCGCCAGGCTTGGTCACGGCGAGATCGCGCTGCGCCGGCAGCCGGAGCCGAGCGGCGCGCAACGCGCCGCGCTGATGGCGATCGACGTGGTGCGCGCCGTCGACATCCTCTACACGATCAACGAGCGCGATCTCGTCCTGCCGTTCGCCGCGGATATCGCCGAACGCACTTCCGACGTCGGCGCCCTCGCCATGATCGGCGAGCTGACGGCGCAGCATAACGACGCGCGCTCCATGCTGCTGATCGGCAAGGGCGCGCTCAGCCGCGGCCTCGCGCTCGATCAATACGCGTTTCCCAGTATCGGCGTGCCCAACTTCAACCATGTCGGACCCGAGATCGACCGCAGCGTCGTCTATTCGATCGTGCGCCAGGAGAGTGCGTTCAATCCCCGCGACCTCTCCACCGCCCAGGCGATGGGCCTGATGCAGGTCACGCCCGCGGCCGGGCGTTATGTGGCGAAGAAGTTCAACGTCCACTTCGACCAGAAGCGGCTGATGTCGGATACGGTCTACAACACCCAGATGGGCGCGGCCGAGCTCGGCGACCTGCTGGTGGATTATCGCGGCTCCTACATCATGGCATTTGCCGGCTACAATGCGGGCCGCGGCCGGGTGCACGAGTGGATCGAGCGCTACGGCGATCCGCGCGATCCCAAGGTCGACCCGATCGACTGGGTCGAGCGCATTCCGTTCTCGGAGACGCGAAACTACGTTCAGCGCGTGATGGAGAACCTGCAGGTCTATCGGCTGCGGTTCGGCCACGGCAACAAGCTGATGATCGAGGCCGACCTGCGACGCGGCTCCTCGAGCAACTGACGCCCGACGAAGGCGGCCTCGCCCCACCTCTTTCGCCATTCGCCGCGCCGGCGATCCGGCGTTGTCCGGTATCCTCGCCGGCTGGTATCCTGACCCGTGATCCGGCGCGAAAAGCCTGCTTTTCGGGATCAAGCCCAAGCCCGGGGAAAATATCATGGCGCAAGCGGACGTCGACGCAGGCCCGAGCAGCGAGCGCCCCGGCGCGGACGAAGGATTCGTCGGGGTCACGGTCACGGCGCAGGACGGGCTGAATCTGTTCGTGCGCGATTACGGGCCGCGGCGGACATCCGACCTGCCGGTCGTCTGCCTGTCCGGCCTGTCGCGCAGCAGCGCCGATTTTCATGAGATCGCCCTGGCGCTGTCGCGCGACCCGGCCACGCCGCGGCGGGTCGTTGCGCTCGACTGCCGGGGCCGCGGGCGCTCCGCCTATGACCGGAATCCGGTCAACTACGACGTCGCGGTCGAGCTTTCCGACCTCATCGCCGTGCTCACGGCGCTCGAGCTTGCCCCCGCCCTGTTCATCGGAACCTCGCGCGGCGGAGTTCTCGCCATGCTGCTGGCCTCGGCGCGACCGGCAGCGATCCGGGGGATCGTCCTCAACGATATCGGCCCGGTGGTCGAGGCGCAGGGCTTGATGCGAATCAAGAACTGGCTCGGCAAGCTGCCGACGCCACGCAGCCTCGAGGAGGGCGCCGAGATATTGCGGCGCCTCGGCTCGACCCAGTTCCCCAAGCTGAGCGGTGACGACTGGCTGCACCAGGCCCGCCTCACCTGGAAGAGCGAGGGCAATCGCCTCGTCCCCGACCACGATCCCAAGCTCGCCAAGACCCTCGAATTGCTCGACCTCGAGCGTCCCCTCGTGCCGCTGTGGGACGCGTTCGATGCGCTGGCGAATATTCCGCTGATGGTCATCCGCGGCACCAATTCCGACGTCCTGTCGGCCCGGACGGTCGAGGTCATGCGGGCCCGGCACCTCGACATGGACATCGTCGAGGTGGCGGACCAGGGACATGCACCTCTGCTCGCCGGGCCCGACATCATCCGGCGGATTACCGGCTTTTTCGCGATCTGCGCTCCGGTCGGTGTCCTGCACTGAGCTCCGGGCCGCGGCGATCAACGTGTCCACAGCGGATCAGACAACATTGTCGACCTTCCTGGTCCGGCGGATATGGTTGTTCCCCGTCGCGACCTGGGTGCTTCTTTACGCGTGGAGGCCGGTTTTTTTCGGTTTCTACCACGACGACTGGTCCCTCCTTCTCGGGTGCGGCGGGTCGATCCTGGCCGAGCTCCATTGTCTCGACGCGTCGCGACCCGGAGCCGTCCTGATCCGCTGGGCGTTTCATGCGCTCGTCGGTACCGACCCCGCCGCATGGCAGTTGATCACCGCCCTGTCGATGCTCGGCGCCGGCTGGACTCTGATGTGGATGCTGCGGGATGTCCTGAGGGCGAGCGGGTGCGACGAGTCGCGTGCCGCATGCGCCGGCGCGGTGGCGGCGAGCTTTTATCTGGCGTTTCCGTGGATGCTCGGCGTCGCCTGGGTCAACGGCACCTCGCCGAATGTCGCGACCATCCTGTTCAACATGAGCATCCTGGCCTGGTTTGGCGGCTGGCCACTCGCCGCTCGTTGCCTGGCGTCGGCCCTCTGCTTTGCCTGTGCCAGCCTGATCTACGAGGCCTACTGGTTCGCGATCTTCCTCATGGCAGGTCTTCTGTGGACGGGAGGGCGCTTTCCGCGTCGCGACTTGGCGGTGCTGACTGCCGGATCGGCCGCTGTGCAGCTCGCGCTGATCGCGTTCAACCGGGTCATCGCGCTCTTTGGTATCGGCGTCAACAAGTCGCTCGATGCGAACTGGCTGCACACGCTCGCCGGGATCTGGCCAGCGATCATCTCCGGCCTTCGCGAGATCTACGGCAATTCGGGACGAATGATTCTCGCCCTGTTGCTGGTGACCCTCACGGCGTGCCTCGCCACACGCTTCGACTCTCGTCGGTCACCACCGAGGCTGGCAGCGATCGCTGTGGGGATTGTGGTCTCGCTGACGCTGCTCGCCAGTGCCGGCTATGTGGTGCAGCTGACAGGACTTTTCGCCCGGACGACCCTCGTCCTGAGCTGGTGGCTGGCGGTCGCGGTCGCCTTGGCGACGGCAACCCTGCCCGAGTTGTCGATCCGCCCGCGTGCGGTCGCAGGGGCCGCCGGGCTCGGCGTGTTTCTCATGCTCGTCGCCGGGACGCTGTCGCAAAGCCGCCTCTGGATCGATTCGTGGGCACGCCAGCAGGACATCCTGGCGCGGTTGCCGAAAGATCAGCTTCTGGCGGCACCGACGCCGTCTTTCCTGGTGGTGCGGACCCCGAGAATTCGTGACGGCGTCGGCACCTTCAACGCATGGTACGACATTTCGTCGGCCATATGGATGCGGGCGCCCGATGTGGCGCGCCACCTTGCCGGGGACCGGGACATCGGATCGCCGATCGCCATCGCGGGGAGCGGGCTGTGGCATCTGGGCATTGCGCCGACCCGGGTGACCGAGCAGGTCTGCCCCTCTTTGGAGGTCCACGCGGAATTTGCCCTCGGCCAGACCCTCCTGTGGAGGTATCCAGAAGCGACCGTCGAAGTCGTCGCGACACAGACAGAAATCGGCTGCGCGGAGCGATTTTCGCCTGGAGGGGTGGACCGCCAGTCCGAAGGCAGCCTCCAATGACGAGGCAACGCAGACGCAGGATGGATTGCGTTTCGCGGCAAAAGCACTCGGCGGGATTGCCCGGCGGCCGGCTCCCGGGGATGACCTCACGCCTTGGGAAGTGGGCCGCAATTCTCAGGGGTCAGCTCAACTGAGGCTATCCCGCCCTGTTCTCGTTCCCGAGCGGCGGCGGCGCCCGGGCGATTTGCCGATCCTTTTTCGGTCATCGGCTTGGATGCGGATTTCCGCCTTCCGTCTCTCGTCCAGCGCGACAAAGAAAAACCCCCGGCGAGGTGCCCCGCCGGGGGTCGAAGCTCCGAGATCAGGCGATCACGGATAGAAGTTGCGCTGCAGGCGGAACATGCCGACCCACGCTCCTTCGTTCGAAGGCGCGTACAGTCCAGCAGGCCGAGTACCGTTACCGCCGAAGTTGTAGCGGATCAGCCCAGGATCCATGTTGTTGTTGAGCTGCTGGTACAGCACCTCCACGCCGACATCGAGGTTCCGCACCGGGTTCCAGATCGTCCGGGTACCCACTTGCCATGTATTGAACCCGAAGTCGCATCCGAGCAGCGGAGCCGCCCCGGTCGGTGCCGCACCAGCAAGCGTCCGTACGGGCGCCTGCGGGCTGGAGCACATCACGAGATTGCCGCCGGAGCCCGGCGTGTAGACGGTGTAGGATCCCCACACCGAGCTACGCAACGCCGGCGTCCAGTAGTGCTCGAGGGCCGCGGTGATATCCCAGGCCGACGAGAGCTGGAGGCCACTGAACGGCGTGGCGACATTGTTGGCGAACACGGCGTCCAGTGCCCACCCGGCCGTCGCATTGGCACCGTTGGCACGCGCCATCGGCCCGAACGTGCCGTTAATGTAGCCGAAGCCGACGTAGGAGGAGGCACCCTGTTCGTACGTTGCCTCGACCCAGAACTTGTCGCCTGGATTCCAGGGCAGGTTGAACATGATACCGCCGTTGACGGCGAAGCCCCAGCGATCCGCAGGAGCAACCCCGGTGAAGGTCGGGGAGGCCGGTACGGTGTTGTTGCCGTACCAGTTGGCACGCAGCTGGTGGATGGCGCCTGACACCTGCGCCGAGCCCCAGGCCTGATCGACCCGGAGGTTGCCGACTACGTCGGGGAACTGCTGCTGCGCATAGTCGCCATAGGCGCAACCGAAGAGCCCGATGCTCGCCGTCGAATTGGCATTGCCGTTGGTGCCTTCGCCGGGCACCAAGCTTGCACCGCAAGTCGAGTAGCCTTGCGTTCCCTGGCCGAGCGGACCGGGATAGGACCCCAACGTAAGCGCATTGCCGGTCGGGAAGACACCGGCGAGCGAACCGTCGGAGGTGGCGTCCCAGATGGCGTTGCGGCGGTAGTTGTTGTCTTCGATCGACAACGTTGCCGACACGCCGTTGCCGAACTGCGCCGTGTAGGCGGCGAGGTTGATGCCGAACGCCGCCGTATTGGAGCCGGCCGCGCCGTAGGCCGCACCCGACATGGCCCACTGGTTGAAGAACACGTCGAAGAACGACTGGCTCTTACCGAACGTCCAACCGCCGAGCTGCAAGAAGGCACGTTCGTAGTAGTACGAGCCGTTCGCATAGAGCTGGTTGCCGCCCGAGGTCAGCTCGAAGCCGCCGCGGTAGTAGGCGCGCAACGTGCCGTATTCGGTCTGGCTCCGGGCGTCGAACGATACGACCGTTCGCGCGCGGGTAGCGAAGTCAGGCGTACCGCTGCGGGTGTTGGCGCCAGCGCCGCCCGAGATCGGCGGAGCATCGCTGGAACCCTGGTTGAAGTAACCGTCGTAACGCACCCATCCGCCGATCTTCAGGCAGGTATCGGTGCCCGGGATATAGAAGAACCCTTCCCCGTAGAGACTGCATATCCTCACGTACTCGACCGGCTTGGCCTTGACGGGAAGATCGGCAGCCTGTGCCCCAACAACCGCAACGAGTCCCGTTGCGGTGCCGAGGAGAAGGCTTTTCACCATCTTCATCGTGACCTCCAAAGTTTGTGTGTCGTGGGAGGGTTCCGTCTCCGCCGGGTGTCACCACCCTGGAAGGTTCCCTAGTTCCCCACCACCCGAAACCCCTCGTCTCACTTTGCGGTATTTCGTCCGCTTGGTTTGACCCGAACCCCCGAGTGGGGCGACCTGGGGAAAGCCCCCCTCCGTCGCAAAGCGTCCGCTAGGCATGCCGTAGATCATTCTGGCTCGTTATCACTTTGATTTTCATTGGCTTCGCGCCATCTCGGCCCTGACGCTGCACAGTGGTCGCTCGGTATGGCCTAGGTTGCGCATTAACCCCGAGCACTCTCGACGGCGCTCGCCGCAGCAAGTCCGGTGGCGGGCGGACCCTGTGCCAAATACTAATCGTCCGCTGGGGTATAGCCCTGCGGACACCTCGGCTCATGCCTTCCACCTGCGTCCGCTAGGGTTGATCTTCGTCCAACGGACATGACACTATACGGACATGACCTTAACGGACAGGGGATGGCTACATGGCCACGGTTCTGTATGCCCGCGTGAGCACCGCCGATCAGACGCTTGCACACCAGCGCACCCAAGCTGAGGCGGCAGGGTTCCGTATCGACCACCTGGTCGCGGACCATGGCGTGTCCGGGATCAGCACGCGACTTGCGGAGCGCACCCAAGGTCGCCGGCTGTTCGACATGCTCCGCCAGGGGACACCTTGGTCGTCCGCTGGGTCGACCGGCTGGGCCGGAACTATGCCGACGTCTGCGACACCATCCGCGAGTTCATCCGGCGCGGCGTTGTGGTCCGCACGGTCATCAATGGCCTGACGTTCGACGGCGCGACCAAGGACCCCATGCAGCAGGCCGTCCGGGACGCGCTGATCGCGTTCATGGCAGCAACTGCCCAGGCCCAGGCTGAGGCCACCAAGGAGGCCCAGCGAGCCGGCATCGAGCACGCCAAGGCGAACGGTGAAGGCTACCGAGGCCGCAAGCCCAGCTTCACGCGGGATCAGTTCCACGCGGTGCGCGACATGCTTGGGCAGTCTGCTGGGATCGCCCACGTTGCGAAGGCCACTGGGCTGAGCCGTCAGACCATCTACCGCATCAAGAACGATCCGGCCGGGTCTGAGACGGCGTTGGCGAACTGGGGCTTATGACCGTCCTAGCCACCCTGCGGTGATCAGGGGCGACCCCTGGTGGCCTCTGGTGGCCTCACGCCTCATCGTCAGCCGGCAACGCGCGCTCCCCGGGAAAATTGGGTCCCCTTTCCGGCAGATGCTGGCATGCCTATCGCTGAAACCGTTTCGAAAGAAGGGTCTAAAGCCCGGCGTTGTTGTTCAGCCCCACGCAACGGTGTCTTCGTCTGGTCGCGGTCTAAGGACGACGCAAGTAGGGTCTCGAACGCCTTGTACATGGGCCCGCCTTGGGAAACACGGGAAGCCCAATCCACCCGACCATGTCGTTGGCTCCATTCCAATGCACATTCGCTCGGCGGCTCACCGGTGTAGAGCGGTCGAGCACGAGGCGGTCGTGATAGGCTGCTGATCCTGGGCCGACCCTCTTGGACCAGGCTTCTCGATATCGGCCGGGAACGGAGGGTCGAAGCCTCCGCCGCTCCCGTCAGGGCCCCTATGACCCTCGCAACCAGAGGCGTAGACTGTCTCCGACCTTAGCCCGGAGTGCAGCCTTGGCCACAGAGCGTCTAGAGCGGCGCCTGACCGCCATCCTGGCAGCCGATGTGGCCGGGTACAGCCGGCTTACCGGCGCGGACGAGGAAGGCACGCACGCCCAACTGCAGGATCATTTGCGCTCTCTCGTCGATCCGAAGATCGCCGAACACCGTGGCCGGGTCGTCAAGAACACCGGGGATGGGATGCTGGCCGAGTTCGGCAGTGTTGTGGATGCCCTCCGCTGTGCCGTGGACATCCAGCGCGGCATGGCCGAACGCAACACCGACGTGCCAGAGGAGAAGCGGATCGAGTTCCGCATCGGCATCCATCAGGGCGACATCATCCTGGACCGTGGCGACATCTTCGGGGACGGCGTGAACGTGGCGGCGCGTCTGGAGGGGGTCGCGGAGCCGGGCGGCATCTGCGTGTCGGGCCGGGTGCAGGAGGATGCGCGGGGTAAGCTCGATGTCAGTTTCGAGGATGCAGGCGAGCAACAGCTCAAGAACATCGCCCGACCAGTGCGCGTCTATCGTGTCCGGTTCGCCGGAGGCGCCACGCCGGCGGCCATCCCCCAAAGACTTGCGCTGCCCGATAAGCCATCCATCGCCGTCCTGCCATTCCAGAACATGAGCGGAGACCCGGAGCAGGACTACTTCGCCGACGGCATTGTGGAAGAAATCATCACCGCGCTGTCCAGGTTCCGACAGCTCTTTGTCATGGCGCGCAATTCAAGCTTCACCTACAAGGGCCGCGCGGTTGATGTGAAGCAAGTCGGTCGCGAGCTTGGAGTGCGCTACGTGCTTGAAGGCAGCGTACGCAAGGCGGGGAACCGGGTGCGCATCACGGGGCAGCTTATCGATGCATCGACCGCCGCGCATCTGTGGGCGGATCGCTTCGAGGGAGCCCTGGATGACATCTTCGACCTGCAGGACCGGGTGACCGCGAACGTCGTCGGCGTCATCGTGCCAAAGCTGGAATGGGCCGAGATCGAGCGTGCGAAGCACAAGCCGACCGAGAGCCTTGATGCCTACGACCACTATCTGCGCGGACTTGCGAGCTATCATCGGGCAAACACGGAGACTAATAGGGAGGCCAATGAGGAGGCGTTGCGACTGCTCTACAAGGCTATCGACCTGGACCCTGAGTTTTCCTCGGCCTATGGCCTGGCCGCGGTGTGTTATTGGCGGCGTACGCAGCAAGGCTGGGCAGTAGATCGCGTGCAAGAGATCGCGGAAGCCCAGCGCCTCGCTCGACGTGCGGCCGAGCTTGGTCACGACGACGCGGTCGCGCTGAGCTATGCCGGGTTTGTGCTCGCCTGGCTGGTCCACGACCTCAGCGCCGGCACCGCGCTCATCGATCGGGCGCTCGCGCTCAATCCGAACCTGGCAGTGTCGTGGAGGATCAGCGGCTGGATGAAGATCTTTCTCGGCGAGCCGGAACTGGCCATCGAACACTTTGCGCGTTCCATGCGCCTGAGCCCACGCCATCCGTTGATGTGTGTGACATACCAAGGGATCTCGCTCGCTCATTTCTGCGCCGGCCGCTATGATGATGCGTCGTCATGGGCAGAGAAGGCGCTTGGAGAGGCGCCAAATTACCCGCCCGCATTACGCGGGCTTGCCGCCGCCGATGCGCTTGCTGGGCGACTGGGGCTCCAGTGCTCTTCCGCTGTCTCAAGGTGTGACCATCATCGTTATCATCATGATGTACTCCCCCTAGGCTCCCCTCAGGTACTCCTAGGAGGAACTCATGAGAACCGGTACGGGAACCCTCATGAGAGAGGGTCCTAGGCAGGTCAACGGGGTGGTCATGATGGATGTAGTCGGTGAACCTTCAGCGTTGGTACCGCCTGAGTGACCCGGTGATAATTGGCGGACAACGCCTTCTGGACCACCGCCGCCTTGGACACCGGAACCAGCAGGCTGTCGTGGACAGGCAGAGCTGGGATGTCCCGCTCTCTCAGATCGATCATGGTAGCGATGATCGCTTCGCTCTCCGACAAACATCAGGTCGGCCCAGCTGCGGCTATCGGCTTCCCAATGGTTCATCAGGGGGTAAGTGCTGAGCGCCGTCCCATGGACCACCTCGACCGGATAGTGCCGACTGCAATGACCGCCCGTGCTGGTTGCGATACTCTCTCTCTGCCCCACGCGGCCACTTTGTGACGGGCCGACCCAGGCCGAACGTCGCCGTGAACCACGTCTTGACCACCTCTCTGGCCGTCAGGCCTAACCCTGGCAGGATGTAAGGATCGGCCCCCTGATCCAGCTGCTCACCGTGCCATGCGTGATAGATCGTCAGATAGCTGGAGCGAATGTCGATCTCGCACACAGGCCTCGCCATTGATCGTCATTCTTAGCCGTTTCGTGTCCCGATCCTGCTGCTGGTAGCTGTCGGAGCCGGGGCTGTACAGACGGCCGCCCTTGTCCCAGGCGTAGCCCGGCTGACCACCTTCGTTGAACACACGGATCAGCCCTCGGTATGCTTCGCCACGTATCTCGAACCGATCTAGGAACTCATTGATCTCGCGCACCTGCTGTTCGAGTTGCCGCGTCTTGGGCGTGGCCACGAATGCATCAACTTCCCAGACTGCTTCTGCCCATAGCGCCACGGTCCCTTGCCGGCCCTGAGCCGAAACGGTTTGCTAGGCACCTTCGTTCGGAAGTGGTCCTTCGCGTTGTTGACACCGTACTCGGCAAACAGCGCAATCAGCTTGTCGGTGGCTCGAAACCGGGTGGCAAACCTCTTGATGACGGAAGGCCGCCCGTCGAAACCTTCCGACCAGAACTGAACCGCCGGCCTGCGGCTGACAAGGCCAACATTTTCATGCGATCTATGACCGTCAAGAACGCGCGATAGCCCACGTCCTCACCGGTGAAATGCTTGGGGTGAAGGAGCTTGGCGACCCATCCCCGGGCCTTCTGGTCATGCTGCGCGCGCACAAGGTCGCCCACGAACCCGTCAATTCCATGCCGCCACTGCGCCTTGGTCTTGCCGTAGGGTCCTCGGCCCACCTTCGGCCCTTCGTCGGCGACGAGGGCATAGAGGTGGTCCACGAGACGAGCGTGCCTGCTCGGTGCATGCCCGGCTGTCCAGGTTCGACATCAGCGCGTCGCGAAGGTGTTTTGGATCGGCGTCCGTGTACGTGTCCATAGCGTCCGCATTCCATTGCGACTGACTGAGGGCGTCTGGTGAGATCAGGGTGGGTCCGAAGCCGCAGGCCACCGTGGGAGCGGAGAGCGACCTAGGGCCACTCGGGGGTTAGGTCAAGCCCGGAAAGTTATCTTCGCCACCGCGAGCCAATTCGGCGAGCCCAATCCGAACTGGCCGTGTCCATTGCTCCCCGCTCGATGGTCCTCCTCCGCCAACGTATTCGCAGGATAGCTGCTGATCAACAGGCGGCGGTCTTGCGAGAGGCCCACGGGCGGGCGTCCACCGACTTATATTGGGTGCTCATCTCAACGGCGGCGGATGCTGGAACGACCAGCGCACTGACCCCCGCTGGTATTCGGCCGGCTCTTGCGGCCCGAGCAGACGATGCTTCAACCGCACCTACATCCTGCGGCTGGGTGGCGAGCGGCTGTTTTCCGGAGCGGGAATTGTTGGCGAGTTTCGGAGGCGGCCGGGCCCGTCCTTATCGCGCGCGTCGCTCGTGGGTTGCCGTGCCACCGAGAGCGCGCTGCGGGCGCAGCCTTCAAAGAGGACGTGCAGCACGGCATTAGGCTGTGACGATGCCTGCCATTATCTCTGCTGCGCGCGCAAGCGTCTCAGGCATCAGATGAGCATAGCGCTGCGTGGCTCGGGCGTTTGCGTGACCGAGCAGACCCTGAACCACATAAAGTGACACGCCGCTGTTTACGAGGAAACTCGCAAATGAATGACGTAAATCATGTAGGCGCACATCCCTCAATCCGGCTCGACATCGGATACGATGCCATGGGAAATGCAGCGAGGCGGAGGGTCGGTGCGTTATCGGGGATGGAAAGATATACGGGCTCCCTCCCGCATGTCGTAGAGACCGCAACAAGGCCATCGCCGGAGCATTCAGTGCAATTCTCCTTGCTCGGCCCGATTTTGAAACTGGTACCAACAGCGTGTTCCCTGACCAGTCGATCTCCTCCCACCTCGCCTGGGTAATTTCGTTTCGTCGAGCGCCGGTGAGCAGAAGCAACATGATCGCGTCTGCAGCGACCCTATTTTCGTCCACACGGATAGATTGGACCAGGCGTTGCATCTCCTCGGGACTGAGAATGCGTTCCCGTTGAACATCGGGTACGGTGTTTAGGCCGGTTGTTGGGTTTTCGCCCATGCCCGGCACCTTCCACTTCCGCCCCAAGTTGAAGGCGTATCGAATAAGGATCAGAACTCGGTTCGTCGTACCGGATGCGTATCCATTGTCCCGCATGCGGCCGATCAGGTTCGCAATGGCACCGCTCGTGATCGCTGCGGCTGGCTGCCTTCCCAACACCGGCAAAATATGGATGCGGAACACTGTTTCGTCTGTTCGCCAGCTCCGCTTGTAGTTCTTGACGTGTGGCAGATATTGCTCTCGAACGAACTCAGCGAGCGTGGGTGTAGCTCTGCTGGTTCGGCGCTCGAGTTGCGGATCGGAACCGAGGTAGGCCTGAGCGAGAATGGATCGGGCCTTACGTCGCGCCTGAGCAAGGGTTAGGTCGTGTGGACATTCAGGGGATTCCCCCTAATTGTCGTTGTGATTTAAGGCTTTCCGAATGGGGGAGGCCTTGGATGATTTGCCATCGATTGACGGATGCACAATGGGAGCGGATCGAGCACTTGGTGCCCGGCAAACCAGGGGATCCCGGGCGCACTGGAGAGGACAATCGGCTGTTCGTCGATGCGATTGTTTGGATGGCGCGAACGGGAGCGCCGTGGCGCGATCTGGAGGCATATTTCGGCAACTGGAACAGCGTGTTCCGACGCTTTCGGCGCTGGGCGAAGGCAGGGGTGTGGGTGCGTGTCATGGCTGCCGTGGCGGACGATCCCGATTTGGAATTGATCATCATCGACGGAACGATCATTCGGGCGCACCAGCACGCGGCCGGCGCCAAAGGGGGATTTAAAATCAAGCGATCGGGCGGTCGCGCGGGGGATTGAGCACCAAGATTTACATCGCCGTTGACGCTCTGGGCAATGTGCTGCGCCTGCTCTACAGCGCCGGGCAGGTGCATGAGTTGACCAAGGCCGAAGAGCTGATCGCCGGTTTGCCCGCCCAGAACATCATCGGTGACAAAGCCTTCGACTCCGACAGGTTTCGCGCCCATCTCGCTCAGCGCAGCGTGACGGCCGTGATCCCGTCCAATGCAAGCCGCGCCCGCGCGATTCCCCACGATCCCCACCTCTACAAGGAGCGACATCTCGTCGAATGCTTTATCAACAAAATCAAGCATTTCCGCCGGGTCGCAACGCGATACGACAAGACCATCGCATCCTATGCATCCTTCGTCGCCGTGGCGGGTTTCATCGTATGGATGCGATGAATGTCCACACGACCTAGTATGTCGGCCGGACCAATCTTATATTGGCGCTCGCTGCCATACTCATCATAGTACCTTTGATAGAAGGTCTTGCCGCCGGAAGAGCGAACCTCTAACCCAACTTTAACAGTTTCGGCGTGAGTTTGGCCGTACCGCGTTGGCAAGCCATTGATTTTGCGTGAGTTTATTTTCCGGCGGCGGATTTCTTCAAATAGTGTGATGCTAAATTATGTCGCGTTGGCGGGTTTTGGGATTGATTTATCGAGGATTCGTGAAATGCTAATTCCATGTTCGTCCGCGAGAAGCGAATTGGCGCATACAGCTATCTGTATCTGGTGGAGACCGTTCGCGAGGACGGCAAGACCAAGCAGCGCATCATCCGCAATCTCGGCCGCAAGGAAGTGGTCGAGGCCGGCGGCGATCTCGATCGCCTGGCGCGCTCGGCCGCCCGGCTGTCGCAGCGCTCGATGATCCTGTCGCTGGTCGAGGACGGCAACGCGCCGGACGTGGCGTGTCGGCGCATCGGCGCGCCGCTGCTGTTCGAACGGCTGTGGCAGGAGAGCGGATGCCGAGCCGTGGTGGATGGTCTGCTGGCCGAACGTCGCTTCGAGTTCGCAGTCGAGCGCGCCGTGTTCCTGACCGTGCTGCATCGCCTGATGGTGTCGGGCTCCGACCGCGCCTGCGAGCATTGGCGCGACGATTACCGCATCGACGGCATCGACGACTTGCAACTCCATCATCTCTACCGCGCCATGGCCTGGCTGGGCGAGGAGCTGCCGGAGACCGAGCAAGCCGCTCGCACGCTGGCGCCGCGCTGCATCAAGGACCTCGTCGAGGAGCGGCTGTTTGCCCGCCGGCGCGACCTGTTCAGCGAGCTCTCCGTGGTGTTCATGGACACCACGACGCTGTACTTCGAGGGCCGCGGCGGCGAGACGCTCGGGCAGCACGGCCACACCAAGGACTATCGGCCGCACCTCAACCAGATGGTGGTCGGCATCATCATGGATCAGAACGGCCGGCCGGTGTGCTCGGAGATGTGGCCGGGCAACACCACCGACGTCACCACGCTCCTTCCGGTGATCGACCGCCTGCGCCAGCGCTTTGCCATCGGCCGGGTCTGCGTCGTGGCCGATCGCGGCATGATCAGCGATGCAACCATCGCCGGCCTCGAGGAGCGCGGGCTCGAATACATCCTGGGTGTGCGCGAGCGCTCGTCCAAGGAGGTGTACGAGGTCGTCCTCGAACGATCCCAAGCCGAGCGTGCCGCTCGTCATCCCGCGCCGCCAGCGCCCCGACACCGAGCTGGAGGCCAAGAAGGTGTGGGTCGGCGACCGCCGCTACGTTGTCTGCCGCAACCTCAACGAAGCCAGGCGCGATGCCGAGGTGCGCGAGGCGGTGCTGCGCAGCCTGCGCCAGAGCCTGCGCGGCGGCGACAAGGCGCTGGTCGGCAACAGCGCCTATCGGCGCTACCTCAAGACGCCGGACGACAAGCACTTCGAGATCGACGACAAGCGGGTGGCCGAGGACGCGCGATATGACGGTCTCTACGTCCTGCGCACCAACATGCGCCTCGACGCGCTCGCCGTCATGCTGCGCTATCGCGAACTGCTCAAGGTGGAGGACATCTTCAGGACGACCAAATCCATTCTCGACACCCGGCCGATCTATCACCAGACCGACGAAGCCATTCGCGGCCACGTGTTCTGCTCGTTCCTGGCGCTCGTGCTGCGCAAGGCGCTGGAAGACCGCCTCGCCGCCGCACGAGCTGAAGCCGGAGTGGGGCGTGCTGCTCGCGCGATCTCGACCGCCTGCAGGAAATCGAAACCGAGCAGGAGGGCAAGCGCTTCGTCCTGCGCACGCCGGTTACCGGCGACGTCGGCCGCGTGTTCCAGGCGCTCGGCATCGCGCTGCCGCCCAACATCCGCGAGGCCGAGCCGGTTGCACCGGTCGCCTGATCGCACCCGCCGCCACCAAAACGTGGTGCTAAGAACCGCGCCGGCTGCGCGTAACTATCTGATATCAAACGATTCTGCCTTCGATGGTGTCGAAGTTGGGTCTAACAGGAAACCCCGTCGCAGATAATCGAAGTAGTCGACCTTCTTGGAGCCCCGGAGGGCAACTTGCTTCACGAACAAACGCGGGGCGAAGAGTGACAATCGGCATGTCTTCATTCCATATTTTATGGAATGCAGTACATTCCGATAGACTATACGTCAAGGCTCGGCAGACCATTTTACCGGCATGCCCGACGACTTGGATATTGTCCCTGCGGAAACAACCAGCTTAAATCCGCCATCGGGGAGTTCTTCAAAATCAAATCCACCATTGCGCCACCAACGTTCAAGTGCTCTGACCGTGCTCTGCTTTGGGTCAACCTGACCTTGCTCTATGCGATGGATCGATTTTTGTGTCATATTCATTTACGCGCAAGTTCAACTCTGACTTAATCCTAAGACTGCCCTGCCCGCACGCAGCTTTGCCCCGAAGATCTCTCGTTCGAGCCGAGCCTCGGGGGTCAAATCACATCTGCCTGGGGCTGGGCTCATTCGGGCACCAAAAGAAGAACCCCCGGCGGCGAGCCACCGAGGGTTCCCAGTCGAAATCCAGCCGAGATCAGGTGATCACGGATAGAAGTTGCGCTGCACGCGGAGCATGCCGACCCAGTTGGCCTCGTTGGACGGAGCATAGAGCCCCGCAGGCCGGGTGCCGGACCCGCCGAAATTGTAGCGGATCAGCCCAGAATCCATGTCGGTGTTCAGCTGCAAGTAGGCAACCTCCAGGCCGATATCGAGGTTCCTGACCGGGTTCCAGATGGTGCGTGAACCCACCGTCCAGACGTTGAACCCGAAATTGCATCCGAGCAGCGGAACCGCCCCGTTCGGTGCCGCACCAGCAACCGTCCGTACCACACTGACGGGGCTGGCACACATCGTGTCATTACCGTCGCCAGCCGACCAAACCGAATAGGATCCCCAGACCGATGTACGCAACGCGGGGGTCCAGTAATGCTCGAGAGCCGCGGTGACGTCCCAGGAGGTCGAGAGCTGTAAGCCAGTTTGGTTGCAGTTCTGCGCAGTAACGCCTCCTACCCCCACGGTGCCGCCGTTACAAGCGAACACAGCGTCCATGGCCCAACCGGCAGCCACGTTGGCTCCACTAAACCGGGTCCAGTTATAAACTTGCCCGTTCATGAAGCCGTGACCGCCATAGGACGGCGCCCCCCGGTCATACGTGCCCTCGACCCAGAACTTGTCGCCCGGGTTCCAGGGCAGGTTCCACTGGATGCCGCCGGCGATGGCCCAGCCCCACGCGTCCCCCGGCGCCACACCCGTGAAGCTGGGCGCGGCCGGATTGGTGTTATTGCCGTACCAGTTGGCACGGAGCTGGTGGATGGCGCCTGACACCTGCGCCGAGCCCCAGGCCTGATCGACCCGGAGGTTGCCGACGATGTCGGGGAACTGCTGCTGCGCATAGTCGCCCCAGCCGCAACCGACGAGGGCGAGGCCGGCAGCGGTCACACCGGGGGCGATAACTCCCTCGCTGCCGACCAAGGACGAGCCACAGGTCGAATACCCTGTGGTGGCCGGGCCGCCGGGACCGGGCATGGACGCGATGGAAAGCGAGTTTCCAGCAGGAGCGACGCCCAGAGTCGGCTACCCCGCCGGTCGCATCCCATATCGCATTACGGCGGAGATTGCTGTCTTCGATCGACAACGTTGCCGACACGCCGTTGCCGAACTGCGCCGTGTAGGCGGCGAGGTTCGTGCCGAAAGCAGCGCTGTTAGAGCCGGCAGCCCCGTAGGCAGCGGCCCCCATGGACCACTGGTTAAAGAAAATGTCGAAGAACGACTGGCTCCTGCCGAACGTCCAGCCACCGAGCTGGATGAAGGCACGCTCGAAGTAGTAGTCGCCGTTGCCATAAGCCTGGGCGGCACCAGTCGTCAGCTCGAAACCGCCACGGTAGTAGCCCCGCAACGTGCCGTATTCGGTTTGGGTACGGACGTCGAACGAAACGACGGTTCGCGACCGCGTAGAAAAGTCGGGCGATTGGCTGCGTGTGTTGATCGAGTTGCTCAACGGATTATCGCTCGACGTTTGGTTGAAGTAGGCGTCGAAACGCACCCAGCCACCGATCTTCAAGCATGTATCGGTACCGGGGATGTAGAAGAACCCTTCCCCGTAGAGACTGCATATCCTCACGTACTCGACCGGCTTGGCCTTGACGGGAAGATCGGCAGCCTGTGCCCCAACAACCGCAACGAGTCCCGTTGCGGTGCCGAGGAGAAGGCTTTTCACCATCTTCATCGTGACCTCCAAAGTTTGTGTGTCGTGGGAGGGTTCCGTCTCCGCCGGGTGTCACCACCCTGGAAGGTTCCCTAGTTCCCCACCACCCGAAACCCCTCGTCTCACTTTGCGGTATTTCGTCCGCTTGGTTTGACCCGAACCCCCGAGTGGGGCGACCTGGGGAAAGCCCCCCTCCGTCGCGCATTCACCTTAGCCAACAGGAACTCGCACGCAATGAAGAAGCAGCTGAATCGCGGGCACCGGATGTTGTTTTCAGGAAAGTGTTGCACAAATGGCACGTTGCGGAGGGGGTGCCCGGCACCGAAAGCAGGCCTCCGAGGCACCCATGGCGCCGGTGATTTCCCAAGTGAATTCCGTTCGTTAGCAATGCCGATTTAAGTCGCCTGCAGGCCGACTCTGGCGAAATCGCAGCGTGTGTCTCTCCGGCCGGCTCGTGACCAATATCACGCCAGCCTGCATCGATACGCCGCCGAATCGAGCTCATTGGGCCATATCGCATGGTGGATTTAGCGTCCTCGGCCAGCGTCCGCATCTGCCTGGAAGAAGGCACGTTTGGCCGATCGGCCGCAACATTTTTTCGGACGCCATCGTATTGACGATTTTGCCGGTGGCGCGAGCAACAGAGTCCGGCGACGACCCGTTACCTCCTCGCTCATCTGCGGCTCGCCGCACTGGATGATCGTCACGCCCGCATGGTCCGGACGATCAGCTTTTACCAGGCCGAAGACAGACCTCAGGTCCGTGCTTCGCCCCCTCCTCATCGCCGATCTCGCCAGCGATTGCTGCCGACGGAACGCGATGCCCGGCTGCATCCCGCTGCCGCCGCTTGACGCTGGGGCCGCGAGGCCGACGATAAGGCAGGACTGTTCGGACAGCGGGGAAACCAGGATGCATCCGCGCGTGGCAATCATCGGCGCCGGGACGATCGGCGCCAGCTGGGCGGCGAGCCTTCTCGCACGCGGCTTCGACGTCTCTGCCTACGACCCCGCCGCCGATGGCGAGGCGTTCGCCCGCCGCTTCATCGATAACGCCTGGGGAGCGCTCGCAAAGCTTGATTCGCTCATGCCCGGCGCGAGCCCGGATCGCATCGTCTTCCACCGCGACCTGCCATCCGCCGTCGCCGGCGCCGAGTTCATCCAGGAGAGCGGTCCCGAACGCGAGGACGTGAAGATCGCGCTGTTCGCCGCGCTCGATGCCGCGACGCCGCCCGAAACCATCCTCGCCTCAAGCTCGTCCGGCCTGCTGATCAGCAGGCTGCAAAGCCAATGCCGGTATCCGGAGCGTTGCGTGCTCGGCCATCCGTTCAACCCGCCGCACCTGATTCCCCTGGTCGAGGTCGTCGGCGGCACCGCGACGTCAGCCGAAACGATCGCCCGGGCGCTCGCGTTCTATGCGGATATCGGCAAGAGGCCGATCCACATCCGGCGGGAAGTGCGCGGTCACGTCGCCAACCGGCTGCAGGCGGCGCTTTGGCGCGAAGCGGTGCATCTGGTCGCCGAAGGCGTCGTCTCGGTCGCCGACGTCGATGCGGCGATCGCCCACGGGCCGGGATTGCGCTGGGCGCTGATGGGACCGCACCTGACCTTTCACCTCGCCGGCGGCGAAGGCGGGATGCGGCATTTCATGTCGCATCTCGCGGTGCCGATGCAGAGCTGGATCGACGACCTCGGAAATCCGAGCCTCACCCCGGAGCTGCAGCAGAAGATCATCGACGGCGTCGACGAAGAGGCGGCCGGGCGCAGCGTGCCCGAGCTTGCGCGCTGGCGCGACGACAAGCTGATCGAGATCCTTCGCGTCGTCGGCGCGGTCAGCGCCGATCGTTAGACGGGTGGACCTGCAATGGACAAGTGTCTCGCGCTCCGCCACGACCCTCCGCAGACGCCTCGCGCCCGCAATCTCGCACCCCGCGCCGGAGCTGACGGCCGGTCCCGAACCTCAGGTGCCGCCGACCTCTCCGTTGATCACCGGGCCGAACGGCTCCCAGGTCTCGCCGTTGAAGCGCTGCATCTGCATCTGCTTGAACGGCGCGTAGTCGGTCGGACCGGTGTTGATGGACACGCCCGGCCGCATCATCCCGATCTTCAGGTCCTTGAGGCTCGCCGCCTGCTTCATCACGTTCTCGCGCGTCAGCTCGTCCCCGCACTGCTGCAGCACGCGGACCAGCGTCTGGGCGACGACATATCCATACACCGTTCCGCTGTTGGTCTTGTCGCCGTCCGGATAGTATTTGTCCATGAAGGCGGACCATTCCTTGAAATCCGTGTCGTTGCGCCAGGTGGGATCGGTCGGGTCCTTCAGATAGCCGGCCGACAGGATGCCCTTCGCATTGTCGAGGCCCGCCGGCTTGAGGACGGAGCCGACATTGGCGGAGACGTTGTTGAGCAGGTGGAGCGGCTTCCAGCCGATCTCGGCGACCTTCTTGATCGCCTGAGCGGCGAATTTCGGCGTCGCCACGTTGAACAGGATATCGGCGCCGGACGCCTTCAGGCTGATGATCTGGGAATCGGGGCTGGTATCCATGGTCTCGTACGGCGCCTCGGCGAGGATCGGCATCCGGCCGCGCAGCCGATCCTTGAACCCCTTGACATAGTCCTTACCGTAGTCGTCGTTCTGGTACAGGATGGCGATCTTTCCGCCCGGATGATGGTCGAGCAGA
This sequence comes from uncultured Alphaproteobacteria bacterium, assembly GCA_963755055.1. Lineage (GTDB taxonomy): Bacteria > Pseudomonadota > Alphaproteobacteria > Rhizobiales > Xanthobacteraceae > AP-16. The sequence goes on along the minus strand of CAVWIS010000020.1, from coordinate 24,223 downwards.
TACTGCGCGTAGATCTGCGCTTCGCTCTGGTAGTTGGGCGCCCAGCCCATGGTCCAGGGAAAATGCTTGGGATCGTTCCACTTGGTGGCGCCGGTGGCGACGAACAGCTGCGGCACCTTCTTGGCATTCATGTATTTCTGGATCGCGGTGTTGGACGGCGTTCCCAGGGGATTGAAGATCAGCAGGACCTCGTCGCTCTCGACCAGCTTGCGCGCCTGCTCGACCGCCTTCGGCGGGCTGTAGGCGTCGTCGTAGGAGATGAAGCGGATCTTGCGCCCGTTGACGCCGCCCTCCTCGTTGATCTTGTTGAAATAGGCGGCCTCGGTCTTGCCGTTGACGCCGTATGCGGAGGCCGGCCCGCTATAGGGCATGATGTTGCCGATCTTGATCTCGCTGTCGGTCACCCCGGGGTCGTATCGCTTCTGCGCCGCCGCCGGATCGGCCGCGGCCGCGGCCGCGAGCGTCAGCGCCAGCATTGCCGGCAGAAATAATCCTGTCCGCGTCATCTGTTCCTCCCTGACCCGATCGGCGGATGCCGTACCTGGTCGGCGATATTGCACCGCGGCGGTGACGCTGCCGGATGCGCGCCTCGCAGGTCTGGCATTCCACAGCAGCCCGATTCGATTTTCCCTTTGCTTTGTCCGAAGCCGTTCGACTTAATCGGCAATCTACAGCCTTTCCCGGCGGCTGCAACGCGTTCGGGCGCGCTGACCACCGCGATCCCGGCCGAGCGAGGAACGATGAAACGGATCCTGACCTGCGCGGTCACTGGCGGCAGTCCGTCGATCGGAAAGCATCCGGCAATCCCCATCACGCCGCAGCAGATCGCCGAAGCCGCGATCGGCGCCGCCAAGGCGGGGGCCGCAGTCGCCCACATTCACGTTCGCGATCCGAAGACCGGCGCGCCGAGCATGGAGCTCGAGCTCTATCGCGAGGTGGTGAGCCGCATCCGCGACAGCGGCGTCGACATCCTGATCAATCTGACCACGGGACCCGGCGGCCGTTTCGTCCCCGGCAAGGTCGATCCCAACGTCCCCGGGGAAGGCTCCAACCTGTGCACGCCGACGGTCCGTGTGCGCCACGTGCTCGAGCTCAAGCCCGACATCTGCAGCCTGGATTTCGCCACCATGTGGTTCGGCGAAAGCGCGTTCGTCAACGCGCCGCCGATCCTCATCGAGATGGCGAAGCTCATCGCGTCGGTCGGCGTCGTGCCGGAGCTCGAAGTGTTCGATACCGGCGACATCCACCTGGCCCGGCATTTCCTCGACACCGGCGTGCTGACGTCTCCGGGCTTCTTCCAGATCGTGCTCGGCGTGCGCTACGGTGCCGCCGCCATCCCGGAATTGATGCTCTACATGCGCAACCTGCTGCCGCCCGGCTCGTTGTGGTCGGCGTTCGGCACGTCGAGCCAGCAGTTTCCCATGCTGGCGCAGTCCCTGCTGCTCGGCGGCAATCTTCGCGTCGGCCTGGAAGATACGCTCTATCTGGAGAAGGGCGTGCTGGCGCCGGACAATGCCGCCCTGGTGGAAAAAGGCGTGCGCATCATGCGCTCGCTCGGGTTCGAGCCGGCCACGCCGTCGGAGGCCCGCAGCATGTTGGGGATCGCAGCCGTCCGCGGCGAGGCACGGCAGGTTATTGCCCCGGCGGCTCGCGGGTAGCGCCGCGACGGGCTGGTCCGCAGGAGCCGAGCGCCGAATCCTCAAAGATCCATCGTGGTCGTGAAGTTGCTCTTGCTCCATAAGCCGCCGGCTTTGCCGCCGACATAGCACCCCGTCCAGTTGAAGACGGAAGCGGCGATCGGGGCCTTGCAGGCCGAAGCGCGGACCGCAAGGTCCGCAGCCATGGCGGGAACTCCAGCGATAATCGCAACCAGCGCAACACTTCCGATTAGTAGTTTCTTCATTTGGTTCCCCATTTGCGAGTGAATCCGACAGTCTTGTTGAAGGGGCCTGAGATCTGCAACCGCCGCGGTCAAAGTCTGTTGTCGATCGGCAACAGTTTTCGAAATTCGTCGGCTCAGGAGGGAACCAGGGAAGGTGCGCGGTTCCCCAAGGGAAATAGCCTTTGACTCTTGCGAATCGCGCCAGCGATATTGGTATCGCTTAGCATCCACCTTCCGCGATCGGTGGCAATACCGGCCGGTTTCTCGTGATCTGATTTTCATCCAACGGTACATCCGCACCTTGAGCGCACGATTTGCGTATGGCGCTTCGAGGGGCGGCCAACCAGTCGAGGTCGGAATGTCGTCGGGTCATTCGCCGTTACGTGCGTGGAGGCCGCGATTGCTGGCCGGGCGGATCCTGGCGCTCGGTCTGGTCTCGGTCACGCTCCTGCCGGGCTCTCGCGCGCTTGCACAATGCACGCCCGCCGCCGGGCCGAGCCTTCCCGTCTCGGGAACGACCGTCACGTGCAGCGGCGCGGTCGTCAATCAGGGCCCGGCCGCCAATACCGGGTACGGCGATGGCACCCAGACCGGGCTGACGATCAACGTGCAGCCCGTTGCGTCGGTGACCGGCTTGGAGGTCACGGGCGCCCCGACCGGCATCCGGGTGGGCGGGGGCAACACGATCAACAATTCCGGCTCGATCGGGACGATCAGCCTGTTCAATTCCGGCATCGGCATCGACGCCAGCACCGGCGACCTCACCGTCAACAATTCCGGCTCGATCTCGGCGAGCGGCGTGAGCTCCGTCGGCATTCAGACGGAAAACGGCAATGTCTTCGTCACCAACAATGCGGGAGCCACGATCTCCGGGGCATTTGCGGCGATCTCCGCCCTCGGCTTGAATCTCGTCGGCCCCGGCAACAGCGCCACTGTCACCAATTCCGGCATCATCTCGTCGAACGCCGACGGCGGCATCAATACGATCTTCGCGTCCGAGACCATCAACCTCACCAACAATGCCGGCGGTCAGGTTCTCGGCGGCGGGGCGGCATCGAGCCCGTCCACGCTGTCGGCGAACCGGATCAACGTCACGAATTTCGGGCTCATCTCGGCAATCGGTGGCGCCCCGGTGGCGATCAACGCGAGCCTTGCCAACGTCAATGGTCCGGGAACTGTCAACGTCAACAATTCGGCGACCATCGAGGCGCTGGGCGACAACGTAACCGGCGGCGGAACCGCGATCTGGACGCAGGTCGGCACCGTCGTCAACAACAGCTCAGGCACGATCAATGCGACCGGGCTTTTGGCGATCGGCATCCAGGGCAACACGATCACTGTGATCAATGCCGGCACCATCACGGCGAGCGGCCCCGCCTCGTTCGCCATCCTGGCGAACACCACCGCGAATATCGTCAATACCGGCACGATCTCCGGGGAGACCGGCATCATCATCGGAATCGTGGGCCCGACGGGAGCCAGCGTTTTCAATGCCGGGACGATCACCGGAACGGTCGGGCCGGCCATCCAGTTCCAGGGCGGCGGCAACACGCTCACCCTGGCGCCGACATCGATCATCAACGGTAACGTGACCGCAACCGCGACCGACACGTTCCAGCTGGGCGGATCGGGCGCCGGCACGTTCGACCTCGCCAATATCGGCCCCGCCCAGCAATATCAGGGCTTCGGCATCTTCCGGAAGGTCGGCGATTTCGACCTGGACGCTGGTCGGATCGGGCACCCAGGACTGGTCGGTGCAGAGCGGCCGGCTCGCGGTCAGCGGCACCGACAGCGGGACCTTCACGGTCACCGGCGGCATTCTCGGCGGCACCGGAACGATCGGCGGCCTGGTGGTGCAGAGCGGGGGAACCGTCGGTCCCGGCAACTCGATCGGCACGCTGAACGTGAGCGGCAACGTCAATTTCGGCGCGGGCTCGTTCTATCAGGTCGAGGTCAATGCCGCGGGCCAGTCCGACCGGATCGCCGCGACCGGGACGACGACGCTTGCCGGCGGCACCGTGCAGGTCCTGGCGGCGGGCGGCAACTACGCGCCGCAGACCCAGTACACGATCCTGACGTCGACGGCCGGAGTGAACGGCACATTTTCGGGCGCTACCAGCAATCTCGCCTTCCTGATTCCGCAGCTCGCCTATACGTCGAATTCCGTCCTGCTGACCCTGTCGCGCAACGGAACCTTGTTCCAGATCGTCGCCCAGAGCTCCAATCAGCAAAGCGTCGCCCATGCGCTCGATCAGTTCCCGACCGCCAACCCGCTGTTCCTCGCCGTGCTCAACCAGAGCGCGGCCGGCGCCCGTCAGGCCTTCGACGCGCTGTCCGGAGAAATCCATGCCAGCCTGCAGACCACGCTGATCGACGATTCCCGTTTCATCCGCCAGGCGATGCTCGGCCGCCTGCGCCAGGCCGCCTATGCGGGCGCGGCGGGAGGTACCGCGGCGCTGGGCTACGACGGCCCGGCGGTCGCCTACCAGGATCCGACCGGTCTTCCGGTCAAGGCGCCGCATGCGAAGCCGGCGGCAACCCCGGACTACGCGTTCTGGGCGCAGGGCGTCGGCGCCTGGGGCACGATCGACGGCGACGGCAATGCCGCCTCGACGCACCGCAACCTCGGCGGTTTCTTCTCCGGCTTCGATGCCCGCTTCGGCGATGCCGGACGGGCCGGACTGGCCGGCGGCTACACCCACTCGTCGGTAAGCGTCGACGCCCGGGCAAGCTCGGCCGGAATTGACACCGCCCATCTCGGCTTCTATGCGGGGGCAAGCCTCGGCGCCTTCAACCTGCGAACCGGCGCCGCCTATGCGTGGCACACGATCGACACCACCCGGTCGATCGTCTTTCCCGGCTTCTTCGACCAGGCCAGGGCGCATTATGACGGCGCCACCGGCCAGATCTTCGGCGAGGTCGGCTATGGCGCGGCGTTCGGCCCGGTCGCGGTCGAGCCCTTTGCGGGAGCCGCCTGGGTCCGCCTGAAGACGGACGGCTTTGCCGAATTGGGCGGCCTCGCCGCCCTCAACGGCACCGCCGGCAGCGAGAGCGTCGGCTACTCGTCCCTCGGCGTCAGGTTCGCGACGAGCATGTTTCTGGGTAACGGGATGGCGCTGATCCCGCGTACCACGCTCGCCTGGCAGCACGTCATCGGCGACCTCGCGCCGACCGCCGCGCTGGCATTTCAGACGACCGGCATCGGGTTCGGGATTTCCGGGGTGCCGCTGGCGCGCGACAGCGCGCTGGTGGAGTCCGGCATCGACTTGCGCATCAGCCCGAACGCCAAGCTCGGCGTGCTCTATTCGGGCGAGCTGGCCGCGTCCGCCCGGGACCACGCGGTGAAAGGCCATTTCACCTGGAATTTCTGACATATCGGCAACGCACCAAGGCCCTGATTCCGTTCATTCTGTAGTCGGCAGCGGCAAGCGACATCGATTCTTAATCATTTCGAACTTCAGTACGCATTCGGCCCAGATCACAATGCGCAGGCGATCCGGAGGACAGGGCGGCAGGGCATGGGCGACCGCGACGACATGGTGCGAAGGATCAGCGCAGCGCTTGATCACATCGACAAGCACGGCAGCCTGAAGAGTTTCGCCGGCGAGGCCAAGCAGAGCCAGGCCTTGATCGACGCCGCTTCGGCGCAACAGTTGATCGAGTGGAACGACCAGTCCAAGCGCTACCACCTGTCGAGCGCGGCGCGCAAATGGCTCAGCGCCTACTACCACGGCGCATCGCGAACCGCCCGCTGACGCCCCCTGTTTCCGCCCGATCGATGAAGCCTACCGCTCGGCGATGGCGCAGGGCGACGGCACGGCGGCGTCCGCCGAGACTGTCGCACAGCCCCGGCGCAGCTCGCGGAAAGAGATGAGCCGTCTGCTGCTTTCATCCCACAATGCGAGGCGCACGCAGCCCAGGCTCTGCCACAGCGTAATGCGACCCAACAAGCTCAGCTCGGGGTGGTCCTTCAGCACGCGCGGCAGGCGGTAGTACGGGATCCGGCTGCACAGATGATGGACGTGGTGGATGCCGATATTGGCGGTGAACCAGCGCAGCACCCCGGGCAGCTCGTAGTGGGAGCTGCCGTGGAGCGCGGCCTCCTGCATGTTCCAGGAGCCGCCTTCGGCCCAGAACGTATCCTCGAACTGGTGCTGAACATAGAACAGCCACACGCCGATCGAGGCCGCCAGGATGGTGATCGGCAGGTGCACCAGAAAGAAGGGACCGACGCCGACGAACCACATGACGGTGATCGCGACCAGCGCAATCCCCGCATTGGTCGCCATGGTGCTGAGCCAAGGATGCCAGCCGCCGCGCATCAGGCCGATGGGAAGCCGAAACTGCAGTAGGAACACGAATGCCGGACCGATGCCGAACATCACGATCGGGTGGCGGTAGACCCGGTAGCCCAGGCGGCGCCACCACGACAAGGCGAGATATTCGCGGACCGTCAGCGTGTCGATGTCGCCGATGCCGCGCCGCTCGAGATTACCCGAGGTCGCGTGATGGATCGCGTGGGTGCGCCGCCAGAAATCGTAGGGCGTCAGCGTCAGCACCCCGATCACCCGGCCGACCCAGGCGTTGGTCAGGTGGTGGCGGAAAAACGACCCGTGTCCGCAATCGTGCTGGATCATGAAGAGCCGCACCAGGAATCCGGCAGCCGGTACGGCTACCAGCAGCGACAGCCAGTACCCGATGCCGAGCGTTGCCCATGCGATGACCCAGAGCACCACGAACGGCACGGCGGTCATCGCGATCTCGAGCGTGCTGCGCAGCCGACTGGGCTCGCGGTAGCGAGCAAGCCTTTGCGCCCAGGCCAGCGCGCCAGCCGCGCCGGTATTCTGCTCAAGCATCATGATGTCCTGACGTTTTGTGTGATTTCCGACATATACGCGAGAACTGCCTGCCAGTCCAGGCGGACAAACGCGCGTAGCCGAGCGGCGCGAAGCGCGCCGTTCGGCATTATCCGTGGAAAATCAGGCAGGATGGGAATGCCGCGCGAAACCGGGCCATTCCGTCAGGATCGCGGCGGCGTCTGCCGGGGCAGCGGATAGTCGGGCCGGTTGTAGAGCTGGCGGATCTTGTCGCCGTCGAACCGCTCCTCGTCGACCTCGAGATAGGTCCCGGGAAGGTACTGCGGCGGCAGCTCCTCGACGGCAAAGCGGACGGCGTCGGCCGCGGTGGTGAACCGCCGATAGGTCACGGAGCCCTTCGCCCGCAGGTTCCTTCTGCTCGGGAAAAGCTCCGCCGGAGTATCGAAACTGAAGCCCGTCATGTCACCATCCGCCAACGCTGCAACTCATGCCGATGCGGCAGGAGAAGACCCCCAAAAACGCAAACGACCACGAACGAGAAGTGCGCGTACATCCGGCGTCACCCGCTCGAAATCGTGGCCGCTCCCGACGGCGGCGCCTTGCGGCGTCCACGCCATCGCTCGTCCATAGATGGGGGCTCGCAACGGGAATTGCAAGGTTTCCCCGGACGGCACGGGTCAGCGCCCGAGCAGCGCGGCACGGAAGCGGGTCCGGCACAGCGCGGGATCGAGATCGCGCTTGAAACTCGGCGGCTCGGTCGGCTTGACGCGCAGCAGCACGAAGGCGGTGGCATTGCCGTCGCGAATCAACCGCGCGCCAGCCGCGATGTCGGCTTCCTGCTCGATCGTCCGGGTGAGCTTGATCCCGGCGCCCACCGCCATCTTCTCGAGGTCGACGCCGAGGCTGGTATGGCTCTGCTGATACCCGGTCTCGCCGTAGTGGCCGTTGTCGACGCAGACGACGGACAGGTTGGGCGGGTTCATGACCGCGATGGTGGCGAGCGAGCCGACATTCATCAGGAGCTCGCCATCGCCGGTGACGACCAGCACGCGGCGGTCGCGCCGCGCCAGCGCCAGGCCCAGCCCGATCATGCAGGCCCCGCCCATGGCGCCCGCCATGGAGTAGACGTGCGGCCCGTCGCGGGTGAGCGCGGTCAGGTCGCGCGAGGTGCCGGCGAGGCCGCCGACCATGAGGAAATCCTCGTGGCGCCCGATCAGGGCCGGGATGGCATCGCGGCGGTCAAGGACGAAAGCCGGGGCGGCGGCGGACGCGAGACCGCCCGCGGCGGATTGCGGGGTCATGAAAATCTCCTCAGAACTTCTTGGCGCCGAGCAGTTTTTGCGTGAACAGCACCGCCACGGCGCGGCCCGCCTGAAAAACCATGGTGAGCGCGGCGCCGACCGTCGCCACCGCCTCCTCCGGGTGGTCGGCCCGCACGCACATCACGCCCATCGCCTCGAGCACCGGCGTGGTCGCCTGCCCCATGGGGAACTGCCACGGATTTCCCTCGCCGAAGTCGCCGCGCATGCTGACCAGGGTGAGGAAGGGAAAGCGCCCGCCATTGACCAGGGAGAGCATGTTGATGCAATTGCCGACCCCGCTGCTCTGCATCAGCAGCACCCCGCGCTCGCCGCCGAGATCGGCACCGGCGAGCAGCGCCACCCCCTCCTCCTCGGTGGTGAGCGCCACGGCGTGAACGCCGGGATCGGCCAGCGCCCGATTGATCAGGATCTTGTGGCCGGCGTCGGGCACGTAGGCGAACTGGGTGACGTTGTGCCGGCGCAACAGATCGAACACGTCGTCCTGCCAGGCGGCGGTCGTGCCGGCCGCATTCGTCTCGACATCCATCCCGCGTTCCGCTCCGTTGCAGGCCCGGCCTGTTTTTGCCGACGGTCGGCGTACTATACTGCGATCGACGCCATCTCCAAGACTTGGGCTTTGCCGAGGCGGGTTGCCTGCGCGGTTTGCCTGGGGTGAGCAGCAGCGGGACTTCGCCAATGACCAGCCTCGGGACATCCGGTCCGACGTCGCGCGTCTATTTTTCCCAGCGGCTGCGGCTGCACTACGTGGACTGGGGCAATCCGGCCGCGCCGCCGCTGCTCCTGGTGCATGGCGGCCAGGACCATTGCCGCAACTGGGACTGGGTGGCGGAGCGGCTCTCCGCCGAATGGCACATCATCGCGCCCGACCTGCGCGGCCATGGCGACAGCGAGTGGTCGGCCGACGGCTTCTACAGCATGGCGGGCTACGTCTACGATCTGGCGCAGCTCGTCCACCAGCAGCGGCTGGCGCCGGTGACCATCCTGGCGCATTCGCTGGGCGGCAACATCGCGCTGCGCTATGCCGGGATCTATCCCGACAATGTCAGAAGACTGGTCGCCATCGAGGGTCTCGGCCCCTCGCCGAAGGCGGCGGCCGAGCGCGCCAGGGTGCCGATCGCCGAGCGCGTGCGCAAATGGGTCGAGCTGCAGCGCGGGCTCGCCGGCCGGATGCCGCGCCGCTACGCCTCGATCGAGGAAGCGTTCCGCCGCATGCAGGAAGCCAACAAGCATCTCTCCCCGGAGCAGGCGCGCCATCTCACCCAGCACGGGGTCAACCAGAACGAGGACGGCACCTACAGCTGGAAATTCGACAACTACGTCCGGATATGGCCGCCCTACGACATGACGACGCCGGAGGTCGAAGAGTTGTGGACCCGGATCACCTGCCCGACGCTCCTGGTCTATGGCAAGGAAAGCTGGGCCTCGAACCCGCTCGAGGACGGGCGCGCCCGGCATTTTTCCACCGCCGAGGTGGAGAGCTTCGAGAAAGCCGGGCACTGGGTGCACCATGATCAGCTCGATGCCTTCCTGGACAAGGTGCGCGCCTTCCTCGGCAGGGACTGATCGGGCCCGCCTGCGACATCATCCATTCCTCCGATCGAGCCGTCCGGGCTGACAGGTCCAAGGAGAGCATTCATGCGCATCGCGGTCGGCGGGTTCATGCACGAGACCAATACGTTCGTGGACGCGCCCACGACGTGGGAGGATTTCGTCCGCGCCGGACCGTGGCCGACCGCGACCAGCGGCCCGGCGCTGCTGACGACCTTTCGCGGGATCAACCTCGCCATCGCGCATTTCATGGAGGCGGCCGAGCGGGCCGGCCACCAGATGGTGCCGCTCGCCTGGGCGGCCGCCCAGCCGGCCGGACGGGTCACCGACGATGCCTTCGAGCGCATGGCCGCGATGCTGACCGACGGGCTCCGCCAGGCGCCGGCGGACGCGGTCTTCCTCGAGCTGCACGGCGCCATGGTGACGGAAAGCTTTGACGACGGCGAGGGCGAGCTGTTGCGCCGCGTGCGCGGCGTGGTGGGGAGCGACGTGCCGATCCTGGTCTCGCTCGACCTCCACTCCAACGTCTCGCCCCGCATGGTCGAGCTTTCCGATTTCATCTCGTCGTATCGCACCTATCCGCACACCGACTGGGGCGCGGCCGGCGGGCGCTGCGCCGGGTGGCTCGATCGGGTGATCGCCTGGAAGCACCCTGCCCGGGCGCTGCGCCAACTGCCGTTCCTGATCCCGGTCACCACCGGCTGCACCTATGTGCAGCCGGCCGGCGGGCTCTACGACCGCCTGCGCCAGATCGAGGGCGAGACCGGGGTTCACCTCTCCCTCAACATGGGCTTCCCGCCGGCGGACATTTTCGACGTCGGCCCGAGCGTCACCGCCTATGGGTCTGACGCCGCCGCGGTGGACCGGGCGGCCGACCGGTTCACCGATGAGGTCCTGGCGGCGGAGGCCGGATTTGCCGCGCACCGGCCGCTTCCCGTCGCCGAGGCGGTCGCCCGGGCGAAAACAATCGCCGCGACCGCATCGCGGCCGGTCGTCATTTCCGATACCCAGGACAATCCCGGTGCCGGCGCGCCGTCGAACACCACCGGCCTGATCGCCGAGCTGCTGCGCCAGGACGTCGAGCGCGCGGTGGTCGGCATCGTGCACGATCCGCGCGCCGCCGAGAGCGCGCACCGGCTCGGCGTCGGCGGCATGATCGAGCAAGTCGGCGGCGGCGGCGCCGGCCCCGGTCAGGACCCGTTGCCGGGACCGTGGCGGGTGGCCGCGCTGAGCGACGGCCGCTTCAAGGGCACATCTGCGATGCTGCGCGCGGCGGAAACCAATATGGGTCCGACCGCCCTCATCGCCCGCAACGGCGTGGAGGTTCTGGTCGCCACCATCCGCCAGCAGCCGATCCATCGCGAAGCCTTCACCCATCTCGGCGTCGATCTCGGCTCGCGCGCGATCGTCGGCCTGAAGAGCTCGGCGCATTTTCGCGCCGGCTACCAGGAGATCGCCGAGGAGGTTTTGGTGTGCCTGGCGCCCGGCGTGAACCTCGAGGATCCGGCCGGCTTCCGGTTCACCCGCATCCGGCCTAAGGTGCGGCTGCGGCCCGGCGCCGGATAGTCGCGCCGGCTCGACTCCATCAGCATCCCCCCGAGGTCTTCATGTCGCTCATCGACCCCATCGTCGCCTTCTCCAATGAGCTCGTCGCCTGGCGGCGGGATTTTCACGCCCATCCCGAGATCGGCTTCCAGGAGGTGCGCACCTCGGGGATCGTCGCCGAAAAGCTCGCCTCCTGGGGGATCGAGGTCCATCGCGGGCTCGGCAAGACCGGGGTGGTCGGTGTGCTCAAGGGCCGCGGGGCGAGTGCGCGCCGCATCGGGCTGCGCGCCGACATGGATGCGCTGCCGATGGACGAGGCGACCAACCTGCCCTACCGGTCGCAGAATCCCGGCGTGTTTCACGGCTGCGGCCACGACGGCCACACCACCATGCTGCTGGGCGCGGCGCGCTACCTGGCGGCGACCCGCAATTTCGACGGCACGGTCGTGTTCATCTTCCAGCCCGCCGAGGAAGGCCTTGGCGGCGCCCGCGCCATGCTGGCGGACGGGCTGTTCGAAAAATTCCCCTGCGACGAGATCTACGGCCTGCACAATTCGCCCCAGGAGCCGCCCGGCACCATTGCGGTGCGCGCGGGCGCCGCGATGGCGGCGGCGGATTTTTTCGACGTCAGGATCACCGGCCGCGGCGCCCATGGGGCAAAACCCCATCATTCGACCGACCCGACCATGGTGGCGGTGTCGCTCGCCCAGGCGATGCAGACGATCGTCAGCCGCAACGTCAACCCGCTCAAGGCGACGGTGGTGTCGATCACGCAAATCCATGCCGGATCGGCCTACAACGTCATCCCCGACAGCGCCGTCCTTTCCGGCACGATCCGCACCTTCGACGAGGGCATGCGCGAGCTGGTGCGCACCCGCATGCGCGAGCTCGGCGCCGGCATGGCCAAGGCTTTTTCGGCGGCAATAGAGGTCGACATCCGCGACGGCTTTTCGGTGCTGGAGAACGTGCAGGCCCATGTCGACGTCGTGGCCGACGTCGCCCGCGAGGTCGTCGGCGGCGTCAACCTGGCGCCTTCACCCAACATGGCGAGCGAGGATTTTGCCGACATGCTGCACGCGGTGCCGGGCGCCTATTTCTGGCTCGGCATCAAGCCCGGGCCGATGCTGCACAACCCGTCCTATCTGTTCGATGACGAGGTGCTGCCGGTCGGCGCCTCGATGCTGGCGCGCATCGCCGAGCGCCGGGCGTCCGCCTGAGGGTTTTCAGGCGGCGGCCGCGCCCGCCCAGGGCTGCGACAGCTCGGTCATCGCCACCCGGTCGCCGTCGCCCTCGATCGCCACCGCGCTCGGGCAGGCGTAGCGCAGCGGATAGGGCACCTGGGCGCGCTCGACCATCTTGAGCTCGCCCGCCAGCGCCGCCTTGACGGCGGGATCCATTTGCGGATCGACCGCGACCTCGCCGACGACGCTGGTGTCGATGCGCGGCTGATGGAAGGCGGCCTCCAGGCCGAGACCGAAATCGGCCTGGAACGACAGGAGCTGGAAAATCGCCGGCAGGATGCGCCGGCCGCCCGAGGCGCCGATCGCCAGCCAGGGCTTGTCGTCGACGAGGCCGAGCACCGGCAGCATGTTCGACAGCGGCCGCTTGCCCGGACCGATCGAGTTCGGCCCGCCAGGCCGCGGATCGAACCAGTTGATGCCGTTGTTCATCAGAATGCCGGTCTCCGGCAGCACCACCTTCGATCCGAACAGGGAGAGCAGCGTCTGGGTCAGCGCCACCATGTTGCCGTTGCGGTCGATGACCGAGAGGTGGGTGGTGCACTCCGCCGCCACCCTGCTTTCGCCCAGCGTGTCGAGCCTGACGGCGCTCGCCGCGGCGAGCGCCCGCGCATAGGCGACGAACGCCTTTGCATCGAGCGCCGGTCCGAGCCCACCGCCGAGGCGGGAGAGCGCATCGGCCAGCGTCGGACCCGCCGTCAGGCCGCCCGGCATGCGCAGCTGCCTGCCCGCATGCACCACATGGAGCGGCTCGGACATCCGCGCGCGAAAGCCCGACAAATCCGACTTGTCGACCCGCGAGCCTCCCGCCGCCAGCTCGGCCACCAGCGTGTCGGCGAGCGCGCCCTCGTAAAACTCGCGGGCGCCGCGCGCCGCCAAGGTTTTCAGGGTGCGGACGAGGGCCGCATTCTTCCGCCGCGGCGGCGTCCCGTCCCAGTCCGGCACGGGCGGAAAGCCGCCCGGCAGGAACCACGCGGCGGATGCCGGCTGGTCGGCGAGCTGGGCGGCCGCCGAGGCGATGATCAGGGTGGCGAACCAGTCGGCCTCGACGCCCTGCTCCGCCAGCCCGATCGCCGGCGCCAGCAGTTCGGCCCACGGCCTGGTGGCAAAAGCCTCGTGCGCGGCCCGCATGCCTTCCGGTTGGCCGGGGACCGCGATCGCCGAAAACCCGGAGATGTTGCGGTTCTCCACCACCTCGGGCCAGCCAAAGAGGTCCGATCCCGGTCGCCCGCTCAACGGATAGTCGGCCGGATCGAGCTTTTGGGCGCTGATCGCACCGAAGTCGATATGATGGGTGCGCCGCTGCCGGGCGTCGAAGACCAGCATGTGGCCGATGCCGCCGAGCCCGCTCATCCAGGGTTCGAGCGCGGCGAGCGCAAAGGCGGTGGCGATCGCGGCGTCGACCGCGTTGCCGCCGGCGGCGAGGATTCTCGCCCCGACGTCGGCCGCCGCCTGATTCTGCGCCGCGACCGCGCCGCCGCGGCTGGCGACGGCCCGCTTGGTCAGGCCGAGCTGGCGGCTAAGATTCTTCGACATGGCGAACGGGCGGCTCAGGGCACGCCGGCGGTGCCGAAATTGGACGGCGGCTCCGGCTCGACCTTTGGCGCCGCGACCGGCGGGGCAGCGGCGGCGGGCGCCTCCTTGGCATCGCCCGAGGGCACCACCTCGCGGACCACCGCGGGCTCGGGCGACACGGTGACCGACCGCGACGAGGACAGGCTGAAGGCGGCGGCGTCCGGCTCCGGGTCCTTCTCGACGATCATCGGCGCGGTGCGCTGGGTCGAGGCCAGCATGAGGTGCGCCTCGATCAGCTGGCGCATCCGCGCGTCGCGCATGCCGTTGGAGGTCCCCCCGAGCACCACGCAGACGAGGTGCCGGTTGTTGCGTCTCACCGAGGCGACCAGGTTGTAGCCCGAGGCCTCGGTATAGCCGGTCTTGATGCCGTCGACGCCCTCCACTGTGCGCAGCAGGCTGTTGTGGTTGTTCATCGAGATGCGGCGATAGGTGAAGGACGGCGTGGAAAAGTATCCGTAGTAACTGGGGAACCGCATCTGGATGGCGCGACCGAGGGTCACCTGGTCGCGCGCGGTCGTGATCTGCTCCTCGGCCGGCAGGCCCGAGGCGTTGACGTAGGTGGTGCCGCTCATGCCGAGCGCCCGCGCCTTGCGGGTCATCAGCCGGGCGAACTCCTCCTCGGTCCCGCCGATCGCCTCGGCCACCACCGCGGCGGCGTCGTTGGCCGACTTGGTGACCAGGCCCTTGATGGCGTCCTCGACCGCCAGCGTCTTGTCCACCCGCAGGCCGAGCTTGGTCGGCGGCTGCGACGCGGCATGAGCGGAAATCGGCAACTGGCTGTCGAGCTTGAGTTTTCCGGCTTCGAGCTGCTCGAAAAGCAGGTACAGCGTCATGATCTTGGTGAGCGAGGCCGGATGGCGCGGCTCCTCGGCATTGACCGCGTGCAGCACCTCCCCGGATTTGTCGTCGACCACCAGCGCCGCATAGGGCGGATGATAATTGGCACCGTGAAAGACCCGATGGCCCTTGCCCTTCGACTTGACCCGGGCGTCCGCCGCATCGGCGCCGAGCGCCAGGACGGTGATCGCGGCGAGGCAGATCGCTGTTGCCGCGCGAATCCACCGATGCGCCGGGCGAGGCCCGGCCGCTGCCGTTTGCGGGCCGGCGGCCCGGATTCGGTGGAAATCGTTCTCGGCGGTGGATCGTGACATCGGCACCCTGATTCGCGCGAAGCTCAAGGGACCGGACGGCCGGTCCGGCAACAGCCCTGGTTTTCCGCCGAAACCCCCCGGTCGTACCGTCGGTTCCGAACGCGAAACCCTGGACTCTTGTGCCACGATTTGCCGGCCGCCTCAACTCAGCTTCACGTCGAAACCGCGCCGGACTGCCGGCCGCGCCATCATGGTGTCGTACCAGCGTTTCACATTGGGAAACTCGGCGAGGTCGACCTTGTGGCGCTCGTGGCGCCAGGCCCAGCCGAGGATGGCAAAATCCGCGATCGAGATGTCGCCGGCGAAGAAGGCGTGATCGGCGAGCCGCTTGTCCATGACGCCGTAGAGCCTCCGCGTCTCCTTGGAATAGCGCTCGAGCCCGTAGCGGCGATCCTGCTCGTTCTCCACCTGGAGAAAATGGTGCACCTGGCCGGGAAACGGCCCAAAACTTCCCATCTGGAACATCAGCCATTCCAGCACCTGGATGTGGGCTCTGGGGTCGGTCGGCCAGAATTTGCCGGTCTTCTCCCCGAGATAGATCAGGATGGCGCCCGAACTCGAAGACGCTGACCGGCGCGCCGCCCGGTCCGTCGGGATCGACGATCGCCGGGATCTTGTTGTTCGGGCTGATCTTGAGGAAGGCCGGATCGTGCTGCTGGCCCTTGGTGATGTCGACGACCTTCACCGTATAGGGCAGCCCCATCTCCTCCAGCGCCACGCTGATTTTGCGGCCGTTGGGGGTGTTGTAGCTGTAGAGATCGATGGGCATGGGGCGCTCCTGGCGGCTGGTGGCGATTGCAGTTCGGTTTGGTCGACCCGTCGAGTAGCGCGTCGCCGAAAAATGCGCCAGAGCGCGAACCCGATCGGCCTATCGGCCGGCCGCGTGGCGCTCCAGCGCGGCGAGCACGGGCGCCAGCATGGCGTTCCCGAGCAGGCCCAGCCCCTCCCAGCGGCTGGCTTGCCGGGCGCCACCCGGCGGCGGGTGCAGCCCGTGTATCCGGCTTGTTTCCGCGAGTGCGCCGAGGGGCACGGCCGGAGCGAACGACCACCAGGTGTCGGCGCCCCCGTCCGGCCACGGCCGGCGTTCGATCGGCCGCCCGGCTTGTATTTCGCTTGTATCCGCCATCGTGCCGGCGGGCGCATCCGGACCTGACCATGCGGTGTCTCCCTCCCCGCGGGGCCACGGCCGGCGATCGGCCGGCCGCGCTTGTATTCCGCTTGTATTTGCAGTCGCGGCGTTCCCCGGCTCGGCCTGCGCCCGGCCGCCCGCGGGCGGTCCCGACACCGGCGCGGCGCTCGCGGCCGGCGTCGGGGCTTGTACCCGGCTTGTTTCTGCAATCTTGCGGGCGGGCTCCATGGTGCCATTCGCCGGACGTTCGGCGGGATCGCCGCCGGGCCGTTCCGCTTGTATTTCGCTTGTTTCTGCAGTCGCCTCGCGGGCGGGTCGGCTCGTCGCCGCGCCGGGCGGCCGATCCGCGGCGCCATCGCGGTACGGCCGCTCTGCTTGTATTTCACTTGATCCAATCCCGCCGTTGGCCGCGGCGCCCGTCGGATGGTGCTCCGGCGATGTCGCCTGCCCGGCTTGCGCCCGCTCCATCGCGTCGGCCTTCACCAGGAGTTTCAGCACCTCGTCGATCACCCTGAGCACGTCCATGGCCTCGGACGGGCTGAGCTCGCCGCGCCCCATGGCGGCGGCGACCTCGGTGGACGCCGCCCGCACGTCGGCGGCGCTCTCGATCCGCGGCATGGCGAAGCAGACCGGCCGCCCGCGCCCGCGCGGCATCACCTGGTCGAGGCACAGGCGCAACGCCGCGATGTTGCCGCTTCGCGCCAGCTCGATCGCCTTGCGCGCCAGCTCCTCGCCGACCGCCTCCATCTGCGCCTCGGCGGCGAGCGCCGTCGGTTGCGCGACCCCCGCGGCCGCCCCGCCGGGTTGCCGCTCCGCCCCTTCACGAACGTCATGGTGTCACCCTCCAATTCGGTTTCACTCCGAATGCTGTACCCTATTAGGGGTATGTTGTCAAGCGGAAAAGTAGGGTGGGCAAATCGCCCGGACCAACCGCGCAATCGGATCGCAGCGTGGCGGGCGATTTGCCCACGCGGTACGATGCCGCCCCGGCCGACAGCGTGGGCAAAATCGCCCGCGAGCTTCGCGCGAGCTGCCCATCCGAGCCGCGATTTTGCCCACCCTACCCACCCCGAATTGTAGGGTGGGCAAAATCGATGCCCGAACCGCGCGTCTCACCCAAACCGCGCGTACGATTTTGCCCACGCTGTCGGACCGGCGTCGGACCGCGTGGGCAAATCGCCCGGCGCCGCATCATCCGGTCATGCCTGCCGTGCAGGCGATTTGCCCACCCTACCGGAACGCGCGCTTCAGCGCTTCGCGCATTGCCCGATGAGCTTGCTTGCCTTGTCGCCGATCTCCGCCAGGGGCACCTGGTGACGCGAGGGACCCACCGTGAAGACCAGAAGGGGTGCCTTCGACAACGCCGCGAGCAGCCGATCGGACGCCGGCAGGGTGCCGGAGAAGCTCGGAACGCCCGCCTCCTCGTTCGCTGTCGTCCTGCCCCGCACCTTCGCGGTCACCGACCCGGCGTTCAGCGACGCCGTTGCGGCCTGGTTCGGCTTCACGGCCTCGCTGGTCTCGCTGATCATGATCTTGACGACGCCAGATCCCGCCTTGCACAGGAAGGCGATCGGAGTGTCCTCCTCGTTGTCCGTTCCGTATGCCAGCACGGAATCCTGTCCATCGACCTTGAGTCGCCACGTCGGCTTCTCGGACGGCTGCGCACCGAGCGGGCCATGCGCGCCGACCAGGCAGAGCGCCGCGAGCAGCGCCATAAGCTGAATCTTCATGAAACCTCCGTGATGAAAACATGGGTGAGCCCGGTCCCGTTGAAGGCGGACGACCATCCGGCTGCGCGGGCAGGCTACTGCGGCCCGCGCACGATCTCCGCGTCGGTGAGATCGCGCGCCTTGCCGTGCTCGGGCACGCCGGGGCTGTCCATGCTGGCACGCCACAGGCCATCCATCGGGATCTCCTCGCCGGCCTTGTCCTTGACGACGAGATCGGACATCGCGATCCACGCGGCCTGGCCGTCCGTGCAGGTCAGGCTCAGCCATTCCTCCTGTGGGTTCGCCGGGTCGGGTGGCAAATCGACCTTCTCGAGCAGGCTCTGGTCCGCCGTGTACTTCTTGCCGCGGACCCGAACCGCGAAAATGCCTTCCGCGTAGTACATCAGGTACTCGATCGCCTCGCCCTTCTTGAGCGGCACCTTCACGGCGTTGTCGTTCTGGTCCTCGAACGTGAATGCCTGTTTGGCGGTCATCCGGACGATCTTCGAAGCCGTCCAGTAATGGGCGTTGCTCGCCTTGTTGCGCGCGGTATTCCACGGACTGAAGACGGCCCGGTAGGGCAGCCGGCATGACACCGTCGGTTTGAGGTCCTTGTCCATGGCTGTGCGTGCCATGATGGTCACGTCCGGCTTGACCACCGCGAAGCCGCTCGGCCACTCGCCGGACCAGAGCTCCTGCCGATACCAGGTGGCATCATAGCCCGCGAACGCCTCACTCCCGACGAGCAGGCCGATGGCGACCAGGACGAATCGCATCCATTGCTCCCCGCAGGAAATCGTTCGGCCCGGATTGCGCTCAACAGGAATTCTTGACGTAGGTATCATGCGGCATGCCGTTCTTCAACCAATGACGCTTTGCTCCCTCGTTTTGCCCACCCTGCAAACCCCAAATCGTAGGGTGGGCAAAATCGATGCCCGAACCGCGCGTCTCACCCAAACCTCGCGTACGATTTTGCTCACGCTGTCGGACCGGCGTCGGACCGCGTGGGCAAATCGCCGGCGGCGCATCATCCGGTCATGCCTGCCGTGCGGGCGATTTGCCCACCCTACCGGCCGAGCATGTGCTTGAGCACGGGGAGCGTCGGCCAGCAGTCGAGCGGCAGGCCGTTGGCCTTCTGATAGGCGCCGAGCGCGGAGCGGGTCTTCATGCCGGCCTTGCCGTCGATCTTGTCCTGGTAGAGGCCGCGATCGGTCAGGGTACGCTGCATCTTCTCCACGTCGGTGCTGCGCATCTGCTCCACCTTGCCCCACGGCCGCTCGAACGCCCGCGTCTCGGCGATGAGGTCGCCAACATGGCCGACGAACAGCGCATAGAGGTCGGAGAAATTGTAGCCCTTGAGCACGTAAAAATTCTTCAAGGTCAGGAAGGCCGGGCCGTAGGTGCCGGCCGGCAGGAAGACCGACGCCTCCTCCTCGAGCTCGGCCGGCGACAACTTCTTGCCGAACGCCGGCACGAAGCCGCGCCGGAGCCATTCGCCGACCTTCATGGTGACGGCAGGCTCGGCGGTCGAGCAGTCGAAGCCGCGGGCGATGCGCACCTCGAAGCCCCAACGCCTGCCCCGCTGCCAGCCCTTGTCGACCAGCTGGGCGGCGGCGGATGCGAGCGCATCGGGGACAGAGTTCCAGATGTCGGGTCGGCCGTCGCCGTCGAAGTGGACCGCGTACTTGTAGTATTCCGACGGCAGGAACTGGGTGAGCCCCATGGCGCCCGCCCAGGAGCTGCGCATCTCGGCGGGCTTGACGACGCCCTCCTCCAGCATTTTCAGCGCCAGCAGGAATTCCTCGCGGAACTGGTCCTTGCGGCGCCCCAGATAGCCCTGGGTCGCCAGCACCGAGATGGCGTTCTTCGGCAGCCGGTAGCGGCCGAAATCGGTCTCGCGGCCCCAGATCGCCAGCAGCACGTTGGGGGCGACGCCCATCTTCTGCTCGATCGCCGTCAGCGTCGCGCGGTGGGTGGCGAGCAGCGTGCGGCCCTGGGCGGCGAGGCGGTTGAGCGTCGAGTCCGGAAGGTATTCGGCCGGCGTGCTGATGAACTCGGCCTGCCCGCGCTGCGGTTTTTGTGCCTGGCCGGGAATCTCGAGATCGGGCAGCGACAGGTCGGGCTCGAGGCCCCGGGTCGCCGCGTCGAAGGTCGGGCGGGAGACGCCGAGGGCCTGGGCGGCCGGCCACTGCTGCTCGAGCCAGGCGCGGAACGCCGGGTCGGCTGCCCGCCCCGGCTCGATACCGGCCGCGAGTATCAGCATTGTCGCGACCGCCATGACCACGGTGCGGCTTGCCAGGCGATGAATCATGCGGAGCCTTTTAGACCGACTCGGCAAGCCCCGCCAGCAACCGGATCGGATCCTGCCTGCGGACACCCACGATGCCATCGAGCCGGCCATTCGCGGGCATCACCTGCCTGGACCCGTCGGCGGCGGCCGCGGGGCCGGTCACAAGCAAGACCGCCGGCACCTGCCTCGCACAGGGCCGGTGTACCCCGGTGACCGGACCCGTGTCGGGCGAACCGGGTGGGGTCGGCCTTGTGCCAGGAGCAGCCGTGAGCAGATGCAGCAACAGGCGTGCGCAAAATGCAGATTATTCGATCACCTCGTCGGCGCGGGCGAGGAGCATCGGCGGCACGCTGAGGCCGAGTGCCTTGGCGGTCTTCAAATTGATCACCAGCTCGAACTTGGTCGGTTGTTCGACCGGCAGGTCGGCAGGCTTAGTGCCGCGCAAAATCTTGTCGACATAGTCGGCGGCACGCCGGAACAGGTCCTGGAAGTTCGCTCCATAGGACATCAGACCGCCCGCTTCGACGTACTCGCGAAAGCCGTGCACGGTTGGCAGTAGCGCGGCGGCGGCCAGGGTGTTAATGCGAATCCGGTGAGTCAAAAACAATGGGTCCTGCACGACATAAAGTGCGTCTGCGCGGCCCTTGAGCGCGTCAATGGCGGCCGCGATATCCTCGGCTCGCCGGATTTCCAGCGTGGCGACTTCGAGGCCGAGCATGCGGGCAGGTGCCTGGACCTCGCGCATCTCCAGCACAGCGGCCGGGTAGCCGATATTGGCCATAACCGCTAGGCGGCGGAGACCGGGGACAACCTCGCGCAAAAGTTCGAGCCGCTTGCTGGCAAGATCGGTGGCCTGGAACGACAATCCGGTGACGTTGCCGCCCGGTCGCGCCAGGCTCGCGACCATGCCGGTGCCTAGTGGATCCACCGCCGCAGCGAAGACGATTGGGATGACCGATGTAGCCTGCTTTGCCGCAAGCACCGCTGCTCCCACGGTGACAATGACGTTGACCTTCAGCCGAACAAACTCGGCTGCAATCTCGGCGTAGCGCTCGTTCCGGCCTTCCGCCCAACGATACTCAATCGCGACGGTGCGGCCCTCGATCCAGCCGAGTTCACCCAGCCGCTGCACAAACGCGACGACCCAATGCCTCCAGGCCGAAGCTGTGGTCGCGCCCAAGAACCCAATGGTTGGCAGCTTGTCCGCTTGCTGCGCGCGCGCGGCGAGCGGCCAAGCGACGGCCGACCCAGCAATCGCGATGATGAAATCGCGTCGTCGCAACTGCCAACCCCCGGTTCAGAACTACGCCAAGTCCCACAAGGCTCGACTTCGGCCATCAGAACAGAAAATTGCGACTAGCAAAATGGGATAACGGTTCATTTTGCGGTGCAGAAGTCCTGAGCCTCGCATGTCTCGTGTGGGTCAAGAGCGGGAGCGCCGGCCGCGTCGACGGCATGCCTCGCACGGGGCCGGTGTACCCCAGTGACCGGACCCGTGTCGCGCGAACCGGGTGGGGGTCGGCCTTGTGCCAGAACCCGACATTCACATTTATTCGATCACCTCGTCGGCGAGCGCGAGCAGAGTGGGCGGGATCGTCAGGCCGAGTGCTTTTGCGGCCTTCAAGTTGATCACCAGCTCGAATGTGGTGGGCTGCTCGGTCGGGGTATCCGCTGGCCGTGCGCCTTTGAGGATGCGGTCGACTTGCCG
This sequence comes from uncultured Alphaproteobacteria bacterium, assembly GCA_963755055.1. GTDB lineage: Bacteria > Pseudomonadota > Alphaproteobacteria > Rhizobiales > Xanthobacteraceae > AP-16. Next base: position 2,309 of record CAVWIS010000020.1, on the reverse strand, counting down.
CGCCATCTGCACATAGAGCGCGGATATGCTCGGCCCGTATGACATCAGGCCGCCGGCCTCCACTGACTGGCGCATGCCGAAGGAGCCCGGTAGCCTGCCGTCAGCTGCAAACGCCCCGATGCGTTTCGCGTTCAGAAGGAAAATGGGACCGCTCGGCACCAAGAGTGCGTCAGCCCGCTCGCGCTGGATGATCTCGAATGCAGCGTCGAGGTGCTCGGACGTATCGGCCTGAGCGGGCACGATCGTGATCCCGGCAGGATGGGGGGCCGCCTGAAAGGCGACCAACGCCTCCCGAGGTGCCAGAAATGCCGGGCGCGCGATCCCAGGAGCGGCCTCGCGCAAAAGCTCAAGGGCTTTGCTGTAGAAGTCGGGACCGGTTGTGCGCGTCACGCCAGTCAGGTTCCCGCCGGGGCGCGCGAGGCTCGAGATGAGACCCGCAGCGACTGGATCCTCCCCGAAGGGAGCGACGATCGGGATCGTGCGCGTCGCCCACAAGGCAGCCTCGTGCAGCCAACGGGCCCCGCCCAGCACGATGACATCCGGTGCGCGTGCGACGACCTCGGCCAGAAGGGTCTTTGCTCGCTCGGGGTCGCCCTCGGTCGATCGGCGCTTGATCGCGATGTTGCGTCCCTCGATCCAACCAAGATCGCGCAAGCCGCGCTCGAACGCGCGCATATTCACACCGAGAGGGTCGGTGCCAGCCATTTCAGCGACCGAGCCGACACTGTAGATGATAGCGACCACGGCACCCGTTTTGGCTGTTGTGCGATCGCTGGCTGTGCGCGTGTGGCGACAGCTGCGCCGAGCAAGGTGATGAACTCGCGCCGCCTCATATGCTCGCCCCCTCAGTCTGAGGATTTCACGCTACCACATCGTTGCAGGAATCCCGACGTTGTGCATCACAGCAAATTTGATGGCCAATGTCTCAGATGGGTCACAGGACTAAACCGCTCGCGCGGTAGGGGCGCTGCGGCAAGCGGCACGCCCGGCGCGGTAGCGGATGGGAGCGTCCTGTCTTGAGATTGAGGGGTTAGCAACCTCACCCAAGACAGGAGCACCCCCCATGACCAACGAGGTCATCAGCCCGTTGCGCCGGCGCATGATCGAAGACATGACGATCCGGAAGTTATCCGCGAAGACCCAGCAAAGCTACATCCGCGAGATCAAGAACCTGGCAGCTTTCCTCGGCCGGTCGCCGGACAAGGCAAGCTTCGAGGACATCCGCCGCTTTCAGCTGCATGTGGCGCAGAGCGGCGTCGGCACGGGAGCCGTGAACGCGACCGTGGCGGCGCTGCGGTTCTTTTTCCGGGTCACGCTCAAGCGATACGCCATCGTCGAGCACACGGCATTCATCCACGAGCCGCGGAAGCTGCCGGTCGTCCTCAGCCCGGACGAGATGGCCCGCCTCCTCGATGCGGCGCCGGGGCTCAAGTACAAGGCGGCGCTGAGCGTGGCCTATGGGGCAGGACTGCGCGCCTCCGAGGTGGTCTCGCTCAAGATCTCCGACATCGACAGCAAGCGCATGGTGATCCGGGTCGAGCAGGGCAAGGGTCGCAAAGACCGCTACGTCATGCTGTCGCCGCATCTCCTCGAGCTGTTGCGCACCTGGTGCAAGGCGGGCCGGCCGCAGGGATGGCTGTTCCCCGGGCAGGACCGGGTCAATCCTCTCACCACGCGCCAGTTCAATCGCGCCTGCCATGCGGCGGCCCACATGGCCGGGATCGACAAGCGGGTATCTCCGCATACGCTCCGGCACAGCTTTGCCACCCACCTGCTCGAGCAGAACATCGATATCCGGGTGATCCAGGTGCTCGAGAAGAACCCGGACAAGCGCGTGCAGGAGGCCCTGCAGCTGGTCTTCACCAAGTTCGCCGAGCTGCAAAGTGCACGACAAGTGCACATCTGGCTGAGAGAGGAGGGCATCGAGCTGCCCGTCAAGTCGCGCCACGGCGAGGCGCATGGCGTCGTGTGGCGATTGCCGGCCTACAACATCGTGCACAACATCCTGACCAATCCGATCTATGCCGGCGCCTACGCGTTCGGGCGCACGAAGAGCCGCGTGAGCGTCGAAGGCGGACGCAAGCGCATCCGACGTGGTGTGCAAAAGCCCATGGCCGAATGGGATGTCTTGATCAAGGACCACCATGCCGCCTACATCACCTGGGACGAGTTCGAGCGGAACCTCGCGGTGATCGCCAACAACGCGACCGGCATGAGCAGCGCGCTCGCGCGCGGTGCAGCCCGTGAAGGCGAGCTGCTGCTGCCTGGACTGCTGCGGTGCGGCCACTGCGGCCGCAAGCTCCATGTGC
>CAVWIS010000019.1:0-137211 GCA_963755055.1 uncultured Alphaproteobacteria bacterium | reverse complement strand
CAATCATGATCAGCTGCTCGATGTCGCCGGCTACATCTTGGCACACAAGTTGGAACGCATCACCAATCGCGATGTTGCGAGAGGGACCCGCTCCATGCGGGATTTGGACCGGCCACACATCGAGCGGATCTTCAATCAGCTGGACACGTTTGGGTGGATCAACCGCGTGCCCAGTCGCAAGTTTAACGACCCGCTGCATGGGGTGGTGAACCAGGCGGTGCACGTCAGGTTCGCGAACTATGCGGAGAAGGAAAAGGAGCGGCGGCAGCGGGTAGCCGCGATGATCGCCGAGATGAACCGCAGCAACAAGGAGCACGAATGAGCATGGCCTACTACACTGAAATCGGCCGACACCGCAACGGTTTCGTCCTGTTCGCACGGGCACGAGGGGACCACGGATGGATGCAGCTGAAGCTGATGCGGCCTCCGAAAACCGCCCGCAGCCGCCGCGTATGGCTGGAATGGAACGTGGATGAGCGGCGGCTCGGCCCTAAAAGCGAGCAGCGGCTGGCCGGGGACCTGCCGGAAATTCACGACTGGGTGGTCGAGGTGCTTTCCAGCACCAACGCGACGACCCCAAAAACCGCCCTCTAGTTGTGCTACCGCGCATGGGAGCACGCGTGGATAGTTTGGTGTCACCATTTGTCCCTTACGCGTCATGAGGACATAAACAGTCATCGATACTTTTTTTCTTCTTAGGGGACACCTCCCTCTCAATACGCCCTCATGACGCGTAAGGGACAAATGGTGACAGTAGCCCGGCGCGGGCAGTCACCCTCACCGCGCTGTCGGTGCTTTCCACGCCCCAAAATCGGAGGTGCTACCTATGGGCCTCATTGTCGTTCCGCGCACCAGGCGCGACGAGATTGAACGGGCGAGACTGATGCGCGAGCGGGAGCTGGCGCGACGACGAGCCGATTATTGCCGGGCGCATCCGCACGCGGCCGTCGCGCTGCTGGCCGACCGGTCGCGCTCTGCCGAGGATTTGCTCAAACAGATCGACGCACTGATCGAATCCGAGGGACGCGAAGCGGCGCGCCAGCGCCGGCTGGACAAGCTGGCTCGCCGGTGAAACCTGGCGCCGCGTCAATTTCCCTGATGCGATCGGCCTGCTCTGTGCTAGGATGGTGCAGCAATCACTTGAAGGCGAGTGTCGCCATGGGCGCCGCGCTGCTAAATGCCATGTTCGACCGCCGGCACCGCATCTATTCCGAACTGGGCGTCCCGCCGGAGGAGCATGAGGACCCGCTTGATCGGTGGCGACGTATGAAGGCGGAACGCGAAGAGCCGCAGCCGCGCGAGCACAAGCTCGACGTTGTGCCTCCCACGCTGGCGGAGATCGATCAGCGCATCGCTGAACGGATCGCCGCCGAGCATGAGTTCATGACTGACATCATCATCGGAGTCCTCCGTGAGTTGCAGACCGAGTGGGCGATCGGGGCGACGGGTCCGCCGGGGCCGTCAGGGCCTCCGGGCGAACAGGGTCCGGCCGGCCGGCTGCCACTGGTCAAGGTCTGGCAGCCCGACAGCGTCACGTATGAGGCGCAGGTCGTTTCCTACGAGGGGGCGACTTATCAGGCATTGTGTGACACCGCGCAGAGGCCAGGCGGCGGCCATTGGGTTTGCATCGCCGTGCCCGGCCGCAATGCAAAGTCGCCGCGCGGGCGCGGGGCGTTCAGCGCTGATGCGAAATATCAGGAACTGGACATCGTCTCGCGCGACGGTAGCTCGTTCATCGCGCGCAAGGACGATCCCGGCATCTGTCCCGGGAAAGGCTGGCAACTGATCGCGCGACAGGGTGAGCGCGGCACTATTGGCGAGAAAGGCGAGCGCGGACCGAAGGGCGACAAAGGCGAGACGGGCGCCACGATTAGCGACTGGAAAATCGATCGCGAGCGCTACGTCGCAACGCCTGTTATGTCGGACGGCCGCGATGGCCCGCCTCTCGAACTGCGCGAGCTATTCGAACAGTTTTTGTTTGAAACGAGCTAGCCCGCCGCGGCCGCGGCCTTCTTCTTGCGGGCCGGTACCGCACCGGCCAACAGCGCATCAAGCTCGCCGGCCCTCACACGCGGCCGCCAGCTGCTGGAGCGCATGCTTGAGGGCATGATCGTCCGGCCTGCCGATCATGAGTGACGTCTGCCCCGGCGCCCACTGCAGGGGCGCCAAGCCGAAGCGCGGCGTGAGCACGACGGCGCCGGCCGCGTCGGTCGACCACCAGGGCTTTATCTTCACCGCGGTCTCGACGCGCCCCTTCACCGCGGCGCCATTCGCACCGGCCTTCGGCTTGCGGCGAACAGAGCGGGTGGCTTCTGGGTCGTCGACCAGCGCGAGCTGATCGTTGATGGCGCGCAGAAACTTCTCACGCCGCGCGGTGATCGGGTCAGCGCTACGCCCCGGCCGGGCGGGCGCGGTAGTCGGCGAGTACGACTTCAACAGAGCTTTCAAGGTAGCCATGGTTTTCTCTCTCCTAAGTCCGAAGATCGGACAAATTCCCTTATAGATTGAAAATGAGAAGTACGAAAAGGGAGTTCTCAGCGATTACAGGTAGTATCGGTAGTAAGGTATTGAGGTATTCCCAGCCGGTAGGGGGCTCGCCGGCGGTACGGGCGGTACGTGACTACCGGCCTAGCGGCCCCGCGCTGCGCGCCCCGCTGCCGGGCACAGGCTCGCGCCGGGGGCGGGGGGCATGGGGGCGGCGGGGCCGTTTAGCGACCCTGCGGGCCGGGCGGGGGGCCTACAGCGCGGCGCTGGCCCACTAAAGGCCCCCGTTGGGCCGGCCGGCCAGTTCAGGGCCGCCGGGGCTAGTTAGCCGGCCCGGCGCTGCACGGTCCCCTGCGGGCCGGCGTAGGAGCCTGCAGCCCCGGCCGGGCCGGGCCTACCCCCAGGCGGGGGGGACCCCCCGGCCGGGTCGGGCGCATGGGCGGCCCGTTTTGGAGGCCGCCGGGAGGGGGGCATTTCCGTTATCACCCCCTCAACCTCAATGGCCAGCCGATGAGCTATGACGACATCCCAGGAGTGCGCACGCGTCGCCTGCAGCGGCTGTGGGAAGCGGCGATCGCCAGGCCACTGTCCAAGGCCACTGTCCAAGGCCACTGTCCAAGAATCTTAGACAGTGAAGGCGGGGGTTGATGCCGATCAAGCTCGATCCGTGATCACTTCGATTCGCTGCTCTTGCTCACTGAAGGAAGAAGCCCCCCTCGCCGTCGGGCGGCCTCACGGACCGCCTGATGGGCTCAAGAGGGGGGCCTGCCCGCCACGCCCGGAAAGGGGGGTCGGGCCGCGGGCGCTCGCCGTTTTTCTGACTACAGCCACGGGCGAGTGGGCTGCGCCTCGACGAAAAGGCCATCAAGACGTCGAGGCTGAACGTAGCCGACGCCACTTGCGCCCCAGGAGGGGATTGCATCGCCGGGGCGTCGACCACGGACTCCGTTCTCCCGACAGCGGTTTCGGCTGTCCACCGGGCGATCTCACGCGTCAGCTCCTCGTCAGTAAAACCGATGCCCTGGCCGTACACAAGGGCGGCATCGGGTCCGTCGCTGTCGAACTTGGCACGGACCGACTGCATCGCGCGGGCGGCCGGGTTTGCCGGCTTGAGCCGCGGGCGTGGTCCGCGCATGGTCGGCATCGCGGGTCGTCGCATCGTCGGCTCCTGTGTCAGGCGGCACGAATCCGCCACTACGGCCTCTTCGCCAACGGCCCCCAAGCAGAGAACATCGCGCGAGTATGCAAGCTGCTCAATGCCCGGCTGCGCAAGACCAGGCCGGCGCTGCCGACGCCCATGATGGCTCCAAAAGTGGGGAGATTCCGCGCCCCCGTTGACGGGGCGGGAGGGCAGCCCTCTTTGCGGGAGCGACGCCCAGGGTCGCCGGTACCATTTTCTGGGTTGGCTCGCGCCCCTTGCGTAAAATAATACCTCTGCGTGGCAAATATGCAACGCGACCAAGAAAATCAAATGCGAGAACCGAGATTTGCCCACAAGTTGCCGGACCGCATCGCTCGTCTGGAGTAACGTATTCCCAGCGGGTCCCGACGGGGCCGTGTGCAAAGGGGGTGTATATCATGCGCAAGTTCGTTCTGGCGGGAGGTGCCGCGCTCGCGATGACCGCTGCGTCTTCGGCAATGGCAGCCGATCTTCCGGTCAAGGCGCCACCGCCCGTGGCTCCGGTATATTACAGTTGGACCGGCTGCTACATCGGCGGCAACGTTGGGGCTGCCTGGCGGGGGGGCGACGGTTGGACGGATGACAGGTTCGGCTTGACCTTCGGCGGCCGCAACAACGACGGTCGGTTCGTCATCGGCGGTCAGGTCGGCTGCGACTATCAGTTCAACCAATTCGTGATCGGGGCAGAGTGGGACGCTGACTGGACAGGGAGACGCGACGTCAACGCCACGGTCTTTGTCCCAGGTGTTGGAACTCTGGCGGCCACCGGGGGTGCAAGCGGTTTCATATCGACCCTTGCGGCCCGTTTTGGCGTGGCCATTGACCGTGTGCTCCTGTACGGCAAGGCCGGTTTCGGCTGGGTCGGCGCCGAGGGTGACCTCACCATTGCCAACTTGACAACCGGCAACGCGATCGTACTGAGCGGCGGTGGTTCCAGAACCGGTTGGGTAATCGGCGCGGGCGCCGAGTGGGCCTTTACTCCGAACTGGTCGATGAAGTTGGAGTGGGACTATCTGCGGCGTTCCGGTGACACGTTCACGGTGCCGTTGGGGGCGCGGTTCTTGGCCGGCGACACGTTCTCCACTGGCGATCGCAACATCCAGGTGGTGAAACTGGGGGTGAACTACCGGTTCAACTGGGGGGCCGCTGCGGGCCGTCCCTATTGATCATCATCTGAGTTCGGCAAACGGCCATATGGGGGTCGCTCGACGGAGCGGCCCCCATTTCGTTGTCTGACTGCGCATAGGTTATGCCCCGCGACGGCTCCATGACCCCACGCGACCTGATCGGCAAGGTCGACGTGCTGCGCGTGGAGTGCGCGAAGTGCGAGCGCCACGAGCCGGTATTGGGTCGAGCAACTGTTCGTCAGGCTCGGCCCGGACGCCAAGCTGACGGACTGGCTTTCCCGGCTGACGGCGGATTGCCCGCGAAAGGTGAACTGGTCTGACCCGTGTGATGCGCCTCTTAACGCCCGGTCTGGGGGTTGGAGGGGCCGGCCGGTACAGCTCCAACAAGGCCGGTCCAGAGAAACGGATCGGCCTTGTGAAGCTCCTGGACTATTCGTGAACGTCGTAGAGACCCTTCCGGGTGTCAAATTTGATTGTCTGGATCGTCTTCCCCTCACGATGGGCGTTCCAGGCGAAGATGCAGCCCTGGTACAGATTGGCGGGCTTCAGCTCGTTCTTGGCTCCCCGCTTCTCGACCATTGCCTTGAGCCACGCATCGAGGACGGTAGACGGTGCGTTCTCGGCGAACTCTTCGCCACCCCGCGCGACCTCGGTCCAGAACTTCCGGGCCTCGCGTTCGTTCTTGACCCAGGTGCCGTACATTGCCGCAACGATGGTCTGCCGGCGCAGCTCCGGGGTCTTGACCGAGAACAGCTCGCCGACCCAACGGATGAACCCATGCAGGCCGGGTTCGCCGAACCGAACGTATTGATCGTCGCCAGTTGGTGCCGGCAGACCTTCGACATATCGGTCGTACCAACACGCCCCCTCGACGGCCATTTTTGCCGGCCCCTTGGGGACGTCGTGCAGCTCCTCGTAGAGGCCCTGATAGGCGCTCGCCACGTCGCTCGGAGATCGGTTGGACTTGCGGTCGTCGAACTGTCGGAACAGTAGGGCGAGTGATGCCTTATTCGGCACCTCGTATTCGTCGATGTGGACCTTGAGGCCCTTCGGGAAGTGCCCGTTGAGGCCGCACAGCATGTTCGAGCTATGCTGCCCGTTCATGCGAAGTCGCTTGTCACCCAATTTGGCGACCGACCAGTGAAACGTAACCAACTGGCCGGCTTCCGCCTTGGTCTTGAGGTGCTTCATCCTCGCCGGATTAAGTTCGCGTTCCGTGGGTGACGCTTCGAGATTGCGAAATTCCTCCGCCAGCTCCGGCGTCAAGTCCCGGACTTCCGATTTCACCAGCCGATAGCTGGTGTCTTCCATTGATTGGGCCATCATGGCCCTCCTATAAGGGACGTGCAAGGGAGGACCGAGTTCGCCGTGTCCCTTGACCGGCGGGTCGGTCGTCAGCCCATTCCTCGAGGAGTTTTTGGATTTTCGCGGTCATAATGCGCACAGTCGGCGGTGACATCGTCGCTGCGTTTGCTCGACCTTGAACTTCCAGCTCCTTGAGGATGGGTGTGAGTTTCTCGATTAGCTCATGAACACTGATTTGCTTGTCTTTGGGCGAAAGGCGGAAGTGATATTCCGTCCCAACTTTCTTGCGCTCGCATTTGGTCTTGTAGGTTCCCCATCTCCACATGCGATCGAGGGTTGACCACACATTCTTCGCCGGCGCTCCGGTCGTGGTGACGATCGTCTCGAACGAGTGCCATTTGCCGTCGCTGAACTGCGCTTTGATCTGTTTACCGAGCTGGCGGGCGGCTGGTTTGTTTTGCGTCACCATCGGATGTTCCCAGCCTCAAAAAGGAATCTCGTAGTCGTTGACGCGTTCGAAATCTGCCAGTGACGGTCCCGTCTTGATTGGAACCACCTCTTCCTCGACATCGCATGGCACAAAACTGAGCGAAAGGAGGTGTTCAGTTTTGAAAATGTATTTGGTGGTCCGGCCGGGATAGCGGACGCAGGTTTCGAAAAACTCCGGAGTTTCGCCTTCCGGCAGCCCCCTCAGCCAGGAATGAGTGTAAGTACCTGCAATGACGTTCACGCCATTTGTGTGAAGCCTAGTTAGCAGATCTTGTAAGAGCGCCAGCCGCGGTATCTCTCCGAATTCTTGCCTATCAAATTCGTCCGTATATTCGTTAAGATCCCCATTCACTAAACGCTTAATTATCGTCATCACCGCTTGCATATCGGCCGCGGTCGCCGTGCTGGGGTCTATCTTAAGCTTCCACTCGTATGTGTTTACGCGTTCGGCCAACGTACTCAGTTCTGTTGCAGACCGAACGGCCCGCAGCTTCAACAAAGACCCAGCCTTAGTTGGCGACGTGTCGGGGGTTGAAAGAGTAATGTCGCTAGAATTGACATCCAGCTCAGCTGCAATGGCAGTGATGATGGTCGTTGGCACCGGATGGTTTTTTCGCTCAATGTCCCGGAGAAGCCTCACCGAGATCTGCGCTGTTGCGGCAAGACCCTCCTGTTTGACTCCTTTCTCTTTCCGCAACTCCACGATCTTCCCGCCATTAGGCCGTCTTTTTCCGTAGTCCGTTTCTGCCCCCATCCTGGCGCTCCCTTTTGCAATGGACATGACCTACATACAGGGCGGCAGCGGCACTGTCTAGGCAAATGATCGGCAAATGATCGGCAGATGATATAGGTTGCCGGACAGAACAACCGGCATAACGGAGGTGCCGGCTCGGCAGGAACCGGCAGAAAACCGGCATAATGGAGGGAACCGGACGGTAGTACCGGCAGAAGCTAGGGGCAAACGGCCGGAAGCACGCTGGGCTCGACCGGGGGTGCACCAGGCACGCGCCGCAGTTGTGGCTGCGATGGCAGCCCGCCAGGTCGCAGCGCTCGAGGCGCCTCCGTTCTGATCCCCCCTCCCACCCCTCGCCGAACAGCGCCGCATGGGATGCGCCGTCAGCTTTCGCCGGCTGCGGACCCAGCCGCCTCATGAGTTTTGGGCAGCTTCGTGCCAAGGAACGAACCCGCTTACGCGGGAGCGCGCTGCGCGCGAAGGCGGAGCCAGTGGCACCGATGGAGTGACCAAGTGAGCGGGACAGGGTGACAGGCCGGGCGTCCCGTCTTGAGGATCGAGGGGTCAACAACCTCCACCTCAAGACAGGAGCACCCCGATGAGTGAGAAGCCCATCAGCCCGCTGCGCCGGCGCATGATCGAAGACATGACGGTGCGCAACTTCGTCGAGAAGACGCGCAACGACTATATCCGGCACGTGAGGACGTTCACAGCCTTCCTCGGCCGTTCGCCGGATACGGCCACGCCTGAGGATCTTCGCCGCTTCCAGCTGCATCAGACGCAGACCGGCGTGCGTGCCGCCGAGCATCAACGGCTCGGTTGCGGCGCTGCGCTTCTTCTTCACCGTGACGCTCGACCGACCCGAGATGGCCCGGCACCTCACGTTCGTGCGGGAGCCGCGCAAGATACCGGTGGTCTTGAGCCCCGAGGAAGTGGCGCGGTTGCTGGAGGCTGCCCCCGGACCGAAGTACAAGGCCGCGCTGAGCGCCGCCTACGCTGCGGGTCTGCGGGTCTCCGAGGTGGTGGCGCTGAAGGTGTCGGATGTCGATTCCGAGCGCCTGCTGCTGCGGATCGAGCAGGGCAAGGGGCGCAAGGATCGCTTTGCGATGCTCTCCCCGAAGCTATTGGAGCTGCTGCGCGACTGGTATCGCATCGCCCGGCCGGCGGTCTGGCTGTTCCCCGGCCGTGATCCGATGCTGCCGATGACGACGCGGCAGTTCAATCGCGCCGTTCACGCCGCCGCCGCCATGGCCGAGATCAAGAAGCGGGTGACGCCACACACATTGCGCCATAGCTTTGCCACCCACCTGCTCGAGCAGAAGACCGAGGTGCGTTTGATCCAAGTTTTGCTCGGACATGCCAAGCTTGACACCACCGCGCTCTACGCGCAGGTCGCCACCAACGTGATCCGCGCGGTCATGAGCCCGCTCGATCGTCTCACGCCGCTGACCACCCGAGAAGAACGGAAGGGACCAGCCGCCGGCGTAACGGCGCCATGTCCCGTCCAGCCCTGGAGGTCGCGGATATCTTCCGCGGCCATGGACCGGCATGGCGTCAAGCCAATGCCGGCCATGTGAGCCTCGACCAGCTGAAGGTCATGTCGGCGATCGAGCGCTGCCGCACGGCAGCGCTCGGCGGCCATGTCGAGCGCTGCGAGGACTGCGCCTATACGACCATCGCCTACAACAGCTGCCGTAACCGGCACTGCCCAAAATGCCAGGGCGCAGCAGCACGGGAATGGCTCGCCGAGCGCGAGGCCGAGCTGCTGCCGGTGCCGTACTTCCACGTGGTGTTCACGCTGCCGGCCAGGATCGCCGACATCGCCTATCAGAACAAGGCCGTGGTCTACGACCTGCTGTTCAAGGCGTCATCCGAGGCCGTGCTGACGATCGCGGCCGATCCCGAGCACCTGGGCGCCCGCATCGGCATCACCGCCGTGCTCCACACCTGGGGCTCGACCATGACCCATCACCCGCATGTCCACATGATCGTGCCGGGCGGCGGCATCGCGCTTGGATGGCAAGCGATGGCTGTCCTGCCAGCCCCGCTTCCTGCTGCCGGTGCCGGTGCTCACCGAGCTGTTCCAGGGGCGGATGCTTGCCAAGCTCCTCGCCGCCCACAAGGCCGGCCGGCTCACATTCTTCGGCCAGCATGCCCACCTCGCCGAGCGCAAGGCTTTCGCCGCCTATCTGGCGCCGCTGCGCAGGATCAAGTGGTACGTCTATGCAAAGCCTCCGTTCGGCGGACCCGAGGCGGTGCTCGCCTATCTGGCGCGCTATACCCACCGCGTCGCCATCTCCAACCGCCGGCTGATCGCGTTCAACGAGGACGGCGTCACCTTCCGGTACAAGGACTACCGCGCCGACGGCCGCGCGCGATACAAGCGGATGACGCTCGCCACCGGTGAGTTCATCCGCCGCTTCCTCATCCACGTCCTGCCCAAGGGCTTCCACCGCATCCGCCACTACGGCCTGCTCGCCAGACCGTCCTGCGCCGACAACATCGCGCGCGCCCGCGAGCTGCTCGCCGTGCCCATGCCGCAACACCACAATCCCGATGCAGATGCCGTCAATCCCAACGAGCCGCCAACCCCCTCGCATCCCTGTCCGTGCTGCGGCGGACGCATGATCACGATCGAGATTTTCGAGCGCGGCTCCACGCCGCGTCATCGGCCAACCGGTCCGATCGTCGCCATCAGGATCGACACGTCATGACCACGATCGCTGTCCGGCGACGACGCACTGACAACCTCGCCCGGCGCTGGTTGCGGACCGGCGGCGACCATGCTCGCCCAGATGCGTCGTCCCATCAGCGAAGCCAGCCCGCAACTGAAACCTGCGCGCGCGCCGCAATCGGCCACGATGCCGATGCTGCCGCGCCGCCGAGGAGCGTGATGAACTCGCGCCGTCTCATGTGCTCCTCTCTGCCCGAGGGATGCAGCCTACCACACCGCTGTAGAAAATGCCGCGTTGTGCATCGCAGCAAAGTCACGCGGCCGATGAGTGAGATGGGTCAAGGGCGGCCCCGCCGACCTGCCCGCCTGGCGCTGCCGACGGCAGGAATGGTCAGAAAGCAGACCCGCACGGCGGAAGGATGGCGGGGCGGCTGTGTGCCACAACCCGACCTTTAGACGGCTCCATATCATGTGGTCGATGAGCACTTGCATGTCCCCCTCCACTTGGCCCACCATGGCCAGCAAAGCGCTGCACGTTGCTTACAAGGTAATCAAGAAATGTATCCATCTCGCCGAGAACGGTCGCTGCGGGCTAGCCTGAGGCCATTTCTCCTAATTACTGCCTTTCTCAGTAACTCAACAGCGCTCGCGATTGACTACAAGCCGGAGTTTAAGATGTCACTCGTTGTGAACCAGGAGAATTCCTGGGGCCAGGCAGCGGTGAGGTTTGCCGATGCCGTCAGCCAGCGGACGCAGGGACGCATCCAGATCAAGAACTACTTCAATGGCCAGCTTTTTGCAGGCAAGCAGACGACCGAGTTTGCACTCTTGCAACAGGGTGTCGCAGACTTTGCCATCAGTTCGACCATCAACTGGTCTCTGCATGTGAAAGAGCTGAACCTGTTCTGCTTGCCTTTCATGTTTCCGACCTATGATGGCCTCGATGCCGTTGAGGCAGGAGATCCGGGCAAACAAATCTTCAACGCGATCGAGCAGAAGGGAGTCATTCCAATCGCGTGGGGGGAAAACGGATATCGGGAACTGACAAATTCAAAGCGCTCGGTCCGCCGGCCGGATGATCTCCGTGACCTGACTATACGTGTTCCTCCGATACCCATACTCACAGAGACCTTTAAGGCGCTTGGCGCGGATCCGGTGAGTATGAACTTTGACGAGGCGTTGATCGCGTTCCAGCAGGGCAAGGTAGACGGTCAGGAGAATCCGGTCGCGCTAATCATCCCCTACAAGCTCTGGGCCGTTCACAACCACATCACTCTCTGGCACTACGCGATCGATCCGTTGATCCTCGCGGTGAGCGGCAAAACCTGGGCAACGCTGAGCATCGAAGATCGGAACATCGTGCGGCAGGTTGGCGCAGTGATGATGCAGTTGCAAAAGGACGAAGCGAGGGAGGCCCCGGTGAAGCCCGCGAAGCTCGTCCAGCTGCTGCAAGACATGTATGGGATGGAGGTGGTTCGCCTTTCGGCGGTTGAGCGTGATGCATTCCGGCGTCAAACCCGTTCTGTCTATGACAAGTGGGCGAAAGAGATCGGAATGGATTTGCTCGGCAGCGCCGAGAGAATCGTGGACCGCGAGAAGTAGCTGCTTCTGCTGTGGGTCTTGGCTGTGTGAAAACTCCAAAGCGCGCCGCGTGCGTAGAAAAATCTCGAAGCATTGCGCATAGCAAGAGTCAAATCATACTGCGCACATATGGCTCGATGCCGTGTTGGAGAATTGTATTTTCCACATTTCCCCGATGTATGAGTTTTCACACAGCCAGGGTCAAAACCCGCCCCCCTCTCTTTCGCGCACAGGTCCGGTTCCACCAGCTACAGACATCGATCGCGGCGGGGGGCGTCATCCGATGCCTCTGACGGATGAGGGGATGAGGCGCCGGGCTGGGGGTCCGTCACCGACCGCGGCCCCCGACGCCAGGCCCGCCACGCCGCCGGAGTAGGCAGGCTGCGGGCTGTCGGAGTTGTTGGCACCGGACACCGCCGACTGGTCCGGCCCGGCCCATGAACCCGCCTGAGAGCGGTAAGGACGGCCAGGACTGGTTTGGCGCTCCGCTTTGGCCTTGTCGTATCGGATCGAGCGCAGCGGCGTGTTAGGGTACCTGGGGGGGCGGGGGAAATTTATAGGAATGGGCCGCCTGGGCCGCGGCGCGCGCGCCCTCTCGTTTTGGTGTAATTAAGAAAACATTGGGAGCGAATTTTTCGTGGAGGATTTTTCATGGCGAAAGCACCGCCGCTCACCTTGATCGGTTCCGGCTCGACCGGCGCCGAACCGCCGCGCAAGCTCGGCTCAGCCGGCCGCCTGCTGTGGGACGGCGTGATGTCCGAATACGACATCCGGGACCGCGGTGGGCTTGAGCTTCTATGCCTGGCCGCCGAGACCATCGACCGGGTTCAGCGGCTTGCCGAGCGGATCGACGCTGAGGGTGAGACCGTGCGCAGCAAGGCCGGCCTTCGGGTCCATCCCGCCATCAAGGATGAATTGGCCGGCCGGGCCTTTGTCGCCCGGACGTTGGAGCGGCTGGGTTTGAACCTTGAAACCGTCAAGCCGGTTGGGCGCCCACCAAATGCCTACTAACCGGACCCCGATCAGCCGCCCCCACCGGTCAAGGTTCACCGCCGAGACGCTGGCGCTATTCGCCGAGCTCAACTCCGTGCCGCCACGCCAGCGCAAAACGGCGTTCCGAAACGGGGAGGAAGAACTCGCCGAGCGGCTTGGCTTGGACCCATGCTGGCTGAGCGGCAACAGCGTTCTCGATCGCAGCCGGCGGCCGTGTTGGCCGCCTCACTGCGTAGCGCACCAGGAATGGTTCCGGGTCCGCGCGGTGCGCGAGGCGTTGCTGGAAGCGTTACGTAGCCGTCACGGGCCTCCAGGGCTTGCTGACGCCCGATGGGGGCGTGACGAGTAGAGCAGCGTGCGGGGCGCACCAGGAAATCCTTTGTATCCATTTGAGAAAGGCCAATGACGTGTTCCGCGACCTTTCGTAACATAATTGCCAAAACAAAATGCTGAGGCCCAACACGCTGATGCCGTGCACCGGGCATGGCATGACCGATTGTGGAGCGAGACGCTGCATGTTTAAACTATTTACGATCGCGGCTCTGGCGCTGATTTACGCCCTTGGTTTGCCGCCGGAAGCGGTGGTCGGCTTATTTCGCCCGTCGTTGTCTGAGATCGCTGGCGTCGTTCTTCTGGCACTGATCATCGTCGCAACCGTCAAGATGGCCGCGAAAGAAACCCATCGCGAGCGAACACGCTGAGATGAGCCGGGTGGTCGCGCCACGGACGCGCGCGACCATGGGTTACCTATTGGCGGCCCGGCCGCGGGACGTAGCTAGTCGCACGTTCAGATACGCACCGAAGGCCAGC
This sequence comes from uncultured Alphaproteobacteria bacterium, assembly GCA_963755055.1. Classification (GTDB taxonomy): domain Bacteria; phylum Pseudomonadota; class Alphaproteobacteria; order Rhizobiales; family Xanthobacteraceae; genus AP-16. Next base: position 123,835 of record CAVWIS010000019.1, on the reverse strand, counting down.
CGGCGGCCCGGGAGCGTCATGTTTCACCGCACCGCGATTCCGCTGGAGATCAACGCGGATCGTCTGAGATGGCCGCGGACGAACAGGGGTGTATAAAATCAGAGCCTCAGAGAATCCGTCAGCTTGGCCGAGCCCGAGTGCGAGCTGGTCGACGCTGTAGCGGCCATGGCAGGCGGGGTCGCGGCTGATTTGATTTGGCTCAATGCGGCAGCATCCGGTTTCACCTCATTGTTAGTACGGACCCGGCGTGATCCACCCGTCACCGGTTGCCTCGGTAAGCTGGTGAGGAAATCCATGAAGAGCATCATAAGGACTTTCGCGGTCGCTGCACTATCAATTGCGACGTTGACAGCTTGCGACCCCGCAGATGATTTGTCCGCTCAGATTACTCGTTTTGAACAGTGCAGTTTGTGCAGCAAGGAAACGGACTTTTGGATTCTCGTCGTCGTGACCAATAAGGGCGAAGGGTACTACGACCACACCAAATGGAGGTGCGCGTATTGCAACGATAAGGATGAACTCGTGGGCGAGGACTCCTTCTGGGTCCCCACCGTTTTCCCGAACAGTGAAACGCCGCTGAAAACGCTGTCCAGTACATTCGCACCTTTTCACAGCTCGCAATGTCGCTTGATTTTGGCACGATGAGAGCCTGAGAAATGCGCGCCCAGGAATTCGAAGGAATGAAATGAACTTCACCTCTAGAGAGGGTAATCGCCTGATAGACGCTCCTGTGAGGCGGCTCAGGCGCGCGTGTTTGTGGTTGGGGCTTTTTGATCGTGCTCTTCTCCTCCTTTGCTGGGAGGACTGCGCCGGTCGCCAGCCCCAGCCGGGCTACTGGGATTTGCCTAAATGAAAGCCGTCATGAAGCTTGTCGTGTTGGCGCTTATGTTGACCGTAAGTCTTACGACAGCGCATGCCGGTCCGGCAGATGATCTGTCCGCTCAGATTACTCGTTTTGAACGGTGCAGTTTCTGCAGCAAGGAAACTGACTTTTATATTTTCATCGTCGTGACCAATAAGGGCAAACGGTACTACGACCAAACCGAATGGAGCTGCGCGTATCGCAACGATAAGAATGAACTCGTGGGCGAGGATACCTTCTGGGTCACGACCGTTCTTCCGAACAGTGAAACGCCGAAGAAACACCTATCTAGTTCATTTGAGCGCGTTCACAGCGCGCAATGCCGCTTGACATATCCCCCGCACAAACCTTCGATAGAGTAGGGTCAGGCAAATGGTGAAGGTCGTAAGGACCAGAAGGGCGGCCATCGCCACGGCGGTGACACTCGCCTGAGTATCCCCAGCCACCCTGGTCCTCGAGATGTCCACATCGTAGTGTACGAGCGATCTCGGCAAGCGTCTCGCCAGCAGCGCGGCGCTTGAGAGCCTAGGCGCGTTGGGTACGGGCGTCTGGTCCGAGGGCCTGCCGAATTTCACGCCCCCTGGCCTTTCGGTGGCGACACGGGGTTGCCGCGGGCGCTGTCGAGGCCGCGACTAGGCATTCGGAGACACTTTTGGGACGCTCTGGGCCGCTGCCTTTGTAAGCCACTGACAGCAAGGCAATAATTTCATCAGTTTCCAGAATAGGGCGGCCTTGACAGGGCCTTCTGTTCGCCACCAGGCGTTCGACGGTGGGATCCGGCTCACGCAGGAACTCACTCCGCTTCCACCATCACGGAAGCCCTTACACAAACAATCTGACATTCCCCTACTAATGCACCAATTGCAAAGGCGCCGCGCCGCCCTCGATATAAGGAAGGCCTTACTTTGCATTATTGTCTACACCCTAACACACCCTCCACTCGCTCAAGGCGTCATCTCCTCGGGTTGGCCGTGAACGACCAGACAAGAAGAATGGAATAACTCGCCATCATCACGTTTGTCCCGTCATTACAACTCAATATGACATCACCATCTATATCCGGGTTTATGACCAACCCACTGCGGAAGATTTTTCGCAATCTCTTTACTTTCTTCCACTGAGAGGACCTTAGCGCGTCCGTGAATTTTGCGTTGGAAGGACCACATCGGAAAGCTCTCCTCACCGTCAAGGCCAAAGATCTGTCGTTGATAGACTGGAAAATAAATCTTTTCATTCTCCCAAGTCACATCTTCGGTATATGTCAATGTACAATCGGCATCTTGGAACATTCCGCCTATCGCCACCGTCTTACTCTCGACGATAAACGCACCCCACGGGATGTTGTGGAAGGTGATCGGCGCGTATCCTACTGGCTGCCCTTCCTTGTTGTAAAACTTACAATTCCAAAAGGATACCGAAAACGGCTTCCCAGTCGGATTACGCTGCGTCGCTACGACACTTACTACGCCGCTGCTTTCGTACGCCCACCGTTGGAACTGCAGCTGCAATTCTAGTTTGGCCTGCTCGCTCAAGAGATCGTGATATTCATTTAGCGTTTTCCAGGTTTCAGGAAAGCATTGCTGGAACTTCGTTACTTCCATAGCATGGATTGCCTGAAGAAGGCCAGTACTAGCTCCAGAAAATCCGTTTGACCCATCGGTTATAGGCTTCGTTCCTTCGAACCGAGGAACAAAGTAGTCAGTAACGACTTGACCAACCGATACTACATTTTTCATTTGTTGCAAATACTCTTTTCGAATGACCTGGTCAGCTTCGTACACAATTTGTTGGAGCTTGCCGAGAAAACTTCTTTCAAATTGCGCGGTGTCACTTATCTGCCCCCGATTTTCCTTAGCAGCATTCTCAACAGCTTCAATGATCTTCACACCGAAATAGCTGCATCCTTGTCCAAGTTGTCCTATAAACTGAGCGTTGGCTGTATCAGTAAATATGATCATAGAAACCGCTGCTGCCGCAAGCGACTTGATCAACCTGGCCGCGACCGCGAGAGTCTTTAGCCTTGCCAAACGCCCCGACCTTCTCTGGCGCGTCCACATATTCGGATATCCCTTAGTCTCGCTGGCTCATCCGGGGGGGGGGTCGGGACGTCCATGGCCGTGACCGCAGTCGCGAAATGCCGAGCACCTTCTCGGCGGCGACCACGTGGACCCATGCACTTCAAGACCATTGCCGAGGCAAACGCATTGATGTGGGTCAATCTGTATGACCATTACGAGCCAGTTGCGATTTTCCGCAGTTTGGGGTGCGGCCCTTGGCGCGGGCGGTCAAGCTCGCCGGCGCCGAAGCGCCCCCCGGCTAGCCCCCCAGCAGCGTCTGCTCCGCCGCCGCCAACTCCGCGCCATCGTCACCGCGCGGGAACAGGTGCCCGTAGACGTCCATCGTCATCGCGATCGACGCATGACCCATCCGCTGCTGCACCAGCTTGGCCGGCAATTCCAGCCCGCCGTCGACCTTCCGGTTGATGCACCACGACGCGTAGAAGTGCCGCAGCGAGTGCCACGAATATTTGCCGGTGATGACCGGCTTGCCGTTCTCGTCCTTGGTCGGGATGCCGTTGTCATCGAGCACCGGCGCCGTGACGCCGGCCGCGAGCAGCGTCGGTTCCAGCGCGTGCCGGGTGATGTTGGAATAATTGTAGATGGCACCGTCAGGGGTCGGGAAAGCGAGACCCCTCTCATTATTCGGAGAGGCGAGCTTCCAGGTGCGCAACGTGTTGACCAACGTCGGCGGCAACGGAATGACGCGCTCGCCTGCCGCGGACTTCGGCTTGCCGATTGCGTTGTAGCGGTCCGCCCGCTGGCGCACGTGCAGCTCGGCGCGCTTGAGGTCAACGTCGGCCCAGCGCAGGCCGCGCAGCTCGGAGATGCGCAGCCCGGTGAAGACCGCGGTCATCAGCAGCGGCCGCCAGCGGTCGGGGGCGGCGGCGAGCATGGCGCGAATCTCGCCGGGGGACGGGATGTCGACGCCAACCTGCAGCCTGCCGTTCTGCCGGGCGGTGGAGCGCGCATCCTTACCGCGGCGGCGGCGGTGCGCCAGGGCCTTCACGACGTTCTGCCCGACCAACCCCCGCTCCTGGGCATTGGCGATCAGCGCGCCGAGCGAGACACGCGCGCTGCGCACCATGGCGGCAGAGCGGCCGGCCGCCGCGAGCCGGTCCTCGAAGTCGCGCACCGCGGGGGCGGTGAGGCGCGAGAGCTTCACTGCACCGATGAACGGGACGATGTGCCGGACCACGTGCTGGCGGTAGCGGTCGACCGAAGTGCGTTCCAGCGAGGCCGTCTCGCACGCCTGCAGCCACAGGCGCCCGGCTTCGGCAACGGTGATCGACTGGCTGTCGGGCACGTGCACGCCCGACCGCATCTCGCCGGCGACGGCGGCGTGGTAGGCGACCGCCTCCTGCCTGCGCTCGAACGTGCGGATGCGGCGCTTGCCAGCGTGGTCGGTATAGGCGGCGATCCAGGCCTCGCCCTGCGAGCCGTCGGCATTGCGCCACGTGCGTTTGCGGACTGACATCGGACCCTCCCTCTGAGATACTGTGAGCAACTGTGAACAGTTGCGAATATGGGGACGCGACAGACGCGCGACAATAGCGCAAAATAGCCAATGAAATCAAGGCTTAGTACCGAATTTGAAGTTCCTCCCAACATTGCCGCACGCTCGTCGAGGAACTTCAAATTCAAAAGCCGCACTAGAATCAAAAGGTTGCTAGTGCTCCTTTGATTCCGAAGTTCGCACGAGAACGTGCCGCGAAGTAATGCGAACTTCGGAATCGGAGCACTAGCCGGATCTAATCCGCCGACACGCCGCTGGCGCGGATCGGCCCGGCCCATTTCTCGATCTCGGCAGCGACGAAGCGGCCGAGATAGTCGGACGCGGTGCGCTCGGGCGCCACCAGATCGGTGCCGAGCGCCGCCATGCGGTCGCGCACCCACGGCGTCGCCATCGTCTCGACGGTGGCGTCGTGCAGCCGGCGCACGATCGGCTCCGGCGTGCGCCGCGGCAGAAAAAGCGCCGCCCAGTTGCCGGCGGTGAAGTCGGCAAGACCCTGCTCGTCGGCGGTCGGCACGTCGGGCAGCACCGCGGAGCGGTTTTTCGCCAGCGTGGCGATCGCCTTGACGTTGCGGGCGGTGACCTGCGGCAGCGCGGTCGACACCGCATCGCACAGATAGTCGATGCGGCCGGCCGCGAGATCCGTCATCGCCGGCGCCGAGCCGCGATAGGGCACGTGCTGGACGCTGACGCCGATCGCCGAGTTGAGCAGCACGCAGCCGAGATGGGTGGCCGCCCCGCTGCCGCCGGAGCCGAAGCTGAGCTTCGCCGCATTGGCCTTGGCGTAGGCGGAGAATTCGGCGAGCGTGGCTGCGGGAAAATCGTTGCGCACGATCAGCACCAGCGGCTGCTCGGCGATCAGCACCACCGGTGCGAAGTCGGTGTTGGCGTTGTAGAGCGGGCGCTTGTAGAGGGTCTGATTGTAGGCCTGGGTGCCGACGGTGCCGAGCAGCATCTGATAGCCGTCGGGCGTCGCCTGGACCACCCGCATGGCGCCGAGCATGCCGCCGGCGCCGCCGATATTCTCCACCACGACCTGTTTTCCGAGAATCTCGCCGAGCCGTTGCGCCACGATGCGGCCGATCACGTCGGTCGGCCCCCCCGCCGCGAACGGCACCACCATGGCGACCGGCCGGGTCGGCCAGTCCTGGGCAAGCGCAAGCGACGGCGTCAGCGCGATGGCCAACGCCGCGACAGTCCACCGGGCGATCCTCCGCATCACTTGACCTCCCCGGCCACAGAACTCTGTTTTGCCGACCACTTCGGCGATTGCGCCGGGGCGGTCAAGTCATGGCTTGCTTACCGTCGGCGCATGTCGCGCCGGCTTGCCCGACCGAACCCCGGGGCGGGGCGTAAAGTCCATGGAAAATCCGCTGTCGCCCTTCACGAAAAATGCTCTACTGCCGGCCCTGCCTTCCCGACATTCCGGAGCTTCGTTCATGCCTGTCATTCGTGTCGCCATTGCGGGCCTCGGCGCGATCGGTCGCGCCGTTGCGCTGGGACTGCGCGACGGCATCCCCGGGATCGAGCTCTCCGCGGTGGCGGCGCGCGATGCCGCGACCGCGCGCGCCTGGCTGGACGGCCAGGGGATTGCCTGCCCGATCGTCGCGTTCGAGGATTTTCCCGCCCATGCGGATCTGGCGATCGAATGCGCGCCGGCGGCGCTGATCGAGCGGATCTGCCGGCCGATGCTGCAGGCCGGCAAGCAGGTGATGGTGCTCTCCTGCGGCGCGCTGCTGCCGCGCCCGGAGCTGATCGCCCTCGCCAAGGAGCGCGGCGGAAAAATCATCGTGCCGACCGGGGCGCTGCTCGGCCTCGACGCGGTCGCGGCCGCCGCCGAGGGGCGCATCGGCTCGGTGCGGATGACGACGCGCAAGCCGCCGCCAAGCCTCGAGGGCGCGCCCTATCTGGTGGCGAACAGCATATCGGTCGACGGGCTGACCGCGCCGAAGCGGGTGTTCAGCGGCACCGCCCGCGAGGCCGCGGCGGGCTTTCCCGCCAACGTCAACGTGGCGGCGGCGCTGTCGCTCGCCGGCATCGGCCCCGACCGCACCATGATCGACATCTGGGCCGATCCCGGGGTCACCCGCAACTGCCATACGATCGAGGTCGAGGCGGATGCGGCGCGCTTCACCCTGGCGATCGAGAACATGACGTCGGAGCAGAATCCGAAGACCGGAAAAATCGTGGCCCTGTCGGTGATCGCGGCGCTGCGCAAGCTCGACGCGCCGCTCCGCGTCGGAACCTGAGCGCCCATAACATCCGGAGCACAGATGGCAGAGCCGGCGCGATGCGATGTGATGATCATCGGCGGCGGGCAGGCCGGGATCCCGCTCGCCTTCGCGCTCGCTGAGGCGGGCAAGCGCGTGGTGCTGGCCGAACGCAAACAGCTCGGCGGCTCCTGTGTCAATTTCGGCTGCACGCCCAGCAAGGCGGCCATCGCCTCGGCCAGGGTCGCGCACCTGGCGCGGCGCGGGGCCGAGTTCGGGCTCCGCATCGCCGACGTCGAGGTCGATTTCGCCGCGGTGATCGGACGGGCCCGGATGGTGGCGGCCGCGTCGCGCGGCTCGCTGGAGAAGAATTTTGCCGGCTCGGAAAATCCCCGGCTGGTGCGCGGGCACGCGAGGCTCGCCGGGCGCCAGGCGGAGGGTTTTGCCGTGCGGGTCGGCGACGAGACATTCGTCGCCGGCGAGGTGGTCATCGATACCGGCACGCGCAGCGTCATCCCGCCGATCGAGGGGCTTGCCGGCGTGCCATTCATCCATGCGGGAAACTGGCTGGAGATGACCGCACATCCGGCCCATGTGGCGATGATCGGCGCCGGCGCCATCGGGCTCGAAATGGCGCAATTCCTGGTCCGCATGGGTACCCAGGTGACGGTGATCGAGTTTTCCGGCCAGATCGCCGGCCATGAGGATGCCGACATTGCCCGCGCCATGCAGGATGTGCTGGCCGCCGATGGGATCGCGTTTCGCCTGCAGACCCCGGTCAAACGCGTCGCCGCGCGCGACGGCGGCGTCGCGGTCTGGCTCGGCGACGATGCGGCGCCGCTTGTCGCATCGCATCTCTTCGTCGCCACCGGGCGAAAGCCCAACACCGACGATCTCGGCCTGGAAACCGTCGGGCTGGCGACCGAGCGCGGCATCATCCGGGTCGACGAGCGGCTCGCCACTGGCGTGCCGGGCATCTGGGCGGCGGGCGACGTGCGCGGCGGACCGCAGTTCACCCACACCGCATGGGACGATCACCGCGTGCTGGTGTCGCAGCTCGTCGGCGACGGCACGCGCACCACGCGGCGGGTCGTGCCCTATGCGATCTTCACCGACCCGGAGCTCGGCCGGGTCGGCATGACCGAAGCGCAGGCGCGCGCGGCGGGCCGCGCCATCCGGGTCGGGCGGTTCGAGATGAGCCGCAGCGGCAAGGCGGCGGAAATCGGCGAGGATCTTGGCGTCATCAAGGTGATCGTCGACGCGGCCTCGGGCGAGATCCTCGGCGCCGCCGTGCTGGCGGCCCATGGGGCTGAGCTCGTCCACGGCTATATCGACCTGATGAACGCGCAGGCGCCCTACCAGGTGATGCGCGACGCGGTGCACATCCACCCGACCCTGTTCGAGGCCGTGCAGAGCGCGGTCTTGGCGATTTGACCGAAGGTCCGTCCCGCATCCGCCGCCTGCGCCGCGCCGAGCTGCCGAGCGACGCGGCAAAACTCGCCCGCTATCTGATCGGCAAGACGCTGGTGCGAAAACTCGCCCACGGCCGGCTGACCGGCCGCATCGTCGAGACCGAGGCCTATCCGCCTGGCGACCCCAGCGGCCACGCCTTCGTCGGCCCGACCTGGCGCAACCGCACGCTGTTCATGCGCCGCGGCCACGCCTACGTGTATTTCGGCTACGGCCTGCATTTCCTGCTCAACGTCTCGGCCGAGACGGTCGGCGTCGGCGGCGGCGTCCTGTTGCGCGCGCTGGAGCCGCTCGACGGCATCGAGACGATGGAGGAGAACCGCGGCATCACGCGCTTCCCCGATCTCGCCCGCGGCCCCGCCCGCCTCGCCGAGGCCTTTGCGGTCGACCTCGGCTTCGACGGTATCGATCTCACCACCAACCCGACGCTGTGGCTCGGCAACGCCGTGCGTCCCCACGGCCGCATCGGCACCAGCGTGCGCATCGGCATCACCCGCGCGGTGGAGCGCAAGCTGCGCTTCTTCGAGCGCGGCAACCCGCATGTCAGCGGTCCGAAATGGCTGAATACGTGAGCCTTGTAGGATGGGTTGAGCGCCAGCGAAACCCATCAAGGCCGCGCAGATCGCACCGCCGCCGATGGGTCTCGCGAGAGCTCGACCCATCCTACAAGGCCGCCACCGTCTGCACCTCGATCAAAAACTGCTCGCCGACCAGGCGGTCAATCATCAGCAGCGTGTTCGGCGGATAGGCGCCACCCGCAAACATTCTTGGAAACTCGCGCAGCCGGTACTTCATGAATTTCGGGATGTCCTGCGAATGCACCAGATAGGTGGTGAACTCGACCACGCTGGCGAATCCGGCACCCTGCGACTTGAGCGCGGCCTCGATGTTGGAAAAGACCTGCACGCACTGGGCGTCGAAATCATCGGCGCCGATGACATTTCCCGCCTTGTCGGCCGAGACCTGGCCGGCGATGAACAGCAATTCGGAGGCCTTGACCCGGGTGATCTGCGAATACTGGCCGAGCGGCTTGCCCAGCGTGTCGGGATTGAGGATCTTGATGTCAGCCATGAACTTAAGTCCTTACATGTGAGCCGGGTCGGGTCGGTATGGCAGCGTAGACCGGAACCGCCCGCCCGTGCCACAAGTCCGGTCACGGCAAGCGAGGCAGGATGCATCCGCACACCAACCGCCAGGTCCGTCTGAAATCCCGGCCGACCGGAATCCCGCAGGCCGAGCATTTCGAGATCGTCGAGGCGCCGCTGCCGGAGCTGCGCGACGGGCAGTTCCTGGTGCGCAACGATTTTCTCTCGGTCGAGCCGGCGATGCGCGGCTGGGTGAACGCGGTCGCCAACTATTCGGCCCCGGTCGGCATCGGCGAGGCGATGCGCTCGTTCGCGGCCGGCGAGGTGATCGTCTCGCGCCATCCGGGTTTTGCCCAGGGCGACCGGGTGATGGGCCTGCTCGGCTGGCAGAACTATGCGGTGTCCGACGGCAGCACGATCACCCGGAAGATCAAGGAGGACGACCTTCCGCTGTCGCTCTCGCTCGGCGTCCTCGGGCTCAACGGGGTGACCGCCTATTTCGGCCTGCTCGAGGTCGGCCGGCCGCGACCCGGCGACACCGTCGTGGTGTCGACGGCGGCCGGCTCGGTCGGCTCGGCGGTCGGGCAGATCGCAAAGATCGCCGGCTGCCGCACCGTCGGCATTGCCGGCGGCCCGGTGAAGACCGGGCTTTGCACCGAGGCGTTCGGCTTCGATGCGGCGATCGACTACAAGGGCGCCAACGACCTCGCCGACGCGCTCGCCACCGCCTGCCCGCGCGGGATCGACGTCTATTTCGACAACACGTCCGGCGCGATCAGCGATGCCGTGCTGCGCCAGCTCGCGGTCGGCGCCCGCGTGGTGATCTGCGGCACCGCGTCGGTAGCGAGCTGGGAGCCGCCGCCCGTCGGACCGCGGGTGGAGCGCAGCCTTCTGGTCAAGCGCGCCAGCATGACGGGCTTCCTGGTGCTCGATCATGCGCACCGCTACGAGGAAGCGATCGGCCGGCTGGCGACCTGGCTGCGCGAGGGAAAGCTCGCCTACCGCGAGGACATCGTCGACGGCATCGAGGCCTGCCCGGGCGCCATTGCGGGACTTTACCGCGGCGAGAATTTCGGCAAACGCCTCGTCCGGCTGCGCCACGACTGACCCGGCGGCACGCTTGCGCGGTGCCGGGGATGCGGCTAGTCCCTAGGCTCAAAGAGGAAACGCCCCATGAGAAGCTATCGGGTGACCGAGTTCGGCGCGCCGCTCAGCGAGGTCGACGCCCAGACCCCGCAACCGTCCGGTACCGAGGTGGTGCTCCGCGTCAAGGCAGCCGGCGTCTGCCACAGCGACCTGCACATCTGGGAGGGCGGCTACGACCTCGGCCACGGCAGGCGGATGTCGCTGAAAGACCGCGGCATCGCGCTGCCGCTCACCATGGGCCACGAGACCGTCGGCGAGGTGCTGGCGCTCGGCCCCGAGGCGACCGGGGTGAAGCCTGGCGAGGTTCGCCTGGTCTATCCGTGGATCGGCTGCGGCAAGTGCGCGATTTGTCTCGCCGACAACGAGAATTATTGCGCGACCCCGCGCTCCATCGGGGTCTTCTGCGACGGCGGCTATGCCGACCATATCGTGGTGCCGCATCCCAAATATCTGGTGGATCTCAAGGGCCTCGATCCGGTGACGGCGGCGCCCTATGCGTGCTCCGGGGTCACCACCTACAGCGCCTTGAAAAAACTCTCCGACCTGATCGGGCGCGAGCCGATCGTGATCATCGGCGCCGGCGGGCTCGGCCTGATGGCGATCGGCCTGCTCAAGGCGATGGAGGGCCGCGGCGCCATCGTGGTCGACATCGACGCCCGCAAGCGCGAGGCGGCGATCAAGGCCGGCGCGCTCGCCGCGGTCGACGGCGCGGCGCCCGACGCGGCGGCGCAGCTCGCCCGCGCGGCCGGCCAGCCGATCCGCGGCGTGATCGATCTCGTCGGCAGCGCGCAGACCGCGGGACTGGGCTTCGACTGCCTCGCCAAGGGCGGCAAGTTGGTCATCGTCGGCCTGTTCGGCGGCGCCGCGCCGTGGGCGCTGCCGCTCATCCCGATCAAGGCAATCACCATCCAGGGCAGCTATGTGGGCAATCTCATCGAGACCCGCGAGCTCATCGACCTGGTCCGGCGGAAATCGGTCCCGCCCATTCCGGTCACCCCGATGCGGTTCGACGAGGCCAATGCGGCGCTCGCTGCGCTACGCGACGGCAAGCTGGTCGGCCGCGCCGTGCTCACGCCATGAATGGGTCGGGATTTCAACGGGTTCGGGACATCCAGATCAGACGACGCTGAAGCCGTGAACTTCAGGCAAGATCTCACATCGAGACGTCAGACAAAATAGGGAGGAGCCATGTACCCGCAGGTATCGCTGTTCATCGACGGCGGCTGGACCAAGGGTTCCGGCGGCCGCACCATTCCGGTGCTCAACCCGGCGACCGCCGAGGAGGTCGGCACCGTGGCGCATGCCGAGAATTCCGATCTCGAGCGTGCCGTCCAGGCGGCCGACAAGGCGTTCAAGACCTGGCGCAAGGTGCCGGCCTTCGATCGCTACAAGATCATGCGCAAGGCGGCGGACCTGCTGCGCAGCCGCGCCGACGAGATCGCCAAGATCATGACCACCGAGCAGGGCAAGCCGGTCGTCGAGGCCAAGATGGAGGCGCTGGCCGGCGCCGACCTGATCGACTGGTTCGCCGAGGAAGGCCGCCGGGCCTACGGCCGGGTCATCCCGGCGCGCGCCGAGGGCGTCTACCAGCTCGTCGTCAAGGAGCCGGTCGGCCCGGTCGCGGCGTTCACGCCGTGGAATTTCCCGATCAACCAGGCGGTGCGGAAAATCTCCGCGGCGCTCGCCACCGGCTGCACCATCGTCATCAAGGGCCCGGAGGATACCCCGGCTACCGTCGCCGAGCTGGTGCGCGCCTTCGCGGACGCCGGCGTTCCGACCGGCGTGATCAACCTGGTCTACGGGGTGCCGTCGGAAGTCTCGGAATATCTGGTGCCGCATCCGCTGATCAGGAAAATCTCGTTCACCGGGTCGACCGCGATCGGCAAGCGTCTGGCCGAGCTCGCGGGCCGGCACATGAAGCGCGCCACCATGGAGCTCGGCGGCCACGCTCCCGGCATCGTGTTCGAGGACGCCGACGTCGATGCCGCGGTGAAAGTGCTGGCGGGCGGAAAGTTCCGCAATGCCGGCCAGATCTGCGTCGCCCCGACGCGGCTCCTGGTGCAGGACAAGGTCTACGAGAATTTTGTCGACAAGTTCACCGCCGCCGCCAAGGCGGTCAAGGTCGGCGACGGGTTCGATGAGAAGACCCGGATGGGCCCGCTGGCGCACAGCCGCCGCATCGACGCCATGGAGGCGTTCGTCCTGGACGCCAAGCAGAAGGGCGCCAACACCCGGACCGGCGGCAACCGCATCGGCAACAAGGGCTATTTCTTCGAGCCCACGGTGATGACCGACGTGCCACAGAACGCCCGGATCATGAACGAGGAGCCGTTCGGCCCGCTCGCCATGATCGCGCCATTCAGCGACATGGAGGGCGTGGTCAAAGAGGCGAACCGCCTGCCCTACGGGCTCGCCGCCTACGCGTTCACCCGGTCGGCGAAGACGGCCGCGGCGATCGGCTCGGCGATCGAGAGCGGCATGGTGTCGATCAACCATGCGGGCCTCGCGCTGCCCGAGGTGCCGTTCGGCGGGGTGAAGGATTCCGGCTACGGCTCGGAAGGCGGCGCCGAGGCCATCGAAGGCTACCTGGTGACCAAGTTCATCACCCAGGTGGGGATCTGACTTGTAGGATGGGTTGAGCTCTTGCGAAACCCATCGGCGGCGTTGATGGGTTTCGCTGCCGCTCAACCCATCCTACGAACAACAAATTCGGGAGGAACAAATGGGCAGTATCAACGGCTCGATCGATCTCAGGCGCGACGGCGATGTCGCCGTCATTACCATCGACAATCCGCCGGTCAATGCGCTGAAACACGAGGTGCGCGCCGGGCTGGTGGATGCGCTCAAACAGATCGGCGATCCCGCCGTCAAGGCGGTGGTGATCGGCTGCGCGGGGCGCACCTTCAGCGCCGGCGCCGACATCAGCGAGTTCGGCAAGCCGCTGAAGAGCCCCGGCCTGCACGAGGTGATCAGGGCGATCGAGGCGGCGCCCAAGCCGGTGGTCGCCGCGCTCCACGGCACCGCATTCGGCGGCGGGCTGGAGCTGGCGCTCGCCTGCCATTACCGGGTGGCGGCACCCGGCACCCGCGTCGGCCTGCCCGAGATCAAGCTCGGCATCCTGCCCGGTGCCGGCGGCACGCAGCGGCTGCCGCGCCTGATGGGCCCGGAAAAGGCGCTCGCCGCCATCCTCAGCGGCGACCCGATCCCGACCGACCAGGCCCATGCGGACGGCGTCATCGACGAGATCGTCAAGGGCGATCTCACCGCCGGCGCCATCGCGTTCGCCAGAAAAGTTCTGGCGGAGAACCGTCCGCTCACCCTGGTGCGCGACCGCGAGGAGAAGCTTGGCGCGGCGCGGGCCAACCCGCAGGCTTTCGGCGATGCGGCCGCCAAGCTCACGTCGCGTTCGGGCGGACGCCGCGCGCCGGCGGCAGTGATCGAGTCGGTGCGCAACGCCTTCTCGCTGCCGTTCGACGACGGCATCGCGCGCGAGCAGGCGCTGTTCCGCGAGCTCGTGGTCACCGACGAGTCGCGCGCCCAGCGCCACATCTTCTTCGCCGAGCGCGAGGCTGCGCGGGTGCCCGACATGCCGCAGGGCGTCAAGCCGCACGCCTTCGAGCGCGCCGTGGTCATCGGCGCCGGCACCATGGGCGGCGGCATCGCCATGAGCTTTGCCAATGCCGGCATCCCGGTCACCGTGGTGGAGACCGCCAAGGATCTGTTGACCAAAGGCCTCGACCGCGTCGCCGACACCTATCGCACCACGATCAAGCGCGGGCGGCTCACGCAAGACGAGATGGACAAGCGCATGGCGCTGATCACGGGCTCGGTCGAGCTCGAGGCCGCCGCCAATGTCGACGTCGTCATCGAGGCGGTGTTCGAGGAGATGGGCCTGAAGAAGGAGATCTTCGGCAAGCTCGACAAGATCGCCCGGGCCGGCACGCTGCTGGCGACAAATACCTCGACGCTCGACGTCAACGAGATCGCCCGCGCCACTTCGCGTCCGCAGGACGTGCTCGGCACCCACTTCTTCAGCCCGGCGAACGTCATGCGGCTTCTGGAGATCGTGCGCGGCAAGGCCACCTCGTTCGAGGCGCTCGCCACCGCGATCGCGCTCGGGCGCAAGCTCGCCAAGGTGCCGGCGGTGGTCGGCGTCTGCGACGGCTTCGTGGGAAATCGCATGCTGGCCAAGCGCGGCACCGAGGCGGAGCGGCTGCTGCTCGAGGGCGCCCTGCCCCAGGAGGTCGACGCCGCGGTCACCGAGTTCGGCTTCCCGATGGGGCCGTTCGCCATGGGCGACCTCGCCGGCCTCGACGTCGGCTGGCGCATCCGCAAGGCCCGCGGCACCAAGGCGGAGATCACCGATCCGTTGTGCGAGGCCGGGCGCTTCGGGCAGAAGACCGGCAAGGGCTATTACATCTACCAGGCCGGCTCGCGCTCGCCGACGCCGGACCCCGAGGTCGAGCAGATCATCGTGGCGGCGTCGAAGCGCCTCGGCATCGAGCGCCACAAGGTCTCCAAGGAGGAGATCGTCGAGCGCATGATCTACCCGATGATCAACGAGGGCGCGCGCATCCTGGATGAGGGCATCGCCTACCGGCCGAGCGACATCGACGTGATCTGGATCTACGGCTACGGCTGGCCGGTGTGGCGCGGCGGCCCGATGTTCTATGCCGACCTCGTCGGCCTGCCGCACATCCGCGATCGGCTCGCGCTCTACGCCAAACGCTCCGGCGACAAGAGTCTCGAGCCGGCGCCGCTGCTGACAAAACTCGCCGCCGAAGGCCGCGGCTTCGCCTCGTTCACCGCGCCCGCGGGCGCCGCTGCTTGACCATCCCTCCCCCGCGGCGATTGAGCCCATACCTCCCCCGCCGGGGGAGGTCGACCGCCGGAGCGAAGCGCAGGCGGCCGGGTGGGGGACGGGCGGCAAACTCGGCGCACATGGCGCCCCACCCGGCCGCGCGCTGAGGCGCGCGTCCACCCTCCCCGTTCTGGGGAGGGATTCGAGACGAGAGGTTTTGCCATGACCGACCTCGAAACATTCCGCGCCGAGACCCGCGCCTGGCTCGAGCAGAACTGCCCGGCCGAGATGCGCAAGCCTGCGACCGGCGAAGGCGACATCTGCTGGGGCGGGCGGCGCTGGACATTTCGCTCCGACGCCCAGCGGACCTGGCTCGAGCGCATGGTGGAGAAGCGCTGGACGGTCCCCGACTGGCCGGCGGACTACGGCGGCGGCGGTCTTTCCCGCGACGAGGCGCGCGTGCTGCGCCAGGAGATGACGGCGCTGAAATGCCGGCCGCCGCTGCAGAGCTTCGGCATCTGGATGCTCGGGCCGGCGCTGCTCAAATACGGATCCGAGGCGCAGAAGAAGAAGTATCTGCCGGAGATCGCCCGCGGCGAGATCCGCTGGTGCCAGGGCTATTCGGAGCCCGATGCCGGCTCCGACCTCGCCGCGCTGAAAACCCGCGCCGAGGATCGCGGCGACCATTTTCTGGTGAACGGACAGAAAATCTGGACCTCCTACGCCGACCAGGCCGACTGGATCTTCTGCCTGGTGCGCACCGATCCCGACGCCAAGAAGCACGAGGGCATCAGCTTCATCCTGTTCGACATGGAGAGCCCTGGCGTATCGACCAAGCCGATCATGCTGATCTCGGGAAAGTCGCCGTTCTGCCAGACCTTCTTCTCCGACGTGACGGTGCCGAAGGAGAACCTGGTCGGTCAGCTGAACAAGGGCTGGGACATCGCCAAATACCTGCTCACCCACGAGCGAGAAATGATTGGCGCGGTCGGCACGGCCCAGATCACCCGTTCGATCGGCGAGATCGCGGCGGAAACCGTCGGCCACGACAACGGCATGCTGGCCGATCCGCTGCTGCGGACCAAGATCGCCGAGCTCGAGGTTGACGGCTGGGCCTTCCTGCTCACCATGCAGCGCGCAGCCGACATGGCAAAGGCCGGCCAGGGCGTCGGTGCCTATTCGTCGGTGCTCAAATATTACGGCGCCGAGCTCAACAAGCGGCGCCAGGAATTGCTGATGGATGCCGGCGGCTCCGACGCGCTGGAATGGGAGGGCGCGCGCTCCGGCGACGGCCGCCAGGCGCGCGACTGGCTGCGCAGCAAAGCGAACTCGATCGAGGGCGGCACCTCCGAGGTGCAGCTCAACATCATATCGAAACGCGTGCTCGGTCTGCCGGGGGCTTGAGAGCATCCCGATGGCACTGGTCCTCACCGAAGAGCAGGAGATGCTGCGCGACAGTGCGCGTGGCTATTTTTCCGAGCACGCGCCGGTGGCGCATTTGCGCAAGCTGCGCGACACCAAAGACGCCACGGGCTTTTCGCCCGACCTGTGGCGCGGCTTATCCGAGATGGGCTTTGCCGGTGTGCTGGTACCGGAGGAGTTCGGCGGCGTCGGCCTCGGTCATGTGGAAGCCGGCGTGCTGCTCGAGGAGATGGGGCGGACGCTCGCCCCCTCGCCGTTCTTCTCGACCGCGGTGGTGGCGGCGAGCGCGCTGAAGCAGGCCGGATCGGCGGCGCAGCGGCAGGAGTTTCTGCCGCGCATCGCCAAGGCCGAGATCGTCGCGACGCTCGCGGTCGATGAAGGCGCCAAGCACCGGCCGGGCCGCATCGCGCTCACCGCCACGCGCCACGCCAACGGCTTTCGTCTCGACGGCAGCAAGACGTTCGTGATCGACGGCCACGTGGCCGACCTGATCGTGGTGGCGGCGCGCACCGCGGGCGCCGCGGACGAACGCAAGGGCGTGACCCTTTTTCTGGTCGACCGCAAGGCAGCGGGGCTCGACGCCGAGCGCACCGTCATGGTCGACAGCCGCAATGCGGCGCGGCTCGCATTCAAGGCCGTCGACGTCACCGCTGACGCGGTGCTCGGTGAGGTCGACGGCGGAACAGCTCTGCTCGATCGCCTGCTCTCGGTCGGACGCGCCGGGCTTGCGGCCGAGCTCGTCGGTTCCGGCACGGAAGTTTTCGGCCGCACCGTCGACTACCTCAAGGAGCGAAAGCAGTTCGGCCGGGCGATCGGCGAGTTCCAGGCGCTGCAGCACCGCATCTCGCACGCCTATGTGGAGCTAGAGATCGCCCGCTCCGCCGTGCTCAAAGCGCTGCAGACCCTCGACGAGAGCCCCGACGCCGCCGGCCCGATCGCCTCCCTGGCGAAAGCCAAGGCCGGCCAGGCGGCAAAGCTCGCATCGCAGGAAGCCGTGCAGATGCACGGCGGCATGGGCATGACCGACGACCTCGACTTCGGCCTGTTCATGAAACGCATCCGCGTCGCCCAGGAGCTCTTCGGCGACCCGCAGTTCCACGCCGACCGCCTGGCGCGCCTGCGCGGGTATTAGCGCGTGGCTCGGCGGCGCATTGCGATAACGCAATTCCGCCCCGCGGTACGCCGCCGCATGCGCGGGCTCGGCAATGGTGGCCCGCGCCACTGAACCCTTGCGCAGGCGCGTGCGAGCCGGCAGGCTTGCGGCAACACGAAAGGGAGAGACCGATGCTCACCGAGCCAAGTCAGCGCACCAAGGAGCTCCGCCAGAAGATCGTCGCCTTCATGGAGGAGCACATCCTCCCGGCCGAGCCGGTCTACCACCGCCAGATCGAGGAGGCGCCGACCCGCTGGGGCGCGGTGCCGATCATGGAGGAGCTCAAGGCCAAGGCGAAGGGGCAAGGGTTGTGGAACTTCTTCCTGCCGAGGAAGGAGTTTCCCGAACTCGCTGACCAATCTCGAATATGCGCCGCTGTGCGAGATCATGGGACGCTCGCCGATCGGCTCCGAGCCCTTCAACTGCTCGGCACCCGATACCGGCAACATGGAGACCATCGCGCTCTACGGCACCAAGGAGCAGAAGAAGCAGTGGCTGGAGCCGCTGATGGAGGGAAAGATCCGCTCCTGCTTCGCCATGACCGAGCCGGCGGTCGCCTCCTCGGACGCCACCAACATCCAGTCGCAGATCAAGCGCGACGGCGACCATTACGTGATCAACGGCCGCAAATGGTGGACCTCCGGCGCACCCGATCCGCGCTGCAAGATCGCGATCTTCATGGGCCAGACCAACCCGGATGCGGCGCGCCACCAGCGCCAGTCCATGGTGCTGGTGCCGATGGATACCCCCGGCGTGAAGATCCTTCGCCATCTCACCGTGTTCGGCTACGACCACGCGCCGCACGGTCATGGCGAGGTGCTGTTCGAGAACGTGCGGGTGCCGGTCTCGAACATCCTGCTCGGCGAGGGGCGCGGCTTCGAGATCGCGCAAGGGCGCCTCGGTCCCGGCCGCATCCATCACTGCATGCGCTGCATCGGGGTCGCCGAGCGGGCGCTGGAGACGCTGTGCCTCAGGGCCCTGTCGCGTACCGCGTTCGGCATGACCATCGCCGAGCAGGGGGTGACCCGGCACTGGATCGCCGAGTCGCGCATGGAGATCGATCAGGCGCGCCTGCTCACCCTCCATGCCGCCAGGATGATGGACGAGGTCGGCAACAAGGCGGCACGCGCCGAGATCGCCATGATCAAGGTGGTCGCCCCGAACGTGGCCACCAAGGTGATCGACCGCGCCATCCAGGTGTGCGGCGGCGGCGGCGTCTCGCAGGAATTCCATCTGGCGCACGCCTACGGTCACGCCCGCACGCTGCGCCTTGCCGACGGCCCCGACGAGGTGCATCGCGACGCCGTGGCCAAGCTCGAGCTGCGAAAATACCAGGCGCCGCGCTCGGGCGCGGCAGCGCAGCAGCGTGCCGCGGCGCATTGAGGAACCGGGACTGCCTGCTTCCGCGACGTCACCTCTCCCGGCTGGCCGGGAGAGGTGACGGATGATTTGCTTCTGATCAGTTTTCCTGCCCCGAGCAGCCGGCACCGCGACCCGCCGCGAGCATGCGCGAAAATCTCGGCTCGCGACCGAAACCGGAGCCTGGTGCCCGGCGTATCTGCTCCCGGCAAACTGCGTGACCCGACGGCGGAGCCGCTTCTGCGGCGTGGCGTCGCACTTCGCGCGACAAGCAGGCAGCTGTCGCAAGCCGTCCGGTCGGCGCCTTGAGACGGAAGGCCGCGTCCGCTATAGCCGGCTGAATATTATCAGGGGAGGAAAACCATGCTCGGCATCATGATGGATCGCCAGCTGCTCGTCTCGTCGCTGATCGAGCATGCCGCCACCTACCACGCCGACGCGGAGATCGTGTCGCGCACGGTGGAAGGGCCGATCCACCGCTACACCTATGCGGACGCCTGCCGGCGCGCCAAGCAGACCGCCAACGCCCTGATCAAGCTCGGCATCCGGCCGGGCGACCGGGTGGCGACGCTCGCCTGGAACGGCTTCCGCCATTTCGAGCTCTACTTCGCGATCTCCGGCATCGGCGCGGTGTGCCACACCATCAATCCGCGGCTGTTCCACGACCAGCTCGAGTACATCGTCAACCACGCCGAAGACCAGGTGCTGTTCGTCGATCTGACATTCATGCCGCTGGTCGAGAAACTGATGCCGAAGCTCGGCACGGTGCGTCACGTCGTGATCATGACGGATGCGGCGCATATGCCGAAGACGAGCCTGACCAACGCGCTGTGCTACGAGACCCTGATCGGCGCGGAAAGCGACCGGCTCGACTGGCCCGAGTTCGACGAGCGCACCGCCTGCTCGCTGTGCTACACGTCGGGCACCACCGGGAACCCCAAGGGCGCGCTCTACTCCCACCGCTCGACCCTGCTGCACAGCTATGCGGTGACCGCGGGCGACGCCATCGCCGCCTCCTCGGCCGACGCGATCTGCCCGATCGTGCCGATGTTCCACGTCAATGCCTGGGGCGTGCCCTACCTGGCGGCGATGTGCGGCGCCAAGCTGGTGTTTCCCGGGCCGGCGCTCGACGGCAAGAGTTTGACCGAGCTGTTCGAGGCCGAGGGCGTCACCACGGCGCTTGGCGTCCCCACCGTGTGGCTCGGCCTGCTGCGCCATCTCGCCGACACCGGGCAAAAGCTCTCGACCGTCCGGCGCATGCTGATCGGCGGCTCGGCGGCGCCGCTGGCGATGATCGAGACCCTGGAGAAGACCTACGGCATCACGGTGATGCACGGCTGGGGCATGACCGAGATGAGTCCGGTCGGCACCATCTCGACGCTCAAGGGCAAGCATACCGGCCGGCCGGTCGCCGAGCAGCTCGCCGTCAAGGCGCTGCAGGGCCGGCCGCTCGCCGGCGTCGAGATGAAGATCATCGGCCCCGACGGCACCCGCCAGCCGCACGACGGAAAATCCTCCGGCGAGCTGCTGGTGCGCGGCCCGTGGATCATCGCCGGCTATTTCAAGGACGAGGCCGCCTCCAAGGCGGCGTTCGACAAGGACGGCTGGTTCCGCACCGGCGACGTCGCCACCATCGACACGGACGGCTATCTGCGCATCACCGACCGCAGCAAGGACGTGATCAAGTCGGGCGGCGAATGGATCAGCTCGATCGACGTGGAGAACGCCGCGATGGCGCATCCCGGCGTCGCCGAGGCCGCGGTGATCGGCCTGCCGCATCCCAAATGGGGCGAGCGGCCGCTGCTCATCGTGGTGCCGAAGCCCGGCGCCGCCAAGGACAAGGCAGCGCTGCTCGACATGCTGTCGGGCAAGATGGCCAAGTGGATGCTGCCCGACGACGTGGTGTTCGCCGACGAGCTGCCGCACACGGCGACCGGCAAATTGCTGAAGACCGAGCTGCGCAACCGGTACAAGGATCACCGGCTGCCGACGGCGTGACGCGGGATGGGTCGAGCTCTTTGCGAGACCCATCGGCGACGTTGATGGGTTTCGCTGGCGCTCAACCCATCCTACGAGCGGGCA
Organism: uncultured Alphaproteobacteria bacterium; assembly: GCA_963755055.1. Lineage (GTDB taxonomy): Bacteria > Pseudomonadota > Alphaproteobacteria > Rhizobiales > Xanthobacteraceae > AP-16. The sequence goes on along the minus strand of CAVWIS010000019.1, from coordinate 102,675 downwards.
CCCGCACAGAATTTCTCCGCCGCGCCTGCAATCGCCGTGCCGACGGCGCGGCGCCGCTCGGGCGAGGCCAGCACCAGCTCCTCGGCACGGTTGACGATCACGCCGGCCTCGAGAAGAACCGCCGGCGCCAAAGTGTTCTTCAGCACCAGCAATTCGTCGTAGCGATAGATGCCGCGATCGGGATCGAGCAGCGGCCGGCGCTCGCCCGGAATGTCCTCGGCATGATGGGCGGAGAATTTCATCTGCCGGGCGATCAGTTCGTCCGCCAGCAGGGTTGCGAATTCGACGCTGTCGGCGAACCGCGCATTTCCGGCGACGAAGATCGAGTAGCCGCTGAACTTGTCGCTGAAGAGGTCGATGCGGCGGTCGTGCTGCCATTTCCGCAGGTAGGAATCCTGCACCGAGTTCGTGATGGACGGAGACCAGCAGGTCGGCCCCGAGCGCGTTGGCGCGCTCCGCGCGCCGCAGCAGCTGTGGCCGGCCGATGCCTTTGGAGATCAGCACCCTCACCCGGGCGAAACCCGCCTCGCGGAGCTGGGTCTCGACCTGCCGCGCCAGCTCGAGATTGAAGACATATTCCGGCACGCCGCGGGCGCTGCGCGCGCCGCCCGCCTCCACGGTATGGCCGACGTCGAGGACGATCCTGAAATTCGCCGGATCGCAGGCGGCGGCGGGGACGGCGTGCAGCGACAGGCCGATCGCGAGGACCACCAAGCCGATCACTCGTCTTCCATCCCTCCCCTGCAAGGGCAGGGTGGCGCGCGCAGCGCGCCGGGTGGGGTCGCGGCGCCGCAGCCCCACCCGGTCGGCTGACGCCGACCACCCTCCCCGTTCCGGCGAGGGATTGCGCTTCCCAACTTCACCGGTAGTGCACCGCGATCGTATCGGCGAGACAGGCCGGGCGCTTGCCGCCCTCCATCTCGACCATAGTGCGGTAGCCCACCCGCAGGCCGTTGGACGGGACATCGATGGCGTCCTCGATGCGGATGCGGCCGCGCAGCCGCGTGCCGGCCGGGACCGGCGCCATGTAGCGGATGCGGTTCGAGCCGTAGTTCAGGCTGTTCTTCAGCCCGTCGATGCGCAGCACCGTGCGGAAGAACAGCGGCACCAGCGACAGCGTGAGCAGGCCGTGGGCGATCGTGTTGCCGTAAGGTAATTCGCGCTTGGCCCGCTCGACGTCGACATGGATCCACTGGTCGTCGCCGGTCGCCTCGGCGAAGCGGTCGATGCGCTCCTGCGTCACCTCGACCCAGTCGCTCACCCCGACCTCGCTGCCGACCGCGCTCTTGATCTCGTCGAAATCCTTGAAAACCCGCATCGTGGCGACACCCCTGCGCGCTGCCGTCGTTCCGCGGCGATTTATTTCGCAGGGCGAACCGACACTTAAGGCCAATCTACCAGGAAGAATCGGCTTGGCGAGCCCCGGCCGGAGGGCTATCAATGATCCAAGCGGGCGGATTGCGCCCGACAGGATCATTCGGGAGGAATCGATGACGTCATTCCGCACCCCGGCGCTGATCGGTGCCGCGGCGATCGCGCTGTTCGCAACCCAGGCGGCGGCGCAGTCGACCTTGAAAATCGCCTATATCGACCCGCTGTCGGGCGGCATGGCGGCGACCGGCGAGGCCGGCCTGAAAACCTTCCAGTATCTCGCCGACGAGGTCAACGCCAAGGGCGGCGTCAACGGGATGAAGGTCGAGGTCATCGGCTACGACAACAAGCTCAACGCCCAGGAAAGCCTGGTGCAGGTGCAGAAGGCGATCGACGCCGGCATCCGCATCATCACCCAGGGCAACGGCTCGGCTTTTGCGGCGGCGATCGAGGATTTCGTCGGAAAATACAACGACCGCAACCCGGGCAAGGAAATCATCTACTTCAACTACGCGGCGGTCGACCCGGTGCTCACCAACGAGAAATGCAACTTCTGGCACTTCCGCTGGGATGCCAATTCCGACATCAAGATGGAGGCGCTCACCAACTACATGAAGCCGCGCCAGAGCATCAAGAAGCTCTACCTGATCAACCAGGACTATTCGTTCGGCCAGGCGGTGCGGGCGGAAGCCAAGAAGATGATCGCCAAGAAGCGGCCCGACATCCAGATCGTCGGCGACGAGCTGCACCCGCTGGCGAAGATCACCGACTTCTCGCCCTATGTGGCGAAGATCAAGGCGTCGGGTGCCGACACCGTGATCACCGGCAACTGGGGCGCGGATTTCGCCCTGCTGCTGAAGGCCGCCGCCGACGCCGGCCTGCAGGTCGACTGGTACACCTATTACGCCGGCGGCATCGGCGGCCCGACCGCGATCAAGCAGGCCAATGCCAGCGACCGGGTCTACGGTATCGTCGAAGGGGTGTGGAACGATCCCTACCCGCCGCAGCGCGAGTTCGAGAAGGCGTTCCGGGCGAAGACCGGCATCCCCAACTACTATCCGCGGGTGGTCAACCAGATGCGCATGACGTTCGCCGCCATCGAGCAGGCGAAATCGGCGGAGCCCGGCAAGATCGCGCAGAAGCTCGAAGGCATGAAGGTGACGGTACACAACGGCGGCGAGGGCTTCATGCGCGCCGACGATCACCAGTTCTTCCAGCCGATGTACATCGCCCAGTTCGGCCCGCTCAGCGGCGACCAGCCGTTCGAGGAGGAGAAGACCGGCTGGGGCTGGAAGATCCAGGCCAAGGTCGACACCCAGGACACCGTCCTGCCGACCACCTGCAAGATGAACCGGCCGACCATGTGAGGCTCGCGACGCTGATTGACTGAACACGGGTGTCGCGTCGAACTCGGCGCGACACCCTCTCCCCCATCGGGGAGAGGCGCGGATGAGGGGCTGCCGACAGGGCGGAGCCCGCTCATGCCGATGCCAGCGCATGTCCCGGCGAAGTGTGCGCGGTTCGCCGTCAAAGGACATGCGCCACAAAAGGATTTCTAGAGCATATCCCGATCAACCTGATCGGGATATGCTCCAGGTAGGCTCGCCGGGTTTGCGGCGCGCCTAGGGGGGACGCGATAGCCCGTGCTCGAGCTCGTCATCATCTCCACCTTGAACGGCGTGCTCTACGGCATGCTGCTGTTCCTGTTGGCGAGCGGGCTGACCCTGATCTTCAGCATGATGGGCGTGCTCAATTTCGCCCATGCGAGCTTCTACATGCTGGGCGCCTTCTTCGGCTTCCAGGTCTCGCAATTTTTAGGGTTCTGGCCGGCGCTCATCCTCGCCCCGCTGCTGGTCGGCGCCATCGGCGCGGTGGTCGAGCGCTTTGGTCTGCGCCGCGTCCACCGCCACGGCCACGTCGCCGAGCTCCTGTTCACCTTCGGCCTCGCCTTCGTGATCGAGGAGCTGGTGCAGATGGTATGGGGCAAGTTGCCGGTCGACTACCGGGTGCCGGCGCTGTTCGATTTCCCCGCCTTCACCATCTTCTCGACGAACTATCCCGCCTACAAGATGTTCATGCTGCTGATCGCGGTCGGCATCTTCGTGGTGCTGCTCATGGTGCTCACCCGCACCCGGGTCGGGCTGATCATCCAGGCTTCGCTCACCCACCCCAACATGGTGGCGATGCTCGGCCACAACGTGCCGCGGGTGTTCATGCTGGTGTTCGGCGTCGGCACCGGCCTCGCGGCGGTGGCCGGCGTCATCGCCGGACCGGCGCTGGTGACCCAGTCGAACATGGCCGGGCTGCTTGGCCCGATCGTCTTCGTCATCGTGGTAGTGGGCGGTCTGGGGTCGCTGCTCGGCGCCTTCATCGCCTCGCTGATGATCGGGCTGATCCAGACCTTCGCGGTGTCAGTCAACGTGTCGCTCGCCGATGCGTTCGGGCTCGTCGGCATCACGCTTCCCCCCGACAACTTCCTGTCCGACATCTGGCAGATCCCGGTCGCGCAGGTGGCGCCGGTGATCCCCTATCTGCTGCTGGTGCTGGTCCTGGTGTTCCGCCCGACCGGCCTGTTGGGGACGCGCGACACATGACCGACATCGCCAAGCGCGCCGGCCGGACCGCGCCGTCGATCGACGCGCTGGCCCTGCTGCGGCGCTACGGGGTCTGGGTGCTGGCGGCGCTGGTTCTCGCCGTGCTGCCGAAGATCTTCACTTCGGGCTCGGCGCTCACCATGATGAGCCTGATGGGCATCATGATCGTGTTCGCGCTGTCCTACAACATGCTGCTCGGCGAGACCGGCATGCTGTCGTTCGGCCACGCGGTCTATTACGGGCTCGGCGGCTTCCTCGTCGTGCATGCCATGAACCTCTTCGTCCGCGACGCGCTGCCGATTCCGGTAGTGCTCGTCCCCCTGGTCGGCGGCCTCGCCGGCCTGGTGTTCGGCATCATCTTCGGCTCGGTGTCGACGCGGCGCGGCGGCACGGCCTTCGCGATGATCTCGCTCGGTCTCGGCGAGCTGGTCGGCTCGAGCTCGCTCATCCTGCGCAGCTTCTTCGGCGGCGAGGAGGGCATCAACACCAACCGGACCAAGCTGTTCCGCATCTTCGATCTCAACTTCGGGCCGCAGATCCAGGTCTACTACCTGATCGCCGCGTGGTGCCTCATCTCGATGATCGCCATGTATGCGCTCACCCGCACGCCGTTCGGCCGCATGTGCAACGCGGTGCGCGACAATCCGGAGCGCGCGCAGTTCGTCGGCTACAATCCGCAGACCGTGCGCTTCATCGCCTTCAGCCTGTCCGGCCTGTTCGCCGGCATCGCCGGCGGGCTCGCGGCGATCAACTTCGAGATCGTCAATGCCGGCTCCGTCGGCGCCGCGCAGTCCGGCATCGTGCTGCTGGCGACCTTCGTCGGCGGCGTCGGCAACTTCATCGGCCCGGTGCTCGGTGCCATCCTGGTCACCTATCTGCAGACGATGCTCAGCGACCTCACCGAGATCTGGCAGCTCTATTTCGGCCTGATGTTCATCGGCATGGTGATGTTCGCGCCGGGCGGGATCGCCGGCTTGATGATGATGCACGCGCCGCTGTGGCACGCCCGGGTGGTGCATCGGGTGCTCCCCGCCTATCTGCTGGCGCTGGTGCCGGCGCTGATCACGCTTCTCGGCACCAGCCTGGTGATCGAGATGGCCTATCGGCTCATGGTGAAGGCCTCGAGCGGCTCGGCCATGTCGTTTCTCGGCGTGCCGCTCGATGCCGCCCGGCCGCTCCCCTGGGTCGCCGCCGCGGCGCTCACGGCGGGCGGCTTCCTCGCCTATCGCCGCACCTGGCCGGTGGTCGGCAATGCCTGGCAGGCGGCGCTCGGTGCTGCGCGAGGGTCCGGCCGATGACCGCGACCGCCGTCGAGCTCACCGACATCGCCAAGAGTTTTGGCCGCACCGAGATCATCCGCGGGGTCAGCCTCGCCATCGAGTCGCGCGAGCGCCACGCGGTGATCGGCCCCAACGGCGCCGGCAAATCCACCCTGTTCAACCTGATCAGCGGCCGGCTGGCGCCGACCGCCGGCACGGTACGGCTCAACGGCGAGGACATCACCGGGCTGGCGCCGTTCGAGATCAACCGGCGCGGCCTGTCGCGCAGCTTCCAGGTCACCAACATCTTTCCGCGGCTGACCGTCTGGGAGAACGTGCGCTGCGCCGTGCTGTGGTCGATGGGCTACCGTTACTCGTTCTGGCACAATATCGACGCGCTGCCCGACGTGCGCGAGCGCACCGAGCAGATTCTCGGCGAGATCAACCTGATCGACCGCCGCCACATCCAGGCCGGCGTGCTCGCCTATGCGCACCAGCGGGCGCTGGAGATCGGCATCACCATCGCGGGCGGCGCCGACATCATCCTGCTCGACGAGCCGACCGCCGGCATGAACAATGCCGAGACCGAGGCCGCGGTGGCGCTGATCCGCAAGGTGAGCGAGGCGCGCACCCTGGTGATGATCGAGCACGACATGGGCGTGGTGTTCGATCTCGCCGACCGCATCTCGGTGCTGGTCTACGGACAAATCATCGCCAGCGACACGCCGGCGCGGATCAAGGCCGACCAGGCGGTGCAACAGGCCTATCTGGGGACGGCGGCGTGATGCTCGAAGTCTCCGACCTCCACGCCTATTACGGCAAGAGCCACATCCTGCAGGGCGTGCACCTCAATGTCGGCGACGGCGAGATCGTCAGCATCCTGGGCCGCAACGGCGTCGGCCGCTCCACCACGCTGAAGGCGATCATGGGCGACGTGCCGCCGCATGGCGCCATCGTGTTCAAGGGCGAGCCGATCGCCGGGCTCAAACCGTTCGAGATCGCCCATCGCGGCGTCGGCTACGTGCCCGAGGACCGCTCGATCTTCCCGACGCTCACCGTCGCGCAAAACCTGATGCTCGGCGAGAAGGGCGGACGCAAACCCGGGCGCTGGACCTTTGCCGACACCTACCGGCTGTTTCCGGTGCTCGAGGAGCGCGCCGACACTCCCGCCGGCGTGCTGTCGGGCGGCGAGCAACAGATGCTCACCATCTGCCGCACCCTGATGGGCGACCCCGACCTGGTGATGATCGACGAGCCGACCGAGGGGCTCGCCCCGCAGATGGTCGAGCGCATCGCCGCCCTGCTGCAGAGCATCGCCGAGCGAAGAATATCGATCCTGCTGGTGGAGCAGAAGCTCACCATCGCGCTCGCCATCTCGCACCGCCTCTACGTCATGGGCCACGGCCGCATCGTGTTCGAGGGTACGCCGGCGGACCTGCGCGCCAACGCCGCCGTGCGCAAGGAGTGGCTGGAGGTGTAGGGTATCCTCTCGAGATGTCCTGGATGGCGGACCATTCGGCGGCCCGGAATGTCAGGATATCCTCCCGCTCAGGAGGCGAGATGTGACCCGACGCAGCAATCGGACGGAAAAGCTGGATCTTCGGCTGACCCGGGCTGCGAAACAGACCTTGCAGGCGGCTGCAAGCGCCGAGCGCAAATCGCTCAGCGAGTTCGTGCTGGACGCGGCGCTGCGCGAGGCCGAGGAACGGCTCGCGGATCGGCGTATTTTCATGGTCGATGCCAAGAGCTGGGACGCTTTCGTGGCCGCGCTCGATGCGCCGCCGCGTCGTCATCCGCGTCTCGAGCGGTTGTTTCGCGAGCCATCGGTGCTCGATCCCAAGAACGAACCGTGACGCCGCCGCTTTATATCAAGAAATTGCACCGGACTCGTGCCATCGACCATGCAAGGACGATCGTGCCGCCGGATTGTTTCGGCGTACGTTGACTGGGTCTCGGCTCCGGCAGGGCCGACCTCCATTTCTACCACACGTCCGGCCACGACGATCTTGCCCGCAGGCCACGGCAGAAGCCGGCCCGACAGCGCGCTTTCCCCGGTCCAACTGACGTCCGGCGCCTGCAAGAGCAGCAAGCCTCATGACTGCCCGCTCTTGCCTCCCTTGTCCTCCGTCAGGCTCAACGTCACCAGCGCCAGGCTCGCGTCCTGCGGGTCGGAGCGCACCAGGAAGCCGAGCTGCTTGCACATGGTGAGCATCACGGTGTTCTCGCGCAGCACCTGGCCCTCGATCTTCTTCAGGCCCTCGCTGCGGGCATACTCGATGATCAGCTCCATGAGCTTCCAGCCGAGCCCGCGGCCCTTGAGGTCGGAGCGCACCAGGATCGCGTACTCGCCGGTCTCGTACTCGGCGTCGGCGTGCAGCCGCACCGCGCCCAGCAGGTCGCCAGTCCTGCGGTCGATCGCGGCGAGCGCCATGGCGCGCGCGTAGTCGAGCTGGGTCAGGCGGGCGACAAAAAGGTGGCTGAACTCCTTGACCGGCGCGAAGAAGCGCAGCCGGAGATCCTCCATGGTCACCTGCGCGAAGAAGGCGTGGAACATCGGCTCGTCCTCGGGACGCACCGGGCGCACCAGGATCGTCGTGCCGTCCTCGAGCGCGACCTCGCGCTCCCACTCCTTGGGATAGGGCCGGATGGCGAAGCGGGGATGTCCGCCGCTCTTGAACTTCTGCTCCACCGGCGCCACCGCCACGCGGGCGTCGAGCGCCATCACGCCGGTCTCGTCGGCGAGCAGCGGATTGATGTCGAGCTCGCGCAGCTCGGGAATGTCGGCGGCGAGCTGGGCGAGCTTGACCAGCACCAGCGCCACCTCGCCGGCTTTCGCCGCCGGAACGTCGCGATAGGCTTTCAGGACCCGCGACACCCGGGTGCGGGCAATCAGGCCCTCGGCGAGCTTCAGATCGAGCGGGGGCAGCGCCAGGGACTTGTCGTTGATGACCTCGACCGCAGTGCCGCCGCGCCCGAACACGATGACCGGCCCGAAGGTCGGATCGTCGGCGATGCCGGCGATCAGCTCGCGCGCCTTGGGGCGGATCACCATCGGCTGGATCGTCACCCCGGCGATCCGCGCTTCGGGCAGCGCCGACCTGGCCCGCGCGATGATTCCGGCGGCCGCGGCACGCACCGCCTCCGCCGTCGCCAGGTTGAGCCGCACCCCGCCGATGTCGGACTTGTGCACGATGTCGCGCGACTGGATCTTGACCACCACGGTGCCGCCGTCGCGCAGGAAGCCGGCCGTGACGCGGGCGGCGTCGTCGGCGTCGTGCGCCAGAATGGTGGGCACGATCGGGATCGCGTAGGCGGAGAACAGTTTTGCCACCTCGAGCGGATCGAGCCACGTGCGTCCGTCGCGCAAGACCTCCTCGACGACCCGGCGTGCCAGGCCGACGTCGGGCACGAAGTGCTCGGGCAGGCTCGGCGGCACTTCCATCAGGGCGTCGCGCGCCTCGCCGTAGCGCACCAGATGCATGAAGCCGCGTACCGCATCGGCCTCGGTCGCGAAGTGCGGAACGTTCGCGGTTTCGAAAGTCTTCGACACGGTTTCGTCGGCGCCGATCCAGGCGGCGAAGATCGGCTTCGCCTGGAACGACTTCTTGCGGTTCTCCACCGCCATGGCGGAAACCGTCTTTGCCGTCTCCGGCGCCGAGGCCAGCGCGGTCGGCACGTTCATCACCAGGATGGCGTCGTTCGCCTTGTCGGCGATGAGCGCCTCGAGCGCCGCCGCATAGCGCTTGGCGTCGGCGTCGCCGACGATGTCGATCGGATTGCTCTTCGACCAGGTGGGCGGCAGCATCTCGTCGAGGCGTGCGCGCGTCTCCGGGGAGATCTCGGCAGGCGCCCCGCCGAGATCGATCAGGCGGTCGATCGCCAGCACGCCGACGCCGCCGCCGTTGGTCAGCATGGCGAGCCGTCTGCCGGGAAACGGCCGCTGCCGGCCGAGGGTCTCGGCGGCGTCGAACAGCTCGCCGAGATCGAGCACGCGCAGCAGGCCGGCGCGGCGGAACGCCGCCTCGTAGACGGCGTCGGAGCCGGCGAGCGCGCCGGTATGGGTCGCCGCCGCGCGGGCGCCCTGGGCATGGCGGCCGGCCTTCACCACGACCACCGGCTTGGTGCGCGAGGCGGCACGCGCCGCCGACATGAACTTCCGCGCCTGCCTGATGGATTCGACATAGAGCAGGATCGCGCGGGTCGCGCGGTCGGTGGCGAAATAGTCGAGCAGGTCGCCGAAATCGACGTCGACCTGATCGCCGATCGACACCACGGCGGAAAAGCCGATCCGCCGCTGCGCCGCCCATTCGACCATGCCGGCGGCGATCGCGCCCGACTGGGCGACCAGCGCGAGATCGCCCGGGAGCGCCATGCTGGTCGCAAAGCTCGCATCGAGCCGGGCCGTCGGCACCATCACACCCAGGCAATTGGGACCGACCAGACGAAGCGAGTGCTCGCGGCCGGCCGCCTCGGTCTGCTCCAGCAGCGATCCCGGACCATGGCCGAGCCCCGCCGTGATGATGATCGCCCCCGCGGCGCCCTTCCGCCCGGCCTCGGCGACCGTCGCCGGCACGATGGCCGGCGGTACCGTGATGACAACCAGGTCGGGGGCCTCGGCAAGCGCCTCCAGGCTCGGCACCGTCGCGATACCCTCGATCTCGGGATAGCGCGGATTGACCAGGTGGACGGTGCCGGCGAATTTTGCCGCCCGCACGTTGCGAATGACCGCGCGGCCGAGCGAGCCTTCCCGCGGGCTCGCCCCGACGACGGCCAGCGAACGCGGTCGGAACAGTTTATCGAGACGATAGGTCGACATGTGGCCTCCGGGCGCCGGGACCCTGATGGCGGCGCCGCGGCGCCGAAACAATGATCTGAATCAAATGCGCCGCGACGGTCCCGCAGCACCATCGGATCGAGCTACGGCTTCGGATTGAATCCCGCGATCATGCTGGCGCGATCGCCGCAACGATGGCGGTGACCATCGGCTTGAGATGAAAGCTCTCCGACGGCGCGATGCTCACCTGCCCGCCGGCCGCCTCGATCGCCCGGGTCACGACCGGGCCGACCGCCGCGATGGTGGTGCGGGCGAGCCCGCTGCGCAACGCGGCATCCCGCCCATGGATTCGCGCCACGTCGGTCAGGCGCCTGACCTGGGGCGAGCTGGTGAATGCCACGAGATCGACGCGGCCCGCCGCCATCTCGTCGATCATGTCGACGACTTTTGCATCGTCGCTCTGCGAGCCGTAGACGTAGCACAGGATCGGATCGACGGCGGCGCCCGCCCGCGCGAGGAACTCGACCAGCGTCCGATCCGGCGAGTCCGGATAGAGCTGGACCGCGACCCGGCGCCCCTTAAGGTTCTCTCCCTGCAGCGCCGCGATGACACCGGTGGTGGTCGGTTCCGCGGCGGCAATGTCGGGCCTGAGGCCGATCGCGTGCAGCCGCCTCGCCGGCTTCGGCCCGCGGGTGATTTTTCGCACCTTCGCCAGCCGCGCGACGAATTCTTCCTCCAGGCCGGCACGCCGGGCAAAGCCGATGAGCCGCGACAACCCTTCGCCGGTCAGCAGGATCAGGTCGTCGGGCGGATCCATCCCGACGAAGCGGGCGAGCCACGCGGTGACGGGCGCTGCGTCCGCAACATCGTGGATCGACACCAGCGGGCAGCGCAGCGTCGTCGCGCCGTGCCGCTCGAGCATGCCGGCGAATACGTCGAGCTCGCGGGTTTCCGGCACCACGATCCGCTTGCCAGCGAGCGCGCCGCTCATTGTGGTCGGTCCTCCCGATCGTCATCGCCCTGTGCAGGCAGACGACCGAGTAAGCACCACGGAAGCATCGGCGCAAGGTCGTGCCTCGTCTCGTGCCCGGTGATCGCCGGCAGGCACGATGACGCGGCCGGAAGGACGACGGCCCTCGAGACCCTCAATAAACGTCGCGCTGGTAGCGGTTGTCCCGCGTCAGCCCGGCCAGATAGGCCTTGGCGGCCGAAATCTCCATGGCGCCATGCTTGGCGATGATGTGAGCAAGCGCCGCGTCGACATCCCGCGCCATGCGTTGCGCGTCGCCGCACACGTAAAGGTGGGCTCCGTCCTGGAGCTAGGCAAAAATCTCCGCGGCGTGCTCGAGCATCCGATGCTGGACGTAGATCTTCTCCGCCTGGTCGCGGGAGAACGCGACGTCGAGATCCAGAAACCCGTCCTTGCGATATCCCTCGAGCTCCTCCTCGTAGAGGAAATCGTAATCGCGGCGCTGGTCGCCGAAGAACAGCCAGTTGCGTCCGCGTGGCGCCGACGGCGCGCCGCTCCTGCAGGAACGCGCGGAACGGCGCGATCCCGGTGCCGGGGCCGATCATGATGATCGGGACGTCGAGCTTCTCCGGCAGCGCGAAACCATGCGCCGGCTTGATGTAGACCGGCAGCGCCGCGCCGGGCTGCACGCGCTCCGCCAGGTAGGTCGAGGCCACGCCCTTGCGCTTGCGCCCGCGCACCTGGTAGCGCACCGCGGCCACCGTGAGATGCACCTCGCCGGGATTGGCCTTGGGCGACGAGGAGATCGAGTAGAGCCGCGGCTCGAGTTTTGTCAGTGCCAGAACCAGCTCCTGCACCGGCGGCTTGGCCGAGGGAAACGCCATCAAGAGATCAAGCAGATCGGCGTCGGTCGGCTCCGCGCCCGGATAGCCTTCGGCGAGCGCCTGCAGCCGGTCGCCTTCCGAAGGGTCGCGGGCCCGCGAGGCGAGCACCTCGATCGAGAGGTCGGACGGACGGCCGATGTCGCAGGTTTCGAGCAGCGCCTGGCGCAGCGGGCGATGTCGACCGTCCGGGCATTCGACGTCGAGCGTGGGCGAGGCGCCGAGCCGCGCCACGATGGCGTCGACGATCTCCGGATCGTTGGCGACATTGACCCCGAGCGTGTCGCCGACCCGGTAGGCGAGGGCTGAGTCCTCGCTGCGGAATACCACGTGACGGGTGTCCTTGTCGGACCCGGCGCGGTTGAGCGGCGACGCCCCGTCGAAACGTGCGGTCAACGGCCGATCGGGAGCCGGCGGCGCCACCGGCGCGGCCTTGGCGACACTCGCCGGCGCTGCGACGGATGCCTGCGGCGTCGCCATCAGCTCCTTGAGCATGCGGGAGGTTTCCTTGCCGCCCGGTACGCATTTGCCAAGGCTCTTCTCCTCGCCGCGGGCGATCGCCTCGGCATAGCTCTGGCACAGATAGCCGCATTGGCCGCAGTCGAGCTGGCCCATGGCGGCCATCATCCGGCGCTCCAGCGGCTTGCCGTCGGCGAGCCGCATCCGCTCGTCGATCGCCAGCGCCGGATCGTGCCAGGGAAAGTCTTCCGGCTCCGGCGCGACAGGCGCTGCGGCGACGCTCGGCGCGCCCGCAGCGAGGTCCGCCGCCGGAACCGCGGCGACGTCCGCCGCCGGAAAGCCCGGCGTGATGCCGTCCGGCCCGACCAGGCCGGCCAGCAGGCCGTTGAGCCAAGCCTGCTGCGCCGGCGTGAACGGCGAGTTCTGCGGGATCATCGGGGCGATGTAGGTCATGACGGCAGTTCCGATCTGTCGGCTGTCACGGACAGCGTCGCGAGCGCATGCAACCTCATGCCGCCTGGTCGATCAGGCCGGTGAGCTCGTCGACGCTGTGACGGCCGGTGAATGAGTGAAAGCTTTCTGCGTCGCGGCGGTGCTCCAAATAGGTCTTCAGCAGGCGCTCGATGCGGCCCGGCACCTCGGCGAACACCACCGAGCGAAAAATCTCGCGGGCGAGTTTCTGCTCGGCGCCGGCGCCGCCGCCGACGTGGATGTGGTAGCCCTCGACCACGTCGTCGCCGACCTCCGACCTTGGTGGCGAGCAGGCCGATGTCGCCGACATAATGCTGGGCACAGGAATTCGGGCAGCCGGTCAGGTGGATGTTGAGCGGCGTGTCGAGCGCGAGCCGCGCCTCGAGGTGCTCGGCGAGCGCCAGCGCCTGGCCCTTGGTGTCGCTCAGCGCGAACTTGCAGCCGGTATTGCCGGTGCAGGCGACGAGGCCGGCGCGGATGGCCGTCGCCTCGTAGTCGAGGCCGAGCGCGCGGATCGCCGCCTTGCGCGGCGGCGATCTGCGTGCTCGGGCATGTCGGAGATCAGCAGGTTCTGCCATACGGTGAGCCGCAGCGTGCCGCTGCCGTGACGCGCGGCGATATCGGCGAGGCCACGCATCTGCGGCGACGCTCGAGCCGCCCGACCGGGACCACCACGCCGATATAGGAGAGTCCCGGCCTGGCGCTGCGGGTGCACGCCGAGATGGCCGCCCTTCGGCTGCGGCTTGCGCGGCGCGCAGCGCTCGAGGGGGAACCGGCGCAGCCGGGACGGCAGATGTTTCTCCGCCTCGGCGACGAATCCGTCGAGGCCCCAGCGCTCGAGCACGTATTTGAGCCGCGCCTTGCGTGCGGTCGGTGCGGTCGCCGTGGTCGATGAAGACGCGCACCAGCGCAACCGCCACCGCGCACGCACTCCTCCGGCGCCAGCATGCACGCCGGTGTCGCGGGCGAAATCGCCGTGACCGGTGATGCCGCCGAGGCCGCACGCGGAAATAGACGCCGGCCGGCACCGTCTCGCCCTCGGCCGACCGAGACGGCCGCAAAGCCGATGTCGTTGGTGTCCTCGAGCACCGCGACGCGCCCGCCGCCGTCGAAGCGCGATGTTGAACTTGCGCGGCAGGCCGTAGAGCTCGCGATGATTGAGGATGGGATAATGCAGCGCGCGGGCGAGCGGCCGCGTGTCGATCAGCTCATGCGGGTCGATGCCCGCCGTAGGGCTGCCGGTGATGTTGCGGATGTTGTCGGCGCCGGAGCCGCGCGAGGTGAGCCCGAGTTCCTGGATGCCGGTGAGCACCTCGATGATCGATCCGGCGGCGATCTCGCGGATCTGCAGATTGGCGCGCGTCGTGATGTCGGCATAGCCGCCCGCATGGATTTCGGCGAGTGTCGGCAATCCCGCGCAACTGATGCGACGTTCAGGATGCCGTCGGGCATGCGCAGCCGGCACATGAAGGCGTTCTGCGCCGGCGCCACGTAGAACAGGCCATGGAACTTGTGCAGGAAGACGTCGGTGCCCTTGGGAAATTTCGCCCGTCGCCGCGTTGGCGCGCATCTCGTCCCACATGTCGAACGGGTTCTTGGTCCGCTTCGCCATCTCCTCGGCCGTGAGCTTCTTCCCCTCGGCGAGGAAACGGTCCTGCGCGGCGCGATGGATCGCCTCTGGTCCGGATGGCGCGGGCGCGGCGGGTGACAACACCGGCCCGGCGCCATTGGTGCCCGGAATGGCGATGGGGGCAGCGCTCGCCGCGCCGGCACCGCGCCGGGTCAGGATCCCGGCGAAAAACCCCTGCAGATATTGCTTCTGCTCCTCGGTGAAGTCGGGACCCGTCATCGTCACGCGTATTCTCCCAGGCTAAACTCGCAGCCTCATTCGGCGGGCGCCAGGAGCGGCGCGGCCGAAGGCTCCGGGGTGCGCGAGGCGAGCCAGTAGCCGCCGCCCATGAACACCGCGCCTGCCACGATGTTGCCGCAGGTGACCCAGACGAGATTGTGCCAGAGGCCGGCGACGCTCACGGTCGCCGGATGCTCGGCGATCAGCGCCACCGACAGCAGCGTCATGTTGGCGACCGAATGCTCGAAGCCGCTGCCGATGAAGGCGAACAGGCACCAGAAGATGGCGATGCACTTGGCGGTGTCGCTGGTCATCCGCGCCGACATCCACAGCGCCAGGCAGACCAGCCAGTTGCACAGGATGGCGCGCATGAAGAGCTCCAGCGCCGGTGCGTTCATCTTCGCGCTCGCCACCGTCATCAGGAATTGGCTCTTGGAATGCAGCATCGCGCCGCCGCCGCCCGCCACGAAGATCGCCGCGAGCAGCGCCGCGCCCATCAGGTTGCCGAGCCAGGTGACCGACCACGACGCAGCGACGTCGGCCGGGCCAATCCTTCCCCGCAACGCGCCGAGCGACATGAACATGGTGTGCCCGGTGAAAAGGTCGGAGCCGGCGAACACCACCAGGGTGAGCGCGATGCCGAACGACGTTCCCATGATCAGCGGCCGGTAGCCGGGGTCGACGTCGGAGCCGACGCAGAAGATCAGGATGATCCCCATGCCCACATAGGCGCCGGCCATCATCGACGAGATCCAGAACCCGATCGGGGCACGCCGCAGGAACTCCGCCTTCTTCGCCGCAACCCCGGCGAAATGATCCACAGTCTCCGAATACATGCGCTGTCCTCTCCTCGGCGTTGCCTGGTTGATATCGACTTTCCGCCGCTTCACACGCGGATGGTTAGCAAGAGCCGGGCCAACCGTTCTGGCGTCTTAAGTGATTGAAATATAACCATATTTTTGATTGACTAAACTTTCATCTGATGGTTTTCGTGCCGATTTTATGGGCATGAAGTCCAATATTTTTGCAGTGCACAAATCTCTCGCAACGTGCCGTACCGCTGTGCATTGTTGCGCGGTCCATGGATAAAAGGTGCGCCGGTCGCGCCGGCGCACCACAATGGAAAAGGGCGATGTCTGACAAGTCGCCCGGGGGGAGGAAGGGATGCCGCAAGACGACAAACCCGCCGTGCTGCTCGACGGGCTGACCTTTCCGGAGGGCCCGCGCTGGCGCGACGGCCGGCTGTGGCTCTCGGATTTCTATACGAACAGGGTGATGACGGTCGACCCGGCCGGCAAGGCAACGACCGTGGTCGAGGTGCCGCAGCGTCCCTCCGGCCTCGGCTGGACGCCGGCGGGCGATCTCCTGATCGTGTCGATGCTGGACAAGCGACTGCTCCGGCTCGCCGGCGGCAGGCTCGACATCATCGCCGACCTCAAGGATTTCGCCACCGGTCCCTGCAACGACATGGTGGTGGACGCCAAGGGCCGCGCCTATGTGGGCAATTTCGGCTACGACCGCCACGCCGGCGAGCCGCTGCGCGCCACCTGCATGGTGCGCGTCGATCCCGACGGCTCGGTGACGCGCGCCGCCGACGATCTCTTGTTTCCCAACGGCAGCGTCATCACGCCGGACGGCAAGCGTCTGATCGTCGGCGAGACGCAAGGCCACAGGCTCACCGCCTTCGACATCGCCGACGACGGCACGCTGTCCAACCGAAGACTGTTCGCCGACCTTCCCGGCTGCTTTCCCGACGGAATCTGCCTCGATGCCGAGGGCGCGATCTGGGTGACCGATGCGCGCGGCAACCAGGTGATCCGCGTCCGCGACGGCGGCGCGATCGCCGGGACCATCTCGACCGGCGCCCAGGGCGCCTTTGCCTGCATGCTCGGCGGCGACGACCGCCGCACCTTGTTCATCTGCACCTCGTCGGGGAGCGGCCCGCAGCAGGCCGCCAAGCGCGACGGCCGCATCGAGGTAGTGCGCGTCGACGTCCCGGGTGCCGGACTGCCGTGAGGAGAGCGACATGACTGAAGCAAACGTGCCCGACGATCTCGGGCTCGCGGGAAAAGTGGCGATCGTCACCGGCGGCGGCGCGGCGGGCGACGGGATCGGCAACGGCCGCGCCACCGCGATCCTGCTGGCGCGCGCCGGAACCAAAGTCCTGGTGGTCGACCGCGACCAGAAACTCGCCGAGCGCACGGTCGAGATGGTGGCCGCCGACGGCGGCGCGGCCGCGGCGTTTTCCGCCGACATCACCGACGAGGCGCAGTGCGCCAAAATGGTGGAGGCCGCGCTGAAGAGTTTCGGGCGGCTCGATTTCCTCGACAACAATGTGGGCATCGGCGGCCGCGGCAGCGTCGTCGAGATGCCGCCCGAGGACTGGCGCCGCATCATGCAGGTCAATGTCGAGACCATGTACCTGGCGGCGCGTCACGCGATTCCCGCGATGATCGCGACCGCAAAGGGCGGCGCCATTGTCAACGTCTCGTCGATCTCGGCGCTGCGCCCGCGCGGGCTCACCGCCTATACGACCTCGAAGGGCGCGGTGATCGCGCTGACCCGCGCCATGGCGGTCGACCACGGACGCGACAACATCCGGGTCAACTGCGTGGCGCCGGGGCCGGTATACACGCCGATGGTCTATGCGGGCGGCATGAGCGAGCAGAGCCGCGAGGCGCGCCGCCGCGCCTCGGTGCTCGGGCGCGAGGGCAGCGGCTGGGACATCGGGCTTGCGGTGCGCTTCCTGCTCTCCGGCCACGCCCGCTACATCACCGGCCAGACCCTGGTGGTTGACGGCGGCGCCACCCTGGTCGGGCCGGCGCGCGCGACCGAGCGGGAATGAATTTCAACGGAGGAAAGTTCATGCGTCTTGCCAACAAGATCGCCGTCGTCATCGGGGCCGGCCAGGGACCCGGCACCGGCATGGGCAACGGCCGCGCCACCGTGCTGCGCTTCGCCCAGGAGGGGGCAAAGATCCTCGGCGTCGACCGCGACCTCGCCTCGGCGCAGGAGACCGCCGCCATGGTGGCGAAGGACGGCGGCTCCTGCGTGGCGTTCGAGGCCGACGTCACCCGCGAGGCGACGCTGGCCGCCGCGATCGCCGACGCGCACCGTCGCTGGGGCCGCATCGATATCCTGCACTACAATGTCGGGGTGAGCATCGCCGGCGGCGACGCCACGGTGACCGAGTTGACCGAGGAGGCGTTCGACCGCGTCTGCGCCATCAACCTGCGCGGCTGCGTCATGGCGGTCAAGCACGTGCTGCCGATCATGCGGGCGCAGCAGGCGGGCTCGATCATCAACATCTCGTCGGTCGCGGCTTATGAAAACTATCCGCTGGTCACCTACAAGGCCACCAAGGCGGCGATGGTCGAGTTCACCAAGCAGGTGGCGATCCAGAACGCCGAATACGGCGTGCGCGCCAACGCAATCCTGCCGGGCCTGATGGACACCCCGATGGCGGTCGACACCCGCGCCCGGACATCGAACCGCAGCCGCGCCGAGGTTGCCGCCGAGCGCGACGCCAAAGTGCCGCTGCGCCGGCGCATGGGCACCGCCTGGGACGTCGCCAATGCGGCGCTGTTTCTCGCCTCCGACGAGGCGAATTTCGTCACCGGCGTGGCGCTGCCGGTCGACGGCGGCGCCCTGGTGCGGTGATGAGCCGTAGGGTGCAGGCGTGGTAGGGGCAAAATCGCAGGCTCGAACGGCGCGGCTCGCGCGAGCCTCGCGCGATTTTGCCCACGCGGTCGGGGCCGGCGTCGGACCGCGTGGGCAAATCGCCGGCAATGCATCATCCGGTCATGCCCGCCGTGCCGGCGATTTGCCCACCCTACACACCCCGGATCGTAGGGTGGGCAAGGCGGCCGAGGCAATCATTGCGCGGGCATAGCAGGCGTCCCGCCTTGCCCACGCGGTCAAATCAACCTCCGCCCGACGGCGTGGGCAACGCGGATGCGACGCCGTCGATCAAACGAAGGCCGGGGCCGCGTTGCCCGCCCTACGCTAAAATCCGACGCCGAGGGCGCGCAGCAGCGACAGGACGCCGATGATGATCACGATGATCTGGATGATCTGCTTTATCCTGGCCTCGACCGGGAGCATGTTGATCAGGTAGAGCACCAGGATCACCACCAGGAACGTAATGAGCACGCTGATCAGGAGCGACATCATCTTGTCCTTTTCGGTTCGAGCGCCGCTCGTGTTGTAGCCGATACGAGGATGGATGACATCCCCTTTCGGTCACGATGCTGCTGCGCTTCCGGCATGATGGCCACGCTTCGTCCGCCGCACCGGACGACGCCGCGGCGCAACCTGGGACATTGCGGCCATGTCCGCCGTGGATTCCAGGCGGCCCCGACCCTGGCGGCGATGGCCGCGGCATGAGACAACGCAACACCCGGCAAGTCGTTCAAAAAAATTTGGAGGAAACGCCATGACGGACACAGCATTCGACCCCAACGCGGTCGCCCGACATCTCATCGACGCCCATGCGCGCCGCGTGCCGTTCACCAATCTTCCGCCCGGGATAACGCCGCGCAGCGTCGAGGACGCCTATGCGGCGCAGGATGCGCTGGTGCGGATCCTGGGCGAGCGCGAGGGACGCATCGCCGGACTCAAGATCGCTACCACCACAAAAGTCATGCAGCAGCTCATGGGGATCGACCATCCGTGCGGCGGGATGATCTTCGAGCGCCGCGTGCACGCCTCGCCGGCGCGGATCAGGCTCGCCGATCACATGAACCTGGTGATCGAGTGCGAGGTCGGGCTGCGGCTCAAGAAGGATCTGCTGGTGGCCGCCGCCCCGTTCACCGCCGACAGCGTCGAGGCCGCGGTCGGGGCGGTGATGCCGGCCTTCGAGCTCGTCGAGGACCGCCGCGCCGACTACAAGCAGACCAACGCGCTCTCCGTCATCGCGGAAAATTGCTGGAACGCCGGCGTGGTGCTCGGCGCCGACGTGGCGTTCTCGCCGGGCCGCTCGCTCGACCGCATTGCCGGGAAGCTTTCGATCGACGGCCGCGCCGCTCATGAAGGATTTTCCGACGACCCGCTGAGCACCCTTGCCTGGGTCGCCAATCTGGCGGCCCAGCGCGGCCGCGCGCTCGCCGCCGGCATGGTGGTGATCACCGGCAGCGTGATCCCGACCCTGCCGATCAAGGCGGGCGAGACATTCGTGTTCTCGCTGGATGGGTTCGGGAGCACCGAGCTGACTGCGGAGTAGCGGCTTTTCGGCTTTCAGCCGCCCTCTCCCGGCAAGAGCAGCGCCAGCGCGCCGCGCACCGCGGCAAGCTCGCGGAGCCAGGCGGCGTCCCGCACCTCCCGGCCCGCGAGGTCGGCGAGCACGGCTGCGGCACCGCGAAAATCGCTCACCGCCGCCGGCTTGTCGCCGGCGCGCAGCGCCGCGAGCGCGAGCGCCAGCCGCGCTACCGCGACGTCGTGAGCCCACACCGGATCGTCCGGATCGCGCCGCGCCAGATCGCGCGCAACCGTCTCGGCGCGGCGGAGCATGTCGCGGCTGCGGGCAAGCTCGCCCTGGGCGCCCAGCGCCTCGCCGAGATCGCCCAGCGCCAGGTGAAGGTCGCGCCGCCACCGGCCGTTGTCGGGATCCTGCCGCGACAGCGCCTCCAATTCGCCGACCGCGGCGGCGAGCGTCGCCACTGCCTCCTCGAGGCGTTCCAGCTGGTCCAGAGCGAGCCCGCGGCGCGCCTGGGCGGCGGCGGCGGCGTGGCGGAAATCCCGGCTCCGCGGGTCGCGCTCGGCGATCGGTGCCAGGCCGCGCCACGCCGCATCGTAGGCGTCGAGGGCGAGCCCGGGCCGGCCGCTGCGGCGATGGACGTCGCCGATGCGCATCGCGACCGCCGCGAGGTCGCCGGCAAGCCGAGCGCTCACCACTGGCCCGTAGCGCGCCAGAACGGCGGCGTCCGCCGGGCGCGCGGAAAAATCCTGCAAAATGTCCTGAGCCTCCGCGAACCAGCCCGACGCCTCGCCGAGCCGGCCGAGCGATAGGGCGACATCGGCGAGCTTTACGGTGGCCTTCGCCCTCGCCCACGGCTCCACCAGTTCGGCCGGCAGGCTCATGTCGCGTGGCGCCGCCGAGATGCCGCGTTTCGTCCTGGCGGGATCGGCGGCGCCGCGCAACGCCTCGGCGGGAGGCCCCCGCAAGGCGACCGCCTCGCTCCTGCGCCTCGGCACGCCTTCCGGCAGCACGGCGGCGCGGACGTGGTCGAAGGCCGTTGCCGCCGCGACCGCGTCACCCGCAAGAAGCCTCGCATGGCCCTCCTCGATCCAGGCGTCGATCAGGCCGCCGCGGTAGCCGGTATTGCGCGCATCTGCGGCACCGAGCGAGGAAAAGATTCCACCCGCCACCCGCGCGCTCTCGATCGCCCTGTCGCCGCGGCCGACGGTCCGGAAGTGGCGCGAGATGTCCAGCACCAGGCGGGCGTATCTGACCCGCAGCGCCGCATTGCCGGCGTCCTGCGCGAGCAGCCGATCGAGCCCTGCTTGCACGGCGCCCAGGAAGCCGCCGATGACGGCGCCCGGCAGCCGATCGTGCGCCTCGACCGCGCGGCCGACCGCACCCGAGGCAAACGAGACCGCCCGGTCGAGGACCGCGCTGCGGGTTTCCGCGTCACGCCACCCCGACACGGCGGCGAGCCCGGCGCCCGCCAGCAGCAGCGCAAGGGAGACAACGGTCACGACGAGGCGCCGCCTGCAGACGCGGCGTCGCGCGGCCTCGCAGCGGCGCAGCTCGCCCGCATCGACCCCGAGCAGGCCGGCCCGAAGCCGCCACAATCCCTCGGCCCAGCCTTCGCCGCCCTGCCGCAGATCGGTCGAAAGCGGATCGGCGGACGCCTCGCAGACCGTGCCGTCGGGCGCCAGGCTGAATTGCAGCGCCGGCGGAAAGCAGTGCGGCGGCTCGCCGTCGAGGACCACCGCATGGATGCGCTCGCCGCGCCCGAGCCGCTTGAAGGCGAGAATCTCCTCGTTGACCCAGTTGCTCGCCGCCGCATGCGGGCTGCACAACACGATCAGCTGCTCGGAACGCTCCAGCGCCCGCGCCACCGGCGCGGCGAGGCCCGGCGCCGTGGCGCGCTCATCGCGGTCGAAAAATATCCGCGCCAGCCGCCGCGGTACGGTCCCGAGCGGTGTTGCCCGCCCCCGCAGCGCCCGCGGCGTACGAGACTTGTCGAGCGTGCGATGCAGCCTTCGCGCCAGCCGGCGGTCCTTGCGGCTGCAGCTGATAAAGGCGCTAAACACCAATGTCCCGTCCGCTATCGCCGCTCCCGACACAGCGCCAGCTTGCCCCGGCCGGCCGAGCCGCACAAGGAATCGCCGCGTGCTTCCGCCGCTGCCGGGCCCGCTGCTCCGCCGGCGTCGGGCGCACGCCCGCGTTGACGCCTGCTCGCACGGCACCGCAATATTGGGCGGCATTTCCGTTGCAGGACTTACGCGAAGTCCGAGAGTTGAGCCGCGCGCATCCGGGGAGGCAGGACCCATGTTCCAGAACACCATGATCGACATCGCCATCGGCCTCGTCCTGATGTATTTGACGCTGAGCCTGGTCTGCACCGTGATCAACGAGTTCATCGCCACCAAGCTCGAGCTCAGGTCCACCTCGCTCGCCGCCGGCCTGCAGGGGCTCCTCGACGACCCGACGATTCGCGCCGCCTTCTACGACAGCACCCTGATCGCCGGGACCGCGAAAGCCGTAGGAACGGCGCGACAGACGATCTGGCACGCCATCAAGCGCCTGTTCCAACCCGCGCCAGCAACGCCGGCAGGTCCCGGAGCAGCGGCGGCGGCTGCGACGGCCATGGCGCCCCCGATACCTCCGGCGATCGACACCAAGCATCCCTCCTACGTGTCGGCCGAGACCTTCGTGATGGCGCTGATCGGCGCGCTGACCCCCGGCCATCAGGCGACCGGACAGCCGGCGCCCACATTCGCGGACGTGCAGGCCGCCGTCGAAGCCCTGCCGCCCAGCGGGTTGAAGAGCGCGCTGCTCGCCAGCCTGACCAACGCCGAGCACCAGCTCGATGCATTCCGCAAGAACCTGGCCACCTGGTTCGACGACGCGATGGAGCGCTTGAGCGGCGCCTACAAGCGACAGCTCAAGCTGATCTCGCTCGTCATCGGCTGCGCGGTTGCGGTGATCGTGAACGCCGACACGTTTTCGGTCTCCTATGCGTTGTGGTCGAACAACCTGCTGCGCGACAAGGTCGTTACGGTCGCCGGCGACGTCGTGCAGAAGGGGCTGGGCACCACGCCGGCCAAGCCGACGCCGACTGATGTCAGCAATGCGTTCAAGCAGGCCAACGACGTACTGGGGCCGCTGCTGCCGGTCGGATGGCATTACGGTCCCGACGGCAAGCTCGGCGGATTGCCCGACACGTTCTGGGGATGGTTCACGAAAAGCGTCGGCTGGTTCGTGACCGCGCTTGCGCTCTCGCTCGGCGCGCCGTTCTGGTTCGACCTGCTGTCCAAGTTCGTCAACATCCGCGGCGCCGGCACCAAGCCGAAACGCGCCGACGAGAAAACCGCATAGCCGAGGGCGCCCGGGCGGACGACGCGTGGCTTCCGCCCCGGCTGCCCGCGCGCTAGGCTGGCCGCCGTGATGATCGGCGCGGAGCGCGGGACGTGATCCTGAACCTGCAGGTGCTGCGTGGGCTCGCGGCGCTTGCCGTCGTATTCTATCACACCGCATTCACCTTCAATGGCGGCGTGCACACTGAATTCCAGGGGGTGGCCGTCTTCTTCGTGATCAGCGGCTTCATCATGACGTACATCACGCGCGAGGGGGCCGACCAGTTCCTCGTGCACCGCTTCATCCGCATTGTCCCGCTGTACTGGCTGTGCACGCTGGCGGCGGTGGCGCTGGCCGCGCTCAAGGGCTCAGGGCGGATGTGGACGGACGCGTCGTTCTGGCACATCGCCGAGAGCCTGCTCTTCGTTCCCTACCAGGACATCTCCGGCGAGCTGCAGCCGCTGCTCGCGGTCGGCTGGACGCTGAACCTCGAAATGTTCTTCTACCTGGTGTTCGGCGCGATGCTGCTGGTGAGCCGGCGCTTCGCCCCGCTGCTCGCCTGCGCGGTGCTGGTCGCGTTCAAGCTGGTTCCCGAGCGGCTCGGCTGCACGGCGCCGGTCTGCGCCTTCTACGCCCACGACTACACGACATTTCTCATCCTCGGCGTCGCCTCGTTCTATCTCTGGCGCGGGCTGGCCGGCGGCGCGGCCGCCGCCCGCTGGCTGGTGCTGGCGGCGGCAACCGCGGCCATCGCGCTGTTTCTCGCCTGGAATGCCCATCCGCCGTTCGCCGCCTGGCTGCAGGCACGGTCCGGCATTCCGCTCGCCTACGCGATGCCGCCGCTTCTGGTCACCGCCGCGCTGCTGCTGCATTCGGCCGGGCTTCACTGCCGCTGGCGGCCGGCGCTGCTGCTCGGCAACGCCTCCTATGCGCTCTACCTGACCCATACGATCGTGATCGAGCTGGTGCGCCACGCAGGCGACAGGGTCCTGCCCAAGGGGTCCGCCCTGCTCGACCCGGCGCAGAGCGTGCCCGCCATGGCGGTCATGCTGGTCGTCTGCTCGCTGGCGGCAATTGCGGTCTACGGCTGGATCGAAGTGCCGGTCCTCCGAGCGCTGCGCCGCCTGCTCATCCGCCGGACCGTTGGCGCCGCGGCACCGGTGCCCCCGGCCGCCGTCGCGGCGGAAGGCCGACGCTGAGCCGGGACGCCGCAACACGGCGAGCCCGGTCCCCCGTCGGCCGAGCGCGGTCACGCAGCCTGCGACGCCGCAAGCTCCGCATCCTTGGCCTTGACCCGGGCGACCGACGGCCGCACGCCGATGCGCTTCACGTAGTCCATGATGAGGGGGAGCTCGGGCACGATCTTGAACATCGTGGTCCAGGCCAGTGCCGTGCCCCACAGCACGTCGGCGGCGGAGAAGCGATCGCCCAGCATATGGGGCCCGCGCGCGAGCTGATCCGTGAGCGTCTTCAGCATCGTGTCGAAGTCGCCGTAGGGCGACATGGCCGGCGCGCCGGGCTCGCGCTTGAGCGCGCGGTCGACCAAGGCGGGCTCAAAACAGGATCCGTAGTATGCGAGCCAGCGCAGGTAGGGGCCGCGCAACGGATCGCCGATCGGCGGGGCCAGTTGGGCCTCGGGAAACAGGTCGGCGAGATACAGAAAGATCGCCACCTGCTCGGTGACCAGGGCATCGCCATGCTTCAGCGCCGGCACCTTGCCCATCGGGTTCACCGCCAGATAGGCGGGCTGGCGCTGCTCGCCCGCCTTCATGTTGATGACATGCAGGTCATAGGGCGCACCCAGCTCCTCGAGCAGGATGAGGGCGCCGGAGGATCTCGTGTTCGGCGCATGATAAAGGGTGACGTGACGATCCGCGCTCATGCTGTCCTCCTGTCGTTGTCGACCGGGCGATCGATAGAACGAAACATGAACGGACGCAAGGGTCGAAAAATCCACCCTCCGACACCTCTTCTCATATTGCTGTACGTCAGTTGATATTGTGATATTCCCGCAAAGGGATGCGCACTCCTGACCATCCGGCGCGCAACCGCCTGCCGGGGAGACCGCATCGAATGGAATGGACCTGAGCTCATGCCGCGAATGAAGGGTGCCGACCTGATCACGGAGCATCTGGTCAGGAACAAGATCCCGTACGTGTTCGGCATCTGCGGGCACGGCAATGTCGGCATGCTCGACTCGCTCTACGAGGCGCGCGACCGGATCAAGCTCGTCTCGCCGCGCCACGAGCAGGTCGCCGCCCACATGGCGGACGCCTATTTCCGCGTGCGCCACGAGGCCGGTGGCGACGCTCACCTCCTGCGGCCCCGGCTCCGCCAACATCGTGATGCCGCTCGCCGTCGCGCTGTCGGACTCCTCGGCGTTGCTCGCGATCACCGCCAACGTGCCGACCTCAGCAGTTCAACCGCAGCCCGTTCCAGGAGATCAACCGCCACTACCAGGCCGATTTCCCCAACGTGCATCCGCCCGGTGGTGAAGCGCAGCTTCCAGCCGACCCGCGTCGACATGCTGCCGCTGGCGCTGCGCCAGGCGACCACCACGATGCTGTCGGGCCGCCCCGGCCCGGTGAACGTCGACGTCCCGTTCAACGTGTTCCAGGAGGAGGACGACGTCGAGGTGCCGCCGGCCTCGCCGCCGCACGGCGCCCAGCGCAGCGGCGCCTCGCCCGAGGAGATCGCCGCCGCGCTCGACATGATCCTCGCGGCCGAGCGCCCGGTGCTCTTCATCGGCCACGGCGTGACGCTGGCCGAGGCGAGCGCCGAGCTGACCGCGCTTCGCGCGCAAGCTCGGCATTCCGGTGATCTCCTCGCCCAACGGCATGGGCTGCCTCGACATGACCGATCCGCTCTCGCTCGGCTTCATCGGCCGCAACGGCGCCTATCCCGGCCAACCAGGCCGGCCGCCATGCCGACGTGGTGATCGCGATCGGCGCGCGCTTCGACGACCGCTCGGCCTCGTCATGGCTGCCCGGCTATTCGTGGAATTTCCCGCACGCAAAGCTCATCCACGTCGACGTCGATCCGGAAGAGCTCGGCCGCAACTATCCGCCGGATCTCGGCATCCTGGCCGACGCGCGCACGTTCCTGCGCCAGCTGCTCGCCGGGATCGAGCAGCTGAAGCCGCGCGCCGACGGCGCGCTGCGAGGCCTGGCACGCGGAGATCGAAGGCTGGCGCGCAGGAATGGGAGGCTTTCACGCGGCCGAACTTCGACATCCACGCCACGCCGATCCGGCCCGAGCGCGTGGTGGCGGACTGCCAGACGGTGCTGCCCGACGACGCCATCCTCGCCTGCGACGTCGGCGTCAACCACAACTGGTACATGCAGTTCTGGAAGGCGCGCCGGCCGCAGACCATGCTCAACTCCTGGGGCTTCTCCGGCATGGGCTTCGGCGCGGCGGGCGCGCTCGGCGCCAAGCTCGCGGCGCCCGACCGGCCGTGCGTGGCGATCGCCGGCGACGGCTGCTTCACCATGGTGCCGCACGTGCTGTGCACCGCGGTCGAGTACGACATCCCGGTGGTCTGGGTGGTCTGGAACAACTTCGCCTGGGCGTCGATCCGCGACATCCAGTACGGCATGTTCGGCGGCCGCGAGCTCGGCACCGCGTTCTATCAGGGCGCCAACCAGACGCCGTACAACCCGGACTTCGCCGCCTGGGCGCGCGCGGCCGGCGTCGAAGGCCTCACGGTGACCAAGTCGCAGGATTTCAAGGGCGCGCTGGAGCACGCCGTCAAGGCCAACAAGCCGTTCCTGCTCGACGTGCACGTCGACGCCGATGTGCGCCCGCCGGCGACCGGCACCTGGCAGCTGCCGCCGACGCCCTACAAGGAGCCGGTGTTCGGCAAGCGCTGGGTGCCGGGCGACACGGTGCCGGCGAAGTAGAGCAGATCCCGAAAGGTTGGGGGACATGATGACGACGACACGAAAATGGTTCATCCGCAACATCGCCGAGGTCCCGTGGCGGCAGTTTCCTGACCATTTCGGCGGCGCGCTGTCGAAACCCCTGGTGATGCCCGAGGCGGAGGGCTCGCAGCACATCGACTACCGCATCTCGATGTACCAGCCGATGGCCTACGTGAAGGTGCACCGGCACACGGTGCAGGAGCAGGTCTATCACGTGCTGGAGGGCGAAGGCTTGATGGAGATCGACGGCACCAACCACGTGGTGGGCAAGCACGACTACATTTTCCTGCCGCCCGGCGTCGATCACTCGATCCAGAATACCGGTTTGGTGGATCTCGTATTTCTCGTGGTGACGTCGCCGGTCAGGGATCTGTAGGATGGGTTGAGCGCCAGCGAAACCCATCAACGCCGCCGATGGGTCTCGCAAGAGCTCGACCCATCCTACGAAACCTTCGCAACGTTACGGCGACTGCGCCGCCCGCTGCCCCGCCGACGTGCCGGCGATCTTTCCAAAAACGGCGCCGTTCATCAGGCCGGTGCCGCCCGGATAGTTGAAGTAGAACAGGCCGCCGACCAATTCGCCCGCCGCGTAGAGGCCGGGGATCGGGGCGCCGTCGCCGTCGATCACCCGGGCGCTGGTGTCGATCTTCAGGCCGCCGAACGTGAAGGTCAGCCCGCAGGTCACCGCATAGGCCTCGAACGGCGCCTGGTCGATGGTGTTCGCCCAGTTCGACTTCGGCACCGTGAGCCCCCTGGTGCCGCGGCCGTCCTTGACGTTGGGATCGAACGGCACCTCGGTCATCACCGCCTTGTTGTAGGCCGTGATGGTTTCCAGGGCTCTTGCGGCATCGACGTCGTCGAGCTTGTTGACCAGGTCCTCCAGCGTGTCGGCGCGCACCTTGGTCACCCGCTTGATGCGGTACTCGTCGCGCAGCATCGGGATGATTTTTGCGTCGAACACCTGCCAGGCGAACTGGCCGGGCTGCATCAGGATCACGCGGCCGTACTTGGCATAGGTGTAGTTGCGGAAATCCGCGCCCTCGTCGACGAAGCGCTCGCCGTTGGCGTTGATCATGATGCCCCACGGATAGGAATGTTTTTGGAAATTGTCCCCGACCGTCAGGTCGCCGAATTCCGGGGCGTTGCGGTCCCAGCCGACCGCGTGGGCCCCCGACCAGTTGCCGGTCGCCATGGCGCCGATGTCAAGCGCCATGCGGATGCCGTCCCCGGTGTTGAAGCGGGTGCCGCGGATTTTCGCGAGCTCCCAGCCCGGGCCGAGATAGCGGGTGCGCATCTCGGCATTGGCCTGGAAGCCGCCGGCGGCGAGGACCACGCATTTCGCCGCAACCTCCCGGGTCTTGCCGTCGTGCTTGACGCGCACGCCCTTGATGCCGTCGTCGTCGGTGATCAGCGAAAGCGCGCGGGCCCCGTAGGCGACGGCGACCTTGTTCTTGGCGGCGATCGCGGTCAGCGAGGCGACGAGCCCCGGCCCGCCGCCCCAGGCCTCCACCGTGAGGCCGCCCCAGAACTTGAACTTGCCGCCGATCTTGTAGGCCTGCCGGCCCCAGATCGGGGCGAAGCGCACGCCCTTGTCGCGCATCCACCGCATCGTCGCCTTGCTGCGGGTGACCAGCACCTCGCACAGGTCCGGATCGGTCCGGTACTCGGTGACGCGGCCCATGTCGTCGAAGAACTTTTCCTCGGTGTAGGTGCCGAAGTCGGAGTTCGCGACCTCCTCGTCGGTGAGGTCCGGCATCAGCGCGCGCAGATCGTCGACGCCGTCGTAGACGCAGCGGAAGGCGCCCGCGGTGAACCGGCTGTTGCCGCCCGCCTCGTCCTCCGGCGAGCGCTCCAGCATCAGCACCGAGGCGCCGTGCTCGGCCGCCGCCAGCGCCGCGCAGAACGCCGCATTGCCGGCGCCGACGACGATCACGTCCGTGGAGGAGGGCAGTGCTGAGCTCATGGCTCCCGAACCTCTTGTCTGAAAGGACCGCAAGCTGCGCAGCGCGCGCCGCGAACCCCGCGGCGCCTTGGTTGCGGCAGCCGAGATTTATAAAGTGGGTTGTCGGGGAGTCAAGGCATCCGATATGGTGAATGGCCCTTTGTCATTCCGGAACGGCAAAGGTCATGATGATGGGCTCGACGCCGCGATCGTAGCCGGGATTGCGGCCCATGAGAGCGTCGAATTATCTGCCGGTCAGGGACGATCCGTGCGAATGCGAACGAAAGCAAAGCCCCTCCACACGCCGCCCCGGGCCGCCGATCCCGGGATCGCCCGGCTGCAGCCTGCCGATATCGACGACGACGCCGAGGACCGCCAGCGCGTCGGCGTCCAGTCGCTGGGCCGCGCCTTCGCGATCCTCGAGGAGGTCGCGCGCCACCGCGAGGGGATCGGGCTCGCCGACCTGAGCAAGCAGGTCGGCCTGCACAACTCCACCACCTTCCACCTGGTCAAGACCATGGTGTCGCTCGGCTACATCCGCCAGGAAAAAGAGTCCAAGCGCTATCGCGTCGGCCGGCCGCTGTTCGCGCTGGCGGCAAGCTCGCTCGACGAGATCGAGATGGTGAACGTCGCCATGCCGGTGCTGGAGGACATGTCGCGGGAGACCGGCGAGGGCAGCCATTTCGCGGTGCGCATGGGCGACGCCGTGGTGGTGATCGCCCGCACCGGCGGCCCCGGCGCGTTCCAGCTGACCGACCGCGTCGGCGTCGTCCGGCCGGCCCACTGCACGGCGCTGGGGAAAATCATTCTCGCCGCGCTGCGCCCCGATCAGCTCAAGCGTTTCCTCGAGCGCGTCGAGCTCAAGCCCTCGACCGAGAAATCGATCACCGAGGTCGCGGTGCTGCTGCGCGAGATCGAGGAGGTCCGGCGCAGCGGCGTCGCCTTCGACGACGGCGAGTTCAACGCCGAGGTCCGTTGCGTGGCGGTGCCGGTGCGCGATTTCACCGGCCACACGGTCGGGGCGCTCGGCATCTCCGGCCCGATCTGGCGCCTCTCCATCCAGGCGCTGCAGAGCCGCACCAGGATCGTGCAGGCGGCCGCCGACCGCCTCTCCGCCGAGTTCGGCGCCAAGGGCGCCGCGGCGCTTGCGAGATCGCCCCTGGATTGAGCGACTCGTCCCGATTTGGCGTTGACAGCGGCCCCCGGCTTCGGAAATATCATCCGACAATAAAAAATCGCCTCTCATATTCTCGCATACGCCGGAACTCGAGGGTGACGGCCACCATGTGCCAGCCGGGAGGGAACACCATGACCACGAGCAGCCGCAGACGTCTCCTCAAGGCCGGCGCCGCGATCGCCGGGGCCTATGCGCTCGGATTTCCGGCGATCGTTCGCGGCCAGTCCGACAAGATCAAGATCGGCCATCTCACGCCGCTGACCGGCTTTCTCGGCGCGCTCGGCGAGTATGCGGTGCTCGGCATCAGCATGGCCGAGGAGGAGATCAACAAGTCCGGCGGCGTCATGGGACGCCAGCTCGAGGTCATGTCGGAGGACTCGGTCAATCCCGCCACCGGCCGCCACCAAGGCGCAGCGCATGCTCGAGCGCGACGGCGCGACCGTGCTGATGGGCGAGATCAACTCGGCCTCGGCGCTGACCATCATCGCAGGTGGCGGCGCGCAACAAGAGCCTGTTCATGCAGCATCGGCGCGCGCTCCGACGTGCTGCGCGGCAAGAACTGCAACCGCTACACGTTCCACGTCGACATCCCGAACACCGTGATGGTCAACGCGGTCGGCAAGGCGCTGCTGCGCGACGACATGGTCAAGGGCAAGAAGTTCTTCACGCTGACCGCCGACTACCTCTTCGGCCACGACCTGCTGCGCGCCGCCAAGGCGTTCTTCGCCGCCAACGGGGGCAACCTGATCGGCGACGAGCTGGTCGCGACCGACGTCACCGACTTCAGCCCCTATCTGCTTGAAGATCCGCCAGGCGCGAGCCCGACGTGGTCTGCTCCAACCTCGCCGGCAACCAGGTCACCAACCTGATCAAGCAATATGCCGAGTTCGGCCTGCCCTATCCGATCGTCGGCTTCAACCTCAACACCGCGGACGCCTGGGCGGCGGGCGAAGGCAACCTCAGCGGCACCTGGCCGACGGTGTGGCACCACGACCTCGACACGCCCGGCTCGAAGGCCTTCGTCGCCGCCTTCACCAAGAAGCACGGCAAGCCGCCGGAGAACCACGCCTGGATCGAGTACGTCTCGCTGAAGATGATGGCGCAGGCGATGAACGAGACCAAGTCGACCGACACCGACAAGCTGATCGCCTACTTCGAGAAGGAGGCGGAGTTCGACATCCTCAAGGCGCGCAAGGGCTACTTCCGCGCCTGGGACCACCAGCTGATGCAGGAAGCCTATCCGTTCACCGTCAAGCCCAAGGGCCAGGCCAAGGACAAGTGGGACTTCCTCGCGCTCGGCGCGGCGGTGCCGGCGCGAACGAGCCGCTCGAGGTGCTCGCCCCGACCAAAGAGCAGAACCCCTGCAAGCTGTCGCGACTCGACGCGTCCTGCGCGCGGGCCGGCCGCACGCGCGGACCGCATGCCAGCTGCCCGCTTCGCCGACGCAGGGTTGAGATCGCAGCTCATGTTCCTGCTGGAACAGGTGGTCAACGGCCTCGTGCTCGGCGGCTACTACCTGCTGATCGCGCTCGGCCTGTCGCTGATCTTCAGCGTCGGCGGCGTGGTGAACCTGGCGCACGGCGCGTTCTACGCGCTCGGCGCCTACGCGTCGGTCGAGATCGCCAAGTATCTCGGCTTCGGCGCCGGCGGTGGTGCTCTCGCCGGTCGCGGTCGCCCTGCTCGGCATCCTGTTCGAGCGCTTCCTGCTGCGCCGCTTCTACACCGCCGATCCGATCCTGAGCCTGCTCGTGACCTTCGGCCTCGCGATGGTGGCCGAGCAGGCTGATCCGCATCATCTGGGGCGCCGCGCCGCTGTCCGCCGTCGATGCCGCCGGCGCTCAAGGGCTCGGTCATCCTCGGCGACTTCCTGTTCTCGCGCTACCGGCTGCTGCTGCTCGCCGTGGTGGCGCGTGGTGCTGGCCGGCGTCTGGCTGCTGCTGCACAAGACCTCGTTCGGCCGCGTGGTGCGCGCCGGCATCCAGCGGCCCGACATGGTGGCGGCGCTCGGCATCCGGCTGCAGCCCTACATGACGGCGATCGTCATGCTCGGCGTCGGCATGGCGGCGCTGGGCGGCGCGTTGTTCGCGCCGATCACCATCGTGCATCCGGCGATGGGCGCCGAGATCATCACCGTCGCCTTCGTCGTGGTGGTGATCGGCGGGCTCGGCAGCTTCTGGGGCGTGGTGCTCGCCGCGCTGCTGGTCGGCGTGGTGCGCGGCATCACCATCCACTTCGTGCCCGCGGCCGGCGAAGCGTCGATGTACGTGCTGATGTTCCTGGTGCTGCTGTTCCGCCCGCGCGGCCTGCTCGGCGAGCGCATCGAGAAATTCGAATGAAGCGCGCTCGGCGGCACGAAGCATACCGGCCGCTGTGGATCGCGCGCGCTCGCGCTGGTCGCCCTGCCGTTCGCCATGCGCGCGCTCGGCCTGACGCGTCAACACCGCCTCGATGGTGGTGATCCTGGCCATCGCGGCGATGGGGCTCAACCTGCTGGTCGGCTACACCGGCCTCACCTCGTTCGGCCACAGCGCCTGGTTCGGCATCGGCGCCTATGCGGCCGCGCTCGCCCAGATGCACTGGTTCCACGGCCAGATCGTGCTGCCGATCGCTGCTCTCGATCGCTGTTCGTCGCCGCGCTGTCGACCGTCGTCGGCTTCCTCATCCTGCGCCGGCGCGGCGTGTACTTCTCGCTGCTGACGCTGGCGCTCGTCGGCGCTCACCTACGCGATCGCGTTCCGCTGGACCGAGGTGACCGGCGGCGAGGACGGCCTCGGCGGCCTCGAAGCGCGGCAGCATCGGGCCGATCGACCTCGACGACGCGCTCGCCTACTACGTCCTGGTCGCGCTGATCGGCGCTCGGCGTGCTGTACGTGCTGCTGCGCGTGATGCGCTCGCCGTTCGGCCACGTGCTGGTGGCGATCCGCGAGAACCAGCAGCGCGCCACGTTCCAGGGCTATCGCGGTCGAGCGCTACAAGCTCGCGGCGTTCGTGCTCTCGGCGGTGGTGACCGGGCTCGCCGGCGCGCTGCTCGGCTTCCAGACCTACCTCGTCTCGGCGGAGGCGCGTCTCGGTCGCCGTTCTCCGGCGAGCTGCTGGCGATGGTGGTGATCGGCGGCATGCACCACATCCTCGGGCCGGCGCTCGGCGTCGCTGTTCTACATCCTGTTCCGCGAGCTGTTCTCGATCTGGACGGCGCAACTGGCTGCTCTGGTTCGGCCTCGTCTTCGTCGGCTTCGTGCTGTTCTCGCCGGGCGGCCTCGTCGGCATCTGGGCGAAGCTGCAGCGGCGCTGGCGGCCGCCGCCCGAGGAAGCCGCCGCGATGAGCCGGCGCAAGATCTACGAGGGCCTGCCGCTGCCGGCGTTCCTGCGCCCGCCGCGCGCGCAGGGAACGGTGCTCGAGGTCGACGGCGTCTCCAAGCACTTCGGCGGCATCCGCGCCGTCGCGGACGCGAGCCTCACGGTCGAGCGCCGGCGAGATCCACGCGCTGATCGGCCCGAACGGCGCCGGCAAGACCACCCTGTTCAACCTGGTCGTCCGGGCCTGTTCGCGCCCGACGGCGGCACGCGTGCGCCTGCACGGCCGCGACGATCCACGGCCTGCGCGCCGCACCGCATCTGCCAGCAGGGCCTCGCGCGCTCGTTCCAGATCACCAACCTGTTCCGCGGCCTGTCGATCTACGAGAACCTGCGCCTGTCGCTGCAGGCGCGGCACCCGGCGCGCTTCAACGCCTGGCGCGACATCGACAGCTACCCGGAGATCCACGCCGAGACCGCGCGAGCTGATCCGTTCCTCGGCCTGCGAAGGCATCGAGGAGATCGACGGCGGCGACCTCTCCTACGGCGGGCAGCGGCTGGTCGACCTCGGCATCGCGCTCGGCTCCAAGCCGCAGGTGCTGCTGCTCGACGAGCCGCTCGCCGGGCCTCGCGGCGGCCGAGCGCGAGCGCGTGTCGAACCTGGTGAAGAGCGTCGCCGCCAACATCCCGGTGCTGATCGTCGAGCACGACATCGACCGCGTGCTCGGCTTCTCGCAGCGCGTCACGGTGATGAACCAGGGCGAGGTGCTGATGGCCGGCACGCCCGACGAGGTGCGCGCCGACCGCGCGCGTGCAGGAGGTCTACACCGGCACCGGCACGCCGCCGGTCACCGGCCGCGTCGCGCGACGCGGCGCGCGACGCGCGCCGGTGCTGCGCTTCGAGCGGCGTCAACGCGTTCTACGGCAAGAGCCACATCCTCAACGACGCGACGCTCGACGTGCGCGACGGCGAGATCGTGGCGCTGCTCGGCCGCAACGGCGCCGGCAAGTCGACGCTGCTGAAGACGCTGGCCGGCCTGGTGCCGCCGGCCTCCGGGCACGATCGAGTTCGAGGGCCGCGACATCGCCGGCCTGCCGGCGCCGGACATCGCGCGGCTCGGCATCGGCTACGTGCCGCAGGGCCGCGGCCTGTTCGCCGGCATGACGGTGGCGGAAAACCTCGCGCTCGGCCGCCTGGCGCGCGCGACCGACGGCAGCAACGGCGTGGTGTGGAGCGAGGAGCAGATCTTCGAATATTTCCCGCGCCTGAAGGAGCGCATGCACGTCGCGGCGGACTATCTGTCCGGCGGCGAGCAGCAGATGGTCGCGGTGGCGCGCGCGCTGTCGGGCAACGTCAAGCTGCTGCTGCTCGACGAGCCGTTCGAGGGCCTGGCGCCCGACCGTGGTGCAGGAGCTGTTCACGGTGTTCGACCGGCTGCGCCGGCACGTCGTCGATCGTGATCGTCGAGCACAATCTCGACCTGGTGCTGGCGCTCGCCGACCGCGTGTTCGCGCTCGAGCGCGGCGCGGTGTTCCATCAGGGGCCGGCGGCGCCGCTGCTGACCGACCTCGACTACCGCAAGCAGATCCTGTGGCTGTGACGAGCTTTCCCCCGACCCGCGCCTGACGCGCAGGGCCGCCAGCGCTCCATGGTTGACGCTGCATTTCCGCGCAGGCGGTCGGCGCCCGCCGCCGCATCTGTGCCACCTCCGGGCCTTGGTGCCGGCAAAGTCTTGTCTCACATTCTGCGTGAGCATCCTGCGCGTCGGTCCGGAGATGGCGCCGAAAGGGATGTCTCGCGTTCGAGCCGGGGAGCTCGTGTGTGTGGGGGATACTGCGATGGCCATTCGACGCGAGCGCGTCGGGTCGGGCGGCGCGCCGACCGTTCGTTCCAGCGCCGACCACATCTTGCCGCAATCATTCGCAGCCGACACGCTCACGGTCGATCGCCCGGCCCAGGATATGCCGGCGATTGTCGATGCACCGCCGGGAAAGCGCCCGCTCGTCAGGCTCAGCGATCAGCCGCCGAACTACGAGACGCCGATCCGGCACCTCGGCTCGGCGATCACGCCCGCCGACGCCTTCTTCGTCCGCTATAACCTGCACGACGTTCCCAGCATCGATCCCGCAACGTGGCGGCTGGCGGTCGGCGGCGACGGCGCCGGGCGGCGGCTGGCATTCACCCTCGACGACATGATGCGGCTGCCGAGCGTCGAGGTGACTGCGGTGTGCCAGTGCTCGGGCA
This sequence comes from uncultured Alphaproteobacteria bacterium, assembly GCA_963755055.1. Taxonomy (GTDB): domain Bacteria; phylum Pseudomonadota; class Alphaproteobacteria; order Rhizobiales; family Xanthobacteraceae; genus AP-16. Next base: position 66,945 of record CAVWIS010000019.1, on the reverse strand, counting down.
ACCGGCGCAGCCTGTTCGAGCCGCGCGTCGACGGGATCCAATGGGGCCACGGCGCCGTCGGATGCGCCCGCTGGAAAGGCGTCCGTCTGAAGGATATTCTTGACGCGGTGGGATTGCGGAGGGACGCGATCGAGATCCTGCTGGATGGCGCCGACACCGGTACGGCCGACACCAAGCCGGATTTCATCAAAAGCCTCCCGGTGTGGAAGGCGCGCGAGGACGCGCTGGTCGCCTACGAGATGAACGGTGAGCCGCTGCCCCGGCTCAACGGATTTCCCGCGCGCATCGTCGTCCCCGGCTGGACCGCGACCTACTCGATCAAGCATGTGACATCGATCGTGGCGGCGACGAAACCGTTCGACGGATACTGGATGAGGTCGAACTACCGCGTTCCCCGTGGCAGGTTTCCCGGCGCCCGCTTCGCCTCGCAGGAGAATGCCGACGATGTGCCGGTCACCGAGATCCTGGTGAACTCGCTAATCACCAGTCACCAGGACGGCGATCGGGCGAGCGCGGGCTCGCGAACCGCCGTCGCCGGGATCGCCTGGGACGGCGGCCACGGCATTCGCCACGTCGAGGTGTCGACCGACGGCGGCGACACCTGGGTAAGAGCGGAGCTCGGCCAGGATCTCGGCCGCTTCGCCTTTCGTCCGTGGAGCCATGACTTCATTCCGCGGGCCCGCGGCAAGCATGTGGTCCTGGCACGGGCGACGAGCATGGCCGGCCACCGGCAGCCGGCGGAGCTCATCGCCAATCCCGGCGGCTATCACCACAACGCGATATCCGCCATGACGCTCACGGCGATGTGATAACCAACTGCTCCCGGCGCACCGCGCTCCAATCATCCCGGTCGAGACCGCAGGCGACGGGCAGGCTCGAGGACAATGCCTGTCACCTGGATGTGAACGACCGGCTGCGAGCACGCGGCTCGCCGTATCAAGACGAAAGACCACTCATCACCTGCATTCGGCCGCGCCGCTGCTCGAGTGCCGCCCTTGTGTCCAGCCATTGGCGATAATTGTTCGGCATTGGATAACAATTCATTCGGCAAAGCGGGCGTACTCCATCGCCGACGCGCTCCCATCTCAAGCGCACCGGAGAACGGGCATCTCGCCCGGCTCCCCGCAGATCACAGGAGAACGACCATGTTGACCAGGATCAAGATCGCGCTCGTTGCAGCGCTCATTGCCAGCACCGCTTCGGCGGCCCTGGCGCGGACCACCTACATTCCGCAGAGCCAATTCCAGCAATTCCAGGACGGCCAGTACACCGACGAGGGCCAGGGCCGCTTCAACCCGGTGGACGGCGGCGCTCCGTAATCGCCACCGCGGTTGGTTGACAAGCAAAGGGCCGGTCGGTTTCGACCGGCCCTCTGCATTTGGTGGTGGGCGCGAGCACGAAGTCTTTGCCGATCTTTGCGGGAAGTCCGCATATCGGACCGGGATGCGTAGAGCACCGCCGCGCCGCGAGTGTACCCTCCCGCCCGTTGGCGGGGAGGGTCGACCAACTGAGCGAAGCGAAGGCGGTCGGGGTGGGGGGATTATTATTTGCTCCGAGTTTGCTGCAGCACCCCCCACCCCATCCCTCCCCGCCGCAAGAGCGGGGGGAGGGAGGAGACCGCAGCACGCGAGGTGCCAGACAAAGCGAGCTGCTAGGTTACCCGCCGAGATGCTGGTTGAAGAACTCCAGCGACAGCCGGAGCGCCCGGTCCGCCTCCGGCTTGCTGTAGGTCTTGCCGCCTAGTCGCGCAAAGGCGTGGTCGGCGTCGGGATATTTGTGGATGGTCACCAGCGGATTGGGCGACAGCCGGCGCTCCAGCAGGTCGTTGACCTCCGCCTGCACCCAGCGGTCGCGCATTGCCATGTGCAGCACGAAGGGTCGGTGCAGGTTCGGCGCCTCGCGGATGCGGTGCTCGATATAGGTGCCGTAATAGGCGACCGCGCAGTCGATCTCGGTGCGGCAGCACATCAGGTAGCAGAGCTTTCCGCCGAGGCAGTAGCCCACCGCCCCGACCTTGCCGTTGCACTCCGGCAATTCCTTCAGATAAGCGCGGGTGTCCTCCATGTCGGCGACCGCGAGATCGTAGTCGAAGTCGTAGTAGAGATCGAACGCCTTGCTGACATGCTCGGGATTCCGGTCCGACAGCTCGACGCCCGGCTCCTGGCGCCAAAACAGGTCCGGCACTAGGCAGACGAACCCGGCCTCGGCGAATTCGTGGGCGTGGTGCCGCATGGTGTCGTTGACGCCCCAGATCTCCATGATGGCGATGATGGCTCCCGCCGGCGTGCGGTCGGGGACCGCCAGGTAGGCGCCCATCTCCCCGTCGCGCAGTTTCACCGTGACGTGTCGCGTCTGCATCCGCCAGCCCCGTTCACTGCAGCTTCAGAAGATTTTTCGCATTGCCGAAGAAGATCCGGTCGCGCTCGTCTTGGCCGATGTCGAGCGCCTCCACGGCGGCGATCGTCTTTGCGATGAGGCCCCTGCCCTGCTCCGGATCGAACGGTGCGTCGGTGGCGAACAGGCAGCGCGCCGTGCCGAAATAGTCGTGGCCGCAGCGGGTGGCCGCGACATCGCCGTTGAGCGCGGTGTCCGCATAGAGCATCCTGAAATACGCTTCCGGATTCTTCTTCAACGCCGCCGCGCCCGGATTGCGGTCGGGCGAGCCGAAAAAGATCTGGCGGAACCCCAGCGCGATGCGGCCGGCGAAATACGGAATCATGCCACCCATGTGATGGGTGATGATTTTTGCATCGGGAAGCTCGTCGAGCAGCCCCGAATAGATCAGCCGGGTCATGCAGGCCGTCGTCTCGTAGGGCCAGCCGAAGGTGAACCAGATCTCGTCCTGCGAGGCCTCTTCGGTCGCGTAGTCGGAAAACTGCGGGCCGCGCATCGGATGCACCCAGACCGGCAGGTCGTGCTCCACCATGCGGGCGAAGACGGGGCGAAACTCCGGCGCGCTCAAAGGCTTTCCCGCCACGTTGGTGAACACCTGGACGCCCTTGGCGCCGAGCTCGCTCACCGCCCGATCGATCTCCCGCAAGGTGGCGTCCATGTCGTTCATCGGCAGCGACGCGATGAAGGCGGGAAAGCGCTCGGGATGGCGCCGGCACAGCTCGGCGAGCCCGTCATTGGCAAGCCGCGCCAGCTCCGGCGTCTGCCCCGGAGGCAGCAGCTCCAGCGGCGGATTGGCGAGCGAAAGCACCTGCCGATAGTCGCCGAACCGGTCGAGCAGCCGCAGGCGTTCGTCGAGATCCCACAGCGTCCGCAGGCGGGGAAACATCGTTGCTGCCGGGAGGTCCGGCGCAAGCTCGCGCAGCAGCGCGAAATAGGCCGCCGGCATGAAGTGGTTGAAGATGTCGATGATCACGATCCCGCCCCCGTCGGTTGCCCGAACCTACGCGGCCTCGCTCGTTGAATTCAAGCAACCTCGCCCCGGAGATTCAGCTTGTCCGATCGCATGCACTGCCGAGCGAGACCCTTTAGGTCATGGTTGCCTGGAGATGTCCGCCATGTTCTCCGGATGCGCGACCCAATGATGCCTGTTTTCCGTCCAGACGGCGCGGACCGGTTGCGGGAACGCCGGATCCGCAAAGGCTCCGACTGCCACGCCGATGCGCTCGGGAAACACCTCTGGCTCCCAGTACACCGTGCTGCCGCATTCCGGACAGAAGTGACTCTTTATCAAGCGGCCCGCGTCGGATCGTCGGCGGAAGGTCGTGGATCGCCCAGTCGCCTCGGCGACATTGGCGCGGTCGTAGAACGCGGTCACGCCAAAAATGCTGCCGGTACGCCGTTGACAGGCCAGACAGTGGCACATCGAGACGATCACCGGCTCGCCGCGGCACCGGATCGAGAGCTGCCCGCACATGCAGGTCGCCAAACGCTCCGTCATGATGTTCTCCTTGCATCTCTTCCGCGTCGCGGCGGCGAGCTTATGCCGGTCGCCTGCGATGCGGAAAGTCCATCTATTAAGCCGCCCGGGCTTCTACCCCTTGAACACATGCTCCCGGTGATAGCGCAAAAAGGTCGGATGCGGATGCAGCTCTGCCCGCGCGGGTACGTGCAGACGGCGGTCCGGTAGCAGCAGCCCCATCACCTGATCGGGAACGCGGCCGGGCGCCACCAGTAACGAATGATCGTCGGCGACCGACAGCAGGCCCCGGTCGAACATCCAGTGCACCGTGCCGCAGAGCGCGATGCCGTTGCGCACCGAGTCCGGTCCCTGATCAGCCACCGGCCGGACATGCGCGGCCTGGACCTCGCTGCGCCCGCCGCCGTTTATGATTTTCAGGCCCGTGATGGCGCATGTAGATCCGTAGGCATCCTTCACCGCCGTGGCGAACGCCGCTTCGCGAAATGGCCGGGCCACCAGGCGCTCGATGATGGGTCGCTCGTAGAGAGCCGGTTCGTCGGAAAAACCTTCGGGCAACAGAGCGTCCGAACCCGTCTGCTCGCCCAGAACATTGCCGAAGCCCGCTCGCACGATGTGCTCGAACTCGGAGTCCGCAACGGGCCGCACCGCACGGCCAAACGCACCTTTGCTGGTGCCTCCGTCCTGGCGGCGGAGCTGCGCCTCGAAATAGTGCTCTCCTTCGTGGAAAGGCACTGCCCGATCGAATGCCAGGAACTGCGACATGTAAGCGTAGTGGTGTCTCGGCAGCACCGGATCCGGTGCGACGCGGTCGACCCGCGCCACAGCAAAATAGGACTGCCGGCCGCCTCGACTCGAGAGATCGCCGGAGATTCGCCTCGGCTCGTAATAGACGATCCAATCGCCGACAGCCGCTTCGGCCTGCCGCAGGTATGTATCGGGGAAATGGTAGCGCTCTTCTGGCAGATCATCGTAGGTCGGAGTGGCCTTGGTGGTAAAGACGGCTTTGACCACGACGTCACCCGCGATATGGCAGTCTGCTACACATTCGTTGGAGCCACGCGGACGACCAAGCCTGCCAATGCCACCTATGCCACACGCCTCGCGACAAGATATCACCATCTCCGATCTGAGACAGCAGCCAGAATTCTTCGACACGGTCGCCGATCGGATCTGGCGGGCGTGGTGGGAGCCGCGCGGCTATCCGCTCACGTACATTACCGGGCGGCTGCAGGAGAACATGAATGCCGCCCCGATACCGTTCGCCCTGGTGGCGCATGCCGGGGCGACGTTTGCCGGCACCGCATCGGTCATCGTCTCCGACATGGAGGAGCGTGCGCAATATTCGCCCTGGGTGGCAGCGGTCTGGGTCGATCCCGAATACCGCGAGCGCGGCGTTGGCGCGGCGCTGGTCGAGCAGGCGGCGCAGGCGTGCTTCCTGCTCGGCGTCGAGGGCGCCTATCTGTGCGCCTTGCCGGCGCGATGCGGCTTCTACGCCAAACGGGGCTGGACCCTGATCGAGGAGGATGTCGGAGACGACCGGCTTTCAGTGCTAATGAGAAAATCGTAGGATGGGTTGAGCGGAACGCGAAACCCATCACCTCTCGAGTTTGATTGATGGGTTTCGCAAGAGCTCAACCCATCCTACAGGAGATGAACGATGCGCGTTCTGCCGCCGTTGATCGCTTGTCTGGTGCTTGTTGCATCGTGCATCCCTGCGATCGGGCAAAATCCGAAGGACACCTTCAAGGACTGCGACACCTGCTCCGAGATGGTCATGGTCCCGGCCGGCTCCTTCGCCATGGGCTCGCCGAGGAACGAGGCGGGACGGTTCGACAACGAGGGTCCGCAGCACCGGGTGACGATCAAATCGTTCGCGCTGGGCCGGCTCGAAGTGACGGTCGACCAGTTCGCCGCCTTCGCCAGGGAGACCGGCCACGACACCGGCTCGATCTGCGACGTCTGGGAGAAGGGCAAGTGGGCCGAGCAGCCGGGGCGATCGTGGCGCGAGCCGGGCTTTGCCCAAAGCGGCCTACATCCGGCGGCGTGTCTGAGCTTCGACGACGCCAAGGCCTATCTGGCGTGGCTGTCGGCCAAGACGGGAAAGCCGTACCGGCTGCCGACCGAGGCCGAGTGGGAATATGCGGCGCGCGCTGGCACCATCACCCGGTTCCACTACGGCAACGACGAGAAGGATTTTTGCCGGCACGGCAACGGCGCGGATCGCACCGCCCGGGACAACGTACCGGGCGCCAAAACATGGACCGTGCTCGCCTGCAGCGACGGCCACGCCTATACGGCTCCCGCCGGCAGCTTTGCGGCCAACGCGTTCGGGCTCCACGACATGCACGGCAACGTCTGGGAATGGACCGAGGACTGCTGGCACGACAGCTACGCCGGGGCGCCGACCGACGGCTCGGCCTGGACCGGGGGCAACTGCGATATCCGGGTGCTGCGCGGCGGCTCCTGGGGCTACCCGCCGAACTATCTGCGCGCCGCGGTGCGCGGCCAGCTCGCCCACGGCTATCGCTATGTCAACGGCGGATTCCGGGTGGCGCTGACGCTCGCGCCGTGAGCAGCCGACATTTTTTCGCATTTGTGATATTGTGCACTGCACCGGGGACCGTCCTAGCCGGGAACTTGCCCGATCATGCGCATCCGCGTCGGCTGTCAGCTCGCCTTCGACTTTCCCCAGACGACGCCGATGATCGCGACTCTCAACGTGCATTTCTCCCGCTTCTCCGACCTGGAGCGTCCCGACCTTCTGACGACCAATCCCGCGGTTCCCATCGAGGGCTATCGCGACAGTTTTGGCAACTGGTGCAGCCGTCTCGTCGCGCCAGCGGGACGCTTCAGTCTCGGCACCGATGCGGTCATCCGCGACCAGGGCCTGTCGGATCCGGTCGCGCCGAATGCCCTGCAGCACCAGGTCCAGGACCTGCCGGCCGACAGCGTGCTGTTTCTGCTGGGCAGCCGCTACTGCGAGACCGACCGCCTGTCGGAGGAGGCCTGGCGGCTGTTCGGACAAACGCCGCTCGGCTGGCCGCGGGTGCAGGCGGTCTGCGACTTCGTGCACCATCACATCGCCTTCGGCTACGAGCACTCGCGGCCGACCAGGACCGCGTTCGAGGCCTTTACCGAGCGCCGCGGGGTGTGCCGCGATTTTGCGCATCTGGCGGTCGCGTTCTGCCGCTGCCTGAACATCCCGGCGCGCTACTGCACCGGCTACATCACCGACATCGGCCTGCCGCCGCCCTATGCGCCGATGGATTTTTCCGCCTGGATCGAGGTCTATCTCGGCGGCCGCTGGCACGCCTTCGATCCGCGCAACAACGCCCCGCGGATCGGGCGCATCCTCATCGCCCACGGCCGCGACGCCGCCGACGTGCCGCTCACCCACATCTTCGGGCCCGGCACGCTTTCGGGCTTCGGCGTCTGGGCGGAGGAAGCGCCGGGAGATTGAGGGCCACCCGTTGAGACCCTGGCAGGTCGGTGTCAGGACTTGCGCCGGGCCCCGCCGAGCAGCTCCTCGCCGATCCAGGTGATGAACCGGGCAAAGGCCTCGCCGCGAAGCTCGCGGGCCCGCATCCTGTAATGGCCGACGTCCAGCGAGCCGTCGGGATGGCGGCGCACCGGGTCGGCGTTGTCGTTGGCGAACCCGGAAGGCCGCCGACCAGCCACGGCGGCATTTGCCGCCTTCGATTCGAGGACCGCGGCGTCGGTTGGAGTCCGCTGCTCGACCCACGCCGGCTCGCCAGCCTTTTCCTGTCGCATCGCCGTGCTCATGAAAGCATCTCCTCAGCTTGCGGCGCCATGACCGGGGCGCCACAGGACCGGAACCATGTCGCGATCCTAACGCGTGGCCCGCCGTCGCTGGGTGAGGCGCTTCACGTAAAGCATGGCTGGGCCGCAGCGCGACTCCATTGCGCGCTCCCGCGACACGGTGCACGCTCGCGCCCCATCAGGGAGTCCGGCGCAAAGCCCGGACCCCGGCCGCAATGCCGGCCAGCCGGCCGAAAGCCGGCGCATCAGGAAACGCTCAGGAGCCTCCATGTCCCACAGCTGGAAAGTGCTTTTGGCATCGCTCGCCGCGGCCATTCTCGGCGCGGCGCCGGGCCTCGCGCTCAACTCGACCATCAAGGGCACCGGCGCGGTCACCGGCACGGTGACGGCGCCAAAGCCCTTCAAGGCGGCCCAGATCTACCTGCGCGGCCAGGACAAGCCGGTCACCTTCATGGTGTTCTCGGCGAGCGGCAAATACCAGGCGATCAACGTGCTGCCCGGCACCTATGAGGTCAGCGTCGCCCGGCGCGGCTTCTCCTCCGAGCCGCAAAGAATCGTCGTCAAGGCGGGCGAGACCGCGACCGCCGACTTCGTGCTCAAGGACGGCCCCGACGTCGCCGCAAACGTCAACGGCCCGGCCTCGGTCACCGGCTATCCGGGCCCCGGCCCGATCACCGGCGACGTCGAGTTCGTCGGCTACGACAAGCTCTATCCGCCCGGCCCCGGCCGCGCGGTGCTGGAGCGCGCCTGCATGGCCTGCCACGGCATCAACTACTACGGCACCAGGCAGTACGACCACGCCGGCTGGGAGGCCGTGGTCGACATGATGAGCAAGCGGGTCGGCGGCATGGATAGCCGCGTGCCGCCCGGAAAGCTTTCGCCCAAGGACCGCCTGGTCCTGATCGACTACATGGCGGAGAATTTCGGCCCCAACGCCAAGCGGCGCTCGGTGCATGTGACCGAGGACATCCCGGTCGACGAGGCCGCGCTCGGCAAGGCGATGCTGATCGAGTACGATTTCCCCAAGGCCAATGTCCCCAATGCGCGGCCGATCGGGCAGAACCCGTATTTCGACGCCGAGGGCAATGTCTGGTCGACCGATCGCGGCACCCCCAACGGCGTGGTCAAGCTCGATCCGCGCACCGTGACCTTCCAGCGCTATCAGCTCCCCGCGCCGGCCGGCCCGCACGGCATCACCATCAACTCAGCCGGCATGGTGTGGGTGGGCGAGACGGTCGGCTTCGCCCTCGACCGGCTCGATCCGGAGACCGGAAAGGTCGACCGCTTCCCCATCGACCCGCGCGGCTTCCTCAAAGGCCGCGGCCACGACCCGATCGTCGACAAGGACCAGAACGTCTGGCTCGCCACCATCGTCGGCAACCAGCTCACCAAGTACGACCGCAAGACCAACAAGATCATCAACTACGAGCCGCCGACCGCGAACTCCTTTCCCTACGGGCTCGACAAGGACCGCGACGGCAACATCTGGATCTCGCAGTTCGTCCAGTGCCGGATCGCGAAGTTCGATCCGAAGACCGAGGAGTGGAAGGAATACCCGGTGCTCACCGCCTATCAGGACGACCCGTTCTGCACGGTCCGGCGGCCGAGCGTCGGTCCCGACGGCACCATCTGGTACGGCGTCTTCAACAAGGGAATCTTGGGCAAGCTCGACCCGGTGAGCGGAAAAATGGTCGAGTACAAGATCCCGATGAAGAACGCCGAGCCCTACGACGTGTGGCCCGACCCCGCCGGCAACATCTGGATCAGCGACGGCGGCATGGGGGGCACGCTGGAAGTGTTCGACCCGAGGACGGAAAAGTTCACCTTCTATCCGACGGTGCAGCGCGGCGACCTGCCGAAGATCGAGATCACCCGCGAGGGCGCCGTCTGGTACAACCCGCGCTCGGCGGTCAAAGGCGCGGTCGGGGTGCTGTATCCGGATATGACGAAGATGACCTCGTTCGAGGCGCGGTATTGATAGCTCGGATGCGGCGGGCGAGGCGCAAAGCGCCTTGCCCACCGCCGTGATGTTGCGTTTGCGTGCTTGTTCATACAGCCTCCGGGAACCAAGTGGCGCAGTCGAGGTTATCGGCCGCATGCAAGCCCGGTGCGTTGGCCTTGCCGTCCTGGCGGTGCTCCTGCTCGGCGCGCGGGCCGCCGCGCAGGAGACCGAGTGGCCGAGGACGGTGCCGGAGGCCGGCACGACCAAATCGATCTGCCTGCTGGTCGAGGCGGCGGCGACCGCCAACGGCCTGCCGCTGGAATTCTTCGCCCGGGTGATCTGGCAGGAGAGCCAATTCCGGCCCGACGCGGTCGGCCCGATGACCCGCAGCGGCAGTCGCGCCGAGGGCATCGCCCAGTTCATGCCGGGCACTGCCGCCGAGCGCCGTCTGCTCGACCCGTTCGACCCCGTCGAGGCGCTGCCCAAGTCGGCGGAGTTTTTGCGCGAGCTCCAGGGCGAGTTCGGCAATCTCGGGCTGGCGGCGGCCGCCTACAATGCCGGCCCGCGGCGGGTGCGCGACTGGCTCGCCGGCCGCGGCGGCCTGCCGCGCGAGACCCGCGCCTACGTGGCCGCCATCACCGGCCGCTCGGCCGAGGACTGGGCGGCGAACCGCGACGACCCCACCCCGCGCCCGACGCGGCCGCCGCCGCGCCCCGACTGCCGGGCGCTCACCGCGCTGATCCGCACCGCGCCCGACAACGTCTTCGTCGAGGCGCTCGAGCATCGCATCGCCATGGGCGCCGCCGCGCCCTGGGGGGTCGAGCTCAGCGCCGGCTTCTCGCGGCCAAAAGTGCTCGCCACCTATGCGAGCCTGGAAAAACGCTACCGCGCCGTGCTCGAGGGCCACGATCCGGCGATTTTTCGCCTGGTCAACCGCAGCCGCGGCCCGCGCGCGTTCTACCAGATCCGCGTCGGCGCCCCGACGCGCCAGGAGGCCAACAAGCTGTGCACCGACCTGCACCGTGCCGGCGGCGCCTGCCTGGTGCTGCGCAATCCGGCGGAGCGGCGGCGGGCGACCGACGAGTGACGAGACCGCCCGCGGGGCCTCCCGGCTACTGCGACGGCGCGCCGTAGAAGGCCTGGGCGTCGGCCGTGAGCGCCTGGCGCGAGGCGGGGATCAGGTACATCATGTGGCCGCCGCGATAGAGCTTGAGCTGGACGCGGCCGGCGAGCGCCGCCGGCAGATGGTCGACCACGTAGCGGCTGACCGCATAGGGCGTCACCATGTCGGAATAGCCGTGGAGCACCAGAGCACGGAACGACGGGTCGACCGCCAGCAGCTCGCGCAGGTCACCCTCGGCGCTCGGCGGGTTGCGGCCGCCGCCGTCGCTCTTCCAGTCCCAGCGGCCGGCAATGTCGCGGGCAAGCAGCGTGTAGGTCATGTCGGTCTTGAAGCCGAGCTCGTCGCGCGCATAGCCGACGAAGGCGCCGCCGAGCGCCCGGGTAAAACCGTCGAGGATCGGGTCCGCGGCGCCATGGTCGGATTCCGGATAGGGGTCGGGCGCGGCAAAAGTCGCATCGTAGTTGCTGACGACCTTCCCCTCGCCGCGGCGCAGCTGCTTGACATAGGCGCTGCGGGCAAAGCCGCGCGACCGCGTCACCACGTCGAGCGGCAGGCCGGTGAGCTCGGCGACCCGGGCGTAGAACGAGTTGGCCGCGTCGCCCTGCGGGGCGGGACCGGCGAGCGTCGTCAGATATTCGGTCATGGCGAAACGCTCGGCCGCGGCCAGCGCCTCGGCGGTGAAGGCATGGCGCCGCTCGAGCTCGGCGGCCGCCAGCGAGGGGAGCTGCAATGCCGCGCCGAGCGCCAGGCGCTCGCCGCCGAACTGGAACGCCCCCTCGATCATCGGCGACAGCATGATGACGCCCGACACCACGGTGCCCTGGCCGCTCTGCAGCGCGTCGGCGACTTTTACGGCGCGGAATCCCCCATAGCTCTCGCCCAGCAGATATTTGGGCGACCGGGTGCGGCCGTTGCGCGCCAGGTAGAGCGCGATGGTTTTGGCCAGCACCTGGGCGTCCTCGCGCACGCCGTAATAGTTCTTGGCATCGTCCGCCTTGGCGGTGCGGCTCCAGCCGGTGCCGATCGGGTCGATCATCACCAGGTCGGTGAACTTGAGCCAGGTGTCCGGGTTGTCGCGCAGCCGCAGGTTGGCGCCGTCGCGGCCGTCGGTGCCGAAGTCGACGACCCTCGGACCGACCAGGCCGAGATGCAGATAGGCCGACGCCGCGCCCGGGCCGCCGTTGAACACGAAGGTCACCGGCCGCGCCTCGGCAGGCCGGCCCTTGAGCACATAGGCGGTGTAGAAGATCGCCGCCATGCGGTCGCCGCCCTGGTCGAACAGGTTGAGCGTGCCGGCGGTCGCCGTGTAGCTCAGCCGCTCGCCTGCGGCCTCGAGCGTGCGCTCGCTCACCGCGTCGGCGGGCAGCAGCGACAGCACGCCCGGCCCCGACGCCTTCTGCTCGGCCGCCTGCCCGGACCGCGGCGGGCGCTCCTGGGCGGCGACCGGGACCGCCGCGGCGAGAGCGAGCGCGAGCACCACTGTACGGCGAAGGATCATGAGGGGCTCCGATGATCAATGCGTGGGCACCCATGTGCACGCAATGCGTTCAGTTGATGGCGCGCAGCCCGGAGCGCAAGGGCGCGGCCCTGCGCTCGCGGCCTTGTCATCGCGCCGCGGCTGCCCAAGGGGCAGGCAATGCCGGCTGGTGACGGGGCGAGCGGAGTTTGCCAATATGCGCCGCCGTGACCGGGTTCTGGAGGGTTTGCCGATGACTGTGCTGCCGAGACTGACGCTGATCGCCGCCGCGCTCGCCCTTGCGCTCGGCGTAATCCCGGCGCTCGCCCAGGAGCCGATCAAGATCGGCCTGGTCGCGGCGCTCTCGGGGGGCTCGGCAAAGTCCGGCGAGGGCATCACCCGGGGCCTCACCATCGCGATCGACGAAATCAACGCGGCCGGCGGCATCAATGGCCGCAAGCTGCAGCTGATCCGCCGCGACGACGAGTCGAACCCGTCCAAGGGCCAGATCGCGGCGCGTGAGCTGATCGACCAGGAAAAAGTGGCGGCGATCTTCGGCGGCATCGACTCGCCGGTGGCGCTCGCCATCGTGCCGATCGCCAACAAGGAGAAGGTGCCGTTCTTCAGCGTGTGGGCGGCGGCCACCAACATCACCCGCAACGGCGCCAACCCGAACTTCGTGTTCCGCGTCTCCGCGGTCGACGTGCTGGTCGACCGGGCCCTGGTCGCCTATGCGCGCAAGACTTTCGGGGCGAAGAACCTCGGCCTCGCTTTGGTCAACAACCCGTGGGGCGAGTCGAACGACCGCGGCCTGCATGCCGCCGCGAGCGAGCAGGGCATCGCGGTCGCGGCGGTGGAAAAGTTCGAGGACCGCGACGTCGACATGGTGCCGCAGCTCTCGCGGCTGAAGGCCGCCAATGCCGACGCCGTGGTGCTGGTCGCCAATGCGGCGCCGGGAGCCCAGGTGATCAAGTCGCTGCAGCGGATCAGCTGGACAGTGCCGGTGATCTCGCACTGGGGCATTTCCGGCGGGCGGTTTCCCGAGCTCGCCGGACCGTCGTCGCAGAAAGTCGCGTTCGTGCAGACCTACAGCTTCTTCGGCCCACAGAAGCCGGCCGGCAAAAAAGTGCTGGCCGCGCTCAAGGCGAAATATCCCGAGATCAAGGGGCCCGAGGACGTGGTGCCGCCGGTCGGCGTCGCCAATGCGTATGACGCCATGCATCTGGTCGCCGCCGCCATCACAAAAGCGGGCAGCACCGATGGCGACAACGTCGCGCAGGCGCTCACATCGATCGACCGTCACGAGGGCCTGATCAAGACCTACGTCAAGCCGTTCACCGCGGAGAACCACGACGCGCTCGACGAGAACGACTACATCTTCGTGCAGTATCGCGGCGACAATATCGAGCCGGTGGCGTGAAGTAGCGCGGCGGGCGCGGACCACCGGCCGCACGCGAGCCGCGCGGAGCCGGTCCCGGATTCCGGCGATCGCCTCTAGGAGAATGCACCCGTGCTGGTCAGCTGGCGCCCATTGTCCGGCGTGGGGCTCGGCAGCATGTACGGGCTTCTGGCGCTCGGCTTCTACGTCACGTACGCGGTGTCGAGCACGGTCAACTTCGCCCAGGGCAGCACGATGATGCTGGGCGCGGTGGCTCGGCTTCACCTTCACGGTCAGCTGGGTGGCTCCGGCGCCGGCCATCGTCGCTGGCGCTCGTGGCATGCGGCGTCTGGGGCGTCGTGGTCGAGCGGCTTGCCGTTCGCCCGTTCGTCCGCCGCGGCTCCAATGCTCTGGCTCATGGCCACCGTGGCGCTCGGGCATCATCCTGGAGAACATCATGCTGTTCTCGTTCGGCAAGGATCCGCGCAGACTATGCCGCCCTCGGTGCTGCGCCGACGACCCGGTGGAGTCGGCGGCATCGTCGGTCGCTCCCCTGCAGCTCACCATCCCGGCGGCCGGCCTCGCTGCTCGCGGCGGCGCTCCACCTCGTGACGCGGCTACACCATGACCGGCAAGTCGCTGCTCGCGATGGTGCAGAACCCCGACGCCGCGCGGCTGATGGGGATCGACGTCGGCAGGGCGATCGCGCTCGCCTACGCGGTCTCGACGTTTTTGCCGGCATCGCCGGGCATCCTGATCGCGCCGCTGTTCAACGTCTCCTCCGACATGGGCACGCTGTTCGGCATCAAGGCATTCGCGGTCGCCATCCTCGGTGGCATCGCCAGCGCCTGGGGCGTGGTGATCGCCGGCCTCATCTACGGCATCGTCGAGGCGCTGATCACCGCCCTCGCTCGGCTCGACCTACACCCAGATCGTCACCTTCGGCCGTCGTGATCCTGGCGCTCGCGCTGATGCCCGAACGGATTGCTTCGGCCGAGCCGGAGTGAAGAAGGTTTGATTGCTCCCTCGGTCGCCCTCCTCGCTGGCGCCGTCGCGGTGCTGGCCGTCGCGGCGCGCTCCTCGGGAATCGGCTACCAGATACTATCTGTCGCGCTGGTCGCGCTCACCGCCATCGTCGGCATCGGCCTGAACGTGCTGCTCGGGCTGCCGGGCAGCTCTCGCTCGGCCACGTCGGGTTCTACGCCATCGGCGCGTATACGGTGGCATCCTCACCACCACGTTCGCCCAGGACTTCTGGCTGGCGCTGCCGGTCGCGGACGCGCTGGCGGCCTTCGTCGGCATCGTCCTGGCGCTGCCGGCGCTGCGGGTCGCGGTCCCTATCTCGCCATGGTGACGGTCGCATTCGGCTTCATCGTCGAGAACGGCGCCATCGAGTGGCGCGGGCTGACCGGCGGCGCCAACGGAATGCTGAACATTCCGCCGCCGGCGCTGGGCGGGTTCGAGTTTCACAACCGCCACATCGCGCTGCTGGCGATCCTCATCGCCACGCTGGCGCTCATCGCCTTCCGGGCGATCGACCGCAGCGGGCTCGGCCGCGCGATGCGGGCGGTGCGGGCGTCGGAAATCGCCAGCCAGTGCCTCGGGCTCAATCCGGTGAGCGTGCGGATCACCGCCTTCGCCCTGTCGGCCGCGGCGGCCGGCCTTGCCGGCGGCCTGTTTGCTCCGCTCACCAGCTTCGTCAGCCCGAGCGGGTTCACCTTCTTCCAGTCCATCCTCTTCCTGTTGGTGGTCATCGTCGGCGGTTCGGGCACGACGCTGGGGCCGCTGGCGGGCGCCATCGTCGTCGTCATGCTGCCGCAACTGCTGGCGGGCCTTGCCGAATATCAGCTCCTGTTCTTCGGCGCCGTGCTGCTCATGGTGCTGTGGCTCGCGCCCGACGGGATCGTCGGCGAGGTTGCGCGACGCTTTGCCCGCCGCAGCGCCTCGCATGTCCCGCAGGCCGGGGCCGACGTCGGCGCCTTCCTGCGGCGCACCGATGGCGCGCCGCTGCGGAGCCGCGGCCTCGGCATCGCGTTCGGCGGCGTCCATGCCTTGGCGGAGGTGGATTTTGCCGCGCATCCCGGAAAAGTCACCAGCCTGATCGGCCCGAACGGCGCCGGAAAGACCACGTTGATCAATCTGCTCGGCGGCTTCTATCGACCCGATGGCGGCACCATCAGTCTTGGCGAGCGGCGGCTCGACGGCCTTGCCGCGCACCGGATCGCGCGCGCCGGGATCGCCCGCACGTTCCAGACCTCGCAGCTGTTCGCCGGTCTCTCGGTGATCGACAACATCCGGGTGGCGTTGCGCGGCGCCAACCCGGTCGCCCGCATGGAGAGCGACGAGCAGGCGCTTGCCGAGGCGCTGCTCGCCTTCGTCGGCTATGGCGATGCGGTCGGACGGCCGGCGATCGATCTGCCGCATGGCGACAGACGGCTGGTGGAGATCGCCCGGGCGCTCGCCAGCCGGCCGCGGGCGCTGCTGCTCGACGAGCCGGCCGCCGGGCTGGGGGCGGCCGACAAGCTTTCCCTCGCCGGCCTGATCCGGCGCATCGCCGACCTCGGCATCGCCGTGGTCCTGGTCGAGCACGACATGGGCCTGGTGATGAGCATTTCCGACGCCGTCGTCGTGCTCGACGCCGGTCGGGTCATCGCCGCCGGTGCGCCGGCCGCAGTGCAGAACGATCCGGCGGTCCGCAAGGCCTATCTCGGCGATATCGACTACATGCCGGCGCCGCGCGGCACGCCCTACCGGGAGGGCGTCCCGGTTCTGGCCGCAAGCGGCGTCCGCGCCGGCTACGGCGACGTCGAGGTCCTGCACGATTTTGCGCTCGCGGTGCACCAGGGCGAGCTCGTCGCCGTGCTGGGCGCCAACGGTGCCGGCAAGACGACCGCGATGCGCGCGCTCAGCGGGCTGTTGCGCCCGATAGGCGGATCGATCGAGCTCGGCGGGATCGAAATCGCCCGCCAGCCGGCGCACCGCATCGCGCGATCGGGGCTCGCGCTCGTCCCCGAGGGGCGGCAGGTATTTTTCGAGCTCAGCGTTCTCGACAATCTTCGGCTCGGCGCCTACGCCCGCCGCGACGGCGACATCGAGGCCGAGATCGCCCGCCTGCTCGAGCGTTTTCCGCTGCTGCAGGCGCGCGCCGGCAACCGCGCCGGCCTGCTCTCCGGCGGCGAGCAGCAGATGCTGGCGCTAGCCCGCGGGCTCATCGCCGCGCCGCGCGTGCTGCTGCTCGACGAGCCCTCCCTCGGGCTCGCTCCCGCCGTGATCGCCCAGCTGTTCGCCGCGCTCGCGAGATTGCGCGACGACGGAATGACGCTGCTGCTGGTCGACCAGATGGCGGGGCTTGCGCTGGCGCTCGCGGATCGTGCCTATGTGATCGAGACCGGACGCATCGTCCACGAAGGCGCGGCCGCGGAGGTCGCCGGCGACGCGGCCCTCGAGCAGGCCTATCTCGGGGCCCGGCCAGCACGCTCTCCTGGCGGATAGACGGACGCGACAGATGGATCTGATCCTGCGCAATGCGCGTATCTTTGCTGCCGGCGCCGCCGATCTGCTCGACGTCGGGATCGAGCGCGGCCGCATCGCCGCCATCGCGGCGTCGCTCGCCGCCGACGGCCCGCGGGTCGATCTTGCGGGAAAACTGCTCGCCCCGGGCCTGGTCGAGACCCACATCCATCTCGACAAGACCTGCATCATCGACCGCTGCAAATCCGAGCACGGAACCGTCGCCGAGGCGGTGGCGGAGACCTCCGCCGCCAAGCGTGCCTTCACGGCCGAGGACATCTACTCCCGGGCGACGCGGACGCTCGAAAAGTGCCTCGCCAACGGCACCATGCTGATGCGCACCCACGTGGAGATCGATCCCGGGATCGGGCTCACCGGGTTCGAGGCGATCCGCCAGCTCGCGAGCGACTATCGGTGGGCGATCGACATCGAGGTCTGCGCCTTTCCCCAGGAGGGTCTCATCAACAATCCCGGAACCGAGGCGCTGCTGGCCGAGTGCCTCAGCCGGGGCGCCAAGGTACTCGGGGCGGTGCCTTATACGGACAGCGATCCGCGCGGCCAGATCGACCGGATCTTTGCGATGGCGAAGCAATACGACGTCGACATCGACATGCACCTCGACCTCGGCGACACGCCGGACGGCATGCAGATCGGCTATGTGTGCGACAAGACCGAAGAGTATCGCTACGGCGGCCGGGTCGCGGTCGGCCATGTCACCCAGCTGTCGGCGGCGCCGCCGGGACAGTTCGACGAGATCGCGCGGCGGCTGCACGACACCGGCGTCGCCGTCACCGTGCTGCCGTCCACCGATCTCTACCTGACCGGCCGCGGCCAGACCCACAGCGTGATGCGCGGCGTCACCGCCGCGCACAAGCTGATCGAGCATGGGGTGAACTGCTCGCTCTCGACCAACAACGTGCTCAACCCGTTCACCCCCTACGGCGACGCCTCGCTGATCCGCATGGCCAATCTCTATGCCAATGTCTGTCACGTCAGCCGGCCGCACGAGCTCGCCGAATGCTTTGCCATGCTCACCACGCGGTCCGCCAGGCTGATGCGGCGCGATGCCTACGGCATTGCCGCCGGCAATGCCGCCGACCTCGTGGTGTTCGATTGCCCCGATCCCCGCGCCGCGGTGGCCGAGCTGGTGCCGCCGCTGTTCGGCCTGAAGAACGGCCGGCTGACTTTTGCCCGCCCGCGTCCCAGGCTGCGCCCGCAGCGCGGCGGCAACGACGCGGAGGCGATCGCCCAACTCTTGTAGGATGGGTTGAGCGCTTCGCGAAACCCATCAACTCCGCATCAAACATCGATGGATTTCAGGACACTCGATCCGGCGAAACCGGCCGAGTATCTGGAAAGCTTTGCGATCAAGCGCGTCTGAAGCGCAGGCGCTTGATTCAGGCGGCAATCCCGGCGATGCGCGCGCTTTCCTGCCACAGCCGGCGGGCCGCCGCGTCGTCCTGGGCGGCCGCCGACGGCGTTGCCGGCCGGCACTTGTCGTAGTAGCCCCCGCTCTGCCCGGCGACCTCCTCCGAGCTCGACAGATAGACGGCGGTCTCCGCCCCGCGCGCCGGCGCGATGGCCGACACCTTCTTGGCGAGCTTCACCGCCAGGCGAAACAGGCCGCCATTGTCGTCGCCGAACCGGGTCGCGACGAAGCCCGGATGCAGACAGTTCACGGTGACGCCGGTGCCGGCCAGCCGCCGCGCGAGCTCGCGGGTGAACAGGATGTTGCACAGTTTCGAGCGCTGATAGGCCTTCCAGCCGCTGTAGCGCCGCTCGCCCTGCAGGTCGTCGAAGTCGAGCGTGGCGCCGCGATGGGCCTCCGAGGCGACGCTGACGATGCGGGCGGGCGCCGACGCGACGAGCTTTTCGCGCAGCAGATGGCTGAGCAGGAAATACGCCATGTGGTTCAACGCGAAGGTGCGCTCGAGCCCGTAGGCGGTGAACTGGCGCCGCTGAAAAATCGCGCCCGCATTGTTGATGAGCACGTCGATGCGCGGCAGCGCCGCATCGAGCGCGGCGCCGAGCTCGCGAACCTGGTCGAGGCGCGCGAGATCCGCATAGCGCATGTCGACCTCGGCCTGCGGCGTCCGGCGCCTGACCGCCGCGAGCGCTGCGCTGCCGCGCTCGGGATTGCGCCCGATCAGCACGAGCCGGGCCCCCATGGCGGCAAGCTCGATCGCCGCATGGAGGCCGACCCCGGACGTCGCCCCGGTGATGACGATCACCTTGCCCTGCATCGGCGCCATGGACAGGCGCCTACCGGGCCATGCACCGCGTCACGAGATCGAGCGCCGCGGCGGTGAACGCCCGCATATTGCCGAGCCGATCGGCGCTGCCGGTCTCCAGCGTGATGACGCGCTCGCGCGGCCCGGCAACGGCGATGCAGCTGTGGCCGGCGGCGTCTCCATAGCGGTTGCCGGTCGGCCCGGTCGCGCCGGTCTCCCCGATGCCCCAGGTGGCGGAAAAGCGCTGCCTGATGGTGCTCGCCACCAGCGCAGCGTAGGGTTCGGTGGAAGCCCGCATGCCGGCGACGTCGGCGTCGGGAATGCCGAGGAGCACGGAACGGGCCTGGCGCGTATAGACAACCGCCCCGCCGAGGAAGTAGGCCGAGGCGCCGGGCACCGCCAGCAGCGCCGCCGCGACGAGACCGCCGGTCGAGGACTCGGCGATCGCGATGGTCTCCTTCCGCTCCTTGAGAAGAGCGGCGATCTTTTCTGCTACCGGCAACAGGTTGTTCACCAAGGCTCCCTCCCGCGCTGCAAGACAAGCATCTAGGCCGCTGCATCGGTCCGGCGCAAGCATTGATCGATGCAACCAATTACGCCATGGTGCGTTGTGGTCTCTGGCAAGAATTTTGCCCACGCCAGGGGAGACCAGTTCCCCGTCCGAAGGCTCCGTGCGGGCAGCCACTTTCAAGGGTCGGAGAGGCTTATGCCCAAGCTCGGTACGATGCGGCTGAACGGGGGCTCCGGCAAGACCTACGAGCTGGAGATTTTTCCCCGCGCCGATCTCTTCAAGCCGCTCGGCGCCGTCTTCTTCCTGGCCAAGCGCATTCCCTTCGCCGAGGGCGAGGCCGAATATACCTGGATCTATGTCGGCGAGAGTGGCGACATTTCCCGACGGCCGTTCGCGGAGTCGCCCAAAGCCTGCATTGACGAGCACGAGGCCAATTGCGTCTGCCTGCTCGTCGAGCCGGACCCGTCGAAACGCCTGGCGATCACAGCGGACCTGCGCGCCGCCTATGGGCCTCCCTGCAATTCGGCCGCCCCCAAGCCCTGACACCGGATCGCCGCCGACGGGCTATCCGCGCAAAGGCAATCGTCCAAACGGACGACTGGACCGCGGCGTCGAAATGATCCAGAAGCCGTTGACCCGGGCCGCCGCCGCCGCGAAGTCTTGCGCCATGCCGGCCCGCCTGACGATGGTCGAACGAACCGAGGAGAGGAAATGCCAATGCCGTCCCTGCAAAAACTCGGCATCGCCATCACGGCCGCCGCGGCGCTCATCTCGCCTGCCGGGGCGCAAGACTATCCGGCCCGGGCGGTGCACATCATCGTGCCGTTCGCCGCCGGCGGCCCCGCCGACATCTACGCGCGCTATATCGGCCAGTATCTTTCCGAAGAGCTCAAGCAGCCCTTCGTGGTCGAGGACCGCCCCGGCGCCGGCTCGATCATCGGCACCTCGGCGGTGGCAAAGTCCTCGCCCGACGGCTACACGCTCTTGATGATGTCCAACACCCACACCACCAACGAGTCGCTGTTTGCCACCAAGCCGTTCATGCTGATGCGCGACTTCGTACCCGTCGCGTCCATCAACTATTCGGACCTCGTCATGGTGGTGCACCCGTCGGTCGCCGCCAAGGATCTCAAGGAGTTCATCGCGCTCGCCAAGGCCAAGCCGGGCGCGCTGACCTACGCGTCGTCGGGGCCCGGCACGCCGTATCACATGGCCGGCGAGCTATTCAAGGCGATGAGCGGCACCGACATCGTGCACGTGCCGTACCGCGGCAGCTCGGGCGCCCGCAACGACACCATCGGCGGCCAGGTGCACATGATGTTCGACGCCATCACCACGATGGCGCCCAACGCGCGGGCCGGCCAGGTGCGGGCGCTCGCCACCACCGGCCTGAAACGCTCGACGGTGCTGCCTGACGTTCCGACCGTCGACGAGGCCGGCGTTCCCGGCTACGAGGCGACGATCTGGCTGGGGCTGATGGCGCCGAAGGGAACTCCGCAGGCGATCGTCGACAAGCTCAACGCCGAGATCGAAAAAATCCTGCGGCGCGACGACATCAGGCAGGCCTGGGAGCAGCAGGGCGCCCAGCCGATGATCATGAGCCCGGCCGAGTTCGACGCCTACCTGCGAAAGGACATCGAGAAGTGGGCGCACGTGGTGAAGGTCTCGGGCGCCAAGGTGGAATGAGCTCAGCGCGGCACGAACAGCACATTGCGGGTCTCGATCTCGGTGCCCCAGCTGGTGTTCTTGCCGAGCGCCGCGATCGCCGGCAGCGCGGCGATTTTCTCGCCGTGCTGGACGATGAAGGCGTCGTAGCGGAAAGCCTCGCAGATCGCCGCCGCGTAGCCGCCGGGATCCTGGTGGGTGCCGGACAACAGTTCCAGCAGGATGACCGGCCGGTCGCGCGCGATGGTGCGGGCGCCGCCGTCGAGCACTTCCCGCTCGCTGCCCTCGACGTCGGCCTTGATGAAGCGGACGTCGGTGAGATCGAGCTCGTCGAGAGTGCGGATCTCCACCTCGAAGACCCGGTTGTTGCGGAACTGCGCGTGGGTGCGCTTGAGGCTGCCCGCCAGGTGCAGCACCATGCCGTCGTCGGAGAGCGGCACGTGGAACGAGCCGCGCCCCGGCTGGTCCGACAGCGCCAGCTGAAATACCTTGGCGCGACCGCGCAGCATGAAGCGGGCGAACCGCGCATAGTCGGGATGCGGCTCGAACGCCACCACCCGGTCGGCGACGGCGGCGAGCGCGAAGGCATAAAAGCCCTGGTTGGCGCCGACATCGACCGCGGTGCCGCCGCGCCCGATCAGTTGCTCGAGGATCGCCAGCTCCGGCTCGCCCGAGCGCGTCTCCTCGGCAATGCGGCGCCGGTAGAACACCGAGGGCGGCAGCAGCATGGTCAGCATCTCGCGGAGCGGCAGCGCCAAGAGACTCTCCTAATGATAAACAAACAAATGTCTGAAAGCGCCCCTCACCCCGACCCTCTCCCCGCAAAGAGCGGGGAGAGGGAGACGGGGCGCTGGGTGCGCGGCAAGATCATCGCGAGCAGACAAAGCCTCACCACGTCGTGACATTGGGGCGCTTCTTGCCGCCGCGCGCTGCGGGCGGGGCGGCGGAGCGCAGGCCGCGCATGATCCAGGCTCGGGTCTCGGCCGGATCGATGACGTTGTCGATCTCCAGGAACGACGCCATGCTGACCGCCTTGCCGCGCTCGTAGAGCTCGGCGACCAGCTTGTCGTACATCCTCTTGCGCTCGGCCTCGTCGGCTATTCCCGCAAGCTCGTTGCGGTAGGCGAGCCGCACCGCGCCTTCGAGGCCCATGCCGCCGAACTCGCCGGTCGGCCAGCTGACCACGAAGAATGGCGCATGAAAGCTTCCCCCCGTCATGCCCTGGGCGCCGAGCCCGTAGCCCTTGCGCAGCACCACCGCGAAGTACGGGACCGTGAGGTTCGCCCCGGTTACGAACAGGCGCGACACGTGGCGCACCAGCGCAGTCTTTTCCGCGTCCGGCCCGACCATGAAGCCCGGCGTGTCGACCAGCGACAGAACCGGCAGGTCGAAGGCGTCGCACAGCTCGATGAAGCGCGCCGCCTTGTCGGCCGCCTCGGCGTCGATCGCCCCCGACAGGTGTCTTGGATTGTTGGCGATCAGCCCGAGCGGGAAACCCTCGACGCGGATCAGCGCGGTGACGATGCCGACGCCGAAGTCCCGGCGCAGCTCGGTGACCGAGCCTTCATCGGCGATCGTCTCGATGACCGGCCGGATGTCGTAGACGCGCAGCCGGTTCTCCGGGACGAGATCGCGCAAGCGTCGCTGGTCGGCGCATCGCCAGTCGGCGACCGCGCCCTGGAAGTAGGAAAGATAGCGCTTGGCCGCCGCGACCGCCTCGGCCTCGTCGGCCACCAGGACGTCGATGACGCCGTTCGGCGCCTGCACCGCGACCGGGCCGACCTCCTCGGGGGCGAAGACCCCGAGCCCGCCGCCCTCGATCATCGCCGGGCCGCCCATGCCGATCGAGGAATCTCTGGGTCGCGATGATGACGTCGCAGCAGCCGAGCAGCGCCGCGTTGCCGGCAAAGCACCGCCCCGACACGATGCCGACCAGTGGCACCAGGGCGGAGAGCTGAGCAAACAAACGGAAGCTCGGCACGTCGAGGCCGGCGACGCCGAGGAAATCCGTCTCGCCGGGCCGCCCGCCGCCGCCTTCAGCAAACACCACGACCGGCAGCCGCTGGTCGAGCGCGAGGCGGAGCATGCGGTCCTTCTTCTTGTGGTTCATGAAGCCCTGGGTGCCGGCGAACACCGTGTAGTCGTAGGCGAGCACCATGCAGCGCGCCTGATCGTCACCAAACAAATGTCCGTTGACCGCGCCGATGCCGGCGACGAGGCCGTCGGCCGGGCTGATGGCGCTGAGCTCCTCCAGGCTGCGTCGCCGCCGCTGGGCGGCGAGCGCGAAGCCGCCGTACTCGACGAAGCTGCCGGCGTCGCAGAGATCGGCAATGTTCTCGCGGGTGGTGCGCTGGCCGGTCTTGCGCCGCCGCTCCACCGCCTTCGGCCGCGCGGCGTCGAGGAGGGCGGCCTGCCGCCCCGTCAACTCTGCGAGATCGGGCCGGATGCGATCGGGGTCGCGGTCGCCGTCGATGACGGCGACGATCTCCTCCACCTCGCCGGGCGTCAGGTGGACGAGCGCGGCGCCGGCCCGCACGGTCTCTCCCGCCGCGGCGGCGACCCGGCTGACGATGCCGGACACACTTGCCTCGATCACATGCTCCATCTTCATCGCCTCGATGACGGCGACCTGCTGGCCGGCGCGCACCGCCTCGCCCACGGCGACCGCGATCGCCACCACGCGTCCCAGCATCGGCGCCGTGACCGGCACCGTTCCGGGCGGGCCCGCGCTCGCCGCGACGGCGTCGTCTGCTGGCGGCGCCGGACCTGCCTGCACATGCAGCCGCCGGTGAGGCGCCCCGGCGGCCAGCGCGGCCGCGTGGCGCTCGACATAGCCGGTATCCATGCGGCCGGCGGAAAAGTCCGGATGGGTGAGGATGTTCTGCAGCAGCCCGAGATTGGTCGATACCCCTTCGATGCGGAATTCGCACAGCGCCCGGTAGGCGCGGCCCACCGCGTCGGCGAAATTCTTCGATGGCGCGTGCACGATCAGCTTGGCGAGCAGCGCATCGAACCCCGCATGGGTCGTGTAGCCCTGATAGGCGGCCGTCTCCACCCGCACGCCGGCGCCTGTCGACGGATCGAAAGCGCTCAGCGTGCCGCCCGACGGATGCGCGGTGCCGTCGGCCCGCAAGGTCTCCATGTTGATCCGGAGCTCGACCGCGTGGCCGCGCGGCGGACCGATCGCGGCCTGCCGGAGCCCCAGCGCCGCGAGCCGCGTGCCGGCGGCGAGTTTCAGCTGCGTCACCACCAGGTCGATCCCGAGAACCTCCTCGGTCACGGTGTGCTCGACCTGGAGCCGCGGGTTCATCTCGATGAAAACGAAGCGGCCGGTGGATTGTCCCGCCGCATCGGTCTCGACCAGGAACTCGACCGTGCCGAGGCCTTCGTAGTGCACGGCCTCGCCGATGCTGAGCGCCGCCGCGGCGAGCGATTGCCGCAAGTCCGGCTCGAGCCATGGGCTCGGGGCAATCTCCAAAAATTTCTGGTGGCGGCGCTGCACGCTGCATTCGCGCTCGAGCAGATGGACGAGGTTGCCGCCGCGGTCGCCCGCCACCTGCACCTCGACATGGCGCACCGGCGCCAAAAATTCCTCGACATAGAGCGCGTCGGCGCCGAAGGCGGAGGATGCCTCGGAGCCGCAACGCCGCCACGCCTCCTCGAGCTTTTGCGCCTCGCGGACAAGCCGCATGCCGCGCCCGCCGCCGCCCGCCACCGCCTTGATCATCATGGCGCCGCCTGGAGCGAGTGCCGCAAAGAAGGCCTTTGCCTGATCCAGGCTGGTGGGTCCTGCGGTCCCCGCCGCCACCGGCACCCCGCAGCGCTCGGCCAGCGCCCGCGACGCCGCCTTGTCGCCGAAGAGATTCAGGGCCTCCGGCGACGGCCCGACAAACGTCAGCCCGGCGGCCGCGCAGCTTTCCGCAAATGCCGCGTTCTCGCTCAAAAACCCGTAGCCCGGATGCACGGCGTCCGCGCCCGTCGCCAGCGCCGCCCGGATGATGGCGTCGCCGTCGAGATAGGCGCCGGCGCCGCGCCCGGGCAGCGCCACCGCCCGGTCGGCTCTTGCCACGTGGAGCGAGTCCGCATCATCCGCCCCGTGGACCGCGACCGACTCGATGCCGAGCTCGGCGCAGGCGCGCGCCACCCGGATCGCCACCTCGCCGCGGTTGGCGATCAGGACGCGGGCAAACATGCGGGGCTGCTCGTGCTGTGGAATTGCCGCATCACCTGTAAATATCCTGTTGTATCAGGCAGCGCCCGCGCACCGTGCACTTCCGACTGCCGGCGGACCGAGTGTAATTCATTGTATTTGACTGTTTCCATTGTTATTGGCTCGAGCTTCTCCGTAGGGTGGGCAAGGCGGCCCCGGCATATCGGCTGGTCCGCGGCCGACGTCCGCTTTGCCCACGCGGTCGGGCGGCGCAGATGACGGAGTCCTCCCCGCGTGGGCAAGGCGGGATGGGCGCCGTGCCATGCGGGGGACCGTTGTGGCCGCCCTTGCCCACCCTGCGTTGTTGTTCGCTTGTTCTTTCGTTGTTATTGCGGCTCTCCTTGTTATTTGTTGATCTCGTGGCTCCGCTTTGCCCACACGGACGGGCGGCGCGGATGAACCGAGGCCTCCCCGCGTGGGCAAGGCGGGACGGGCGCCGTGCCATGCCGGAGCATCGGGGCCGCCCTTGCCCACCCTACGGCACAATGCGGCGGCGTTCTTACCCGTTTATGGGTACCCTGTCTGGGGTATGATGTCAAGAGGGATCGGCGCCCTGCCCCGCCCTCACATCGCCTTCCAGTCCCCCGACTGCTCGAAGGCGAACGCCGCGCGGTAGATCGCCGGCTCGTCGAAATGCTTAGCCGTCAGCATCACCGAAACCGGCAGCCCGTCGGACATGCCGCAGGGGATCGCCATCGCCGGGTGGTGGGTGATGTCGAACGGCGCGGTGTTGGCGATCATGTTGAGCGCGCTGCCGACGTATTCCTCGCGGCTGGCATCGAGGGCGGGCAGCGGCGTCGCCTTGATCGGGGTGGTCGGCATCAGGAGCAGGTCGTAGTCCGCGAGCACCGCGTCATAAGATGCGGTGAGGCGGCGGCAGATGTTCATCGCCTTGCCGTAGTAGCGGCTGCCGTAATATTTGCGCACATAGGTGCCGAGGATGGTGAACAGCTTGGTGGTCTCGGAGAGCTCGTTGGCGCGGACGCGCCAGCCGCGGTGGAAATCCATCAGGCTGGTGACGTAGAGGTCGGGCCGGCTCACCCCGTAGCCGTCGCCCCACATCATGGTCTGGGTCAGGCCCTCGATGCCGATCGGCATCCAGATCGCCGGCGCCACCAGGTGCATCGGGATCGAGACCTCGTCGACCTCGGCGCCGAGGCTTTGCAGACGTTGCGCCGCCGCCATGACCTTGTCGTTGACGTCGTTCTCGGCATTGGGCTGCTGGAATCCCTCGCTGACCACCGCGATCCTCATCCCCTTGACGCCGCCGTCGAGCGCCGCCGTATAGGGGTGGACCTCGACATCGTACTGGCGCGGGTCGTAACCGTCGGGGCCGGCCAGCACCTCCAGCAGCAGCGCATTGTCGGCGACGTTGGCGGTGATCGGGCCGGTATGATCGACATAGATCTCGATCGGCATGATGCCGGTATAGGGCACGAGCCCGTGGGTCGCCTTCATGCCATAAGTGCCGCAGAACGACGACGGCATGCGGATCGAGCCGCCCTGGTCGCCGCCGATCGCCATGTCGACCTCGCCGACCGCCACCAGCACCGCGCTGCCCGACGACGAGCCGCCGGCCGAGTAGCCCATGCGGTACGGGTTGTGCACTGGCCCGGCGGCGCAGGTGTGGCTGCCGCCCGACAGGCAGTAGTACTCGCAATGCGCCTTGCCGACGATGGTGCCGCCGGCATCGAGAATGCGCTCGACGATGGTGGGTCGATGTCGGGAATATAGCCCTCGAGCGTTGCGGCGCCGTTCATCATCGGCACGCCGGCCAGCATGACGTTGTCCTTGAGCACCACGGTGCGGCCCTTGAGCTTGCCCTCCGGCGCGCCCTGCACGATAGTCTTCACGTACCAGGCATTGTGCGGGTTCTCCTCGCCCATCGGACGATAGCCGGGGGTCCGCGGATAGCGGACCTCGGGGAGATTGTCCGGCATCGCGTCGACCACGTTGTAGGCGCCGATGTTCGGCCGCAAGAGCTCGATGAAGGAGGCGACGTCGTCGTCGGTGAGCGACAGCCCGATCTCGTCGGCGACGTCGAGCAGCTGGTTTGGCGTGGGGACCTGGACGGCCATGGGGTTTCCTCCTGATTTGGCGCATGATGCCGGGACTTTGCGCGGGTTTGAACATGACGAAAACCGTGCCGAGCATAGTGGCCTGCATTGTTTGCCGCCTCACGTGCCGCGACCTCCTCCCTCCCCCCGCTCTTGCGGCGGGGAGGGATGGGGTGGGGGGCCGGGCAAACTCGGAGCAAATAATAGTCCCCCCACCCCGACTGCCTTCGCTTTGCGAAGGCAGTCGACCCTCCCCGCCAACGGGCGGGAGGGTAGACTCGCGGCGCGGCAGTGCCACAAACATCATATCGGACTCATGGCGCAGGATAGCGCAGCAGGTTGGGATCGGCGCAGGAGCGCGGCCGGGCCTTCGATGGCGACGCGCCGCGATCGAGCACGATGCGGGACTGTGCCACATTCGAAGTCGCCTTGATGCGGCGTGTGGCCGGAGATCGTCCCGGCGCCCTGGCCGCCTGCAAAGAGGGGTGAGATGACGGTGCTGTCGCTGACGGCTGTGGCACTCGCGGGTTTCGCCGGGGGTGCCGTTCTCACGGTCACGGTCGTATTCGTGGGCCTCAAGCTCAATCTCAAGGGGATGGGTGACGCCTACTCGGGCGTGCGCCAGGATGCACGCTTCTATCGATGGTGGGCCCTTACGGGCGGTGCGATCGGCGCCGCATGGTCGACCGCCATCCCGATCCTCGATGCCTCCGATATCAAGGAGCCCTGGTACGGACTGATCATGATCGCAACCGGATTGGTCCTGTTCGTGCCCATGATGAGATTTCTCAAGCGGCACCGGGGCGGGGGCGCGCCACCCACGTGAAACGACAGCGCCCCCCGCCCTGTGACATTTCTGCCATGGCGACGTCACCGAGCAGCGCCTTGATTGTTCGGGCGTCCCGCGCTTGAGTGCAGCGTCCGCCCCTCCAGCCTGAGCAGCCCCATGCGCCGATCCGATCTGACCCTCTGCCTGATCACCGACGAGGTATCGCCATCGCTCGACGAGGGGATCGCCTTCGCCCGCGCCGAGGGTATCGGCACGGTCGATCTGCGCGTCATCGACGGCCGCAACGTGCTGGCACTGTCACGCGAGGAGCTCGCCGATGCGGCGCGCCGCGTGCGGGCTGCCGGGCTCGCCGTGTCGTGCATCTGCACGCCGCTCCTGAAGTGGAGCCCGCCCGGCAAGGCGGCGCCAACCAAGGGCGACCAGTTCGGCTTCGAGCTCGGCAACCGGGCGCCGGGCGCGGTCTACGCGCAGGCCTTCGAGGCCGCAGAAGTCCTCGGCGCGCGCAACCTGCGGGTCTTCAGCTATCTGACCTATGACGGCTACCGCATGGACGATCTGCGGGGGCCGATCGACGAGTTGCTGGCGCTGGCGGAAAAATTCGACATGGTGCTGCACGTCGAGAACGAGGGCGTGTGCAACATCGCCGGCTTCGCCGAGCTCGAGGAGCTGGTCACGGCCTACCGGCACGAGCGGCTGAGGGCCCTGCCCGAC
The DNA here is from genome assembly GCA_963755055.1 of uncultured Alphaproteobacteria bacterium. Taxonomy (GTDB): domain Bacteria; phylum Pseudomonadota; class Alphaproteobacteria; order Rhizobiales; family Xanthobacteraceae; genus AP-16. The sequence goes on along the minus strand of CAVWIS010000019.1, from coordinate 37,707 downwards.
ATCGCCAATGCGTATCGCCGGGGCCTGCCGCCGTCGGCCGCCGATCTGGCGCGACTGCTGCCCTTCGCCGACATGCTGCACTTCAAGGACTATTCCGCTGCGGCTCAGTGCTTCGTCGCCATGGGCGAGGGCGATATCCCGTTCGCAGCCCTGTTGGCGGAAACTTTGCCCGCACACCAGCGACCCCTGATGCTGACCATCGAGACGCACGCCCCCTCGGAGCCGGCCGCCACCACGCGACGCTCGGTCCGCGGCTTGCGGCAATTGATCGATGGCCTCGGACTCGGTTGACGTGCCACGCCGATGCGCCAGCGCTTGGATGAAAAGCGAATGCGAAGGCGAGCCGTCGTCCATGGGCCCCTTCTACCGCCGCACTGTTGGAGAGCCGGAATGCACATCGGTCGGTACTTGGCGATCCTGGCGACCTGCCTCGCCCTTGGTTCCTCTGCCTGGGCGCAGGATTTCAGGGTGACGCTTCTCGGCACGGGTACACCGTTCCCCATTCCTGACCGGTTCGGCGCTGCGACTCTGGTCGAGGCGGGCAAGGAGAAGCTGCTGTTCGACGTCGGTCGGGGGGCCACCATCCGGCTCAATCAGATCGGCGTGCCCATCGGCGCAATCAACGCCGTGTTCCTCACTCATTTTCACTCCGACCATACGTCGGGCATCCCCGACTTGTGGCTTACGGGTTGGATCGGGCGATACTACGGCAACAGGCAAGGCCCGTTCCGCGTCATCGGGCCGAAAGGCACCCTGTCACTGATGCAGAACCTCGAGCGCGCCTATGCGGACGATATCCGCATCCGCTACGACGATGAGAAGAACCCCATGGAAGGCGTGGCGATAGCAGCGTCCGAGTATGCAGCCGACGGTGTCGTCTACGACAGGAACGGCGTAACGGTGACCGCCTTCGAGGTCGACCATGGGGCTCTGATAAAGCCCGCGTACGGCTATCGTGTCGACTATGATGGGCGGTCGGTAATCATTTCCGGCGACACGCGGTACAGCAAGAACCTCGAAAAGCATGCCCAAGGCGCCACGCTGGTGATCCACGAGGTCGCCATCGCGAACCAGGAATACTACGACAAGACGCCGATCGTCAGATACATCATGGCGCACCACATATCGGCCGACGAGGCGGGTTCGCTGTTTGCAAGGCTCAAGCCCGCGCTCGCCGCATACACGCACCTCGTTTTCCTGGGCTCGCCGGACTATCCGGTGCCGACAATCGCCGACCTCGAGCGTAAGACGCGCGAAAAGTATTCCGGACCTCTCGCGCTCGGTACCGACTTGATGGCGTTCGACATTCGCAAGGATCAGGTGATCGTCATTTCCATTTCCGATGCTTCCAGGAAGTGAAGTCGAATCAAGTCGAAGGTGATTCGCCGGGAGGCCGATGAGCTGGTGCGTGCGCGTCCCGCCATGACGGGGTGGCGAATCACGGTTTGCTCGCGAGCGCCCTGCCCGCATGCCGGGCATGTGCCGACCAGACCGGTCGGCCGAGAGGGCAAATCCAGTCAGTTAGCCTCTCTCAGCGTCAAATCGCGCAACACACGAGCGAAGGCCTTCTTGTAAGCATCGTGTTCTTTCCACTTTTGGAAATCCCCGATATTGCGCTGCCGTAGCTTGGCCGCCCAAGCCTCTGTCGTGCTGATTACCGTATCATCCAGGCGGACCGGAAATAGGACAAGTCGTCCACGCCTACGTTCCTCCTCGAACGCCGTTGCAACTTCGTCTTCCACCCAATCGCTATTGATCGAATTCTCGGACAGAATCAGAAGCACCTTTTCCCGCAACCGGATAGCTGCGTCGATCTCGTCAAGAATCTTTGCTCCGATCGGCATATCGTGAGGCGCAAACCAGCAGCGCACTCCATTCCCCTGCAAATCCGCATGAAGCCGATCGGAGAATTCTTGATCCTTGGCCGAGTAACTAATAAAGCAAGAATAGAATTGGATCGGGTTATTCATGAGCGAAGGCAGATAGTCGATGAGGGTGTCTGGCAAACCAACACCGCGCAGGAACGAAAGGGGCAATTGGCCGGATTTTTCGATCGTCCGGTGGTCAACGGTGCTCGGGCCGACGTGCTTGCAGGCTTCCAACCCGATAGCATCGCGGAGATCGACATTTATAAAGAGCGTTTCAACTAAAGTTGCCCCGGCCAGGCCGGCGCCATCCAGAAGCGCGACCCTCAGGTTGGCGGCGCTCAGGTTCGCGTCTCCGAGTTTCGCACCCCCTAGATCCGCGCCGCCGAGGTTCGCGCCGCTCAGGTTCGCGCCGTGTAGATTCGCACCTCTCAGGTTGACCCCGGTCAGGTCCGCGCCCCGCAGGTCGGCGCCGAGCAGGTCCGAGCCAAGCATATTTACGTAACTCAACTTCATGTCTCTCAGTTTCGCGCCCCGCAAGTCTGCTCTGCTCAGATTCGCCGCGCCGCTCGCGTTTATGTAGCCGAGCTTCGCTTCAGCAAGGTTCGCGCCGCCGAAGATCGCGCCGCTCAGGTCCACGCCTCGTAAGTCCGCACCTCTCAGATCTGCACCGTTCAGATCCCCGCCGCTTAAATTCGCTCCCTGATTCGCGCGCCGCGGGTCTGCCCCGTTGTATCTTGCGTCTCCCAGGTTCAGGTCGCTCAGGTCCGCGCGTTGGAGGTCTGCGCCGCTTAGCTTCGCTCCACTCAAGTCGGCACCGCTCAGCTTCGCGTCCCTGAGGTTTGCTCGGCTCAGGTCAGCGCCCTGCAAGTCGGCGCCGCACAGGACTGCGCTGCTCAGAATCGCGCCGACCAGGTTGGCCCTCCTCAAATCTGCGCAAGTCAAGTCCGCACGGTCCAAGTTCGCGTTCTGCAGATCTGAACTCGAGAAGATTAGCGCCGCCGAGGTCTGCGCCGACCAGGTTGGCGCCCCTCAAATCGACCGCGCACGAGACAACTGGAAGGTCCGAGTTCGATCGGTTTAATGGGCAAGCCCGCGCCGTTCCTGGAACGCCACGCATTCCACTCATCGACGCCCTGCAAGAGCAGCCCAAGATGCTCATCATCCGCCATTCGGCGCCACGAACACGTTGCTTGGATCGGGGATCACTCCGACTATGACACCATCGGCTTCACTGCTCGGAACCTTGCTCAGCCAGCGGGCGGGTCAGGGGCAGCTTGCATGAGCAGCGGGCGGTCGGAGGTGCCCGCACTTGGCTTGCAGTGCGCCAGCTTAGCGACCGGTAGTCGGGGCGGCAAGCGCGGGGCCACATCCGGGTCGGTTCTCGCCAGCCCGAACCCAGGCTCACATCCCGACCGCCTCCAGGCCGCTGCGCACCCAGCGCAGGTCCTCGTCGAGCGTCCGGCCGCAGGATGTCTCGTCCGCCGGCGTGCCCTGGCGGTACGCCAGGTAGCTGATGGCGCAGGCCAGATTGCACAGTTTTACGCGCGCACGATCGATGACGGTGCCGGTCGGATCAAGCGCCAGATTGTGCAGCCCGACATCGCCGTGAACGAGCACGCGATCGTGGGGCTCGACCGCCATGGCCTCGTAGCGCTCGACCGCAAGGCTCATGCGGCGAACCAGCGCGCCGTCGTCTGCCACGTCGGAGAGCCGCGCGCGGATCCAGTCGCCGGTTTCCGGCCATGAGGGGCGCCCGGGCAACCAGCCGACCGCATCGACCTCGCGAAAGCTTGTGTGCTGCTCCGCCAGGATGGCGCCGACCGAGCGGCCGATCCGTCGGGCCAGCGCGGAATCCATCCGGCATCGCCGGAACAGGCCCCACGGATCGGACCTGCCGCGCACCATCCGGCGGACGTCGAAGCCGGAATCCGAGACCGCGAGGAGGCGCGGCGCCTGGAACGAGCAGCGCTCCGCGAGCAGGCGCAGCACGTGGCGTTCGATCGCGAGCCGCCGCGTTCCGGCGCCGGAAGCCGGGAACCAGGCCATGCGTCCGCCCGGCAGCGTGACCGTCCACGTCTCGTCGCGCCGCTCGATCGCGAGTTCTTCCGGGGAGCAGGCAAAGCCGGCGCCACGTACCGCCGCGCAGGCCGTCTCCGCAGCGAGATGTGCGAACACACTTTCCATCGGATCGTCCTGTCTCTGGGAAAAGGGCAACATGATGTCCACCTGGTGAGATCAGCAATCAACAATCCGTTGCTTCGATCTTCGGCGCTTCAATTTTGTGCAGTGACTTGTGCAGCGGCTGCGACCGCTCCGCGGGCAGGCACCGGCAATCAGTCAACAAGCATGATCACCGGCGGTGCCATGTGAAGGCAAGTCGGTACGACGATGACGCGGCCGCGACGTATTGGCGTCAAGAGAAAAATTAATTTGGATATCTGAAACCTTCGGGCGCCCGACGAATTGGCCCTGCATCAATCCCGACAGATAAGAACGATGCGACTCCGGACGAACCCGAGCGCGGTATTTGCGGAACGCAAAAAGCCAACATGCGGAAATGTGGACAATCCTTGTTTTCGCGGGCTGAGGGGCAAAGCGAACAAAGGAGATATGTGAATGATGCCGTATTTCGACGCCCAGCAACACAATTCGCAGCAATGGAATCCCTGGCTCGCCAATTCGCAGGCGGGTCAAGGTTACGGTCAACTGTTCGGCGCATTCGGCGGCCAGGGCTCCAGCCTCGGACTCGCCGCGTACGGCCAGCCTTATGGTCAAGGTTTCGGTCAGCCCAATTTCGGCGGCTGGGGATCGGGCTTTGCGTCCCGCCAGCTGTCGCCGCAGTATGTCAATGAAGTGGTGCGTCAGCTGGTACCGCTGCTGCCGAACATCATGGCGCAGGCACAGCAGCCGCAGGCGGCAATGGGCTACGGCAGCTTCGGCCAGCAACGCCAGCTGAGCCCGCAGGACGTCAACGAGGTGGTGCGCCAGATCCTGCCGATCGTGCCGCAGATCGTCAGCCTGCTGCAGGGCGGCCAGAACCCGCTGCAGGCTGCCGCGATGTATGGCGGGTACGGCGGGATGAACCAGTACGGCCAGCTCGGGCAGATGGGCTATGGCCAGAACACCGGCCAGCAGAATCCCTACGCACAGCCCGCGTCCGGACAAATGCCCTTCCAGCAGTTCGGTCAACCGGCATGGCCGCATGCGCTCGCGGCCCATGGCGGCTCCCCGCTGTCGGGCCAATGGCAACGCACGCTGAGCCAACAGGACATCAGCGAGGTGGTGCGGCAGCTGACCGGCGCCATCCCGCAGCTGATCGGCAATCTGCAGGCCTTCGCCCAGCCGCGGTCGATGCAGTAGCGGCATCGGGCGTAAGTCGATCGGGCTGCTCGCTGCTCGAACGCCGTTCACGACCGCTGAGACAAGACTGATCTCGTGGCGCCGGCGCGGCGGCCGCACGCCGGCGCCACGAGATCGCAGCCAACCGGTAGGAGAATTGCAGTTGCCAGGCCTGAGGGTCTCCGCGCCGACGAGGCTGCGGGGCTCAGCGGCCGCGCATTCCGAGGAGACACGCATGGCCATCGATCCCGCGACCGCAACAGCGGCGCAATTTCCCAAACAGGATGCCCAGACGCTCATCGCACTCCTGGGAGACCTCATGCCGCTGCTGCTGCGGCTGCAGTCGCAGGGCCTGGAGCAGCCCTATCAGATGGCGCCGGGAGGCTCTTTTCAGGGCCCGACATCATACAATCCGGCGCCGGGCTACAGCGCGATGCCGGGCTCCACTCCAGCCCCGGGACAGAATCCGTTCATCGATCACCAGGCATCGGTGAGCCTCATCGAGGACATCACCGCCGATTCGCTGCGCACGCTGTCGACCTATCTGGAAGCGCAGGCGGGCCGCCACCCTGCCCTCGAGAGCTGCATCGCCATCGTGACCCAGGCGGCCCGCTGTTTTGCGGCACGCGACTTCGCGCAGGCCTTCGCGCTCATCTGGGAGGCCTATCGCATCATCACCATGGTCCGCGCCGCGAACCCCGAGCTGCCGCCGCCGCGCGGCGTCGCCGCGCCTTCCGCCTCGCCGGCTTCGCCAACGACGTCGATGCATTAGAGGGGATTGCCGCCATGAACGCCAAATCCGATGACGTCCGCGAACCATCGCCGCGCAGCGCGTCGAGAGGCGAGGCTGCCGGCGCGCGCAAGCGCGTCGGTCAGCGAAAACTGCACTTTCTGGTCGCGCCGGGCGGGCCGCGCCATGGCGAGCTCACCGAAAGGATCAACGCAATCGGCGGGGTCGAGATCGTGCGCATCCTGGCGGCGCGCGGGCTGAATGCGCCGCCGGTCGCGGTCGTACGCGCCTCCGACGAAAAAGCGCTGGCGATACGCCGGTCGGCCGGCGGCAGCCTCATGGTGGAGGCCGACGAGCCGCTGCGCGCGGCCTCGCTTGCGGCATGCGCGCCGCTGCGGCCCGCCAGCATGACGAATGCCGCCGCTGCGGGATTTGCCACCACCATCCAGGTGACGAACGAGAGCGACGAGCCCCTTGCCGACGCCCAGGTGCAGCTGGTCGGACAGCAATGGGCAGCCCAGGGGGTGACCGGGCCCGACGGCAGGATCACGCTGACGCTCCACGGCGAGCTGCCGGACACCGTGACCGATCTCATCGTCGATCCGCGCGCCGGCCATTGGGGATTGTGGCGCAGCCAGCCGAAACTGCAGGCCGATGCCGTGAACACGGTGGCGCTGCGTTCCTTGTCCGAGGCGAAGGAGCCCGGATGGGCCGCCAGCACCATGCGCTTCGACCAGCTGCCGACGGAATGTCGCGGCCGGGGAACCAAGGTGGCGCTCATCGATACGGGCATTGCCACGAGCCATCAGGGCCTGCGCGGCATAGCGCGGGGTTTTGCCACGTCGGGCGCCGACGGGACGTCGTGGTCGCAGGACGAGGCCGGGCACGGCACGCTGTGCGCCGGAATCATCGCAGCCGCTCCGGCTGCCAGCAGCGGGATCGCCGGCTACGCATCCGAGGCCGATCTCTATTCCGTCAAGCTCGCCGCCGATGCGCGGTGCAGCGATCTCATCGCGGCGATCGACGGCTGCGCCGAGGCCGGCGTCGACATCGCCTGCCTGGGCTTCGTCTGCGGACGCGGATCGGCGATCGTCGAGCAGCGCATCGCCGCCGCCAAGCAGCGCGGCATGGCGATCATCGCGGCGGCCGGCAACAGCGGCGGACGCGTGGAGTTCCCGGCCTGCTCACGCCATGTCCTGGCGGTCGGCGCGCTCGAGCGGAGCGGAACGTTTCCGGACGACAGCCCGCAGGCCATGCATGCCGAGACGGCAGCAGGCATCGACCTCGGCCTCAAGGTGCCGGCCTTCTCCTGCCGGGGTCCGGAGCTCGACGTGTGTGCGCCGGGCGTTGCCATCATGTCCTGCCAGTCGCCCGACGGATTTGCGGTCCGCGACGGCACGTCGCTCGCGGCTGCGCATGTGGCGGCGCTGGCGGCGCTGATGCTTGCGCATCACTCCGACTTCCAGGCCGGCTTCGCGGCGCGCGACGGGCGGCGGGTGGAGCGGCTGTTCCAGATCCTCAAGGCAACCGCGCAGCCCCTTGGCGACCCGTTGCGAACCGGCGCCGGGCTGCCCGATGCGGTACGCGCGCTCGGCCTGCAGCCGCACTTGCGTGAGGCCCAATCCCGGGCGCCACAGGCAGGGCTCGAGGATCTGCGTCACGCGATGCGGCTCGCTGGTCTCGGCGGGCCCGGCGGCAGCGACTGGCGCGCCGAGCCGCTGCGCGGCCCCGCGGCGGTGACCAATATGCCGCTGAACATCGTTCCCCCTCCGGGGCTGCGCGGGGTGACCACAGACGCGGCGCTGCGCGATCTCAGCTCGGCGATGGTATTGGCGGGAATTTTTGCTGCCTGACCGGAAGGTTGCGCAATTCGGTTGCGGAGTTCGGTTGACGCCGGAGCCTCGCTCCGGCGTTTTCTTTTGGGGAATTGTCGCGGCATCAAAGAAGAATGGCATGGTAATGGCATGTCGACCGGTTAGACTGCTCGCGGGAAGCGGGGGGATTTGGAAGTGTTCCGTCTCGGCGAGGGGACGACGGACGCGCGGCGCGGCAATTGGAATGGAGCCGCCATTCCGGCATTCGACTGTCTGGTCGCGCTCGAGCTGGTGTCCGCCACATCCCGCGGCCAAACGCCCAGGCTGACCTTCGGCGGCACGAATGTCATCGTCGAGCTCGATCTGCCGACCGGGCTGCCGGGAACCGCGCTCTATTGCCGGTTCCACGCCAGTCCTGCCCATTTTTCGCGCCTGCACCGGGAGCTTTATCGCACCGCCAATCACCGGCGCCACGATCAGATCGTCACCGGCATGATCCTGCTGCTCGCCTTGTGCGGCTGGGTCATCGGCGGTGCCGACGGGGCACGGCAGGCGGTGAGCGCCGGCACGCCGTCGACCGACGGAACAATGATCTCGCCCGACATCATGCGGCAGCGGTATGGCGCCACTCCGCTGCGCACGGTTGATGCGCCGGCGCTGTTCGACATCCTGGCGGACATCTGCCGCCGCGCCGGCCTGCCGCGGATGCCCGACCTCTACCGCATTGCCCGGTACGACAGCATGAATGCCTATGCGCTCGGCGGGCCGCACGGCTCGGCGATCGTGGTCACCGACGGCCTGCTGCGCGGCATGACGTTGCGGGAAATCGCCGGCATCCTGGCGCACGAGGTCGCCCATATCCGCCACAATGACGCCGGCGCGATGGGCACCGCCAATGCGCTTCATCGCGCCATCGCGCTCACCTCCTTGTTTGCCCTGGCCTCGCTGCGGGCGCAGAGCAGGCAATCCGGCCCGTCGGGCATGCCGCTTCCCCTGGCGATCGTGCTCGGCGGCGCGCCGGCGATCGGGCAACTGCTCTGCCTGGGGCTGTCGCGCCTCTGCGAGCTTCAGGCCGACGCCGCCGCGCTCGACCTGATCGACGATCCGCACGCCCTGATCGCGGCGCTGGACAAGCTGGAGCATCATCATGCCGGCGCCCGCGCCGCCGCGCCGGATGACGACCTGATGCGTTTCCTGCACAGCCATCCGGCCACCGCCGAGCGCGTCGGCACGCTGAACAGGCTCGCGTAGGGTGCGCAAGCCGGCCCCAATGTTCGTTTGATCTACCGCGCCGATCCGGCTTGCCCACGCGGTCCGGGCCGCGGGTCTCACCGCGTCGGCAAATCGCCCGCAACGCATCACCAAATATCATCGACCCTGCCCGGCGATTTGCGTGTAGGCTGGGCAAAATCGATCTCGACCGAGAGCCTCGTCCGAACCTTGCGTACGATTTTGCCCACGCGGTCGGCACAGGCGTGATACCGCGTGGGCAAATCGCCATCGCGGCATCACCAAATATCACCCGCCGTGCAAGGCGATTTATCGCGGTAGGGACGCTCATTGCTGAGCGCCCCCCGCACAGATCCGTACGTGCCCGATTCGGGCATACGGCTCCCACCTTGGGTGTCTGACGGCGAAGCGTTTTGCGGGCCAGGGATGTCGGATACGCGGTGTGGGAAGCCAGTCGTTCGCCAGCCTCCGCATTCGTTCCCACGTCATTTCCGCGGTTTGGCTGCGGTGCTGGAGCACGCGCCGCCAGAGCATGATGACGCGATGACGGAACGCGGACAGTGCGCGGCTGTTGGTCGGCACTGCGTGGTAGTTGAAGTAGCCGCTGACGACATGGTTCAGCCAAGTCCCCTGCACCGGGATCGGCTGGTGCATGCGCCGTCGCAGGTCCTCCTTGACCGCCTGGAGCTTCGCCCGCATGCGGTCCCGCCGGGTCTTCCGTATGAGCTGGAACTTGCCCCGTCGTGATTTGCCGCAAATGAAGGTAAAGCCCAGGAAGTTGAAGGTTTCTGGTTTACCGAGCCCGCGCCGCGCGCGATTGGCCGAAGCAAAACGGCCAAACTCGATCAGACGGGTCTTGTCCGGGTGTAGCGACAGCGTGAACTTCTCCAACCGCTCGCGCATCGCGTCCAGGAAGCGCCGGGCGTCCCTCTCGTGCTGGAAGCCCACGATGATGTCGTCGGCATAGCGCACGATGATCATGTCGCCCGTGGCCTCGTGCCGTCGCCAGCGCTCGGCCCAGAGATCGATGACGTAGTGCAGGTAGATGTTGGCGAGCAACGGCGATATCACCGACCCCTGCCCGGTTCCCCTGTCACTGACCGTCACCACCCCGTCCTCGAGGATGCCCGCCTTGAGCCATTTGCGGATCAGGCGGATGATGCGCGGGTCGCCGATCCGATGCTCCACGAACCGGATGAGCCAATCCTGGCTCACCGTATCGAAGAACGACCGGATGTCGGCGTCCAGTATCCAGTTCACCTTCCTGCTGGCGATCCCCACACAAAGCGCATCCAGCGCATCGTGCGTCCCCCGTCCGGGACGGAACCCGTACGAGAACCCGAGGAAGTCTGCCTCGTAGATCGCATTCAGCAGCGCGGCCGTCGCACGCTGGACGATCTTGTCCTCCAGCGCCGGAACCGCGAGCGGGCGCATGCGGCCGTCAGGCTTGGGGATGTTGACCCGCCGCGACGGCTGCGCCCGGTATGCCCCCCGTTGGACCCGTGCGTGCAGGTCCTCGAGATTGCGCTCGAGGTCCGCATCGTAGTCCTTCCATGTCTGGCCATCGACGCCCGCCGCGGCGTCTTCCGCAAGCTCGTCAAACGCCTCTTCGAGCAGATCGATGGTGAGATGGTGGAAGAGCGCGGTGAACCGTTCCTCCTTCTTCTGCCTTGCTACTTGCCGTATGCGCTCCAGCGCAGGTGACACGCTCGCCCGGTCCTGCGCCCGGCACGTGCTTTGCTGGCTCGCATTCCCCTCGGTCCCCGCCCTTGGCTCCACCGGCTCCGCGGCGGATTGCTCCGCGTTGTTCGTCGGCTTCGCAGCTACTATGGCGGGGTCTGACTCCCCACGTCCGTGCGTCATCGGCTACGGCTCCTCGCCTTCCCGATGCGGACCAGGCTGCACAGCCAGCCTGGCCGGTTCGCGGGGTCTCCCGGTTCCCGTACAAGGAGCTTCAGCACATGCCAGGGTCTTAGACCACGCCGGGCCGTCCGGGCGCTCGCGCTCGCGCACCCGGCCGTGTTGCCTTCCACCGTGGGCAAGGTGTCGGCGACCCGGAATTACGTAGTTTTCGAGGCTCAATGGCTGGCCTATGCGCTCCCCTGCCGACGCTTCGCCCTTGTCCTCGCGGACAACGACGCACGGCTCGGGGCCGATGTGGATCGCTACTCCTTCATCGCAGTGGACTTTCACCACCTACTCCTTGCCGGTCTCCCGGCGCACGCCCACCCTACGAAAACACCTTGAAAGGCAAGCAGAACCATGCGGGAGCTCGCCAGCAGGACGGCATTCGTGACAGGCGGGGCGAGCGGCATCGGGCTCGCGCTCGGCCGCGCCTTTGCGGAAGCCCGCATGAAAGTGATGCTCGCCGATATCGAGACCGATGCGTTGGCGGCAGCCGTCGACAGCCTGCAAGAACTCGGGCCCGATGTGCGCGGCGTTGCCTGTGACGTCGCCGATCCGGCCAGCGTCGAGCGGGCCGCCAAAGCCTCATACGAGGCATTCGGACACGTCCATGTGGTCTGCAACAATGCCGGCGTCGCCGCCGGCAGCGGCATCGAGACCATCTCGCTCGACAGCTGGCGCTGGGTGCTCGACGTCAACGTGATGGGGGTCGTTCACGGCGTCCGCGCCTTCCTGCCGCACATCCGCGCCCATGGCGAAGGCGGCCACATCGTCAACACCGCCTCCATGGCCGGGATGGTGAGCGGGCTCGGCTTCAGTCCCTACGCGGCGAGCAAGTTCGCGGTGGTCACCATGTCGGAGGGGCTGGCGATCGAGCTGAAACCGCTCGGCATCGGGGTGACGGTGCTCTGTCCCGGCTTCGTGCGCACCCGCATCAGCGAGAGCGGGCGCAATCGGCAGGAACGCTACGGTCCGGCGCGGACGCCGGACCCGGCAAGCCCGGCGGGCGCGCTGGCGGCCCTGCTTGCCGAGCTCGCACGCTCCGGGCTCGACCCGGCGCACGTCGCCGCGCGAGTCGTCTCCGCGATCCGCGCCGACGAGCTCTACGTGTTCACCCATCCGGAGATGCGCGCCGAGGCGGAGCAGCGGTTCGCCGCCATCCTGGCGGCGATGGACAAGGCGGCTCGCTAGAGCAGCGGTCGGTGCTGCTCGCGACGGCGGACGTCGCCGGTGTGGTTGCGGTCGCTTCCGGCGACGCCGGGCCCTCCGTTCCGTCACCGACCGCGGTGAGGCGCCACCTCGCCGATGGGCGGAGCCACGCCGGTTACGGAGACTGCGTCGTCGTCAACACCGAGCAGCAACCGGCTAGCTAGATCTACCGAGAGGTTGGATTTATCCTCAACACCCACTTCCGATTGACCGAGATCAATGACGGCTCAGCGAGCTCCCGATCTGCTTCGGTTTGCCCAAAGCAGGCGTCGCAAATCAGCCCGTCGCCGCACGGCAGTGCGCTGGATGACCCTCGAAGCTCAAGTCGCCGTGCAGCCTGAGAGGAGGGTACGATATGGAAGCGGGCAACCGCACCATTGCCGGTGCCGCGGAAGCCAAATCTTCATTGCCTATACCTCCTGGTCATCCGGCCAGCGACGCTGCACACGCTGCCGACGCGACCGCCGAAACCGCGCGCTTCAAGGTCTTTATCAGCTACCGCCACCTCGCGCCGGATCAGGCTTATGCGCAATGGCTGCAGTCGGCGCTCGAGACTTATTGGGTGCCCAAACCCTTGGTACGCGAGCACGGGTTGCCTCCCAGGCTCGGCCGGATGTTCCGGGATGAGGAGGAGCTGGCCGCTTCCTCCAACCTGAGCGCCTCGATCGAGGAGGCGCTTCGAGCGTCGGATTACCTGATTGTTATCTGTTCGCCCCGCGCGGCGGCCTCGGACTGGGTCAACGCAGAGGTCAAGTTCTTCCACGAGCTGGGACGGGCTGACCGAATCCTGACGTTGCTGATCGAAGGTGAACCGCGCGACGCATTTCCCGCAAAACTGCAAGAGATACGAACTGCTTCGAAAGCGGTTGGCCAAGCCTCCCTGGATGAACCGATGGCCCCGCTGGCTGCCGATGTCCGGCCGCGTCCCGGTGAATCCGAGCGATCGCGACGCCGGACCGCTCTTCTTCGGATCGTTGCAGCCATTCTTGGTTGCCGTTTCGACGATCTGCGGCAACGCGATCAGGAACGTCGTCAAAGGCAAAGGCGGAACTGGGCGCTTTTCGCGAGCAGCATTGCAATCGTCCTGCTCGGGCTCACTATCGTCGCCCTCCTGGCGGTCGACCGGGAGCGCGATCAGCGTGTACTGGCATCGGTGGCGAGCGCCTACCGACTGCTGGCCCTCGATCCCCTGATGGCCGTCGATGAGGCGCGCGAGGCCCTCACCGTCAAGAAGACCGCGGAAGGCGAGCAGGCCCTGCGAACCGCAGTGGAGGTCGGCTTGAGTCGCCGCGAAAGCCGCCGGGCCGAACGGGCGGTACTCGGCTCGGGGGTCGGGTATCTGATGGAACGCTGGCGACGCGGCGATGTATTCACGCGGCTGCGCAGTGACGGTCGCTACGCGCTGGTGGCCAGCGAACGGGGCAAAGATGGCCCGAACCCACCCGGCAACGTATACCTGATCAACATGGACAACCTGCGCACCAAAGAGCTGCAGCCGGGCGATCAAGCCAAGAACCGGCGCCTCGAGTTCATGGGATTCAGCACCTCGGGAAAGGAGATCTTTGTCACTCGTCAATTCTATCTGGACATCTACAATCTCGAAGGGGTCCGAACTTCAAGCGTGCAGCTTGAATACCACGCAAAACCGACTCACCTGATCGCGGGAATGTTCGGGTCCTATGTCCTGGTCGGGGACACGGTCGGGAACGTCATGCTCGCCGATACCTCATCCAACAGAAGACCGCAATTGGGGGGCCGCTATCTCGATGCCGCCCTGTTCATCGAGAGCAGCTCGGACGGCAACCGCGCGATCGTCGTCTTTGAATTGGGACGAGCGATGCTTGTCGTGATGAACGACCCGTCCAAGCCGATCAAGTTTGAGCTCGTGACGGACGACACGATTTAGGTCGCGTTCGGACCCCGAGGTGATCACTTTCTCACCGCGAGTTGCACCGGCAGGATCGACGTGTGGCATTTGGCGAGCGGAATACCCGTCCGGCTCGCCTCGTTCAATCACGGCAAGACGCCGGTCGGGCTCGCAAGCTTCTCCCGCGACGGAAGCCGGGTTATCTCACTCGATGACGACAGCACGTACAAGATCTGGGACGTTGCGAGCGGGGCAACCATCGTCTCGTATGGTCCGACAGCGACCCCCGATCGCTAGGCCGCCATATCAACCATCGCCTTGATCGCCTGCTCCGGCGCTACAACCCGGCGACTCGGGCGGCGACCTCTCTTTGCGTCGCTCGGCCCCTATCTTGGCGCGGCGCCGACCGGACAATGGCCCGGATGCTCGCAGCGCGGGGGCGTCGCCCGCGTCGTCGCGATCGCCTCCGCCGAGGCCGGGCCTTCGGTTCCGTCGACGACCGCGGTGACGCGCCAGCGATAGGACGATTGCGGCGAAAGCCCGGTATCGGCAAAGCTTTGCGCCGCGATGTGGCCGACCACCGCGAATCCGCCGTCGGCGCCAGCGCGCGAGATAGTGTAGCTGGTGGCGCCGCCGACCGGCGCCCAGGCGAGCGCCGCGGAGATGTCAGAAGTGTCGGTGACCACGAGCGCCCCAGGCGCGGTGCCGGGCATCGCCGGAGCAGCCGGTGCGGGGCGATATCCCGCCGTCAGCGCGTCGAGCATTTTCTTGATCGCCGTGATCTGGCGGCCCGATTTGGTGACGTAGCTGTCGTCGGCGTGCACGTAGCCCCACCAGTCCCAGCAGGCAAAAGGGTTCAACGGCTGGAACGGCAGCGGCAGCTGGCGTGCCGTGGTCTGCGGATAGAGCACGACGATGCGGTTGGTGTCGGCCCAGGCGTTGAAGCCCGCATGGTCGACCAGTTTACGGCCGATCGTTCCGGCGTTCTGCTCGCAGCCGTGCAGCACGATATGCACCCGGCAGGCCGGGCCCGTCGCGGCCTCGCAGTCCTTCGGCACGAAGACAAAGCCCTCGCGGCCGAGGCTGAGCGAGCCGGGCGTATCGGGCGTCGCATAGTTTTCCTGGTCGAAACTCCTGACCGTGCCGGAGAGCGCGTCCGGCCGGCCGGGCGGGTCGAGCGCGCCGTAGATATGGCGGAGGATGATGCCCGCCTGGTCGTAGCTGCAGGTGTCGATATAGGGGCGCCGGCTGGCCGCGCAGTCGTTGAGCCCGGTGTCCGCCGTGTCGGGCACGACGAAGGCGTGGCCGGCGCCGAGCGTGGTCTGATAGAACAGACGGCCCCTGCCGCGGTCGCCGAGATAATGATCGTAGAACGCGGCCGTGGCGTCGGTCACCGAGCGCGCGACGACGCTGTCGTTGTAGCCGTGAAACAGATAGATCTGCTGGCGCGCCAGGTTGCCGGTCGGATCGATGTCGCCGGAAGCGGCCTTGCGGTCGGCGAGTGCGGTGAGGACGCCGAGCGGCGGCGGCGGGCCGGCCATGCAGGCGCCGGTCGCGGTCGACGCGCTCGCCTGGGCGCACCAGAACGGGCCCCCGGAGACCACGCCGACGCCCCGGACGGTCGAGGACCAGGCGGTGGCGAACTGCACCGCCATGAAGGCGCCCGACGAGAGCCCGGAGACCGAGGTCTCGCCGATGGCGGCATTCAGCGCCGGCAGCGCGTCGAGGTCGGCGGCGGTCGCGGGAGCGGCGGCGGCCAGGCCGGCAGCCAGCGCAAGCCAGGCCCACGTCGTTCGTGATGTCCGTGCGACCGGCGGCATCGCAACCTCCGCTGCCGTCTCGAGGTTCTCGCGGCCACGCCGCAGCGCCTCGCACGGCAGCAACGTCAGATACGCGCCGAGTATCGCACAAATATGGCATGCCACTTGCGGTTCAGCCGACTGTGGCCAAGCCGGCCGAAGATTGCCGGCCTGCCGGTGCCCACGCCGAAGAAATAGGCCGGACGCCGGTCCTGCCGTTCGCCCGCAAGCGATTCAGCCGGCGGTCTGCCGCCGCAGCGGCTCCATGCGATTGCGCACCTCGCTCGGCACGCGATAGCCGGTCATGACCGATGTGCTGTCGTACAGCCCGCATGCGTCGCGCTGCACGACGAGGTACCACAGAGCCTGGCCCGCCTCCGCGACCAGCGTGCGGCGGCGCAACTGTCGGTCCTCGGCGCTGCCGGCCGCGTGGGCGGCATCGAAGGCCGCGAGCGCCGCCAGCGCCGCCTCGAGCTGACGACCGAGCCTGCCGAGTGCCGATGCCTTCTCCCGGGCGATCTCGTATTCGAGGGTGGCGGCCGGACTTCTGATCGACGGCATGGCGCTGTCCTCCACATCCACCACATATATTTGTCGCGTTGCGACCGTCGCAAGGTTCAATGGCGGGAGCGCGCGGCGGCAGGCCGGCGCGGTCCGGGGCAATCGCATACGATTTGCTCGATGGTTGGCCTCGCGACGTCTTCACCCTCCCCTGGAGGGCAGGCCTATCGCATATGACGAAGATCGCGTGGAGGACGCCACCGGTCTTGTTTGGCGCCTCGCGTCCCGCGAACTCCTCCCTCCCCCCGCTCTTGCGGCGGGGAGGGATGGGGTGGGGGGTCGGGCCGCAAATTCGGAGCAAATAATAGTCCCCCCACCCCGACCGCCTTCGCTTCGCTCAGTTGGTCGACCCTCCCCGCCAACGGGCGGGAGGGTGGACTCGCGGCACGGCTGTGCCTCAAAACTTCATATGCGATAGCCCTGCCCTGGAGGGCCCTGGAGGGGGAGGTAAAGCGCGCAATCGTCCAGCCGAAGCGCTCCCCGGCCGACAAGCCGGATTGACGTGAATCAATGACAACCAGAACAACGATGATTCAAAATTCTTCCCTGAAAATTGAGTGGAGGAGAACCCGACAATGCAGGAGATCAAGATCCAGGAATACGCTCGGCAACTCATGGACGCTCACGGTGACAGAGGGATCGCCGAGGCCGCCCAGAAGGCGCGTGCCCTCGAGCAAATCGGCCGGAGCGAAGAGGCTGAGACCTGGAGACGCGTCGAAGCGGCCCTTCTGACGATGCGCGGGCCCCACCTGAGCTGAGGCAGCGCGGGCGTCGGGCGGCAGCGCATGCGATCGCCGCTTGGCAAGCCGGGCGACAATGATGGATGCTCGATGCCTCGCCGCTGAGGCAGAAGGACATCCATGCCCCGCCCGGACTCCGTTGCCATCGTCGGCGTGGGACACACCCGCTACGGCCGGCTGCCCGAATACGACGCCTATGAGCTCGGCCTGTGGGCGTTTTCCGAGGCGCTCGCCGACGCCGGCCTCGGCTTTGCCGACATCGACGGCCTCATCGTCAACCGCATTCCCGACTATCAGCGCTTCTGCGAGATCGCCGGCATCAACCCCGGCTATGTCGGCATCACGCCCGGCCAGGGCCGCTTCTCCGGCATCTGCATCGAGACCGCCGCAGCGCTGATCCGCGACGGCCTCGCCACTACCGTCGCGCTGGTCTACGGCAACAATGGCCGCTCCGGCGGCGACCACTATGGCGGCGCCTGGCGACAGCTATGGCAGCGGCGGCGCGGGCGTGTGGTTTCCCTACGGGATGACCTCGCCCGGCGCTTTCCATGCGCTGATGGCGCGCCGTCACATGGAGCTCTACGGGACGAATGCCGACCAGCTCGGCACGGTGTCGCAGACCTTCCGCCGGCACGCCGCGCTCAATCCGGCCGCGGTGATGCAGCAAGCCGTTCACGCTCGCCGACTACCGGGCGTCGCGCTTCATCTGCGAGCCGCTGCACCTGCTCGACTACTGCCTGATCAACGACGGCGGCGTGGCGCTGATCCTCACCGCGGGCGAGCGGGCGCGCGACCTGGCCGCAGCCGCCGGTCTGGCTGCGCGGCTACGGCATGGCGACGGCGCTCGCGGATTCGACGTTTCCGCCCGACGATTTCTGGCGCCGCCCCGATGCGCCAGGCGGCAGCCGCGAGTTTTCGAGCGCGCCGGCGTCGACCGCGCCGACATTTCCGCCCTGATGATCTACGACAACTTCACCCCGACGGTGCTGTTCTCGCTCGAAGGCTTTGGCTACTGCGGCGATCGGCGAGAGCGGCCCGTTCGTAGCCGAAGGCCACCTCGCGCTCGGCGCCCGCTACCCGACCAACACGTCGGGCGGCCATCTGTCGGAGTCCTACATGCAGGGCTGGGCGCTCAACCGTCGAGGCGGTGCGCCAGATGCGCGGCGCGTGCGGCGAGCGCCAGGTAAAGGATTGCGCCTTCGTCCACTACATGGCGGCAGCACCGGTGGTGACCTCGATCATCTACGGCAGGGATCCGTCATGAGACCGCTGCCCGCCGTCGACGGCGCCGACCGTCCGTTCTGGCAGGCGCTGCGCCGCCGCGAGGTGCAGGTGCAGCGCTGCACGGCCTGCGGGCGCGCACCGCTTTCCCGCCACGCGCTACTGCCCGCGCTGCCGCTCCGACGCCGCGCGAGTGGCGGACGGTCGCGCCCACCGGCATCGTCGAGTCGTGGTGCATGTTCCACCGGCCCTACTTCGAGGGTCTTGCGGTGCCCTACACGGTGCTGCAGGTGAGGCTCGACTGCGGGCGTGCGGCTCTTCTCCAACCCGGTCGGCGTCGCGCCGGAGAATCTGCGCATCGGGATGCCGGTCGAGGCGGTGTTCGACGAGGTCGCGCCCGACGTGACCTGCTGAAGTTCACGCCGAAGGAATCCGCTTGCATGAAAGCCATGGTGGTGCATGCGCCCGGCGGCATCGAGGTGATGACGATCGAGACGCATCCCCGATCCGACGCCGGGGCCCAAGGACGTGGTGATCAAAGTCGATGCCTGCGGCGTCTGCTTCCACGACATCGTCACGCGCAACGGCACGCTGAAGGCAGGCGTGCAGATGCCGTGCATCCTCGGCCACGAGATTTCCGGCACCGTGGTCGACGGTCGGCCGCGACGTGAAGCGCTTCCGCCCGGCGATCGCGTCGCGACCGTGCAGCGCTATCACATCTGCGGCGCGTGCCGGCACTGCCGCAGCGGCCGCGAGACGCTGTGCCCGGACCGCAAGTTCACCGGCGATTGCGGGCCTGGTCGGCGGCTATGCGCGAGTATGTGGCGATCGAGGACGACAATGTCGCGCTGGTGCCCGACGGGGTCGCGCTGCAGGACGCCTCGATCGTCGCCTGCGCGATCGGCACCATCCTCAACGCCATGCGCGAGGTCGGCCGGCTGGCGCCCGGCGAAGAGCGCGCTGGTCACCGGCGCCGGCGGCGGGCTCGGCATGCACGCGGTGCAGCTCGCGCGCCTCGCGGGCGCCTACGTGGTCGCGCAGACGACCTCGCCGACAAGGCGGAGCAGATCCGCGCGCTGGGCGCGCACGAGGTGATCGTGCACGCGCGCGGCGAGGACTTTTCCGCCGCCGGTCAGGAAGGCGACCGGCGGCCAGGGCGTCGACGTCGCCATCGACAATGTCGGCAGCCAGCTGTTCGATCCGATCCGCCGCAGCATGGGCATCGGCGGCCGCTGGATCCTGATCGGACAGCTCACCGGGCAGTTCGTGCCGTTCAATCCGGCGCAGCTTTTCCTCAAGAACGTCTCGATGCTGAGCGCCACCAGCACCACGCGCCGGCAGCTCGAGGATTGCCTGGCGCTGGTCGCGCGCGGCGCCGTCAAGCCGATCATCTCGCTCGCCCTGCCGCTCGAGCAGGCCGCCGAGGCGCATGCGCTGATCGAGGCCGGCAAGGCGGCGCGGGCGGATCGTGCTCAGGCCCGAACGGGTGACGACCTTGAACCTCGACGCCGCGATCGTCGGCATCGGCTGCAGCACCTTCGGCCGGGCGCTGCCCGACAGCCAGCTGCGCCTCGCCGCCACGGCGTTCAAGGCGGCGCTCGCCGATGCCGGCCTCGAGCGCCGCGACGTCGACGGCCTGTCGATCCATCTGGGCTGGCCGCTCGGGCCCGACTACGACCGCGTCGCCGAGGCGTTCGGGCTCGAGATCCGCTACGTCAACCAATCTGGCTGCACGGGCGCTTCGTCACCAATGCGCTGCAGCACGCGGCGCTCGCGGTCTCCGCCGGCCTCGCCGACGTGGTCGCCTGCGTGACCGCGGTGAGCTTCACCCGCGAGCGCGGTTTCCTCGGCGGCCCCGGCGACGTCGAGGGCAACCGCGAGGAAGGCGGCACGCACGGCGAGGCGCCGCCCTACGGCCTCACCGCGCCGGCTGGCGGCGCGGCGATCGCCATGCAGCGCTACATGCACCTGTACGGCGCGACCAGCGCCGAGCTCGCCGCGGTGCCGATGGCCATGCGCCGGCATGCGCTAAAAAATCCGCGCGCGATCATGCGGACACCGCTGACGCTGGACGCGCACCAGGCGGCCCGCATGGTGGTCGATCCGCTGCGGCTCTTCGATTGCTGCCTGATCAGCGACGGCGCCGCGGTGGTGCTGGTGGCGCGGCGGCGAGCGCGCGAAGCGATCTGCGGCAAAGACCGGTGCGCATCGCCGGCATGCAGGGCACGCGCTCGGGCCGCGACGAGTTCATCTTCGCGCCGCGCGGGCTCGGCATCAATCAGCAGTCCGGCCGCCCCGCCGTGGCCCGCGCGGTCGATCTCGAAGTGTTTTCGCGCGCCGGCGTGACGCGCGCCGACGTGCAGGGCTTTTACACCTACGACGCGTTCTCGCCGCTGGTGCTGTTCGCGCTGGAGCGTTTCGGCTATTGCGGCCCGGGCGAGGCCGCGGCCTTCGTCCAGGGCGGCCGCATCGCGCCGGGAGGAGAGTTGCCGGTCAATACGTCGGGCGGGCTGCTGTCGGAAGCCCACGTGGCCGGCTGGAACTCGATCTGCGAGATGGTGCGGCAATTGCGCGGGACCGCCGAGGCGAGCCAGATCGCCGACGCGGCGGTCCTGCAGTGGGGCACCGCATGGGGCGATTCGGTTATTCTGGCAGTGGATAATCTGTAGGGTGGGCAAGCGCGGCCACACGTCGTCGCAAGAGGCACGGCAGACGTTCCGCACTTGCCCACGCTGTCGATCCCATCCGATCGCGGGTTATGGAGCGTCCGACCGCGTGGGCAACGCGGGCGTCGACAGACGATCAATCAAACGCGTGGGGGCCGCGTTGCCCACCCTACGAACCTCGAATAAACTGTAGGGTGGGCAAGCGCGGCCACGGCGTCGTCGCAAGAGGCACGGCAGACGTTCCGCACTTGCCCACGCTGTCGACCCCATCCGATCGCGGTTGGCGAGTTCGACCGCGTGGGCAACGCGGATATCGACAATGCGATCAAACGAAAGCTGGGAGGCCGCGTTGCCCACCCTACGAATAGTCGGAGAGCAACGATGAACGCCCACGACAAGCCGCGTCCGCGCATCGGGCCGGACAACGCGCCGTTCTGGCAAGGTTGTCGCGAGCATCGTTTGATGCTGCCGACCTGTCGTGGCTGCGGCAAGGCGCATCTGCCGCCGGGCCCGGTGTGCCCGTTCTGCTTTGCCGACGACCTTGCCTGGGTCGAGGCCTCCGGCCGTGGGCGTGTCAGCACCTGGACAATGGTGCACAAGGCCTGGTTTCCCGCATTCGCCGCCGACACGCCCTACAACGTGGTGCAGGTCGAGCTCGACGAGGGGCCGCGGCTCACCTCGTGCATCATCGGTGAGGCGCCAATCAGAATCGATCAGCGGGTCGAGGTCGTGTTCGAGGACGTCGACCAGGAGCTGACCCTGCACGGCTTTCGGATCATCGAGCAGTGAGCCCTCACCCCGCATAGAGCGGCTCGGGCAAACCCTTCACCCCGACGTCGAGCGCCAGCAGGCCGCCGGCATGGGTTTCCGCCGCGAGTTTTTCCGGCGCCAGGCGGAAGCGCGCGGTGGTGACGAACAGGGTGGCGAGATCGGCACCGCCGAACGCGCAGGCCGTGGGCCGGCTCACGGGGAGCGCGATGGTGCGGTCGATGCGGCCGTCCGGCGCGTAGCGCAGCAGAGCGCCATCGAACATCGCGATCCACAAAAAACCCTCGGCATCGCACGAGGCGCCGTCGGGCACGCCGGGCTGTCCTTCCGTGGTGGCGAACACGCGGCGCGGCCCGATTTCTCCCGCCGCCAGGTCGAAGTCGTAGACGAAGATCGTCTTCACGTGGCTGTCGGCAAAATACATGAGCGTGTCGTCGGGGCTCCAGCAAAGGCCGTTCGACACCCAGATGGTGTCGTCGACGGCGGCGAGGTTCCCGCGGTCGAGGCGATAGAGCCGGCCGCTGGCGCGCTCCATGGTGCGGCTCATGGAGCCGCACCAGAACCGTCCGCGACGGTCGCAGCGCCCGTCGTTGAGGATGTTGACGGTGCCGCCGGCCTCCGGATCGACGATGCGGTCGAGCCGCCCGCTGGCCGGATCGTAGTACGAAAACCCTCCCCGCCCGGCGAGCAGCAGGCCGCCCGCCGCGCGCGGCGCGAACGAGCCGAGCTTGTCCGGCGGCGTAAAGCTTTCGACGCGTCCGGTTGCCGGGTCGAGGCGGTGAATGGCCGGCTTGAAGGCGTCGATCCAGTAGAGCACCCGCTCGACCGGATGCCAGCGCGGAACTTCTCCCAGCACGTCCTTTGTGTCGGCGACGCAGGCGATGTCGACCATGATGTCTCCGAAAAATTCACGCGTCGCGCGTAAAAAGCTCCGGCAGCCGGTTCTTCTGCAGCTTGCCGGTGACGGTGAGCGGCAGCTCCGCCTCGCTGACGAATTTCATGAGGCGCGGGATCTTGTAGGCGGCAAGCTGGCTGCGGCAATGTGCCAAGAGCTCGGCCTCCTCGACCGCGACTCCCGGCCGGCGCACGATCAGGGCGGCGATCACCTCGTCGCGCCGCGGATCGGGCACGCCGGTGACGCAGGCGAGCTTGACGGCGGGATGCGCCATCAAAATCTCCTCGACCTCGACCGGCGCCACGTTGATGCCGCCGGTCTTGATCATCTCCTTGATGCGCCCGCGGAAATAGAGCCGCCCCGCACTGTCGAGCAGGCCGAGATCGCCGGTGATGAAATAGCCCTCGGCGTCGAACGCGGTCCGATTTTTTTCGGCGTCCTTGTAGTAGCCGACGGTGACATAGCCCTTGACGCGGATCTCGCCGACCTCGCCGCGCGGCAAGATTTTCCCGGTCTCCGGATCGACGATGCGCAGGTCGACGCCTGCGAGCGGGCGCCCGACGCTCACGAGCCGGACGTCGAGCGGCTCGGCGGCGTCGGTGACGGTGCAGTTGCCGTAGGTCTCGGTGAGCCCGTAGATGTTGCAGATGTCTTGGGCGCCGAGATCGACGATGCGGCGGATCTGCTCGGGCGTGCCGACGGTGGCGCCCGAGCGCAGGCTCGACAGATCGTGATGCGGCCGGTCGGGGTGCTCGGCGAGCGCCTGCGCCATGTTAGGCGTGGCATAGATGAGGGTGCAGCGTTCCTCCGCGATGAGGCGGAGCGCCTCGCCGGGCTCAAAACTTTCCTGCAGCACCACGCAGCCGCCATGGGTCATCAGGTTGAACAGCGCGTTCTCGCAGCCGAGCCCCCAGAACAGCGACACCGCCAGCCACAGCCGGTCGTGCTCGGTGACGTGCATGCGCTCGCCGATCTGCCACATGTTCTCGATCAGGGCGAAATGCTGGAGCTGCACGCCTTTGGGCGTCGAGGTCGAGCCGGACGTATAGAGCAGATAGGCGACAGCGCGCGGGTCGACGGCGCGGGCGGCGCGCTCGACCTCGGCGTCGGCGACCGCGCGGCCGCGCTCGACGACATCGGCGAACGACAGCGAGCCGCGATAGGCCCGCGCGCCGACATGGATGATGCGGGCGAGTTTCGGCATCGAGGCGGCGAACGGCTGGAGCTCGTCGAGCAGGACAAAATAGTCGGATTTGAGAAAGCGGTCGCTGGCGATCAGCGCCACCGCGTCGGAATGGGCCAGCACATAGCCGAGCTCGCGGGCGGTGACCCAGGTGTTGACCGCCACCATGACGCCGCCGAGCGAGCAGATCGCCAGATCCGCGATGATCCATTCGGGCGTGTTGCCCATCACGATGGCGACCTTGTCGCCGGCCCGGATGCCGAGCGCATGCAGCCCCGCCGCGAAGGCACGAACCTCGCCGCGGAGTGACGCATAGCTCAATCGCCGGCCGCCGCCGACCAGCGCCTCGTGCCCGGAAAAGCGCGCCGCGAGCTCGTCGAGGAGTGCGGGAATGGTGCGGCTCGTCGGCATCGTGGGCATGCGAAAAGCCTTCCGCTCTGGAGGCTGCCGGCGAAAAATCGTCGCCGGCAACCGAAACGGAATATGCTCCAGATTCCGTGACGGGCAAAATCCGGCAGGTGATCATGAGCTTTTTCGAGCGCCTGAAGACCGCGGCAGCGGCCGAGTGGCGCGGCTATACCGGACACCCGTTCACCGACGCGATGGCCGACGGCACCCTGGCCGAGGCAGCGTTTCGTCATTACCTCGTCCAGGACTACCTTTTTCTGATCGAGTTTGCCCGCGCCTACGCGCTCGCCGTCTACAAGTCGCCGCGGCTCGCCGACATGCGCGAGGCCGCGGCCGCCCTGTCGGCCATCCTCGACGTCGAGATGAACCTCCACGTAAAGCTCTGCGCCGGGTGGGGCCTGTCGCCGGCCGACCTCGAGCAGGCCCAACCGGCCGCCGAGATGCTGGCCTATACGCGCTACGTGCTCGACACCGGGATGCGCGGCGATCTGCTGGCCCTGAAGGTCGCGCTGGCGCCCTGCGTGATCGGCTACGCGGAGATCGCGGTGCGCCTTGCGGCGCACCCGGCCGCTGGCGCCGCAACCAACCCCTACCGGGTGTGGATCGAGGAATATGCCGGGGCGCCCTACCAGAAGGTCGCCGCCAGCGCGCGAACGCATCTCGACCGCCTCGCCGAGCTCTATGTCACGCCGGTCCGCGAGGCCGAGCTGATCGCGATCTTTCGCGAGGCGACCCGGCTGGAGACGGATTTCTGGCAGATGGGCTGGGCCGCATGCTGAGCATCGAGAGCCGCTCGCGGGCTCCCTCATGACGTCGGCAGTCGCCAAAGAGGTCGATGCCTCCAGGCCGGACGATATCCTCGGTCATCCGCGGGGCCTGACCGTCCTGTTCGCAACCGAGATGTGGGAGCGCTTTTCCTACTACGGAATGAGCAGTCTCCTGGTTCTCTACATGGTGAACCACCTGTTCGTTCCCGGCCGCGCCGGACCCATGATCGGCCATGATGCCCTGACGGCCGCGCTCGAGCTCCTGTTCGGGCCCCTCGCGCCGCAGCAGAAGGCGTCGCAGCTCTACGGCCTCTATTCCGGGCTCGTGTATCTCACGCCGATTTTCGGCGGCCTCATCGCCGACCGGCTGCTGGGGCAGCGCCGCACCGTCGTCATCGGCGCCGTTCTCATGTCGATCGGCCATTTCATGATGGCCTTCGAGTCGTTGTTCTTCCTGGCACTCCTGGTGCTGATCGTCGGCAGCGGTGCGTTCAAGCCGAACATTTCCACCCAGGTCGGCGGACTCTACGCGCCGGACGACCGGCGCCGCGACCGCGCCTATACGATCTTCTATGTCGGCATCAATCTGGGCGCCTTCCTCGCCCCGCTGGTATGCGGGACGCTGGGCGAAAAAGTCGGCTGGCACTACGGTTTCTCGGCCGCCGGGTTCGGGATGCTGATCGGCCTGATCGTCTACGTCGGCGGGTCGCGGACGCTCCCCGCCGAGGAGCCGCGCAGGAGCCGGAACCAGCCCGGCGGCCACCCGCGTCTCGACCGGGCGCAATGGCGCTCCGTCGCCGCCCTCATGGCGGTCGCCTGCCTGCAGATATTCTTCTGGATCGGGTACGAGCAGCAGGGCAACACCATCGTGCTGTGGGCCAATGATTTCACCGACCGGACCGTCAATCTCTTGTTCTGGACCGCCACGATTCCGACCACCTGGTTCCAGGCCTTCAATCCCCTGATGATCTTCCTGTTCACGCCGTTCGTCATCGGCTTGTGGTCGTGGCAGGCGAGACGACACGCCGAGCCGTCCACCATCAGCAAGATGGCGATGGGCTGCGGCGGCCTCGCGCTGGCAAACCTGATCCTGGTCGTCGCCGCCTGGCGGATCGGTGCCGACGGCCGGGTCAGCTGGCTGTGGCTGGTCGGCTATTTCGTGGCGGCGACGATCGGCGAGCTCTACCTGTCGCCGATCGGCCTCGCCTTGGCCGCCAAGATGGCGCCGGCTCCGGTGCGCTCGCTGGTGATGGGGCTGTGGCTGGCCACCAGCTTCATCGGCAACATCCTGTCGGGCTGGGTCGGCGGATTCTGGAGCACGATGGCGAAGGCCGACTTCTTCCTGATGATCGCCGCCATCGCGGCGCTGACCGGCGCCGCATTCTGGGCCTGCAACCGGCCGCTGAAGCCGATATTGAAGGAGTAGCGCGGCGTTCCTCGCCCTGTTGCGCCCGCCCTCGCCGGCGCCGCCATGGCCCGCGGCGCGAAGTTGACGTATAGTCAAGGCCGTCCAACACAAAGAAGCGATACGACGCACCGAGAGGAGGAACATCATGGCGACCTGGACACCCGATCCCAGTTTCTATCCCTCCCCGCGCATGGCGATGAAAGCCGCGCCGGAAACTTTGGCCTACGTGGCGGCCTTCGATCCCGAGCGAAAGACGCCCGACGGCATCGCGGTGGTCGACGTCGATCCGAATTCCAGGACCTACTCGCAGATCCTCGGCACCACGGCGATGCCGAATGCCGGCGACGAACTGCATCATTTCGGCTGGAACGCCTGCTCGTCGTGCCTCTGCCCCAACGCGCCGCATGCCCATGTGGAGCGCCGCTATCTGGTGGTTCCGGGATTGCGCTCCTCGCGCATCCACATCCTCGACACCAAGCCCGATCCGAGAAACCCGAAGATCGTGAAAGTGATCGAGCCCGAGGAGGTCGCCGATCGCGCCGGCTACTCCCGGCCGCATACGGTGCATTGCGGCCCCGAAGGGATTTATGTGGCGGCGCTCGGCAACCGGGAAGGAAAAGGCCCGGGAGGAATTTTTCTCATCGACCACGAGACGTTCGAGGTGCGCGGCCAATGGGAGATGGACCGCGGGCCGCAGTATCTCGCCTATGACGCCTGGTGGCACCTCGGCCACGATACCATGGTGACCAGCGAATGGGGCACGCCCGACACTTTCGAGAACGGCCTCATTCCCGAAGTCCTGCTCGGCGCCAAATATGGCCGCCGCCTGCACTTCTGGGACCTGCACAAGCGAAAACACCTGCAGACCATCGATTTCGGCGACAAGTACCAGCTGGTGTTCGAGCTGAGACCCGCGCACGACCCGAGGAAGGCCTATGGGTTCGTCAATTGCGTGATCAGCCTGGAGAATCTTTCCTCCTCGATCTGGACCTGGTACCGCGACGGCGACAAGTGGGCGGTCAAGAAGGTCATCGAGATCCCGGCCGAGCCGGCGAACGAGGACGATCTGCCGCCGGTGCTCAAGGGCTTCAAGGCGGTGCCGCCGCTGGTCACCGACATCGACCTGTCGATGGACGACCGCTTTCTCTACGTGGCCTGCTGGGGCACCGGCGACCTCCAGCAATACGACGTGTCCGACCCGTTCAACCCGAAACTCACCGGCAAGGTCCGTATCGGCGGCATCGTCTCCAAGGCGACGCATCCGGGCGCGAAAAACGGCGCGCTCAGCGGCGGGCCGCAGATGGTGGAGATCAGCCGCGACGGCCGGCGCGTCTACTTCACCAACTCGCTCTACGGCGCCATCGATCCGCAGTTCTATCCCGGTGGGCTCGACGGCTGGATGGTGAAGCTCGACGCCAAACCCGATGGCGGCATTGCCTTCGACCCAAAATTCTTCGTCGAGTGGCCGAAATCGCTCCGGCCGCACCAGATCAGGCTCGAAGGCGGCGATTGCTCCTCGGACTCCTATTGCTATCCGTAGGCGCGGCGGCTGAGGCGCCGCGCTCCTGATGCCAGACGCGGCGCCATTGCTCGTCATTGCGGGCCTTGGCGCCTTCCACGGCCTCAATCCGGCCATGGGGTGGCTGTTTGCCGTGGCGCTGGGGCTGCATCGGCAAAGCCGCGCAGTCGTGCTGGTCTCGCTCGTGCCGATCGCCATCGGCCATGCGCTCTCGATCGCCATGGTTGCCGGCCTGCTGGTCGCCACCGGCGCGCTGGTCCCGAGCGGCATCGTACGGACCGGCTCGGGCATCCTGCTCATCGCCTGGGCGGCCTATCACTGGCGCTACGGCCATCGCCATCGCGTCCGCTTCGGCATGCAGGTGGGGCTGTGGGGGCTCGGCGCCTGGTCGTTCCTCATGGCGACCGCCCACGGCGCCGGCCTGATGCTGTGGCCCGTCCTGATGCCACTGTGCTTTCCCGAAGGAGCCGCCGCGGCGCCAGTCGGACCGGTCGCGATGACGCTCGCCGCCGTCGGCGTGCACGCGGCGGCGATGATCCTCACCACCGCGGTCGTCGCCGTCCTCGTCTACGAATGGCTCGGGGTCGGCGTGCTGCGTCACGCCTGGCTCAACATGGACCTCTTGTGGACATTTGCGCTGGTCGCGACCGGGGCGCTGCTGCTGCTGGTGTAGCCGAAACGGGCTTGCAGGAGGCCTGATGGCGATCTCCGGATTGCCGCAAACCTCCGATTCGACTGAAATCCGGCCGGAAAAACCCGAGGACGGGACGTGATCGGTGTTGCCGACTTGCCCGGCCGTCAGACCTCGTTAAGGACCGGCGCGTACAGCTTGCAGAGGCTCTCCGTCCGCCGGACGACCTGTGGCCCTGCGGTGGCGTAGCAGCGAGATCAAGGAATACGGCTGATGAAAAAAGCCATACCCAATTCCATGTTCACCGATCGCGAGCAGGCCCGCCTTTCCATGCTGCAAAACTGGGTTCTCGACAACGGGGTGACCGAGATCGTCATGACGGAACGACAATTCTGGAAGTTCGTCGCCATGCAGCCGGTCGCCGAGAAGCCGTGGACCAGCTTCATGGGCCGTCCGATCCACGTTCCCGACATGCCGGAAGGGTGCCAGAAGCATCTGGACGTGTTCGACAAGCGCAGCCCGGGCTGCATCTGACGAGCCACGCTGAACGGCCGCCAGTTGCCTCCGCGGAAGCGTGCGCGATCGAACCGAGCCGCGCTGCGCCTGCGGTCGGCGATCATCGAAGATTCATCCGGCGCAAGATTGGGCCCGGGCGCTGGCGCCTCCGCGCAACATTTGACCCTGCGGCGACCGGTTCCGATCTCGATTGTTGTGCCCACTTGCCCACATTGAAGCTCATCGCCTTGCGGGCGATCGCACCGGCCGATCGCCGCTGTCGATTTCCGTTGAAATATCCCGATCATGCGCTAGATGAACGTCCTCGCCATCGGGCGCGTCCAACGGTCGGAGACCGGGGCCTCCTTCGGCATCTCCTCGAACCGCGTGGCGCGTGACATGCTGACGATCGACAATCTGGTATTCAACGGCTGGGGCCGGCGCTTCTTCGATTCGGCGACCGTCATGCTGCCGGCCGGCGCCAAGGTCGGCCTGGTCGGGCGCAATGGCGTGGGCAAATCCACCCTGTTCCGCCTGATCCTCGGCGAGCTTGCCCCCGACGGCGGCGAGATCGGCCTGCCCCGGGGCGCCCGCATCGGCTCGGTCGACCAGGAGCATCCGGCGACGCCGGTGAGCCTGATCGACACGATTCTCGCGGCCGACCTCGAGCGCGAGGCGCTCAACGCCGAGCTCGAGACCGCCGCGCCCGAGCGCATGGGCGAGATCTATGCGCGGCTGATCGAGATCGGGGCCGACCGCGCGCCGGCGCGCGCCGGAGAAATCTTGAGCGGGCTCGGCTTCTCCACCGCCGATCTCGCCCGCCCGATGGCGGAATTTTCCGGCGGCTGGCGCATGCGGGTGGCGCTGGCCGCCGCCCTGTTCGCCGAGCCCGACCTCTTGCTGCTCGACGAGCCGACCAACTATCTCGACCTCGAGGGCGCGCTGTGGCTCGAGGCGCGGCTGAAGAAATACCCGCACAGCGCGCTGATCATCAGCCACGACCGCGAGCTGCTCAACAGCTCGGTCGACGCCATCCTGCACCTGAGCGAAGGCAAGCTCGACCTCTACACTGGCGGCTACGACGATTTCGAAAAACGGCGCGGCGAGAAGCTCAGGCTCATGGCGGCGACCCGCTCCAAGCAGGAGGCCGAGCGCGCGCATCTGCAATCCTTCGTCGACCGTTTTCGCGCCAAGGCCAGCAAGGCGGCGCAGGCGCAGTCACGCATGAAGCGCCTCGCCAAGCTCGAGCCGGTGGCAGCCATGATCGAGGAGCGGGTGGCGCCGTTCACGCTGCCGTCGCCGCCAAGGCCGCTGGCGCCGCCGCTGCTGGCGTTCGACGACGCCGGCGTCGGCTACGACGGGACGCCGGTGCTAACCCATCTCGGCCTGCGGCTCGACGTCGACGACCGCATCGGCCTCATCGGCGTCAACGGCGCCGGAAAATCGACTTTTGCCAAGCTGGCGGCGGGAGCGCTCAGGCTGCAGTCCGGCCACATGTCGCGCGACAGCCGGCTCCGGGTCGGCTGGTTCCACCAGCACCAGATCGAGGCACTCGATCCGGCCGACACCCCCCTCGACATCATCCGCCGGCTGCGGGCCGACGACAGCGAGTCGGCGCGCCGCTCGCGGCTGGCGCAGTTCGGCCTCGGCTTCGACAAGCAGGAGACCACGGTGGAAAACCTGTCGGGCGGGGAGCGGGCGCGGCTGCTCCTCAACCTGGTCGCCATGCCGGCGCCGCATCTCTTGATCCTAGACGAGCCGACCAATCATCTCGACATCGATAGCCGCCGGGCGCTGCTCGACGCGCTCAACGACTATGACGGCGCCGTCATCCTCATCACCCACGACCGCTCGCTGATCGAGCTCGTCGCCGACCGCCTGTGGCTCGCCGCCGACGGAGAGATAAAGCCGTTCGACGGCGACATGGACGATTACGCGCGTCTTGTCCTCGACCGCGCGCGGGCGGGCACGCGGGCGCCTTCGCCCGCGCCCGGTCGGGCCGTGGCGCCGGCGCGGCAGGCGGCACGGCGGCGGCAGAAGAGCTTTGCCGGAGCGTCGGTGTAGCTCGCAGGCGCCGCATCGCGGTGGTCGGCACGAGTTGAGCAGCCTTCGACCTCGGCCCACGCACCGTTGACACGCGACAAGTCCCGCGCCGACCATGGAGCCCGCGATCGCAGCCGGCAAAGCGTCCGCCCGGACGACACGACCGGTCGGCGCAGGGAGGGCACATGGATTTCGGCATCGCGCTGCCGACGGCGGCGGAGTCCTGGAAGATCGTCCGGCGCGCCGAGGAGCTCGGCTTCACCCATGCCTGGTTCTACGACACCCAGATGCTGAGCGCCGACTGCTTCGTCGCCATGGGGGCGGCGGCGGTCAATACGCGGCGCATCCGGCTCGGCACCGGGGTGCTGGTGCCGTCGAACCGCATCGCGCCGGTGGCAGCCAATGCGCTCGCCTCCCTCAACCGGCTGGCGCCCGGCCGCATCGACTTTGGGGTCGGCACCGGCTTCACCGCCCGGCGCGCCATGGGGTTCGGCGCGATGAAGCTCAAGGCGATGGAGACCTATATCGGGCAGGTCTACGGGCTGCTGCGGGGAGAGACCGTCGACTTCGAGATGGAAGGCGAGCGGCGAAAGATCCGCCTGCTCAATCCCGAGCTCGATCTCATCAACATCCGCGATCCGATCCCGCTGCATCTCTCGGCCTATGGCCCGCGCAGCCGTGCGCTGACCGCGCAGCTCGCAGCCGGCTGGATCGACTTCGTCGGCAATGTCGAGACCGGCATCGCCGAGATCGCGGCGATGCGCGAGGAATGGCGCAAGGCCGGACATGCGGCGGAAAACTTTTCCGCCACCGCGTTCGCGCTCGGCTGCGTGCTCAAGGACGGCGAGCCGGCCGATTCCGAGCGCGCCATGGCGCAGGCCGGCCCGCGCGCCGCCGTGATGCTGCATCGCGCCGCCGACGAGGCGCTGTCGGGCCTGGCGCCGGGAGCCAGCATGCCGAAAACCCGCGCCGAGCTCGAAGGCTACGTGGCGCTGGCGCGCGGCTTCGAGCCCGCCGACGCCCGCTACCTGGAGAACCACCGCGGGCACCTGATGTTCGTCAAGCCGGCGGAACGGCCGTTCGTCACCGCCGACCTGATCCGCGCCACCTCGTTCACCGCGACCGAACCGGAGATCAAGCGACGCATCGAGGCGCTGCGCGGCGCCGGCTACAAGCAGTTCACCATCCAGCTGGTCCCCGGCCAGGAGGAGGCGATCGCCGATTGGGCGCGCATCCGGCAGGCGTTCGTGTAAGAGCGGAATGTGCTCAGCGTTCCGCCGTATCGGGAAGATCGTCGGGGAAAGGCCCGAGTTCTTCCTGTATCCTGTCGGCGTGGCGGCCGCCGTCGACGGCCTCGATCAGCTCGTAGTACAGGGTTTTGTAGGTCAGGAGCACCGCGCCCTCGGCCCGCATCCGGGCCAGCGCCGCATCGACGTTGCGTGACGAGGAGAACAGCAGCTCCTCCACCAGAAAAACCTCGTAGCCGAGGCCGAGAAGACCGAGGCAGGACTGCAGGACGCAGACGTCGGTCTCGGAGCCCGCCACGATGGCCTGTTTCTTCTTCAGCCGCCCCAGGCGATCCCGGATCTTCTTCTCCTTGGTCAGGTCGAAGAAGTCTTTTTCAAAAAACTCCGCCCGGCCCTCGAGGTGTTTTTCGATCTCCTCGGGCAGCACACCCTTGCGGTCGACCGGGCGCTCCAGGGTCACGACGATCGGGATGCGGAAATAGCCGAGCAGGCGGGCGAAGTGCCCGGTATTGGTCCTGAGCCGGCGACGAAGGCGCTTGTCCGTCTGGCGCAGAAAAAACTCCTGGACGTCGATGATCACGCCCAGGCAGCGATCGGGGACGATGCGTCTGGTCATGGTGTTGCCGCCTGCTGCCGATCCCGTCGAACCCGCGCGCGCCGGATGGCGCCTGGTCCCGGGGATCGCGCGCGATTAGAGCATATCTCGCCGCATCGCATGGCGTCACGCGCGGGCTTGTCCGCGAATCCACGTCTTTCTTTCGGGGCCAAAACGTGAATGGCCGTGACGAGCACGGCCATGACGGCACCCTTGCTGCGCTGCAGCAAGGCCCGAGATGTGCCCGTCCGATGCCGATCGGGGCGCACGCGGCGTTGTGAATTGACCGGCGGAGGGCTTTCGGCAACGTTCGGTGAAACGACAATCAAATAGGGAGGACGTCAATGGCTCGGCTGACGATCAACGGCACTGCACACGACGTGGAGGTCGAACCGGATACCCCGCTGTTGTGGGCGATCCGCGAGCAGGTCGGGCTGACCGGAACCAAGTACGGCTGCGGTGTCGCCCAGTGCGGCGCCTGCACGGTCCACGTCGACGGCGAACCGGTGCGCTCGTGCAGCGTCACCGTCGGCTCGATCAAGCCGGAGCAGAAGATCGTCACCATCGAGGGCCTGGCGCACGACGGCAACCTGCACGCGGTGCAAAAGGCCTGGCTCGAGCACGACGTTCCGCAATGCGGCTATTGCCAGTGCGGGATGATCATGGCGGTGGCGGCGCTGCTCAAGGACAAGCCGAAGCCGACCGACGCCGATATCGACCGCGCGATCACCAATATCTGTCGCTGCGGAACGTTTCAGCAGGCCCGCGCGGCGATCCACGCCGCGGCGAACGCATAAGGGGGCGGTCATGAAGAACCTCACGACAATCGATCGCCGCTCCTTCGTGGTCGGCACCGCCGCGGTCGGCAGCGGGCTCGCCATCGGCTTCGTGCCGCCCGGCGCCGGCGCCGCGCAGGCGGCGGGGGGCGCACCGGAGGTCAATGCCTGGGTGGTGATCAAGCCCGACGACACGGTCGTGGTCCGCATCGCCCGCTCGGAGATGGGCCAGGGCACGCTCACCGGCCTCGCCCAGCTGGTCGCCGAGGAGCTCGAATGCGACTGGTCGAAGGTGACCACCGAGTATCCCACGCCGGGGCAGAATCTGGCGCGCAACCGCGTGTGGAAGGATTTCGGCACGGGCGGCAGCCGCGGCATCCGCGAGTCGCATGAATATGTGCGCCAGGGCGGCGCGGCCGCCCGAGAAATGCTGATCCAGGCGGCGGCACAGGAGTGGAAGGTGCCGGCGTCGGAATGCAAGGCGGCCAACAGCACCATCACCCATACGCCGTCCGGCCGCACCGTGACCTACGGCAAGGTCGCGGAAGCCGCCGCCAAGATCACGCCTCCGGCGGAGGTGAAGCTGAAGGATCCCAAGGACTGGAAGATCGCCGGGAGGGGTCTGAGGCGGCTCGATACCCCCGACAAGCTGACCGGCAAGCAGGTCTACGGGATGGACGTGAAAGTTCCCGGAATGCTCAACGCCGCGATGAAGGACTGTCCGGTGTTCGGCGGCAAGGTGAAGAGCTTTGATGCCGCCAAGGTCGCCGGCATGCCGGGCGTGAAGAAGGTGGTGCAGGTCGGCGACACGGCGGTGGCCGTGATAGCCGACACCTGGTGGCGCGCGAAGGTCGCGCTCGACGCGCTGCCCATCGTCTGGGACGAAGGCGAGCACAAGAAGGTCTCGTCGGAGTCGCTCGAGGCCTGGCTGAAGGAAGGCCTCGACGCCGAGCAGGCTTTTGTCGGCAATCAGAACGGCGACGCCAAGGCGGCACTCGCCGGCGCGGCCAAGAAGGTGGAAGCGGTCTACTCCTACCCGTTCCAGAACCATGCGCCGATGGAGCCGATGAACGCCACCGTGCGCTACACCCCCGAGAGCTGCGAGGTGTGGACGCCGACGCAGAACGGCGAGGCGGCACTTGCGGCGGCCGCCGAGGCGGCCGGGCTGCCGGTCGCCAAATGCGATGTCTACAAGATGCATCTCGGCGGCGGCTTCGGCCGGCGCGCGGCGCGCCAGGACTGGGTGACCAAAGCGGTCCTGATCGCCAAGCAGATGCCGGGCACGCCGGTGAAACTGATCTGGTCGCGCGAGGAGGACATGGCGCAAGGCCAGTTCCATCCGCTCACCCAGGCGAAGCTGACTGGCGGATTCGACGCCCAGGGCAACCTGACCGCGCTGCACATGCGCATCTCCGGCCAGTCGATCCTGATCTC
Organism: uncultured Alphaproteobacteria bacterium; assembly: GCA_963755055.1. Lineage (GTDB taxonomy): Bacteria > Pseudomonadota > Alphaproteobacteria > Rhizobiales > Xanthobacteraceae > AP-16. The sequence goes on along the minus strand of CAVWIS010000019.1, from coordinate 2,589 downwards.
GCAGCGCCCCGCCGCGCTGCAGAACGGCAAGGATCCGCTGGTGTTCCAGGGGCTCGACGCCGCCGGGCAGTTCGGGCTCGGCTACACCATCCCCAACCTGCTGATCGACCACTCGATGCGCAACCCGCACGTGCCGCCGGGTTTCTGGCGCGGCGTCAACGTCAACCAGAACGCCATCTATCTGGAATGCTTCATGGACGAGCTGGCGCACGCGGCCGGCCAGGATCCGCTGGAGTTCCGCCGCAAGCTGATGGCGAAACATCCAAAGCATCTGGCGGTGCTCGAGGCGGTCGCGGCAAAAGCCGACTGGGGCAAGCCGGCGGCGGCGGGCGTGCACCGGGGGCTGGCGCAGTTCATGGGCTTCAACAGCTATACGGCGGCGGTGGCTGAAGTTTCCATGAACGACAACAAGCTCAAGGTGCACCGCATCGTGGCGGCGACCGACTGCGGCACCGCGGTCAACCCGGCGCAGATCGAGCGGCAGATCGCCGGCTCGTTCGTCTACGGGCTCTCCGCCCTCTACTATCAGGAATGCACGATCAAGGACGGCCGCATCGTGCAGGAGAATTTCGACACCTATCCGTCGCTGCGCATCGCCGCCATGCCGCACGTCGACTTCATCGTGATGCCGAGCGGCGGCTTCTGGGCGGGGTCGGCGAGCCGACCATCGCGGTGGCGGCACCGGCGGTGCTCAACGCGATCTTCGCCGCCACGGGAAAACGCATCCGCTCGTTCCCGCTGTCGAAACACGGCATCGTGACGAGCTGAGGAAACACGGAAGCGGCGGCCCGCGCCGCCGCTCCCAAGCTCCAAACAAATAATTCTTGTAGGATGGGTTGAGCCGGAGGCGAAACCCATCATTTTTTTTGCGCGTGATCTGATGGGTATCGCAAGAGCTCAACCCATCCTACGCATCGGCCGCGGCGAGCGCCGTCATCAATGTCTCCGCCTTGAGGCGAACGTCAGCCGCGGTGTCGCCCGGCCGGTAGATGCTGGAGCCGCAGCCGAAGCCGGCGGCGCCGGCGCGGCGCCAGGCCGCGAGATTGGCCGCACCGATGCCGCCGACCGGAAGCACGGCGGTGCCCGGCGGAAGCACCGCACGCAGCGCACCGAGAACGGCGGGGCTCGCGGCTTCCGCCGGAAACAGCTTCAGCGCATCGGCGCCGGCATCGAGGAGCGAAAACGCCTCGGTCGGCGTCAGGAAGCCCGGGATCGCGAGCAGCCCGGCATTCTTGGCCGCCGCGGTCACCGCCACGTCGGCATGCGGGGTGACGATCAGCCTTCCACCGGAATCGGCGACGCGCCGCACCGCCTCGACGCCGCGAACCGTACCGGCGCCCACCAGCATGGTCTCGCCGAACCGCCGCGCCACCCGCGCAATGCTGTCGAACGGTCTTGGCGAGTTGAGCGGCACCTCGACCACCAGGATGCGGCTTTCCGCCAATACCTCGACGATCGCCTCGACCTCCACAGGCTCGACGCCGCGCAGGATGGCGACCAGCGGCGAGCGGGTTAGCCAGGTCTTCAGGTCCAAAACCTTCAGGTCCATGGCGCCAAACCTCCGATGCGGGCGAGGCCGCGGGACGCCGCATCGCCGGACTCCACGATGGCGATGCGCCCGCACGCGGCAAGCGCGCGGGCATAGCGCCGGCAGAGGTCAGTCTCGCCGACGAGATGGACCGGCTGATCCGCCGGTCCGTTGATCGCTGCGCGGATCTCGTGCCCGATGAGCAGGCCCGACAGGTACGAGCGGGTGGCGGTCTCGGCGAGCTCTCCGGCGAGCACCAGCGTGCGGGCGCCGAACAGGTGGTGCAGCAGGCCGCCGGGATCGGCCGCACGCGCGACGCCGCGGTCGAAGGCCGCGTCGTCCGCCACGTCGCCCTGCATCATCCGCCCCAGGATGGTGTGGCCCGAGAGCGCGGCAAAAGCCTCTCCGGTCATGTGGGTGGAAAAGCCGGCGATGCGGCCGTCCGCGATGCGCACCCATTTCGCGTGCGATCCCGGCAGGCAGACGAGGCCGGCGGCGCCGATCGCAGCGAGCACGCCGGCGATCTGGGTCTCCTCGCCGCGCATGACTTCCGGCGTGCCCTGCCCGTCCCGGCCGGTGAGGCCGGGAACAAGAAGCACGCGCGCCGCCTCGAATGGAACCACTGTCAGCGCCCGCGCCAGATCGTCGATCCCGGCGGGACAGGGCAGCGCCCGGGATTCCTGCCAGCCCTGGCGGCTTCCGATCATGCCCGACAGCAGGATGCGATCCTCGCCGGCGCCGAGCCAGTCGCCGACGAGCTCGTGGACGACGGCGGCGAACGCGCCATCCGTCACCGACAGGATGCCGCGCGGCGCCTGGCGCCGCTCCAGCACCGTATCGCCGACGAGCCGGAAGGCGCGAAAGCTGCTGGTTCCCCAATCGATGCCGATCATGCCCTGCCTGCCATAGCCCGGACAGGTAGCCACGCCCCGTCGCCGCGTTCAATCCGTCTTGCCGCGCATTCGGCGCTGCTTCTCCCTCTCCCCGCCTCTTCGCGGGGAGAGGGGCGGGGTGAGGGGCTGCTCGCCTCACATTCGACGCTCACGGCCCGCGGCAACGCC
>CAVWIS010000018.1:0-314318 GCA_963755055.1 uncultured Alphaproteobacteria bacterium | reverse complement strand
ACGGCCACAACCCGGAGGACAGGCGACGGCTCGTCCCAATCGATCTCCTGGGCCTTCTGGAAGTCCTCGACCCGGCCGATATCCAGCCAGAGCCCCTGGTGCCTGAAGGTATGGACCGGAACCTCCCGCTCCATCATGCACAGGACGAGGTCGTCGAAGCCGAAGGAAACGCCGGTCGGAATGAACTGCAGCACCGCAGGCTCCATGCAATAGGCGCCCATGCTGACGCAGTTCGACAATGTGGGCTTCTCCTTGAACACGGTCACGCGCCCATTGGAGTCCTCGATGACGCCGAAGTCGGTCTTGATCGTCCTCGTCGTGGTGGCGATCGTCAGCATGCCGCCGTGGCTGCGGTGGCATGAGACGAATGCGTTCAAGCTCAGATCGGTCAGTACATCGCCATTGAGCACCAGAAAGGTGGAGTCGAGCTTGCCGCGCAAGAGCGCCAGGGGCCCGATCGTGCCGAGCGGCTCCAGCTCCTGGGTGTACACGATCCTGAGGCCCCACTGCTGCCCGTCGCCGCAGAAGCTGCGGATGAGATGGCCAAGGTATCCGGTGGTGATATAGACATCCTCGATGCCGTTCCGACGGATCCACTTGAGGAGGAGCTCAAGGACCGGCCGCGCCCCAATCGGCATCAACGGTTTTGGCAACACCGACGTGTAGGGGCGAAGCCTGGTACCCCTTCCGCCAGACTGGATCACGGCCTTCATCCATGCCTCCTCTCGGTCGTGCAAAGCTCACCAATGTCACGAGTTGATGCAGGCGACGTCTACGAGCAACCGGACGTGAGGTAGAGGCGACGAAGTCTCCTCCGGCTCGGTGTCTCTCGGAGTGTCGCTGCCGAGTGTCTCATTAGCAGGCCGGCGGACGCGCCGGATATTCCGGCGGTTGCATCGATCCATTGGTGGTACGCACAAATAGCTCGTGGTTCGCCGGCTTGTTTGTTGACGCGGCATCCCGCTCGTTGAAGCATCCAAGCTGAAGTAGCTATGGCTCCGGGTCGCACCGGATGCCCGACCCAAGGCGGCACTCCATGGCACGGACCTCCGATCCCGCAGTCGCGATCATTGGAGCCGGCCCGTTCGGGCTTTCGATCGCTGCCCACCTGCGCCATTGCGGCATCGACTTCCGCATCTTCGGGACCCCGATGCTTCGCTGGCGAACGCAGATGCCGGCCGGCATGTTCCTCAAGTCTGCCGGCTTCGCATCGAGCCTGGCCGATCCGAGCGGGCGGCACACGCTCAGGCAATTCTGCACCGGCGCGGCGCTGCCTTACGAAGACGGCCCGGTTCCCATCGAAACATTCAATCGGTACGCCCTGACGTTTCAGCAATCCCTGGTGCCGATGGTCGAGGACGTCGCGGTTGTGGCGATCGACCGGCGATCCGACCTATTCGAAGTGCGGCTTGCCACGGGCGAGCAGGTCAGAGCGCGCAAGGTCGTGGTCGCAACCGGCCTGTCGTACGCCGCCTACGTGCCGCGCCGGTTGTCGGAACTGCCGAACGACCTGCTGTCGCACAGCAGCGACCACGGCGATCTGGCCCGGTTCAAGGGCCGCAACATTGTCGTCGTAGGGGCCGGACAATCAGCGCTCGAGACCGCTGCCCTCCTGAACGAGGGTCAGGCCACGGTTACCGTGCTCGCACGGCGACGATCGATCCAGTGGATCCCTCCACCGTCGCCGGATCAACGATCGCTGTGGGACCGGCTGCGCCAGCCGGCATCGCCGCTCGGAGACGGGCTTCGGCTCCTGTTCTGCTCCGAAGCCCCGATGATGTTCTACCAGCTGCCGGAAAACATGCGGGTCGACATGGTTCGACGGCTCCTCGATGCATCCGGCGCGCACTGGCTGCGGGAGCGTGTCGTCAGCCGCCTGCCCGTCCTTACCGGTTACTCTATCCGTCGCGCCCAGGCGCGCGCTTACAGGGCTGAGCTGCATGTCAACGGGCCGAGCGGCCGTTCGCTCACGCTATCCGCCGACCATGTCATCGCCGCCACGGGCTATCACTTCGCGGTGCGATCCCTGCCGTTTCTCAGCGAGAAGGTTCTGGCCCACCTGCGCTGCATCGACCAGATACCGTCGCTGTCCCGCAGCTTGGAGTTCCTCTGTCCCGGGCCTCTATTTCTCCGGGCTGGCGAGCACATACAGCTTTGGACCGGTGATGCGCTTTCTGTACGGCGCTCACTACACCGCGCGACGGATGTCGCGCCGTCTGGCTGCCGAGCTTGGCTACCGACCGCGACCTGCACCTTTCGCTTTCAGTCCGGCTACCAATCGACCAGCACCCCGATGAGATTGCCGAGCGTCAGCCGAACGGGTGGCGGGCCCGTTCCGGCGCTGATCCTGAAGACTGGCCATTACCCCGTTCATCACGGCGGCCTCGGCGTCATTCGAAGCCTTGGCATGCTCGGGGTCCCGGTCTATTCGGTCGTCGAGGATCGTTTCGTGCCCGCGGCCCTGTCCCGGTATCTCGCCGGCGCTATCGTGTGGGATACTCGCGGCCTGAGAAGCTCACAGCTCCTGGAAGGGCTCTCGCAGATCGGCAGCAGATTGGGCCGTCCGACGGTCCTGATCCCCACGGACGATTTTGCAGCCATCTTCATCGCCAAATCGGCCGATGCCCTGCGTCCGTGGTTCGTATTCCCGACGGCGCGCAGCGATCTGGCACGCATCCTCGCCAACAAAAAGCTGTTGCATGCGCTTTGCACAGATATGGGTGTGCCCTGCCCGTGGTCGATCGTTCCCGGATCGATCGCCGACGTGAAGGCGTTTATCGAGAAGACCGGGTTCCCGGTCGTCGTCAAGGCCCCTGCCGCATGGCTCCCCTCGACCTTTCCCACCACGGTCGTTCACTCATGGCAAGAGATGCGCGCGATCTGCGGCTGCGCCGAATTCCTTCGATCAACCAATCTGCTAATCCAGCAGTACATTCCCGGCAACGAAGACTGGTTCTTCCACGGCTACTGCAACACCGTGTCGGACTGCCTTGCCGGATTCACCGGCCGGAAGCTGCGCTCATCCCCGCCCGACGCCGGCTTCACCACGCTCGGTCGATCCGTGATCAACGATCCCCTGCGTCGGCACAGCGAAGCCGTGCTGAAGAACATCCGCTATGCGGGAATCGTGGACATCGACTATCGCTTCGACAGTCGCGACGGCCAGTACAAGCTGCTCGACTTCAACCCGCGGTTAGGCGCCCAGTTCCGCCTGTTCGATGACGGCAATGGGCTGGATGTTGTCAGAGCCCTCTATCGCGACCTCACGGGGGAACCGGTCCGCGGATCGGGGCAGATCGATGGAAGGTCGTTCATCGTCGAGCTTCATGATCTCCGCGCAAGCCTCCACTACGTGCGGCACCGAGAATTGTCTCTACGGCAATGGTGGAGGTCGCTCGCAGGACCCAAGGAACTCGCCTGGTTCAGATGGAATGATCCTCTTCCGTTCCTGATGATGTGGATACGCCTGGCCGTCGGGGCAGCAATACGCCAAGTCAAGCCAGTTCTCGCGCGACTGCGCCGCGTCGCCAAGATACCGCTAGCAACTCGACGGGAGCCTGGACGCTCAGTTCGAACCTTCAGGAAGTGACGAGGGAAGCCCGCAGACCGATGTCAAAGTCTATGAAACCTCTGTTGACCCGCGGTGTGTGTCATGGACTCCGCTGGTCCGGCCTTATGCCTGTCATTCGCACGGTTTTCGCCGGCCGGGCCGTTATCCTGCTGTTTCATGAAATTCATCGCGACTGCCGGTCGGAACTGATGACCGGCATTTCCCCATCGCTCCTCGAATACTCGGTGGTCTGGCTACGTCGAGAGGGGTGGGAGATCTTGAGCCTCGATCAATGTCTTCAACGGCTAAGCAATGGAGAGAAGTCTGGTCGTTACGCTGTGATCACTTTCGATGACGGCTACCGTGACAACGTGTCGACGGCGCTTCCCATCCTCGAGCGCCACGACGCGCCGTTCACCATATACGTTCCAAGTGGCGCCCCCGCTCGGACCTTGCAAGCCTGGTGGTTGGCACTGCGCGAACTGTTTCGCTCGCAGGATACGGTTTTGATCGATGCGATGGCGACGCGGTTTCAATGTCCCGACTATCAGGCAAAAGTGTTAGGGCTGCTTTGCGTAACCGACTGGGTCCATGAGGACTACCGTCGTATCGACTTGCTCATTCCGACCTTCCTCTCCGCAGGTCTATCCTTTGCGGCACTCAATGACGCGTACTTCGTCGACGATCGCACAATTCAGGCTCTGGCGCGCCATCCACTCGTCTCGATCGGCGGGCACACGACCTCGCATCCGGCGCTTAAATTGCTCGATGCGCAATCGGCGCTGGACGAGATCACTGACAACCGCAGCTATCTGGAGAACCTGCTGCAGTTTCCGATCAGGCACTTCGCCTATCCCTATGGTGATGCGGCAGCCTGTGGCCCGCGCGAGGAGGATCTGGCCCGCCGGGCGGGGTTCGCTACCGCGGCCACGACGCGGCATGGACAGTTGGGCGATCCTCCGCTGAACCTCTTCGCGCTTCCACGCATCGGTGTCTACCCGTCCGACACCAAGGTTTCATTTCAAGCTCGAGCGAGTGGTCTCGGCGAGGCCGTTCGCATGCTGTTCGGTAAACGCGACGCCGCCCGACCGGAGAAGGAATTCGGAGTTGTCGCATGAGGCACAGCGTTTGCTGCGTTGCGGAGCGCGATCTACCTGGGGAACAGCGCCGAAGCGCACCGATTTCCGGTCACCGGCCGCAAGACTGCGAGCATCAGTTTCACCGGATTGCCAGCATTCTGCGCCGGCGTAGCGGCCTCGTCGTGTCCATCACCGTGGTTGGAACGCTGGTGGTCGGAGCGACCGCCGTCGCGATCCCGCCGTCGTACACCTCGACCGCGGAGGTTATTGTCGACCGCGCCTCGCCGGCGCGAGGTGCAGCAACCGCCGAGGAATCCGATGAGGCGGCGATCGATACCCAGGTCGCCATGCTCACCTCCGAGGCACACCTGCGCCGGGTGCTGGCGAGCCTGGCGACCCGCCCCGACCTCAAGAAGGAAGCGGTTCCGCCATCGCGGACGGCGGTCGACAGATGGCGAATCTGGCTGCATGTCGGCATCAAGGCGCTCAAGGGTGCGCTTCCGACCTGGGGAGACCCGGAGGTCGCCACCGGCCAGATCCCCAGCCTTGCGGAACTCAGGCGGGCCTTGAAGGTCAACAAGGAACGGCGCTCCTGGATCATAACCGTGAGCTACACGGACCGGGATCCGGAGCGAGCCGCCACCATTGCCAACGAAGTTCTGCTGGTCCACATCGGCAGTCTGCGCGACAGGACACGGCGTGAAGCAGAACGCGTCGTGGCATGGCTCGACGGGCAAATCGCCCAGGTCGGAGCCGCCTGGAAGCAGGCCGATACTGCGCTGCGCCGGTACCGCGTCTCGCATGGCGCGAGCAACGCCGACGTGACTGAGGCAGCCTCGATTGCCGAGATGCGCCGGCAGCTCGTGTTCGCACGGGCGGACCGGGCCAGGAGACAGCAGAAGCTCGATCGTCTCCGCGAGCTGGAGCGGCGCGGGGCCGGCGAGGATGCTTTCGCCGAGGTCTTGGGCGACCCGGCCCAGAGCGGTCCGGCCGTGCTGCGCCTGGCAGCGCCGGCGTCCGGTCGTTCGCCGCAGCCGTGGGCGCAGATCGCCGAGAGGATTGAACGGGCGACAAGACTCATCGAGAACGAGACACAGGTCGCCGGCTCACGCGTCGAAACCATCGAAAAGCATCTGGCGGACTTGCAGAAGGCTGCGGCGGCAGACGCCGAAACCGCGACGGAGCTGCACGACCTCGAACGTCGAGCCGATTCCGCCGCGAAGCTTCTGGAGGATCTGCTTCGGCGTCGGCAGGCGAGCGTCGAGCGGCGTGATCTTGCACAGGCGGACCTGCATGTCGTGGCGCCTGCCTGGACAGCGGAACGCCCGAGCACTCTCAACCCTCTGCTCTTTATTCCTCCCGCGCTGATTGCCTTCTCACTTTTCGGCGGGATTCTCGCCGTCACCCTGGACCGGCTCGATCATGGCCTGCGTGGCGAACGCGAGGTTGCTGACGCCCTCGGGATTCCCTGCACTGGGCTTATTCCCGAGATCCGCGATGGTCGACGGGCCTTTCGTCGGGCTGTCCAGGATCCTTCCTCAACCTACAGCCAGGCCATCCAATCAGTTGTCGTTGCCGGGCTGCAGCTCACCGGCGCAGCGCCGAAGCGCAGGCTCGTCCTCATCACTTCGAGCTTGCCCGGTGAGGGCAAGACCACCCTCGCGGTCGGCCTCGCCGCGTGCGCGGCCAGGCTCGGTCGACGAGTCCTTCTCATCGACCTCGGCCTGCACAGGCACCGCGCCCCTGCCAAACGCCAGCGGCTTGTCCCGGCCGATAGCCCCAAGCTGCCCCTGCACAGCAATCGTCCGGGCCATGGGATCATGCGGATGGCGGATCTTGCAATCGATCATCTCCTGGCTCGCGACATCGGCTTGGATCAAGCCGGTTCGCTGTCAAGCAAGAGAACCTTGAAAGTCCTACACCAGCTGCGCGCCAGCTATGACTACGTCATCATTGACGCTCCGCCCGTCTTCGCGGCGGCCGAGACAAGAATGCTCGCATCCGTCGCCGACGAGGTGATTGTCGCTGTGCGGTGGGGAGCGACTAGGCGCGAGGTCGCGCGCAACGTCGTCGAGCGGCTTCATCTCTCCAGGCCGTCGGGTTCCGCATCGTTCGGCGACCTCCATGCAGTCCTCACGCGCGCAAACCTCATGATGCACGCCCGCTATCGCTATGGCGACGCCGGCGAGTTCCTCAAGAAGTATGCCCGCCGCTACGCCCGGCGGGCCCCGGCCCGTGCCGCAGATGTGTCGACCCCGATACCGACCGCGGGGCGTTCGCCATGAGCGCAAGTCTTCAGGCCCGGCTCGCGCGCCTCACCTTCTTCACGCTGTTTTCCGCAGCGGTCGCCGGCGCCGTCCTGCTCCTTTGGGGTAACTCCATTGCTCCGGTACTGCTTATCGGCGGGGCTGGTGCCGCTGCGATTGGATTACTCTTGCTCCAGCATCCCCTTCAAGCCCTGTACGTGGCACTCTTCATCAGGCTGATCCCGGTCGCTTTTCCTCCCCCGTACGGGATAGCCTATACGGTGCTCGCCAATACGGCGATCCAATTGGCGCTCGGCGCGTGGATCATCCATATCGCCGCCGAACGTCGTCCGGTTCTGTGGACCCCCGCAACGGTCCTTCTGGCCACCTATATCGTCTGGAGCAGCATCACTCTGCTTTGGGCACCGGACTTGGAAGCCGGAGCAATCAAGCTCGTCCAATATTTCGCCGGTTTCGTTCTTGTCTTCCTGATAACGAACGAGGTCAGATCCGTCAGAGCGCTGGACGGCCTCATGACGGTCCTCGGTGTGACCGGCTGGTTGATGATTGCTCTCGGCCTCTATGCCGTGGTGTTTACCGACTTCCATTTCGGCGAAAGGCTCAAGGTACTCTACCCCTGTCGGGAGACGTCGGGATGGCTGTGCGCACCCAACAACGAGAATCAGTTTGGAACGGTTCTGATACTCATGATGGCCGGTGCGATCTGGCCAGCTCTGCGCTCATCGGGCATTGGACAACGAATTCATGTCGCACTCAGCGCTGTGTTCATCTTGTCTACGATGACGCTGATCGCGCTTAGCGGATCCCGCGGGAGCGCCCTCTCACTGCTCATCTTGCTGGCCGCGCTGTCAATGTGGCGGCCGGTCCGTCCTTGGGGACTTGCAGCGCTGGCATTGATCGCGGGGCTGCTTGCCGCGGCGCCGCTCCTGGTGGAGACGCTCGGGCAGCGCTTTGCCGAGGAGCCGGGCGGCGAGCTCGGCGGGCGCAGCGTCCTGTGGGAGGCCAGCCTGATGCTGCTCGCGAATGTCCCCTGGACAGGAGTTGGCTTGGGCAATGGCCCGGTCGAGTTGCACAACTACATTGCGGCTCTGACCAGCGCCTATGATCATCGCTTCGACCTGCCAAGTCACAATCCTTTCCTGGAAGCCGGGATCGAAACCGGCGTCTTCGGACTGACGGTCTATACGGCGCTTTGCGCATCCGCGGTGTGGCGATTTCTTGCCGACCGGCCCCGATCCCCCGTTTGCAAGCAGGCGCTTGCCGGCTACTTTCCCTTGCTGTCCGCAATTGCAGCGGGCTATCTGGCCTCGTGGATCAAATCGGGCGGGATCGAGAACCACCCGACCTTCTTCGTGCTCCTTGCGCTGCTTTTGATCCCATCCCAGCTTTCGCAGGACCCTGAAGTCCACGGCGGCGGGAACCGCGCGCCCCTCGGTTCGGCTGCGCCGCCCCGCGTGCGCGGCGCCCAGCGCCATGCTGGACGGAAGGGCCCATCCTCTGTCGTCGCAGAACCGTTTCTCGGCGTGCCATGATCCAAGCGAAGCCGATGCACCCGTCCTGCAGCGCCGCGCCGCCGACGCTCGAGCGCACGACAGCTCTGATCTTGCGCCCACGCCCAAGATCAGAGCCGGAGGGTCGGCCCGACGGGACGCCACCTGTCCGGTCGCCGGGAGCTTCTGCGCCAAGCCGGCAGGATCGCGATCCAGTGGATGGCACCCGCGACCTGCCGGGAGTTACTCCCCTGGTCGACGCTGCCAGCATCCGGTTCGCCGTCAATGTCGGAGCCAATCTGAGCTATGTCGTCCTGAATACGACGCTGATGTTGTGGTACATGCCGTTTCTGGTGAGGCATCTTGGCGTCGCGGCCTACGGAATGATCCCGCTGGCGAACTCGCTGGTGATGTACGCCACTATTATCTCGACCGGCCTCGATGTCTCGATCGGTCGTTTTCTCGCGCTCGATCTGAGCCAGAGCAATACGACAGCGGCAAATCGGACGTTCAACACCGCCCTCGCGCTATCCGGGGCAGCATCCACAGTCCTTTTGGTACCGGTCACCATCGTCGCCTATTTCTTTTCGGCATGGTTCAACGTGCCGCCGGGGCAGGAGCTTGCGACCCAATTCCTGTTCGCCGGCGTCGGCATCACGATGTTGGCGGCAATCCTCGGCGGACCTTTCGGCGTCGCCAGCCTGGTTACGCATCGCTTCGACCTCCGCAACGTCGTTCGCGCGATCACGTCCGTGGCGCGGATGGGGCTCGTGGCGCTCTGTTTCTCCATCTGGCCCGCCGACCTTTGCTACGTCGCGCTCGCTTTCACGGTTTCGGCATGCATCAATCTGATTGGCGAAGTGCTGGTGTGGCGGCGCGTGACGCCACAGTTGCGCATCGATCCTCGACAGGTCGATCGCCGTCAATTTCGCTCCCTCTTCGATCTCGGCGGGTGGACGGCGATCAACCAAGTTGGATTTCTCCTGCTCATGCAGACGGACCTTCTCGTCGTCAACGCTTTCTTTGGGGCCGAAGCGACGGGACGCTATGGCACGGTGCTGCTTCTTCCGCATCTCATCAATATGATGGTCGAGACGGTAATTGTCGTGCTCAGCCCGGCAATCATGGCCCATTATGCGGTGGGCGATATCGCGGGCATGCGGCGCCTTGCCAGCGCCTCGGTCAAGCTTCTCGGTGTCGGGCTGGCTTTGCCGATCGGACTGCTGTGCGGCTTCGGAGGGTTGCTGTTGTCCGTGTGGCTGGGGCCCGACTTCTCCCATCTCGATATTCTTCTGATTTTCCTCGTCGGGCATCTGACGGTGAACTCGGCTGCCAGGCCTCTCGCCTATGTCATCACCGCATACAATCAAGTGAAACCGCAGGGGCTTGCCACTGTCGCGGTCGGCATCGGGAATGTCAGCCTGGCCATCGCGGTTGCCCGCTGGGCAGGATGGGGCCCTGAAGGGGTGGCGGCCGCCGGCGCAATCGCATGGACGCTCAGGAACGCGGTGTTCCTTCCGGGCTACAGCGCGGTCGTGATGCAGATCCGCTGGTGGACTTTCTACCCGCTGCTGGGCGCCGGCCTGCTCGGGACGATCGGCATCGCCCTTGCGGGCCGACTTGCCGTGCAGTTTTGCCAGCAGACCGACTGGCTGACGCTGGGTGCTGCGGCTGCCGCGATTTCTGCGGGCTACTGCGCGCTAGCATACACGACCTGCCTGAACGGCTCGGACCGCAAGCTGTTGCACGCATTCCTGCATCGGAGGCCCCATGCATAGCGCGTCTACCGCTTCGACCCCGCGCGCGCCGCTGCAGGACACGGACATCGTGAAGCGGTCGCGGCAGGATCCGAGGTTGGAGCCCCGCGCCCGGATTGACGCCGGTGAACCATCGATCCAGCCACGATCTATCGCAGTCCTGATTGGGCAGCTCGGCCACGGCGGTACCGAGCGACAGCTCTACATGTTCCTCGATCACTGTGATCGGCGGCTCTGGGCACCGGTCGTGTATGTCTCGGGCGGGCTCGGCCGCTGGGCGACGCCGATCCGCGCGCTTGATATTCCGGTCGTGCCTCTGAGCGGCGGCCCGCTGGCGAAAATGCGACAACTGCGCTCGGCCTGCATTGACCGGAACACACGGTGCTTTTTCTCCTGGTCCTCTTATACCAACGGCTTTGCGATGGCGCTGGCAGGCTGCGGCGTCCATTGCATCGGCTCGTTCCGCAACCAGCTTTTTGCCGATCTTCCCACGCGGTGGCGCGGCCTGTGGTCCTGGGGCAGCATGGCGGCGATCTCCACGGCCGTATGCAATTCCCAAGAAACATTTTTTGAGATCGCACGCCGCTCCCGGCCGGCGCTGCAGCCGATCTTCGTCCCCAACGCCGTTGAAGCTCTTTCGCCCGAACGGGTGCAGGCCTGCCGCGAGAACTGGCGGGCACGCCTCGGGCTCAACGACGATGCGCTGCTCGTCCTGGGCGTCGGCCGTCTGGCAAGACAGAAGCAATTTGCACGCTTCGTCCGTGTCGTCGCGCGGGTCGCAAAATCGCGGCCGTTGCGAGCCGTGATCGCCGGCAAGGACTTCGGCTGTCTTGCCGAACTCGAGGCGCTCCTTGGCGGCCTCGGACTGCAGGACACGGTTCGTCTCATCGGCGAGGTCCCCGATGCCCGCGAGCTGATGTGCGCCGCCGATATCTTCCTGCTCTCCTCCGACCATGAAGGCATGCCCAATGTGGTGCTCGAGGCCATGGCCGCTGGTGTGCCGTGCGTCGCCGCCAAAGTGAACGGCGTCGCTGATCTCATTCGCCATGGCGCGACCGGCTTCATCGGCGAACGCGACGCCGATGACCTAGCGCGGCACGTCCTCTCATTGGCCTCGAATGCCGATCTGCGGCGCGCAATGGGCTCGCGGGCGCGGACTGCAATCGGGCAGCGTCACGAGCCTGAGCGTGTCGCTCGTCAGCTGTGGAGCCTCTGCGAGCCGCCCAATGCTGCGAGATGCGCTGAAGTTGCTCGCGCCTGAACTGTCCCGGCGGCACCGCCTCACGCGGCACCGCCTCATAGGGTTGGTCGCATGAGAAGCGTGCGACGCGAAGGAGATGCCCGAATGCGTCGACGTCTCCATTCGAGACCGGAGGCAGCGGGAGCACCCGACGCGGAGCGCCCGCGCGGCATCGCGCCGGTTTCCGTCAGCGTCATCATGCCAATTCGCAACGAAGCCCACTTTATCAAGCAAAGTCTGAGCGCGGTACTGGGCCAGCGCTATCGCCACGACTTATTGGAGGTTCTCCTCGCGGACGGCGGCTCGGCCGATGGCACCCAGAGCGTCGTAGCGCGTGTGGCCGAGGCTCACCCGGACGTCCGAGTGGTGGTCATCGACAATCCGGGACGGATCGTATCGACGGGATTTAATCGCGCCCTTGCTCGCGCGCGCGGAACCGTGATCATCCGGATCGACGGGCACACAATCGTTGCGCCGGATTACGTCCGTGAATGCGTCACCGCCCTGCAGCGTTCGGGAGCCGACAATGTCGGCGGTCGGATGACGGCAATCAGCAAAAGCACCTTCGGCGCCGCCGTGTCGCTCGCCACCAGCACGCCGTTCGGCGTCGGCGGAGCGCGCTTTCACTACTCGGAACGCGAGGAATGGGTCGATACCGTGTACATGGGCGCCTGGCCGCGCAAGGTGTTCGATCGGATCGGCGTCTTCGACGAGGAGCAGATCCGCAATCAAGATGACGAGTTCAACTACCGTCTCCTCGAGAGCGGCGGACGCATTCTGCTTACTCCAAGAATCCAGTCACGCTATTACGCCCGTGACACACTGCGCTCACTTTGGCGCCAGTACTACCAATACGGCTTCTGGAAGGTCAGGGTGATGCAGAAGCACCCGAGCCAGATGCGCCCTCGTCAGTTGCTGCCGCCTCTCTTCGTCGGCACGCTGCTGGTTGCGCTGTCGCTCGCCCCCTTTGCGGCGGCCGGACGATGGGGGCTAGCAGTGGCGGTGGCCTCCTACATGGCCGCCAACGTCGCAGCAGCGGCACTGACCGCGCGACGCGCGGACGTCAGGATGCTACCGTTGCTGATGCTGGCCTTTGCCACCCTCCACCTGTCCTATGGATCGGGCTTTCTGGCCGGCTTGGCGAAGTTCTGGAACCGTTGGGCGGACCACGGACCGTGGAGGGGCGCTGTCGCCGCCCGACGACCAGCCACGGAGAAACCCTAGTGCAATCACCGATTCGCATCCTGATGGTGACCTGCGAGTGGCCTACGCCGGAAAATCCTTTCGCCGTTCCATTCCTCGTCGAGCAGGTGGAATTTCTGCGCCGCGCGGGCGTGGCGGTTGAGGTCTTCTTCTTCCGCGGCGCCAAACATCCGGTCAACTATCTCAAGGCTTGGTGGCGGTTCAACCGGCAATATTGGCGGTGCCGGGACCGATACGACCTCGTCCACGCACAGTTTGGACAGGCTGCCCTGATCCCTTGGCCCAAACGCTGGCCACTTGTCATCACCTTTCACGGGGTGGATCTGCTCGGGCAATTGTCGCCCGAGGGACGGCCGACGCTCCAGGGGCAATTCTTGGTAGGCGTGGGACGTACGGCGGCCCGTTTCGCCGACGCGGTCGTCGTCGTGTCCAACGAGATGCGGCAGAAACTGCCGGCCACGAAGCCGCTGCATATCTTGCCCACGGGAGTGGATCTCGCCTCGCTGCCATGCCTGACGTGCGCGGAAGCGCGGCGCAAGCTCGACCTGCCTGCCGACGAACGGTTGGCCCTCTTTGTCGGCAGTCCCCACGATCCGCTGAAGCGTTACGCCCTGGCGCAGCAGGCGGTCGATGTCCTCAGCCGGCGATTGCCGACGCGCCTCATCCTCGGCTGGGGCAGGCCGCATCGCGACATCCTCGTCATGATGCACGCCTGCGACGTGCTGGTCATAACGTCCCTGCAGGAGGGCTCCCCCACAATCGTCAAGGAGGCGCTGGCGTGCAATCTGCCGATTGTGTCGGTCGTGGTGGGCGACGTGGTCGAGCGCCTGCAAGGCATTGAAGGCTGCGCGATCACAGCTGACGACAGGCCCGAGGCAATCGCCAGCGCGCTCGAACAAATCCTGCGCCGCGGGCGCCGGATCAGCGGCCGCGACTCCGTCGAGCAGTTGGACCAGCGAACGCTGACCGACCGGCTCGTCGCCATCTACCACTCCGTCTTGACCGCCCAGCGGGCGGGTGAATGCCTTGCTGTCCCGCCGGCGCCAGTTGGGTCCAGGGTCGAGGGCTCCGGTACCTCGCCCGGATTTCGCCATCTCGGCCGCCGGTTCATGCCGCCTGCGCGGAGGTAATTCGATGTGTGGCATCGTCGGGATCGTCAGCCTCGATGGAGGGCCCATCGACGTCGCCGTTCTGCAACGGATGAACGACCTGCAGGCGCATCGCGGTCCTGATGGGGAAGGCTTCCTGCTCGGCTCGCTTGCTGCGGGCCGGCGTGAATACGCGGTTGTCCAACGCGCTTTGCAGGGGCAGTCGAAGGCGGCGGACGTCGCGCTCGGCCATCGGCGCCTCGCGATCATCGACCTGTCGGAGCGCGGACTCCAGCCGATGAGGGCAGGAAACGGCCGCGCCTGGATCGTGTTCAACGGCGAGATCTACAATCACCGGGAGCTCAGGTCGGAGCTGCAAGCGCTCGGCTACGAATTTGTGACCAGGACCGATACGGAAGTCCTGCTGCAGTCATACCTGCACTGGGGCCCGGATTGCCTGAGTCGCCTCGAAGGGATGTACGCCTTCGCCATCTGGGACGGTGACCGGATGCGATTGTTCTGTGCCCGCGACCGCCTCGGAATCAAGCCGTTCTACTATGCGAGAAGGAACGGCTATCTGGTGTTTGCGTCGGAAATCAAGGCGCTGCTCGCGTTTCCCGGCATTACCGCGGCGGCGGACGACGATGCGGTGCTGAGCTTCCTGGTGCATGGAAATTGCGACTACGGAGAGCGGACTGTTCTGCGCGGGATCACCGCGCTGCCCGCATCCCACTGCCTCACCTTGGACCTTCGGACACGCCAGCTCGCATCGCGTCGGTACTATCGCGTCGAGCCGGGGCCACTCCACGGCGGGAACGACGACGAACAGGTCCAGGGCTTGCGCAAGCTGCTGATGGAAACGATGCGCAAGCACCTGATCAGCGATGTGCGGGTCGGCAGCTGTCTGAGCGGCGGCCTGGATTCCTCGGCGGTGGTGTCGTTGATCGGAAGGATCTGCCGCGATCAGCCAGAAGCAGCAGCCGCAGTCGGCAGCAATCTGTACACCTTCACCTCATGCTACAAATATCGGGAGATCGACGAACGGGACTACGCGTTGGCCGTGGCCAACGCCGTCAAGGCACACGCTCATCTGGTATTTCCGTCCGCGCAGGATTTCTGGGCCGACTTCCAGCGCCTTGCCTGGCATCAGGACATGCCGTTCGGCGGATTGAGTTACTACGCGCAGTGGCGAGTGATGCGGGCCGCCAAGGAGGCGGGCGTGAAGGTCCTCCTGGATGGCCAGGGAGGCGACGAAGTCTTCGGTGGCTATGCCAAGTTCCGCTATGCGTACCTCGCCTCGCTGTTGCGATCGGGCCGATTGCCAACCCTGGTGCGCGAATTCACCGCAATGGTGCGGCATGGCGACAGATACGTGCTCGATTTGCGAAATGGCTTCCGTTATTTGCCCGGCGGTCTGCGTGCGCTGCTCGGCCTCGATTCGGTCGTGCGGAATGTCATCAAGGCCGACTGGGGCCGGATCCTCGCCGACCCGAGCGCGCCCGCCGGTCGCTGGTGGCGGAGCGCAACGGGGTCGCCGGCGCGAGATGGCGAGGACGCAGGAACTCATCCGCGTCGGCATGCAGCGAGTTCAGGTCGACGACATTGTAACGGATACCCTGCCGCAGCTGTTGCGGTTTGAGGATCGATCTTCCATGGCGTTCTCCCTCGAGGCACGCGTGCCCCTGCTCGATCATCGGTTGGTGGAGTATGGCCTCGCGCTTCCGGACCACCTGAAGATCAGGCAAGGATGGAGCAAGTTTGCGCTCCGCCAGGCGCTGCGCGGCATCACGCCGGAAACCGTGCGCCTCCGCAAGAGCAAGCTCGGGTTTGCGGCGCCGGATCGGACCTGGCTGTCACGGGAGCTGCGGCCTTACATCACCGAGCTGATCGCGGGCGACCTGCGCTGCCGAAAGTACATCGATCCGAAAGCGGTACGGCATTGGTACGCCTCGGAGCGAGCGCGAACTTCGAACACCAAATCCTACCTGGGAATGTTCAGGATATTGTCGCTCGAGACCTGGATGCGGGCGTTCAACGTGTCTTAGCGAGGGGCATTACGACGATGATGCCCGTTGCGCACCGGCTTGCGACGAACTGGCGGGAGGCCAGCCCGCGACGCATGCTTCGGGCGGCCCTCGTGCAACTGGCCCGAGCCGTGATTCGGCGCTGGCATCGCCTCGCGCCGGCCCTCCTGTGCATCGGGGTCGCCCTCGCCTATCTGGCCTGGGCTCCGGGCGCGGCGGACACAGCGCCTGCGGCCTGGCTAGCGCCCAGTCTCCAACGCATCGGTCGCGACGCCGCTCCCGGATCGGCGGTTCGCCTGGAGCTGTACGCTGCCCGGGGTAAGTCGGAGTCGTTCCAGGTGGCCGTTCGAGCTCCCGACAGCGGTCTCACCGACGTGACGGTGCGGATGGGCGAAATCGTCGGACCGGGCGGTGCTCGCATCGCCCCCGAGAACGTGACGCTCTACCGCGAGCACTATGTCCATGTCGGCACGTCGAGTCCGGACCTGTTTGGATCAAATCGACCGCTCGGCGCCGGATGGTATGCCGACGCACTCATTCCGCTGGACACGGTGAGCGACGATTCTGACGGTTTGCCTCGCGCCGGGTCGCCGTCCCGGTTTGCCGTTGCTGCGCGTCAGAAATCAACCGGTATGGGTGGACATCAGGATCCCTGCCGACGCACGCCCCGGGCGCTACCGCATCCCCGTTACGGTGGAGAGCGCACAGGGGAGCCGCGCCGGAGAAGTTCAGCTCGAGGTCTGGGATTTCGTCCTGCCGCGGATCCCTTCACTCAATTCGGCTTTCATCATCGAAAAGGCAAGAACAGTCCAGGCAGCAGCCGAATTGCTGAAGCATCGCCTTATGCCGGCATTTTCCAAAAATTTGAACGTGGGAGACGAACCGTGGCTGATCGGCGAGTGGGGGCTCAAATCGGCGAATATCGGATTGTGGAGCAAGGCAACAGGCAAGCAATGCACGATGGCGCCGCCGCCGTCGCTTGCAACCGTTCGTGCGGCGTCTGCGCGGTATGATCCTGCATTGCGCCGCTACAACTACACGGCCGACGAGATCGACCGCTGCCCGGCCATCCTCGCTCCGATGAAGGAATGGGGCCGCATCTTGCACGAGGGGGGTGTCGAGAATCTCGTGACCATGACGCCGGTGGCGGAGCTGTATGACGACGGGTCCGGAAGCGGTCGCTCAGCGGTGGATATCTGGGTGCTCCTCCCCAAAATGTACGAACGCGCCGTCCGCCAAGTCAACGAAGTGCTCCGCAAGGGTGATGAGGTCTGGTCCTACAACGCGCTTGTACAGGATGATTATTCGCCCAAGTGGGCGATAGACTTCGCCCCGATCAACTATCGGATCCAGCCCGGCTTCATGAGCCAAAGCCTGCGTCTGACGGGATTGCTGTACTGGCAGGTGGACCACTGGACGGACGATCCCTGGAGGAACGTGGAGACGTACAGCACCGAAGGCCGTGAGTTCAACGGCGAGGGCATGCTGGTCTATCCAGGGCAGCAGGTAGGGGTCACAGGCGTTCTGCCTTCCATGCGTCTGAAATGGTTGCGCGACGGAGTAGAGGACTACGAGTACATCGAGATCCTCAAGCAGCGTGGGTGCACCGAGTTCGCAATGAAGGTCGCACGAAAGGTTGCGGCATCCTGGAGGCAATGGACTCAGGACCCCGACGTGCTCGAGCGCGAACGGCGTCGGCTTGGAGCCAGTGTGGAGCGTCTCGTCCAGACGGGGGGCGACTGCCCGAACGCGGAGCAATGATGACGGCGGTAGGGTCTGGAGCGCGGGAACGACCGGCGGAGCGCACCGGGCTGTCGAGCAGCAGGAACGGCGCCTGCTTGGGCGCCGCCGCCGCCGGCGGCGCGCTCGGCGTGCTGTCGGCGCCGTCGGGCGTCTCGACGAGTGCCCCGGCCGGCCGGCCGCCCTTGAGCAGCGGCGGCAGGCCGGGACCGAGGCACTCGGGGTCCGCCCCCTCCACCCCCATGATG
Source organism: uncultured Alphaproteobacteria bacterium (assembly GCA_963755055.1). Lineage (GTDB taxonomy): Bacteria > Pseudomonadota > Alphaproteobacteria > Rhizobiales > Xanthobacteraceae > AP-16. The sequence continues at coordinate 296,632 of CAVWIS010000018.1, read as the reverse complement.
CGCACGTCGCGTGAAGTGAGCTCGGCGATCAGGCCGGCGATGTCGGCCTTGGTCAGGGCCATGCCGGCGAGATCGAGCACCACAGGCCGGCCGACGAAGAACCCCGCCGAACGGGCGATCTGCCCGTCGAGCGCCGCGAGCCATTCTGCCAGCGGCGGCTCCGGCGTCAGCACGAACGCCATGAACGAGCGGCCACGGAAACGAAAGGAGTAACGGGAGCGCGTTGTGCCCTGCACGACCACCCTCGATTCTCCCCAACCCCGACCGGTTTTGGGCGGTTAATCGCCAGGATCATCGATTCTCAAGCACCCGGCATGGCGCAACTGCTCCATGTCCCTCATTGAATTCATTGATGTTCTGACGTATTGGCGAGCCCCACTACCTCGGGCCGCGCTGGAGACCGCCTGCAAGTTCTGGCTGGCCGGGCTGCACTGCCGAGAGGTTTCTCTCCCTGCTGTCGGACACGGATGGGAGGCCGGCAGCCCTCGAAACAAGGAACCTGACGTGTGAGTGACCGAGGTCAAAAGAGCGTTTCTCCCCAGCGCCAGGTGTTGCTCCTTCAGCAACTCGACCGCGTCGAAGCCGAGATGAAGCGCATCGGCTATTGGAGCGAGAATCCACCCGACCTGCAGGCGGAGCTCGCTGCCGGCCGCATGCAGAGCTTCATCGATTCGCCGTCGTTCGAGCTTTGGCTGCAGTGCGTCTTCCTGCCGAATGCCCGCCGGGCGACGCGCGACAACGATCTTCCCACCGAGAGCCAGGTCGGCCTCATGGCGCTGCGTCAGTACGACTATCACTCCTCGATCCCGGAAGCGCATCCGCTGATGCGCCTGCTGTCCGAGTTCGACGATCTCGTCGAGGGGCCGGCCGAATAGATTGGAGGATCCTGCCCGTCGCGGCGGTCAGGCCGGGAAGCAGGCCCGGGCGCTGATCGTGATGCTTCCGATGAAGCTGGTGACCACCGGGAACGGATAGGCCGCGCTGACCTGCTTGCCGCACGAAGGCGTGGTGACGGTGAAGGTGGAAATCGGCGGATCGAGTCCGTAGCTCTGCTGCGCCGCGTAGTTTTGGATTGCCGCCGTGTCGCCGCAGGCGACCGCATTGATGCTGGCACAGCGCGCCGCCATCTCGACGCCGTGCTGCAGCCCGAGCTGGGTCCACAGCGCCAGGCTGAATTCGATGCTGCCGACGACGAGCATGATGAAGACCGGCGCCGTCAGGGCAAACTCCACCGCGGAGGCGCCTGCCTGGTCGCGAAGAATCCCGGCCCGTTTCATTGGGTCCTGACCGTCGATTGTGCGGTGAGATTGAAGGCGCCCGGGAGCAGCGGATAGGGCAAGAGCGGCGTGTAGGTCGCCTGCGCCGAGACCGTGACATAGGTTCCGGGCGCACCACCCTCCGGGCACGACGCATTGCAGGCGTTGACGGCAACTCCCGCGGCCGAGGGGCATCCGCAGAACTGGCTCGGTGCGGGAGTGACCGTCACATCGGTGTAGGTCGTTGCGCCGGTGACCGCGTTGACCACCGCGCTCGGATTGAAGCCGTGCACCATCGCGTATTGGGCGCCCGCCTGAGCGGCCGCCTGCACCTGCATGTTCCGATAGGTGCCGAGCCCGAGATCGACCGCACAGACCATCATGAGCACGACGATCGGGGCGATGAACGAAAACTCGATCACCGCGGTGGCGCGCGTTCCGTCCCGGCCGTGGAGGAACCTCGGAACGGATCGCCATGGCGAACCCGGCCCTGCGCCGAACCGCATGGAGCCCCTCCTCATTCGACCGGCCTCGCCATTGCCGAGCCGAGCGGCTTCGTGCCCATTCCGGTGCAGTTGATGGCAAAACCCGAATTGCCCACGAAGGTTATCGTGTTGCCGACAAGCTGCGTGCAGCCGGCGCCGGTGCCGGCACCGCCGGCGAAGTTCACCGCTGCCTTGGGCAGGTAGAGCGCGCCGCCGAATGTCTGGGTGGCGCCGCCATTGAACTTGAACACGGTTCCGGTCGGCATGCTGCGATCGCCAAACACCACGATTCCCTTGGTCTGGCCGGCCGTGGGCGCTGTCAGGTTGACGGTGGCGCCGCCGTTCACCGAGGCGTCCGCATAGTTCCTGCCGTTGCTCGAGGTAAAGACGAGGGTGACGTTGCTGCCGTTAAGGGTCGCGCCGCCGTTGAGGGTGAGCGAGCCCTGATCGAGGTAGTAGATGCCGGCGTTCAGCGTCAGCACCGCACCGGAATTCACCGTGATGCCGCCGCAATAGACGCCCGGCCCGACCGTCGCGTTCGCCTTTGCGGTGTAGTTGTGCTGATCGCAGCCGAAATAGGCCGGATAGGACGCCTCCGCATAGGGGTCGCTGACCGGAAACTGGCCGGTGAAGACGCCGTCCGTCGCCGTGATGGTGGCGCCGCCGGCTATGCCGCCGACCACGCCGACCGAGCGCGCCGAGAGTTGCGCCGACCCGCCCGCGGTCAATGCGCTGGTGTCGTTCGAATTGTCGAACAGGCTGCATTCGGTCAGATTGACCGCCGCGGTCCCCTGGATCGTGGTGCCGCCCCGCGCATAGAGATCGAGCGAAAGAACACAGCCCAGCCCGCCGTCCGCCACCGATACCGCCCGCCCGGTAATGGCCAGGGGTGCCGAGTTCCAGACTGCCGAGAACAGGCGGCCTTGCATCTTCTGAACGACGACCTCCACGGCCCCCGGCGTCGCCATGTGGCTGCCGGATCGCGGCGGCCGGTTCACCGTCACGGTCGCGCCATCCACGCCGTTGACGAAGCCATAGGACGCAGCCACGGCATTGGCCTGTGCGCTGAGGTCCGCAGTGTTCCCGAGATTGTAGTAGGCGGTGGCGGCGCTCACCGCGCTCGAAATCGGCGGCGTTCTGCACCGAGCGATGCTGGCGGAGCCACAGGCCGGCTTCCGTGCCGAGGCCGACCGCCCCGACCAGCACCGGCATCAGAAGGCCGGACACGACGAGATAGCTGCCGGACTGCTCACGGCGAAACCGCAACAGCAGATCGCCGATCGCAGATGCTCCGCGCATGATCCAGCTCGCTGTGGGGGGTACTTGTGGTATCTGATCTTGGTTGGCTGGCATGCGACGGCCCCGCATGGTGCGATGAAGCAAATATGTGAAGCGAACTTATCCTCGACGTGTTGGTTTCCGATGAAAACGCGAGGCGGAATCCTAGGTGTCGGATTAACATGACCTTCATCCTGTTTGATCGCAGCCAGTCCATCGATCCATGATGTGGCAGTCGGGATTTATGCGTACGGATTCCGGCCGCGTCGGTGACCTGACGCTGCTGCGCAAGGGCGATCGCGCTTCGCGGATGGTCCGGGGGAGGCTGCTTGACCGGGCCGATCCAAGGGCCGACATTACGCTTCTGCCGCGTCACCGACGCGCCCTCGCCCAATGAGGGCCGCGAGCCCGACAAGGGAGGACTTCCATGACCTCGCAACCCCTTTCCGCGCCCGCCCGCCTGCGCGCCCTGCTCGGGCAGGACGGCATGGTCGTGGCGCCCGGCGCCTACGACTGCATCAGCGCCCGCACCATCGACCAGGCGGGGTTTGCCGCGGTCTACATGACGGGGGCCGGCACCGCGGCGACGCTCGGCTATCCGGATTTCGGGCTCGTGACCATGAACGAGATGGCGGACAATGCCGGGCGGATCGCCGCGGCCGTGAAGGTGCCGGTGATCGCCGACGCCGATACCGGCTACGGCAACGAGCTCAACGTCACCCGCACGGTGCGCGAATACGAGCGGCGCGGGGTGGCAGGGCTGCACATCGAGGACCAGGGGTTTCCCAAGAAGTGCGGGCACCTCGACAACAAGACGGTGATCCCGCTTGAAGACTATCTGGCAAAGATCCGCGCCGCCGCGGCGGCAAAGACCGACCCTGACTTCCTGTTGATCGCTCGCACCGATTCCCGCGCCGTGATCGGCTTCGAGGAGGCGGTGACGCGGATGAACGCGGCGCTCGCCGCCGGCGCCGACATGGCTTTTCTCGAGGCGCCGCAGTCGGAGGCCGAGGTCGAGGCGGTGCCGAAGCTGGTCAAGGGGCCGTGCCTGCTCAACATGGTGGCGGGCGGCAAGACGCCGGTGTTCGACCTCACCTATGCGGAGCGCATCGGCTTCAAGCTCGCCATCCTGCCCGGGCTGCTGTTTCAGACCGCGGTCGCCGTCCTTCGACGCGGTGCTGGCGGACGTGAAAACCAGCCGTCGCCATCCCGAGATGAAGGTGAGCGTGAAGGAAAAATTCCGCCGCATGGGCTCCGACGACTGGGACGCGCTCCGGGAAAAATTCCGCACGCCCTCCGTCGCCGAATCCGAGCGCCAGAACAGCGAGAAGCGCCAGAAGAGCGCCGCCGAGTAGCTTTTGGAGCCCGCCATGCCGACCACCACGCCGCGCACGCTGTTCGAAAAGATCTGGGAGCGCCACAAGGTTCTCGAGCGCGACGGCCAGACGCTCGTCTATGTCGACCGCCACCTGATCCACGACGGCTCGCGCCGCGCGTTCCAGGTGCTCGGCGAGAAAGGCCTTCCGCTGCGCCGCCCCGACCGCACCTTCGGAACCCCCGACCACTATGTGCGGACCGACAACCGCGATCCCTCGACCATCGTGGATCCCAACGCGCGCGACATGGTCGAACTCGATCGAGCGCAATGCCCGCCAGCACGGCGTCACCGTGTTCGGCATCCGCGATCCGCGCCAGGGCATCATCCACGTGGTCGGGCCCGAGCAGGGCCTCACCCAGCCCGGCCTCACCATCGTGTGCGGCGACAGCCACACCTCCACCCACGGCGCGGTCGGCGCCCTCGCCTTCGGCATCGGCGCATCGGAGGTCGCCCACGTGATGGCGACGCAGACGCTGTGGCAGCGCCGGCCGAAGACCATGCGGGTCTCGGTCGAGGGCAGGCTGGCACCCGGCGTGTTCGGCAAGGACATCATCCTGGCGATCATCGCCAAGATCGGCGCCGCCGGCGGGGTCGGCCACGTCATCGAATATGCGGGCTCGGCGATCCGCGGGCTGACGATGGAAGGCCGCCTGACGGTCTGCAACATGTCGATCGAGGCGGGCGCCCGCGCCGGCATGATCGCGCCCGACGACACGACGTTCCGTCATCTCGAGGGCCGGCCCTATGCGCCGAAGGGCGCGGCCTGGGACAAGGCGCTGGCCTACTGGCGGGCGCTGCCCTCCGACGCGGACGCCAGGTTCGACCGCGAGGTTCAACTCGACGCCGCCGACATCGTGCCGATGGCGACCTGGGGCACCACGCCCGAACATGCCGCGCCGATCACCGGACGAATCCCGGACCCGGCCCAGGCGCCGGACGCCGACCGGCGCGCCGGCTGGGAAAGCGCGCTCGCCTACATGGATCTCAAGCCCGGCACGCCGCTCGAGGAGATCGCGATGAACCGGGTGTTCATCGGCTCCTGCACCAACAGCCGCATCGAGGATCTGCGCGTCGCGGCGAGCGTGGTGAAAGGCCGCAAGGCGGTGATCCCGTCCTGGGTGGTGCCGGGCTCGGGCTTGATCAAGCAGCAGGCCGAGACGGAAGGGCTCGACAAGGTGTTCAAGGCGGCGGGCTTCGAGTGGCGCGAGGCTGGCTGCTCGATGTGCGTCGGCGTGAACGGCGACACCGTCGATGCCGGACAACGCTGCGCCTCGACGTCGAACCGCAATTTCGTCGGCCGCCAGGGCAAGGGCGCACGCACCCACCTGGTGAGCCCGGCCATGGCGGCCGCGGCCGCGGTGACCGGGCATCTGACCGACGTGCGCCGGCTGATGGCGGGGGCGTGACCCATGGAAAAGTTCGAAAAACTCGACGCGGTGGCGGCCCCCCTGGCGGCGCCCAACGTGGACACCGACCAGGTGGTGCCCGCCCGCTTCCTGAGCCGGCCGCGCAAGGGCGGCTACGGCGGCTTCCTGTTCCATGATCTGCAGATTCGACGACGGCGGCGCGGAGAAACCCGGCTTCGTGCTCAACCAGCCGGCCTACCGCGATGCCCGCATCCTGGTGGCGGACAAGAATTTCGGCTGCGGCTCGTCGCGCGAGGCCGCGGTCTACTGCCTCTACGACTACGGCTTCCGCGCCGTGATCGCGCCGAGCTTCGGCGACATTTTTTACGGCAACTCGTTCAAGAACGGCTTTCTGCCCATCGTGCTGCCGGCCGATACGGTCGCGGCGCTGCGCCAGGAGATCACGGAAAAACCCGGAGCCCACGTGCGGGTTGACCTCGAGCGCCAGGAGGTCACGGCGCCATCCGGCGCGGTGCACCGCTTCGAGATCGATCCGTTCCGCAAAGAGTGCCTCGTCCAGGGCGTCGACGAGATCGCGCTCACGCTCTCCCACGGCGAGGCGATCGCGGCGTTCGAGCGACAGCAGGCCGGGGAGATCAGTTGGCTGTAGCTGCGCTGGCGCCCCCGACGCGACCTACTGCTTGATCACGGCGGCGGCGAGCTTGCGGACCTCGCCCTGGACCTGCGGGTTCTTCAGATAATCGACCACCTGGAGGGCCTGCTGGCTCAGCCCGCGCGCCTGCTCGGCGGTGAGGAAACGGATCGCCGTCGGGATCGCCGCCGCCACGACGGCGACGCGGTCCATCCGCCATTGGTCAGTCAGGCCGTCATAGGTGGTGGCGATCAGATCGCTGCCCATGGTCTGCGCCATCGTGGCGCGCAGCTCGTCGAGCTTCGGCTTGATCTCGCTCTTCTCCCACTCCTCCGGCGTCGCGTTGCTCATGGCGCTGAGGCTCGCGTCGGCGATGGCGGCGAAAACCCGGACCTGAAAATCCAGATAGCGGCCGAACTCGTCGGAGAAGCGCACGACATTGTCGCGGGTCTGCTTCCGGGTCGCCTCGTCGGCCGGCAGCTTGTCGGTATCGTCGACGCCGGTTCCGGCGAGAACGTAGACCGAGCCGACGATGTCGCCGGCATTGAACCAGCGGATCGCGCCCTTGACCTCCGAGGCGGCGAGCGTCTTGCCGGCGAGATCGGAGGTGGTGAAAAGGGTATCGAGCAGCGGCTTCACCGCGGGATCGGCCTGCCGCGGCGGGTTGCCGGTGCGATGCGACCCTTGCGCGCGCTTCATGAAGTCCCGGCTCGCGGCGTCGATCGCGGCCATGCGCGCCGGATCGAGCTTGTCGGAGCCGACCACCCCGGTGACCTGGATTTTTGCCGTCCAGCCCTCCCAGAACACCTTGTAACCCACCGTCCTGGTCCCGCCCGGAACGGTCAGGACCGCCTGGCATCGGACCTCACGATCGACGGTGGCGACCGTCCTGGCCTCGCCGAGCGAGACCGAGGAGGACACATTGGCAAGGCTGCGCTTGAGGAGGTCGGTCGCCGGCCCCAGCGCGGCCTGCGAGTCGCAGGCCGGGAGCACGAAGAGCCTGATCGCCTGCCCGGCGATCGTGACCACCACCGCGATCACGCCGAGCACCGTGACGGCAGTCGCCAGCCAGCGCGTCCTCCGCGGCACCGGATTGGCCTCCGGCCCGGGCTCCGCCAGGCCGAGGAAGCCGCGGATCCGCTGAGCCGCCGCGACGCTCGTCTCCTGGCTCCCGCCGGCGCACCAGTAGGTCTTGCCGGACTTAAGCTTGATGAGAACGTAGTAGTTTGTATTGTCCTCGGTCCCGAACACGATCGGGTCGGCCGCCACGATATCGGCGAGCGCGACCTCGACCGACCGGCGCGGGAAGATCAGATAGCGCCGCTCCAGCTGCGCCCGGCCCGACGTCTTGTCGAAGACATATCTGGTCCAAAGGTAGTTGCGCGAGCCGAGCGTGATGACGAGCCGCGACGGCGTGTCTTCCGAGATCTCCACCAAATTACCTCCGCCGAGAGTTCGCGTTGCCTGCTGCGACGCGCTGCTTCATGTCTGGAGCAAGGGCATGATGGTCCGCAAGTTCTAATCGGCATCAATCAATCTAAACTTGCATATTTCTCATGTGCGCGAACCTTGCGCCGGCGCGGCATGCGCCATCGCTCGGCGCTGATTACCAATACTGATCACCGATTACCGATCTTTGGTCCATGCAGCCGGCGGTCGGCGGCGAGCAGTAGGGTGCCTGCCGTCACGGCGAACACCACGATCAGCAACACCACCGCCATCATGGTGGGCACGTCGTGGGTGTTGATGCCGTTGATCAGCATGAAGCCGAGGCCGCGCTGCGAGGCGAACATTTCTCCGATGATGACGCCGAGCAGGGTGAGCGAGAAGCCGACGCGCAGGCCGGTGAAGATTTCCGGTGTCACCGCCGGTGCCAGCACCGTGGTGGCGGTCTGCAGCGGGGTCAGCCTCATGACCCGCGCGGTCTTCAGGTGCACGGGGTCGATGTTGCGCACCGCGTTGAGGGTGAGCAGGATCACCGGGATGATCCCGTGCATGACGCCGAACGCGATCTTTGCCGAGATGCCGAGGCCGAACACCAGGAGCACCAGCGGATAGAGCGTGACTTTCGGCAAGGTGTAGAGCGCGGCGAGGATCGGCTCGGCGACCAGTCCGGAGAACCGGTGGAAGCCGAGCGCGAGGCCGAAGGCGACGCCACCCACCGAGGAGATCATGAGCGACACCGCGAAGGCGAGCGCGGTTGCCTGCGCGTGGTTCCAGAACACCGGCGAGCGCACGAGCCGGGAAGCATGCACCAGGGTCGCCGCCGGAGACGTCACCGCAACGTCGCCGACCGCCGCATAGAGCGCCTGCCAGGCCGCGACCAAAGCGACCAGCAGCAGCACCGCGTCGACGATCCGGCGCGCGCGATGGTCCGCCGGGGCGGTCGCGGGGGCGATCGGCTGCTCGACGCTCATGTCCGCCGCCTCCTCGCCAGGACGCGCTGCTCCCAGATATGCAGCGCGGCGTTGAGGGCGATCGCCAGCACGACGACGAACAGCATCAGCGCATACATGGTCTGATTGTCAAAGCTGTCGTAGGCGTAGGCGATGGCGTGGCCAAGGCCCTCGCCCGAGAGGATGAACTCGCCGGCGATCACGCCGATGAACGAGTACGCCAGCGCGAGCTTCAATCCGGCCAGCAGATGCGGCGTGGCGGACGGCAGCACGATGCGCAAAACCTCTTCGGCGCGGCCGAGCCGGTGCACGCGGGCGACCTTCCGCAGCACCCGCGGCACCCGGTCGAGGCCGTTGAGGGTGGCGATCACCATGGCGGCCGAGCCGAAGGCGAAGCCGATGAAGATGAGCGGCCAGCGGTTGAGCCCGAAGATCGCCACCAGCAGCGGATAGAACACGAAGAACGGCACGGCGTAATACGAGGCGAGCAGCGGGTCGACCAGCCGGCGCAGCCGCGGCTGCGCGTGGATCACGATGCCGAAAAACATCCGACCGCCACCGCGAGCGCGAAGGCGATCGCCACGTTGGCGAACGTCTGCGCCATCGCGCCATTGAGCTCGCCGGCCGCCAGCATGTCGATGAGGTGCGTGGCCATGCGGCTCGGCGGGATCATGACGAGACGGCTGATCGCGCCGAGGCGGGTCAGGAGCTCGAGCAGCACCACGAAGCCGAGCACGAGCGCAAGCTGGACCCGGGCGACGCTGCCCATCGCTTCAGCCTCCGGCGGCGTCGGCGTCGCGGCCGAGCGCCCGCATCGCCTCGCCGCGCAATTTCGACCAGACGTGGCCGGTCAGCTTTCCGAACGCCTCCTCGGCGACGATGGCCGAGGAGCGCGCGGCCGGCCATCCGGTGGGAAGAACCTCGATGAAGCGGCCGGGGCGCGCCGACATGATGCCGACGCGGTCGGCGAGCATGACGGCCTCGTCGATCGCGTGGGTGATCAGCAGCACGGTGGCGCCGGTTTCCCGCCACAGCCGCAACAGTTCGTCACCCATCAAGAGCCGGGTCTGCTGGTCGAGGGCGCCGAACGGCTCGTCGAGCAGGATCAGTCTCGGCTGCAGCACCAGGGTGCGGGCAATGCAGACGCGCTGGCGCATGCCGCCGGAGAGCTGCGCCGGATAGGCACGCGAAAAAGCCTTGAGGCCCATGAACGAGATCGCATAGTCGACCCGGGCGCGGATCTCATCGGCCGCGACGCCGGCGCGGGCGAGCCCGAAGGCAATGTTGTCGGCGACGGTGAGCCAGGGAAAGCTCGCGTCCTCCTGGAACACGACGCCGACGCCTTCGGGGACCTCGCCCTCGACCGGAGCGCCGTCAAAGGTCACGCGACCGGCGCTCGGCGCGGTCAGCCCGGCGAGCGTCTCCAGCAGCGTGGTCTTGCCGCAGCCGGAAGGTCCGACCACGGCAAAGAATTCTCCGGCCGCGAGATCGAGGTCGATCGGCCCGAGCGCATGCACGTCGCCCTGCCCGGCCGTGGCAAACGTCTTGCTGACCCCGCTGAGCCGGGCGCGGAGCTCCGCCATCGTGCGAAAACCCTAGTGTCCCTTGGCCTGCAGATCCGGCGGCAGGAAGCCTGCCTCGACCACCTTCTTCCAGTCCATCGGTCCCTTCAGCTTGCCGACGATCTGCAGGCCTTCGACCATGCGGTCCATGGCGGCGTAGTCGAACGCGCCCTCGCTCCAGTAGCCGATCTCCAGAAAATGCCGAAACACCTCACGGGTGAGCGCGGCGTCGATGTTGTAGGCTTTCGCCACGATCCCGGCCGCCTCGTCGGGATGCGCCAGGATGAATTTCACCCCCTCGCGGCGGCCCTCGATCAATGCGCGGATCTTTTCCGGATGCGCCTTGGCGAACTCTTCGGTCACGATGCCGACCGTCTGGGTCATGTTGGCGGGCAGCACGTCCTTGGTCCAGAATACCGGCTTGATCTTGGCCTTCTCCTGCGACCACAGCGGCTCGCCAGTCATGCCGGCGTCGATCGCACCGCTCAGCACACCGGCGAGGTTGGCGCCGATGCCGCCGGCCGGGACCAGCGTCACCGAGGAGCGGTCGATCCCCTGCGCCTTCATCGCCATCAGGATCAGCATATTGGTGACCGAGCCCGGCGAGGTGAAGCCGATCTTCTTCCCGACGATGTCCTTGATGGAGTTCATCGGAGAGTCGGGCTTGGCGATCCACAGGATGTCGGCAACGCTTTCGACGCCCGCGCATACGATCTTGATCGGCTGCTCCGCCCGGATCGCCTCGATCGCAGCCGGCAGCGCCACCTCGCCGAACGGCAGGTCGCCGGCCAAAGTGTTGCGCACCGAGGTCCCACCGCCCGTCGAGGTCAGCACGCCGGTGACGTCGACGCCGCGCGACTTGAAGAACCCCTTCTCCATCGCCACCGCATAGGGCGCGCCGTAGAACGCCGCGCCCCAATGGGTCACGGTGATGGTTTCGGCGAGCGCGGCGGGCGCCGCGGCGAACGCCAACAGCGCGCCCATGGCGGCGCCGCGTGCAAGCGATGATGCGGTGGTCATGAAATTCCTCCCGGGCTCGTCGGCCGGCTGGTCGACCGGCTTTTCGCAGTCGAGCTTAGCACGCCGCCGAAGGCTGGAAAGGACGTCGCCCGGCGCCGCCATTCCCGCCGGTCGTCTTGCCGGAAGGCCTTGCGCGGCGGCGCAACGTACGAGACGCTGATGCGAAGCGTTGAGAGGGAGTGGCATGGTTGGTCCGGACGCCGCGAACGACATGGTGGGAACGCTGCCCCAGTCCGTGCGGCGCGACTTTTCCGCCATCGGCGCCGACGAGGCGATGCGGCGCGCCCGCGAGATCGTGCCGGTCTTGCGCGAGCGCGCCCGGCAGGCCGAGGATGCGCGGATGCTCATCCGCGAGAACGAGCAGCTCCTGCACGAGACCGGGCTCTTCCGCTTTCACCAGCCGAAGATTTTCGGCGGCATGGAGCTCGACTTCGTGGCCGTCGTCGACATTCCGGCGGAGCTGGCGCGCGGCTGCCCGTCCACGGCCTGGAACGTCGGCAACGTCGCCTGCCATCACTGGATTCTCGGATATTATGATCCCGAGACCCAGCACGAGGTGTGGGACGCCAACCCGGACGCGCTGATCGCCTCGTCCATCGCGCTTGCCGCCGGCCGCGGGCGCAAGGCTCCGGGCGGGTTCATCGTCAACGGCCGCTGGCCGTTCTCCTCCGCGGTGGACAATTCCGACTGGAACATGCTCGCCATCTCGGTCTACGACGACGACGGCAAGACCGTCATCGACTGGCGGCTCTGCCTGGTGCCCAAGACCGACTACCAGATCATCGACACCTGGCACACCATGGGCATGGCGGCCACCGGCAGCAAGGATGTCGCGGTCACCGAGCTCTTTGTCCCCGAGCGCCGGGCGCTGGCGCTGCAGCGCTGCCGCGGCGGGCTCGAGCATCCGGGCGGCGCCCTCAACACCGGCCCCCTGTTCGGCATCCCGATCGTTGCGGCTTCCGCCCACCCGCTGGCGCCGGCGGCGCTCGGCGCCGCCGAGGGCGCCTACGAGCTTTTCGTGGAGACCATGGCCAAACGGTCAGGCACCTATACGGGCGCCCGGGTGGCGGATTTCCAGGCGGTGCAGATCAAGGTCGGCCGCGCCCGCTGCCTGATCGACTCGGCGCGCCACCTGCTGCGCCGGTCGGCGATCGAGCTCCACGCCGCCGCCGCGCGCCATGAGGTGCCCGACCTCGAGACCAAGCTCAGGTTCCGCGCGCAGTCCGCCCTCGCAGTGAGCCAGTCGCGCGAGGCGGTGGAGACGCTGTGGTCGTGCTACGGGGCGCAGGGCCTCTACACCCGGGACCCGCTGCAGCGCCACCTGCGCGACCTCATGGCGATCAACCAGCACTTCTCGTTCAACTTCGACATCGCCGGGGCCGCCTACGGGCTTCACGCCCTCGGCGGCAAATACGCCAATCCGACGATGTAGGCCGGTCACGCTCCCGCCTCGCGGGCCTCGTCTTTCGCCCGCCTGCCGATCTTGCCGGACAGGCGCCGCGTGCCGGCCGCGAGCTGCTCCATGTAGATGTAGAGCGTCGGCGTCATGTACAGGGTCAGCACCTGGGAGACGAGCAGGCCGCCGACCAGCGCCACGCCCAGCGGCTGGCGGAGCTCCGCGCCGGCCCCGACGCCGACCGCGATCGGCAGCACGCCGAGCAGTGCCGCCAGCGTGGTCATCATGATCGGCCGGAAGCGCAGCAGCGCGGCGTCGTAGATCGCGTCGGCCGGCGCCCTGCCCTCGCGCTGGGCGACCAGCGCGACGTCGATCATCATGATGGCGTTCTTCTTCACGATGCCGATCAGCATCAAGAGGCCGACCACCGCGATCAGGCTCAGGTCCATGCCGAACAGCCTGAGCGCCACCAGCGCGCCGATCGCCGCCGACGGCAGGCCGGTGAGAATCGTGAAGGGATGGATGTAGCTCTCGTACAGGATCCCCAGGACGATATAGATCGTCACCACCGCGGCGAGCAGCAGGATACCCTGGTTCGCCACCGAATCCTGATAGGTCTTGGCGTTGCCGGCGAACGTGGTGGCGAGCGTTAGCGGAAAGTTCTGCTCGGCCTTGAGCTGCCCGATGCGCGCCACCGCATCGCCGAGCGAGACGCCGGCCGGCAGGTTGAACGACAGCGTCACGGCGGGAAGCTGCCCGAGCTGATTGATGGTCAGCGAGCCCGGCGTGCGCTCGATCTGCGCGAAGGCGCCGATCGGTACCAGTTTTCCCTGGTTGTTGCGGATGCGGACGTCGGGGAGCTCCGCCGTCGTCCAGTTGACCTTCTCGTTGAACTCCATGACCACGGAAAAGCTGTCGCCGGTGCCGTAGATGGTCGACACATGCCGGCTGCCGAAACCGGAATAGAGGGTCGAGCGCAGCTGTCCCGCCGAGATTCCGAGCGAGCTGGCCTTGTCCTTGTCGACTACCAGCGTCGCCTGCGTGGCGTTGACCTGCAGGTCGCTGTTGACGTCGGTGAAGTGGGCGTCGCGGCTCATCGCGTCGCCCATCTTCTGCGACCACTCGTAGAGCTGCGGCCGGTTGATGCCCTGCACCACGAACTGGTACTCGGCCCGGCTCGAACGTCCGCCGATCCGCAGGTTCTGCACCGGCACCGCATAGGCCCGGATGCCGGCAATGCCTTCGGTGTCCCGGCGCAGGTCGGAAAGCACCTTCTGCAGCGCCGGCCGGTTGCCGCGCGGCTTGAGCTCGACAAAGAGCTTGCCGGCGTTGAGCGCCGTCCCGCCGACGATGGAGGCCACGTTGGCGACATGCGGCGAGGCGCGGTAGGCCGCCTCCACCCGCTGCTGCAGCCCGACCATGGCGGCAAACGAGACGTCCTGGCGCGCCTCGGTCGACACCGACAGCTGCCCGATGTCCTCCTGGGGAAACAGGCCTTTGGGCGTGACGATCAGCAGCCAGACGGTGCCCGCCAGCGTGAGGAAGAAGATCGCGAGCATCCACGGCTTGTGGCGCAGGCTGGTGAGCAGGGTGCGATCGTAGCCGCGCAGCACCGCGGCGAAACCGCGCTCGAACCAGGCGCTCCACCCCGTTGGCCGCTCGTCGGCGGTCGGGCGGGGCAGGATCTTTGCCGCCAGCATCGGCGTCAGCGTCAACGAGACGAAGGCCGACGCCATGATCGCGGCGGTCACCACGACGGCGAACTCGTTGAAGATGCGGCCGATGATGCCGCCCATCAGCAGTACCGGGATGAACACCGCCACCAGCGAGACCGTGATCGAGATGATGGTGAACCCGATCTCGCGGCTGCCCTTCAGCGCAGCCTCGAACGGCCCGAGGCCGTCCTCCTCCATGTGGCGATGGATGTTCTCGACCATCACGATCGCATCGTCGACCACGAGGCCGACGGCGAGCGTCAGGCCGAGCAGCGAGATGTTGTCGATGCTGAAATTGAGCAGGTACATCGCGCCCAATGTCGCGATCAGCGAGATGGGGACGGCGAGCGCCGGAATCACCGTAGCGGAGACGCGGCGCAGGAACAGGAAGATCACCAGGATCACGAGCGCGACGGTCAGCGCCAGCGTCAGCTGCACGTCGTGCACTGCATCGCGGATCGAGGTCGAGCGGTCGTTGAGCACGTTGAGCGCCGCGGCCCGCGGCAGCTGGCTCTCGAAGCTCGGCAGCAGCGCCTTGATACGGTCGACCACCTCGACGGTATTCGCTCCCGGCTGGCGGTAGACGCTGAGAATGATCGCGCGGGTTCCGTTGTACCAGCTCGCGGTCTGATTATCCTCGACCGAATCCGTCACCACCGCCAGATCGCCGAGCCGCATCGGACGGCCGCCGCGCGTCGCCACGATGATGTTGCGGAATTGATCGGCATTCGACAATTCGGTCTGCGCCTGGATGGTCAGCGACTGCTTCGGATTCTTCAGGGTGCCGATCGGCGTATTGGCGTTCGCCGCCGCGACCGCCGCTGGACCTCGTCGACGCCGATCCCGCGGGCGGCGAGCGCATCAGGATTGAGCTGCACGCGGACGGCATATTTCTGGCTGCCGAGGACCTGCACCTGGGCAACGCCGTCGATCGTCGACAGCGCCGGCGAGATCACCTGCTGGGCGAAGGCATCCATCTCCTGGAGCGGCGCAATGGTGCTGCTGAGCGTCAGGATCAGGATCGGCGCATCGGCGGGGTTGACCTTGCGATAGCTCGGCGGGTCGGTCATCTCGGCCGGCAATTGCTTCTGCACCCGCGCGATCGCGGATTGCACGTCGGCGGCGGCGGCATCGATGTTGCGGTTGAGGGCGAACTGCAGCGCCACCGACACCGAGCCCTGGGAGCTCGTGGCGCTGATCGTGTCGATGCCGGCAATGGCGGAGAACTGCTTGATCAGCGGAGTGGCGACGGAGTTCGCCATGGTGTCCGGCGAAGCGCCGGCCAGCGACGCCGACACGTTGATGACAGGAAACTCGGTGCGTGGAAGCGCCGCGACGGGGAGGACCATGTAGGCGAAGACGCCGCTGACGACGAGCGCGGCCGACATCAAAGTCGTGGCGACGGGATGCCGGATGCAGAATTCCGAGATGTTCATCGCTGCGACTCGACCTCGGCGGCAGGAGGCCCCGACCGCGCGCGGCCGGCCGGCGGCTTGTCGTCCTGCCCGGGCACGTCGGTCACGCGGGCCCCGTCGACGAGGCGCATCTGCCCCTCGACGATGACCCGCTCGCCGTCGCTCACTCCCGACACCAGGGCGGCGTGGTCGCCTTCGACGCCGACGAGCTCCACGGTGCGCATCGTGGCCTTCTGGTCCTGCCCGGCGACAAAGACGAACGGCCCCTTCTGGCCGCTCTGGATGGCTACCGTCGGGATCATCACGGTCTTCGGCCGGACATCGAGGTCGATCTCGACGTCGACATACATCCCCGGCCACAGGTCCATGGCGACGTTCGCGAAACTTGCCTTGGCGGCGATGGTTCCGGACGCCGAATCGACGACGCTGTCGACGAAGTCGAGCACGCCCGAGGCCAGCGGCTCCGCCGCACCCGGCGCATAGACGCGGACCGACACCGGTTCCATGGCGGTGGAAGCCTTGCGCAGCGCCGCGAGATCCCGCTCGGCCAGCGTGAAGCCGACGCGGATGGGCTGGATCTGGGTGATCGTCACCAGCCCGGTCGGATCGTTCACGCTGACCAGGTTGCCCGGCGTCACCCGGATCGCGCCGACGCGGCCGTCGATCGGCGCCTCGATCTTGGTATAGGCCAGCCGCAGATTGTCGGATCGCACCTGTGCCCGATCGGCCTCGACGGTCGCCACGGCAATCTTGTGATCGGCTTCCGCCTGATCGAGCTGCTGGCGGGGCGCGGCGTTGGTGGCGATCAGTCGCGCGTAGCGCCCGAGATCCGTCTCGGTCCTCACCACCGTGGCCTGGTCCTTTGCCAGCAGAGCTTCGTCGCGCGCGATGGTCGCCTTGATCTCGCGGTCGTCGAGACTGAACAGCAGATCGCCTTTCTTGACCAGCTGTCCATCCCTCACATGCTGTCGGTCACCTGGCTGGCGACGCGGGATCTCACCACCACGATCGCCGGCAACTCGATGATGCCGATGGTCTGCCGCCGGATGGCAAAGTCCTCGATCCGCGCCAGCGCGGTGGTGACCGGAACCGCGGCGGCACCTCTGGTCGCCGCATTGCCGCCGCGCGATGCTCGGGTCTCGGTCGACCCGGCGGAGCCATAAAAACGGTACAGGCCCGCAGCGGCGACCACCACCAGAGCCAGGCCCACCAGGATGACGCGAGGTCTGGTCATGATCATGTCGGCGGCGAGCTTCCGTCAGGCGCCGCGCCGGCGCGGTGCCGATCCTGCGAGGCGGAATTTCGGCGACATGATTGCCTAGCCCCCCGGGCACGAGCCATGAGCCGCAAGACTACCCGCATTCGGGCAGCGTTGTCATGGCGCTTTGCCCAAATTGCTCGTTCGGGGCGTCAGCAGATTTCCTTGGCAATCCTCACCCCGGCACCGTGTCCCGCCCGATGATCGCCAGCCTGAGCCGTGTGGACAGCCAGTCGATCACGGCGACGGTCGCCAGAATCATCAGGATGAGGAACGCCACGGTCTGCCATTCGAGCACGCGGATCTGCTCGACCAGGTGCAGGCCGATGCCGCCGGCGCCGACGATGCCGATGATCGCGGCGGCGCGGGTGTTGGATTCGAAATAGTAGAGCACCTGGCTGACGATCACCGGAAATATCTGCGGCAGCAGGCCGAACCGGATCGCCTCGAGCGGCGTGCCGCCGGCCGCCGTCACTGCCTCGACCGGGCCCTCGTCCGCCGCCTCGATCGCCTCGGAAAACAGCTTTCCGAAGGCGCCGCTGTCCGACGCGGCGATCGCCAGAATGCCGGCAAACGGGCCGAGACCGACCACGTTGATGAAGATGAGCGCCCAGATCAGCACGTCGACGCCGCGAATGGTGTCGAGGACCCGCCGGGTGAAGAAATGCAGCACCCGGTTGGCGACCACGTTGCGGGCGGCGAGGAAGCCGATCGGGAATGCCAGCAGCGCCGCCATCAAGGTGCCGAGGAACGCGATGGCGAGCGTCTCGCCGAGCGCCTTCAGGTAGGCCGCAGACCGACCGCCGGCCGACGGCGGCAGCATCAGCGAGACGAAATGGCCGAGCTGCCCGATGCCGCTGCCGATCCTCGCAAGAGAGAATTCGAGACGCCACACCGCGTAGATCGCAAGGACCAGCAGCGTCGCGAGCACCGCCGCGACGATCAGGCGGCGGCCGGCGGCACGGTCCGCCAGGTCGGCGACCGCGGCTGCGGGCAGATTTTTCATCCGCGCACCGTGCCGATCAGGGCATGCCTGATCCGCTCGGTCCCGATGTCGATGAACATCACCATGGCGATGATCAGGAGCAGGATCGCGGAGACGTCCGAATAGTAGAATTTGCGGATCGCCTCCAAGAGATCCTGACCGACGCCGCCGGCGCCGACGAAGCCGATCACGGTGGCGGAGCGCGCATTGATCTCGAAGCGCAGCAGCGCGTAGGAGGCGAAATTCGGCAGCACCTGCGGCAGCACGGCGAAGCGCACGACTTCCATCCAGCTGCCGCCGGAAGCGGTCACGCCCTCGACCGGCTTCATGTCGATGTTCTCGACCGCCTCGGCAAACAGTTTTCCCAGCGCTCCGGCCGAATGGATGGCGATCGCCATCACGCCCGGCATGGCGCCGAGGCCGAAGGCGACGACGAAGATCAGCGCGAAGACGATGTCCGGGACGGTGCGGCAGAATTCCATGAGCCGGCGCGTCGCGAAGCGCAGGGCGCGGCTGCGCACCAGGTTGGCGCTCGCCGCAAAGCACATCAGCCCGCCGCAAACCGCGCCGGCCAGCGTCGCCAGATAGGCGATCAGCACGGTGTCGACGAGGAGGCTGAGCCAATGGCCGAGATTCCAGTACCACTCAAGAATGTCGGCCGAAAGGTTCGTCCAGGTCAGCGGCGGCGTGATGTCGCGAAGGTAGCTCGGCAGCCGGTGGATATTGGAGAAGAATTTCTTCGGATCGACCTCGCCGCCGAGCGCCGCAAGCGCCGCAGCGGCGACGACCGCCACGAGCACCAGCGCGGTGCCCCGGCGCTTCGCCGCCACCGCCTGCCGGTAAGCCGCCGCGGCCGGCGCCAGCTGGGCGTCGGGATAGCGGGGAACGGCGGCCACCGGCGGTCCTGCGGCGAGCGGAGCGGTCGCCGCTCAGGACGCCTGTTTCTTGCGCTTGAGCTTGTCGACGAACTCGATGAGCTCGATGGTCGACTTGTAGTCGGCGACCGTGACCGCGGCGAAGCCCAGGTCCTTGCCGTCGGAAAGCTTGTCGAAGGCGACCTTGTCCTTCTTCGGCGCTTCCACGAACGCCGTCATGATGGCGTGCTTCAGGTCAGCCGGCAGCGAGGCCAGATACGCATAGGGCGAGCCCTGGATCAGGTCCGACTTGAAGATGATGCGGACGTCGTCCTTCTTCACCATGCTCTTGTGCACCATGCGGGTGAGATTCGAGTTGACGTCCGAGTTCCACCAGTTGAAGGCGACGTCGACGGTGCCTTGCACCACGGCGATCACCGCGTTCTCGTGGCTGCCGGTATAGACCACTTTGGCAAAATACTGCTCGGGATCGATCCCCATGCGGTCGAGCGCGAAGCGCGGAACATTGTTGCCCGAGGTCGAGTTGGGATCGACCAGCCCGACATTCCGGCCCTTGAGATCCTCAAGCCTGTGGTACGGGCTGTCCGCCTTCACGTAGGCCACCGAATGGTAGCCGACCGTGCCGTCCTGGTTGATGGTGGTGACGAAGGGCTCGACGCCCCCATTGGTGACCTTCACGGCCCGCGACAGCGAGGCCGGCCCGTAATAGGCGATGTGGATGTTGCCGGCCTTCTGACCCTCGATGACGGCCGCATAATCGTTGGCGATGCGCAACGTCACTTTGACGCCGAGCTCCTTCGCCAGATAGGCGATCCACGGCTCGTAGCGGTCGCCGACACCCGAGGCGTTCTCCGCCGGGATCACCGCGAGGACGAGCTCCGGGTATTGCGCCTTCCAGTTTTGCGCCCGCGCGGAGCCGGCAGCGAGGGTGGCGGCGAACGATGCGAGCAATGTGCGACGGTCGAGCATATGGATTCTCCTGTCGAGCGTGGTTGCGGACGTCTTGTTCCCTGCGCCGGCTTCATGCAGCCGCGGTGACGCCGGGCACGAAGATGTCGCGATCCCGCTGCCCGGCGGCGCCGTCCATGACCTCGCCGGCCTCGAGGCCGTAGAGGTCGCGGGCTGCCGCCTCGGTCAGCGTCGCGGGCTTGCCGTCAAACACCACCGATCCTGCCGCCATGCCGACGATGCGATCGCAATAGCTGCGCGCGAGATCGAGCGAGTGCAGGTTGCAGATCACCGTGATGCCGAAGTGCCGGTTGATGCGCTTGAGCGCATCCATGACGACGCGAGTGTTGCGCGGATCGAGCGAGGCGATCGGCTCGTCGGCAAGGATCAACTTCGGCTCCTGCACCAGGGCGCGGGCGATGGCGACGCGCTGCTGCTGGCCGCCCGACAGCCGGTCGGCGCGCTGGGCGGCCAGCGTCGCGACGTCGAACTGCGCGAGCGCCGAGAGAGCGATTGCGCGATCGTCATTGGTCCACAGGCCGAGCAGGGTCCGCCATGTCGGCACCGCGGCGAGACGCCCGACGAGCACGTTGGTCATGACATCGAGTTGGCCGACCAGGTTGAACTGCTGAAACACCATGGCGCAGCGCGCGCGCCAGGCGCGCAGGGCCGCTCCGCGCAGCGCCGTGACATCGAGGCCGTCGAAGGCGATGCGGCCGCCGGTCGGCTCGACGAGCCGGTTGATCACGCGCAGCAGCGTCGACTTGCCGGCGCCCGAGCGTCCGACAATGCCGAGGAAGGCGCCCGCCTCGACCGTGAGCGACACGCCGGACACCGCCGTCATGTTGCCGAAACGGCGAGTGACGCCGTCGAGGACCAGCATACATGCTCCCGCTCACCAAATGACGCGTCCTGGCCTAATGGGCTTGGACGACGGTTCGGTGACAGTCGCGTGACAGTCCGCTGACCAGCCCGCGTTGTCCTCGAAAAATCGCGGACCTATTGGCCGGGATCAGGTAGAGCGACGCGAGGTGGCACGACTACCCGCGGCATTTGTCCAAGAATTCCTCGCCCCCGAGCTTGCGGAAGTCGGCAAGCGCTTCGCGCAGACGCTCGTGGTCCCAGTCCCACCAGGCAAGCGCCAGGAGCCGCGCCGCCACGTCTGCGGGAAAACGCTCGCGCACCGGGCGCGCCGGCACGCCGGCGACGACCGCGTAAGGGGCGACATCGCGAGTGACCACCGCGCCCGCCGCCACCACGGCGCCGGTGCCGACCGAGCGGCCCGGCAGCACGATCGCGCCGTGCCCGATCCACACGTCGTGGCCGATCGTCACCGGATGGGCGCGGCGCCAGGCGAAGAATTCCTGGTCGTCGGGCTCGTCCGGCCAGTAGCGGCTGGAGCGGTAGGAGAAATGCGCCTGGCTTGCCCGCCACATCGGGTGGTTGCCCGGGTTGATGCGTACGTGCGAGGCGATGGAGCAGAATTTTCCGATAACCGAATAGATGATGTCGGAATCGTTCACCACATAGGAATAGTCGTCCATCCGGGTCTCGATCACCGAGGTGCGGGCGCCCACCTGGGTGTAGCGGCCGAGCCGCGATGTCCTGACATTGGCCGTTGGATGGATCGTTGGGGTTTCGCCGAGTTGCGTCATGTCAGCCCCGCAGCGGCTCGCGCCGGATCACGCCAAACCGCGTCCCGGGACCGTCCTGGCGCACCAGCGACACCGCATCGACCAATGCCGGGGCGTTGATCTGCCCGGCGAACAGCCCCGCCAGCGCGGCGCGCCAAGGCTCGTGCTGCATCGCCGGCAGCGGTCCCGCCAGGGTCATGTGGAAGCGGAACTCCTCGAGCACGTACGGATAGCCCCAGCGCTCCAGGTGCTCGATCTGCCTTGCCGTCAGCCGCGCCGCCATGCGCCGCTCGCGCTCGGCGGCCGTCAGCGGCGCCCGGAAGGCATGGAATGTTTTCACGCATTCGCCCGCCAATGCGACGACGTCGGCCTCCGACGGCTTGAGCACCACGAAACCGCCGATGAGACCCATCGCCAGGCATCCGAGCCCGGCGGGCTGGTGCGCATGCGCGAAGGACGCGAGCGCCGCGCCAAGATCCGCCTCGGTCCGCTCCATGGCGAGGTGGAACGGCGCAACCAGGGTCGCATGAAACCCGTATCGCCGCGGCTCGCTGGTTCCCGCCGCCAGATCGGCCGCCGCAATTCCCGGCAGCGTCGGCCGAGAAACCTCCTCGCCGGTGTCGCAGTCGTAGCCGAGCACGCCGGCGCCGAACCGCGCCAGCGCCGAGCCGGGCGGCGGGGTGAAATAGATCGCGTAGCGGGGGCCGTTCATGAGGATTCCGGTTTTCGCCGGGCTCGATGTCGGTTCGATGACGGAGGCGCAGCGCAGTCTTCAACGGCTCCAGAGCCGCTCGTTGTACGCCACGAATCCGTGACGGTGGAAGAACACGCGCGCCGTCTCGTTGAAGGTCCACACATCGAGCGCCAGACCGTCGATGCCCGCCTCTCTGGCGGCGGCCCGCACCGCGCCGATCAGCGCGCCGCCGACACCGTGGCGCTCGAATTCCGGGCGCACGCTGATATGGTGCAGATAGACCAGCTCGTCGGCAAAGTGAAACGACGTCTCCGCGCGGCGAACGATCTCCGCATAGGCGTATCCGGCCGCAACGCCTTCGATCTCGGCGATGAAGACGACATTGCCGGCATTCGCCAGCAGCGCCGCGGCCATGCTTGGCGGGAACGTGTCCGGGCCCGGCGGCTTAAATCGCCACGGCATCGCCTTGGCGTGAATTGCCTGCACGTCGGCATTGAGCGCCGACACGGTCTCGGCATCGGCCGGATTGGCTCGTCGAACAATCATCAAGGGAGCTCGTCTTGTCGCTACTTGTCGCTCTCGAACAAACCTTTGACGAACTGCTTCTGCATGACGGCGACGACGATCACCGGGGGCAGCAGCGCCAGGATCACGGTCGCCATCACCAGGTGCCATTGCGGCTCGAAGTCGGAGGCCCGCGCCATGCGCTGGATGCCCATGATCACCGTATAGTAGGCGGTATCCTTGGTCACAAGGAGCGGCCACAGATACTGGTTCCAGCCGTACACGAAGGTGACGACGAACAGCGCCGCGATGTTGGTGCGCGACATCGGGATGAGGATCGACCACAGGAAGCGCAGCGGCCCGGCGCCGTCGATGCGCGCCGCCTCCATGAGCTCGTCGCGCACCGTCATGAACACCTGGCGGAAAAGGAACGTCGCGGTGGCGCTGGCGATCAACGGCACCGACAGGCCCGAATAGCTGTTGAGCATGCCGAGATTGGCCACCACCTCGTAGGTCGGCAGAATGCGCACCTCGACGGGAAGCATCAGGGTGGCAAAAATGATCCAGAAGGCGAGCATGCGGAAGGGAAAGCGGAAATACACGATGGCGAACGCCGAGAGGATCGATACCGCGATCTTGCCGATGGTGATGGCGAGCGCGACGATCACGCTGTTGACCAGCATCGGGCCGATCGGCGGCAGGCCGTAATTGCGCAGGCCCTCGCTCAGCACCTGGCGGTAGTTGGCGAAGAACTCTGCCCCCGGCAGCAGCGGCAGCCCAATGAGCGACTGCGACAGCACGTGGGTCGAGGCGACGAACGCCATGTACACCGGAAACACCATCACGGCGGCGCCGAGGATGAGCACGGCGTGGCTGAAAAAGTCGCGGATGGTGAAACCGTTCATCGGCGGCTCAGTAATGGATGTTGCGCTCGATGTAGCGGAACTGCACCACGGTCAGCGCACCCACGATCACCATGAGCACCACCGACTGCGCCGCCGAGCCGCCGAGATCGAGTGATTCGAAGCCGTCGCGAAAAATCTTGTAGACCAGCGTGGTGGTGGACTGGCCCGGCCCGCCCGCGGTGGTGGCGTGGATCACCGCGAAGGTGTCGCAGAACGCATAGACCAGGTTGACCACCAGCAGGAAGAACGTGGTCGGCATCAGGAGCGGCAGCACGATCAGACGGAAGCGGGCAAACCCGTCGGCGCCGTCGATCTCGGCGGCCTCGAGCAGCGATTGCGGGATGGTCTGCAGGCCGGCGAGGAAGAACAGGAAATTGTAGCTCACCTGCTTCCACGCCGAGGCGATGATGACGAGCAGCAGCGCCTGGCCGCCGTTGAGGAAATGGTTCCACACGATGCCGAGCGGGCTCAGCATCCTGGGCAGCACGCCGATGGTCGGATTGAACAGGAACCACCACAGCACGCCGGCGATCGCCGGCGCCACCGCGTAGGGCCAGGTGATCACCGCCCGGTAGACCGCCGACCCCGTGATCACGCTGTTTGCCAGCACCGCGAGGACCAGCCCGGTCGCCATGGCGATGGCGGTGGTGCCGAGCGCGAACACCACGGTGATGCCGAAGGAGGCGAGATAGCCCGGATCGGCGAACAGTCGGGCGAAATTGTCGAGGCCGATGAACACTTCCGAGAGGCCGAAGGCATCCTGCTGGAACAGCGATCCGCGAAGCGACTGCAGGCTCGGCCATACGAAGAAGATCAGCGTGATGGCGAGCTGCGGCACCAGCAGCGTGATCGGCACCAGGACGCCGGGGAAGGTAACGCGCTTGTCCTGCATGGTTGCGACCGGTGAGACGGGCGGGCGGCCGGGGTCGCCCGCCGTGTCGAGGCTACATGCCGTTCGCCTTCTCGAACTGGCGGAGCAGGTCGTTGCCGCGGGCGACCGTGGCGTCGAGCGCGTCCTTGGCGCTCTTCTTGCCCTGCAGTGCGCTCTCCATCTCCTCCTCGATGATGTTGCGGATCTGCACGAAGCTGCCGAAGCGCAGACCCTTGGAATTGTCGGTCGGGGGATGCAGCGTCATCTGCTTGATGGAGACGTCGGCGCCTGGATTCTTGGTGTAGAAGCCCTCCTTCTGCGACAGCTCGTAGGCGGCCTGGGTGATCGGCAGATACCCGGTGTTCTGATGCCACCAGGCCTGCACGTCGGGCTTCGACAGGTAGCTGAAGAATTGCGCCACGCCCTTGTAGTCGGCCGGCTTCTGACCCTTGAGCACCCACAGCGTGGCGCCGCCGATGATGGAGTTCTGCGGCGCGCCGGCGACGTCGGGGTAATAGGGCAGCATGCTCATGCCGACCTCGGCCTTCATGTTGGTGATGATGCCGAGGCGGGCCGCCGAGGACGCCATCGTCATCCCGCACTCGCCGGAATAGAATTTCGGCTTCGCCGAATCCCCGCGCCCGCCGTAGTCGAACAGCTTGGTCTTCTGCCATTCCACCAGGTTGCCGAGGTGGCGCACCTGCAGCGGCGCATTGATCTGCAGCACGGTGTCGAGACCGGCGAAGCCGTTGGCCTTGGTGGCGATCGGCGCATTGTGCCAGGCCGACAGGTTCTCGACCTGCGCCCAGGACGGCCATTCGCTGGTGAACCCGCACGGCACGCCGGCGGCCTGCAGCTTCTTCCCCGCCGCCTCCACCTCGGGCCAGGTCTTCGGCGGGGCATCCGGGTCGAGGCCCGCCTTCCGGAACAGATCCTTGTTGTAATAGAAGATCGGGGTCGAGGAATTGAACGGGAATGACAGCATGTTTCCCTTGGTGTCGGTGTAGTAGCCGACGACGGACGGGAGGAACGCCTTCTGGTCGAACGGCTCGCCGGCGTCCTTCATCAGCTCGTAGACCGGATAGACCGCGCCCTTGGCCGCCATCATGGTGGCGGTGCCGACCTCGAACACCTGGACGATATGGGGAGGCTGCTTGGCGCGAAACGCCGCGATGGCGCCGGTCATGACCTCGGCGTAGACGCCCTTGTAGACCGGGACGACCTTGTAGTCCTTCTGCAACGCATTGAAGTCGGTGGCGAGCTTCTCGATCTTCTGGCCGAGCTCTCCGGCCATCGCGTGCCACCACTGGATTTCGGTCTGCGCCAGGGCCGGGCCGGCAAAGCCGATGCCCGCCGCGATTGCGACGGCCGAACCGATGCGTTTCAACATGAAGAATCCTCCCGATGGACTTTCAGCTGCGGCAGTCGTTGCTATCCCCCCGCTGACGACGAGCCGATGACGAGCCAGATCGATAGCAGGGTCGTTCGCCGCAATCCAGCCGGGCGGACGCGGACAGACCGCGAACGTCGGGGTCTCAGGCAGGGCGATCGCATATGAATTTGCTCGATGCTTGGCCCCGCGACGTCTTCACCCTCCCCTGGAGGGAGGGTCTCAGGGGGGCTCAGGCGTTCGCCGCCGTCCCGCTGCGCGGCCGGCGGCCCTCGATCGGATAGGCCGGGTCGTTGAAGCCCGGGGTCGAGGGGTGGCCGGCGGCGACCAGCCGGTCGACCAGCGCCTCGTCCTCGGCGGTGAAGCGATAGTCGAGCGCGCCGACATAATCGTCCCATTGCGCCTCGGTGCGCGGGCCGGCGATCGCGGCGCTGACCAGCGCATTGTTGAGCACCCAGGCGACCGCGAACTGTCCGCCCGTGATGCCGCGCGCCTCGGCATGGCTCCTGATCGTCTGCGCGAGCTCGAGCAATTCCCGCCGCCACTCGGTCTGCATCATCCGATTGTCCTTCCGGCCGGCGCGGGTCTCGGCGGGCGCCGCCACGTCGGGAGCATATTTCCCGGTGAGCACGCCGCGTGCCAGCGGGCTGTAGCCGACGATGCCGAGCCCGTAATTGGCGCAGGCCGGCATGTGCTCGACCTCGGGCATGCGGTTCATCGCGTTGTAGTAGGGCTGGCTGGCGACCGGGCGGTCGATGCCCAGCCGATCGCAGATGTGGCAGATCTCGGCGACCCGCCAGCCGCGATAGTTGGAGACGCCGAAATAACGGATTTTTCCGTCGCGCACGAGATCGCCCATGGCGCGCACGGTCTCCTCGAGCGGCGTGCCGTGGTCCTCCTTGTGCAGATAGTAGATGTCGATGTAGTCGGTGCCGAGCCGCTTCAGGCTCGCATCAACCGCCTGCATCACCCATTTGCACGACAGGCCGCGCTCGTTCACCCCCTTGCCCATCGGGTTGGAGAGTTTTGTGGCCAGCACCCAGCGGTCGCGCTCGGCGGCGACGGCGCGGCCCGACACCTGCTCGGAGCGGCCGGCGTTGTAGGCATCGGCGCTGTCGATGAAATTGATTCCGGCATCGCGCGCCTTGCCGATGATGCGTCCCGCGGTCGGCTCGTCGGTCGCCCCGCCGAACATCATGGTGCCGAGGCAGATCGGCGAGACCTTCAGCCCGCTGCGTCCGAGATTGCGATAGTCCATGGGGTGTTCCGGTGAGAGGTTGCAGGATCATAGCCGGATTCGCCGCGATGACCGGAATTTCTCCCGCCCGATACACCCGGCGCGGCACATGGTAGTGTGCGCGCCTTCGCGCCGCGGAGGAGAGCCTGGTGACCCTGTCGAAGCTGTCGCCGCACAATGCGGCCGCCCTGCTGGCGATCCTCGCCGTGGCGTCGGCGCTGCTCACGAATTTCCTGCCGTCGGACCCCTGGGGGGTGCTGATGGTCGGGCCCGAGCGCGATCGCATCCCGCTGCTGCCCGGCGTCTATTTCGGTGCCGTGCTGTTGATCGGGCTGGTCCTGAACGGGGACAGGCGCCCGGTCGGGCTGGTGGTGGCGCTTGCCGCCACGATGATCGCCTGGATTTGCGCCTGGAAGGCCGGCTACGAGATCTATATGCGTCTCGACCGCTACTCGCCGGGATCGGACGTGCTCGGCAGCGCCAGTGCCCGCGCCCCCTACCTCCTCGCCGCGGCCGGGCTCATCGCCGGCATGGTCGGAAGTCTGATCACGCTCGCCGGCATATCTTTCGCCAGCCGCGGCTTTCGCACCGCCGCGAACTGGACCAGAACGGTCGCCATCGGCACCCTGGCGGGCCTGCTGCTCGGGCTGAACGCCACGACCGAAAGCATGCTGCCGCTCTTTCTGGTGTGGCAGCCCGCGGTCGCAGCATCGATCGGATACGGGCTTGTCCGGCCGAAATCGCCGCCGCAGGACGCGGCCGTCGCCGCACCCGCCCCGGCGGAGCCAACCCGGCGGTAAACGCCGCTCGTCTGCCGGACCGGCCCCGTCATCCGACCCGCGCTCCGACCGTCATCTCGTCAAGTACGGGGTGTTGTAGATGAACTTGTCCGACAGCGCCAGGAAGCCGGTCGCGATGTCGGCCGCGGTCGTCGCCTGGAAATAGTATCCCGTCGAAGCGCACTGCGACAGCGCCGTGCTGACCGCGCTCCCCGTATTGGGGCCGCCCGGATAAACCACCTTGCGCACCGTCTTCTCGTAGGGCGCGACCTTGGGCGACTGGCCGGTCAGCGGCACGTAGGGGGTCTCCAGGACCGCCAGGATGATGCCGTTGTCCTTCAGCCTCCTGCACTGGGTCTGGTCGATCGTGGTGGCATAGCCGCCGAAATAGGTGTTGTAGTTCCACGCGCTGTCCTGCGCCCAATGACCGCCGCTCCAGTTCCTGCTGCGGTCGGACTGCAGCCCGTCGGTGATCAGGATCAGGAATTTCAGCGGCGAGGACGTCGACGTTCCGTCGCCCTGGGTCCCGAGCCTGGTGATGAGCGTCGACATCGCCGACGACAGATAGGTGTCGAGGCCGGGAGTCACCGACGAGACCGCCTGCGTGGCGTTGGCGAAGCTCAGATTGCTGCCGCCCCAGGTGTGCACCGAGGTGTCGAACGACATCACGTTGAACAGATAGGTATTGTTCCTGAGCATCGGATTGTTGTCGTGCTCGGTCTGCACGTGGGTGATCAATTGCCTCCCGGCCGAGATCATGACGTCGAATCGCGTGGTGGCGTTGGCCGCGTGTGCATTGGTCAGCCCCTGCACGATGTCGCTCGCCGTGGTGCTGCCGCCGACGTCGTGGCAGGCGAAGGCGCAGGGCGGATTGTCGCCGCCCGGATAGTTGGGAGCCGGGTCGCCCGGCTTCACCAGGTCCCAGTGGGCGGTCACCCAGTTGCTGATCAGCGTCACGTCGGCGGGGGTGGCTCCGACGATCATCGAGGCGGAGCTGTCGAACACGATGTTGAGCTGCAGCGTCTGCGGGCTGCCATAGGTCGAGGTCGCCGACGCCGAGATCGTCATGGTGGAGGCGTTCGGGTTGCCCAGCAGCCCGAGAATGCCTCCCATGAATGCCGACTGGAGCGTCGCCGACCCGGTCACCGCGATCGTCGGCGCCGCTCCCGGCGTGTAGTGACCGGTGACGTTGATGCCCGTCGCCTCCGGCCGGTTGAACAATGCCCTGAAGATGTTGCTGGCGTTGCCATTGAGATCGCCCTGGGTCCAGGTGGGAACCGAGGTGTTCTTGGCGAGCATGAGTGCGGTAGCGTCGAGCGCCGCCTGCATGTCGGTCTTGGCGGAATTGCCCCGGCTGTAGTCGACGGCCGCGCCGACGACGCCGATGAGCGGGATGAGCGACAGCCCGAACACGATCGCCACATTGCCGCCCTGGGCCGGGCGAAAAGCTGATAGAACGTCGCGGATCCGGTGAAGCAGCGACAACATGGCATGCCCCTCGAGATGATTGATGTAATCAGGTATCGTATGACCGCGGACGTGAAGGTGATGTAAAGATGTTCGATGAAGCTACCCTGATGCATGGCGTTCGCATTTGGTCTCAATACCGTCGTCATTTGAATAGAATTGTCCGCAACCCGTCCGCGGCGTTTCCGGCCGGGACGGGTCGCGGCTTTTCTTATCCGGCCATGCGCCGGACGGCGTGAGGAACCTGCCGGCCGGGCTCCGCCCACAAGGGGAGGAGCTTCCGGCTCGTCACCCTCGCTTCACTGCGTCAGGCGCGCCTGCTGGATCGCCCTCTGGAACAGCGCGTTCATCGCCGCCGCGATGCCCTGGGTCGGCGTGACCTCGAAATAGAGGTTCGGCGACGCGCAGGTCTGCATGTTGGTGGCGATGTTGCTCTGGAACGGAGAGATCCAGGAAACGTACCAGGGATTGGTGGGCAGCGGCAGGTAGGTGGTGTAGAGCACAGCGATCATCACCCCGCGATCCTTGATCGCCTGGCACAACGCCGTGTTGATCGGCTCCTGGCATCGCGTGGTGCCGCTGAGCGGCTTCTGGCACGAGGAGTTCGCCTCGTCGGCGACACCGTCGGAGACGAAAAACAGCACCTTCTGCGGCGAGGTCGCCGACTGTCCGGTCCCGGGATTGGGGATCTTGTTGGTCCCCGAGTTGAGGGCGGTGAACACCGCGTCGAAGTTGGTATCCATGTCGTTGTTTTGGTTCTGCCCAGCCACCGTCATCAGGTCGATGGTTCCGGCGTCCTGCGCCGATTGCGTCAGGTTGGTGGTCAGGTTCGAGACCTTGGTCAAACCGGCATTCGATGCCGAGGTGCCGAACGTGTAGATCGCCACGCGGAACTGGCCCGGCACGCTGGCGGTACTTGTTGCCGTGGTCATCAGCTGCTGGGTCGCGGTGCGCACCACATCGATGCGCATGGTCACGCCAAGATTCTTCGCAAGGTTATAGTAGTTGTTCGAATTGTTGGTATCATGGCAGGCGAAGGCGCACTGGTCCGGCGTGTGGGTCACCATCGTGTTGACGTCGCCCGGTGTCGCCCCGACGCCCATCGACGGCGTGTTGTCGAGCAGCAGATAGAAGTCGATGTAGGTCGGCATGTTGTTGATTGCGGTGGCGGTGCCAGACACCGTCATCGATGACCCACCGCCGAATACCTGGATGAAGTCGGTCGGCACGGTGGCGGTGTAGTTCACCGTGGCGGTCACCTGCTGGGTCGCCCGCATCACCGTGGCATTGACATTGGTGACGGTGAACCCGGTCTTGAGGGAGGCGTCGGCGTTGAAGATGTTGAGCGCCTGGGTGACGCCGGAGGTGATCGGGCCGTCGTTCACCATTGCCAGCGCGTCGTGGTAGCCGGTCGAAGCCTTGGCGATCGCCCCGACCGCGGCCGCGTCGGCGGCGGCCTGCAGCTGGGTGCGCACCGCGGTCGCCCGGCTGTAGTCGACCCCGGCGCCGACCATTCCGAGGACCGGAATGAGTGCCAGCGCGAAGATCAACGCGACATTGCCCGATTTGTTGCGCCGGAACCTGCGGTGCCAGGCCGCAGCGGCGGCGGACATCCTGCGAAGCAGCGACATGACGGCCATTCCGTTCTGACGAGGACGAGAGCACTGTCCTTGCAAACACGAGTGTTTGGAACAGGTATGGCGCTATGGAATGAATATCCGCTGTCGCCGATCAACACAATTTTAATAGAATTGCAGCGAATACCTCGGGGAAATGCCCGAGGTCCTCCGCCATCCTCATTGTCCGATTGGGAAATTCCCGGAGCGGTCGGGTGCCAGCCCCATCCGCATCAAATGATTTGTCGAGCACGGAGCGTGCGGGACGACGCGAGCCGGCGACCGGCGGCCGGGCGAGAGCCGGGCCGCCAGCCGCGCCTCGCGGCCGTCAATTCGTCAGGCGGGCCTGCTCGATGGCGCGCTGGAACAGCGCGTTCATCGCCGACGCGATACCCTGGGTCGGGGTGACCTCGAAATAGAGGTTGGGCGAGGCGCAGGTCTCCATGTTGGTGGCGATGCTGCTCTGGAACGGGGAGATCCAGGGATTGTACCAGGCGTTGGTCGGCAGCGGCAGGTAGGTGGTGTAGAGCACCGCGATCATCACGCCGCGGTCCTTGATCGCCTGGCACAACGCGGTGTTGATCGGCTCCTGGCACCGCGTGCCGTTGGTGGTCGGCTTCTGGCACGAGGAGTTCGCCTCGTCGGCGACCCCATCGGAGACGAAGAACAGCACCTTCTGCGGCGAGCTTGCCGACTGTCCGGTCCCGGGATTCGGGATCTTGTTGGTCCCGGAGTTGAGGGCGGTGAACACCGCGTCGTAGTCGGTATCCATGTCGTTGTTCTGGTTCTGCCCCTGCACCGTCATCAGGTCGATGGTTCCGGCGTCCTGCGCCGATTGCGTCAGATTGGTGGTCAGGTTGGAGACCTTGGTCAGTCCGGCCGTCGACGCCGAGGTGCCGAACGTGTAGATCGCCATGCGGAACTGGCCCGACACGCTGGCGGTACTCGTTGCCGTCGTCATCAGCTGCTGGGTCGCGGTGCGCACCACGTCGATGCGCATGGTCACGCCGAGGTTTTTTGCAAGGTTATAGTAGCTGTTCGAATTGTTGGTGTCGTGGCAGGCAAAGGCGCACTGGTCCGGTGTGTTGGCGACCATGGTGGCGACGTCGGCCGGGGTCGCCCCGACGCCCATCGACGGTGTGTTGTCGAGCAGCAGGTAGAAGTCGATATAGGTCGGCATGTTGTTGGTGGCCGAGGAGGTGCCGCTCACCGTCATCGTGGTCCCGCCGCCGAACACCTGGATGAAGTTGGCCGGGACGGTCGCGGTGAACGTCACCGTCGCGGTCACCTGCTGGGTTGCCCTGACCACCGTGGCGGCGAGGTTGGTCACGGTGAACCCGCTCTCCAGCGAGACATTGCCGTTGAAGATGTTGAGCGCCTGGGTGGCCCCGGAGGGGATCGGGCCGTCGTTGACCATGGTAAGCGCCGCCTTGTAGCCGGTCGACGGCTTGGCGATGGCGCCCACGGCGGCGGCATCGGCGGCGGCCTGGAGGTGGGCGCGGACGTTGGCGGCCCTGCTGTAGTCGACGCCGGCTCCCACCATGCCGAGAACCGGAATGAGCGCGAGCGCGAAGATGGGGGCGACGTTGCCCGACTTGTCGCCGCCCAGCTTTCCCCACATGGGGAGGATTCGGCCGATGGGATTGGTCATCCTGCAGATCCCGGATTGGTTGCCCTTGCATCGATCGCGTGCCGGCGCCCGGCTTCGGCTGGAGCGTCCGCGGCATCCCGTCATTCGACCGGTGCCCGCAGCGCCGCCTCCGCATGCGCATCACGCGACAAGCGGGCCGACCATTACAATTTGCGGATTTCTTGTAGGTAAATTTGCGGAGAATGGGATCGGGAATCCGATGGATGGATTAATGCCGAATGTAAGCCGGCGCGGAATCGCTGTTCCATATCTTAACAATCGATTGACGCTCCGGCCTCTGCGCACGACCTTGCGTCGGGCCCCCGCCCCGCCGGACCTGGGGGATCGGTGGCCGATGCCGTTCGCCGCGACCGGCGTCAGGCGGCGCGGACCGTCGCCAGGAACTTGTCCATCTCGACCTTGAGCTTGTTGCCCTCGACGGAGAGCGCCTGGGCGGAGGAGAGCACCTGGCTCGACGCCGAGCCGGTCTCGCCGGCGCCCTTGTGCGACCAGCTCTGGTAGGTGAGCGTGCCGGCGAACATCGTGAGCGCGACGAGGGGAACAAGGACGAGGATGAGGAGAAGTTTCGAGAACGCAAGCTTGCGCATGGATCTGCCTTGTTGTCCTGGCAATGATGGCCCAGTGTCAAATAGTACTGGCAGCTTGATTTCGCGCTAATACCTATCCAGAGGCCAGGTTACTTTGGCTTCGTGGGGCGTTATACGTAAATACAGCTATGTAACAGGCCCGCGACCGACCGCCCCCGCGACACCACTACCCGGTCATTCGCGCGCGGGATCTCCGCCCGGCGCGGACCTGGCGATCCGGCCGTTCACCACCGCCCGCGCCTCCTCCAGCTGCTCGCTCAGCCATCGCGGCGGCGCGTAGGGGCTGGCGAACGTCACATTGCGCTCGCCCAGTATCATCACCGCCCGGGCGAACTCGTCGGCGATCAGCTCCGGCAGCTCCTCGCCGTTCTCGACATAGACGCTGCAGTGCAGATGCGGCAGGCGCGGAAGCACTCCGGCGGCAAGGACGGAGAGCAACTCGGGAACCGCCCGCCGCGGCATCGGCATGACGCCAATGCCGACGAACACGGCAGCACTCAGCACGATCAGATTGTTGGCCTCGAACGCCACCGTGGAGCGCCGCCCCGCTTCGGCCAGCGTCGATTGCGCCCGCTCGCTCAATCCGACGGTCCCGGAATGAAGCACCAGCGGGACCGGATCGACGACCGAGAGCCGCGCGGCCAGCGACGGGTGGGTGACCCATTCGACCTCCTCGGCCCAGCAATGGCGCGGCTGGTCGGTCGGCGCATCGGTGCTGAGCACCACCGCGAGATCGAGGTCGCCCTGCCGGAGACGCCGGATGAGGGCATCGGAGCGATCGGAGCTGACGACGAAGCAGAAATCCGGAAACCGCTTGCGGATGTCCACCAGCACCGACGACATGACGCTCGCGGCAAAATCCCCAGGAACGCCGATCTTCACCCGGCGGACCGCAGTTTCGGTCAGGCGCTCGACGAGCTCGTCGTTGAGCGCCAGAATTTTTCGCGCGTATTCGGCGGCGAGCTCGCCCTTTTTGGTCAGCACCACCCCCGGCGCGCTCTTGTCGAACAGGCCGTCGCCCAGGAGCTCCTGGATGCGCTTGATCTGCGAGCTGATGGCGGGCTGCGTGAGCCCGAGATGCTCGGCGGTTCGGGTGAAGCTGCGAAACTCCACGACGTGGAGAAGGGTTTTCAGCAGCTCGCTGGGTATGACCGGCATTTCCAGGCTTGTCCCCGACCACCCCGACCCGGCTGCCCGCGTCGGAGCAACACGACACCGTCGACACCACGCGACCGCGTCCGGTGACATTCGCCCGACCGGATTCGGTGTGACAATCTGATGACACAGCCGCGACCCGATGACCAATCCAATTCCGGGAATCCACATGCGTAGTCCTGCGTACACGTCGATCAACAAAGCGTGCGTCCGGTCGCGCGCCGCGACCGCATTCCGCGCCGCCGCGTCTGTCTGGCACCGTCGGTTGTCAATCGCCGCACCGGCCGTTAGCTTTTGCGAAGGACCGGCTCAGGACAGGTCATGGCGACGCCCCCGGCGCAGACGGCCCCGTACGGATCGTGGAAGTCGCCGATCACCTCGGACCTGATCGTTGCGCAGTCGATCGGCCTGTCCGACGTGCTGCTCGACGGTGCCGACGTCTACTGGCTCGAGCTGCGCCCGCAGGAGAACGGGCGCTACGTGGTGGTGCGCCGGCCCGGCGGCAGCGCCGCCGCCGTCGACGTCACCGCTAAACCGTTCAGCGCCCGGACCCGCGTCCACGAATACGGCGGCGGCGCCTGGACGATCGATGCCGGCACCCTGTACTTTTCCAACGATCGGGCCCGCGGCAGCGAGCCGCCCGACCGGCGCCTCTACCGCCAGAGGCCGGGGTCGGCGCCGGAGCCGCTGACGGCGGACGGCGCCTGGCGCTATGCCGACGGCATCATCGACCGCCGGCGGCGCCGCTGGATCGGCGTGCGCGAGGACCACACCGGCAAACCTTATCCGGACAACACGATCGTCGCGGTCGACCTCGAGCGGCCGGGTGCCGATGCGGGCCGCATCCTGGCGGCGGGCCACGATTTCTTCTCCTCTCCCCGCCTCTCTCCCGACGGAACCCGCCTCGCCTGGCTCGCCTGGGACCATCCCAATATGCCGTGGGTCGGCACCACGCTCCATCTGGGCGAGCTCGACGGCGACGGCATGCCGGGCACGCCGCGCGTCATTGCCGGCGGCCCGGCCGAATCGATCTTCCAGCCCGAATGGTCGCCCGACGGCATGGGCCTGACCTTCGTGTCCGACCGCAGCGGCTGGTGGAACCTCTATCGCCATGATCCGGGGCGATCGACCACCACGCCGATTGCGCCGATGGACGCCGAGTTCGGCCAGCCGCAGTGGGTCTTCGGCATGTCGACCTATGCGTATGCCGGACCCGGCCGCATCGTCGCGTCCTACGCCAGGTCCGGGCTCGGACGGCTCGCCGTCATCGATCTCGCGTCGGGCGTGCTGACCGATCTCGATCTGCCGTTCAGCGATTTTTCCTCGGTGCGCGCCGCGGGCGACCGCGTGGTCTTTCGCGGCGGCGCCCCCGACCGGCCGGCGAGCATCGTGCTCCTCGACCTCGCCACCCAGAGCCACAGCGTGCTCAGGCAGTCGACCGACGTCGCCGACGACCCGGCCATCAGGAAATATCTCACCACTGTCGAGGCCGTGGAGTTTCCCACCGAGGGCGGCAGGACGGCGTTCGGCCTGTTCTATCCGCCGCACAATCCGGATTATTCGGCGCCCGCGGGCGAAGCGCCGCCCCTGGTCGTCAAGATCCACGGCGGACCGACCTCGGCAGCGTCGAGCACGCTCAATCTCGGCAACCAGTACTGGACCAGCCGCGGCATCGCAGTGCTCGACGTCAACTACGGCGGCAGCACCGGCTTCGGCCGCCAGTATCGCGATCGGCTCAATCTCGCCTGGGGCGTCGTCGATGTCGACGATGCGGTCAACGGCGCAAGATTTCTCGGCGCCCGGGGCCGGGCGGATGCGCGGCGCGCGGTGATCACCGGCGGCAGCGCCGGCGGCTACACGGCGCTCGCCGCGCTGACGATGCGGGATTTCTTCGCTGGCGGCGCCAGCCATTACGGCGTCAGCGACCCGGCGGCGCTCGCCCGCGACACCCACAAGTTCGAGTCGCGCTACCTCGACTGGCTGATCGGCCCCTATCCGCAGGAAGCCGCCCGCTATCGCCAGCGCTCCCCGGTGGAGCACGCCGATCGCCTGTCGAAGCCGGTCATCTTCTTCCAGGGTGACGAGGACATGATCGTGCCGCCGAGTCAGACCGAAAAAATGGTCGACGCGCTGCGGGCGCGGGGAATCCCGGTCGGCTATCTGCTGTTTGCCGGCGAGCAGCACGGCTTCCGCCGGGCTTCAAACATCCAGCGCGCGCTCGACGCCGAGCTCCTGTTCTACGCCGTTCAGGTGTTTTCGACGCGGCTGAGCTATTGATTGATCTGCTCGTAGGATGGGTCGAGCACTTGCGAGACCCATCGGCGGCGATGCGGGCGGTCGCCGGGCATTGGTGGGTTTCGCTGTCGCTCAACCCATCCTACGATTCGGCGGCTCGCGCCTCACCGCAGCGGAAAGCCGACATATCCTTCCAGCTCGGCGATGGCGGCGGCCGGGTCCGTCACCTTGATGGTCGTCATCCCCATGGCGCGGGCCGGCTTGAGATTGATCCCGATGTCGTCGAGATAGACGCAAGCCTCGGGTGCGGCGCCCAGCGCCTCGACCATCATCCGGTAGATGCGCGGGTCGGGCTTGCGCAGGCCGATCTTCGAGCTCTCGATCACGTGGTCGAACAGCGCCATCGCCTCGAGCTTGTAGAACGACGCCAGCGGGCTGGGGCCGCCCGCCGGCAGATTGTTGGTGATGCAGCCGGTCTTCAGACGCCCATGGATGCGGCGCAGCGCCTCGATCATCTCCGGCCGCGGCGCGCCGGCGAGGAGCGGCAGGACGTCGCGGCCGCCGACCTCGTGGCCGAGCGCCCGGCATTCCGCGGCGAACGCCAAGTCGAAGGCGTCATGATCGATCTCGGCGCGCTCCAGCCGCGCCCAGGCGTTGTCCAGATGGTTCTCCGAATTGACCCGGCGGATGAAATCCGCCGGCAGGCCGCGCTCCCGCTCGAACCGCGCGAACGCCTCGAAGGGAACTCGACGTGAACACGCCGCCGAAATCGAAAATTACCGCCTCGAGCATTCCCGGCCGCCTCATCGGGCCGGGCTGGGC
Organism: uncultured Alphaproteobacteria bacterium; assembly: GCA_963755055.1. Classification (GTDB taxonomy): domain Bacteria; phylum Pseudomonadota; class Alphaproteobacteria; order Rhizobiales; family Xanthobacteraceae; genus AP-16. Next base: position 259,120 of record CAVWIS010000018.1, on the reverse strand, counting down.
TCGGGCTGCCATTGCGCCCCGGTGCCGGGCGACGGCACCACCGGGGGCGCCGTCACCGTCTCGGGCGCGGGCCGCGCCGGCATCGGCTGGGTGGGCACGCCGTACCAGCGCGACAGCGGCGGCAGTTTTTCGCCCTTCATCAGCACCGAGAGCGGCGCCAGGTAGGAGCCGATCTTCATCTCGGTGTCGTAGAGCACGACCGCCATGTTGCCGACGGTGGCGCCCTCCCCGATCACCAGCTTGTCGGCCTTCATGATGCGGTCCTCGAACAGGTGCGTCTGGATGGTGGCGCCGTAGTTCACCGCCGCATAGTCGTGGATCTCGGCCAGATCGAACTCGGAGAACAGGGTGGTGTCCAAAAACACCCGGCGGCCGATCTGGCAGCCCATCAGCCGCATGCCCCACACGGCGAACGGCGAGCCCAGCAGCGGCATCAGCACCGAGGCCGCGGTGTTCTCGTAAACGCCGTTGACGAGCTCGTTGAGCCACACGAACTTCGACCACAGCGGCTTCACGATCGGCTTGTAGCGCCCGAGGATCACGTCCTTCAGGCCCGCCGCCATCATGATGGCGGCCCACGACAGGAGCGCGGTGGCCGGCGGCACGGCCAGCAGCGCGCCCCATATCGGCAGGTGCAGCCAGGCGAGAATCACCAGCCCGACGAAGCCGACCAGGGCCGCCGCGGTGAACAGGCTCGGCAGCACCACGCGGCACGCATCGATGATCGCCCGGGTGCGGTAGAGCGCCGCCGTCGGCCGATAGGTCTCCTCGGCGCTGAAGTCGAAGAACGCCTGGGTGTTGGGCAGCTCGAAGCCCGGCGAGCCGAGCCAGCGGGTGTTGTTGGGCGTCGCCTGCATGCCGAGCGGCGGGGTCGACTGCACCCCGATCAGGCAGTCGTCGCCGATGTCGATGCCGCCCGGCACCAGCGCGCTGTTGCCGACGAAAGAGCGCGCGCCGATCTTGTTGGGACGCACCTCGAGCAGGCCGTTGTGCAGGCGTTTCCCCCCGACCACGCAGGCGTCCGCCAGGAAGCTGCCCTCGCCGACCTCGAGCAGGTCGGGCGAGATGTGCAGCACCGTGGAGATCTCCGCATGGGGGCCGATCTTGGCGCCGAGCAGGCGTAGCAGCGGCGGCAGGTAGATCGTCGCATAGACCGGCATCAGGACCTTGCTCAAGCTGCCGAGCAGGCCGTCGAAGGTCCAGTGGATCAGATAGTCGCCGCTGTGCACCGGGAACACGCCGCCCTTCTCGCGGCCGAAGAACAGCTTGATGCCGAGCACCAGCAGCGTGTACAGCACGATCGACAGCGGCACCGCCACGAAGGTGGCGGCCAGTCCCAGCAGGATGCTGATGTCGAGCGCGTAGGCGACCAGATAGACCGCCGGCAGCAGCGCGAAGATCGCCACGTAGCCCATCACGTAGATCAGCAGCAGGTGGAACACGCCGAAGACGAACGGCCAGCGCGGGATCTTCTTGCCGGGCTCGAGCTGCGGCACCTCGACGGTCGCCGGCTCGGCGGGCACCCCGCGCCGGCTTTCGCCGGGGCCGAGGCGCATGCCGTCGACCAGCAGCGACAGGTCGTCGAGTCTGGAGTCACGCTCCATCACGACGTCGAGGCCGAGCGCGCAGTGCATGCCGACGAAGCAGTTGTCGCCGATCTCCACGGTGCCGAGCACCAGCATGCCGTCCTCGACCCGGTAGCCGAGCAGCTGGGTTTCCGGTCCGATGCTGGCGTTCTCCCCGATGGTGACCAGATCATAGGCGACGCAATGCAGCGTGGAGATCAGCGCGCCGCTGCCCACCTTGGCGCCCATCGCCCGGTAGTACAGGATCATCAGCGGCGTGCCGGCGAACAGCCAGGCGCCGGTAAGTCCCTGGAACAGCCGCGCCACCCAGAAGCGGCAGTAGGCGAGGCTCCACAGCGGCACGCAGCCGGGCTTGAACTTGCCGACGACCAGCCGCTTCACGGCGATCGCCATGCCGAGATAGAGCGGCCACAGCAGGAAGCCCGCGATTGTCAGGGTGCGCACCGCGATGTCGATGCGGATGCCCTCGTCGATCACCGCCAGGATGGTGAAGATGAGGACGGCCCCGGGCAGCCCGATCGCCGCATAGTAGACCGCGAGCGCCACCGCCTGCAGCGCGTAGCACGACCAGCGCTCCCACAAGGGCACGCGCTGGAAGGCGATCTGGCTCGGCGAGATCTTCACGTCGACCGCCGGGCCTGCCGCCTGCGGCGCCATGCGCGACACGAAGGCGGCGAGCTTCTCGACGGTGCGCTGGGCATAGAGATCGCGCACCGAGATCTGCTCGTTGTTGAGCTTGGTGCGCATCGCGGTGATCGCCTGGGCGGCGACCAGCGAGTGGCCGCCGAGATCGAGGAAGAAGTCGTCGGTCACCGAGATGTCGGGATTGTTCAGCGCCTGGGTCCACGCCTCCACCACCAGGCGCTCGAGCTCGTTGCGCGGCGCCACCACCCGGCGCGACGTCGAGGCGGTGAGCAGCTTGACCGGCTGCGGCAGCGCCTTGCGGTCGATCTTGCCGCTGGTCATGCGCGGCAGCTCCTCGACCACGTCGAGATATTTGGGAATCATGTATTCGGGCATTTTTGCCCGCATCAGGGTGACGGCGCCCGGGCGGTCGATGTCGGCGGCGCCGTCCTCGGTGACCACGTAGGCGGCGAGCTCCTTGAACCCGTTGATCTCGTGGGTGGTGACCGCGGCATTGCGGATGCCCGGGTGCTCCATCAGCACCGCCTCGATCTCGCTGAGCTCGACGCGGAAGCCGCGGATCTTGATCTGGCCGTCGATGCGGCCGAGGAATTCTATGGCGCCGTCGGCGCGCGGGCGCACCAGGTCGGCCGTGCGGTAGAGCCGCGGCGAGGTGCCGAACGGGTTGACCACGAACTTTTCCGCCGTGAGGTCGTCGCGGTTCATGTAGCCGCGCGCCACCGCGCCGCCGCCGATATAGAGCTCGCCCTCCTGGCCGGGCGCCACCTGCTGCATCTGCTCGTCGAGCACGAAGGCCTCGTAGCTGGGCAGTGCCGTCCCGATGGTCACCGGCTGGCCGGGGTAGACCTGGCACATGGTGGCGACCACCGTCGCCTCGGTCGGCCCGTAGGTGTTGAGCATGCGCCGGCCGTCGGCCCAGCGGGTGACCAGCTCGGCCGGGAGCGCCTCGCCGCCGAGGATCAAGAGCCGCACCGTCGGCAGCGGCGCCGTGATCATCGCCAAAAAGCTCGGGACGGTGGAAAAATAGCTGATGCGGTTTTGCGTGATGAAGCTGGCGACGTCCTGCGGCGAGCGCGTCAGCTCGTCGGCCGGCACCACCAGCGTGCCGCCGATGGAGAACGCCGCCCACACCTCCTCGACCGCGGCATCGAAGGCGGTGGAAAAGCCCTGGTAGACGCGATCGGTCTCAGTGATGCCGTAGGTGGTCGGCAGCGCGCCGCAAAAACACACCGCGTGGCGGTGCTCGATGACGACGCCCTTGGGCCGGCCGGTCGAGCCCGACGTGTAGATGACGTAGCACATGTCGCTCGGCACAACGCCGGTGTCGGCCGCGGCGAGGCGCGTGTCGGGCAGCGCCATGACGGCGGACAGATCGCGGTCGACCAGCAGGGTGTGCACCGCAAGCCCGTCGGTCTTCGCCAGCGAGGTCTGGCTCACCACCAGCGGGATTTTTCCGTCCTCGATGATGCTGGCGATGCGATCGGCGGGAAATTTCGGATCGATCGGCACGTAGCCGGCGCCCGCCTTCAGGGTGCCGAGCAGCGCCGCGAACAGCTCGACGGATTTTTCCAGATGCAGCGCCACCAGCTTGCCGGGCCCGAGGCCGAGGGAACGGAAGTAGTGGGCGAATCGGTTGGCGAGCCGATCGAGCTCGCCGTAGGTCAGCACGCGTCCGCGACATTCGAGCGCCGGATGCTTTTCGCGGCGCAGCGCCTGGAGCTCGAACAGGGCGTGCAGCAGCTCGGGCGGCGCGCCGGAGCGTCCGGACGAGTTGGCTGTCGCGTCGGCGTTGGCGTTCGACATCTCTTGCCCTGTACCTGCTCCGCAGCTGTCGCGGCGAAGCCTACACCGGTTCACTGCCCGGACCTATCCCGGCTGACGATTCCCGGGCAGTTCCGGTGCTGATCGCAGCAAGCCCGCCCGGGATGCAAGAGGCGCCCTGTCAACGCGCCGGGCTCGGCTTCCATCGAAGCCGAGCCCGCTCAACCTGAGGCAGAGAGGGTATTTCAGTATCCCCGCTGGTACTCGGCGCGGACCTGGCTGCGGTGCCGACCGTCGTTGCGGGGCGCCGAGTTGGCGGCGGCGGAGGACGGCTGCCGGACGGCCGGGCGGACCTTGGTCGTCGAGATGCCCGGGTTGTCGCCAAAGCCGACATCAAGCCCGGCGATCTGCACGGGCCGCTTGGCCGGCTGAGCCGGGCGCGGGGCGACTGGAGTGGCCTCGATCCCGCCGGCGACCGGCACGTCCGGCCGGATCGCGGGCTTGGCGGCCTGCTGCCGCTGCTCAGCCTGCACGACCTTCACCGGGGCGGAGACTGGGACGGGCGCTGGCGCCTGGGCTGTCTGCTTCACTTTCGGCGCAGCGCCGGCAAGCTCCACCTGCGGCGACGTGTAGGGATGCGCGATCAGCAACCCGGCGAACACGAAGGTCGTGGCGAGAACAACAAGGATCTTCAACATGGCCGCCCTCTCTGGTGCGCTTGCGTTGACCGGACAATGGCCCAAACCCCGGGCGGGAACTGTGCGCAGGGTCACGCAAGGCCGGGATTGCCGGCCGGGGACAGAACGGCAGGGAAATGGCCGGTTCCGGCTTTTCAGGAAGCCGGACCCGGCCGATGGCGGAGTTGTGGCCGGTATCAGTATCCGCGGCGCTGGACCTCCACCTGGCGGGTCACGGTCACCGGGCGGTGGTAGACCGGCCCGGTCGGCCGGTGACCCGGCATGGCCTCGTCCTGGGCGCGGATCGCATCGGCTTTCATGCGCTGGCCGTCGACCTGCGACCGGTGCCGCCCGTCATTGCGCGGTCCGGGCGACGTTGCTCCGGCATAGGCCGGCTGACGCACGGCCGGGGCCGGCGATGGCGTGGGACGCACCGGGATCATCGAGATCGCCTGGTTGACGATGGTGCCGACGTCGGTGGCGACGAGCTGGGTCTGCGGCTGCACGGCCGGGCTGGCCGGGGCCGCCGGACGAGGCGTCACCGGCGCGACCACTGCGACCGGCGCGACCGGCGCCGTCGTCTCGGGCCTGCTGATCACCGGCGCATCCTGCTGCGGAGCGGGCCCGGCGGGCTGCTGCGATTGCTCGACCTCGGCGACCCGCACCGGGGCCGCCGCCGGCGCCTGCGCCAGCGCCAGCTTCACCTTCGGCGCGTTGCTGGCGATCTCGACCGACGGCGACGTGTAGGGATGCGCGATCAGCAATCCGGCGAACACGAAGGTCGTGGCGAGAACGACGAAGATCTTCAACATGACTTCCTCTCTGGTGCACTTTCGTGGGCACCTTTCACAGTCTTTGTCGCATGAGCCATAAGATTGGTTTGATCGAGCTCTGCCGGCGCCGCGACGGCGAGCGAGACCTGGCAACGTGCGGCACCGGCCGGAACCACGAAGCTGGCAAACTGCGCGTCGGCGTCGCCGAACGCTGTGGCACAGAGCTTTGTCTCGTCGAGGTCGAAGGCGATCGCGGCGAAATCGGCGTTGAGGCCGGCACCGATGAGCTTGGTATAGGCCTCCTTCAGCGTCCACAGACGAAGAAACTGATTGTGACGTTGCGCACACTCGGACGCCGCAATCGCCCGCAATTCGTCCGGCGCCAGAAAAGCCTCGATCACGTCCTCGCCCACCGCCCGGTCGAGGGCCTCGACATCGACGCCGAGCCGCGCCTCGCGGCTGACCGCCACTACCGCCATCTCGTCGGTATGCGACACGCTGAACTGGAGTTGCGGCAGGCCGCCCGCGACCTCCGGCTTGCCGTCGGGCAGCGCGCGGAACCGCCAAGCCGCGGGCTCGACCGAGCCGCCGCACATCGACGACAGGGCTTCGCGCAGCAGGATGCGCGCCGACATCGCACGCCAGCGTTTTGCCTCCGACCGGATGCGTGCGAGCTCGGCGTGCTCGCCGGGCGTGAGGACGCCGGCGCGCGCGGCAAACCATGCGTCCTCGGCCGCCGTGGCGATCCACAGCTCGATCCCGGGGCCTGCCGGCATGTGCCGGGGACTGGCGGTCGCCATGACTTCCTGATGCTCCATTCGCGGCGGTTGCCGCCTCTGCTCGCCGGGAGCGCCGACGATGTTGAGCGGAATTTGCGTTGCGTATCGCGACGACCGCCGCCATCAAGAGGCCGCGGCGACGGCGCATACCGTGCGCCAGGTCACATTGATCGCGGCGAGAGCGGCCCGGGCCGGGCGACGGCGGAGCGAGGACATGGCACCACGATGGATCGCGCTGGCGGCCCTCCTGATCGTCGCGGCGGCAACGCCAGCGTTCGCCGAGAGCGAGGAGACCGACACGGTGGCGACAGACCAGGCGGACCGTCCGCTCAAGGGCTACGGCATCACGCCGACGCGGCTCAAGCCGCGATATCCCAGGAGCTACGCGTGCTCACCCCTGACCTCGCTCTATGCGAGCTGGCTCGACGTCGACGGAACCCGGCGCGACGAGATCCATTCGGGCGTCGACGGCGGCCGCCTGGGCGAGGCGATCCTCGCGCCGGCTCCGGGAACCGTGCGTCGGGCCTGGATTGCCGACTGGGGCCAGGGCCATGAGGGGGCGCTGCTGCTGGTGCATACCGCCGCCGACCTCAACCTGACGACGGGGCCGCAATTCTACTATTCGGCCTTCTATCACCTGCGCTACGACGACATCAGGGGCCTGAAGGAGGGCCAGCGCATCGCCCGCGGCCAGCGGCTCGCCGGCGTTTTTCGCCCGGGCGGACAGGAGCAGTTCCTCCCCGAGGTCCATCTCGAGGTCTACGAGGTCGACGACGACGAGGAGATCACCTGGAGCGTGAGCAAGCGCGGCACCGAGTATTTCGAGAATCCGACCTACCGGCTGATCGACCCGCTCTTCCTGCTGTCGCTCGAGGTGCGCCCGAACCGGCGCCGCGAGGTGCCGATCCAGCCCTTCGTTGCGGGGCGCGACTACAGCGCCTTCAAGGGATTCACCTATTTCCTGCCGTGCAGCAAGCGGCCGGGATAGACCCGGCGGTTCACGCCGCCGCCATGTCGAGCTCGAGAGTGCCCGACACCATGACGACCGAAGGCGTCCGATGGCCGGTCACGATCCGGGCGTAGCCGATCGCCGCGGAGCAGCTGACGAACATCCCGCCGCGCCGGCCCGCGTGGTCGCGCACGATCCACCGGCCCTGGCTGTTGCGGCCGACGAGCCAGGACGATTGGTCGGTTGAGCTCTTGGTCATCTCGGTAACCTCCAAGGTGCCCGCCGCACCCTGACGCGGAAGACGTCGCGGGGCCGCGGTTGCGTTTCTGTACTGGCTTAGTGCCGCATCAGGCCGGCGGGGTTCACCATGCCAGCCTCCCCGCCCGCCATCCGTGACGAGCCTCACACCGGCCGGTCGGGGCGAGCGCTGCACGCGTCTTTGCGCACAAGATCAGGCAAATGCGCCGAACCGCCGCGCTTCCCCGGACGACGAACGTTGCGAGCGACACCGCGGGTCGGTGCGCGAGGCGAAGGAGGACACCATGGTCTCGCCAGATTTCCGTCGCCAGCTCGACGGCTACGGGCTCACCACCGCGCAGATCCTCTATCGCCGGCCGGACCATCCGTGGTTGCTGCAGACCTATCTGTGGCAGGACTACGATCAGTTTCCGAACTTTCCGACCCTCAAGCGCTTTCTCGATTTCTGGCGCACCAAGCTCGACGGTCCGCTGCATTCGGTGACGGTCGCCCATTCGCGCCTGATCAGGCCCGCGGAGATCCGCGCGCTCGACAACGACTTCCGCCTCCACTGACGGCGTGCATCCGGCGGGACGCCGAGGCCTTCCTGATTCGCCGCATCCTGCATCCGCCGCGCGCGGCCCAAGCCCGCGACGCCTGCAGGACGCCGAAAAGGTCCCGGCATCGCAAGGTTCCGCACCTTGCGCAAACTCCCAGGTGACCGGCACCGGCACGCAGGCTACACTCCCCGCAAAAAACCGGCCGCCAAGCCGAGCAGACGACGCGAAAATTCGTGATCATGGCGATCACAGGGGAGAAACGGATGAATGTTGCAATCGAGAAATCGGCGATGCGCAAGATCTACCTGCGCCTGCTGCCGTTCGCGGTCTTCTCTTACATTCTGGCCTATATCGACCGCATCAATGTGAGCTTCGCCGGGCTCACGATGCGGGGAGATCTCGACATATCGGCTTCCGCCTTCGGGTTCGCCGTCGGCACATTCTACTGGGGCTATTTCATCTTCGAGGTGCCTAGCAACATCATCCTGGAGAAGGTCGGAGCCAGGCTGTGGATCGCCCGGATCATGATCACCTGGGGCATCCTCGCCGGCGCGACCGCCATGGTCACCGGAACGACCAGCTTCGCCATCGTGCGCTTCCTGCTGGGCGTCGCCGAGGCCGGATTCTTTCCCGGCATCGTGCTCTACTTCACCTACTGGTTCCCCGCCAATCATCACGCCCGCATCGTCTCCGGCTTCCTGATCGGGCTGCCGACCGCGGTTGCGCTCGGCGCGCCGATCTCGACCGCGCTGCTCGGTCTCGACGGGCTCTTCGGGCTCAAGGGCTGGCAGGTCATGTACATCGCCGAGGCGGTCCCGACGGTGGTGATCGGCGTGGTCACGCTGTTCCTTCTGACCGACAAGCCCGAGCAGGCGACATTCCTCACCGCCGAGGAGAAGGCCTGGCTCGCCGAAAGGCTCGCTGCCGAGCGCCACGCCAAGGAGTCCGTGCGCACCTACACGCTGTGGGAGGCGATGATCAATCCGAAGGTGCTGCTGCTGGCGCTCAACTATTTCGGCATCGTCACCGCGAGCCTCGGCATGCTGATCTTCATCCCGCAGATCATCAAGTCGCTCGGTACCATGAGCAACATGACGGTCGGCTGGCTCACCATGATTCCCTATATCTGCGGCGGCATCGCCATGGTGACCTGGGGCCGCATCTCCGACCGCATGAACGAGCGGCGCTGGAACCTGCTCGTCGCCTGCCTGCTCTCGACCTTCGGCCTCGTCCTCGCCGGCATGACCATGGGCACCTGGTGGGCGCTGGTCGGCATGTCGATCGCCGCCATGGGGTTCTACGGCTCGAAGGGCCCGTTCTTCGCCATGCCGCCGATGTTCCTCAGCGGCACGGCGCTCGCCGCCGGCATCGCCTGGATCAACTCGATCGGAAATCTCGGCGGCTTCTTCGGGCCCTGGTATGTCGGCATCATGAAGGACGCCACCGGCAGCTTCGCCGGCGGGCTCTACGGGCTGGCGCTGCTCGGCGCGATCGCCTCCTTCGTCTGCGCGTTCTTCCTGCACATCCCCAACCGCGCGCCGGCGGCAACCACCGCTCCCGCGCTCGGGGCCCGTGCCGGGTAGCAGTGAGGCTCTCCTCGCCGGGCGCGGCTGTCCGCGCCCGACGAGGCCCGAAATCCTCGAGCGGGGCAGCATGATTGCCGGACAGCTCGCCCTTGTCGTCGCGGCGGTGTTTGCCGGCGCGGCGATCTACGTCGGCGTCGCCGAGCAGCCGGCGCGGCTCGCCCTCGACGACCGCGCGCTGCTCGCCGAGTGGAAGCCGGCCTACAAGCGCGGGTTCGCCATGCAGGCCCCGCTGGCCATCGTCGGCTTCCTCCTGGGGCTGATCGCCTGGTGGCAGACCGGCGTGTTGCCGTGGCTCATCGGAGCCCTCCTCCTCCTCCTCGCCAACTGGCCCTACACGCTCGTGGTCATCATGCCGACCAACAACCGGCTGATGGCGACGGATGCGGCGAATGCCGGGCCGGAGAGCCGCGGGCTCATCGAGCAGTGGGCAAGGCTGCACGCCGGCCGCACCGCGCTCGGCCTGGCGGCGACATTCGTGTTTCTATGGGCGTCGCTGCCGTAGGGTGGGCAATGGCGGCCCCGACGCTTTGATTGATCGCGGCGCCTGATCCGCCTTTGCCCACGCGGTCGGCGTGGGCAAAGTCGGGAGGTGGACCGCGTCATGCGGCGGCGTCCGGGCCGACTTTGCCCACCCTACTCGCCACAATCATCAAGCGCCGCTCTTACGCCGCGACCTTGCCGAGAAAATCCCGGACCTCGGCGCGCAGATCAACGGCGGCCGCCTCGACGGCGTCGGAGGCCTTGAGCACGGTCTCGGCGGCGGTGCGCGTCTGCGCCACGGCGCCAGCCACCTCGTCGAGAACCTTGACCATGTGGCGGGTGCCCTTGGCGGCGCTGGCGACGCTGTGGGAAATCTCGTCGGTGGCCGCGTTCTGCTGCTGGACCGAGGCGGCGACCGCGGAGGCGTCCTGATTGATCTCCTGCATCCGCTCGGTGATCCGGCGGATCGCCTCGACCGCGCCGGCGGTGAGCCCCTGCACCGTGGAGATCTGCCCGTCGATCTCGTCGGTCGCCTTGGCGGTCTGCACCGCGAGCGATTTCACCTCCGAGGCGACGACGGCAAAGCCCTTTCCCGCCTGGCCAGCCCGTGCCGCCTCGATGGTGGCGTTCAGCGCCAGCAGGTTGGTCTGGCCGGCCACGTCCTGGATCAGCTTGACCACGTTGCCGATCTGCTGGGCCGCCTTGGCGAGCCCGGCGACCCGCTCGTTGGTGGCATTGGCCTCGGTCACCGCCAGGTGCACCACCTCGGTGGTGTGGCCGAGCTGGCGGCTGATCTCGGCGATCGACCGCAACAGCTCCTCGGCGGCGGCCGCCGCGGTCTCGACGCTGGTCGACGTCTCGCTCGAGGCGGAGACGGCGCCTTCCGTCGTCCGCGACGTCTTGTCGGACGATCCGAACAGCGCGGTCGCGGCAGATTTCATCACGCCGGCGCTTTCGCTGACGCTTTTGATCAGGGTCTCGGCGCGCTGGCGGAATGCCAGGATGGCCGCCTCGACGGCGTCGCGGCGCCGCTGCTGCTCGACCATCGCGTCGCGCTGCTGCTCGGCGCGCTGCTGCTCGGTGACGTCCTCGTGGGTCACCACCCATCCGCCGTCGGGCATCGGCTTGTTGAGCATGGCGATGGTGCGGTCGTTCGACTCGGCCACGACCCGGGTGGGCGTTCCCTTGGCCAGGGTGGCGAGGAGATTGGCGATGTACTGCTCGGGATCGCCGGAAAAGGCCCCGGTCGCGATCCGGTATTGCAACAGCTCGCGCAGAGTGCAGCCGGGCTTCACGACCGCGGGCGACAGATTGTACATCCGGATGTAGCTGGTGTTGCAGACCACGAGCCGCTGCGCCGAATCGAACATGCACAGGCCTTGCGACATGTTGTTCATGGCGGTGAGCAGCTGCCGGTTTCGCTTCCGCGCCAGGTGCAGGAAGACGAGGCTGACGACGAGAGCGGCGGTTGAGGCCGCAGCGAGCAGAAGCGCGCCGGAGCTGCCCACGAGGTCGCCGTGAAGTCCGAGCATGATTTCGTGTTCCGGTTGTATAAGTACTAAAGCCGTTCGAAAAAGTACCTATCGGTCGAAACTGCTTATTTTCTGTTAACGGCATTTGCTCGGTGCCGTCTCGTCGGCGAACCGGCATCCGCTTCGCCGGAAGACGCGCTAATAGCCGATCGCGGCGCCGTCGCTGCGCGGGTCGGCGCCGCCCGAGAGCATGCCCCGATCGACCACGATGCCGTGGGCGTGCCCGGCGAGCTCGTTCCACGGCCCCCAGCGCTGGACGATGTGGCCGCGGCGCTCGAGCTCGTGGACGGTGGCCGGCGGAAACCGCGCCTCCATGTGCAGCGTGTCGCGTGCCTCGCCGAGCGCGAACCGGCCGGAGAGAAAGCGCGGCATCTCCACCGCCTCCTGGATGTCGAGGCCGAAGTCGATCATCGCCGCATAGGCCTGCACCTGGATCTGCGGCTGGCCGTCCGCCCCCATGCAGCCGAGCACGCTCCACAGCTTGTCGTCGCGCTTGGCGATCGAGGCGATCAAGGTGTGCAGCGGAATTTTTCCCGGCTGCAGGCAGTTGGGATGCCGGGGATCGAGCGAGAAGTAGGCGCCGCGGTTCTGCAGCACCACGCCGGTCTCGCCGGCGGTGACCGCCGAGCCGAACACCCCGTAGAGGCTCTGGATCAGCGACGCGGCGTTGCCGTCGCCGTCGACCGCCGCCACATAGACGGTGTCGCCCGCAAGGCTGCCGAACGACGGCACCTTGTCCCACGCCAGCGCCGATCGCGGATCCATCAGGCCGGCGCGGCTTGCCGCATACGGCTTCGACAGCAGCGTCTCGATCGGGACGTCGGTGCAGCCGGGGTCCGCCAGCAGCCGGTCGCGGTCGTTGAAGGCGATCTGCTTGGCCTGCACCATCAGGTGGATGTGGTCGGGGCCGAGGAACCGGAGCGTGCCGAGACGGCAGGGTTCCAGCAGGTTGAGCATCTCGATGACGGTGAAGCCTTGCGTCGGCGGCGGCGTGTTGTAGATCGCGACGTCGCGGTAGCGCCCGACGACCGGCTCTCCCCATGCGGCCTTCTGCTGGGCGAAGTCGGCGGTCGAAAAGAAGCCACCCGCCTCGCGGGCGAACCGCGCCATCTCCTCGGCGACCGGTCCCTGATAGAATCCCGCCCAGCCGCGGTCGGCGATCGCCGAAAGCGTCCGCGCCAGGTTGCGGTTGACGAGCCGGCTGCCGGCCTGCGGCGCCGCGCCCCCGGCGAGAAAAATCGCGGCCGACCCCGCGTTCGCGGCAAGCTCGCCGCGAGTTCAGCTCGATGAAGGCGGCGAGCCGCGCCGTCACCGGAAAACCGCCCTGCGCGTAGCCGATGGCGCTGGCCAAGAGGCGCCGCAGCGGCAGCCTTCCATGGACGGCGTGCGCTTCCGTCCAGCTCGCCACCGCGCCCGGCACCGTCAGGGTCGCCGGAAGAACCCCGCGGAACGGGATCTCCGAAAAACCGTTGGCGGAAAACCACGCCGGCTCGGCCCGCGCCGCGGCGCGGCCGCCGCCGTTGAGATATCTTACCGCGCCGCTCCCGCCTTCGTGGATCAGCCAGAAGGCGTCGCCGCCGAGGCTCGTCATGTGCGGGTAGACGACAGCCAGCACCGCGCTCGCGGCGATCGCCGCGTCGACCGCGGAGCCCCCGGCTCTGAGCACGTCGACGCCGGCCGCCGAGGCCAGCGAATGCGGCGACGTCACCATGCCGGTGGGCGCCAGCGTCGCCGGCCTGCCGGTTCGGATATCCAAGAAACCTCCCCAGCAGAATTCGCGCGGGACGCGAAGACATGTTCAACGGCGGACATGCCACGCTGCGGCGCGGGCCGCGGCAGTCGTGCCGGCGGCCTCATACTCGGCAGCGGGACCGGCAGCAACCCGAAAACTCACGCCTTCGTGACCGCCAGCGGTAAACCGCCCGGACCGACCCTTCGTAGATAGCACAACCCGCCACGGCATGAGCCTGGTCTCAAATATCTCGTCGCGCCGGTGCCGGGCCAAATCACCGAAGGGGGAAACGCCATGCCATCGTCGCCGCGCCTCAATCCCGTCCTCGCCTTGGCTTTCCTGTCGCTCGCGATCCCGGCCCCGGCCGCGGACGAGAGCTACGCGGACTGGGCCGTCCTCAAGAACCCGTTCGAGAGCACCGGCGGCGGCGCATCATGATCGACGGCTACCAGCCGGTCGTTTCCGGCAACAAATGCACGACCAATTTCACCGCCACCGAGCCCAACGGCACGGTCTACCGCAACACGGTCGAGTTCGACGCCGTCGAGGTCCAGGGCGGAACATTATGCCACAATGGCAAATGGCGGGCGCTCGACGGCAGCAGCTCGGGGACGACTCCGTTCCGGGTTTTTCTCAAGGACGGCGTCTGGCATCGCCCTCCGCCCGCGAGCCCTTGAGGGCTGCGGCCCGGTGGACCGCCGTCGACCCGCGTCGGCAGGGATCATCCAGGAGGGAGCACCCCGATGTTGCGACGAATATTGCTTGCCGGCGTGACCGCCATGTCGGCGACTGCGAGCTTCGCCCAGTCCCCCTCGCCCAACGGCGTCCGCACGCTCGATCCGCCGGGTGCCATGAAGGTGGAGGGCACCTGGAGCCTCGGAGCGCGGGCGGGAGACTTCGTCTTCGTCGCCGGCATGCTGGGCATCGATCCCGCCACCAACACGCTGGTGCAGGACCCCGAGGCCCGCATCCGCCAGGCTTTTCTCAACATCCGGTCGATCGCCCGCTCGGAGGGCGCAAGCCTTGCCGACTGCGTCCGGCTCGTCGTCTACCTCGGCGACCTCAACCGTTTCGCCCCGCTGGTGGACAAGGTGCAGGCGGAGCTGTGGGGCGGGCCGCCCTACCCGCCCCGCACCATGCTCGAGGTGCAGCGCCTGTTCGACGGCGGCGTCGCCGAGATCGAGGCCACGTTCTACGCCCCCGTGAAGCGGTGAGCCCGTCGCCCGGAATGCCGCATGACCATTGTCATCGTTGCCGGGCGGGGTAGGATTGCCGTTCGCCCGGCTGGACCTCGATGGAGGCGGTGAATGAGAACGGTCGTCACGGCACTGGTGGTCGCGCTGCTGACCGGCCCTGCCTATGCGCAAGCCAACAACATGCTGGACGACGGCGCGCCGCCGAAGTCCGAAGAGCAGCGCATGAAGGAAAAAGCCGCCGACGACGCCTACAAGGCCTCCGCCGCGAAAATTCCCGCCAAGAAACCGGTTGCCGATCCCTGGGGAAACGTGCGCGGCGCCGAGCAGAAGCAGACCACCCCGCGCCGCAATTGACCGGCGCGGCCGCCTCGGGACCTCCGGGGATCCGATCATGCTCTTGAACCTCGATCACATCGGCCAGATCGCGCTGCCGGTCACCGACACCGACCGCTCGGAAGCCTTCTATGACAAGGTGATCGGCCTGCGAAAGCTCTACCGCTTCGGCGACCTGTCGTTCTTCGACTGTGCCGGCGTGCGATTGCTTCTCGAGAAGGTGCATGACCCCGCCGCCTTCAGGGCGCAGGGCTGCATCTATTTCCGCTGCGCCGATATCGCGCTGACCGTGGCCGAGCTCCAGAAGCGCGGCCTGACATTCACCAGCCGTCCGCATCTGATCGCCAGGATGGACGACCACGATCTGTGGATGGCGTTCTTCGCCGATCCGGACGGGCACACCCTGGCGGTGATGCAGGAAGCGCCAAAGGGCTACGTCCCGTCGGGATGACGCCGATCCTTCGGACGGCCGGCTATGGTCCTATTTGGGGGGCGCCGGCATGGCCGAGGAGTGGTGGTCGACGATCAGCCAGTTGTCGCCGTCCTTGACGTAGGTGAAGCTGTAGCGCGCCGGCAGGGTCTTGGTCTCGCCGTCCCTGGTGAACGAGAATGTGTAATAGCCGGTATTGATCGCCGTGTTGCCGTAGACGCGGATCAGCTGGTCCCCGAAGCTGACCTTGAGGTTCGGGAGCGCGGCAAACGCCGCGACGAAATAGGCGCGAAGTCCCGCCGGATCCGAACGTACCGTCGGCGACAGCGTGCCCCACAGGACGCCGTCCTTCGCATAGGCGGTGAGGATCTTGTCGGGATTGTTCTCGGCAAGGGTCGCAGCCCAGTTCGTCGCCGCGGCGGCGACATCCTCTTGGGGTCCCGCCAGCGCGACCGGCGCCAGCGCGAGCAAACCGAAGGTCAGCGCCAGGGCGACCCACAAGCTGCAAGTTCTCGTTCGCATGCTTTCCTCCCGTGATCTGACCGGGCTTCCTTCCTCGAGGCCTCCACCCTGCCCCCCTCGGTCTCTGGCGGCAATCGTGGCGGACAGTGCGCCCGCGCGATCGGACCTCCGACGCAATCAACTCGTCCCGTCGTCGCCCACTTCGTTGAGCGCGCGCACACCAACGGCTGCGATCAGCGCGGCGAGCAGGATACCGACGAAGCCGATCGCCACGGCAAGCACTCGGGAGGTGAACCGCGAAGGAACGAGATCCCCATAGCCGATGGTCAGCCCGGTCACGAACGTGAAGTAGAGGGAATTGCCCATCGGCCACCCCTCGATCCATCCAATGATGAGCCCAAGGGCGACCTGCGTTCCGAGAAGGGCCGACAGGATCGGCCATACCACGCGCAACTCCTTCCACAGCTCCGCAAGGAAGCGTCGTCTCAGCTCGGCACGGCTCGGCATGATCTCCCCCAAGTGTCGCGCGTAGCGCGCAGGATGGGTAGAGCGCTCTTGCGCGAAACCCATCATCAGTTGTTCGCGAATGCACCGCTGCCGATGGGTTTCGCTGATCGCTTGACCCGTCCGGCTGGAGGCTGATACCCCCGTTCCCAATGATGACGTGCGCAGCGGACGGCTGGCAAGATACGCCGCATCATGGTCCCTGCCCTTTCACCTGGCGCCGAAGAGTTTCGATCAGATCGGCCAAACCCCGGTCGTTGGGCTCGATCCGGGCCAGCTGCTCAGCATACGCGAGCGCGGTCGCCGCGTCTCCGGCGTCGCGGCTGAATGCGATCAGCGCCTGCAGCGTGTCGCGGTCGCCCGGATGCCGCGCCAGGGTCTGCTTGAGCGCCGCGATGGCTTCGCTGGCGCGCCCGGCCGAATGCAGGCCGACCGCGTAGACATAGCCATATCGGGCCCGATCGGGCTCGAGCTCCGCCGCCCGGCCAAGCGCGGCAAGTGCCGCATCGGGCTGCTTCAGCCTTGTGAGGGTCAGGCCGAGCGCATGGTGCAGCCCGCCGTCCCGCGGCGACGCGGTGATTGCGGCACGCAGGACGTTTTCTCCTTCGGCATCCCGACCGAGCTGTCGATAAAGATCGGCAAGGTTGATCGACGCGGACGCATATTGCGGGCTGAGCCGCAATGCGGCCTTGTATTCGGTCTCGGCGTCGGCAAGGAGGCGGCGTCGCGCGAGAAAATTTCCCAATGCGGCGCGCGCTTCCGGCCGGTCGGCGTTCAGCCGCTGCGAAGCGACGAACTCGGCGGCCGCACGCTCGAAGCGATCGCGGTCGGCCTGCGGCTGGCTCGACGTCGGAACGGCGGCGAGCAGCGAGGCGGCCCTGATGCGCACGCCGCGCACCGGATCGGACAGCAGCGGCGAGACAACGGGCCAAGCCTGCCCCGCCGGCACGTTTTCCAGCATGTCGAGGGCCCCGATCCGGACCATCGGGTCGGGATCGGCGAGCCCCGCTCGCGCCACCCCGATGCTCGCGGGCGAGACGCGCGAGGCAAGCTCGGTGAGCGCGCCCGCGCGCGCAATGGCCGGCGCATTGCCCCTGGAGGCAACGGCGGCAAGGAGCGTGGCGGCATCCGCCTGGTTCGTCCATGCGGCATGAAACGCTTCGGCGTAGGTCTGAAAACCCTTGCGGTCGGGCCCGAACCAGCCCTCGACGGCGGCAGCAGCCCATTGCGGCGGCTTGCCGGCGTGGCAGTCATTGCAGGCATTGGGCGTGCCGAGCCTCGCCGACACATCGGGCCGCGGAACGCGGAAGGCGTGATCGTGGCGCGGGTCGACCACCATGTAGGTGCGGGCCTGCATGTGGCACGACGTGCAGGCAAGTGCCGGCCTGGCTTCGGCGTGGTGATGATGCGTCGCGCTCGCATACTTGTCCGCGGCGTGGCAGTGCAGGCAGACGCCGTCTCCGGGAGCGCGAAGTTTGGCGCTGTGCGGCTCGTGGCAGTCGCTGCAGGTGACGCCCGCCGCGAACATCCTGCCCTGCTTGAACGGGGCATAATTGTAGGGCTCCTCGACGTCGCGGATCTGCCCGTCGGCATGGTAGACGCCGCGCGCCAGCGTGGAGACCGCATGCGTGTCCGACAGCCAGCGGCCGGGAACCCAATCCTCCGAGATCTGGCCGCGGCGCGCATGGCAGAGGCCGCAGGTCTCCACCTCCTTGCGCAGGGTTGCGGGCGCGATGCGCCGCACCGCATTGCCGGTCCGCGCATCGATCGGCCAGGTGATGTCGCGGCGCTCGTCGAAGCGCACGCGCAATCCCATTGCCCGGTCCTCCGGCTTGCCGAACGGCCACCAGCTTTGCTGCGCGCGCGCCCAGGCGACGTGACCCGAGCCCTCGCCGTGACAGGCCTCGCAGCCGACGCTGATCTCGGCCCAGGTGGTGGCGAAGCGGTCGCTCGCCGCATCGTAGTTCCTGCGCACCCCGGTCGAATGGCACTCGGAGCACATGAAATTCCAGTTCTGGTTCAGCCTGGTCCAATGCAGAAAGTCGTCGTGGCGGATCTCCTCGCCGGGATAGAGGTGGAACCAGCGCTGGCCGCCAAGATCCTTCGGCCGGCTGTCCCAGGCGATCGACAGCGCCTGCAACCGGCCGTCGGGAAACTCGATCAGATACTGCTGGAGCGGATCGAGGCCGAAAGTATATTTCACCTCGAAGGTGGCGAGCCTGCCGTCCGCCCCGTCGGTCTCGACCAGAAACTTGCCGCCCTGACGGAAGAATCGCGAGCGCACGCCGTAATATTGGAATGTCGCGTCGTTGAAATCGCCGAGCACCGTCTTGTCGGCCGCATGGTCCATGGCTTGCTTATGCTGCGAGCCGCGCCACAGCTCCGCCTCGGCGCGGTGACAGCCGGCGCAGGTCTCGCTGCCGACGTAGCTTGCGGCGGAAACCGTCCTGCCCGGCTCTCCCGCGAGCAGCGTCGGCCCCATGCCACTGCCGACAATCCACCACGCCACGGCACCGCCCAGCCCGACCGCCGCCACGATCGCAACCACGACCCATATGGCGCGCCTCGGCCACCGCGCCCGGTCTGCAACCGGCGGCGAGCCGAGCTTCGCGATTGTCTTGCGTTTGCGGTCCGCTTTGGCCATCGACGAAATATATCACGCACTCGTATCGTGGCCGCAGCGGCGAGATTCGGCGATCGCTTGCAGGGCGGCGGCCGTGCCCGGCATTTCGCCTTTCAACGTTCGAACGGAAACACCCTTTTCCAATCCCGCTTCATGTCCACCACCGTCCATCTGTCCGCCGCGGCGGCGACGAGCGCCTTGTCGAGGCGCCCGACCGTCGAGTCCCGATCGTAGGCGTATTCGCGTTCGGCGTCGGTGTGGTGGACGATCAGGCCGAGCCGCACGCCGCCGGCCTTCGTCGTCCATTGCAGCATCTCGAGATCGCCGTCGGAATTGCCGAACGCGGCGATCGGCCGGCGGCCGATATGCTCATTGATGCCGACCGGCTTGCCGGCCTTGTCGTCGACGAAGTTGACCTCTCCCAGACGATAGAGCACCGGAATGTCGTGCTGCATCTGGAAGCGCGTCTTGATGCTCGAGCCCACCACCTGCTCGGGCGGAATGCCGTAGACCCGCTCGCTCCACGGTCGCATGAACTCGACGCCGCCGCCAGAGACGATGAACGTCTTGAAACCATTGGCGCGCAGATAGGCCAGCAGCTCGAGCATCGGCTGGTACACGAGCTCCGTATAGGGCCGGTTGAAGCGAGGATGGCGCGCGGTCGCGAGCCAGTCGGCGACGATCTTTTCGAATTGATCGGTGGTCATGCCGGCGTGGGCGGCCATGACCAGCACCATCATCCCGTGCTCGCCGGTGCCCGCGAGCGCCTTCATGTCGCCGTCGAGCACCGCCTTGAACGGCTGCTTGTCCTTCCAGTCCGGGTGCAGGGGCGCCAGCGCCTTGACGCGGTCGAGCGCAAAGGCGAGCTGGGTGTACATCGGCTGCTCGACCCATAGCGTGCCGTCATTGTCGAAGGTGGCGATGCGTTGCGGCGCCGGCACGAAATTCGGCGAGCCTTCGCGCGTCACGGCGGCGACGAAATTGACGATTGACTGCTTGGCCGCTCCGTCGTTCCACGATGCCAGCGGATCGGTCGGCGTCTGCGCCCATGCAGAGATGGGGAGCAGCGGTCCGGACAAGGCTGGAAGCACCGCCAGGGTCGAGACCAGGACACGGCGGTTGATACCGGGGCAAGACAGGGTCGGTTTCATATCGCTTTGCTCTCATCAACGAGATTGGAAAAAAACGGGCCGGCAACCCGCTTCCGGTGGCCATCCCGCTGCGCGCCTCGGCACGCGATTCCTGCAGGCGTGAGGTTGGACCGACGATCGTCTCGGGCGCTATGCAGATTCGGCAGACGGCAGCTCAGGCGAAAAGGACCTCGAATGATTTCTGCAAGGCCGGCTCGCGCTGTGCCTTTCCTGCCACAACATTTCAAATTCTGTCATCAGTCTGAATCCCGTCGGATTTTGCATAGTAAGCTGCCCAATTCGATTTGCTTATTTCCACGGGAACGTCGTGCAGTGGCGACGCACCAGATTGGACGCGTGGAGGCAGCGATGCGGGAAAGACTCTGTGCAACTGGTATCGGCCGTAGTCGCGAAATGTAGGCCAATCGTCGACCGTCACCGCAGACACGCCCTTGCGGCAGCCATGCTGGCGCCCGCGACGATGCTTTTTCCCCAATTGGCGCTGGCGGACGAAGGCGGCGTGAGCTTCTGGATCCCCGGTTTCTTCGGGAGCCTCGCGGCTGCCCCGCAGCAGCCCGGATGGTCGCTGGCCACCATCTACTATCATACCTCCGTGTCGGCGGGCGCCGACGTAGCCCTTGCGCGCGAATTCCAGATCGGCCGGATTCCGGCGAACCTTTCGGTGAACCTGAATGCGAACCTGAATGCCAAGGCCGATCTCGGCTTCGTCATCCCGAGCTATGTGTTCGCAACGCCGGTGCTTGGGGGCCAGGCGGCGGTGGCCCTTATCGCAGGATACGGCCGCTCGGACGCCTCCCTGGCGGGCACGCTGTCGGGCACACTGACAACGCCGTTCGGCGGCATCCCGTTCTCGCGATCCGACAGCATCAGCGACCAGGTCTGGGGCTTCACCGACGTGATCCCGCAATTCTCGCTGCGCTGGAACAACGGCGTCCACAACTACATGACCTACATTACCGGCGATGTGCCGGTCGGCGCCTACGACTCCACCCGCCTGGCGAATCTGGGTATCGGGCATGGCGCCATCGACGGCGGCGCCGGCTACACCTATTTCAATCCGCAGACCGGGCATGAATTTTCCGCCGTGCTCGGCCTCACCTACAACCTGATCAACCAGTCGACGCAATACCAGAACGGCGTCGACCTGCACCTCGACTGGGGCGCGTCGCAGTTCCTGACCAAGCAGTTCTTGGCGGGCCTCGTCGGATATGCCTACAAGGAGATCGGGTGCGACAGCGGCTCCGGCGACCGGGTCGGCTGCTTCCAGTCGCAGGTGTTCGGCGTCGGCCCGCAGGTCGGCTACATCTTTCCGCTCGGTTCGGGCCTTCAGGGCTACGTCAATCTCAAGGGCTACAAGGAGTTCGGTGCAAATGATCGGCCGTCCGGCTGGAACGTCTGGCTGACCTTCGTCGTCTCGCCGGCGGAGGCGCCTCCCCCCGCCGCGACCCGCCTGATCACCAAGTAGCCGTGACGCACCAATGAGTGCAACCTAATGCGCCCCGATGGATTGCGACAACGCCAGCAGGTTCTGTGGGGCGACATGAATGACCCCTCCGCGGGGGCTGTCAATATCGGCTATGAGAAAGAAGGAAATTGATACGATCGGCGGCAAAACGAGGAGGACCAGCGTACTCTTATGACGCTCGCCGTAGCCCATCAGAAGATTGCACAAGATCGCGATCAGGCCCATCAACCCCCATGCTCCGACTGGTATGCGGTTCCACCACGCTGCTTGAGTGAACCCTTGCGAGTTCAGGACGTCATTCATGCCCGAAACCGCAAGAGCCATGACCGGCGTCGGTTGCGTGGTCGCTCCCCGCAAGACGGCGGACCAAAGCTCGGCCTGCAACCTTGCGGTATCGGCATTGATCTGCATGATCTGCCGTTGATCGCGGGTCAGATAAAACGAGATACGCTGGTCGACGTATTGGTTCAGCAATCGCCGCACGTTTTTGGCGTCATCAGCCGGCAACAAATCGGCGCGCGCGTACTCGGTGCCAATCGCATTGGCCTCCGCCTCCTCGTAATTCTTGCGCTGGTCATAGCGCGTGACAGCCATCGAAAAACTGAAAGCAATAATCAGACCCAGGAGCGTGAACGCAGCGGTTCGGACCGTGTCGAAGTCCTGCTGCTCCTCGGGCTTCAGGGGACGCCACCTGCGGAGATAGTCACCGACATAGGCCGCGAGCAATTGCACGACCAGAGCGACCGCGAACACAACAAGCGGACTATCAAAGTTGCTCATAGGAACGGCTCGCTCGTTTGGACTATGTCGGTCAGCGGGTAATCGGACGGCCATTGCCGCAGGCTCTCTGCAAGGCGCCATTCGGAGCCGGCGACGCCCTCGGGCAAACCGGAAGACGGGCACCGCACGCTCACGCGCTGTTCAACCCCGCGGCCTGGAGAAGTCCCTCCATCCGCCGTCGCGCATAGAACATGCGGGTCTTGACGGTGCTTATCGGCGCCCCGACGATCCGCGCGACCTCCCCGACGCGTTTATCGCGATAATAGATCAGGTCGACCACATCGCGCTGGGCGTCCGGAAGGTGCGCCAGGCATTTTCGGATGATCGCGCTGCGCTCGGTGTTGCAGACCAGGATCTCCGCATCGTCCGCCGTATCCTCGAGGGCGGCCGCCTCTTCGTCGTCGAGCTGCTCGTCGGCGCGGCGCCGGAACGACGACAGCGCCTTCTTGCGGGCGATCGCCAGCAGCCAGGTGGAGACCTGCGATCTTCCCCTGAACCCGTCGGCGTGCCGCCAGACGTCGAGAAAGACGTCGCTGGCGATGTCCTCGGCCAGCGTCGGGTTGCCGGTCAAGCCGCGCACGAAGCGGTAGACCCGCATCGCATAGCGCTTGTAGAGCATCTTCATGGCGGCGCTGTCGCCGCCGGCCACCGCCTCGACGAGCGCTTCGTCCGATGCGGTTGCCCCGGGCGGGACCGTCGCCCGCGAAAGAGTCCGTGAATGAGTGATTCCCCGCGATTTGCCACCTGCTCTGGAGAAAGTGGCATCGGCGATGAGTGCCTGCATGACCATCCCCCGGTTAGCCCCCGGATTCGATCACTACGCCGAATTGAATGGTTCGCATTGATTCTGCGCAAAATGCCCGGCCCTGATGGCGGCGGACCCTGATCTTCGGTCCGGTACGAGGAGAAAAGATGGAAGAAGTTCGAAAGGGCAGATGATTGCGGCGAAACAGATTTTAACTTGATATAAATCAATTATGCGATCCATCGTCCTCACCCTCATGTCATTTGATACGTGGGATCGTTTTGCTATCTTTCCGATTATGGGGAGGCGCGTAATGCCCGCGAGTAGAATCGTCGCATTTGCCGACGCCGATCGCTACCGGGCTGCCATCCGCGGCGCAGCGGTCGAGATGGCGGTGACCGCGCGAGGGGACTTTCGTGCCGAGCTGACGCAAATCGATCTTCCCCGGCTCTGGATGCAGCGCGGCAGCGAAAGCCTTCCCAGGGTGTGGCACGCCGAGATCGTCAATGACCGCGGTGCGATCTTCTTCCTCGCCGACACAAAACAGGTACCGATACAGCTCGGCGGCATGGAGCTGCCGGCCGGCGAGCTCGCTCTCTATCGTTCGCATGCAAAGATTTACAGCTGGACCTCGGGACCCATCAGCTGGGGGTCCATGTCCTTGACGCCGGAATCTCTCGCCGACGCCGGGCATATCCTCGCCGGCTGCGATCTGACCTTGCCACCGGACACCCGCAAGATCCGGCCGCATCCCGCGCTGATGTCGCGACTGTTGAGGCTGCATGCCATTGCCGGCGAGCTCGCCAGAACGGTGCCTGAGATCCTGGTCCATCCCGGGGTGGCTAAGGCACTGGACCAGGCACTCGTTCATGCGATGATCGGATGCCTGACCGGAGGCTCGTCGATGCAGCCGCATTCGGGCAGACATCACCATTCCACCGTCATGGAGCGGTTCGAGGAACTGCTCGCGGCGACCCACGACCGGCCGCTATATCTGGCAGAGATCTGCGCGGCGACGGGCGCCTCGGAGCGCACGCTGCGGGTCTGTTGCCGGGAGCATCTGGGCATGGGTCCGATCCGGTATCTCTGGCTGCGCCGGATGCATCTGACGCGCCGGGCGCTGCGCCGGGCCGATCCGTCGACCACGACGGTGACGGAGATTGCCACCCGGTTCGGGTTCTGGGAGCTCGGCCGCTTCTCGGTCGAGTACAAACGACTGTTTGGCGAGTCGCCCTCTCTGGCGCTGCGCCGGCCGCCGGACGACCGGCCCGCCCCGGAAGATCGCCCGCTCCAATTGTCGGCATAAGAATTTGCATAGCTCGCGCCGCGCAAAACCCGGACACTGATCCGGCGCGAAGCGCAGGCGCCTTCTACCGAGCTCGGTTGCCTCCGGCTGGCCCGCCTGCCCAACAAGGCGTCTTGCATGCGGGCAGCAGGCACGTCCATCTTCACCGACCCCGACGACTACCAGGCTGGTTTTCGCGGAGCAGCGATCCACCTCGTCCTCACTTGCCGGGGGGATTTCAGGGCGCGCCTGACGTGGGTGGAATTGCCGAGCCTGCTGCTTCTTCGCGGCGACGAGAATTTGCCGCGCATCGCCTGCGTCTCGGCGGGCCCCGCGCGGGTCTGCGTCGCTTTCCCGATAGGCGACGATCCGCCTACGCTGTTGGGTGGGGTCGAGCTCCAATCCGGCGATATCGTGTTTCTGAACGCAGGCGCGCGCATCCATCAGCGGACCGGCGGGCCAAGCTGCTGGGCTTTCATATCGTTCGTTCCGGAGCACCTCCGACAGGGGGTGAAGGCCCTGGGTGGATTGGATGTCCTCTCGACGCCTGCGACCCGGGTCATTCGGCTGCCCGCGATTGCTGTCGCGGGACTTCGGCACCTGCACGCAAAGGCTTGTCACCTCGCGGAGACAACGGCGAAGATTGCGCATCCCCGGGTTCTTTGCGCTCTCGAGCAGAAGATGACCCGGATGCTCGCCGACTGCTTGATGGTTGGCGTTGCTCATTGCGGTCCGGTCATCAACACACAGCATGCCAGGATCATGAATTGGTTCGAGGAGCTTCTGGATGCCAAATTCGACCGCCAGCTGCGCACCTCCGAGATATGCGCATCCGTCGGCGTGCCGGAACGAACTCTGAGACAGTGCAGCGCCGAATTTCTGCGAATGAGCCCGAGCCGGTATATGCGGCTGCGACGACTGAACCTGGTGCGGGCGGCACTGCGACGCGCCGACCCCGCAGTCGCGACCGTTGCGGGGACCGCCCGAGGCTACGGATTCTCCGAGCTCGGACGCTTCGCCGGCGTGTATCGGTCGGTCTTCGGGGAGAGCCCTTCGACCACGCTGCTGGCGCCCCCGGTGGAGCCTGCGCGATGTGCCGTCTGGTAGATATTCACGAGTGAGCGCGATCTTTCGAAACCGGATCGAATTCGAGAGATCGATCATGCGCCCAAGGCCTTGGCGGGACTGCGGCAAGTGATCTAGCCCTGCCCTCTTCGGCCCTTCTCCCTGCTCTTCGGCGCGGTCATCTGCTGAGCCGGTTCACTTTTTTGCGTCCGGACGATCTCTTCGATGCATGCAGCCAATTCTGCTTCTTCGTCGGCGAGCAGGCGAAGTAGCGTCTGCCGTTTGACGTCGTCCGATTTGCCTGCCAGCTGCTTGCAAAATCGCTGGATTTGCAGTCCGGCCATCGAGGTGCTGTCCCACTTCGGCTCGAAAAAATGACGAGCCCCATTCCACGGGCAAGCCATGTTCAGTCCCCGACCTTTATGGATAAACTTTGTGTCGGATCCACAACATATGTCAACGATCGCCGGGAACCTCGTCCCATAGGACGGCGATCGATCGGCATGCGTCGAAGCCCGGATCGAATCGCATCGACGAACGCATTTTTGTCAAAACCTACAATGTCCCCGCCTGGATTCTCGAAGCATCGAGTCCTCGGCACAGGCTCCAGCGCGTCGGCATGCAAATACGAACCCTCCTTGATCCGGATCACGGCGCCATGGAGGCCGAATTTGCATAGCGGGCAAAGCGTTTCCTCACCTACAGCATGTTGCGGCGAGGGCGATACTGGTTCGCCGGCAAGAACATGCGCCAGTCGACGATTCCAGATCCAACAGACCACAGGGGTGACGCGATGAAAGTGCTTCTGGCTCTCGCGGCGGTGACGGCACTGATGTTTTCCATCGGTTTGGACGCACAAGCGAGAACGACGCGGAGCTGCCTCGCCAAATGCAAGGCCTATTGCGACAGGAACGCACCGTCGAGCGGACTGAACTCCGCGTGCATGAATAAATGCCAGACCAGGTATCAGTGCTGACCCCCCGTTCCGGATGTAACCGGTCAAGCGGGCGTCCCAAGAGGGTCGTCCGCTGCCCTGTTGCGGCCGCTCGGGGACGGACCAGGATCGGGTGGCCGGTGGAGGCGATGGCCGGCCCGCCGGCTGACGGCCGGTATGGAAGTTCCTCGACGAGCGTGCGGCAATGTTGGGAGGAACTTCAAATTCGCCGCACTGGTGCAGAGCCGCGGCACTCGGTAAACATCGTTCGATAAGGTCCTCATCGGCAGTCCGTACCAGAAAAAGGTACCACGGTACGGCACGTGTGCTTTTTGGCGACATTCGCCGACTGCCGCCGAATTTGCATAGCGGGCGAAGCGTTTCTTCAGCCAGCCTCATCGTCCGTCGGAAGGGCAACTTTCCGAATGGCGGACCAACGTCATCTTTGCAAACGGACGGCGCGAGTGCGGGGTGCCGGCTGCCGGCCCATTTCAGGCAGTCAACAGGAACACACAGCATGAGTTTGATGAGACACTTCTGGCTCGGCTCGCTGGTTTCGCTCATCGCCATGACGGCGGCAGGCGCGCCGGCATCGGCACAACAACAAAAGCCCAACATCGTCGTCATCATGGGCGACGACATCGGCATCTGGAATATCGGCGCCTACCACCGAGGCATGATGGCCGGGCGGACCCCGAACCTCGACAAGATCGCCGCCGAGGGCATGCTGTTCACCGACTACTACGCCGAGGCGAGCTGCACGGCGGGTCGCGCCAACTTCATCACCGGCGAGCTGCCGATCCGCACCGGCATGACCACGGTCGGCCAGGCCGGATCCCCCATCGGTATTCCGGCGCAGGCGGTGACCATCGCGACAGCGCTGAAGTCCATGGGATACGCCACCGGCCAGTTCGGCAAGAACCACCTCGGTGACTTGAACGAGTTCCTGCCCACCGTCCACGGCTTCGACGAGTTCTTCGGTTACCTCTATCACCTCGACGCGATGGAGGACCCGGCGCATCCCAACTATCCGCAGGACCTGCTGGACAAGGTCGGACCGCGCAACATGGTCCACAGCTGGGCCACCACCACGGATGACCCGACGGTGATGCCGCGCTGGGGCCGGGTCGGCATGCAGAAGATCGAGGATGCCGGCACGCTCTATCCCAAGCGGATGGAGACCGTGGACGACGAAATCCGCGACCTGTCCTTCAAGTTCATCGAGAAGGCAAAGGCCGAGAACAAGCCGTTCTTCCTCTGGCTCAATCCCACGCGCATGCACATCGTCACCCATCTCTCGGAAAAGTACCAGAAGCTGCGCAACTCGACCAACGGCTGGTCGATCCATGAAGCCGGCATGGCGCAACTTGACGACGATGTCGGCCTGGTGATGCAGAAGCTCAAGGACATGGGCGTCGACGACAACACCATCGTCGTGTTCACCACCGACAACGGCACCGAGAACTTCACCTGGCCCGACGGCGGACAGACCCCCTTTGCGATGGGCAAGGGGACGGTCATGGAGGGCGGGTTCCGCGCGCCTGCAATGATCCGCTGGCCCGGCAAGGTGCCGGCGGGCAAGGTCGAGAACGGCATCATCTCCGGGCTCGACTGGTTCCCGACCTTCGTGGCCGCTGCCGGCAATCCGAACATCGCCGCGGAGCTCAGGCAGGGCAAGAAGATCGGTGACACGACGTACAAGGTGCATCTGGACGGCTACAACCAGATGGACATGATCACCGGCAAGGGCCCGTCCAACCGTCACGAGATCTTCTACTTCGGCGAAAGCACGCTGGGCGCGGTGCGCGTCGACGACTACAAGTACCGCTTCATCGAGCAGCCGGGCGGCTGGCTCGGTGCCAAAGTCCAGGTCGACGTGCCGTTCCTGATCAATCTGCGCCTGGACCCGTTCGAGCGTACCGGATGGTCCGTCGACCAGGCCGCAACCGGATCGCAGGAGTACTTCCAGTGGTTCAAGTTCGAGTTCTGGCGCTTCGTGTTCGTCCAACAGGAAGTGGAGAAGCTGGCTAAGACGGCCATCGAGTTCCCGCCGATGCAAAAGGGCGCGAGCTTCAACCTCGATTCGGTGAAGGCGAAAATCGAGGCCGCCCGGGCGGCACTGGCCAAGTAGGCAATCCCGGACATTGGAAGATCTTCGGGCGACCTGCGTGCAGGCCGCCCGTCCTTGAGTTCCCCCTCGAACCCCAACAGTGATTCAACCTTTTCCGGGGCTTCTTTGGGACCGTCCGCAAGGGCGTCGCGTAGCCGCGTAGGATGGGTAGAGCCGAAGGCGAAACCCATCAAGGTGCCGTCTCAGGGGTTGGAAAAGGAACTGGCGTAGTCTCCGGGATTGTCAACCTCGAATTGTCCAGCGTTGGCGCGCACAGGGGCGGCTCATGAATCCTTCGCGCGTGCTCATGTTCTGGATTGCGATGCTGGCGGCGGTCATCGCCGCCGTGGTGCTGCTGCGGGAAATCCTGCTGCCGTTCGTGGCCGGGATGGTGCTCGCATATCTGCTCGACGCGCCGGTCAACCGGCTCGAGCGGATCGGCATGAACCGGGCCGCCGCGACGCTCGCCATCATCGGCCTGTTCATCGGCGCCGTCGCCGCCGTCGTCGTTCTGGCCGCGCCGTTCATCGGCGCCGAGATCGCCGCCTTTGTCGAGAGATTCCCGGCCGACCTCCAGCGCCTGCACGAGTTCGCCACCGACCCGGGGCGCCCGTGGCTGCGCCGGATCGTCGGCGAGGGTTTTGGCCTCGCCCAGCAGTCGAGCAGCGAGATCTCGCGCCTCGGCGCCGGCTGGCTCACCGATTCCCTGCGCTCGTTGTGGTCCGGCGGCCGGGCGCTGATATCGATCCTCTCGCTCCTGGTGGTCACCCCGATCGTCACTTTCTATCTGGTCTATGACTGGAACCGGATTGTCACGACCATCCGGGATTGGATCCCGGCGGAGCACCGCGACACCGCGCGGGCGCTTGCGCGCGAGATCGACGACACGATCGGCGCCTTCCTGCGCGGCCAGGGCACGATCTGCCTCATCCTCGCCGTCTGCTATGCGGTTGCGCTGAAGTCGATCGGCCTGCACCACGGATTCCTGATCGGCCTCGGCGCCGGCCTGCTCGGGTTCATCCCCTATCTCGGCGCCCTGACCGGTCTCGTTGTCTCCGTCTGCATGGTGCTCGTCCAGTTCGGACCGTCCCCGACGTTGATCGCGACCGTGGCCGGCATCTTCCTCGTCGGCCAGATGGTTGCGGACTACGTGCTGGCACCCCGCCTGGTCGGACGCCGGGTCCATTTGAACCCGGTCTGGGTGATGTTTTCGTTGTTCGCCTTCGGGTATCTGTTCGGCTTCGTCGGCCTCCTGGTGGCGGTGCCGCTCGCCGCCGCCATCGGCGTGCTCGTGCGGTTCGCCTTCAGCCGATATCGGGCGAGCGCAACCGGTCTGGCGGATTAGACATTTCCGGCTCGCATCGGGGTCGGACCCGGTCTTTGCCGGTGTCCCGGGGGTCGAGCTTCTATCCGCAGGTGGGCGCGCCGTATGCTCCGTGCGCCCCCGTCAGAGGCGATGTGGCCGTCGGCAATGATCGCGGTACCATCCACAGTAACGACAATTCCTCCAGGTATCGAACCAGCCGTTCGCACCCCAGCGGCAACATCTGATGGTTTCGGGTCGATCGGCAGCATCGAAAGAGCGCGCGATTCCAACAATCCCGTTCACGGCCAGCGCCTCGACGCGCCGTGATGGCAGCGATACCAGGCAAAGCACCATCACGACAGCAATGACCTCTACTGTAATGCGCCGCATTGGTCCTCTCCATCTCCAATGGGAGTTCGTCATGGCCGGGCCCAACACTGTTGCCGGCGCTTTGCCAGCCAGGTGGTTGGCCGCCAAAGGGCTGTCAAAAGCAAGTGAAGGACCACTGCCGGCCACAACAGCATACCACAAAGGTTGCCTCGATACCCAGAACCACCTGCTATGGTGTCACACGGTAGGTTAGAATGTCGAATGTAGGCTCGGACGAATTCTTTGAGACGAAGCGGATGTTCGGACTTAGGTCGGCATCCCCGGCGATTGCGAATATCCGATGATCACCGTCTACCATGGTGCATTCCAGCCGCACGGCGACGGAAGATCGGTGCTTCAGCACGTCGAACAGTCGTCCTGCATTCAATGGGAAGCTCGGGGCGGCTGGCAGATCGGTTGTTGTCTGCTGCACCTTTATCTGACGAATCATGGTCGTCATCCGTACACTGCCGGAGCTGGCGGTAAATGACTGCGTCGCCTGCCGCTGTGATTGAAATACCACCGGTCCGTTCTGCGTCGCAGTGCACGAATCCGAATTGTCTCCCGTCAAGCTCAGGCACTGCGGCACGTTATTCGTGTCGGCGACATCAAGGATGATATCGGCAGCGCTGGGGACGATCTCGGCGGTGCAGGTCGGCTTGCCGACCGCGCCGGCCTCACATGATCCTACAGCACGCAAACCGATTGTTGTTTCGACATTCGTGGCGGTTGTCTCAACAGCAGCACAAGTACCGATCGTTCTTACCGCGTCAGGTGCAGGCGGCGATTGCGCGGGTGCTTGATCGATCAAAGCGACCTGCAGCGCCAGCGATGCGAGCCGGGTACTCCACTTGTTCATGGCACACTGCCCTCGGCGAAGCAAAACCGTCGAAGGGAGCGTGACGGTTTCCCTTCGCCGTCAAGTCTTTACCACATTTGTCACGATCAAGGCAGTTTTTGCGCACCAGCCACCATTCCGGCATCCGTCGCAGCCGGCGAGCGCTCGTTCCTGTTCCTTAACCAATCGGCGAGAATCCCGACCTATACGCCTGGGCCCGGCCGTTCCAATGCGATCCCGGGGCAATTGCCCCACCGACAACGGAACCGAGAACTTCACCTGGCCCGACGGCGGACAGACCCCCTTTGCGATGAAGCGCAAGCACCATGAACCTCCGCATACATGGCCCCACCATGCCTTGAGACTTGGCATGGCCCTGGTCGACCGCCCTTCGAAGCCAGCTCGCCGCCACCGCATAGTCCTGGGGCACACCTCGGCGGTTCTCGTACATGCCCCCCGCTGGCGCCGCGCGCTTCGGGTAGATCCTGAGGGCGGGCAAGACGGGACCTCCTCACGGGGGGAGAGGCTTCTAACGCGATCCGAGTTTGGCGGCGCGTTCGGCATCCCACCACCAGATTGAAGGAAATCCGGACAGCCCGTATTTCGGCAGGATGCCGGGCCGGCCGAAACGGTCCCATCGCGCGGTGCGCACCTTGCCGTAGGTGAATTGCGGCACAACGTAATAATTCCACAGGAGCACGCGGTCGAGTGCCCTGGTGGCGGCGACGAGTTCCTCGCGGTCCCGGGCGAAGATGACACGATCGATCAGGGCATCGACCGCCGGGCTCTTGATGCCGGCGTAGTTGGGCGAGCCCGGCGTGTCGGCCGCCTCCGAGCCCCAGTAGTCGCGCTGCTCGTTGCCGGGCGACAGTGGCTCGCCCCACAGATACTTGATGATGTCGTAGTCTCGTTGGCGGAGCCGGTTCTGATATTGGACGTCGTCCACTCTGCGCACGGCGACGTCGATACCGAGCCGCTCGAGAGCTGGCTGATAGAACAGCGCCAGTCTCTCGAAGGTCGGATCATCGACCAGGATCTCCACGGTGAACGGCTCGCCGGTCCTGGCGTTCACCAGCCGGGTGTCGCGGACCTCGTAACCGGCCTCGCGGAACAGACGCGCGGCCTCGCGCAGGTTCGAGCGAACCGCGTCGGTGTTGCCGCCGACCGGATTCCTGTACGGTTGCGTGAAGGCCTCGGCCGGCACCTTGTCGCGTACGGTCGCGAGAATCTCAAGTTCCTTGCCCTTCGGCAGGCCCGAGGAAGCGAGCTCGGTGCCGTCGAAATAGCTCGGGATACGGTGATACTGGCCGAAGAACATCTGCTTGTTCATCTCCTCGAAATCGAGAGCGAGATTGAAGGCGTGGCGGACGCGTGGGTCCTTGAACTTGTCGCGCCGGCCGTTGAGGACGAAGGCTTGCATGATCCCAACATTGCGTATCGGGAATTCTTCCAGCAGCACGCGCTTCTCCCGCACCGCCGGGAAGTCATAGGCCGTCGCCCAGTCCTTGGCGCTGTTCTCGACGCGCCAGTCCACGTGGTCGGCCTTGAAGGCCTCGCGCGACGCCAGCGGGTCGCGAAAATATTCAAAACGCAGCTCGTCGAAATTGTAGTGACCGATATTGACCGGAAGATCCCTGCCCCAGTGATCCTTCACCCGCTCGTAGACGATCGAGCGGCCCGGGGCGAAATCCTTGACGCGGTACGGGCCAGAGCCGAGCGGCGGCTCCATCGTGGTCCTCGAGACATCCCGCTTGTTGCCGTGCCTGTCGGTCCCTTCCCACCAATGCTTCGCCAGCACGGGGAGCTGGCCGACGCTCTGCGGCAGCTCGCGGTTTCCCGGTCGGTCGAACGTGAAGGTGACCTCGCGCTCGCCGCCCTTCTCGACCCGGACGACGGAGCGAAAGTTGGTGGCGCGCCGGGGATCATAAGTCTTGAAGGCTTCGAAGGAAAAGATCACGTCCTCCGCAGTGACCGGATTGCCGTCATGCCACCGGGCCGCCGACCGCAGCCGATACACCACGTGGGAAAAGTCCGGCGGGACCTTCACGGCCTCGGCCAGGAGGCCGTACTCGCTTGTCACCTCATCAAGCGCTGGGACAGTCAACGTCTCCAGCACGAAGTCGACGCCGACGGCGAGCGCCCCTTTCAGGCCCGCCACGACCGGATTGAAGTTGTCGAACATGCCCGGCGCGGACTGGCGCGCGCTGCCGCCCTTCGGGGCATTCGGATCGACGTACTCGAAATGGGCAAACCCGGGCGGGTAGAGCAGATCGCCGAACAACGACAGCCCATGCCGCCAGCCGTCTTCGAGCGAGGCGGCGGGGTTCGGCAGAATGCCGAGGACGTGGAATGCCGGGCTCGCGGCCGCGAGCCCGGCAGCATGGAGGAGGCGGCGGCGGGTGAGATTCATCGGGTCTCCGAGATGATCAACCGCGTTGCCGCGGACATTCGGATGTCAGCGCGTATAGCCTGTCCGAGAGTCTCCGATCGGTGCTGGACATCTCGGGCATTATTAACGGTTGGTGTCGAGTGATCTGTCGATCTACATCAACGGGTCGCAACGCCGCTTTTTGGCGAGTTGGCGAGGACTAAAACATTTAGTAGTGCACGGAGGAACGGGCCCCTGCGCAATGCAAATTCGGCTGTTCACGTTCATTTGAATGGACACTAGGGAGGACCACTGCCGGGCAGTGTGCAGCTATCCCGCCGCACCAGATTGCGCGGGTGCGACCGCATGTTTGGCAGCAGCATGCTGGCGAAGCTCGATGCGCTCGCGCCCCGAGACGGCAAGAAGGTCGGCGGCGCGCCAAACCACGTTGTTCTCGGGCCCACTGATGCGCCCGCCGGCGCAGAGAACCTCCCACATCATTCGGACCACCGCTCGCCGGCCGGCGTGGTCGAGAACCCCGTTCAATCGCCTGGTGAAATGGTAGAGGTCGACCGAGTTCTCGTTCGGCAACGGCGGCGCGGTCGACCAGCGTCGCCATTGCGGCCACTTCCAGACGGAAACAATTTTTCGCGACCTCGTTCAGGCGGGCGCGTCTGGCCTCGGACAGTTGACCATCGACCGTGGCCACTCGGATCAACAGCGCAATGGTTTCAAGGCGCCCATCGTCCTTCGCCATACATGCGTGCCGCGATCGCAGGGAAGCAAGAACTCCTCATCAGCGCCTTGAATGGCGACAACATGATTTCAGCTCGCTGTCTTGAAAGCGATCGCACTGCCGCGGATGGTTCCCTGTACGACCGTCAGGTGCCGTGGGTGGAACACATGAAGCGTCGAGCGATGGGCTATCGATACTATCGCGGTTCGTGGCAGGCGGTGATGCAGCTGGCAGAGCCTTCCCTCGGCGGCCTCATCGAGCGACGCGCTGGCCTCGTCGAGGAACAGATAATCGGGCCGGCGCAGCAGGGTCCGGCCGATCGCCAGGCGCTGTTTCGGCCGGGGCTGCGAGGAGAGAGCGGGCGCTGAGGCCCGCCCTCTCGGCTCGTTCCGCGCAGGTCCCGATGCCGAATCAGGCTCGGCTGATCGGAAGTGCCACGAACTTCGTGCCGCCGGCGGACTTGACCCGCATCAGGACGGCGCGCTTTTGTGCCCCGCGAGCCTCCGCCACCGCCTTACGGACATCGGCAGGCGTCGCGACGGCCTTGCCGCCGACGTCGAGAATGACGTCCCCGGATTTGAAGCCGAGTTCGGCCGCCGGCCCGTCCGGGCTGACGTCGATGACGACCACACCCTCGGCGCCGGCCCCTGCCACCGACCCTGCCGGCGCAAGCATGAGACCCAACTGCGGCGCGTTGGCCGCCATGCCGTCCTGCTCCTCGAGGCGGGCACGGGCCTGACGTTCCTGCGGCAGACGACCGAGCGTCACCTCGACGGCCTTCTCCTTGCCCTTGCGCCGGACAACAAGCTTTGCGCTCGATTGGGGCCCCATCGACGCGATCTTTCTGGCGAGATCGCGGGCATCCTTGATCGGCTGGCCGTTCAGGCCGGTGATGACGTCGCCAGCCAGGATGCCGGCCTTCGCAGCCGGTCCGCCTGCCAGCGGCTCCGCGACCAGCGCCCCCTGCGCGACTTCCATCCCGAGGCTTTCGGCGATGTCGGCCGTAACCGGCTGGATCTGCACGCCGATCCACCCGCGCGTCACCGCACCCTTATCCTTGAGCTGGGCCACTACGGTCTTGACCGTGTCGGCGGGAACCGCAAAGGCGATCCCCACTGATCCTCCCGATGGCGAGAAGATCGCGGTATTGACGCCGATGACGTTGCCGTCGAGGTCGAAGCTTGGGCCGCCGGAATTGCCCTTGTTCATTGGGGCGTCGATCTGGACGTAGTCGTCATAGGGGCTGCCGCCGATGTCGCGCCCACGCGCCGACACGATGCCGGCCGTCACGGTGCCGCCGAGGCCAAACGGATTGCCGACGGCGACCACCCAGTCGCCGATGCGCGGGCTCGCGCCCGCGAGCTTTACGAACGGGAAATCGTCGCGGCCGTCGACCTTGATCAGCGCCAGGTCGGTCTTCGCATCGGTACCGATCAATTTGGCCGTATAGGTCTTGCCATCGTCGGTGATGACCTCGACCTTGTCCGCCTTGTCCACGACGTGATTGTTGGTCACCGCGTAGCCGTCGGCGGAGATGAAGAAGCCGGACCCCTGCCCCGTCGCGAAGTCGCGGTGCGGCTGCGCGTGCGGCATTCCCTGAGGCAGCCCGAACCGGCGGAAGAAGCGCTCGACCGGCGAGCCGGGCTCGATGCCCGGCATATCCGTGGCCATCGCCTCCGCCCCCTCATGCAATTTTACGCGCACCGAGATGACTGCAGGCTTCACCCTCTCCACGAGATCGGCAAAGCCGGCCGGCCGCTGCGCGGCTTCGGCGGCCTGGGCGGCCTGGGCGGTGGAAAAGCTGGAAACCATTCCACCCGGCCCGCCGGCGCCGGCGAACAGAGCGGTCGAACCGAGGCCGGCGACGGTCGCCAGCAGAACGAGACGGCGCGCGGTCAGAGTGACGCGCATTTTCTCCAACAGACGAGCAGACGAAACCATCATGACGTTTTCTCCACATGAGTTGCTGGCGCTCGTAGCGCCGCGCTGACGGCTTAGTGAAGTGTTTCCTGTTACCGCGACATGTCGGCCAGGTTAATGTTTGGCCATCATCGCCCGCTGATGATGGCATGCCGGCAGTCTGCGCCAACTACTGCCGAGAGCCGGATCGGCGCCACCGCAAATGAAGATTGTTCGGACCAATTTGGTCTCTCGTGATCCTCGACGGACAATTGTTCAGAATCATTGCCAAGAATTAATGCTGCGATCATGCGCGCGAAAGGAGCATTCTTCTACATGCCGCGCAGCGGAACGGCGACAAGTTCCACGCTGCATGGAGATGGAGCATGAGAGAAAATGAACAGGCCATATTCCGGCCGCTTGACAGTCCCCCGGCAGCTGCAAGTCCGGGATGGCTCGTCGCAGACGACCTACCGGCCGGCCCCCTTCGCCGTGATCGCTCGCTGCTTATCGTCGAGGACGACCGGCCATTCCTGGAGCGGCTTGCCCGGGCCATGCAGCAGCGCGGTTTTGCTGTTCGCATGGCCGACACGATGGCGGATGGACTGTCACAGGTGGAGACGGCCCCGCCCGCCTTTGCGGTGGTCGACATGCGGCTCGCCGACGGCAACGGCCTCGACGTCGTTTCGCTGCTCGCGCGGCGCCGCCCCGATGCGCGCGCCGTCGTGCTGACCGGCTACGGCAATATTGCGACGGCCGTGAACGCGGTGCGGCGCGGCGCCGTCGACTATCTCTCCAAGCCTGCCGATGCCGACGACATTGCCGCGGTGCTCCTGGCCGTCGACGGCCGCAAGGTCGGGCCACCGCAGAGCCCGATGTCCGCCAGCCGGGTGCGCTGGGAGCACATCCAGCGCATCTACGAGCTGAGCGGCCGCAACGTCTCGGAGACGGCACGGCGTCTCGGCATGCATCGTCGCACGCTGCAGCGGGTTTTGGCGCGCTGCGCGCCGGGGTAGCCGGCCGGGGTGCCACGGAAGGCCGTCGATCACGTCCAGCCAATGCAACGACTGGGTCGCGAGCAGCCGCAAGTGCATATCGCGGCCAGCGACCTCACGCCACCGGCGATGACGCAGATCATGCCGATAAAGGGTACGAGCACCATCCAATAGGTGGTCATCGGCCGTTGTGCGATGCTGGTATAGGCGACGCCGAGGCGAGCAGCAGCATGAGAAGGTAGGACCCTTCCCGGACCAGAAAGGCGGCAAGGCGGCTGCGCGCCGCCGGTTGGTCGACATGCGGCTCGATCATGGAATCAACCCTGTTTCACGATGCCGTCCGGACGGAGCGCATCGGGTCGTTAATTTCCCGCAGCTCGAGCCAGGATGGCGGCCATGAATTGCGCCGGGCTCTGATGAGCGGAAGCAGCCTGGCTGCGGAGCAGGCCGAAGACCGCTGGCGGGAGCGGAACGTTGGCAATGATCAGCGTCCCCGGCGTCGGGGTGTTGGCGGCGATCTGCTGCTGCACGGTCGCATCGAATTGTCGCATGCGGTGCCATTTTTCGGCCGCCGTCAGCCGCGGAATGTGTGCCAGTTCCGAGCAGTAGGATGCGATCAGAACATTCGTCAATTCGGCGAATGAAATGTCGGGCTTTGCGATCTGCAGCTTGTAGATCAAGTAGTCTATCTCGTTGACGAGATCGACACTGCTCGCCGTCGAACCCGGATTGAATCGAGGTTCGTTGCCAAGAAGATCGGGAATGCCGTAGGCACCGACCTCGGGGCACTCCATGCCTGCGGCGTGGCCCTGCGCCGGAGCGAATGCCAGGAGGCCGCCCGCGATGAGGAGCAGTGCGGTGCGAACCAGCGGGGCAGCGCGCCGGGACCGGCCGGAACCGATTCGTCCGGTGCTGCGTCGGCCGACCGTCGCAGTTTTCCGGCAGGCAGCGATGAGCGGCCGGCAGGCCCAGGCCAAACTCCTGGTTAGTATTGCGGCTGGCTTCATATATTCTCCCGTTGGTTTACCAGGGCTCTGCCTCGACGCTTTGCGTATTGCCGCGCGCCTCCGGGGCGCTCAGAAATTGATCGGATACAGCCAGTTCATCCACGAATGGGCGCGGATCGAGATTTTTCGCAACGCGGCCCAGGCGCCGGTTTCGCCGCCCGTGTAGACCGCTGCCGACCCTTGCGCGCCGATCGGGAAAGGAAATTGATCCGCGCCGTCGAGATGGATTTTCACGGCATATTGGCCCTGGCCGATACGTGGATCGGGCTGGTAGAATTTGGGGATGTCGTCGCTCGGCAGATATTGGCCGACCCCGTTGCCACGCCAGATCCCGTCGACCTTGCCGCCGAAGATCTGCCCGGGGTAGAGGTCGAGCGAGACCTCCACGCGCTGCCCGGGCTTCACGTATTTGAGGTTCTCCTGGTAGAATGTCGCGAGCAGGTAACGGTCGGCTTCCGCAATGAGGGCCGCGATTCCGCCGATTCGTACGATGCCGGACACCATGCCCGGGCGGACCTGGAGGTTGATGATGCGACCGTCCTCAGGCGCCGTCAGGGTCGTGTTGTCCAGGTAGTATTGCGCCTGCTGGAGCTGAGCCTCCATGCTGGCGACCGTGGTATTGACGCCGCCGATCTCGGATTTGTATTGCAGGCGGGCGCGTTCGAGCTCGGCCAACGCCTCATCGTGGGTCGCCTGGGCGGCGTTCACGCGGGTCTTCCATTGCTCGACGTCCATCTCGCGCACCGCCTGCTCCTGCGCGAGCTTGTCGAAGACCTTTTTCTGATAGAGCTGGTAGTCCAGATCGACCTTGGTTCTGGTCGCCTTCTGGGCCGCCGCCTCGACCCCGGCCCTGAGCACCTCGACGTTCTGTCTGGCCTCCGCGAGCTGCGCTTCGATCTGCCTGACCTTGTATTCGTAGGGGCGCCGGTCGAACTGGAACAACGGCTGTCCCTTCCTGACCGCCACGTCCTCCTCGACCAGCACCGCGGTGACGAGGGTCGGCTCGGGCAGGCGCGGAACGAGCTGGATGGTGCGTTGGACGACCGTGGCATTCGTCGAGAACGGCGTCACGAACCTCAGCCCGATGAGAAAGACGAGGAAGAGATGGACGACGAAGAAGGCCGAGATGATTCCCCAGCCGGGGGTGAGCCTGATCAGCCGGAGCTTGAGGAAGACCAGCCAGAAGACGGCAGAGAAGACGACAAGAACGAGGATCGCGGCGGTCATGGTGTCGGGTTCTTCCCGACCGGACTCGCCGGCGGCGCGGCGGGTTCCGGGGCCGGCCTCCCCGTCAGCTGCACGATCGCCTGGTCGGTCTCGCGCTTCACATCGGCAGGGAGATATCGAATGTCGACCACGTCGGTCGGCTTGAAGGCCCAGATCATCGCCTGGATCCACGGCACGACCGCCAGGAAGCCGATCCACCCCATCAGATAGACCGCTTCGGCCTCGGGGTGCCTGCGGGCGATCGCGATGCGGCCCGGAAGGCCGAGAATGAACACGGCGACGCCGAGACCGGCAGCCACGATGATGGCCATCGCTGCGAAGGTCGCGTAGTCCCAGAACCCCACGTGAAATCCCAGCAAGGGTTCCATGGCAACTGGTCCCGATTCATCCGCCTTCCATCCGAGCTCGGGCTGCGCGCTGTCTAGGGGGCGCCGGTCACGCTGCGGCACGCGATCGAGGTCATCACCAGCGACAGGCCGGACATCAGAAGGTTGATACCGACGAACAGGCCGAGGACCCACATCGCGGTTCCCGGCCAGCCCTGGATGATGAACCCGGCGAGGACCAGATCGACAATGCCGCTGAGCAGCAACCAGACCCATGACGTCGCCAGCACGCCCCGGTTCTTGAACGATGCCAGGATCTGCGTCACGCCCTCGGCGGTGAAGAACGCAGCGAGAAGGAGCGTCAGCGTCAGCAGGCCGGAAGCAGGCCGCAGGATCAGCAACAGTCCGACCGCGACCGCCAGCGCCGCCCCGGCCAGACCCCACAGAAAGCCCGGTATATTCCGCGCCCGGAGCAGGGTGGCAAATCCGACGATCCCGCTGATGACGAACAGCCACCCGGCATAAAGGTCCACCGCAAGCGAAGCCACGACGGGGGCGGCAAGCGCAAACAGGCCCAAGACGGTCATGACGACGCCCTGGATCAGGAACAGCACCCAATGATCGTGGACGGCCTGCCTGATGCTGCGCTGCTCGTCCTCGGGCATCGCATTTGCCGAAACAGTCATCGCTCCCTCCTTGCGTTCTGTCGCTGGCGCTCATTCTACCGAGCGAGTGCGCGCCGAACCTGGGCAAGCGCCCGGGTGCAGGCGCGAGTGTTGCCAGCCCGGTCCGCCTTGCGCGCCCTTGCCAGAGCCGCTGCAATCGCCTGCACGGTCCGGGGCGACACGTCGCCGAGGCGGCTTTCGGCGGCGGCAATGGAGGCCGGCGTCGGCTGACGGTGCTCCATGGCCGCCGGGCTTTCGCGTGCCTGCGGCCCGGCGGCGGCCTTTTTTTCGAGCCTGGCGTCGACCGCGGCCTGCACGCGCTCGATCTCCTGCGAGCACGGGCCGGCAAAACCTGTCGCGGCCGATACCGCAAGCGCTGCCGCGCTCACCACCAGCCGGCGTCCAATGATCATGATCCGGCCTCCATGAGCGACGAGCGAGCGCGATCCGTCGTGCGAGTCCAGTCAGCAGGGCGGATATGGGTAGTATCCGCAGGTGGGCGCGCCGTATGCCCCGTACGCAGCAGCCGCGCCGAGCGCCGCCCCTCCCACAGCCGCGGCAGCGAGCGGCGCGCCTCGATACCACGCACCGCCGCGCGCGACGGCGACCCCACCGACGCCGAAGCGGCCGTAGCCGACGCGGCCGAAGCGGGCTCCGGCGAAACGGGCTCCGCCGGAGCGCGCGCCCCCAAAGGCAAACCCGAACCGGTCGATGAACACCGAAGCGGAACCGTCCGCGCCCGCGAGGTCGCCCTCGAGAAGGTTGCCCGCGTTTCGCGTCAACTCATTGTCGTCATTGTCGAGCTCCCATGCGGCCCGCGCTATGCATATTCTTCACGGCGTCAACTCGATTGGCCGATTGCGCCATCGGGCCAGATCATCCGGCGGCCGGCGCAGCGAGACCGACGGCGATTTGCCGAACAGCGCCTTGTATTCGACCGCGAAACGGCCAAGCTCCCAAAACCCGTATTCGGTGGCGACATCGGTCACGCTCGAACCGGCCTGGTCGTTCTCGAGGAGCTTGCGGCGCGCCAGATGCATCCGTCGCAGCCAGAGGTATCGAAACGGGCTCATGCCCAATCGCTCATGGCAGCATGTGCGAAGCGTGCGCTCCGACGCCCCGATCGCATGGCAAATCTCGGCAAGATAGAGCGCCCGGTCGTGGTTGGCCTCGAGCAACTCCTCGAACCGGCTCATTACGGCCGCGCGGCAGCGATCCGCGGCCGGCTGCCGATCCGGGACGCCTCCCGTCAGGCACAGAACCATCGCATGGCGAAGGCCATGCTCGAGCGCCCGGACCACCTCGGCGCCGGCAGGAGCCGCCGGCATATTACGGACGAGCTGCTCCGCGGCCCGATGCCGGCGCAACAATCCCGACATCAGGACGGCCGACGGTCGCAGCTTGTAGGCATTCGTCGGCACAGACAGCGCGCGATCGCCAAGGGTCCGACCCGCGTCGTCGAGGGCATCCAGCGTCAGCGACATCGATCCCCAATGACAGGGCCCCAAGGTTCGACTGTAATGCGTCGCCGACGGACGGTGGACGATCAGCTCGCCCGGCAGAAGGTCCCTGCCTTCATGGAGTACAGGCGCCTGCGTCGGCTCGGCGAGAAACGCGATCGCCACCCGGTCCGCCGATGTGGTGGCGCGCGCCACGCGAGGGAGCGTTTCCCGGCCGCGCTGCAGCCAGAGTCCATGCAGGTCGATTTTCGTCAACTCTGCCCGAAAGGCGCCGTTCGATGTGACGACCAGTTCCGCCACCGCACCGCGGATGGCACTCTGGTAGGAGTAAGGGTCGTCGAACGCATGGATACTGCTCGGCGGCATGAGCTGATTCCCCGTATGCAACCAGGCGATCGTGAAAAGCATTATCGGGGAAGGCGGCCGCGCTCTACTGGGCCAAGGTCCAGGACCGGCGTATCCTGCGAGGTTGCTGCTGACACCGCCTTGCGCTCAGCACGCTCCGTTGGGTCGACCGCGCTTTGCGATCTCAAGAGCGTTATCAATGGCAGCAAACAAGGACGCGTTCCGCAGGGGCTTTGCAAGAACCGCGACGACACCAGCGGCTTCGGGACGTTCCCTTACTCTGATCTCACTGTGTGCGGTGATGATGATGGTCGGAATTCTCATGCCGCTTCGCATCAGGTGATCATGAAGCTCGAGCCCGGTCATGCCAGACATTTGCAGGTCGACAATCAGACACTCGGGCAGCCCTGCCGGACAATGCCGCAAGAAACTCATGCGCCGATCCGAATGCCATTGCCTGAAATGCGCGAACGCGCAACGTGCGGCGCAAGGCTTTCAGCACGGACGGGTCGTCGTCCACAATCGCGATCCATCGGGCGTTTCCGCCATGAAGGCACGATCGTCGCCGCCACCTGCGCGGACTGTCGACCTGGCCGTTGGGCCAGGACCGTCGTCTGCCCGATGCCGCTACCTTGAAATCCTGTCCTTTTCCGCCATGCGCACGAGATCGGCGATCGTGCGCACCCCCAGCTTTTCGCATCATCGCACTGCGGTGGAATTTGATGGTCTTCTCCACCGTCCCAAGATCGTAGGCGATCTGCTTGTTGAGCCGCCCGGCGACAACGTGGGTCAGCACCTCGCGTTCCCGCGGCGTCAAGGTCGCCATCCTCGCTTCGATCTCCGCCAATTCGGCTTGAATCCGCCGAAACCTGGTATCCTGGTCTTGGGCTCGCGCTATGGCCCCCAACAAGTCCGTGTTGCTCACCGGCTTGGTCAGGAAATCGATGGCGCCTGCCTTCATGGCGCGCACGCTCGTAGGAATGTCGCCCTTCCCGGTGATGAAAATGACCGGCCGACGCGACCCTCCGGCTGTCAGCGCCTTCTGCAGCTCAAGACCGTCGAGCCCGGGCATCGCGACATCGAGGACCGCGCAACCCGGAACCGTCGCGATCGTGCTGCACCAGGAACTCCTGCGAAGACGTAAATGATCGAACCTCGTAGCCCTTCAGGCGCATCAGGCGCGACAACGCCTTGACCACACCAGCGTCGTCATCGACGATAAAGACCGTGAACATCCGCAGTCACTTCGCCGCGATGGACATTTTTTGAGCGGGCAGCGAAAGCCGCGCAACAGCCCCGCCCGCATCATCATTGGTCAGCGTCATGTCTCCGCCATGCGCCTCGACGATCGTCGAGCAGATCGCCAACCCGAGCCCAAGCCCGTGCGTCTTCGTCGTATAGAACGGCTCGAAAAGTCGATCCTCCTCCGTCGGACGGATGCCGGTTCCACGGTCCCTTACGAGCACTTCGACGGCTCCCGCCCCCGCCGCCCGGGTGCAGACGGTGATCAGTCGCTGCGCGATCGGCGTGGAAGCCATCGCAGTCCATCGCGTTCATGACGAGGTTGAGCACGACCTGCTGCAATTGTACCGCGTCGCCCGAACGTACCAGGCAAATTGCCCGCCAGGTCATGCTTTCACGTTGATCCTGCGGCTGATCAGCTCGCTGTTGAGCAATGCGACGTCGAATTGACCAGTTCATTGATATCGATCGGTTCGGATTTGCCTCTCGCCTTTCTTCAGGAGACTGCGAAGCCGCTGAATGACCTCGCTGGCTCGCCGGTTGTCCTGAACAATATCCTGAAATACCTCGCGAATTTCGACGAGGTCCGGTGTCCTTGTCAGCCAGCAGGTCCAGTCCCGTCTCCGCATTCGACTGAATCGCGGTGAGCGGCTGGTTGATCTCGTGCGCGATCGCGCCGGACAGCTCGCCCACCACCGAAACGCGCATCAGATGCGCTACCTCCTGGCGCTGCAGCGCGGCTTCGGCTTCAGCGGCCTTTTGCTCGGTGACGTCGACAAAGAGCCCGCTCAACTGTCTTGGCGTTCCATGCTCGTCGGAATGCGAACGCGCCCTGAACTCGGAGCCAGCGCACCTGATCACCCGATAGGACAACGCGAGCATCTTGGACGGCGGACTGGTCTGCTTCCCCAGTCGTCCGGAGCGACCAGATCACAGTCTCGCGATCGTCCGGGTGAACCGCCGCGAGCAACGTGTCGCGCGTCAGCGGGACATCGTCTGCCAGGCCGAACAATGCGCGGCAATGCTCCGTGGCCCACAGCTCGTCCGTCTCCGGGTCAAATTGCCAAAGCCCGACATTCGCAGAAGCCGCCGTGAACGTCATTCGCTCCTCGCTCTCCTTGAGCGAGGTCTCGGCCGCGCGACGTCTGCGGCTTTGCAGGAGCACGTAGGTAATCAGCGATGTCTGCACCAGAAGCGTTGCTACGACCACCAGGATCTGCCAGCGATACCGCTGCCATACGGTGGGCTCGCGAAACTGCACGTTGCTGTTCGCGGGCAGCAGCGATTCGCTTATGTTCCATCTCCGCAGTTCGCGCCAGTCGTACATCGGGGTTCCGAAGAGCACGGGCGGCGAGCTGATCAGGCTTGGCGCCTCGCCTCCCAGGATGCGAAGGCCCACCTCCGCGGCCCGCTCGCCCAGCGCTTTCGTCTGCATCAGAGGGCCGCCGACAATGCCCCGGCCCAACTGGTAGTCGCCCATGCCGAAAATGGGGACATTGGCGACTGCGCGCATGGTTTCGAGAGCCCGATCCTCGGAATACGGGACGCCCGCCGCGTCCTCCGAAAGCAGAAACCAGAAAATGGCCGACTGCGGCGGCATTCTGGCGGCGCGATCCAGCATTTCGGCGAAGGTCAAGTCGGTGAACCAGGTGACGTTCACGCGGTCCGTAAACGGCTGGAAATCGCGACGCAGCTCGGAGGCCCAGTACCGCTCGACGGGAGAGTTCCCCACAACGACTGCTACATCTGTCGTGTCAGGCCGCAGACGCAGGACGTTGCGAAAATAGGCCGGGAGATCGAGATCCAACAGGACGGCCGCGTCATTTGCCGTGC
This sequence comes from uncultured Alphaproteobacteria bacterium, assembly GCA_963755055.1. Lineage (GTDB taxonomy): Bacteria > Pseudomonadota > Alphaproteobacteria > Rhizobiales > Xanthobacteraceae > AP-16. The sequence continues at coordinate 214,124 of CAVWIS010000018.1, read as the reverse complement.
GTGTCGCGCCGGGGATGCGACGCATGTCGGCGCCGACGATCAGCATTGGCGTCGTTGGGAACAGCTGCGGCCGGTGACGCTGGAGAAAGAACGCCGCAGGGGCGCCCACCGGTACGATCAGGTCGAGCTTGCGCCCGGCGATGAGCGCACGCATGTAATCCACGTATGGCCTTTCATGTTCCGGGTCTTGCGCCCTCGCCGTATCAAGCGAGACCTCGTAGAGATCGACAGGTGCCTGAGACTTCCTGATGAGCTCTGCGCGAAAACTTCCCGCCATATCGCTCCACGGCGAGTAAGCATGACCGAACGCGTGCAGAATCAGGACGCGGGGCGGCTCTGCCGCGGCAACTTCCATCGTGGCGAATATCAAGAGAGCTAAGCTCAACCGCGTCGCTGCCGCTCCGATCATCGTCAAAAAGGCCCGGTCGGAATCATCATCCAAGGTGGCCAGCCGGACGCGCGGACGTCGCCGCCCCGGGTCGCGGCAAGGACGTCCGCGCCCGGCGGAGTGTCCTCGTTCTCGGCGATGCGGCAAGCTGTCGGGTGTAGACAGTCACGAGCATTGTTCCCCCATCAACCGATCGAGGAATTGTACCCAGCGCAGCAGATCGGAGGCAACCCAAGAGCGCTCGATGGGATGCGAAAGCCCGCACGAAGGATACCTCGCACGCTCTGAGAGCGCCCTCAGCCACGCAACGACCGATCGCTGCCACCTCATCTATCACTTCCCGCATGACAAGAACATATCAGGATCGGGCGGTATTGCGACGAATTGTGGTCCATTTTGCGACGCACTGACAAGCGGAAATAAACCCCCCAGGGTTTTCCCCGAATGTTTCCAGGGAAGACCCTGATTGGTGCTGCCCGGGGTACGTCGAAACTATTTTCGTGCCGGGCAAGCTTCGTGAGCTTCCTCCGCGGCTCCACGCTGCACGAATTGTCGTCCGATCTGCCCAGACTGGCTGGTATGCTCGGCGTCGCTCGGCCTCACCTGCAGGTCGCCAGCGCCCAGTCGACCACCTATTCGGCGGGGATGTGACCTGCTGCAAATACGTACGAAATCCTCACCAAGGCCGGTGACGATGCCGGCTGTAGCCGTTCGCGCGTGCCGCAATGGCGCAGCATACGGTCATGCTGAGCTGTTGCGAATGGGGATCGCAGACCAATGCCACTCGGCAATACCGATCCCGGCTAGGGCGTGGCGTTCTCGATCGCCTCAATCAGCTTGCGCGCCGAGAAGGGTTTGCGCAAACAGACAACGTCTCCCGTCTTCAGCGCCTCTTCGCAGATCGCGTCGCCGTCGAGAGCCGTCATGAAGATGACCGGAATCGTGTCGCCGGCAGCGGCCAATTGGCGCCGCAACTCAATTCCAGACATGCCGCCGAGATGGATGTCCACGAGAAGAAAGTCGGCGCGAGGTCCGGCCTGGCGAGCCAGGAATTCCTCCGCCGATGAAAAGACTTCGGTTGCAAAACCATGGGCATCCAACAGGTTTTCGGCTGCCCTCAGCATGCTCGGATCATCATCCACGACCGCAACGATCCGTCGCCGTTTCAGCATGGATTCCTCGGCATCCGTCTTGTCGGGCGAGCGTGGATGTTTCTCCGCTCGTGACCTTTATGACAGAACTGGGGCACGACGATACCTGTCCATAGGGGATGGATGATTGAGAGCACCCGATCGGCGGTCGGTGGATGTCGATGGCATCACCGAAAGTCGGCGACCCGACAATCTCATTGGGGAAATCACGATCGGCCTAAACTCGGCGGTGGCCATGCAGCAATTCAAGACGATCGGCAATGACCGCAAGCTCCGCAAGCGATCGAACGTGAAATTTCTGCATCACATTGTGCCGATGCAGCTTGACGGTACGTTCCGAGGTGCCCAACGCATGAGCAATCTGCTTGTGGGGTTTGCCGCGAACCAACAGCGCGAAGACATCGCGCTCACGAGGGGTAAGTCGAGAAAGAAGCGAACGCAGTGCGACGATCCGACTTTCCTTCTTTTGCGCTTCCTCGTAGCGCACCAGGGCGCGTTGAATCGCCTCCAGAAGTCTCTCTTTTGGCACTGGTTTAGCGAGGAAGTCCTCCGCGCCGGCCTTGATCGTCCGCACCGTCGTCGCAATATCTCCATAACCGGTTACGAAAATGATGGGCAGCCTATTCCCCAGCTCCGCGAGCTGGTCCTGCAACTGCGGTCCGCTCATGTCTGCCATTTGCACGTCCAGCAGAATACAGGCAGGCTCACCGGTCCGTGGCGTCTTCAGCAGCTGCGCTGCCGATTTGTAGACCGCAACCCTGTAGCCGCAAGCGCTCAGGAGATCGCCGATCGCCTCACGAAACGACACGTCGTCATCGACTATGTGAACGAGTGGAAGCGCGTTTGTCATGTGGCGGGCACCCTGGACAACGGCAGGGTAAAACGAAAGATCGCTCCGCCCTCGGGTCGATTTTCCGCCCATATCTTGCCTCCGTAGGTCTCGATGATCGTGCGCGCAATGGACAAGCCGAGCCCGGTGCCCTGCAGCTTGGTCGTAAAGAACGTATCGAAAACGTCATTCAGCTTGTCCATGGGAATGCCGGTCCCGGAATCGGCGACCGACACCTCGATGGCGGAATTGCCGAGCGATGCCGTCTGGATCGACATTCTGCCGCCACCTGGGGGGCAGCCCTGCATGGCATCCATCCCATTCACTGCAAGGTTCAAGATGACCTGCTGCAAGTGGATCCGGTCGGCGCGCACGGGCAAAGAGCCTTCCATCTCGTCGGCGATGAGCTCCACACCCCTTCTCAAGGCCTCCGGCTCAAGAAGCTGGACCGCATCGCGGACGACTTCATTGACATCAAATTCCTGCAGATCACGGGCGCCGGTCCGTTTCAACAGTCCACGCAGGTGGCTGATGATATCGGCCGCGCGTTGATCGTCCCGCCGGATGCTGGAGAGAATACGCGCGACCCGCTCGAGATTGGGTGGATCGGCCTTGAGGTAGAGCTCTGCCGCCTCGGCATGGCTCAAGATGGCCGCCAACGGCTGGTTGAGCTCATGGGCGATGGACGCCGACAGCACACTCGCGATAGCGGTACGGTTCAAATGAATGACTTCTACCAGCCGTTTCCGCAAATCGGCCTCCGCAATCCGTCGGTGGCGGCGCTCCGAGTATAACCACGAAATCATGGCGGCCTGGGCCAGCACCACGATAAGGGCCGCGATGATCGGCCACCTGTATTGATCCCATAAAGTCGGTTGATGAAAGCGGATCTCGCTGCCCGGCGGGAGCCGGGTCTCGTCGATGCCCCATCGCGCCAGCTGCCTCCAATCGAACAGCGGCTGGGCGTAGTCGCCCCGTACGACAGGGATGTTCGCGGCGCTCTCGCCGTTGAGAATGCGCAATGCAAGCCGCGCCGCATCGCCACCGACCAGGCCAGGCCTGAGAATGATGCCACCGACGGCTCCATGCCCGAGCTGGGGCTCGGTGCTGATCACGATCGGGCGGTTGGCCACCTCGGCGATTCCCGCCAGCGCGGCCGTCGGATCGAACGCGACCCCGGCTCCGTCGATGAATATCGCCGTGTAGAGGATTGCGGTATCTGCCGGCAGCGCGGCAACGCGCGTCTTCACCTCTGTCATCGGCAAGCCAGTGAGGTCGGTGAAATCGAGCGTCGCTCTGATTGGCGGTATCTCCTGTTTGAAGTTGCGATAGACACTCGTGCCCTCCAGCGGTTCCCCCACCAGGGCGATGCCCTTGAGGTTCGGCACCAGCATTCGCGCGACGGCCACCATGTCGCGAAGGGTCAGCTGGACGGTGGTCCCGGTGACGTCAGCCGGAAGTTTCAGCTGCGCAATCGTGGGCTCGTCAACCGAGCTGAAGACCACCGGAACCGTGGGCCACAGCTCCGACCGTGTGCTCAACATGAATTCGAGCGCCAATGGACCAACCGCAACAATGGCACCGATGCTCCTGTCCTGGTACTTTTCTCGAAGATAGCGCCGAAAGTTCTGCTGATGCTGGGGACTTTTGAAATCGGCTGAGGTCCAGGGCCTCAGCATAGACGGCGACCGGCTCCGGGGAGGCAGCGCGCAGGGTCGGGTGAAGCGCCGAGGACACTGCCGCATACCAAGGCAGGTCGGGATCCCACTGCGCGACTATCAATACCGAGCGCGGCAATGGTTCCGCAGCCTCGCATGTTGCGAGCGCCAAGCCCACTGACAGGCAGATCAGCATCGGACACAGCAAGCGCACTTCGGGCCCCTCTGCAGACGTTCTCCAACTCGCATTGGGTCAGAGAAACCTAAGGCAGGCGACAATTTCCGGAGCACGGGGATTCCCGCACTGTGCAAAATCGGCAGCAGCCGCAACGTTCGGCCGAGAATTAACCGAACCGCGTCAGCCCGCTTTTGACCGCAACCGGGCTAAAGTTTCGGTGAGACGGTCATCCTGCGCAAGCATAACCGCGACGCAAGAACGCGCCGTTGAGTTAGATCAAGCAGTCCCACCATTGATATAAATCAAGTAAGCGTCATTATTGACATAGATCAAGTCGGCACTCCGCAGAGCTGTGCGAAAGCGACCGGCCGGAACTCGCGAGGTTAGCCGAACCCTTTTCGGCTCCCGGGTGGCAAACGGTCCCGCCTAAGCCCACATCACCGCGCCTCTGGCAGGGTCGGAGCGATGCGCGTGGCTTGCAGGCAGGTGAGCAGCTCAACATAGCTTGGCTCGGCACCGATCGCGGCAGTTTGTATGCAATTGGACCGCGCCGCCGCAGTGAACTGGTTCCACTTTTTGTTCAACTGGTTGCGCGCCTCTTCCTCGTCTCGCGGGCAGCCGTCCCCGTCTCGCCCTGGGCGCGCGGTTGCGCGGCACTGGGCAGCGATGTCATAGCGAGGGACGTTGCCGACCGCGACCACCGTCGAGCAACCGCGGCAGACATTGTTCAGTGCACGTTCCATGGCTCGGTCTGCCGGAGAGAGGGCCTCTTTTTTCTTGGATGGGTCCGTGTTGGGCACATCCGCGGCGGATGGTTGACGATGGCCCGTGGGGCTTTGCGCATTGGCGCGAAACCAGCCGCAAGGATCGATCAGCGGCAAGATGAAGCTACAGCACCCCACGGCGACGATCATGAGGGCAATCGGCCTACTCCACCTTGTCCGACGCGCAGTCGTTCCGGCGAGAACCGACGCCAGCAGACCGCGCCAGATGCTCCTGGTCATTCTCATTCTCCCATTGGCGGTCGGAAATTGAGACGGCACAGCCGATCTACATAAATCGAAGATCGCAATGTCGGATTGACATAGGTCAACAACACCCCCTCGTCATCGGGTCGAGGGTCCCTGTGTAGCTGGGCTTGCGGCCCCCGACAGACCCCGCCGTTGACCTTGGCGTGCTGGATGCCGGCCCTGCCGGGATCAGCCGGACGACGACGGAGCTGCAACCGTGAACCGGTTCACCGGCGCGAATAAGACACTTTTGTGATGGCCGTCATCGTGGTCGCGAGAGCGTTGCGCAATGTGGCCGCACCAGCAATTTGGGATGGGTACGTTCGCTGAATGGCGAGGGTTCGCGAGGCGGCCGACGCCGGTACGCTACCCCGCCGCAACGGCCCGGCCGAACCCTACTGCTGCCCCGGCAGCCAGGTGCAGGACCCCGAATGAGCGTGAGCCCGCAGACCTTCCCCTATGTGCAGTATCGGCGCCGCGAGGCCTGGGTGACAATGGCGGGGCGGCTCGAATGGGCCAGCGGCTCTCTTTGCAATCGGGTGAAGGCTGGCGGCCCGTCTCGGGCAGTCGACAACGAGGAGGTGAACTGATGAGTTTGGCCAAAGGCATCTGGCGCGGTCTGCTGGGTCTGCTTGCCGCCGCGACGGTAGCGAGCGCACCGGCGGCCGCGCAGCAACAGCAACAGCCCAACATCGTCTTCATCATGGGCGACGACATCGGGTGGGGTAATGTCGGCGTCTACACTCAGGGCATGATGGCCGTTCGAACGCCGAACCTGGACCAGATGGCGGCCGAAGGCATGCAATTCACCGACTATTACGCCGAGGCGAGCTGTACGGCGGGTCGCGCGAACTTTATCACCGGCCAATTGCCCATTCGCACCGGATTGACAACCGTCGGCCAGGCCGGCTCCCCTCTGGGCATGCCTGACGAGGCACCAACAACTGCCAGCGTGCTCAAATCCATGGGCTACGTCACCGGCCAGTTCGGCAAGAACCACCTCGGCGACGGGAACCAGTTCCTACCCACGCTGCACGGCTTCGATGAGTTCTTCGGATACCTGTATCACCTCGACGCGATGGAGGACCCGTGCCATCCGAACTACCCGCCGGCGCTCAAGGCCACGGTGGGCCCACGGCATGTGGTTCATAGCTGGGCCACGAATGTCGACGACCCCACGGTGGAACCTCGCTGGGGCCGGGTTGGCAGGCAAAAGATCGAGGATGCGGGAGAGCTCTGTCCGAAACGCATGGAAACCGTGGACGACGAGATATTGGCGAACGCGCTCAAGTTCCTCGACAAGGCAAGACAGGATCAAAAGCCGTTCTTCCTCTGGCTCAATCCGACTCGCATGCACGTGGTCACGCATCTGTCAGAGAAGTACGAGAAGCGGCGCACGCCCGAGAACGGCTGGTCCATCTCGGAAGCCGGCATGTCGCAGCTCGACGATATCGTCGGCTCGGTCATGAAGTACCTGAAGGACAATGGACTCGAAAACAACACAATCATTGCCTTTTCCAGCGACAACGGCGCCGAGAACTTTACCTGGCCTGACGGCGGTCAGACCCCGTTCGCCGGAGGCAAGGGAACCGGCCTCGAGGGCGGGTTCCGCGCCCCGATGATCATCCGCTGGCCCGGCAGGATTCCGGCGGGCAAGGTGGAGAATGCCGTCGTCTCCGGACTCGACTGGTTCCCGACCTTCGTCGCCGCGGCAGGCAATCCCAACATCGTCGACGAGCTCAAGAAGGGCAAGCAGATCGGTGACCGCACGTACAAGCAGCACCTCGACGGCTACAACCAGATGGATCTGATCACCGGCAAGGGGCCATCGAAGCGCAATGAGATCTGGTATTTCACTGAAACCACGCTTGCTGCTGCGCGCATCGGAGACTTCAAGTACCGGTTCACCGACCAGCCGTCCGGGTGGTTCGGCAACACCACGAAGGTCGATTGGCCGATCGTCACCAACCTCAGGCTCGATCCGTGGGAGCGTACTGGCCTGACTGTAAATGCCCAAACCGGTTCAGTGGCGTACATAAACTGGTACATGTACGAATTCTGGCGCGGTGTCTTCGTCCAGCAGGAAACGGCGAAGCTGGGCCAGACCTTCATCGACTTCCCGCCCGCACAGAAAGGCGCCAGCTTCAACCTCGAAGCGGTAAAGGCGCAGATCGAAGCGGCGATGAGAAACCGTGGCGGCCGGGGCAACTAAGCTGACGGAATAGCAAAAAGGCCTTAAACTATGCCGCGCTGTTGGTGGCTCTTGACACCTGCAGCGCGGCTCTTAGCCTGATCTGGCGACGTGCCAGACGTCGCCCGGGTCGCGCCCGACGACCGGGGGCTGGCTGATCGGATCGAGGACTGGAAACGATGCTACCGCGCATGCCGCAGATGATTCGGCAGACCAGGCACGCATCTTCCACGGCAATCCGCGGTCCGAAGGCAAGCTTCTGAGCCTTTTCGAGCCGTCGACGAAGGTCATTCGCTGGGTTGGCCTTGGCGCGATCAATATCGGCCGAGCGGTTCATTCCGACGAGGCCTTTGTAGTGGCAACGGTCGAGGCCCTGCCGTCGTTTGACCCCGCTGATGCGTCCCTCGGTCATCCCGGCGGGTCTTGCTTTGCCGAAACCCGATTGACCCACCTCTTGGAAATGCCGATTTTGCGCCTGAAAGTAGCTAATTGCCGGACGGCGGATTCCTGAGCTTCTCCATGGCCTGCTCGACCGAGAAGGAACCCGGCCGCTGGCGCGGCGGGAACTGCTGGAAGCTCATCAGATGCTGCGCGACGATCGCCTGCGCCGGGACCACCACGAAGGCGTGCTCGACGAACCATCGCACGTAGTCGCCGGCCTCGTGCTGGGCACGCTCGAACGGGTCCGAGCGCAGGTTGAACAGCATGGGAAGGCGAAGCTGGACCATCGGCTGCGCCCAGACGTCGAAACCGTGGGCCTTCTGCTCCAGGAAGACCGCCTTCCACTGGTCGTAGCGCAGGCCGGCGAGGTTGCCGTCGTCGGTCCAGTAGAAGAACTCGCGGCGCTTGTCCGGGCCCTTGCGGGAGAGAAGGTCGCGCTGGTCATAGCCGTCGAGGTGGACCTTGAAGGTCTTGCCGCCGGCATCGTAGCCCTGCAGCAGCTTGTTCTTGATGTCCGGCTCGCCGGCCGCCGCCACCAGCGTCGTCACCCAGTCTTCCGCCGAGAAGATGTCGTTGATCTCGCTGCGCGGCGGCACCAGGCCGGGCCAGCGCACCATCGCCGGAACCCGGTAGCCGCCCTCCCAGTTGGTGTTCTTCTCGCCGCGGAACGGGGTGGTGCCGCCGTCCGGCCAGGAGAACGTCTCGGCGCCGTTGTCGGTCGTGTAGATCACGATGGTATTGTCGGCGATGCCGAGGTCGTCGAGCTTCTTCAGGAGCTGGCCGACCTGGCCGTCATGCTCTACCATGCCGTCCGGATAGATTCCGAGCCCGGTCCGTCCCTGCAACTCCGGCTTGAGCCGCGTCCAGATGTGCATGCGGCTCGGATTGAACCATACGAAGAACGGCTTCTTGTCCCGGCTCGCGCGATCGATGAAGTCCATCGACGCGTTGAGGAATTCCTCGTCGATCGTCTCCATGCGCTTCTTGGTGAGCGGCCCGGTATCCTCGCATTTCTGCTTGCCCCAGGTGCCGAAGCGCGGATCGTCGCCCGGGGTGGCGGTGGGCGTGGCGACGCATTTCATCACGCCGCGCGGGCCGAATTGTGCCTTGAATGCCGGACTCTTCGGATAATCCGGGTGCTCCGGCTCGTCCTCGGCATTCAGATGGTAGAGGTTGCCGAAGAACTCGTCGAAGCCGTGGACGGTCGGCAGGAACTCGTTGCGGTCGCCGAGATGGTTCTTGCCGAATTGCCCGGTCGCGTAGCCCTGGGGCTTGAGCAGCTCGGCGAGCGTCGGGTCGAGCGCCGACAACCCCTCCCGCGCCGCCGGCAGGCCCACTTTCAGGAGACCGGTGCGCAACGGGCTCTGGCCGGTGATGAACGCCGCGCGGCCGGCGGTGCACGACTGCTGGCCATAGTAGTCGGTGAAGATCGCGCCCTGGTCGGCGATGCGGTCGATGTTGGGCGTGCGATAGCCCATCATGCCGCGGTTGTAGGCGCTGATGTTCCAGTAGCCGATGTCATCGGCCATGATGACGAGGATATTGGGTTTCTGCTGCTGCGCCGAGGCGGGCGTGACCGCCGCCGTTGCCAAGGCGAGCGTTGCCAGCAAGGCAAGCCGCAATGTCGTGCTCACGTCCATTGTCGCTCTCCTGGCCCCGGCAGCGGGCGCTAGCGTCTACGCTGCCGCCCGTCGCGGCGTGCTTCGGCCGCGGCGTGTTTCGGCGCGCACACTTTTCGCTTGATCGACATGTGCGTGGGCGCCCGGTTGCGCGCGCCCACGCATCATCCCACGTCGCTAGTCGCTGGCGTGACTGGCATGAGCCTTCTTGACCATCTCCAGGATCCCACTGAGGTTATAGGTTTCGGGGGCCTGCAACGGCGGGAATTTATCGTACGACAGCAGATGCTCCGTCCACAGCTGCTGTCCGATCGGCAGCATGTTCCAGTCGTACAGGAAGGCGGTCATTGGAGCGGCGAGCGCGCCGCCAAAACCCAGGACCGTCTTCTGGTTGGTCCCTACTGCCTGCTCAAACGGGTCGCGCTTGATGTTCTGGACCAGCGTGAAATGGTACGAGGTGAGTGGCAAGATCCATCCCGTCGCCCCCTCTTGCGCCATGGTATAGTACATCTTCCAGTTCTTGTAGCGCACCGCCGACGGCGTCGAGCCCGAGAAATAGAAGAAGTAGTCGCGCGCCGACTTCTCCGACGTGCCTTCGAGATAGGCACGCTGGTCGACTCCGTCGAGCGTGGTCTTGACGATGCCGGGATACTGTCCGGCTTCGATCTGCTTCTTCAGCTCGTCGCCCTTGGGTCCGCCGGCGATGTCGACCAGCGTCGGCAGCCAGTCGAGCGCGGCGAACAGCTGGTTCCTGACCGTGCCCGGCTTGATGTGGCCCGGCCAGCGTACGACCAGCGGGGCGCGGTAGCCGCCTTCCCAGGCCTCGCCCTTCTGGCCCTTGAACGGCGTGATGCCGCCGTCCGGGAAGGTGATCTGCTCGGCACCGTTGTCGGTGGTGAAGACGATCAGGGTATTGTCAAGCTGGCCAATGTCCTCGAGCTTCTTCAGCACGACACCGATGTTGTCGTCGAGCTGCTTCATGCCGGCCTCGTTGACGCCCCAGTCCCTGCCGCCTCTCTCGCCCAACATGGCTTCGTACTTCGGCGACAGCACGGTCGTGACGTGCATGCGCGCCGGGTTGTACCAGACGAAGAACGGCTTGTTGGTCTTCTTCGGGTCGTTTCGATCGATGAAGTCGACGACCTTGGCCGAGATCTCCTCGTCCACCGTCTTCGACCGCTCCAAGGTCAGCGGGCCCTCGTCCTTGCACGTCTGATTCTTCTCCGTGCCGTCGGATGAGGTGCAAGCGAGCATCGGGCGCGGAGGCATCAGGCAAAGCGTCGTTTTTTGATCCACTGCCCCGGGAACCTCGGGCACCCCCGGGATCGGCGTGTTCTTGCACGGTGGTGCAACGGTTTGCGACAGCGGGGTTCTGTTGATGTCCGGGAAGCTCACCTGCTGCATCGCATCGAGGTGATAAAGGTAACCCCAATATTCCTGGAAACCATGCGCCGTCGGCAGAGCGGCGGTGTGGTCGCCGAGATGGTTCTTGCCGAACTCCCCGGTGGTGTAGCCGAGATCGAGCAGGAACTTGGCGAGAGCCGGCGTGCCGGGTTTCAGATAGGATGGGCTGCCCGGCAGTTGCGGCGGGATCATGCCGGTGCGCAGCGGATACATCCCGGTGAAGAAGGCATTGCGTCCGGAGGTGCAGCTCTGCATGGCGACGTAGTCCATGAAGATCGCGCCGTCGTTCCCGATACGGTCGATGTTGGGCGTCTCGCCCACCATGAGGCCGCGGTGGTAGATGCTCGGCTGCATCCAGCCGATGTCGTCACCCATGATGAACAGGATGTTGGGTTTGGGCTGCTGCGCGGCTGCCGGCGCGCTCGCCACCGTCACGGCGGCAAACGATGCCAGCAGGCCGAGCCAGATGGTCCTGGCCAAATTCATGTCGATTTCCTCCGTATGGGCTGCCCGAGAGAGGGGGCCGGCAGCCAGCGCCCAGCCGCCATCGCGCCCTCGTTACAACGCGATTGCGGAAGGTACTCCGGGCTTTCCGTCGTGGCGCCTTTCGGCGCCTCGACGAAGGTTGAACGAGGAGCCCTATCCTGCGCTATGCATTTTCGGCGCGCCGGATCAGAAAGCTGACATTGACGTCTCGCAAGCCACGCAATCGCCGTTTGAGATTGCGAAGAATGAGGCTCCTATCTCGATCGGTGGCCCACCTGGCGGTTGCGCCGCGACTATTTTCCAGTCAAGGAACCGTAGAGCGGTGGCGCATCATCGGGCCAGGTTGCGGGGCAAACAAGGCATCCCTAACGATTCGGGTAAGGCTGGGATCTGTATGATTTGCCTGTATACGAGGACACGCAGCTGCCATACCGATTCCGATGCCGATCGCGTCCGCATCCGTCGGCAATATCGGTCACGAGATCGGCTCGATGGGCCGATGCACCGATCGCCGGGCCATTGATCGGCGCCGCCGCGCTGGATGATACGATAAACGCCGTGCCGGCCACGACGGAAAGTCCGAACAGCATCAAGCGCCTGTTTGTTAAGCTCATGGTCGCCTCCCTTCCTTGGCCGCGCAGATCAATGGCGGAACGATCGGCTGATCGATCGCGCTGACCACTCTGCGGATACCCAGGCCTCCACAGGTGTAGACGATGAGACCGACCGGAGACTGTGCAAATTCGGCAGCGTGCATGTTTTTTATCGGACGCGGATACTCGCGGTGTCTGACTACGCCCGCGGCGGCTCTCATCGGGACGATTGATCCGGCGGCGTGTAGGGGTCGGGCGTGCCGACCTTGATCGGCGGATATTTCTTCAAACTGGCCTCGAGCTCGCCGATGATCCTCGTCACCGGGTCGGCGACCCAGGAATTGTACGCGGCCACGTCGCGCTCCTCCTTCAGGTCCCTGAGCAGGTCGACGATCTTCGGCAATGGCAGGGTCTGCGGCGGGGCGTACATGTTGTCCTGCCAGATCAGGTGCGCTTTCCAGTTCCGCCACTTGACCGCCGACAGCCGGTCGGCCACGTAGGCCGGGAATCCTTCGCGGTTGGAGGTCTCCTGCCTGCCGACGAAGAAGTCCAGCTGGTCCGCTCCGTCGATCGGACGATCCCTGGGGACCTCCGCTCCGCCGACGCGGGCGAGCGTCGTGTAGAGGTCGACGATGTGGACGATCTCGTTGCTGACTCGGCCCGCCGGCACCTTGCCCGGCCAGCGGACGATGAACGGCACGCGCAGCGAACCTTCCATCGCGGTGAAATAGGTGCCCCGCCACGGCCCGCTGTCGCCCTTCCAGGGGTGTGTCGCCTCCGGCCCGTTGTCGCTGGTGAACACGACCAGCGTGTTGTCCTCGATGCCGGCTTCCTTGATGGCATCGAGGATCTGCCCGGTCCGGTAGTCCATCTCGGCCAGGCAATCGGCCCAGTCGCCGTTGCCGGTTCTGCCGGCGAACTCCAGGTTCGGCAGGGTCGGCATGTGGACCAGCGAGAACGACACGTAGGCATAGAACGGCTTGTCGGCGCGCGCGTTGCGCCGGATGAACTCCACGGCGCGGCTGGTGATCTCCGCTTCCATGGTTCGGCGGTTGTCTACGTTCAGCTCGCCAATCTGCCGGGCCTTCTCGCCCTTGCGCGCCTCGTAGATATGCTCGGGGTGAACGACCTTCGCGTTCCAACCCTGCCGGTTGCCGACCGACGGCCACATGCCCTTCGTCTCGTTCAACGACGGCCACATCGCCTCGTCGTAGGTGCGCGGGATGCCGTACCACTCGTCGAAGCCCTGACGCGTGGGAAACCGCTCTTCGGCGCTGCCGAGATGCCACTTGCCCCACATGCCGGTGGCGTAGCCCTGCGCCGACAACAATTCCGCGATGGTGATCTCCCACAGCGTCAGCCCGTCCGGGGCGCCGCCAATGGGAACCTCGTAGGTGCCGGAGCGGATGGCGAAGCGGCCCGTCATCAGCGCCGAACGGGAGGGCGTGCACTGTGCCTCGACGTTGAAGTTGAGCAGGCGCATGCCTTCGCCGGCGAGCGCGTCGATGCGCGGGGTAGCGGCGCCACGCAGGATGCCGCCGCCGTAGACGCCGAGCTCGCCGTAACCCAGATTATCCATCAACATGAAGACAATGTTGGGCTTCCGCGGCTGCTGCGCGGCCGCCGGCGCGCCAGCAACCATCCCGGCGACAAAGAACGCCAGCAGAACAAGCCGGACGCTCCTGATATTGCTCATCATTTGAGGCGAAACCGCGCACGCTTCGCCGGGACACGCGCTAACACTGATACCTGGTCTGGCATTTATTCAAACACCGGTTATTCTCCCCGCCCCCCGGATCGTACTTGTTACAGTACTTTTCGCACTTGGCGACGCACCGGGCCGTGCTCATCCTGGCCTCAGCGGTGAAACCGACGCAGAACAGCAGTGCCGTCGCTGTCGTGAGGGCAAGAAGTACTTTCATGTCGCCACTCCCTGGCCTGATCGTCTTGGCATCACGTGACCTCGTTTCAGCGGTCACTGGTGGTAAGGCTAAATGGGCTGCCGTTCCGCGTGCTATGCAAAAACCGACAAATTCCTCGCGAAGAATCCAGACCAAGCCGGCGGCGAACGTAACGCGAGGTGCGCCGACGATCATCGGCATGTCCGGGCTGGCGCTTCGTGTTCGTCCGACAGGAAGTGGAGAAGCTGGCCAAGACGGCCATTCTGGACGACCGGGCCAAGCTGCCGGGCGTCCATATCGATTATTCCAGGGCACCTGCGAAACAGCGGCAATGCCCCGGTTGAATTGGGACGCGCCTGACGCAACAGACGTGCCTCGCTCCGAGCTACCTTATCGGGGGTCGGAACAGCACGGAATAATCGATGACCAATGGCGCGAAACCCATCATCGAGCATTCCCGGATGCACCGCCGCCGATGGGTTTCGCTGATCGCTCAACCCCTCCGGCTGGCGGCTAATACCCCCGTTCCCAATCGATGACGTTGCGCAGCGGATGGCCCGCGAGCCAGGCGGCGAGGTTTTCGCAAAACACCTCGATCGCCGCATGACGGTCCTGGTCGCTGGCGCCCGAGACGTGCGGCGTGATCAGCACCTTCGGATCGGCCCACAAGCGCTGCGACGGCGGATGCTCGAACTCGCCCACATAGACGTCGAGCACGGCGCCGCGCAGGTGGCCGCGCGCGAGCGCATCGGCAAGCGCTTCCTCGTCGACGATCTCGCCGCGGGCGACATTGACGAGCACGCTGCCCGCCTTCATCGCGGCGAAGCGCTTTGCGTCGAACAGCCGCGTGGTCTCCGGCGTCCACTGGCAGGCGATCGCCACGAAATCGCTCGTCGCCAGGAACCGGTCGAGATCCTGCGGGCCGCCGAGCGCGGCAAATCCCGTTGGCAGCGAAGCGTTGGCTTGCCCTCGGCGGCGGGTGCCGACCACGCGCATGCCGAGCGCGGCACACAGCCGGCCGATCTCGAGGCCGATGCCGCCGGCGCCGACCACGCAGGCGGTCTTGCCCTCCACGAGCAGCGGGCGGTAGGCCCGGTAGTCGAAGGCGCCGGCATCTCGATCGATGCCGGTTCGGTGAAATCCCTTGGCGAAGTGCAGGATGCCGGCGACCGCGTATTCGGCGATGGCGAGCGTGTTCCCCGCCCCGCGCGACGTCGTCACCACGACGTCGCTGCCCCACAGATCGCCCATCAGCAGGTTGCTGGCGCCCGCAGGGCGCTGATGGAACCATTTGAGCCGCGGCGCCCGGGCGCGCAGGTCGAGCGGATAGGGCCAGCCGCCGAGGATGATCTCGGCCTCGCCGAGCAGGCGGTCGCGCTCCTCGCGGGTGCCTGAACCCATGGCGCCCGACGGCAGGTAGCGCGCCGACGTGTAGGCCGGCCAGGTGTCGCGGATCTCCCCGTCGAACCAGCCGCCGGCGTCGGCGAGCCGGATTTTCGCATCGACCGCCGCGATCCTGGCCTTGTCGTCAGGCCCGAGCCGCTGAATGCTGAGCACGTTGACTGTCTGCTGCATTGTCGTTGTTTAGAGCATTTTCCGGAAAAATGGAGACCAGTTTCGCTCCGGCGATTGCGGCCGACGCCGCGCGTTCCGTCGTGGTCGGGGGATGGCAGGGGCAAGTTCGCGACGCAACCGCCCGCCGTCAGCGGAATAGACCCTCCGGCCCTTTTCGCGCTATAGCGTGTGCGGTGGGGGGAGCATGCCTTTCGAGTTCGGCACATTCTTCGAGTTTCCGCGCAGCGCCGGCGATACCGACGCCGAGGCCTTCGCGCGCTCCTTTGCCCAGGTCGACGCGGCCGAGCGCTTCGGCGTCGACGCGATCTGGCTCGCCGAGCTGCATTTCGTGCCGGAACGATCGGTGCTCTCCTCGCCGCTGGTGGTGGCGACGGCGATCGCCGGGCGAACGCGCCGCGCCAGGATCGGCTTCGCGGTCCAGGTGCTGCCGCTCTGCCACCCGCTCCGCCTCGCCGAGGATGTGGCGACCCTCGACCATGTCAGCGGGGGACGCGTCATCTTCGGCGTCGGCCGCAGCGGCTTTCCCCGCACCTACGAGGCCTACGGCATTCCCTACGCGGAGAGCCGCGAACGCTTCGCCGAGGTCCTGGAAGTTCTCCGGCGCGCCTGGAGCAATCAGCGCTTCTCCTTCGCGGGCGATTTTTACAAGTTCGACAACGTCGCGGTCATCCCCAAACCGCTGCAGAAGCCGCATCCGCCGCTGCGTGTGGCGGCGACCAGCCCCGACACCTATCCGGCGATCGGCGCCATGGGTTTTCCCATCTTCGTCGCGGTCCGCCTCGGCGACCTCGAGGAGCTCAAGCCCAACATCGCGGCCTACCGCGAGGCCTGGCGGGCGACGGGCCATCCCGGCGAGGGCGAGGTCTATCTGCGGGTGCCGGTCTATGTCGGCGAGACCGAGTCCGAGGCGCGCGCCGAGCCGGAGCAATCGATCATGCAGTTCTACCGCACCCTCGGTCAGCAGGTCGAGCGCACGGCGACGAGCGCCGGCGCGCGCGCGATCGAAAAACGCGCCGAGCGCGGCCAGGCGCTGCAGACCATCTCCTACGAGGACGCGCTGCGCGGCAAGGTGATCGTCGGCGCGCCGGACAGCGTCTGCGCCCGCCTGCAGGAGCTGACCGCAAGCCTCGGGCTCAACGGCGTGCTCGCCGAGCTCAATTGCGGCGGGCTTGTCTCCGACGACAAGGTCATGCGCTCGCTGCGGCTCATCGGCGAGGAAGTGGCGCCACGCCTGCGCCGGGCGAGTTCGGACTTGCAGACCGCATCGGCGTGAGCCGGCCCCTCTCAATTCTTGTCAGCGTGTGGGTCGGCGGCCTCCGACATGTCCGGCCTAGAACGGGGACTTGGGTTTGTCAGCCCTGCAGAAGTCGGCAAAGATACGCTGAAGTGCTTTCTCCGATTGATCAATGCTCCCAGGCAAAGGAATTTGCGCTGACTTGAAATCCTCTGGCCACCGACGTTTTGTCGGAATTGAGATGCTCGACGACGATATCGTCGCCTTCGACCTCCAAGACATAAGAGATCTGTTGGCCGGAGTAGATTTTGCTAATGCGGGAGGTGTCCATCTTGAACCGGCTCAAATAATATCTGATGTGAGTCCGGAACTTGGAATTGAGCGCTACAACTATGCAAGATTTTCGATCGACAATTTCAGGAGGGTCCCGGGGGTCTATTCTCCCCGTGAAGACATAGTTGACCGCTAGTTGAAACACGTCATCTTCAGCCATCGCTCGAATTTGCAGAGAAGCCGTCCAAAGAACGGACACGGCTGCGACAGCCAAGAGCCACCTGACCCTGTACCAGCTTTTGTTCAGAAGCACTGAGCCGCCCCTGCTTCATTCTCGTATCCATCCGGAGCAGCCGAAGGTGAACCGCGATTCTCCGGATGAACCCGAACTAACCTGAATGGTAGCGATTCTCCGGACTGCCCGGAAGCCCGAGTGGGAGGCATGGATGACCCCTCCTCCGGCTCCTTGCCGCGTTCACTCTCACCGAGGCTCGGTAATCTTCGCCACGTCTACCACATGCCTGCCCTTCCGGCTCATCCGGCGCCGTGGCAAAGTACCGGCATCGGAATCCACAGTGTCGGGAAACGCCATGCGGCTTGCCACCTTCGCCTTTACGCTGTTGCTGATCGCCTTGACGGCGGCGCCGGGTCATGCGGAGAAGCGCGTGGCGCTCGTCGTCGGCAACGACGCCTATCCCAACCTGCCGGCGGATCAGCAGTTGCGCAAAGCCGTCAACGACGCGCGCGCCGTCGGCGACGCCCTCGGGGCCATCGGGTTTCAGGTCATCCGCGGAGAAAATCTCGGGCGTCAGGCCCTGGTCGACAAGCTCGACGAGCTGGTGCAGCGGCTGGAGCCCGGCGATACGGCTTTCTTCTTCTTTGCCGGCCACGGCGTCGCCATCGCTGGCGGGAATTACATCCTGCCGGTGGACGTGCCCAATGTCGCGCCGGGGCAGGACGTGCGGCTGGCGCGTGGCGCGCTCCTCGAGAACGACATCGTGGCGGACCTGCAGGGTCATGGTGTCCGGATCGCCGTGGTGGTTCTCGATGCCTGCCGGAATAATCCGTTCAAGAAGCCCGGCCTGCGCGGGGTCGGATCCGAGCGCGGGCTCGGGCGTTTCGATCCGGTGCGCGGCGTGTTCACCATCTACTCCGCGGGGGTCGGGCAGACCGCCCTCGACCGCCTGGGCGACGCCGACGTGAACCCGAACTCCGTGTTCACCCGCGTGCTCGTTCCGACCCTGACCAGACCGGGACTCGATCTGGGCGAGCTCGCGGTCGGGGTGCGCGAGGAGGTGGCGCGGCTCGCCGCCACCGTCCGGCACGAGCAGCGTCCGGCCTATTACGACGAGACGATCGGCGGGCGAGTGTATCTCGCGGGCCAGCCGACGGAGGTGAAGCCTGCCGAGCCGCCAAGCCCATCGGTGGCGGGGCCAGGCGAGGCCGAGCGCGTGTGGTTCGGCGGGGTAAAGGATACGACCAGCACGGCGGTGCTCGAGGATTTCGTTCGGCACTATCCCGACACTATTTTTGCCACGATGGCGCGGGCGCGCCTCGAGGCGCTCAAGAAGCAGCAGGTGGCCGTCGCCCCGCCGGCGATCAAACCGGCGACGCCGCAGCCGGCACAGCCTGCGCCCCCGGCACCCGCCTCGCCTCCGCCCGCGGCGAACCCGCCCCCGGCCCGGCCGGCTCTCGCCCTCGGCAATGTCCCGCGGATCGAGACCCCGTCCTGGACTGCCGGTGCGGCCGATGTCGCGGCCTGGCGGCTCAGGACCACGACCCGGCTTGGCGGCGCTCTCAGCCGGACTGCCGTGAGCCTCGATCGCACCACCGTCGCGGTCACCGCGGATCGCGAGGGCAGCCTCCATGTCGTCGATGCCATGACGCTGAAGCCGAGCGCGAAGATCACGCTGACCGGCTATGAAAAGTACTCGCTCGGCGGCATTGCGATACTGAGCTCCGCCGGGACCAGGCGCGTTGCCGTCGTGCGCGCCGGCGCGCTCGAGGTCTACGACATAGCCTCCAAGGCGCGGGTGCAGAGCGTTCCGGCACATCGCAGCTACGCCGGGGGTCACCTGCGGCTGGCAAGAGACGGCCAGCGCCTCTATTTCATCCAGTCGTCGGTCAGTCCCCAGGCCTCGATCATCGCGGTCTATGCGACGGCACCGCAGGGCCTGGTGCTCGACACCGAGTACGCCTTCGACGTCCGCATCGACAGCTTCGACGTCACGGCGGACGGCGGGCAATTCCTCCTCGGCACCTATCCGGCCAATCAGCTCGTCCTCTATGACGCCCGCGCCAGACAGATCGTCTGGGCACAGACGTGCCAATGCAGCGGCGCGTTCGGCGCGGGCGACCGCCTGATCGCCTTTGCCGGGCGTCCCGGAGCCTCTGCGGGAGATTTTGGCAAGACATCCTCCATCGGCGTGCTCGATGTTGCCGACCCCGCGCGCAGAGCCGTGTTCGATACGCGGGCGAAGGAGGAGCTTAACGTCGACGACGTGTCGCCCGATGGTCTCTTGGCCGCCATCGGCTCGACCAACAACGGGCAGGTGGCGATCGTCCCCATATCGCTCGATGCGCCGGCTCTGCGGCCGCTGATCATCCTCAAGGACAATTCCGGCCAGAGCATCGCCGGCGCCACTTTCGTCGGCCGCGACGCGCTCGTCACCATGTCGGGCGACAATAACGCCAGGCTGTGGAAGCGATGATCCGCACGATGGGTTGTGAACGAGTATACGAAGTTTCCGACATCCCACGGAGCATGACCTTCGTTTACCTGAACTGACGGCCCAAGTTTCGAAGATCGAGTGATCAGGCACCCTTTACACGGGCGGGATTGCCGAGGACGGTTGCTCCTGCTGCAACATTGCGGGTGACGACGCTGCCCGCGCCGATCACCGCATCGTCGCCGATCGTCACCCCCGGAAGGATGATCGCGCCTCCTCCGATCCACACATTGCGGCCAATCGTGACCGGCCTGCCGAGCTCCAAACCGGTTCGCCGCTCGACTGGGTCGCGAGGGTGGTCTGCCGCGTAGATTTGGACGGCGGGGCCGATCTGCGTGCCCGCGCCTATCTCAACTCTGACGACGTCGAGAATAACGCAGTTGAAGTTCAGAAAGGCGTTTTCGCCGAGGTGGATATTGTAGCCATAGTCGCAAAAAAACGGTGGCCGGATCGCGGCTCCCCGACCCACGGCGCCCAGTTGCTCACAGAGAAGGACGTGCCTCGCGCTCGCGGACAAAGCGGCGGACGCGTTGTACCGGACCATCCACGCCTGCGCCGCCTGTCGGTCTGCCTGAAGCTCCGGGTCGCCGGCACGGTATAGCTCGCCAGCCAGCATTTTTTCTTTCTCGGTGCGATCTTCGACCTTGGTCATGGCGATTGCCCCCGCGCATTGGTTACGCCGCTCCGCAAAGAGCGCGGCGTAGCCGCGTAGGATGGGTAGAGCGCGTTTGCGCGAAACCCATCACTTTACGCGCCTCAGCTGATGGGTTTCGCTGACGCTCAACCCATCCTACGAAATCCGCCCTGCCCTCACGCCGGCGCCACTCTTCCGCGCTCGATGCGATACGCCCGCGCCAGCAGGTCGGCGACGTGCACCTCGTTGGACTCTGCGATCAGGATCGACACGCCCTCGTTCTTCAGCCCCGCCAGCACTTCGGCGAGCCGCCCCGCCAGCGCCGGCGCCAGACCCTCGAACGGCTCGTCCAGCAGCAGGATCCGCGTGCCCGCCATGATGGCGCGGGCGAGCGCCACCAGTTTCTGCTGGCCGCCGGAGAGCTCTGGCGCCCGCCGGTCGCGGAATTTCTGCAGCTCGGGCATCAGCGCGTAGATCCATTCCAGGCGCTGCTCGACACCGTCCATGGGGAGCGCATAGCTCGGCAGGCGGATGTTCTCGTCGACGGTGAATTCCGGCACCAGGCGACGGTCCTCCGGCATGTAGCCGACGCCGTGGGCGAGGCGGCGATGGGCCGGCAGATGCAGCAGGTCGACATGGTCGAGCTCGGCCGCGCCCCTCGCCGCGATCGCCCCCATCAGCGCCCGCATGAAGGTGGTCTTGCCGGCGCCGTTGCGGCCGATCAGGCCGCACATCTCGCTCTCGTTGAGCTCCAGCGAGGCGTCGCGGACGATCGGCACCGGGCCGATGGCGACGCTCAGGTTACGCACCCTAAGCATCGGCGGTCCTCGCGGGCAGGGCTGCGTGCGCGGGGTGCCGCGCGCCGCCGATCAGCGCCAGCACGCCGGGGTCCGCCAGGGTGTGCTCCGACGTGCCGTCGGCGATCACCGTGCCGTCGTAGAAGGCGAGCACCCGGTCGGCGAAGCGCGCCACGATCTCCATGTCGTGCTCGACGAACATCACGGTGATTTTTCGGCTTTTCAGGGCCTGCATGATCACGTCCATGATGCCGAGCTTTTCCTCGATCGAGATGCCGCTGGTCGGCTCGTCGAGCAGCAGCAGGCGTGGCCATGCCGCCACCGCCATGGCGATGTCGAGCAGCTTTCGCACCCCCTGCGGCAGGGTGGCGGCACGACGGTCGCGGAAGGCGTTCAGCTGGAACAGGTCGATCAGGGTGTCGGCCTCGGCAATCGTCTGCGGCGAGCGCAAGGGCGTCGTCGCCCGGCCGAGCATGGTATTCGGCCCATGGGCGATGGCCGCCGCCGCGCAGACATTGTCGAAGACGTCGAGCGAGGGAAAGATCTGCGCCACCTGGAACGAGCGCGAGATGCCGAGCCGCGTGATGTCGCGCGAGGCGAGGCCAGAAATCTCGCGGCCCTCGAAGGCGATGGTGCCCCGGCTCGGCCGCAGATGCCCGGTGATCATGTTGACGAAGGTGGTCTTGCCGGCGCCGTTGGCGCCGATGATGCCGACGGTCTGCCCGGCCGGAATGTCGAGCGAGATGTCGCGCGCCGCGACGATCCGGCCAAAAGTCTTTTCCAGGTCGCGGACGGCGAGGATCGTCGTCATCTGGCGTCCGCCTCCGGCGGACGCGCGCGGCGCGCCAACAGCGAGCCGAGCCCGTCGGGCAGGAACAGGATGGTGAGCAGCAGGACGGAGCCCAGAATCATCTGCCAGGTGCCGGGCAGGATGTCGACCGCGATCGGAGCGCACCAGCTCGAACAGCAGCGAGCCGACGAAGGCGGCGCCGACCGAGGACGCCCCCGCCAGGATGGTGACGAAGACGAAGCCGCCGGACGTCGTCCAGTAGGCCATGTTGGGATCGACATGGCCGACCGCGAGCGCCGCGAGCGCGCCGCCGACGCCGGCCGAGCGCGCCGGCCAGCATGAGCTTTGAATGGATCAGGCGGTTGACCGAGACGCCGAGGAACTCCACGCGGATCTCGTTGTCGCGCACCGGAACCGCGAGCGCCCCGGCGATCGAGCGGAAATAGGAGCCGACCACCAGCGCCGCGACGGCCGAGATCGCCAGCACCAGCCAGAACAGCCAGAGATTCCGCGCGTGGCCGTCGGGCGCCTGGCCGAAGAAGGTCGCGGGCGCGACGTTGAAGCCGTCGGTCGAACCCAAGGCCTCGGTCTTCACCAGCACGCCGTAGAGGATCATCGAGACGGCGAGGCTCAGCATGGCGAAAAAGATTTCGCGGTAGCGCGCCAGCAGGAAGCCGACCAGGAACGCCGCCACGGCCGCCGCCGCCCCGCCGGCGGCACCATGAGCAGCGCGTCGGTGACGCCGAGGAAGCGCCGACAGCAGCGCCACCGCATAGGCGCCGATCGCGTAGTAGAGCGCCTGGCCGAACGAGACGAGCCCGGCGCGCCACATCACCATGAGGCCGAGCACCACCAGCGCGTTGGCGAACGCGATGGTTGCGAGCGAGACCAGCCAGGGCGGAAGGCCCGGCGCGACGGCGGCCGCCAGCAGGAACGCCAGCGCGCCGACGAGGTTGGCCCGGCCCGTCATGTCAAATCTTCCGCGGCTGCGCCCGGGTGAACAGGCCGTAGGGACGAAACACCAGCACCAGCGCCATGACGCGTAGATGACGAACAATTCGACCTGCGGCACCAGATGGACGGCGGCGGCGCGGCAGAGGCCGACGATCAGGGCGCCGACCAGCGCGCCCTCGATCGAGCCCATGCCGCCGATCGCCACCACCGCGAAGGCGAGCACGATGACCTCGACCCCGATGCCGAGGGTTACGGAGATTTTCGGCGCCATGACGGCGCCGCCGAGCGCGCCGAGCACCGCGCCGAGCACGAAGGTCGCGGTGTAGACCGCGGTGACGTTGATGCCGAAGGCGGCCGCGGTCTCGCGATCGAAGATCACCACGGTAAGCAGCCGGCCGTAGCGGGTGCGGCGCAGCGCCAGGCTCGCGGCGACTGCGAGGATCGCGGCGAAGACGACGAGACCGATGTCGTAGCCCGACAGGATCAGGCGCGCCGACCGCGACGTTGCCGGCTGCCACCAGCGGCTGGTAGGCCGCGTAGGTGCCGGGTCCCCAGATCAGGATGACGACATCCTCGAGGATGAGAAACACCGCATAGGTGACCAGCACCACGATCACCTCGTCCTTGCCGTAGACGAGGCGCAGGATGCCGCGCTCGAGCACGATGCCGATGACGAGGCCGAGCGCCATGCCGGCGAGCACCATGGCGAGAAAGCCGCCGGCGACCGGCAGGCCACGATCGAAATAGAGCCCGACCGCGGTGGCGCTGCCATAGGCGCCGAACGCATAGAACGAGCCGTGCGTCACGTTGAGGATCTTCATCACCCCGAAGATCAGGGTGAGCCCGATGGCGACCACGAACAGATAGGCCGCATAGACGAGGCCATCGGTGAAGATCGCGAACGCGGTCAGCACGGGAGGCGCCGTAGGGTGGGCAAGATCGCCGCGCACGGCGTGCAAACGTTGGACAGCCTCGCGTGCGATCTTGCCCACGCGGCGAGGCCAACCTGTAGGCGCCGTAGGGTGGGCAAGATCGCAAGACACAGCGAAGAGGAATTGCACAGCGTTGCGTGCGATCTTGCCCACGCGGCGAGGCCAACCGCGTGGGCAAAACCGCGAGCAAGTCCCGCGAACGTCATCGGTACCGAGCGCGCGATTTTGCCCACCCTACGCTAATTGCACTTCGCGCCCTTCATGCCGCCCTCGAGCCAGGCGACCGCCGTCATGCCATCCGGCGGGTTGGCGCATTCGGCCGGATAGGTGATGACGTCGACCACCTCGGGCTTGCCCTCCTGCTTGTTGAAGCGCGAGGTGCCATAGCTGATCTCGGAAATGCCCTGGTGGCCCTTGCCGAGCGCCATGCGGATGGTGGCGCTGGGGCCCTGGAACTCGATGCCCTCGAACGCGGCGATCACCTGATCGACAGTCGGCTTGCCCTTGCCGGCCGCCGCCTTGTCCCAGGCGGTTTTCAGCCCGAGGAGCGACTGCGCCATGTGATAGGACGGATAGGTCGGCGGGATGCCGTAACGGTCGATGTAGATTTTTTGGAACCAGTCGTTCAGCGGGCCGGGCTTGGAGAGCAGGCCGTGCGGGCCGCGCCCGCCGATGATGGTGCCGTCGGGCAATTTTGCGCCGAGACGCAGCATGGCGGCCTCGCCGGTGGTCATGATCACCGGCATGCGCTGCAGCAGCCCGCGTGCGGTCGACTGGAACACGAAGGCCTCGAGGTCGCCGTCGTAGAAGCTCGAATGGATGAACTGCGAGCTCGAGGTCAGCAGCGAGGAAATCTCCGCGCCGTACTCGCCGGCGAACAGTTTTGGAAACAGCTCCTTGTCCACCGTCGCCTTGGCGGCCAGCACCTTCATGGCGAGCACGAAGTCGCGCCAGGAATCCTGGCCCCAGGCGTAGTTCTGGTTGAGCCCCGAATAGGTGGAGATGTCCTTGAGCTTGTGGGTGACGTAGCGGGCCGCCGCGACGCTGTCCATGGTGGCATGGGGCGTGACGCGGAACACGTATTTGTGGGTACCCTCCTCGAAGATCCGCGGCGTGCCGCAGTCGTAGAGCACGGTGAGCGTCTTCAATTCCTCGGCGACCGGCGCCACCGCGAGGCAGCTGCCCGACGACACGTAGCCGACGACCGCGTCGACATTGTCGCGCTGCACCAGGTTGCGGAACTCGGTCACTTGGTTGGCGGTCGAGCCCGCCTCGTCGATGTATTTCGCCTCGATCCTGGCGCCGCCGAGCCCGACCGTGTTGTAGGGCGCCGGAGCGCTGCCGGCATTGAGCGCCTCGATGACGATCTCCGCAGCATTGCGTCCCGGGATGCCGAACGGGCTCGCCGCCGGCCCGGTCAGGAACGACACGATGCCGAGCTTGACGCCCGGTGCGGGCGCTGCCGGCTGCTGGGCTTGCGCCGTCGCGGCCCACGGCAAGGCAGCCGTTGCCAGCAGCATGCCGGCGATGCGGCGAACGGTTGTGCGATTCATGGCGATTCCCTCCGTACGGCCCCGGCCATTCCTCGGCCGGTTTTTTGTTGACCCCGGCACGTGCAGGACAAGCCGGGCGACGCCCGGAAATGCCGGAATCGCTCTCGCATTGTCAATTTTATTCTGGCGTCCGTAGGGTGGGCAACGGCGGCCTCGGTCTTTCGACTGACGGAGAACCCCGCACCCGCCGTTGCCCACGCGGTCGCCGGGTGCGGAGAGTTTCACCGCGTGGGCAACGCGGCGCTCCGCCGTGCCGGAGCGGCCACGCCTCGGCCGCCGTTGCCCACCCTACGGCGCTTGACAATATACATCGTACGGAGTACCCTGTCACGTGTTTAACGCCAAAGCGCCGTTGGATGCGAACCGAACACAGACGACAAGACGCCGGCACGGCGAGCGCGCCTGATAAAACAGGTGATTTACAGGCGATGGACCGGGCCGGCCCGCCCCTTGTAAATAACAAGGAGCAGCGAAAACAACGAATCAACAAGCA
Source organism: uncultured Alphaproteobacteria bacterium (assembly GCA_963755055.1). GTDB lineage: Bacteria > Pseudomonadota > Alphaproteobacteria > Rhizobiales > Xanthobacteraceae > AP-16. The sequence goes on along the minus strand of CAVWIS010000018.1, from coordinate 188,311 downwards.
AACAACAAGCGGCCGTCACTCCGCGGGCACCGCCTGCGGGATCGCCCGCTTCGCCTTGCGCGCGGCGAGCCACTCCTCGAAGCGCTGCACCACCACGAAGAACGCCGGCACGAACAGCACGGCGAGGCAGGTCGAGGCGATCATCCCGGAAAAGACCGTGATGCCGATCGATTTCCGCGCGCTCGCCCCCGCCCCGGTGGCGACCACCAGGGGGGCGACGCCGAGGATGAAGGCGAACGACGTCATCAGGATCGGGCGGAAGCGCAGGCGCGCGGCGTCGACGGCGGATTTCGAGCACCGAGCGTCCCTCGGCGCGGAACTCGCGGGCCATCTCGACGATCAGGATGGCGTTCTTGGCGGACAGCGCGATCAACAGGATGAGGCCGATCTGGACGTAGAGGTTGTTGTCGATCTTGAGGCCCGTGAGCACCGCCACCGGGCCGATGAGCGACAGCGGCACGGCAAGCACTACCGAGACCGGCGAGTACCAGCTCTCGTACTGGCCGGCGAGCACCAGATAGACCAGCACCAGCGCCAGGCCGAACGCCCAGTAGATTTGGCTGCCGACCGCCTTCTCCTGGTACGACAGCGCGGTCCATTCGTAGCCGGTGCCGGGGGGAAGCGTGCGCGCGGAAATCTCCTCCAGGAGCCGCATCGACTGGCCGGAGCTGAAACCCGCCGCCGGCAGGCCGATCACGGTCGACGACGGGTAGAGATTGTAGAGGCTGATCAGCGACGGCCCGACCGCGGGTTTGAGCGTCACCAGGGTGCCGAGCGGCACCATGTTGCCCTGGCTGTTGCGCACCGTGAGGGTCTCGATGTCGGAGGGGCGCAGCCGGTAGGCCTGGTCGGCCTGGACATAGATCTGGAAGGTGCGGCCGAACTTGTTGAACTGGTCGACATAGCTCGAGCCCAGATAGGCGGCGAGCGTGGAAAAAACCTGGTCGACCTGGACGTGGAGCGCCTCGGCCTTGCGGCGGTCGACCTCGAGGGCGAGCTGCGGCACGTTGGAGCGGAACGGCGAGAAGACGCGCTGCAGGCTGGTCTGCGACTGCCCGGCGGCGACCACGGCGCCAGTGATGCCCTGCAGCTTGGGAAAATCGAGGCTGCCGTCGCGCAGCTCGATCTGCAGGGCGAACCCCGCCGCATTGCCGATGCCCTGGATCGGCGGCGGCGGCAGCACCACGATGCGGGCATCGAGGATGGCGGCGGCGAGCGTCTGGTTGAGGCCGACCACCAGCGAGCGCAGGTCCTGCCCTGCCCCGCGCTCGCCCCAGTCCTTGAGCACCAGATAGGCGACGCCAGCATTGGCGAGCGAGGCGCTGTTGTCGAGCGCCGAGATGCCGGAAATGCCGATCACCTGGTCGACCCCCGGCGTCTTGCCGGCGATCTCCGACACCTGGTCGATGATTTGTCTGGTGCGCTCCAGCGAGGCGCCGTCGGGCAGCTGCACGGCGGCAATCAGATAGCCCTGGTCCTCGATCGGCAAAAACCCGGTCGGCACCCGCGACATGGCATAGCCAGCGAGCCCGATCAGGACGAGCGCAATCGCCACCATCAGGGCGCTGCGCGCCACCATGCGGCCGATCAGCCCGGCATACCAGTGCTCGAGGCGCGCATAGGCGGCGTTGAATACCCGGTAGAAGGCGTTGCGCTCGGCCGGCGGCACCGGGCGGCGCAGCCACAGCGCGCACTGGGTGGGCTTGAGCGTCACCGCGTTGATGGCGCTGATCAGCGCGGTCGCGGCGATCACCAGGGCGAACTGCGCATAGATGCGGCCGGTGAGCCCCGGCAGGAAGGCGGCCGGCACGAACACCGCCATCAGCACCAGGGTGATGCCGATGATCGGGCCGAGCAGCTGGGTCATGGCGCGGATCGCGGCCTCGCGGGCCGTCAGGCCCGCCTCGATGTGATGGGCCGCCCCCTCGACCACCACGATGGCGTCGTCCACCACGATGCCGATCGCCAGCACGATGGCGAACAGGGTGGACAGATTGATGCTGAAGCCGAGCGCCGCCATGGCGGCGAACGCCCCGATGATGGTCACCGGCACGGTGGTGGCCGGCACCAGCATGGCGCGCCAGTCCTGCAGGAAGACCAGGATCACGATAAGGACCAGCAGCGCCGCCTCGATCAAGGTCTTGTAGACCTCCTCGATCGAGGCGGTGACGAACTTGGTGGTGTCGAACGGCACCACGAAGGCGAGACCCGGCGGGAACTCGCGAGAAAGCGCGGCCATCTTCGTCCTGACGGCGCGCGCCACGTCGAGGGCATTGGCGCCGGGCGACTGGAAGATCGCGATGCCGGCGGCGGGCTTGCCGTTGAGCGCAAAGGTCTGCGAATAGGTTTGCGCCCCGAGCTCGACGCGGCCGACGTCGCGCAGCCGCGTCATGTCGCCGGTGCTGCCGACCTTGATGACGAGATCGGCGAACTGCTCGGCGTCGTCGAGCCTGCCGGCGACGTTGACCGTCATCTGGAACGCCTGCCCGCTCGGCACCGGCGGCATGCCGACCTGGCCGGCCGCGACCTGCTGGCTCTGCTGCTGCAGCGACTGGATGACGTCCTGGGCGTTGAGGTTGCGCGCCTTGAGCTTGCTCGGGTCGAGCCACACCCGCATCGAGAACTGGCCGGCGCCGAACACGCTGACATTGCCGACGCCGGGCAGCCGGCCGAGCTCGTCCTTGAGCTTGATGGTGCCGTAGTTGCTCAAGTAGAGGCTGTCGTAGCGGGCGTCCGGCGAGGTCAGCGTGACGAACATCAGGATCGCGGTGGAGCGTTTCTGCACCACGACGCCCTGCGACTGCACCGCCTGCGGCAGCTGGGCGAGCGCGCTCGATACCCGGTTCTGCACCAGCACCTGCGCGAAGTTGAGATCGGTGCCGATCTTGAAGGTCACGGTGAGGATGTAGGTGCCGTCGGCGGCGCTGTTCGACTGCATGTAGAGCATGCCCTCGACGCCGTTGACCTGCTGCTCGATCGGCAGCGCCACGGTATCGATGACGGTGCGGGCGCCGGCGCCCGGATAGCGGGTGGTGACCTGGACGGTCGGCGGCACCACGTCGGGATACTGCGACACCGGAAGGGCGAGCAGCGCCACGCCGCCGATCAGCACCATGAGGATCGCCAGCACATTGGCGAGGACCGGCCGCTCGATGAAGAATTTCGAGATCATGGGGGTCGCCCGCTATTTCGGCGGCGTGCCGGCTTGCGCCGTGATCGCCTGCGGCTGCGGGTCGACCTTCTGCCCGGGGATCGCCCGCAAGGTCCCGCCGACCACGACGCGGTCGTCCGCCTTGAGGCCGCTGTCGATCGCTCGCAGCGTGCCGACCACCGGGCCGACCTCGACCTTGCGCTGCTCGACCACGTTGTCGGCATTGACCACCAGCAGGTAGCGGCCGCCGAGGTCGCTGCCGAGCGCCACGTCGGGCACCAGCAGCCCGTCCTGGGTCTCGCTCACCGGCACGCGGACGCGGACGAAGCTGCCGGGCAGCAGCGCGCGGTCGGCATTCTTCACCAGCCCGCGCACGTCGTGGGTCCCGGTCGACTGGTTCACGGTCGGCGAAAAATAGTCGAAGGCGCCCTTGTGCGGGTAGCCGGTCTCGGTCTGCAGGCCGATCTCGATCGGCACGTCTTTCAGCTCGGCGCGCATCTCGGCCGGCGTGAGGCCGCGGCGCACCGCATCGGCGCGCAGCCGCTGGACGTCCTGCTCGTTGACCGCGAAGTTCACGTAGATCGGGTCGAGCTGGACGATGGTGGCGAGCTGGGTCGGCGTCGTGCCGCCGCCGACCACCTCGCCGACCGAGACCAGATGCGTCGTCACCAGGCCGTCGAACGGCGCCGCGACATGCGTATAGTCGTAGTTGATCTTGGCGAGTTTTGTGTTGACCTCGGCCTGGCGCAGGTTGGCCTTGGCTGAATTGCGGGCCGACAGTGCATTGTCCTGCGCCGATTTGGAGGCAAACTGTTTCGAGCCGAGCTCGGCCTGGCGCTGGTACTCCGCCTCGGTCTGGGTGGCGGTCGCCTTGGCGCCCGCCTCGGCGGCCTGGGCCTGCTCGAGCTTGAGCTGATAGGGCTCCGGCTCGATGGTGAACAGCACGGTGCCCTTCTTCACCACCGAGCCGTCCTGATAGTTGATCCCCTGCAAGAAGCCCTGGACGCGTGCCACCAGGTCGACCTGGTTCACCGCCGACATGTAGCCCGTCACCTCGAGATAGCGGGTGACCGACTGGCGCAGCGGCGCGGCGACCGCGACCTTGGGCGGCGGCGGCGCCACGAAGGTGTTGCTCTCGCCGCAGGCCGCGAGCGGCAGCAGCGCCAGGAGAGCCGTTACCGCAACCCGAAAGCGCGCGCGCATTCTCTGTCTCCCCCTCGCTGCGGCTAGCGCATGTTCCGGCGAAGTGGACCCGGTTCGCCGATAAAGAACATGCGCCACATAAGGAATTTAGAGCGCATTCACGCTCTGACCTGTCGAGAAGTGGTTCAATATCAGCGGAATGCGCTCTAGGCCCAATACTGTTCACTTAATACTTTGTTTACCATTGATTTGGCACCCTGCTGATGGCGAAGCAGGAGGCGGAACAGATGGCACGGACCGTTGCGAGCCTTCCGGAAGGCAGCCAAATCACCGACTACATCAGTTTGGGTGTGATCGCCAAGACATTTCCAGTGAGCAAGATTCACGCGATTCTTGCGGCGACCGGCAAGACCAGCGTGCGCGAGCGCGATCTGCCGGCGCACGTGGTGGTCTATTACGTGATTGCGCTGGCGCTGTACATGCACTCGTCTTATCGCGAAGTGCTTCGTTGCTTGCTGGAGGGCGTGCACTGGCTGCTCGATCCGTCAGCGACAATCAAAGTAGCCGGCAAGTCTGGCATCTCGCAGGCGCGCACGCGGCTCGGATGGGAAGCGGTGCGTCGACTGCATGACGAGGTGGTGAAGCCGATCGCGATCCGGTCGACCCGGGGAGCCTGGTATCGGGAATGGCGATTGGTCAGCCTGGACGGCAGCACGCTGGATGTTGCCGACGAGGCGGGGAATGACGAGGTCTTCGGCCGGCCCGGATCAAGTCGCGGCAGCAGCGCCTATCCGCAAATCCGCTTTGTCTCTTTGGTCGAGAACGGCACGCACGTGTTGTTCGGCAGCCAGATGGCGAACTATGGAACAGGCGAGATCACGTTAGCCAAAGCCGTATTGCCAAGCCTTCAGCCTGGCATGCTGTGCTTGGCAGATCGGCAGTTTTTCGGCTTCGAGTTCTGGAATCTGGCGCGCGCGACCGGAGCCGATCTGCTTTGGCGGATCAAGAAGAACATGCGCTTGGCGCGTGAAGAGCCATTGTCCGACGGTTCGTATCTGAGCCACATCTACCCGTCCGAGCAGGATTGGCGGCGCAAGACCAACGGGGTCAAGGTGCGCATCATCGACTATTGTCTGGACGGCGTTGCCGACGCCGAGCCGATCTATCGGCTCGTCAGCACAATTCTGGATCACAAGAAAGCTCCTGCCGTGCAGCTGGCTGCTCTCTATCACGAGCGCTGGGAAGTGGAGACCGCCCTAGACGAATTGAAGACCCACCTGCGCGGCGCCAAGATCGTCTTGCGAAGCAAAACGCCAGATCTGGTTCGACAGGAGTTCTACGGCCTCATGATGGCCCACTTCGCCATTCGTGGCCTGATGCATGAAGCAGCGCTCAAGGCCGACGATGATCCCGACGACCTCTCCTTCATCCATGCGGTTCGCGTCGTCCGCCGGAAACTTCCCCGTTTCCCTGCCATTCCCCCCTCGGAATCGCCGAGCATTTCATGATACCGTGCTCGACGAGATACTACAGGACCGCCTCCCATCCCGTCGGCATCGACGTAACAAGCGCTGCGTCAAACGAAAGATGAGCAACTTCCCGCTCCGGCGCCGAACCGACAAGCGTCTCCCGTCAATCAATGTCAGAAAGGCGATCCGAATCCTTAAATGAACGGTATTGGCTCTAGGCCCAATCTATCGCATGGGTCGAGCCCGGGCCAAGCCGCAATGCCGGGGGGCAATCGGCCCACGCGGAATTCCTGTTGGAAGCCGGGACCGCGAAGGGTTTACTGTCCGGCGAAGGCCGGCGCCGGGAAACGGCGGCCGTCTCGGGGACACGCCATGGATGCCGAGGTTGCGGGCAACGCATCGAGCCCGGTTGCGCGGATGCCCGCACCCGCCGCGGCTGCGGGCGCCCCGGTGATCGAGGTGGCGCATCTCGACAAGATCTTCGTCACCGTGCGCCAGGAGCGCATCCATGCGCTGAGCGACATCTCGCTTGCCGTCGGCGAGCGCCGCTTCGTCACCATTGTCGGCCCGAGCGGATGCGGCAAGAGCACGCTCTTGAAGATCCTTGCCGGCCTCGTTCCGGCGAGCGCCGGCTCGGTCAGGGTGGCGGGCTCGGCGGTCGCCGCCCCGCGCCGCGACATCGGCATCGTCTTCCAGAACCCGATCCTGCTGCCCTGGCGCAATGTGATCGACAACGTGCTGCTGCCCGCCGAGGTGCAGCACCTGCCGCGTGCCGCTTCGCTCGCCCGCGCCCGCGACCTGCTCGCCATGGTGGGGCTCGCCGACTTCGACGACAAGTACCCGATGGAGCTCAGCGGCGGCATGCAGCAGCGCGCCGCGATCAGCCACGCCCTGGTGCACGACCCGAAAATCCTCCTGATGGACGAGCCGTTCGGCGCGCTCGATGCGCTGACCCGCGAGCAGATGAACCTCGACCTGCAGCGCATCTGGCTGGAGAGCGGCAAGACGGTGGTGCTGATCACCCACAGCATCCCCGAGGCGGTGTTTCTCGGCGATCTTGTTGTGGTGCTCACCGCGCGGCCCGGCCGCATTGCCCGCGTCATCGAGGTGCCGTTTCCGCGGCCGCGGCCGATCGACGTCATGGGCGAGCCGCTGTTCGGCAATCTCGCCGGCGAGATCAGAAAAATCCTGTTCGGTCACGGCGACGGCTCCGGAGACATGGCATGACGGCTGAAGCCGGTGAGGTCACGCCGCGCGAGCGGACCGAGGCGAAACCGGGCCGCTGGCAGGTCGCGTTGCGCGCGCGCCCGGAGCTGGTGCTCGCGCCCCTCCTCCTGGTGGTGGTGGTGGCAACCTGGGAATACGGCGTAATCTTCTTCCATACGCCGAGCTACGTGCTGCCGCCGCCGAGCGCCATCGCGTTTGCGCTGTGGCAGGGCCTCGACGCCGGGCTCACCGCCCGCGGCGGCTACTGGCTGCATGCCGGGATGACCATCGCGGAGGTGTTTCTCGGTTTCTTCATCGGCAGCGCGCTCGGGCTGATGCTCGGCACGCTGATCTCGCAGTTCCGCCTGCTCGAGGCGACCCTGCAGATCTACATCGTGGCGATCCAGTGCCTGCCGAAGATCGCGCTGGCGCCGATCATCGTCATGTGGTTCGGCTTCGGTCTCACCTCGAAGGTCGTGATCATCTGCCTGCTGTCGTTCTTCCCGCTGCTGGTCGCCAGCATGGCGGGGTTCAAGGCGGTCGACGCCGAGCGGCTGGAGCTGATGCGGGCGCTGGGCGCCAGCCCCTGGCAGGTTTTCTGGAAGGTGAGGTTTCCCAGCGCCCTGCCCTTCATCTTCGCCGGCCTCGACATGGCGGCGGTGCTCTCGGTGGTGGGAGCGGTGGTCGGCGAGTTCGCCGGCGCGCAGATCGGCCTCGGCACCCTGATCCTGTCGACTACCGCGGTGATGGACTCGGCCGGCACGTTTGCGGTGTTCATCATCCTGGCGCTGATCGGCATCGCCATCCACGTGACGCTGCGCTACTTCGAGCGCCGGCTGCTGTTCTGGTCGGGCGACGCGATGCGCGGCATGGGCGGCAGCTGAATACGAGCCGAATAAAGAAGCTACGGGAGGAAATTTCGAAAATGAGCCGCAAGGACGATCCGGCCTTCATCTATTTCGACACCGACTATCGCTGGTCGATGGGGCTCCTGCTGTGCCTGAGCGGTGCGCCGTGGGGCGGCGCCGAGATCGACGAGGTCAACCGGGTCGGCCGCACCCTGGTGAACCGGGTCGGCGACGACGATGCCTGGTTCGCCGAATGGACCCGCATGGGTGAGAAGGTCGAGGCGCGCGGGCGCGCCGCCGAGCAGGCGGGCCACAAGCTCACCGCTGCGGCCTGCCTGATGCGGGCCGCGCACTATTATCAGACCGGCGAGCGGTTCCTGCAGCCGAAATCCGCGCACGGCATGGAGATCTACCGCAAGGGCGTCACCGCATTCCGCGACGCCGCCGCGATGATCCGGCGGCCGCGCATCGAGCCGGTGGAGGTTCCCTATGAGGGCCAAAGCCTTCCTGCGCTGCTGGTCCACGCCGACCCGCTGGTCGCCGCCGACCGGCCGGCGCCCGCCATGGTGTTCTTCGACGGCTTCGACGTCACCAAGGAGATCCAGTACTTCAAGGGCATTCCCGACCTGGTGGCGCGCGGCATCGCCTGCCTGATCGTCGACGGACCGGGCAACGGCGAGAGCGTGCGCTTCCGCGACATGCCGCTGATCGCCGAGACCGAGCGCTACGCCACCGCGGCCTACGATTATCTCGCCGGCCGGCGCGAGATCGACGAAAGGCGGATCGGGGTGATGGCGCTCAGCCTCGGCGGCTACTATGCGCCGCGCGCCGCCGCGCTGGAGCAGCGTTTTGCCTGCTGCATCGCCTGGGGCGCGCAATGGGACTATCATGACATCTGGCGGCGGCGCCTGGAAGCGCTCAACTCTGGAAAAGTGCTGTCGCTCTCGGTGCCGCCCGAGCATCTGATGTGGGTGCTCGGCGTGCCCGACCGCGCGACCGCCCTGAAGAAGCTTGAAGGGTTCCGCCTCGACGGCATCGTGCAGAAGATGACCTGCCCGTTCCTCATGGTCCATGGCGGCGGCGACGAGCAGATCCCGCTGGCGCTGGCGGAAAAATGCTTCGCCGCCGTCGGCTCCCGGCGAAAGACCCTGAAGGTGTTCGACCGAGAGGAAGGCGGATTTCACCATTGCCAGGTCGACAACGTGACGATCGGCGTCCACTACATGTGGGACTGGTGCGCCGACGTGCTGCGGCCGGGCACCTGAGCGATCGGCAAGGACGCCGGGTGACCGACGCATGAGCGAGGGAGCAGACACCATGATCACGCGACGCCGGTTCGGCGGCCTGATGGGCACCGCGGCGGCATTGGCGGCGGCGCCCCATGTGGCGCGCAGCGCGCCGCTGCCGGTAGTGCGGCTGGGAAACGCGGCCGGCATCATCGATCCGCAGCTGATTTTTCTCACCGTCGGCCAGAACCCGCGTATCAACTACTACCAGGAGGAAGGGTGCGCGCTCGATATCCTCAACATGTCGGGCGCCGGCCAGACCATCCAGGCGCTCGCCACCGGCAGCGTGGAGACCTCCGCGGCCTCGCCGGTCGCGCTGCTCAACGTCTTTGCCAAGAATCCCGACCTCGACGTCGTCTATCCGTATATCTGGCTGCGCCAGGTGCACTGGGCGATCGCGGTGAAGCCCGACAGCCCGATCAAATCGCTCGCCGAGCTCAAGGGCAAGACGGTCGGCATCCGCAACCAGGGCGACACCGGCTATATCGGTGCCAAGGCAATGCTCCGGGAGATCGGCATGGACCCGGAGAAGGACGTCGAGTGGGTCCCGGTCGGCGAAGGCGGGCCGGCGGGGGACGCGGTCTATCGCGGCCGCGTCGACGCCATGGCGTTCTGGGACGGCAGCTTCGCCCGCATCGAGATCGCCGGCTTCCCGCTGCGCCAGCTGCCCAACTCGCCGGGCATGCAAAAACTGTTCGGCAACGGCTATCCGGTGCGCCGCACGGCGCTCGCCAAGGACCGCGATCTCTATGTCCGCTTCTTCCGCGCCATGGCGAAGTCGACGGTGTTCGCCTATGCGAACACCGACCTCTCCATCCGGCTGCACTGGGAGGTCTATCCAGAGTCCAAGCCCAAGGGAAAATCCGATCAGGAGGCGATGACGGAAGCGCGAAAAATCGTCGAACTCCCGCAAGGACAAGTGGTTCGCCGGTCCCTGGCAGGCCGACAAGCGGCTCGGCGCCCAGACCCGCGAGGAATGGGAGGCCCAGGTCGAGTTCGCCGGGCTCAAGGGTCAGATCAAGGACATCGGAAAGCTCTTTACCAACGACCTCATCGACGAGATCAACGCCTTCGACCGCGCCGCCATCGAGGCCAGGGCGCGGTCGATGAGCATCTAGGAAAGCCAGACCAGCATCATGAGTACGCCCCCGCTCTATCTGACCGAGGCCGATGTCGCCCGCCTGGTGACGATCAAGGATGCGATCGAAACCACCGCCGAGGCTTTTGCGGCCTGGCGCGATCCGCGCACCACCAACCTCCCGCGCCGGCGCGCTCCGTTGCATCCGGGCGCGCTCAACCTGATGGGCGCCACCTACGGCGCCAAGGGCGTGCTCGGGCACAAGGCCTACTTCGGCGGGCACGGAGGCAGCGTCACCCATTTCACGCTCTACTCGATCACCGAAGGGCGGCTGATGGCGGTGATCGAGTCGGACCTGCTGGGCCAGCTGCGCACCGGCGCCGCCAGCGGCATCGCCACCCGGGCGCTCGCCCGGCCGGACGCCAAAATCCTCGGCACGATCGGCACCGGACGGCAGGCGCGCACGCAGATCATGGCGATCTGCGCGGTGCGGCCGATTCAGGAGGTGCGGGTGTTCAGCCGAACCGCCGACGCACGCGAAACCTTCGCGCGCCAGATGGAAAAGGAGCTCGGCCTCAAGGTCGTCGCCAGCGCCTCGGCGGAGGCCTGCGTGACCGGTGCCGACGTGGTGGTGCTGATCACCAAGTCGGCAGTCCCGGTCTGCCGCTCGGAATGGCTTGCCGCCGGCGTCCATGTGAACGCCGCGGGCGCCAACGCCGCCGACCGGCGCGAGCTCGACGAGACCACCGTTCTACGCGCCAAAGTGCTGGTGACCGACCATCGCGAGCAGGCACAAATCGAGGCCGCCGAATTCATCGATCTGGTCGCGGCCGGCCGCCTCGACTGGGCCGATATCGACGAGCTCGGCGACGTGGTAGGCGGCAAGGTGACGGGCCGCACCTCGCCCGACGACGTCACCGTGTTCAAGTCCCTCGGCATCGCGCTGGAGGACGTCGCCTTCGGCGAGCTGATCTACCTGCGCGCGGTGGCGGCGGGCGCGGGCCGACCGCTGTGACGCCGGCCGACGCGTTGGACGAACCTGACGCGGCCTGGCCGTAAGTCGATCGGTCAAGCCTCCCCACTCAGCCGAGCGTCGCCTTGATGGCGGCACCGGCCAGTTCCAGGGCGGGGCGCGCATACGGGATGGCGCCGCCCAGCGCATAGAAGTGATGGATCATGCCGTCGTGGCAGGTGTAGCGCACCGCGACGCCCGCCGCCTCGAGCCGGTCCGCATAGGCCTTGCCCTCGTCGCGCAACGGATCGAATGCCGCCGTGTGGATATGCGCGGCGGGCAGGCCGGCGAGGTCGGCGGCATGGAGCGGCGCCACGCGCGGGTCGTTCACATCAACGTCCGGCGGACAATATTGCTCGGCGAACCAGCGCATGCTTTCGGCCTCGAGCAGGTAGCCTTGCGCGAAGGCGCGCGCCGACGCGGTGTCGTGGGTGCCGTCGGTGGCCGGACAGAACAGCACTTGCAAAGCAATGTCCGGTCGGCCTGCCCGCCTGGCCATCTGGCACACCACGGCAGCCAGGTTGCCGCCGGCGGAGTCGCCGGCAACCGCGATGCGCCGCGGATCGATGCCGAGCCGCGAGGCTTGTGCCGCGACCCAGACGGTCGCCGCGAGACCATCCTCGACGCCGGCGGGAAATTTGTGCTCCGGCGCCAGCCGATAGTCGATCGATACCAGCCGGCAACCGCTCGCGTTGGCGAGCATGCGGCACATCCCCTCGTGGGTGTCGAGATTGCCGATGACGAAGCCGCCGCCGTGGAAATAGACGATGCCGGCGAGCTGTCCGGTCGCGGCGCCGGCCGGCGTGTAGATCCGGTAGCCGAGCGGCCCGGCCGGTCCGGGCAGTACGCCATTCTCGATCCCGCCGATCGGGACGTCCTTCAGGTCGGCGGCCTGCGCCAGCGCGATGATGCCTTCCCGCGCCTCGACCGGCGTCACCTGCCAGACCTTCGGCCGCCCCGCCGCCACCAGCATGGCGAGCAGATTTTTCACGTGCGGATCGAGCGCCGCCTGCCCCACATCCATGCTGTCGCGTCCCCTACTCGGCCGCCTCGCGCCGCGGGCGCGGGTAGATGATGTCGCTTTCGAACAGGATCTCCTCGGGTGTCGCCACCATGGCGAGCCCGCGCTCAGAGTGTCGCTCGTCCTCACCCGGGCTGTGGGAAATGGGCTGGACCACTGCGACGCGGAAAGTCATGGAGGTCGTCTCCTGGAGGCGCCGGCGGCGACCCATTCGGACATGGATCCGAGACGAAAATTGATGGAATGGCCTTTCGAGGTCAAGGCGCGGTCAGGTCATCGCTTGATCTCGATCTCGACGAACACGATCTCCCGGCTGGTCTCGTTCACCACGTCATGCTCGACCCCGGCTTTGCGGAAATAGGACCGCCCCGTCCTGAGCTCACCTTGTCCACGTCCCTCGGCCGACAGCAGAGTCAGCACGCCATCGGTCATCGGCACGACGACGTAGTCGTGCTCGTGGCGGTGGTGGCCGGTGGCGCTGCCGGGCGGCAGGCGCCATTCGGTGACCCGAACCTCCGGGGTCTCCGTCTGTATGGTGGGGATTGCGGCCGTCGTCACACCGAACCTCCATGACTCGCGCTGGGCAAAGGCGTGACGCAACGGCCACGACCGGCCGGATATCCTACCTCAGATGCTGGCCCTATCCATTGCTCGGAACCTCTGCGAGGTACGGCAAAACAAACTTTTGGCTGTATCTTCGTCGCGTCCTGATGTTGGGGCGATCTATCTGCGCAATACTGTATAGACCTGCTGGAGTACGCAAAAATTTCGAGTTTCTTGAAGCTTATGTATCGTATCACGCGCCAATTCTCGGCAACTATGCTTTAACTCCTGAGGTGCCACAGCCTCATTGATGACACATTCGCTAACGATGATTGCCCTATCCTAGTAATGCTTGCCAATGAAATCTTGTCCGACGAGGACGATACAGGTGGGGCCGGCGCCGCGGTGTGTGTGTAGTGCGGGGTGAAACGTCGGTGCGTTGAGGGGGAATAATGGGGGAGAATTTACGGCTCACCCGCTTCGCGGGGAGGCCGAAGGCTGTTTTCTCCAACCTGATCCCAGCCCGATCGAACCTCGATGTCCGCCACTCGCGCGACCGCACCGTCGTGCGGTGCGACCTGCCGTCGCCGGCAGGAACGGCGCACAATCCTGAAACGGTGGCGCTGCTTCGCCGAGAGAGCCGCACGGCACGATATCTGCCGACCCGCAACCATTATCCGACGCCGGGGTGGCGTCGGCCGTTATCTTCAGGGTGAAAGGCGAGCACGGACGAGACCAAGAAGAAAACCGACCAAACAAATCCTGGGGCACGGGGGGAGTTTGTATCGGGGAGCGTACAATGAGTAGCCCGTTGGATCGAGCGGTCGATCGTGACGGACCTTTGCCTTATGCCCCGAAGTGGGCCGGCAAGGTTGCGTCCGAGCGGCGTGGCATCGCACGGCTGGTGACCGACGACGACTTCGGCGACAAGACGTCGGAGCCGGACGAGGTCGCCGGCGAGACCGAAGAGCAGTCGGAGGACCACGGCCTGGTGATCGACAGGTTCCGGGTTCCGCGGTCGCTCGAACCGACTGTCCTGGCCGAGCCGCTGGAGCCCAGCGCCAAACCGGTCTTCGGGATGCTGGTGCGTCTGGGCGCGGCTGTCGCGGCGGCCACGATCGTCGCCCTTCTGGTCATCGGGAAAGGGCCAAGCTGGACGTTCGTCACGACCGAACGTGTCGCCCAGGCAGCATCTCCCCCGATCGCACTGCGATCCGTGGCACCGGCAACGAGCGCTGCCGTTCCGTCCAAGCAACCGCGGCTCGTCATGGCACCGGGCGCGCCGCGCGCGGCCGACGATCTGATTCCGCTGGGCATCTCGCTCGAGAACCCTGACGATGGCAGCTCGGTGATCGTCGCCGGCCTGCCTGCCGGAACGAGCATCACCACGGGCCGCCGGGTCACGGCCAACTCCTGGCGCTTGTCAACGGCCGACCTCGCCGACGCCACCGTCCGCCCGCCGCAAGGATTTGTCGGCGCGGTCAATCTCGCGGTCGAGTTGCGTCGCGCCGACGACAGCACGGTTGATCGCCAGGAGCTGCACCTCGAATGGACCGGCACGCCAGCGAAGATCGCCGCCCCGGCGACCACTCGAAGCCTCGATCCCGAGGAGATTGTGCGGCTCGTCAAACGCGGCCAGCAACTGATCGGCAATGGCGATGTCGCTGCCGGGCGTCTCTTCCTGCAACGTGCCGCCGAGGCGCAAGATCCGCGCGCCGCCCTGATGCTGGCCATGACCTACGATCCGATCGTGATCGAGCAAGTGGGCATTCGCGGCGTCGTGGCCGACGCCGATACGGCGCGCAACTGGTACCAGAAAGCCAAGGAATTCGGCTCCGCCGAAGCGTCGCGTCGACTGGAGATGCTCGCGAGCCGTGAGCGGTGAAGGACGCCGGCTGACGAACAAGTCCTGATGTCACCGGGAGCCGAGCGCGGAAGGCGCTCCGGCGGCGTCGGGCGTGAACGTGATCGTCTGCTCGGGTCCCCCGGTCCGGTGCGACGGACGCTTTGCTCTGACCGCCACCGTGCGCGATAAGAAGGCAGACAGGCGCGAACGCTGCCCATTTTCTCCACCTTGTGGCATCCGGGCGCCGGGTCGATCAGCAGATCTCGCCGACGCGCGGACGGCAGGGGCGGCAAGAGCCGGAAACCTGCCGATGGCATCAAGATTGCTCCTCGGGCGACGACCCATCGTCGTTTCCCGGGAGATCGCCATGCGACGGATTGCCTTGACGTTGATCGCTACGGCCCTGTGGGGCTTGCCGGCCGCGGCCGAAACCGTCGTGCGCTACGGCATTTCCATGGCGGACATTCCGCAGACCACCGGCCAGCCCGACCGCGGCGCCGGCGCCTATCAGTTCACCGGTTACACGATCTACGACCCGCTGGTCGCCTGGGAGATGGATGTCGCCGACCGGCCGGGAAAGCTCGTTCCCGGTCTCGCCACCGAATGGTCGGTGGATCCTGCCGACCGGAAGAAGTGGCGGTTCATTTTGCGGCGCGACGTCAAATTCCACGACGGCAGCGCCTTCGACGCCGATGCGGTGGTGTGGAATCTGGACAAGGTCCTCGGCGAGAAGGCTCCGCATTTCGACAAGCGGCAGAGCGCCCAGGTCCGCACCCGCCTGCCCTCGGTGGCGAGCTGGCGCAAGATCGACGACTTCACCGTCGAGATCACCACCAAGGAGATCGACTCGTTCTTTCCCTATCAGATGCTGTGGTTCCTGGTATCGAGCCCGGCGCAATACGAGAAGCTCGGCCGCGACTGGGACAAGTTCGCCGGCGCAGCGTCGGGAACCGGGCCGTTCCGACTCGACCGGCTGGTGCCTCGCGAGCGCGCGGAACTGGTGAGGAATGCGGACTATTGGAACAAGAATCGAATCGCGAAAGTCGACAGGCTGATCCTGATCCCGATCCCCGAGGCGCTCAACCGGACCAATGCGCTGTTGTCCGGACAGGTGGACCTGATCGAGACACCGGCGCCGGACGCGGTCCCCCAGCTCAAGAACGCCGGCACGCGCATCGTCGAGAACGTCACGCCGCATGTGTGGAACTATCACCTCAGCACCCTGCCCGGCTCGCCGTGGACGGATCTCCGTCTGCGCAAGGCGATGAATCTCGCGATCGATCGGGACGGCATCGTCACCCTGATGAACGGGCTCGCCAAGCCCGCCAAGGGTCAGGTCGATCCGGTCAGCCCGTGGTTCGGCAAGCCGTCATTCGACATCAAATACGACCCGGATGCGGCGCGGAAGCTCGTCGCCGAGGCCGGCTATTCGCCGCAGAAGCCGCTCAGGACCACGTTCGTGATCGCCAATGGCGGAACCGGCCAGATGCTGTCCCTCCCGATGAACGAATTCATCCAGCAGAACCTGAAGGAGGTCGGTATCGATATCGACTTCAAGGTCGTCGAGCTCGAGACGCTCTACACCCACTGGCGAAAGGGCGCCAAGGACGAGATGAACGCCGGCATCACGTCGAACAACATCGCCTATGTGACGTCGGACCCACTATACGCGATCATCAGGTTCTTCCACTCCGGACAGGCAGCGCCGGTCGGCGTCAACTGGGGCTGGTATGCCAACCCCAAGGTCGACGCCATCATCGACGAGGCCAAGCGAACCTTCGACCCCGCCCGGCAGGACGCCCTGATGGCTCAGGCCCACCAGGCCGTCGTCGACGACGCCGTGCTCGTCTGGGTGGTCCATGACACCAACCCTCACGCGCTGTCGCCGAAGATCAAGCGTTTCGTTCAAGCCCAGCACTGGTTCCAGGACCTGACGACGATCGGGACCGAATAGGCCGGAGCTTCTCAGGGAGCAGCGGCGGGCGCGAGATTTTCAGTGCCCGCCGTGGCTGGGCTGCCCTCCGATCGCCACGACGTCGTAGGTCACCTCGACGTTGCCGGCATGCTGGAACCGTAGCGTGCCGCGGATCGGCTTACCCTTCTCCAGCGGGGCCTTCAGCCCGACGAACATGAAATGGAATCCGGCGGGCTTCAGCGTGACCGTCTCCCCGGGCTTGATCTCGAGCCCGCCCTGAACCTCGCGCATCCTCATGACGCCGCCGTCCATCTTCATTTCGTGGATCTCGAGGCCGTCCGCTGCCGCGATGGTGCCCCCGACCAGACGATCCGGCGCCGCACCGGTATTCCGGATGGTGACATAGCCGGCACCGACGCTGGCGCCCTTCGGGGTTGCCCGCGACCACGGATGAATGATCTCGATCGGACCTATCCTGGCGTCTTCGGCGAACGCGGTTCCGGCGGACAGGCCGATAGCGGCAGCAAACGCAATCGACAACGCTTTCATTGATTTGGCTCCATGACGGCGGTTCACGGTCGCCGCCGCCGATCAAATGACGGTCGGAAACGCCGGATCGCACAGTGTCATACCGCGTCGGACCGCCCTCGCGAAGCCTGCGACGACAAGGAATTAGCCCGTCCACCGGAGCATCCGTGGCCGGTCGCGAGCCGATGGCGCGGTCGCGAACAGATATCTCCGGAGTAGCACAACCCCGCTTTGCGTACTCCATCCTCAAACGCGGCCCGCGCCTCCGCGGCAACAGAGCCGTCGCCAAATGCAGGCTTGCGCTACGGGTTCGTCGCGCGTCAATCGCGGCCAGACCACCGCCCTCGCGGCCTCCGCCACAACCAGACCGCGCCGGAGTCCTCGGTGCTGGCTCCCGAAGATATGTGTTGCCCCGATTGTTTCGGTTGGTCAGTAATGGCGCAGGTGGTTCGGCAACGCGAGGCGCAATGCAGGCCGAGGCAGCATCCAGATCCAACTCGGGGCGTGTCGCCGGAAACTCGATCATTTTTGCTGCGTGCCTCGTCACTTGCGCCGTTCTCATCGTCTTGACCTACTGGCTGCAGATCAGGTCGCAGTCCCACGCCGACTTGCTGGCACATGCCGTCGGCGTGGTGAACAAGCTTGCGGATCTGAAAGTCTTCATCCGCGACGTGGAGCGCCATCAGCGCGGCTACCTGCTCACTGGAAGCCAGGCGGATGTCGACGCCTTTCGCGGCGCAGCCGGGTCGGTCATGTCGGCGCTGTCCGAGCTTCAGGCAGCCACTTCCTACGATCCGACCCGCCAGGGGCGGCTCGCTTCCGTCGAGCCGACGATCGGACGAATGCTCGAGGATCTGCGCGAAAGTGTCCGCCTTCACGAAGCCGGCGAACATACGGCCGCCCTGGCGATGGTTCGCGGCGCGGACGGACGAGCGCTCATGCGTGAGGTCAGCACGACCCTCGACGATCTGACGCAGGACGAGCAGAGGCTGGTGGAGCAACGCACCGCCGAAGCGGCGTGGACGAACCTCTGGGCCGTCGGGCTGCGGCGCGCCGGCGTTGTCGTCATCATTATTCTGGTGACCGCGTCTGCGCTGATGGTGCGGCGCGCCAACCGCGAACGCGAGAGCACCTTTCGCGCGCTGGAGGCCAGCAATGCGCGCCTGGAAGGCATCGTCGCCGAGCGAACCGCGAAGATGCGCAGCTCCGCCGAGATTCTCGACAAGGCAATCAGCGGCATGCCGCTCGCTGTCTTCGTCACGGACCTGAATGCCAACGTGGTTCTGGCGAATCCCGTGGCGTCTCGCCTGCTCGGCATTTCGGTGGGCAACCGTTTCTCGGAATGGTCGAAGATCAATCAAGTCTTCTTCGCCGACGAGGTCACTCCCATCCCTTTGGAGCAGAGAACGGTGATTCGCGCGCTGCGCGGCGAGCCGGTCGACAACGTGGAAGTCTTCGTGCGACGTGTGGGCGCGCAGAAAGGCGTTCACCTGATGGCGAATTCGCGTCCCTTGCGCGATGCCGCAGGCGCGGTCACCGGCGCGGTGCTCGTCTATCACGACGTCACTGAGACCCGGGAAATCGAGCACCAGCTCCGACAGGCGCAAAAGCTGGAGGCGATCGGCCAGCTGACCGGGGGCGTCGCCCACGACTTCAACAATATCCTCACCGTCATCACTGGAACAATCGACATCCTCGCCCGCGCGGTCGGCCACGACCCGGTGATGGCGTCGATCGCCAGGATGATCGACGAAGCTGCCGACCGCGGCGCCGAGCTGACGCGGCGGCTGGTCGCGTTTGCCCGCAAGCAACCGCTGCAGCCGCGCGCCACCGATATCAATGCCCTGGTCGTGGACTCCACCAAGCTGCTGCGCCCGACGCTCGGCGAGCACGTGCAGATCGAGGCCGCGCTCGATCCGGCGGTGTGGCCGGCGCTGGTCGATCCATCGCAGCTGGTGGCTGCATTGATCAATCTCGCGCTCAATGCACGGGACGCGATGCCGTCGGGCGGCAAACTGACGCTAAGCACGGGAAACCTGCTTCTCGATCGCACCCAGGCGGAGATGAACGTCGGCGTCAGATCGGGCAACTATGTCATGATCACGGTCGCCGACACCGGAACGGGAATCCCGAGCGCGATCCAGGACAAGGTCTTCGAGCCGTTTTTCACGACCAAGGAGGTCGGCAAGGGAACCGGGCTCGGTTTGAGCATGGTCTACGGCTTCGTCAAGCAGTCCGGCGGACACATCGAGATCGACAGCGAGGAAGGCCAAGGAACCGCGATCAAGCTGTTTCTGCCGCGCGCCGATGAACTTGCGCTACCGGACGATCTCTCTCCGGGCGTGTCGCCGGAGGGCGGCGATGAGACGATCCTGGTTGTGGAGGACGATCCTCTGGTTCGCGTCTCGGCGATCGCCCAGCTGGAGAGCCTCGGCTATGCGACTCTGGCGGTGGAGAATGCCGATCAGGCGCTGGCGATCATCGAGTCGGGAACGCACGTCGACCTGCTGTTCACCGACATGGTGATGCCCGGCGGCGCGAACGGTCGCGAGCTTGCCGAAGCGGCGAGAGAGCGGCGGCCGAGCCTCAAGGTCTTGTTCACGTCGGGTTACAGCGAGGACACCATCGTGCACGATGGGAAGCTCGACGCCGGTGTCCTCCTGCTCGCCAAACCGTATCGGAAGGCCGATCTGGCCCGGATGGTGCGCATCGCGCTCGGTCAGCGGGACGCGAGCGCCCCGACTGCGGCCGCATGAGGGCGCTGACGGCCAGGTGGCGAGCGCGGTGTTGGAGGACGGGAGCTCGATTGCTGTATGTTTCCGGTTGCTTCGATTCGGCCTGATGCCGCGTGGCAAGCCACGCGTGCGGCCCAGGGTAGGATGCAGCATCATGAGGGCAGCCAAAGGCCGCGCGCAGCACGATACCGCTGCCCATCCCATCGTTCTCACGCTCGCCTTCGTCGTGCTGGTTCTCATCAGCACGACGTCGGTCTTCCTCGTGCTGCGATCGCAGTCGGATGCCACATCGGTGGCTCATACGCTGGAGGTCGAAAACAAGCTTGCGGAACTGCATGCTCTCATCCGCCGGGCCGATGCCGGACAGCGCGGGTATCTTCTCACCGGCAAATCCCAATACCTGGATTCCTACCGCACGGCGATCGAGGCGGCTCCCCATGCCTTCGCCGATCTGGCAGCGGCAACCGCGGACAATGCGTCGCAACGGAGGGAGTTCGCCGCACTCGAACCGGTTCTGCAACGCAAGCTCGCCGACCTCCGTGAGATAGACCGCCTCTACGACCAGGGGAACCGCGCCGCGGCCCTGGCATTGGTCCGAACCGGACCGGGACAGGTGCTCGCCGAGCAGATCCGCGATGCGATCGACCGAATGACCAACGAGGAGAGGCGCCTGCTCGACATCCGCACCGCCGAATCGCGCCGAACCAACCTTCAACTGCTTGCCATGAGCCTGTTCGGCACAGCGATGCTGATCAGCCTGGCGGCGATCTCGATATTCATGGTGCGCCGCGCCACCAACCAGCGCGAGGATGCACTGGCGTCGCTGGAAGCAGTCAATGCCGGCCTCGAGGAGACGATCGCCGATCGCACGCGCCACCTGCAGACCGCGAACGAGGAAAGCCGACGCACCTTGGATGTTCTCAACAATACCCTGACCAGCATGGCGGATGCCGTCGTGGTCACCGACCGGAACCTCAATATCCTTTTGGCCAATCCGGCGGCTTCCCGGATCCTCGGACTCCGGGACGGCATCGCCCCCAGGCATTGGCCGCAGATCTATCGGGTATTCCTTCCTGACGAGGTGACACCCGTCCCGTTCGAGCAAGGAGCCATTGCGCGAGCCAGCCGTGGCGATGCGGTCGACGACATGGAAATATTCGTGCGGCGCGTCGGCGACACGGACGGAACCCATTTGCGCGCCAACGGTCGGCCGCTGCGCGATGTATCCGGCGCCATCGTCGGAACCGTCATGGTCTACCGTGACGTTACGGAAGCCCGCGAAATCGAGCGACGGCTGCGGCATGCCCAGAAGATGGACGCGATCGGTCAATTGACCGGCGGCGTCGCCCACGATTTCAACAACATCCTCACGGTGATCACCGGCACGATCGACATCCTCGCTCGCGCGGTCGAGCAAGATCCGAAGCTCACCGCAGTCGCCAGGATGATCGATGATGCGGCTGAGCGAGGATCCGAGCTGACTGGGCGACTGCTTGCGTTCGCGCGCAGGCAGCCTCTGCGACCGCGCGCCGTCGACATCAACTCGCTGGTGATCAATTCGGCGAAGTTGCTGCGACCCACTCTCGGAGAGCAGGTGGAAATCGAATCCATGCTGTCCGAAGACACTTGGCCGGCGCAGATCGATCCCTCGCAGCTCACCACCGCGCTGCTCAATCTGGCGCTCAA
Organism: uncultured Alphaproteobacteria bacterium; assembly: GCA_963755055.1. Classification (GTDB taxonomy): domain Bacteria; phylum Pseudomonadota; class Alphaproteobacteria; order Rhizobiales; family Xanthobacteraceae; genus AP-16. The sequence continues at coordinate 166,844 of CAVWIS010000018.1, read as the reverse complement.
CGCCCGCGATGCAATGCCCGACGGCGGCAAGCTGACGCTGGAGACCGGAAATGTCCATCTCGATCAGACCTATGCGGACGTCAACATCGACGTGCACCCGGGCCCCTACGTCATCGTTGCAGTCAGTGACACGGGAGCCGGAATACCGGCGGCCCTGCGCGACAAGGTCTTCGAGCCGTTCTTCACCACCAAGGAGGCCGGCAAGGGGACCGGGCTCGGCTTGAGCATGGTCTACGGATTCGTCAAGCAATCAGGAGGGCATATCAAGATCTACAGCGAGGAAGGCCACGGGACCTCCGTCAAGCTCTACCTGCCGCGCGCCAACGAGCAGGCGGAGCAGGACGCAGAAGCCTCGGCGCCGATGCCGATGGGTGGCGATGAGACGATACTCGTGGTCGAGGACGACCCCCTGGTGCGCGAATATGTCACCGCGCAGCTCCAGACCCTGGGCTACACGACGCTTGCGGCGGAGAGCGGTACCGCGGCGTTGGTGATCCTCGACGAGACCCCCACGGTCGATCTGTTGTTCACCGATGTCGTGATGCCGGGGCTCAACGGCCGGCAACTCGCCGAGGAGGTCCTCAAGCGCCAGCCGGGCATGAAAGTGCTGTTCACCTCGGGCTACACCGAAAACGCTATCGTGCATCATGGACGCCTCGATGCCGGCGTGCTGCTTCTGGCAAAGCCCTATCGCAAGACCGATCTCGCCCGGATGGTCCGTGTCGCGCTCGACGGCACGCGCTCCGCCGGAGCTGCCGCCTGATGCGCCGCGGCCGCGGCGCCCGGCGCAGAAGGCCGCTGCTGCCCGCAACGGCCGGAGCACGGACGCTGTAATATTGGTGAATAAATATAAACTATTGCATTTCGACAGCGTATTAGCCTGAAACTATTGAATACAACCAAAGAAAATCTCCGCTCGGTCTCATTATTCTTGCGGCCTCCTTGGTGGTATCATATTAGCTAGTAAGTATTTTCCACAGTGTTTTTCCTGCCTTTGCGCTGATTGGACATAGAAAAATCTAATTCGACGGTCGTCGCGACAAAGTCTACTTCTGTCAAAGATATGTTATGCGTGATTCGGCTAACGCAACGAACACCGCTTGGCTGGGGGCCTATCATGCCGCGCATCCTGGTCGTCGATGACGACATGTCGGTTCGTATCGCCACGCAGACGCTGCTCGAGCACGAGGGCTACGAGGTCGTTGTCGCCGACAGCGGCCGCAGCGGAATTGACGCCATCGCCGGCACGCTGTTCGATGCGGTGATCGTCGATATCTTCATGCCCGGGATGGACGGCCTGGAGACCATCAAGGCATTCAATCGACATGCACCGGGGGTCCCGGTGATCGCCATGTCGGGATTCATGTTCCGCAATTCGTCGGCGCCGGCACCGGACTTCCTCAGCATGTCCACCAAGCTCGGCGCCGCCTACAGCCTGCACAAACCGTTCCGCCCACGAGACCTGCTCAAGGCCATCGAGGCATGCCTCGGCGGGTCGATTTCTCCGGTCCGAGACGGCGTACCGCAACCTGTCACCAGGGGCCAGAAGGTCTGCCTTCCGGATTATTGAGATCAAGTGCGCCCGATCGAGGCGGAGGCTGCTGACAAGGACGTCGCTCCGGCCTAGGCTTCCTCGAATGAGCAAGCAGGGCGAAAGTGGCGCTGTCGGTGCGTGGCGACATGGCGGCTGAGCGATCGGACCCGACCGAGGAAGCGGGCCGGATCATCCGCTTCAGGCCGCGCGCCCCCGATCCGGGTCGATCTCCCGTCTGGCCCGGCGGTGGGGTCCGAAAGGATCCCTCCCCGGTCGACGACCTGGGACGGTTCGCACGGGGCGGCGATGACGACGATTATCGCCACCGCATGACGATGAATGCGCTGGCCTTCCTGGTCTGCCTCCTCCTGGCAGCTTCTGCTGTATGGCTCGCCGACCAGTTGGCCGAGATGCGGAAGAATCAGGACTGCGTGCTGTCCGGGCGGCCCGGCTGCACGAAGGTGGACTTTCCTCCGCGCGAACGTTGAGGACCTGCTGCAGGCACGACCCTGCGGGCTGGGCGTCGTCTCTGGTCGCCGGGTCGATCTTCTCGAAAAAAACGAGGGTGGTGGTCCACCCTCGTTTTCCACTGGCCGCGTCAGGTCGCGCCGTCGTCATCGACGGCAACCATGGCGGGGTTCGGTCAGCCCCTTCCGATCACCGTCAGCGACACCGGGGCGAGACCAGAAAATCCGATGGCATGCGCAGCAGCCGGCGTCATGTCGATCACCCGCCCGCGCACAAACGGACCACGGTCATTGATGCGAACCACGACCGACCGGCCGGTATGGCGGTTGGTCACCCGAACCCTGGTTCCGAACGGCAATGACCGATGGGCCGCCGTCATCGCACCGGCGTGGACCCGTTCGCCGCTTGCCGTTCGTCCGTAGGAATAGACCGACGCGATGCCGGATTGATCGGCATTGGCGCTGGCCATGCCGAGCAGAACGAAGGCCGCAGAAGCTGCCATGAGTATTTTTGCGTAAGTCATTTCGTCTTCTCCTTGTGATACGTAGATCTCACGATCAACGGAGAGACGTACTGATCGAAGAATGCTGCAATTCACTGGCTTAAATCGATCAACATCCTGTTCATATTCGTATTTTTTTCTGTTCCATATGTGCGGTAATCCTGCCTCTAATGTGGCTATAATCTGTTTATACTATAAGTTAACCGTCTCTATACAAGACAACAACCAATTGCCCTGCGCCACGAGGTCGCAAGGTGACATGCACGATTTTCGGAAAACTACGACCCCGGGAGTTGGGTTCCGCCGCCCGGTCCCGCAATGTTGCGGACCTGAGACTCGTCGCGCGCCCGTAGATCGGCGGCGACGTCGATCCGGCGACGGGCGCGCCAGCCCTCGCGGCTGATCCAGTCGACCAGCCGCGGAGAGAACCGCATGACCCACCACATGGCATGCGCCAGCGGCGCTACGACAACGAGCCCCTTGTTCCGCCGAATCGCGGCGATCGACGCGGCCGCGACCCGTTCCGGGGTCGTCATCAGCCACCGCGGCGGCAAGGGCAGTCGCTTGTCGGGCAGCCCTTTTTCCGCGCTCTCCAGCATCGGGGTGCGAACGAGACCCGGGCATAACGCCGTGACCCCGATTCCCCCGCGGGAATATTCGGCGCGCAACGCAGCGGTGAACCCCACCAGGCCGAACTTGGTGGTCTGATAGGCGGTGACCTTGCGTTGCGGCACCAGACCGAAGACGCTGCAGACGTTGAGGATGTGCGCTTCATCCCGCGCGGCAAGCGTAGGGATGAGCTCGCGTGCCAGTTGGATCGGCGCCAACAGGTTGACGGCGATGATCCGATGCCATTGGGCGTCGGTCATGTTGTGGGTCGGGCCATAGTACGCGATGCCCGCATTATTGACGAGAATGTCGACGCCCTTCCAGATCGAGAGGACCGAAGCGACGGCGGCGCTGACATCGGCCGGCTCGCACAGATCACAGACCCGGGCGATCACCTCGACGCCGTGGAGCCGCGCCGCCTGCGCCGTCGCCTCGAGCTGTTGAGGCTCGATATCGACCAGGTAGAGATCCACCCCTTGGCGCGCCAGCGCCAGCGCCAGCGCGCGGCCGATCCCGGAAGCCGCGCCGGTAACGAGAGCCTTCTTGCCGCGAATGGCCTTCATGGCGGACGGCGGACCGGTGCGTTGGAGCGGGCGCGGCAACCGACCCGGAATGGCATGATGGTGGGAGATCGGGCGCCGGCCGCGGCCGGGCAATATGGCCGCGCCGATCCTAGTATAAGGACCTTCCCGGCGTCACGGAGGCCGGCGAAACGAGGGAGCCAGGCGCGATGCTCGAGCCCGTGACACTGATAACCGGGGCATCGACCGGTATCGGTGCAGCACTCGCCGGCGTGTTCGCCGGACACGGTCACGCGGTTGCGATCACGGCGCGGCGCAAGCCCGAGCTCGACCGCATCGCCAACCACATCGCGAAGGCTGGGCACGCGAGGCCGCACGTGATTGCGGCAGACCTCGCGGACAGCGACGCATCGGGGCGAATTGCGCACGATCTCGAAGCAAACGGGCTTGAGCCGGCGACCGTCGTCAACAATGCGGGATTCGGCCTCGACGGACAGGCGACCGCTCTCGATCTTGCCGAGCAGGTGGCGATGATCGATCTCAATGTCCGCGCGGTCACTGACCTTTCTCTGCGCTGGATCGAGAGCCTCGTGCGCCATCGGGGCGGCATCCTCAACGTGGCCTCGATCGCAGGCTTCATGCCGGGACCGGGCATGGCGGTCTATCACGCCACCAAAGCCTACATCTTGTCGTTCAGCGAAGCGCTGCACTGCGAGCTCAAGCCCAGGGGCGTCCGCGTCACCGTGCTCTGCCCGGGCCCGGTTCCGACCGAGTTCCAGGCCCGCGCCGGGCTGGCGGCGGACCGCTTTCCCAGAATGCTGGCACGGACCCCAGGACGGGTGGCGGCGGAGGGGTATCGCGGATTCATCCGAGGTCGGCGGCTGGTGGTGCCGGGCTTCGCCAACCAGGTCGCGGTCTTCCTCCCGCGGGTACTCTCCCGTGAGCGCATGATGACAATCGCCCGGGCGGAGTAGCGGGCCGGCCGCGCGATGATTCCTCAACCGGGCACCGGAGAGTGGAGGGCGGCACGGGCGTAGGCGGAGTCCGGGGAAAATGCGTGGAACACTTCGTCCGGTCCGCTCGCCCAGTCGGCGAGCGGCACGGGGCCGCATGTCAGCAAATAATAGTCGTACGAGCCGCGCAAATCGTTGCCCATGATGAATTGATAATGCATGCGGAAATAGTTGAAGCGCAGCTTTTGATAGACTTCATCCGACAGCATGTCGCGGAAGCGCACCGACCATACGATCGGATTGCGGCGCTCGGTGCCCACAGCGATGCCGACGCCTTCGACCGGATCGAAATCCCAGAAGTTCATGACATCCTTGCGCGCCTGGCAATCGACCCACACCATGGATGGCTCCACCGCAATGCGACGGATGGCCGCCCGCAATCTGTCGGCGGCCGGATGCAGCGCGAAGGCCGGCATCAGCGAGCCGACGGTCAGGAGCACGATGCGCGGCCCATGGCGGCCGAGGTCGGGATCAAGCTCGAGCGCCCGGGCGATCACCACGGGACTGATCACGCAGCCGGCGCTGTGACTGACAACGACGATCTCGTCGACTTCGCCGGCGCGCGCCGCCGCGACGATGCGCCGAGCAAAGACGTCGGCCGGACGATCGTATCCGGTCGGCGCGTCGCGCGCGAACTCGCGCAGATAGGGCCACCCATTGGTCACCTGGATGACGAACCAGCGGTCGGCCAACGGTTTGAGCGCCGCGAAGATGGCGACACCGACGGCCGATCCGAGAACCAGCGCGACAATTGTCGGCAGATCGGCAAACCGGGCAAGCAGAAAGCCCACGAGCCATCCGCCGGCAAGCGCCGATGCGATCCAGGCGATCAGAAGCGCCTGCGGCAGGATCAGATGCAGACCAAATCGCCAGGCTGCCCGGAAGATCCGAAACAGGACGCCAGACCACACGTCGCCGACCATCCAGACGAGCGCGCGCGGCAGCTGCATCACGAGCGGTCGCGCCAGGTTGGCGCCGATGAAGGCCTCGAGCCGCAGGAATTCATAGCGGGTAGCGACTTGCCAGTTGGGCCCGGCTGTCTCGATGTCCCAGTGTGCGGTGTCGCCGGAATCGATCGCCAGCTCGCCGAGCTTTCCCTGGACCGACCAGGCCGCGAGGAAACGCCTCCACTCGCGCCGGAACAGACGGTAATAGCCCTCGGCCCCCTGCGGGTCGTAGCCCTCGATATAGAAGACGTGCCGTCGCCGGATCACAGTTTGCCTCGTCATGGACCCCGGTCCACCGCCGGGCCCCTCCTCTAGCATCGCGGCGGGGCCCCTGCCAGCGCGGCTCGGCAACGCGCAGAACCCGGAATTTCATGATTGCGGGCCGGCCGGGAGCCCGCCATTGAACTTGAACGCCTGCTTCGCTATACGGGCATTTCGGCATCGGGCGGACGACGGGGCGGTACACCGCGTCCGGCGGGTGGGATTTTTCGCGTTCCGGCACATTCTGCCAAGGCGGATCGCATTTGAGGGTTGCCGATGGCCAAGACGTTCGACACCGTCGCCAACATCATCGCCGAGACCTGCGACATTCCGCGCGACACGATCCAGCCGCAGAGCCATGCCATCGACGATCTCGGCATCGACAGCCTCGATTTTCTCGACATCGCATTCGCCATCGACAAAGCCTTCGGCATCAAGCTGCCCCTCGAGCAGTGGACGCAGGAGGTCAACGACGGCAAGGCGACCACCGAGCAATACTTCGTGCTGAGCAACCTGTGCGCCCGTATCGACGACTTGGTCGCGGCCAAGGGAGCGACAGCATAGAGCCCGCATGCGTCTCGAGTATTTCCAGCTGATCGACCGCGTCGTCGACATCTCGCTCAACGACCGAACGATCCGCGCCGAGGCGACGGTTCCCGCATCAAGCACCGTATTCGAGGGGCACTTTCCCGGGCACCCGCTGATGCCCGGCGTCATGCTGATCGAGGCGATGGCGCAGGCTTCGGGCTGGCTTCTGATCGGGCTCATGAAATTCGATCGCATGCCGTTCCTCGCCGCCGTCAAGGAGGCAAAGCTCCGACGCTTCGTCACACCCGGCGAGAAGCTCCTCCTCGAAGCTACGTTGGTGCACGAGGGTTCGGGCTACGCGGTGACGACCGCCCGGATCTCGGTCGACGGAAAGCGTGTCTGCGACTCCGAGCTGACATTCCGCATCATGGCGTTCCCCAGCCCGGAATTCCGCTCGCAGATGACGGCGACCGCTACGCGAATCGACATGCCGATGGGAGCAGCGGCCGATGGCTGAAAGGGAACGCGAGACCTGGATCACCGGCATCGGCCTTCTGTCGACGCTGGGCGAAGGGCCCGAGATCCACTGGCAGCGCCTCAACGAGGCAAAGCCGGCCGCCGACGCCATCATGTTCGCGCCCTACCTCGTCCACCCGCTGGCGCCGGTCGACTTCGACAAGCAGATACCCAAGCGCGGCGATCAGCGCCAGATGGAGCCCTGGCAGCGGATCGGGACCTACACGGCCGGGCTGGCGCTCGACAGTGCCGGCGCCAAGAGCGACGCCGAACTGCTCGGACGCATGGACATGATCGTGGCCGCTGCCGGCGGCGAGCGCGACCTCAATGCCGACAGCGTGATTCTGTCGGGATTGCTCGATGCCGAGAAGCCGGCGACGTTCCTGAACGAGCGGTTGATGAGCGAGCTGCGGCCGACGCTGTTTCTCGCGCAGTTGTCCAATCTGCTCGCCGGCAACATCTCGATCGTCCACGGTGTCACCGGTTCCTCGCGGACCTTCATGGGAGAGGAGGCCGCCGGCGTTGATGCCGTGCGGATTGCGCTGTCGCGCATCAAGGCGGGACAAAGCGACATTGCGCTCGTGGGTGGCGCGCACAATGGCGAGCGCAAGGACATACTGATGCAGTATGAGTTCGGCGGCTATATCCTGAAGGACCGTTTTCGTCCGGTCTGGGAGCGCGGGCCGGAGGGCGGCTTCGCGATGGGATCGTTCGGCGCGTTTCTGGTGATCGAGCACCGCGACGGCGCCGAGGCCCGCGGAGCGCGTCCGTTCGCGCGCCTGACATCGGTTCTCTCCGACCGATCGCGGCGCCAACCGGGCGACGTCACCGGCCAGTTGCGCCGGATGTGGGATACGCTTGTCCCGCGGATCGACCGGGACCATGTCGCGGTAATATCCGGGGCAACCGGCGCGGAGCCGGCGACCGGCGAGGAGCGCACATTCCTTGCCGAGCTTCCCGACATTGCGGTGCGCGCCACGGCAAGCTATGTCGGACTCGGCCCGGAGCCGCAATTCGCCATGAACATTGCGATCGCCGCGCTCGCGGTCAAGCACGGCAGCCTGTTTCCGCCGGCCGATCGGTCGGGTGTCGAATCCGCGACCGGTCGTCGCCTGACCCAGGCCGTCGTCACCAGCGTCGGACACTGGCGCGGCGAAGGCATGGCGCTCGTCGAGAAAGTCGATTAGCGCATGCTCGGATGCGAAAACCGGCTCGTCGACTTGAGCATGGGCCATTTCAGAGGGGGATGCTAATGGCTTCCACGCCCAATAGCCGTGGTCCCGTCGTCGTCGTTACCGGCATGGGCGTCGTGACTTCGCTCGGTGCCGGCAAGGCGGAGAACTGGAAAAAGCTCACGGCCGGAGAATCCGGCATCCGCGCGATCACGCGGTTCGATACCGAGGGATTGAAGACCCGCGTGGCCGGAACGGTCGACTTCGTGACCGTGGACCCGTTCTGTGCGTCGGCGCTCTGCGAGCGGCTCGGCGAAATCGTCGTCGACGAGGCGGTCGGCGAATCCGGGTCGGGAGCCCGGGGAATTTTCCCGGTCCGCTGTTTCTCGCGGTTGCGCCGATCGAGATGGAATGGCAGCAGCGCGAGGCCGTCGCCAGGGCATCAGGGGCGAACGGCAGCCTCACCTACGACGATCTCATTCGCGCGGCGGCAAGCGGCAAGTTCCGCGACTATTTCCCGCGCGTCGCCTTTGCGTCGGTCGCCGATCACCTCGCCGCGAGGTTCGGCACCAAGGGCTCGCCGATCTCGCTGTCGACCGCCTGCGCCTCGGGCGCAAGCGCGATCCAGCTCGGCGTGGAAGCGATCCGGCGCGGCGAGACCGACGCAGCGTTGTGCGTCGCCACCGACAGCTCGGTCAATCAGGAATCGCTGATCCGCTTCTCGCTGCTCTCGGCGCTGTCGACCCATAACGATCCGCCGCAGGCCGCCGCCAAGCCGTTTGCCAAGAACCGCGACGGCTTCGTCATGGCGGAGGGTGCCGGCGCGATCGTGCTGGAAAGCCTGTCGGGCGCTCGCGCCCGCGGCGCGAAGATCCTCGGCGTCGTCGAGGGCTGTGGCGAGATGGCGGATTCGTTCCATCGCACCCGTTCGAGCCCCGACGGCAAGCCGATCATCGGCAGCATCCGCAATGCGATCGCCGATGCCGGGCTCGAGCCCGACGACATCGACTACATCAACGCCCACGGCACCGGCACTCCGGAGAATGACAAGATGGAGTATCTCGGGCTCGCCGCGGTGCTCGGAGAGCGGGTCAAGACGGTGCCGATCTCGTCGAACAAGTCGATGATCGGCCACACCATATCGGCCGCCGGCGCGGTCGAGGCGATCTTCTCCCTGCTCACGCTGGCGCACCAGCGCATTCCGCCCACCATCAACTACGATGTGCCGGACCCGGCGATCCCGCTCGACGTGGTGCCGAATGTCGCGCGCGACGCCCGCGTGAGGCACGTCATCTCCAATTCGTTCGGCTTCGGCGGTCAGAATGTCTCGCTGGTGCTCGGGCGCGAACCTGCCTGAAACGGTCTCCCGGGTGCGGTTGACGCCGTCCGGCGCACAGCGATAGGCATACGTCGGCGAATTCCAAGTCGAACCGGGCTCCTTCAAGGACACGACGCGATGCGTGGGCTCACCCTTGTTGCCGATCGCAAGCTCGCCATAGCGGAGCTCCCCGCGCCGGCGCCGCCGCAATCGGGCGAAGTGCAGATCCGCGTGCGCGCCATGGCGCTCAACCACATCGACGTGTGGGGATGGCGGGGAATGGCGTTCGTCAGGCGCAGGCTGCCGCTGGTTGTCGGCGCCGAGGCGGCCGGGGAGATCGCGGCGGTCGGGCCCGATGTCGGTGACATCAAGCCCGGTGATCGCGTCGCCATGTACGGGGCTCTCACCTGCGGGTCATGTCGCGCCTGCCGCGAGGGTCGCGACAATCTGTGCGAGGACGTCCAGGGGTTGATGGGTTTTCACGTCGACGGCTTCGCCCGCGAATTGGTCAACATGCCGGCGCGGCTCGTCGTTCCGGTTCCCCACAATGTGAGCTTTCGCGACGCCGCCTGCGCGCCGATCGCGTTCGCGACCGTCGAGCACATGCTGTTCGACAATGCCAGGCTCGAGCCCGGCGAGACCATTCTGGTCCATGCCGGCGGCTCGGGGATCGGCACGGCCGCCATCAAGATGGCAAAGGCGATCGGCTGCACCGTAATCACTACGGTCGGCGACGACGTCAAGACCGCGGGGGCGCGGGCGCTCGGGGCGGATCACGTGATCAATTACCGGACCGAGAGATTCGAGCATATCGTGCGGAAAATCACTGCCAAGAAGGGGGTCGACGTGGTCTTCGAGCATGTCGGTGCGGAAACCTTCAACGGCTCGCTGCTCTGCCTCAAGCGCGGTGGCAGACTGGTCACCTGCGGCTCGACATCGGGGCCGACGACGACGATCAACCTGATGCAACTGTTCCAGCAGCAGTACCGGATCTTCGGCTCGTTCGGCGCCTCGATGCGCAATGTCCGCGCAAGCCTCGCCAAGATGGCGGCCGGCCTGCTCCCGGTCATCGACACCGAGGTCGCGCTCGACGACATCGAGAAGGGACTGGCGCGACTGGAGAGCCGAAAAGTGTTCGGCAAGATCATCGTGCACTTCTAGACGCGGCGATGGCAGACTACATCAGGCGCGTCGCGACGCCGCTCGCGCTCCGGCTCAAGCGGATGCTCGATGCGGTCGCCGGACGTACAGCCGCGATCCTCCTCAGGGCGTTTCGCCGGACCGACCCCGACCGCATGGCCGACATCGCCGGCGCGGTGATGCGCACCGTCGGCCCATGGTTGCCCGAGCACCGGCTCGGCCGGGCCAATCTCGCCGCAGCGTTCCCGGAGAAGTCGGACGCCGAGATCGAGAATATCCTGACCGGGGTCTGGGACAATCTGGGGCGGGTGGCGGCCGAGTTTCCTCACCTCGACCGGATGTGGGACTACGACCGGGCGAACCCGAAGGCCGGCCGCGCCGAGTTCGACGCCGGAGACCGACGCGCTGTTCGACCACATGCGCGATGATGGCAAGCCGGCGCTGGTGTTCGCCGCGCATCTTGCCAACTGGGAGCATCCGGCGCTCGCCGCCAAGGGCGGTGGCCTCGACTTTGCCGTGCTGTTTCGCCGGCCGAACCTGAGCGGCATATCCGATGCCGTCATCGAGCTGCGCGCCGGCACGATGGGAACGATGATCGCCGGCGGCCCCGACGCACCGTTCCGCATCGCCCGCGCGCTCGAGGAGGGCAAGCATGTCGCCATGCTGGTCGATCAGCACTATGGCAACGGAGTCGAGGTGACCTTCTTCGGCCGAATCTGCAAGGCGAACCCGATGCTGGCGCGGCTCGCTCGCCACTTCGACTGCCCGATCCACGGTACGCGCGCAGTGCGCCTTCCCGGTCATCGCTTCCGCGTCGACATGACACCGGCGATCGACGTGCCGCGCGACGCGCAGGGCAAGGTCGACGTCCAAGGCACCATGCAGGCGATCACGACCATCGTCGAAGGCTGGGTGCGCGAGCACCCGGATCAGTGGCTGTGGCTGCACCGGCGGTGGAGGTGACGCACAACGCGGGTCGCAAGGCTCGGCGCGTGGACGCTGCGTGCCGCCTCACCTGCCGGTCTTGATCCTGGTCCACAGGCGGTTCATCAACCGCTGCGTCTTCTGGTCGTGGGCGTTGATCGTATAGAGCTTGCTCATCATCGCCTCGTCCGGGTAGACGCCGCGATCGTCCAGGATCGCCTTGTCGACCAAAGCCCGGCTCGCGGCATTGCCGTTGGCATAGGAGATGAAGTTGCTGTTCTTGGCCGCCACTTCCGGCGTGAGCAGATAGTTGATCAGTTCGTGCGCCTCGCTGACGTTCCGGGCATCCTTCGGGATGGCGAGATTGTCGAACCACAATTGCGCCCCCTCCTTGGGGATCGCATAGCCGATCTCGACGCCGTTCTTGGCTTCCGCGGCGCGCTTTTGCGCCTGCTTGATGTCGCCGGAAAATCCCAGCACCAGGCAGATCTCGCCCGAGGCGAGCGCATTGAGATATTCCGAGGAGTGAAACTTGCGTACCGACGGCCGGACCTTCTGCACGACGTCCGCGGCCTTCTCGAGGTCAGCCGGCCTGTCGCTATTGGGATCGAGCCCGACGTAGTGCAGTGCCGCCGACAGGACGTCGTCGGAGGAATCCAGCATGTGAACGCCGCAACCCTTGAACTTGGCGATGATGTCGGGACGGAACACCACGTCCCAGCTGTCGATGCGCGCATCGGGACCGAGCACAGCCGCAGCCTTCTGCACGTTGTAGCCGATTCCGGTCGTGCCCCACATGTAGTTCACGGCGTACTGATTGCCGGGATCATAGACGGCGAGGCGTGCAGCAATATCGTCCCAGACATTGGCGAGGTTGGGAAGCTTGCCCTTGTCGAGCTTCTGGAAGACGCCGGCCTTGATCTGGCGCTGCAGGAAGTAGGCGGTCGGCACCACGACGTCGAAGCCGGATTTGCCGGCGAGCAGCTTGGTTTCCAGCATATCGTTGGAATCGAACGTGTCGTAGGTGACGGCGATACCGGTGGCCTTGGTGAAGCCTTCCAGCACCGTCGGGTCGATGTAGTCCGACCAGTTGTAGAAGTTGACCGCACGCTGGGCGGCGGCAGGGACGGCAGCGGCGAGAAGGAACGCAACGGCGGTCGCCACGAGGCGAGCAGTCGGCGGTCGGCGCATCGGCGGGTCTCCGCAGCGTTTGACCATCAGGGCACGGTCGGCAGGCCGCGATCCTTCCAGGCGAGAATTCCGCCGGCGAGGTGGGCGTCGTAGGGCAAGCCGGCAGCCTGCGCCATCAGCGAGGCGGTCACCGAGCGTCTCCCCGATCGGCAGGCGAACACCACCTGGCGGCCCGCGGGATCGGGAATTGCGACGGGATCGAAGCACGACAGCGGGAGCAGCACGGCGCCGGGAAAAGTCTCGAGTGCGGTCTCGTTGGGCTCGCGAACGTCGACGATGACCATGCGTCCGGCATCGAGGCCGCGCGCCACCTCTTCGGGAGCGAGATCGTGGACCACCGGAGCCCCGGACGTGCCGGACATCACGCATCTCCTCCGCGGGCGCGCCGATCAGGCGGACGCCGCATGCCCGAACGCCGGCGGCGCCGCTCGCCGGGGCGATGGCCGGCAGGCCGAACCTTTGCCGAACGCGCGTCGGGAATCAAGGGCGGCCGATAGCAGCTCAAATGGTGACCTGCGTCCCCACCTCGACGACCCGGCCGGTCGGGATCTGGAAGTAGTCGGTTGCATCGTTGGCGGCGCCCGCCAAATTGATGAACAGGCGATCCTGCCAGCGCGGCATCCCCGACCGGGCGGCCGGCTTGAGCGAGCGGCGCGACAGGAAGAACGAGGTCGACATGATGTCGAAATGCCAACCGAGCTTGCGCGCGATGGCCAGCGCTTTCGGGATGTTCGGCGTCTCCATGAAGCCGAAGCGCAGGCGCACACAGGAAAACGTCTCGCCGATCGGCTCGATGCGGACACGATCATCCTTGGCGACGCGCGGCGTGTCCGCGGTCTCGACCGTGAGGATCACGTTTTGCTCGTGCAGCACCTTGTAGTGCTTGAGGCTGTGCAGCAGCGCGGTCGGCGCGCTCATCGGGTCGCTGGTGAGGAACACCGCGGTCCCCGGGACGCGGTGCGGCGGCTTGCGCTCCATCCGCTCGACCAACGCCCGCAGGGGCATCTCGTGTCGCCGGGTCTTCTCGAACAGCAGCCGGGTGCCGCGCCGCCACGTGTACATCACGGTCATCACCAGGGCGGCGAATCCGAGAGGCACCCATCCGCCCTCCACGACCTTCAACAAATTCGCGGTGAAGAACGTGAGATCGATTGCCAGGAACGGAACCATCAAAGCGGCGGCAGCCGCAAGCGACCACTTCCAGCCCTTCCAGATCACGATCAAGGCCATCATCGCCGTCACCACCATGGTGCCGGTGACCGCGATGCCGTAGGCGGAGGCGAGCGCGCTCGAGGAGCGGAACATGATGACCAGCAGCAGCACGGCCGCTAGCAGCAGCCCATTGACGCGCGGCATGAAGATCTGGCCGGCCAGCGCCGCCGACGTATGGCGGACCTCCATGCGCGGCAACAAGCCGAGCTGAATGGCCTGGCGGCTGAGCGAAAAGGCGCCGGTGATCACCGCCTGGCTGGCGATCACCGTCGCCACCGTCGCCAGCGCCACCATGGGCAGCAGTGCCCAGTCGGGAAACATCAGGAAGAACGGGTTCTCGATCGCCTTGGGATTCGCCAGGAGGAGCGCCGCCTGGCCGAGATAGTTCAGCACCAGCGACGGCAGCACCAGGGCAAGCCATGCGGTTTGGATCGGCTTCTTGCCGAAATGCCCGAGATCCGCATAGAGCGCCTCGGCACCCGTCACCGCGAGAAAGACCGCGCCCAGGGCGGCGAGGCCGATCATGCCGTTGGTGGCGAGAAACGCGACGCCGAATGCCGGGTTGAAGGCGAGAAGGACCGCGGGATGATCCGCAATGTGCGTCAAGCCGGCCAGCGCGATAACGACGAACCACACGCTCATCACCGGACCGAACAAAGTCGCGACCCGGGCCGTGCCACCGGATTGAGCGGCGAACAACGCGATCAGGATCACCACCGTGAGCGGGACGATGAACGGCTCGAAGGCCGGCGTGGCGACTTTCAGGCCCTCGACGGCGGAGAGGACCGAGATGGCCGGGGTGATCACCGCGTCGCCGTAGAACAGGGCGGCGCTGATGACGCCGAGCATGAAGACGAGGCTGGCACCCCGACCGATCGCGCGCTGGGCCAGCGCCATCAGGGCCAGCGTGCCGCCTTCGCCGTTATTGTCGGCGCGCAGCAGGATCACGACATACTTGACGGTGACGATGAGGATCAGCGCCCAGAGAATGAGCGACAGCACCCCGATGACCGCGTGCTCCTGCACCTGTCCGCCCGCGCCGCTCGCAGCGCTCACGGCCTCGCGCAACGCATAGAGTGGGCTCGTGCCGATGTCGCCGTAGACGACGCCGACGCTGCCCAGCGACAGGGCCCAGAAGCCCGTCTTGGGATGCGCCTCGCTGGTGCCGTCGACCGCCGCCTCGCTTGCCGGGGGCGCGGCTAAACTCTGGGACATGGGAAAATGCCAGTGATGCTGCAGTGCAACATGAAGGGGCCGGACTTATACCACTACGCCGGGGAACCTGTCATGCGACCGGCATGTGATCGAAGTCGATCAGCCATGCATTGCGTCGAGCCTGCGACAGCGCAATCCGGCCATATGCGGCGGAATCTCATGGCTTCATGCTCGCCGGCAGCGGGGATTCTTCCTGAATCAGCGTTATCGTGACGCGCCGGTTCGCCGAAATATAGGGGTCGTCGGGAAACAATGGCTGGGTGTCCGCCTTGCCGGCCACCATGAACATGCGGTTCACCGGCAGGCCCTGCTCTTCGAGGATCTGCCGGACGGCGTTGGCGCGATCGGCGGACAGTTCCCACGGGCCGTAGCCGGGACGCGGCGGAACCCTGGTGGCGGCCGTGTGGCCCGCAATGGTCAGCCTGTTGGGCAGCGCCTTCAACGGGACCGCGAGCTTCTGGATCAGTCGCCGCGTGCGGTCGAAGGGCTCCTTGGCGCCCTCGGGGAACATCGAGCGGCCATCCTGGTCGACGATCTCGATGTTGAGGCCCTGCTTGCTTTCCTCGATCATCACATGCTTCGACAATTCGGAGATTTCCGGCATGTCCTGCAGCGCCTGGCGCAGCGAGGCGGCCGCCAGCGCGAAGGCGCGGTCGGCCTGCGGCCTGGCCCCGGATTCCTGATTGCGGTCCTTCTCGTCCGGGCTCGGGTTCTCGGAGGCGTCTTCCGGATTCTTGGTGATGTTCTTGAGCTTGGTCTTGGAGGGCAGCCCGTCGACCTCGACGATCCCGGAATAGCGCACCAGCGTCTGGGTGCCGAACGCGTCGCGCATCGAGCCGGCGACGATCTGAAGCTTCTGCTTGTCCTGGGTGGAGAACGCGACCAGCATGACGAAGAAGCTGACCAGCAGCCCCATCAGGTCGGCGAACGTCACGAACCAGCCGTGGCCGCCGGCATGCGCTTCCTTGCGCCGTGCCATCGCGCATTCCCTTCGGATCAGCCGAGCGCGCTCATGCCGGCACCGTCTCGGCGTCGTGGCGGTGCTTTTCGGGCAGATAGGCCAGGAGCATCTCGCGCACCAGGGTCGGGCTCTTGGCGTCGCGGATCATCAGGATGCCGTCGATGATGAGCGTGCGGTTGATCTCCTCGTCGATCAGCTTGCCGTGCAGCTTGTCGGCGATGGGAAGGCAGACCAGGTTGGCGACGAGCGCGCCATAGAGCGTCGCCAGCAGCGCGGTCGCCATGAAGGGCCCGAGCTTCGAAGGGTCCGTCATGTTGGCGAACATCTGCACCATGCCGATCAGCGTGCCGACCATCCCGAAGGCCGGCGCGCAGTCGCCGACCCCGCGATAGATCTTCTGGCCTTCGTCGAGATGCGTCAGGAAATTGTCGCGGTCGCGCTCGAGATTGTCGCGGATGAAATCGGCGTCGTAGCCGTCGGCCACGAAACGGATGCCCTTGGCGAGGAACGGATCCTCGATCTCGACCTTCTCCAGCCCGATCGGTCCCTGCTTGCGGGCGATCTCAGCCAATCCGGCGATCTCGTCGACCAGCTCGCGCTGGCTCATGCGGCGCATCGTGAAGGCGAACTTGGCGCCCAGCGGCAGGCCGTGGAATATCGACGACAGCGGGAAGCGGATCAGGGTCGCCGAGAAGGACCCGCCGAAGATGATGATGATGGCGTGGTCCGACACGAACATCCCGAGGTCGCCGCCCAGCAGCATCATCGCGAAGATCACGATGACCCCGGCGACCAGACCCAGGCCGGTTGAGATATCCATGGAGCACCCCAGCAGAAGACCCGTGACGGCGCGGCGCGCCGTCACGGAAGACGACTTGGGTCGAGCTTAAGCCGGCCGCGCTTAAGGGAGGGTTACTAAAAATTGAAATGAAATCAGTTAGATGAAACAGGTGAGTAGAAACCCTCGGACTTTGAAATGACTTGCCTTTTGGCACCGGCGGAGACGCTCGCGCCGCGCACGATCGCGGGTGGAGCGCGCCGCGAGCGCCGGGGCGGACCCGTGCGAGGTAGGCTGATCGTGCGGCGTGACGATGGGGCAGCGGACCGACCGTGAGGTCGCCCCTGGACGCCGGGCCGGCCGTGCCGCTTTCCGCGGCCGCGCCGCTGCGCTATCAGTCGGACCGAAGGCGCTCCAGCGGACCCGGGGCAGGACGGGAGCGATCACGGCAAGAAGCTTGCGGAGGATGAGGCATGCGCGAGATCGGCCATTTTATCGGCGGCAAGGAGGTCAAGGGCCTGTCCGGCCGCTCCGGCGACGTGTTCGACCCCAATACCGGCGAGGTGCAGGCCAGGGTGGCGATGGCCAAGCATTCCGAGGTTGAGCATGCGATCGTGGTGGCGCAGGCCGCCCAGCCCGATTGGGGCGCCACCAACCCGCAGCGCCGCGCCCGGGTGATGATGAAATTCCTGGAGCTGGTGAACAAGGAGTACGACAGCCTCGCCAGGCTGCTCTCCTCCGAGCACGGCAAGACCATTGCGGACGCCAAGGGCGACATCCAGCGCGGCCTCGAGGTGGTGGAGTTCGCCTGCGGGATTCCCCACCTCATCAAGGGCGAGTTCTCCGAAGGCGCCGGACCCGGGATCGACCTCTACTCGATGCGCCAGCCGCTGGGCGTGGTCGCCGGGATCACGCCGTTCAATTTTCCCGCCATGATCCCGATGTGGAAATTCGCCCCCGCGCTCGCCTGCGGCAACGCCTTCATCCTGAAGCCGTCGGAGCGCGACCCCTCGGTCCCGATGCGGCTCGCCGAGCTCCTCGTCGAGGCCGGACTGCCGGCCGGCGTGCTCAACGTGGTCAACGGCGACAAGGAGGCGGTCGACACCTTGCTCACCGATCCGCGCATCCGGGCGGTCGGCTTCGTCGGCTCCTCCGGCATCGCCGAATACATCTATGCGACCGGCTGCGCCAACGGCAAGCGCGTGCAGTGCTTCGGCGGCGCCAAGAACCACATGATCGTCATGCCCGACGCCGACATCGACCAGGCGGTCGACGCGCTGATCGGCGCCGGCTACGGCTCGGCCGGCGAGCGCTGCATGGCGGTGTCGATCGCCGTGCCGGTCGGCAAGAAGACCGCGGACATCCTGGTCGAAAAACTCATTCCCCGGGTGGAGAACCTCAAGGTCGGCATCTCCACCGATCCGCAGGCCGATTACGGCCCCCTGGTGACCCGGCAGCTGCTCGACAAGGTCAAGGGCTATGTGGACGCCGGCGTCAAGGAGGGCGCAAAGCTCCTGGTCGACGGCCGCGGCTTCCGGCTGCAGGGCTACGAGAACGGTCATTTCATGGGCGGCTGCCTGTTCGACGAGGTCACGCCGTCGATGCGCATCTACAAGGAGGAGATTTTCGGGCCCGTGCTCTCGGTGGTGCGCGCCCGGGACTACGAGGAGGCGGTGCGGCTGCCCTCCGAGCACGAATACGGCAACGGGGTCGCGATCTTCACCCGCGACGGCGACACCGCGCGCGACTTCACCTCGCGGGTGGAGGTCGGCATGGTCGGCGTCAACGTGCCGATCCCGGTGCCGCTCGCCTATCACACCTTCGGTGGCTGGAAGCGCTCGGGCTTCGGCGATCTCAACCAGCACGGTCCCGAACTCGATCCGCTTCTATACCAAGACCAAGACGGTGACGTCGCGCTGGCCGTCGGGCACCAAGGAAGGTGCCGAGTTCGTCATACCGACGATGAAGTGAGATGCGGCGAAACCCGCGCAGCGCTGTGGGCGCACGGACTTTCGGCGCCCGGACTTGGGCGACCGCCGTCGTCCTGGCGGCCGCGGCGTGCGGGCTTGCCGCCTGCAACACCGACCGGTCGGTGCTCGGCGGCAGCCCCGAGGCCGCGACGCCCGCCCCGGCCGGCCGGGCGGCGGCGCCTAAAGCGGTGCCGCTCGCCGACATGGCGGGGCGCTGGGTGTTGGGCTCCCCCGGTGCCGGGCAATGCAGCATGACGTTTTCCGGCGCGCCGGGAGCGGTCGAAGGCACGGTCGCGCCCGAAGGCGGCTGCCCGGGAAAATTCTTCACCAGCCGGCGCTGGCTCTTCGACCAGGACTCTCTGGTGATCCGCAACCATACCGGCGAGCCGCTCGCGAAGCTCGCCGTGTCGTCTCCCGGCCACTTCGATGGCCAGGCCACCAGTGGCGAGGCTGTCTCGCTGGCGCGCTAGCCGGCGCGCCTTGTCGATCCCTTGTTAATTTGCTTGTTATTGGGATCGCTTGTTGTTTTGCTTGTTCTTATTGTTTTCCATCGTTCTTGCTGTATTTCATTGCTCTCGTTGTATTTCGGCTTCCCTCTCCGGCGCGCGTCGCCTTTCCCGATACAGCGGCGGCGCTGTCTGGCAACACGACACGCCTCTATTTACACCGTTTCGAGTTTTACGTCAAGACCGCTCCGCCAAGCGAGGGCATGTCCGCGATCGCGAAGCTCCGGCGACGCTGGACCGCGCCGGACCTCGCGGATATGGTTTTGCGACCGCGCGCGGATCATGACGCGGGGGTCGGCGGCTGATCGATCAACCGACAAGAACCGATCGAGCGCTCCGGACGGGAGGAACGACATGGCCGATTTCTGGCGCCGCCTCGGGGGCGGCCTCGCGGCGGGAATCGCATTGGCGCTCGCCTTGCAGGCGGCGCCGGCCGCCGCCCAGAAAAGCACCCTCACCTTCGGATCGACCAATGCGACGTCGAGCAATTACGCGCTGGCGGTCGCCATGTCGAACGCCATCAAGAAGCAGCTGCCGGGCGCCAACGTGTCGATGATCGAGACCGGCGCCAGCGTCGACAACATCCGGCGCATGACCAAGGGCGAGATCGATTTCGGCCTGGTCATGGCCGATACCAGTATCCAGGCGCTGGAAGGGAGCGGGCCGTTCCAGGGCCGGGCGGTCGGGGATCTCGCGGTGCTCTATGTGTTCGACGCCGTGACCCTGCAGCTCGTGGTGCGCGCCGACAGCGGGGTGACGAAGCTCGAGGACCTGCAGGGCAAGAGGTTCAGCGCCGGCATCCGCGGCAGCGGCGCCGAGCTGCTCACCCGCCAGATGTTCCAGCTGCTCGGCATCGAGCCGCAATGGTCGCCGGGCTCCATCCAGGACGCCATCGAAGGGACACAGAACCGCCAGCTCGCCGGCTACTCGAAATACGGCGTCGGCGTCGGCCTCGACGCCACGCTGCGCGAGCTGATGGTGTCGACGCAGATGCGCTATCTGTCGTTTCCCGAGGAGCAGCAGGCCCGCATCAAGGCGAAGCTCAAGGGCGTGGATTTCGCCGCCATCCCGGCGAACACGATTCCCGGCCAGGGCGCGGTGACGACGCCGATCGTGCTCGGCACCTACTCGGCGCGACTGGCGACCATGGACGACGCAACGGCCTTCGCGATCGCCAAGGCGATCAACGAGAACCGGCAGCTCCTCATCGACGTCTTTCCGCATCTCAAGGGCATGGACTTCAAGGCTCAGGCGCTGAAGACCGAGACGCTCGGGCTGAAGCTCCATCCGGGGGCGAAGAAGTACTGGGAATCGGTGAATTAGTCCCGGTCGCAGTCCCGATGAATTCCGAGGCAGTGATCGCCGCAGACGACGCCGGCCACACCGGGGTGTTCCGCACCCTGATCCGCATCGGGATCGTCGCCTACGCACTGTTCCACCTCGTTACCTCGCTGTTCGGCACCTACGAGCCGCTGACCCAGCGCTCGTTGTTCCTTGGTCTAGGCATCGGCTTCATCTTCCTGGAATCGGCGGCGACCTTGCGGCAGCGCGCGCCCGCGGCAGCGCTCAGGGATCTCGTCCTCGGGCTCATCGCGATCTATGGCGGCCTGCATGTGACGCTCGCCGCCGAGCGCTTCATGGACATCATGAACGATCTCACGCCCTTCGACATGACGATGGGCGCGCTGACGATTCTTGCGGCGCTCGAGGCGGCGCGACGCACGATCGGCCTGTCGCTGCCGGCAATGGCGGTCATCTCGCTCGCCTTCTACCTGTTCGGCAGCACATTGATCGGCGGCAACTGGCAGCCGCCGCGGGTCTCGGCCGACACCGCCATGATGACGCTCTACGCCTCGACGCAGGGCCTGTTCGGCATGATGGCGGACATCGGCACCCGGGTGGTCGCCGTCTACGTCATTTTCGGCTCGCTTTTGATGGCGGTCGGCGCCGGCGACGTCTTCATGCAGGCGGCGACGCTGGTCGCCGGCCGCACCTTCGGCGGGCCCGCCAAGGTCGCGGTCGTCACCTCGGCGCTGTTCGGCACGATCTCCGGCTCGGCGGTCGCCAACGTCATGTCGGTCGGCACGATCACCATCCCGACCATGATCCGCGCCGGCTACCGCAAGGATTTTGCCGCCGGGATCGAGGCCAGCGCCTCGGCGGGCGGCCAGATCATGCCGCCGGTGATGGGCGCCGGCGCCTTCATCATGGCGGAGCTGCTCAACGTCTCCTATGCGTCGATCGCGCTCGCCGCCGCCATCCCGGCCATCCTCTATTTCAGCGCCATCTATTTCAGCATCGACTGCTACGCCCGCGCCAACGGGCTCGACCCGATGCCGGCAAAGGACATCCCCCGCGCCCGCGACGTCTTCCTGTCGGTCGGCGCGCTGCCGGCATTCGGGCCGCTGCTGCTGCTCGCCTGGATGCTGTTCTCCGGCTACACGCCGACGCTCGCCGGCGGCGTCGCCACCCTCGCCATGGTGGGGTTCGCGCTGCTGGCGCGGGTGATCGTCTGCGCGCGAGAGCGCCGGCTGGCCGATCTCGGGCGCGAATGGCTCGACGTCGCGGCGCGGATCTGGCGCGGGCTCTACGACGGCGGCAAGGGCGTCATCGTGATCGCGGCGCTGCTGGCGACGGCCTCGCTGCTGGTGACCGTGCTCTCGGCCTCCGGGCTCGGCGTGAAATTCTCCCAGCTCCTGCTCGGCTTCGGCGGCGACAATCTCGTCGGCGTGCTGCTGATCTCGGCCATCCTGTGCATCATTCTCGGCATGGACGTGCCCACCACCGCATCCTACCTGCTGACCGCCTCGGTCGCCGGCCCGGCGCTCGTGAAGCTCGGGCTGCCGCCGCTCACCGCGCATCTGTTCATCTTCTACTTCGCGATCCTTTCCGCCATCACGCCGCCGGTCTGCGCCTCGGTCTATGCGGCCGCCACCATCGTGGGCGAGAACTTCTGGCGGGTCGCCGCCCAGGCGCTGCGCATCGCCGGCGCGGTGTTCTTCATTCCGTTCATGATGGTGTACCGGCCGGAGCTGATGCTGCACGGCTCGGCCGCGGCCATCGCCTACCACGTGGCGATCAGCTGGGCGGCAATCGTCGCCCTCTGCGGCGGCTCGATCGGCTACCTGCTGGGCCCGCTGGGCTGGCCGGCCCGCCTTTATCTCTATGTCGCGGCCGCGGCGCTGTTCTATCCCACCACGCTGGCGGATCTCGTCGGCGTCGTCCTGGTGCTCGGGTTCCTGATCTGGCGGTGGAGGTTCGCCCCGTTGCCGACGAAGGTCTGACGGAACTGCGCGGCGTCCCCTTCGCCCACCATGCATGCGCCGCCTCTCCGGCAATTCCAATCACGTCATGCCGGACGCCAATCAACACTGCTTGACCAACGCGTCGGATTCGGCCCACATCGTGCCGAGCCTTTGTGCCTCTGCCACCAGGGCCGCGATCAAGGGAGTCATCGGCTCGCGTCGCGCAACCACCAGGCCGATGGCGTGCGTCACGTCAGGCTCGTCGATCGGGATCGCCCGGATGGTGTCGGTCAGCCCCAGGGTATCGGCGAGGATTGCCGGCATGACGCTCGCCCAGCGTCCGGTCCGGACATGGGAGAACAGCACGATCATCGAGTTGGACTCCAGCGTCGGCGACGGCTCGGCGCCGACCGACCGCAATACCTGGTCGATGATGCGCCGGTTCTGCATGTCCGGGGTGAGCAGGCAGAGCGGCACGCGGCCGACCTCCGCCCAGCTCACGCGCTCGCGGTTCCCCAGCGCGCTCTCCGCCGACGTCAGGAAGCGATAACGTTCCTGATACAGCCGCACCGACGCGACCCGGCCCAGCGGCTCGTTGTCGATATAGGTGAGCCCGGCATCGACCTCGAGATTCTCGATCTGGGCGAGGACCTCGATCGACGTGCGTGACAGGACCGTGAAACGCACATCCGGGTGTCGGGCCCGGTAGGGAGTGGTCAAGGAGGCAACCATGGGAAGCGCTGTCGGGATCGCCGCAATGCGGATCTGGCCGACCAGCCCGCGCCGCAACGCGTCCACTTCCTGCCGCATGCCCCGGGCATCGGCGACGATGCGCCGGGCCCATTCCAGGACGCGTTGGCCTTCCGGCGTAAACCCCTGGAAGCGAGAGCCGCGCTGCACCAGACGGGCGCCGAGGATGTCCTCCAGCTGCTTGATCCCGGTCGACAGCGTCGGCTGGGTGACGCCGCAGACTTCCGCGGCACGACCAAAGTGCTTCTCTCGCGCCAGCGCGATCAGAAACTCCAGCTTGTCTATCAAGGGTAACCGTTCCGTCGGGTTGCCTCTGGGCGCACGGGCGAACTACAACAGAATCGAGGCGGACGCCACGGGCCAATCGGCCAATCCGGGACGACCTGACCGCATCCTGCTTGAACGGCGGCGTCAGTTGCCCGCGCTCAGAACCGAGAACCCTTGCGCCTCGAACGCCCGCCGCGCCGCCGGCCCTTTTAGGTATTCGAGGAACTGCCTGGCGCTGTCGAGCCTGCTCTCGGCAACGAGCGCGAACGGATAGATGATCGGCGGGTGGCTGTCGGGCGGAAAGGTCGCGACGATCTTCACCTTCGGCTCGGCGGCGGCGTCGGTCGCATAGACGATCCCGAGCGGAGCCTCGCCGCGGGCGACCAGCGCCAGCGCCGCGCGGACGCTCTCGGTCATCGCCAGCCGCGGCTGCACCTCGCGCCACAGCCCGAGCTTCTCCAGCGCGGTCTTGGCGTATTTTCCCACCGGAACCGAGTTCACCTCGCCGGTGGTCAGCCGTCCGTCGCCCAGCGCCGCCTTGAGGCTCGCGGCGTCGAGCTTGAGCTCCTTGAGCGGCAACTCTTTGGCGGCGACGACCACCAGCCGGTTGCCGAGCAGGTTGACGCGCGTATCCGGCCGGATCAGCTTGCGCTCGGCCAGATAGTTCATCCAGTCGAGGTCGGCCGACGCGAACAGGTCGGCGGGCGCGCCCTGCTCGATCTGCTTCGCCAGCGCCGAGGAGGCGGCAAAGCTGAACCTCACCGGAGCACCGTGCGCCGCGGTGAACGATTTCGCCGCGTCCTCGAGCGCGTCCTTGAGGCTGGCGGCGGCAAAAACCGTGATCTGCTGCGCCGCCGCTGGATGAAGCAGCGCTGCAAGCCACAGTACGGCGGCCGCAATGGCGAGCCCGCGAAAAAGCTGCCGCATCCGGTTTCTCCCATCGTGAGGACGCCCACACACTGGCTGTCACTCATGAGGATGACATGCTCGAACGGCTTCGCGCGTCGACCTCACGCACCCCGGCGGCTTGCAGCAGACGCGAGCGCAAGCCCTTCGGATCGAAACCGATATCGTCGTCGGCCAGCACGAGGACATCCGGTGCGCGTGCCGATCCGCTAGTCGCGCGACTTGCTGCCTGCGCGCCGGACGAGCCGGCTGAGGGCGCGAAATTCGCGGCTCGCCGAGGATCTGGCGAGCCCCTCGATGGCGCGATAGTGCTCAACGACTTGCTCCCCGATGGGGGTCAGCACCGCGCCGCCGCCATGCCGGCCGCCAGTGGCGGCGCTCACCGCCGGCCGGCGCAACGCCTCGTTGACCTCCTCCACCAGCAGCCAGGCCCGCCGATAGGACATGCCGAGGCGCCGTGCCGCCGCCGAGATCGACCCGGTTGCGCCGATCGCCTCCAGGAGCGCGATCTTGCCGGGACCGATGCGATCCCCCGTCGTCAAATCGAGCCGGATGGAAAGCCGGGTACCCGCCATGTCCATGGTCCGCCGATGTGGTCCGGCAGGAGCACACAGCGCCGGGCGGGGAGGCGTCAAGAGGCATGATGGAGCTCCGCAGGAATTCCACCTGCTCGTCCCGGCAGGAGGTCGTTGCGGCCATGGCGGCTCCATCACCCCGCGTGCGCCCGCCATCGGCTGACCGTCGCTATATTCAAGCATATACAACGATGCGAGGATGGCAACCGCGATGCGGAGCCGCATCGACACGGACCCCAGGACATGTTCCGGCGAGGCAGGTAGCCGCTCGCCGATAACAACGTGCTCGAGGACCGGGGCGCACCTGACGGGCCGAGATCGATGACGGCGACGGATTGGGCCGTCAAGGGAGTCTGATCAAGGCGAGCGGCGTGATGATCGCGATCGACTGACGGACATCTGCTGACGGCGCGCCTGAAGGTACCAAGCGCCTCAGCCCGGAGCCCGCGCCTGCTCCCGCGTCTCGCGCGGCGTCAGGCCGTAGCGGCGCTTGAACATGCGGTTGAAGGTCGACTGGTCGACGAAGCCGCAGCGCCAGGCGATCTCCGACACCAGCAGGTCGAGATGGATGCTCGACCCCAGCATGCGCCGGGCGTGATCGAGCCGGGTCGCCCAGATGGTCGCCGCCACGCTCTGCCCGTGGCGCAGGAACACCCGATAGAGCGAGGCCCGCGAGCATCCGAGCGCGACCGCCACCCGCTCCGGCGTCAGATCGGGGTCGGCGCAATCCCGATCGATCAGGGCGCGGGCCGCATGATAGAACGCATCGCCGTGCTGCTCGACATCGACGGCGGCCATGCATTCGGCAGCGAGCGCCGCCAGCGCCATGTCGACCGCGGCGGCGACCGCCGCGATGCGCTCGGCCGTCGACATGTGCGCCGCCTCGTCCAGGCTCAGCCGCATATGCGACTGCAGCAATGCGCCGATGCCGCGGCCCGACAGGCGCCGCCCGGCCAGGACCGCAAGCGTCTCGCCCGCCACCTCGCGCACGCGCCGGCGCGACAGGATCACGCCGACGGCGCGGTGGCGCGAGCGCACCACCCGGATCGGCCGGGAATAGTCCATCACGCAAAGGTCTCCCGGGCGCACGCGCCGCTCGCCGGCGTGGTCGAGGCTGGCGGTAGCGCAGCTCATCATCAGGTCGATGGTGATGTCGTCGCAACCGTCGAGGCAGCAGCGCTGCGGCGAGCGGACCGCCAGGACCGCGTCGGATGCGTGCTCGATCAACTCGCCGTCGACGCCGACGACCCGCCGCAGCCGGCCACGAAACGGGCGATCTTCGGCCAGCGCCGCGAGCGGCTCCATGCGCCGCAGAACCCCGTCGCGCCAATAGGACAGACGCTCCGACGGCGCAATGCCATCGGTCGCCAGCTCCACGATCATCCCCTCCCGGGCGGCCGGCACGCCCGCCTGAGACGCCGAATCAAGTCTTCGGTCGAGAGCCTGAGACATAGGGCCTAACGTTCCGATCGGCTTCCGCCCTACCCTTGCGTCAGTCGATGTCCGACTTTGCGCGTCAGTGAGCACCATCGGAGCGGTCGCCCCGCGCGGCCCTGCCTCCGTCAGGTTCGATCATTTTCGTCAAGTGACCGGCAACCACGTGCACGAAGTCTTCATCATGGAAGGCATGCGGTACGAGCAGGCCGGCTCGGCGGCATGCTTTCTTAAGGCGTCGACCGGCACATGTGCCGGCTCACCAGAAAGGCAGTCCATGCAAATCAACTCAACGCTGAAAGGCTACGCCGCGGCGGTGCTGGCGTCCATCATGCTGGCGGGCGCCGGCATGACGGCAGGCGCGCAATCGCAGCCGGCGCTGCCGGCATATATGGGGCCGATCGCCGGGCATACCAGCTCGAGCCCGGCCGACACCGCGACCAGGAACGTGCTGGCGCTCAATACCGGCATGTTCGAGCTTTACGGCAACGCCGCCCAGGTGTTCAAGCGGACGATCCTCGGCAAGCATCCGGTCATCCTCGGCCTGTTCTCGGGCGCCGGCGGCAGATTCATCCTCTACCGGCCGGGCCAGGCGCCGCTCGAGGCGCCGCAGGTTCCGGTGGTCTATCAATTGCTCAAATCGGTCGGCCACAGCACCATGGCGCTGACCCAGGTCGTCGGCCCCTATCTCGACAATCCCGCCAATCAGTCATGGCGCGGCGCCATGATGGCCTATCGCGCCCGGATGGCCTCGGCGCTCGACGGCCTCGACGCGACGCTGATGCAGACGGACTGGCGCGACACCGTCCGCACCATCCTGCAGGCCAACCTCACGTTCATGGACGACTGCCTGGCAAAGGGTGCGATCCCCTTCGCGACGCTGGAAGAGTTCGCCAAGAAGCAGGGCCCGCATCTGAAGAAGGTGGTCGCCTGGGCGGCACAGACCCAGGTCGCCCACTGGATGGGAGTCATCGGCGACTGGAAGCAGATGCTCGGCGCCGATTGGGACAAGACCTACGCTGCCAGCAACACCATCTATGTGGCGCGCCAGAACAACGTGCTGTTCAGCGTGCTGGCGCAGTTCTTCGGGCCGGACGCGATCAACGACCGGCTGATCCTGGTCGAGACGATCTCCTTCACCACGACGCCGGACGACATGCTGGATTCGCTGACCCGCATCATCGCCGACCGCTCGGTCGGCGCCATGTTCTTCGGCAACTACCACCTGATGGACTACGAGCTGATGGGCGGCGATGCCCGTGCCGCCATCATCGCGGAAAGCGCCAGGCGCGGCGCAAAACCGTTCCTGCCGCCGCTGGTGCCGTTCGGCTCGAAGCAATGGCCGACGCTGGTGACGCCCGGGCCGGGACCCGCGACCATCGCCGACCTCGAGTGAGCGACGCCGGGACATCGTTCTGCCGGGCCTCAATCCTTTCCGCAAACATGACGTGTCCGGGACGAGCCCGGCCACGTCGCCAGACCCGACATCCCGAACCTTGCGGAGCAGCGCGTCATGAATCTCAACACCATCACCGAGGTGAAACGGCCGGCATCGGCGGACGCCATCGCGCAATGGCGCGACGGGTATGCCTGGCTCGGCGGCGGGACCTGGCTTTTTTCCGAGCCGCAGGTCGCGACCGACACGCTGATCGATCTCGACCACCTCGCATGGCCGTCCCTGCAACAGTCGCCCGCGGGGCTCGAGCTTGCCGCGACCTGCCGGATCGCCGAGCTTTTTCGCTTCGCCGGACCCGCCGAATGGCACGCCGTCCCGCTCATCCGCGAGTGCTGCAACGCTTTCCTCGCATCGTTCAAGATCTGGAACGCCGCGACCGTCGGCGGCAACATCTGCATGTCGCTGCCCGCCGGTCCGATGATCTCGCTCACCGTCGCGCTCGAGGCGACCTACACGCTGTGGCCGCGCAGCGCAGCCCCGCGCCAGGTGCCGGCAATCGATTTCGTCACCGGCAACCATGCCAACGTCCTGAGACCCGGCGAGCTCCTGCGCAGCATCCACTTGCCGGCTTCGGCGCTGTCGCGCCGGTTCGCGTTCCGGCGCGCCTCGCTGACCCACCTCGGACGGTCGGCGGCGCTGATCATCGGCACGCAACGTTCTGACGGAGACGATCTCCTGATCACCATCACGGCGGCGACGCCGCGGCCGATCCAGCTGCGCTTCGCCCACGTGCCGTCCGCGACCGAGCTGCGCAACGCCATCGATGCCGCCATCCCTCCAGACGAATATTTCGACGACGTGCACGGCTCGGCGGCCTACAAACGCCACCTCACCTATCACTTCTGCGAGCAGATCCGCGGCGAGTTTTCGGGAGCCGGCCAATGAACGACATCATGATCGCCCATCCGACCGCCGCCGCGCAGGACCGCGCGGTCTATCATGTCAACGGCCAAAAATTTTCCGCCGAGCCGCAGCCCGGACAGTGCCTGCGCACCTTCCTGCGCGAGCTCGGCATGCTCGGCGTCAAGAAGGGCTGCGACGCCGGGCGACTGCGGCGCCTGCACGGTGTGGCTCGACGGCACGCCGGTGCATTCCTGCCTGATGCCGGCGTTCCGCGCCGCCGGACGCGCGGTCACCACCATCGAAGGCCTGGCCGACATCGACCGCGAAGGGCGGGCGCCGGGCAGCCTGCATCCGATGCAGCAGGCCTTCCTCGACGCCCAGGCCTTCCAGTGCGGCTATTGCGCGGCGGGCATGATCATGACGGCGGCCGCGCTCGACGAGGCGCAGCGCGCCGACCTGCCGCATGCGCTCAAGGGCAACCTCTGCCGCTGCACCGGCTATCGCGTCGATCGGCGATGCCCTGGCGGGCATCGCGGCCGTCGAGGCCGACGTCGCCGGCCATGCCTGCGGCGCCAGCCTGCCCAATCCCTTTGCCGAGGCGATCGTCACCGGCAAGGCGCGCTACACGATGGACGTCGCCATGGACGGGCTCCTGCACCTCAAGGTGCTGCGCTCGCCGCATGCGCATGCCCGCATCCTGGCGATCGGCCGCGACAAGGCGCTGGCGCTGCCCGGCGTGGTCGCGATCTTCACCTGGGAGGACGTTCCGCGCAAGCTCTACAGCACGGCGACGCACGAGGATCATCTGGTCGATCCCGACGACACCTACATCCTCGACAACGTGGTGCGCTTCGTCGGCCAGCGC
Organism: uncultured Alphaproteobacteria bacterium; assembly: GCA_963755055.1. GTDB lineage: Bacteria > Pseudomonadota > Alphaproteobacteria > Rhizobiales > Xanthobacteraceae > AP-16. The sequence goes on along the minus strand of CAVWIS010000018.1, from coordinate 137,217 downwards.
GTCGCCGCGGTGGTCGCCGAGAGCGAGGCGGCCGCCGAGGCGGCCTGCCGGCTGCTCGACGTCCAGCTATGAGATCCTGCCGGCGGTGTTCGATCCGGTCGACGCCATGGCGCCGGACGCGCCGATCCTGCACGACAAGGGGCTTGCGGAGAAAGGCAACGTCTATGTCGACATCCACGGCGAGGTCGGCAGCGTGGCCGACGGGTTTGCGGCGGCCGACGTCGTGCACGAGAAGACCTACTCGACCTCGCGGGTGCAGCACGTGCATCTGGAGACCCACGGCTCGATCGCCTGGCGCGATGCCGACGGGCGGTTGCACGTGCGCACCAGCTCGCAGGCGCCGTTCATCGCCCAGCAAAAGCTCTGCCATCTGTTCGGGCTCAAGACGCGCGACGTGCACGTCTTCACCGAGCGGGTCGGCGGCGGGTTCGGCGGCAAGCAGGAGATGATTTCCGAGGATCTCTGCGTGCTCGCCACGCTCAAGACCGGGCGGCCGGTGAAATGGGAGTTCACCCGCGAGGAGCAGTTCATCGGCGCCACCACGCGCCACCAGATGACCACGCGGGTGAAGCTAGGCGCCAAGCGCGACGGTACGCTGACGGCGATCGAGGTCCATGTGGTCTCCAACACCGGCGCCTATGGCGGCCATGCCGGCGAGACGCTGGCCGCGGCGCTCGGCAGCCCGCTCACCTCTATCGCTGCGCCAACAAGAAGGCGACCGGCTACGCGGTCTACACCAACATGGTCCCGGCGGGCGGCTTCCGCGGCTACGGCTCGTCGCAGACGACCTTCGCCATCGAATGCGCGATCGACGAGCTGGCACGGCTGCTCGGCATCGGGGCCGTTCGAGATCCGCCGCAAGAACATGATCCGGCCGGGCGACTGGATGAAGTCGGTCTGGAAGGATCCGTCCGACGTCGACTTCGGCAGCTACGGGCTCGACCAGTGCCTCGACCTCGTCGAGAAGGCCCTCGCGCAGCGGCAGCGGCGCAGCCAAGCCGGCGGGAGACGACTGGGCGGAAGGCACCGGCATCGCGCTGGCGATGCTCGATTGCGGACCGCCGACCGAGCACCGCGCCGGGTCGGTGATGACGCTGCTGCCCGATGGCAGCTATCACCTCGCGGTCGGCTCGACCGAGATGGGCAACGGCTCGGTGACCTCGCACCGGCAGATCGCGGCGTCCGTGCTCGGCGCCGCGCGCCGGCAGCGTGGCGATCATCAATGCCGACACCGATCTCACGCCCTACGATACCGGCACTTTCGCCAGCACCGGCACGGTGGTCGCCGGCCAGGCGGTGGCGCTGACCGCCGCGGCTCTGCGCGACAACATCCTGGCGTTCGCCGCACGTCATACCGGACCGCCGCCGCCTGCCAGCTCGAGGACGGCGCCGTCGTCTGCGGCGACCAGCGGATCGCGCTTGCCGATCTCCACGCCGCCGGCACCGCCGTCGGCCATCGCTTCGAGGCCAAGCGCAAGGCCTACCTCTCGCCGCGCACGGTCGCCTTCAACGTGCAGGAGATCCGGCTCGCGGTCCATCGCGTGACCGGCGAGATCCGCATCCTGCACAGCGTGCACGCCGCCGACATCGGCCGGCTGATCAATCCCATGCAGTGCCGCGGCCAGATCGACGGCGCGATCGCCATGGGGTTCGGCTGGGCGCTCACCGAGAACATGGTCTACGACCGACGGCACGATGGTGAACCCGCCGCTGCGCAACTACCGCATCCCGGCCTTCGCCGACGTGCCGCCCACCGAGGTGTTCTTCGCCGACACCTATGACACGATCGGCCCGCTGGGCGCCAAATCCCAGGGCGAGTGCGCGATCAATCCGGTCGCTCCCGCGATCGCGCAATGCGCTGGCCGACGCGACCGGCGTGCGCTTCCCGCATCTGCCGTTCACGCCCGACCGCATCTTCATGAAGCTCGGCGCAAAACCATGAGCGGCGAGCAGAGAATGTCCGGCGCCGCACCAGCCACTCCGCCGGGCCCGGTGACCATCGTCACTCAGACCCGGGTCCGGCCGGAAAGCGCCGCGGCGTTCGCCCGCTGGCAGGACGAGACCAGCGCCACCGTGGCGGCCTTTCCGGGGTTTCTCGGACAGACCGTCGTTCCGCCGAGCCCGCCCGCCCAGGTCGACTGGGTGATCCAGCAGCGCTTTTCCGGCACCGAGGCCGCGGTGGCGTGGCTCCGTTCGCCGGAACGCCTGGCCAGGATGGAAGGCGCCGGCCCGATGCTGGTCGGCCACGACGACATCCATATCGTCCGCGACGGCGGCGCCGGCGTGCTGCCCTCCCCGGTCTCGGCGGTGATCTCGACGCGCCTCAAGGCCGGACAGGACGACGCCTACCGGGCCTGGGAGCAGCGCATCGCGGCGGCGCAGTCGCGGGCGCCGGGTTTCCAGGGCTATCGCTTCGAGCCGCCGGTGCCCGGGGTGCAGGAGGACTGGCTCGCCATCGTGCGCTTCGACACCGAGGCAAACCTGCAGGCCTGGCTCGATTCGCCCGAGCGCAAGAAGCTGTTGTGCGAGGCGGAGCCTTTTACCGAGGAATTCCACGCCCGCATCGCCCGCACCGGCTTCGACCAGTGGTTCACGCCAGCCGCCGGCGCGCCTGCGCCGGCGGTCTGGAAGATGAACATGCTCGTGCTGCTGATGCTCTATCCGGTGGTCTTCCTGTTCGGGCTCATCGTGCAGACGCCGCTGCTGACCGGCCGCGCCGGCCTGCCCTTCGCGGTGGCGCTGTTCATCGGCAATGTGGTGAGCGTCATCATCGTCAACTATCTGGTGACCTGGTCGAGCAGCCGCTTTGCCTGGTGGCTACAGCCGCCGGCCGCCCACCGTGTGCGGATCGAGGTCGCCGGAACGGCGCTGATGGTGGCGCTCTACGGCATCATGGTGCTGGTGTTCTGCCGCCTGTAGATCGAATCGCCTTGGACCGGGATCGCACCCGCAGTATCGTTGCGATCGGGGACGAATCGTCCATGCCCGAGCAAAATCTCGATCAGGCGGTCTCGATGCCGGTCAGCTTCCAGGATCTCTTTCTGGCGTTTGATTTCGTCAGCGGCGGCGGCAGCCGCTTTCAGAATGAAGCCTTCGTCTGCCGAACGTCGGGCAAGCTGTACTGGCGCTGCGAGGATCTGCCGGACGAGGAAGAGCTGCCGGAGGATATCGAGGATAGCGCCAAATACCTTCCGATCCCGAGCAAGCACGATCTCGATCTCGGCAAGCCGCTGGTGCTGGCGTTCGCCCGAGAATTCCTGCCGGACGACTTCGACCACGTGCGGAGCATATTCTCTCGCCAGGGCGCGTATGCCCGTTTCAAGGACCTTCTGCGCCACAGGCGTGCCCTCGATCAGTGGGATGCGTTCGAAGCGAAGGCCCAGGAGGAGGCGTTGAGGGCGTGGTGCCGCGAGAACGGCATCGAGCTTGCGGACTGACGGCGGGCGCGCCCTGTCCCTCGCGCCGCCGCCGCTTCCGGCGGCTCCAGGATAATTCCTGCCTCAGGCATACCAGCCCCGTTGGTCCTCCCGGCATGGCGTGGCAGGATGAGAGCCGCGTTCCCTGCCACCCCAAGGAGCACCGATGCCGGACTATCAGCTCTACTGCTTCGCCCAATCGGGCAATTCCTACAAGGCGGCGCTCACGCTCACCTTGCTCGGCGCGAGCTGGAAGCCGGTCTTCGTCGATTTCTTCAAGGGAGAGACGCGGTCGGAAGCCTATCGGGCGACCGTCAACGAGATGGGCGAGGTCCCGGTGCTGGTCGACGGCGCAAGGAAGCTCGCGCAGTCGGGCGTGATCCTCTTCTATCTGGCGGAGGGCTCGGGGCGGTTCGGCGGCCGCGACGACGACGAGCGGCGGGAAATCCTGCGCTGGGTCCTGTTCGACAACCACAAATTCACCAGCTATCTGGCGACCTACCGGTTCATGTTGACGTTCGCCAAGAGCGGCGATCCGGCGGTCTACGAGTTCCTCAAGGGTCGCATCGCCGGGGCGCTCGCCATCGTGGCGAAGCATTTGACGGGCAGGCCCTTCATCGTCGGCGACGCGCCGACCATCGCGGACTTCTCCATGTGCGGCTATCTGTTCTTCCCGCCGGACGAATTCGGCTTCGACATTGCGGCCGACCATCCGCCGATCGGCGCCTGGCTCGCCCGCATCCGCGCCCTGCCCGGCTGGCGGCACCCCTACGACCTGATGCCCGGTCATCCGCTGCCGGCAAGCTGAGCAGCGGATCTTTCGCGGCGACTATCGCTTCGCCGCCTGCCTGTGGACCGGAGGCTTGCGCATCCGGTCACCGCGCGGTGAGCCCGCCGTCGATGACGAGCTCGGCGCCGGTCACGAACGCCGATTCATCGGACAGCAGATAGACGCAGAGGCTCGCCACCTCCTCGGGGCGGCCGAAACGGCCGAGCGGCACGTCCTGGGTCATGCGCGTGCGCGCCCGCTCGGGGTTGCTGGTCTGGGCGATCAGGCTCTCCGCCATCTGCCCCTCGATGAAGGCCGGATGCACCGAATTGCAGCGCACCTTCGGGTCGAGCCGGGCGCCGTGCAGCGCCACCGATTTCGACAGCAGGCGCACGCCGCCCTTGGCGGCGTTGTAGGCGGCGACGTTGTGGCCGCCGACGAGGCCGGAGACCGACGAGAGGTTGACGATCGCGCCGCCCTGGCGCTTGAGCAGCGACATCCCGTATTTGCAGCCGAGAAACGTTCCGTCGAGATTGACGGAGAGCACGTTTCGCCAGGTGGCATAGTCGCATTCCTCGATCGAGCCGATCGCCGCGATCCCGGCCGCGTTGACTAGGCCGTCGAGACGACCGACGGTGCGGTCGAGCTCGGCGACGACCCGCCTCCAATCGTCCTGCGAGGTCACGTCGAGGACGTGATCGATGTCCTCGTGAGGGGCAAGGTCGGTGGTGATGGCGATTCCGCCGAACTCGACCACGGCGTCGGCCACCGCCGAGCCGATTGCGCCGGCCGCCCCGGTGATGAGCACGATCTTGTCTCTCAGCCGTCCCATGGCTCGCTCCTCCCGCCTGATGTCAGATGTCGGCGAAATCGCCGTGGCGGCCGCGGCCCTCGGCAAAGCGCGTAGCGCCGGCGATGCCTTCCTGCTCCACGATCTTCGACGAGCACTCCCACTCGGCGCGCAGGCCCTCGCGCTCCGACAATCCCTCCTGCAGCCAGACCGAGCGGCGGTCGGCGCGCAGGCAGGCTTGCGGAAATCGCGCAATCTCGCGCGCCAGATTTTCGGCGGCCTCACGGGATTTGCCGTGCGCCACCAGGCGCTCGCAGAGGCCGATGCGAAAACATTCCTCGGCCGGCACTTTTCTGCCGGTGAGGATGATATCGAGCGCGCGGCCGCGACCGACGATGCGGGGCAGACGCACCGTGCCACCGTCGATCAGCGGCACGCCCCAGCGCCGGCAGTAGACGCCCATATAGGCGCTCTCCTCCATGACGCGGAGATCGCACCACAGGGCGAGCTCCATGCCGCCGGCGACGGCGGGGCCGGCAACCGCGGCGATCACCGGTTTCGACAGCTCGAGCCGGCTCGGGCCCATGGGGCCGCGCGGCACCGGTCCGTCGGCGGGAAAATCGAGCCGGCCGAGCGGTTTTTCGCGGCCCGCGGAGGCGGCAAACTTCAGGTCGAAGCCGGCACAGAAGGCGCCACCGGCGCCCCACAGCACGGCAACGTGCTGGTCGGGGTCGCGGTCGAAGGCGACGAAAGCCTCGACCAGCGCATTGGCGCTCGGCGGGTCCATGGCGTTCCGGGCCTCAGGCCGGGAATGCACGATGGTGGTGACGGGTCCGTCACGCTCGACGGTCACGGTCATCGGGGCCTCCCTGGTCAGTGATCGTGGTGATCGTGAGGATGGTTGTGATGGTGGTCCCCGTGCGGGTGGTCGTGATCATGACGATGGCCGCCTGACGGGCCGATCAGATAGGCCCCGCCTTCGGGATTGAACGGGGCCTCGATCGCCACGACTTTCGCCCCGAGGGCGGCGAGCAGCGTCTCGACCGCCGGATCTGGGCGCAGCCGCAGGCGATTGGGAAGAATCTCCACCGGCACGTGACGGTCGCCGAGATGCCAGGAGATCCGCGCCAGCGCCTCGAGATCGGCGGCGCGCGCCTCGATCAGCGGCTCGGCCTCCGCCACCACCTCCACATGGGTGCCGTCCTCGAGCACCAGACGGTCGCCCATGCGCAGTGTTACGGGCGCGGCAAGGTCGAGCTGGTAGGATTGTCCGTCGAGTCCGACGATGGTGCCGCGTTGCGCCCGGCGTTGTGCCAGGTCGAGGATCACGCTGTCGACGACGCGGCCCTCGGCGGCGTGTTGGGCGGCGAGGACGCCGGTAATGCGGGGCATGGGTGGTCCGAGCTTTGCGATTTTTCGGGCCTTATAAGACCGGACCCGGCGCAAAAATCAAAGGCTGGAGCACAAATAAAGAGCCCCGCCGAAGCGGGGCCAAGTCTTTGGGAGGAAACGCTCCGTAGAGGAGCATCCCACACTTAGGCCAGTCGCATGATTACCACAACTTGGGAGAATGCCTGATGGTGCGACTACGTGCAGCGGTGTCGCAGCGGAAAGCAGCCTCAATTGAGCCGGGTCGGGCGCTCGTCATCGGGCGGCTCCTGGCTCGGCGGCCGCGCCGAGGCCCGGGGATCCGCGGCGGCGGAGGTGAGCTCCGGGAGCGGCTCCGCCGGCTCGTTCTCGCGCAACGCCGCCTGCTCGAGCCGGCGGTAGGACAGCCAGCCGAACGGCAGGCATCCCAGATAGGCGAGCGTCCCAAGGGTCAGGACCGGCCACGGATAGCTGACCAGCAGCGCCACGAACAGCACGACGGCGACGAACACCGGCAACACCATCTCGCGCGGCACCCGCGCGGTCAGCTTCTTGCCGGAGAACACCGGCAGGCGCGACACCATGAGGATGGCGATCGCCAGCGTGTAGATGAAGGTCAGCAGCACCACCACCGCGACCTTCGGCACGCCGAGAAAATACATGTAGATCGGCAGCAGCACCGTGATGGCGCCGGCCGGCGCCGGCATGCCGACGAAGAAATTGCCCGCCCAGGCGGGGCGGTTCGGATCGTCGATCATCACGTTGAAGCGCGCCAATCTCAGCGCCGCGCAGATGGCGAATACCATGGCGGCGATCCAGCCCACGGATTTGAGCTCGTGCAGGCACCAGAAATACAGAATCAGCGCCGGCGCCACGCCGAAATTGACGAAGTCGGCAAGGCTGTCGAGCTCGGCACCGAAGCGCGAGGTCCCCTTGATCATCCGCGCGATGCGGCCGTCGACGCCGTCGAGCACCGCCGCGAACACGATGGCGGCGAGGGCAAATTCGAGCTTGTCCTCGACCGCCAGCCGGATCGCGGTGAGGCCGGCGCACAGCGCCAGCAGCGTGATCACGTTGGGCACCAGCGTGCGCACCGGAATCGGATGGAAGCGCCGCCGGCGCGGCTCCTGGCTGTCGGGCTCGAAGGGCGGGAACAGCATGGGGCGGAATATACCCGATCTTGCGCGGTTTCACCATGGCGGCGGGATCGACGTCACCATCGCCTTCGCTGTCGGCCCACACTCTCGAGGAATTTTCCGACGATCCTGTGGATCAGACGCCCTCCCCGCGCTCGGGCAGCCCGCGCTGAATCATGGTGCGCAACAGTTTTCGGGAGGTGTCCATCGTCATGTGAAGAAACTCGTTCAACGCCTCGGACGGACCCGCCTCGGCCGGCCGGTGCCGGCGCCGCATGCGCAGCACGGCGGAAAACACATTGATGTTGAGCCCCGCCGCCCGGCACAGCACGGCCGCCGGCTGGTCGGAGGCGGCAACGAGCGCGCGCGCGACGAGGTCGGCATCGGCGTCGAGCCGCTGGGCGATCAGACCGGCGATGCCGTCGGTCGCATCGGTGTCGGCGAGATCGGTCAGCGCGTCCTCGATCAGGATGTAGCCGCGCCTCACCCGCTCGAGAACCGGATGCGAGCTCGGCTCGTCGGCGGGTGCGCTCGATGTGCGGGGCGAAGCGGGAGGCCGTGAGGTCATGGTTGCCAATCCGCGATTGCCTCGTGACTTTACGACGCGAATTGAATCAATTGCGCTAACCTCGACTGCGGACCACGGTTAACCCGGATTCACCATGGCGGGACGAGCCGCGCCGGCACGACGGCTTGCCGGAGCCGGTCGTCAGCTCACCCGGAACGTCCGGTCGCCGGCGCGCGCGCGAAAATCCGCCAGCACGGTCTCGCCGGCAATCGCGGTCTGGCCCTCGCTGACCATCGATCTCGCGCCCTCCGGCAGATAGACGTCGAGGCGCGAGCCGAAACGGATCATGCCGAAACGCTCGCCGGCGCCGATCGCCTCGCCCTCGCGCACCGTGCAGACGATGCGCCGCGCCACGAGGCCGGCGATCTGCACCACCGCCAGGCGTCCGCCGGCGGTGGCGATCACCAGCGCATTGCGCTCGTTGTCCTCGCTCGCCTTGTCGAGATCGGCGCTGAGGAATTTTCCCGCCCGATAGACGATGCGCTCGATGCGGCCGGCCACCGGGCTGCGATTGACGTGACAATCGAACACGCTCATGAAGATCGAGATGCGGGCCAGCGGCCGGTCGCCCAGCGCCAGCTCGACGGGCGGCACCGCATTGCCGACGCCGCTCACCCGGCCGTCGGCGGGGGAAATCACCAGGCCGTCGGCAATCGGGGTGACGCGCGGCGGATCGCGGAAGAAGTAGGCGACCCACAGCGTGATCACGGTGCCGATCCAGCCGAGCGGCGACCAGACCAGAAACAGCACCAGGCTCGCGAGCGCGGCGCCGCCGACGAACGGGTAGCCCTCGCGATGGATCGGCACCAGCTGTGCGCTAATCGAATCGATGACGGACATTCTCTGAGCTCTCGATGCTGCCTGGAATCCTAAGATCGTGGCGCCGCCGGCACGCGCTCACTCGGCCGCGTCGACCGTCTCGATCGGTGCGATCAGCGGGTCCTCCACCGGCGGCGGGTTGCGGTTGGGCGCCAGCGGCTCCTCGGCGACACGCGCGAGCTTTTCGCGTGCCTCCTCGGCCTCGCGCTGGCGGTTCCACATGCCGGCATAGAGCCCGTGTCTCATGAGCAGCTCGCTGTGGCTGCCGCGCTCGACGATCGCGCCATTGTCGAGGACGATGATCTCGTCGGCGCCGACGATGGTGGAGAGCCGATGGGCGATCACCAGCGTGGTGCGGTTGCGCGAGACCCGGTCGAGGGCGTCCTGGATGTCGCGCTCGGTGTGGCTGTCGAGCGCCGAGGTCGCCTCGTCGAGCAGCAGGATCGGCGGGCTCTTGAGGATGGTGCGGGCGATGGCGACGCGCTGCTTCTCGCCGCCCGACAGCTTCAGCCCGCGCTCGCCGACCTCGGTCTCGTAGCCCTTGGGCGCCAAGCGGATGAAGCCGTCGATCTGCGCCAGACGCGCGGCCTCCTCCACCTCGTGGTCGGCCGCCTCCCAGCGTCCGTAGCGGATGTTGTAGCGGATGGTGTCGTTGAACAGCACGGTGTCCTGCGGCACCATGCCGATGGCGGCGCGCACCGAGGCCTGGGTCACGTCGCGGATGTCCTGCCCGTCGATCAGGATGCGCCCGCCGGTGACGTCGTAGAACCGGAACAAGAGCCGCGAGATCGTCGACTTGCCGGCGCCGGAGGGACCAACCACCGCGATGGTCCTGCCGGCGGGAACCTCGAAGCTCACGCCCTTGAGAATCTGGCGATCCGGCTCGTAGGAAAAGGTCACGTCGTCGAAGCGGATCGTGCCGGACGATACCACCAGCGGTCCGGCGCCGGGCTTGTCCTTGATCTCCGGCTCGCGCGCCAGGATGGAAAACATGTTCTCGATGTCGATCACCGCCTGCTTGATCTCGCGATAGACCATGCCCATGAAGTTGAGCGGCTGATAGAGCTGGATCATCATGGCGTTGATCATCACGAAGTCGCCGACCGTATTGGTGCCGTTGCGCACCCCGTAGGCGCACAGCACCATCGCGGCAGCGAGCCCGCAGGTGAAGATCGCCGCCTGGCCGGCATTGAGGACGGCGAGCGACGTATAGGCCTTGACGCTGGCATCCTCGTAGCGTGCCATCGAGCGGTCGTAGCGGCGCGCCTCGCGGGTCTCGGCGACGAAGTATTTCACCGTCTCGTAGTTGAGCAGCGAATTCGATCGCCTTGGTGTTGGCGTCGGTATCGCTCTCGTTCATCTGGCGGCGGATGTTGATGCGCCACTCGGTGGCGTAGTAGGTGAACGACATGTAGAGCACGACAGTGACCAGGATCACCGCGACGTAGCGCCAGTCGAACTGATAGAGCAGCACCACGACGATCAGCGCGACCTCGACGATGGTCGGCGCGAGCTGCAGGATCACCATGCGGACGATGATCTCGATGGCGTTGCGCCCGCGCTCGAGCACGCGGGTCAGCCCGCCGGTCTTGCGCTCGAGATGGAAGCGCAGCGGCAACAGATGCATATGCTCGAAGGTGATCAGCGCGAGCCGCCTGACCGCGTGCATCGCCACCTTGGCGAACACCCCGTCGCGAACCTGGGTGAGCACCGCCATCAGGACGCGCATCGCGCCGTAGGCGACCGTCATGACCACAGGAAGCGCGATCGCGAAGGCGAGCCAGGAGGAGCTCGATTGGGGGTCCGGCGAGGCGAGCGCGTCGGTCGCCCATTTGAACGTGAACGGCACCGCGAGCGTCGCGATCTTGGCGAGCAGCAGCAGCACCATTGCGCCGAGGACGCGCAGCTTGAGGTCGCGCCGGTCGGACGGCCAGATATAGGGCCACAGATGCGCCAGGGTGGAGACCAGGGTGCCGCGCTGGGAGGAGCTCTGGCGCGGTGCAGACTGCATGTGCTTCATTCGGAGGCTCGACGGCAGGCAGGACGGACGACCCGTCGCGCCGCCCCCATATAGGCGGTCTTGCGGCGGGGATCATCTGGCAGTATCCCGATACCGTCGCCTCGGCCGGCGTGCGGGCGACGCCCCGTACCATCCCGAGCCGTGCGGCCGGCAGCCCGGCGGCGAACAGGGCTGCCGCAACCGCCGCCTCCCATGACTTTCTGCCCCGCCGGTGCCATATGAGCCGCAATCATGGCCCCGGCGGCACACCGCCGGCGGACCCTTGACGGGTCCGGACCTGCCATGCCTGATCGGACCGCATGAGCAAGATTCGAAACGTCTGCGTGTACTGCGGGTCCGGCCCGGGGGCCGATCCGGCCTTCCTGGACGCCGCCCGCCGGTTCGGAAGAATCCTCGCCGAGCATCATATCGGCCTCGTCTACGGCGGCGGCTCGCGCGGCCTGATGGGGGCGCTGGCGACCTCGGTGCTCGACCACGGCGGCCGGGTCACCGGCATCATCCCGGAATTCCTCACCGGCCGCGAGCAGGTGCTCTCGCGCGCCCAGGAGGTCATCGTCACCACCGACATGCACGAGCGCAAGCGCCTGATGTTCGAGCGCGCCGACGCCTTCGTGGCGCTGCCCGGCGGCATCGGGACGCTGGAGGAGCTGGTCGAGCAGATCACCTGGGGCCAGCTCGGCCGCCACAGGAAGCCGATCCTGATCGCCAGCATCGCCCAGTTCTGGGATCCGCTGCTCGCCCTGATCGATCACATGAAGGCGCTGGCCTTCATCCGCCCCGACCTCGCCATCGACCTCCTGGTGGTCGACCGTGTCGAGGATATCCTGCCACGCCTGATCGCCGCCGCCCGGGTGGTATCGGAGGCGGAGGAGAAGCAGGCCGAGGCCACGATCGAGCGGCTGTGAGGCCGGTCATCGCCCCGACACGAAGGTCACCGCCTCGATCCGGTTGCCGTCGGGATCGCGGATGAACGCCGCATAGTAGCCGTCGCCGAAATGCGGCCGCGGTCCGGGGGCGCCGTCGCTCACCCCGCCCGCCGACAACGCGGCCGCGTGGAAGGCGTCGACCGCCGCGGTGCTCGGCGCGCGCAGGCAGACATGGGCGCCGGTGTCCGCCGCCGCCGGAGGGAGGCCTTCGCGCAGGTTGAGCCAGAACTCGGAATAGCGCTTGCCGAAGCCGATGGTCGCCGGCCGCACATCGAGCCGCGAATAGCCGATCGCGCCCAGCACCGCCTGGTAGAAGATGCTGGCCCGCGCGAGATCGCCGACCGGAACGGAGACGTGGTCGATCATGCAGGCCCCATCAGCGGCGCTGCGGCGAGATGCGATGGGTTTCGCAAGCGCTCAACCCATCTACGTCAAGCCGGCGCGCCGGACTTGAGCAGCTTGTAGACGATGGAATCCATCAGCGCCTGGAACGACGCGTCGATGATATTGGGCGACACCCCGACCGTGGTCCAGCGCTCCCCGCCCTCGTCCTCGCTCTCGATCAGCACCCGCGTCACCGCCTCGGTGCCGGCATTGAGGATGCGCACGCGGTAGTCGATGAGCTCGAGCCCGGCAATGTATTGCTGGTATTTTCCGAGATCCTTGCGCAGCGCCAGATCGAGCGCATTGACCGGCCCGTTGCCTTCCGCCGCGGAGATCAGGCTCTCGCCGCCGACCCTGACCTTGACCACCGCCATCGACACGGTGACGCGGTTGCCGACCGCGTTGACCCGGTGCTCGACGTTGACGTCGAATTTATCCACGGAAAAATAGTCCGGCACGCTGCCGAGCACCCGGCGCGCCAGGAGCTCGAAGGAGGCATCGGCCGCCTCGTAGGCATAGCCCATGGCTTCGCGCTCCTTGACCTCGTCGAGCAGCCGGACGAGCCGCGGATCGTTCTTGTCGACCGCGATGCCGATGCGCTCGAGCTCGGCGAGCACGTTGGATTTTCCGGCCTGGTCCGACACCATGACTTTTCGCCGGTTGCCGACCGCGTCCGGCAGGACGTGCTCGTAGGTGGCGGGATCTTTCTGGATCGCCGAGGCGTGGATGCCGGCCTTGGTGGCGAAGGCGCTGTCGCCGACGTAAGGGGCATGGCGGTCGGGCGCGCGGTTGAGCATCTCGTCGAGCGAGCGCGACACCCGCGCCAAAGTCTTCAGCTGTGCGTCGGAGACGTTGATCTCGAAACGCGCGGCGAACTCGTCCTTGAGCTTCAGGGTCGGGATGATCGACACCAGGTTGGCGTTGCCGCAGCGTTCCCCGATGCCGTTGAGCGTGCCCTGGATCTGCCGGGCGCCGGCGCGCACCGCAGCAAACGAGTTCGCCACCGCCTGCTCGGTGTCGTTATGGGCGTGGATGCCGACATGGTCGCCGGGAACGTGGCGGACCACGTCGGCGACGATCGTCTCGATCTCGTGCGGCAGCGTGCCGCCATTGGTGTCGCACAAGACCACCCAGCGGGCGCCCTCCTCGTGGGCGGCCCGCGCGCAGGCGAGCGCATAGTCACGGTTGGCCTTGTAGCCGTCGAAGAAATGCTCGCAGTCGACCAGGACTTCGCGCCCTTTCGCGCACGCGGCGCGCACGCTGTCGCGGATCGACGCGATGTTCTCCTCCAGCGTCGTCTCCAGCGCCACCCGCACCTGATAGTCCGAGGTTTTTGCCACGAAGCAGATGGCGTCGGCTCTTGCCTCGAGCAGCGCCGCCAGGCCCGGATCGTTGGAGGCCGAGCGGCCCGGCCGCCGTGTCATGCCGAAGGCCGTGAAGGTGGCGTTGAGCGCCAGGTCCTCGGCGAACAGCCGCGTGTCGGTGGGATTGGCGCCCGGATAGCCGCCCTCCACATAGTCGACGCCGAGCCCGTCGAGGATGCGCGCGATCGCCACCTTGTCGGCGTAGGTGAAATCGACGCCGTTCATCTGCGCGCCGTCGCGTAACGTCGTGTCGAACAGATAGAGCCGCTCTTTCATGGCTTCGCCACCTCCCAGGTGGTGCCGTCCTTGGAGTCCTTGAGCACGACGCCCATGGCGGCGAGCTCGCCGCGGATGCGGTCGGCCTCGGCGAAATTCCGGGCTGATCGCGCCGCGTTGCGCGCGGCGATCAGGACCTTGACGGCGTCGGCATCGACCTCGGGCGCCTTCCTTTGCAGGAACACCGAGCCGGTCGCTCGGGCGTCGGCGATACCGAGGAGGCCGAGCGAGGCCGCGAGCTCAGGCCCACGCCGCGCCCGGTGGAGCTGATGCAGCTCGGTGAGGACCATCGGCGAGTTGAGATCGTCGGCCAGCGCCGCGAGCACCGCGTCGGGCACTTGGCCCGCCGGCTCGGCTTCGGCGCTCCACTCGTGCATGGTCCGGGCGGCTTCCTCGAGCCGTCGCAAGGTCCAGTCGATCGGCTGGCGATAGTGCGTCTGCAGCATGGCGAGCCGGATCACCTCGCCCGGCCAGTCGGCGAGCAGCTCGCGGATGGTGATGAAGTTGCCGGTCGATTTGGCCATCTTCTCGCCTTCGACCTGGAGAAACCCGTTGTGCATCCAGACGCTGGCCATCGCCGGCGCATGGAAGGCGCAACGCGACTGGGCGATCTCGTTCTCATGGTGGGGAAACACCAGATCGATGCCGCCGCCGTGGATGTCGAAAGTCTCGCCGAGATGCTTCCATGCCATGGCGGAGCACTCGATGTGCCAGCCCGGCCGCCCGGGGGTCGCGATGCCGGACGGCGAGTCCCAGGCCGGCTCGCCCAGGTTTCGAGGGCTTCCACAGGACGAAATCCATGGCGTCGCGCTTGTAGGGGGCGACGTCGACCCGCGCGCCCGCGACCATCTCGTCGAGCGACCGTTTCGACAGCTTTCCGTAGTCCGCCATCGACGGCACCGCGAACAGCACGTGATCCTCGGCCACGTAGGCGTGCCCCGAAGCGACCAGCCGCTCGATCAGGGTGCGCATCTCGGCAATGTGCTCGGTGGCGCGCGGCTCGACCGTCGGCCTGAGGCAGCCGAGCGCATTAACGTCGGCAGAAAAGTCCCGGTAGGTCGCCTCGGTGAGATCGCGGATCGAGATGCCGCGCTCGGCGGCGCGCGCGTTGATCTTGTCGTCGACGTCGGTGACGTTGCGCGCATAGACGACGCGGTCCGCCCCGTAGACATGCCGGAGCAGGCGAAACAGCACATCGAACACGATGAGCGGACGGGCATTGCCGATATGGGCAAAGTCGTAGACGGTCGGGCCGCACACATACATGCGCACCCGCGCCGGATCGCGCGGACGAAAGACGTCCCTGGTGCGGGTCAGCGTGTCGTAAAGCTTCAGGTCCATGAGCGCCCTCGCCTGCCGGCTGGGCGTATCGTCTCGAGATTGAGAAAAGACGGCCGCAGCCAGCGCTGATCGCTAGCGAATAATCCCTCGGCAAATGCCGCAGATGAAGAACCGGCCGTACATGGCGGCGGACAATGGTCAAGCGCGCCTGAATCGTCAAGGATTTTCGAAAGCTCGGATGCAAATGCGGAGCCGATCGCCGGGCTCGGACTCGCAATCCACTTCGGGCACCCGATTCAACCCCGTCCTTTTGCGATGCTTTTTGCCGGCTGCGCGGGCTCCCGCTCGATCCTCGGCACGTACCGCATCGTTGCATCGAGGACACACCGCGCCGACAAACGACCGCCGCCTCCCCGATACCGATTGCCGCTCGCCGCGAACTATGGAATTCAGCGAACCGACCGGCGGGGGCGCGCGGTTAACGGTCTCTTAACGGGTTCGTCAGCATTCTCGGAATTCCTCGATCGATCAGCAGGTCCACCATGCGAAACCTGTTTGCCCTGGCCGTCATCGCCGCCGCGACTGTCGCGGCAGCGTCCGCGCATGCCGAGATCCGCACCTTCATCATCGCCAACAATGCCGACGGCTACGGCGTCGACCGCTGCCTGGCGACCGGCGCCAATTGCGGTGTCGCGGTGGCGGCGGCGTATTGCCGGGCCCAGCAGTTCGCCGACGCCCAGTCGTTCCGCAAGCTTGCGCGCGACGAGATCACAGGCGCGGTGCCGACGAGCGCCGCCTGCCTCGGCACCTGCAACGAGTTCGTCGCCATCGAGTGCAAGCGCTAACCTTCACTTCTCCACCCAGTCAGCGCATTTCTGCGGCTGGTCGGCGCCCCACGGCATGATCGGCACGGTGGAGGTCGAGTTCTTCGGCGAACCCTCGATCAGCTTGTCCGAATAGACGATGTAGACCAGCACGTTGCGCTTGATGTCGCAGCCGCGCACGATCTGCATCTTCTTGAAGAACAGCGAGCGGCGCTTGCGGAACATGTCCTCGCCCTGGGCGAATTTCTGCTTGAAGCGGATCGGCCCGACCTGGCGGCAGGCGAGCGAGATGTCGGATACCTCCTCGGCAAGGCCGAGCCAGCCCTTCCAGCCCCCGCGCTCCGGCACGGTGAAATGGCAGGCCACGCCCTCGACCTCCGGGTCGTCGATGCCGTAGGTCCCGAGCTTGTCGTTCGGACTGAGCAGCTTGAACACCGTCGAGCGCTTGAAGATGAGATCCGGCTCCTCGGCGGCGCGCGCCGCGCCGACCATGCCGACCGCCACCGCGGCGGTCACCGCCAGCGCCGAAAGCGCCGTGGCGAGCGCACGGCGAAACGCAATTCCTGAATCCATGTCGAGGCCTCTGCCGATTCTTCCCTGGCGCCCGATATGGGGATGCGGCCGGGCCGATGCGAGCATCAGCCGAGGCGACCGGCCTATTTCCCCTTGGCGAGCGCGATCGCCTCGGTCAGCACGTCGAGATCGCCGATGTGATTGGCGAGGATCAGCACCAGCCTTGTGTCGAGGTCGGCGCTCTCGTCGAGCGTGAGCCCGCGACGGGCTTCGACCAGCGCCACGTAGGCGGCATCGGGGTTGGCGAACCGCGACGCGGTGACCAGCTTCATCATCCCCTCCCCATCGCCCGCTCCACCGCGCCTATAACCTTGGCGCCGTCGAAGCCACGAAAGCGCGCCGCCAGATGCTGGTCGGGGCGCAGCACGTAGGTCGCACCGGGGCTCGCGTCCAGGCGCGCCGCGCAGGCGCCGGAGGTGTCGAAGATATCCTCGCCGATTACCGTGAGACCGATCCCTTCGGGGAGATTGGGCCGCGCGCCGTCGGCGACGTAGAGCACCTCGAAACGGCCGCCGAGCCCCTCCAGCAGGAAGCCTGGCCGGCCGTCCCGGGTGGTCACCGGGGCATCCGGCACCGGCGCACCGAGCCGGGCGGGGCCGGCGAATGGCGCCTCGTCCGGGGTGCTGAGCGGGGAATCGTAGACGCTCGCGGTCGACAGGCGACCGGAATTGACCATGCGGCGGGCGAACTCCGCCTGCGGTGCCAGGTGCAGCACGGCGTTGCGCAGCCGGCGCTCGGCGTCGGAGCGCGGCGCGATGAAGTCGGTCGAACGGGTCGAATGGCCGATGTTCTCGTCCGCCGCCTGGACGCGCTCGACGTCGTAGCTGACTCGATCAGCGCGGCGCCGGCCCGGCCGGCGAGCACGGCGGCAAGCTTCCAGGCGAGGTTCTCGGCGTCCTGGATGCCGGAATTGGCGCCGCGCGCGCCGAACGGCGAGACTTGGTGGGCGGCATCGCCGACGAAGACGACGCGGCCGTGGACGAAGCGCGCAAGCCGCCGGCAGTTGAAGCGGTAGAGCGAGACCCATTCGAGCGCAAACTCGCGATCGCCCAGCATCTTCCTGAGCCGCGGCACCACCCGCCCGGGCTTCTGCTCCTCCTCGACATCGGCGTCGCGGCCGAGCTGCAGGTCGATGCGCCACACATTGTCGGGCTGGCGGTGCATGAGGGCCGACTGGCCGGAATGGAACGGCGGATCGAACCAGAACCGCCGCTCGGTGGGGAAATCCGCCGCCATGCGCACGTCGGCGATGAGAAACTTGTCCTCGAAGGTCACTCCCTCGAAGCCGAGCCCCATCAGCTCGCGGCATGGTGGATTTGGCGCCGTCGGCGGCAACCACCCAGTCGGCCTCGATCGCATAGGGGCCGTCCGGCGTCGCCACCGTCAGGCGGACATGGTCGGCCCGGCGCTCGAGCCCGACCACGCGGTTCATCCAGCGCAGGTCGATGGCCTTCAGGCCCAAGGCGCGGTCGACCAGCGCCTTCTCCAGATAATACTGCTGCAGATTGATGAAGGCCGGCATCTTGTGGCCGCCTTCGGGAAGCAGGTCGAACCCATAGACCAGGGCGTCGCCGAGAAAGACTTTTCCGAGCTTCCAGGTGACGCCGCGCGCGACCAGCGCCTCGCCGATGCCAAGTCGGTCGAGGATCTCCAGGGTGCGCTTGGCATAGCAGATCCCGCGCGAGCCCTCGCCGATCCGGTCGGAATCGTCGAGCAGCACCACCGCCACGCCGGAGAGCGCGAGATCGACCGCGGCGGCGAGCCCGACCGGGCCGGCGCCGACCACGACGACCGGATGGCGCACCGCGGTGCCGCTGTCCTGGTCGGGAGAGCGCCGGTAGTCGTAGCGAAACAGCACCTTGCGGTCGCCGGCGCCCGCGGCGGCGCTTGCCCGCACCATGACCCTGCCCCGCACGCGGTGGACGAATTCAGGTCAAGCCATAGCGCGCGAGCAAGCCTCGGGCAAATGCCGGGGCGTGCGGCTAAATCCATGCCGGCCAACGACCCGGCACGCGCACGACGCGTGCCGGATGTCGGCCGGACAGGGGTCCGCAGAGACGGTCTGGCGCGTCAGCGCAGCGCCGTGGACACGCTGCTGAACGTGGTGTTCAACGCGGTTCCGAGACCTTGCACCGCCACGATGATGGCGACCGCGATACCTGCCGCGATCAGGCCGTACTCGATGGCGGTGGCACCGGATTCGTCGCGCAAGAAATTCCTGAAAAGACGTCGCATGGCTGGCTCCCTCGAGTGAATGCGAATTGCCCCGGTCCACCGATCGCCCTTCAGGTTCATCGGGAACCGCATGAAAGTTGCCAGCTACCTCTTGCGATCCGCTGAAACATATAGTTGCAAATGTAGCGAACCGGATTCGTCAGCAACCCGAAGCCGCCAGGGTTAATGGCCCGAAAACACAACGAAGAAAACAACCAGAGATTTCCTAACCCGCAGAAAAAAGTCCGTCCGGAGGGGAATGTCCGTTGCCGAACGGCAACATCGAGAAATAAAGCTCGCCACGGGGTTGCGCACGGAGGAGCAATAGCCCTTTCCTACGGGCAGCGTAACGCCCATGCACTCGCAGCGGGAGAAACCCATGCGATCCGGATCGTCCTCCGTCCAATCCAGGCGGCGATTCTGCCTGGTCCTGGTGAAGCCGACCCACTATTGCGACGATGGCTACCCCATCGTGTGGTTTCGCTCGGCGATTCCCTCGAACTCGCTGGCCTGCGTCTACGGCATCGCCCAGGACTTCGCCGAGCAGAACGTGCTGGGCGACGATGTCGACATCGAGATCCACGCCTTCGACGAGGTCAACACCCGGATTCGTCCCGGACGCATCGCCGCCCTGATCGAGGCGGCAGGCGCCGGCATGGTGATGCTGGTCGGCGTGCAGTCGAACCAGACCCCGCGCGCCCTCGATATCGCCCGGCCGTTGCGCGCCAAAGGCATCGCGGTGGCGATCGGCGGATTCCACATGTCCGGCGTCATCTCCATGATCAACGGCGACGACGACGCCTTGCGGGAAGCGCAGGCGATGGGCCTGGCGGTGTTCGCCGGCGAAGCGGAAGGGCGCCTCGGCGAGGTGATGCGCGATGCCTATTCGGGACAGCTGAAGCCGCTCTACAACTACATGAACGACCTGCCCGGCCTCGACGGCGCGCCGATTCCGATACTGAAGGCCGAGCGGGTCAAGCGCACCGGCGGGACCGTGACCAGCTTCGATGCCGGGCGCGGCTGTCCCTATCAATGCTCGTTCTGCACCATCATCAACGTGCAGGGGCGCAAATCGCGGCGGCGCTCGGCCGACGACGTCGAGAAGATCATCCGCAGCAACCTGGCGCAGGGTCTCTTCCGGTTCTTCATCACCGACGACAATTTCGCCCGCAACAAGGACTGGGAGATCATCCTGGATCGCCTGATCCGTCTGCGCGAGGTGGAGAAGCTGGTCTTCAGCTTCATCGTCCAGGTGGACACGTTGTGCCACAAGCTGCCGAACTTCATCGACAAGTGCCGCCGGGCCGGCGTCAAGAAGGTCTATATCGGGCTGGAGAACATCAACCCGGCCAATCTCCTGGCGGCCAAGAAGAAGCAAAACAAGATCACCGAATACCGCAAGATGCTGCTGGAATGGCAGAAGGCGGGCATTCTCGTCTACGCCGGCTACATCACCGGCTTTCCCCACGACTCCGCAGAATCGATCCTCAACGACCTCGAGGTGATCAAGCGGGAATTGCCGATCGACGTGCTGGAGATCCATTATCTCACGCCGCTGCCCGGATCGGAGGATCACCAGAAGCTGTACCGTGCCGGCGCATGGCTCGATCCCGATCTCAACAAGTACGACCTCCACCATATCTGTTCCGAGCATCCCCGCATGTCGCGCGAGGAATGGAGCTATGCCTACAAGGAGGCGTGGAAGCGCTATTACGACTACGAACAT
The DNA here is from genome assembly GCA_963755055.1 of uncultured Alphaproteobacteria bacterium. Classification (GTDB taxonomy): domain Bacteria; phylum Pseudomonadota; class Alphaproteobacteria; order Rhizobiales; family Xanthobacteraceae; genus AP-16. The sequence continues at coordinate 116,763 of CAVWIS010000018.1, read as the reverse complement.
TGCGAGAAGGTGATGCGGCGCGCCGCGGCGCTGCGATCGTTTGCCAATGTCCTGATAACGCTGACCTGGTTCAAGGCCTCGATGGAGCTGGAGAACGTGCATCCGGTCGAGAGCGGCCTGATGCGGCTGAAATTCCGCCGGGACCGCCGGCCGACCATGCCGATCGAGCCGATCTGGTCGTTCTATCCCAAATACCTCGCCGAGCTGGCGAGGAAGACGGTGGGCTGGGTGTCGATCTATCTCCGGCTGCGCATGATGTATCTCCGCATCAAGCAGGACCCGCGGCGCTATGACTACACCGATCTCGCCATCACGCCGGTGACCGAGGACGAGATGGAGACCCACGAGATGTTCCACAACGCGACGGCGCGGGCCTACGTCGAGCAGGAACAGCGGCTGGAGAAGATCCGTCACGGCGAGGCCGCTTAGCTAACTAGCGCCCTGCTGACTGCCTCATGGCGACGGCACCGCCCGCGACCAGCGCAACGCCAGGGGGCCGCAGAAGGCGCCAGCCGCGAGCACGGCGAAAAGCGCAAGCCATCCGGCCGGAGCAGACGGGCCGCCGGCGGCATCGAGGGCAAGCCCGGCGATCCAACCGCCGGCCGCCGACAGGCCAAAGCCGACGGTCGAGTGCAACGCCATGGTGGCGCCGCGGTGCGCCGGCTCGGCCGCCGAGTTCATGCCCGACGTCAGCGCGCCGAAGTCCGCCGGGACGGTGACGGCGTAGACGAGGACAAGGAGCAACAGCCATTCGGGCCGGACCCCGACCGAGAGCCCGGTCGCGAGCGCCACCGCGCCGGAAAACACCATGACGGCGGTGATCGCGCGATGACGGCCGAAGCGCAATGCCGCCTCGTTGCCGAAAATGCTGGACGGCAACGCGAGCAGCGTCACCAGCACGCTCACCGCGACCGGCGACAGGAGCGCCGTGCCGCCGTTATGCGCCACCACGAAGGTCCAGAACGCGACGATCCAGGTGCGCATGCCGTAGAGCTCGAAACAGTGGGCGCCGTAGCCCAGCACGTAGCCGAGCGCCGCCCGATTGCGCAGGACCGGGCGGAAGTCGAGGAGCTTTCCGTCGCGCCTCGCCGGCCGGAACGGCGCCAGCCCGAGACACGCCGCGATCATCACAAGCGGACCGAGCCCGGTCACCAGGAACGCGGCGCGCCAGCCGAACCGGTCGGCGACCAGCTGCGAGACCAGGAACGACAGGCCGACCCCCACCGAAAAGCTCGCCGTGTAGAGGGTGACGCTGCGCGAGGAATCTCCCGGCGGCAGCCGGTCGGCGAGCGCCTTGAGACCCGGCATGTAGGCGCCGGCAAAGCCGATCCCCGCGAGCGCCCAGATCAGGGTCGCCGAAAGGAGGCCGTTGGCAAACAATCCGAAGGCGAGCGTCGCAAGGCCGCTCGCCGCGGAGCCGACGAGGAGGATCAGGCGCGCATCGATCCGGTCGGTCAGCGTGGTCAGCACCGGGACGGCCAGCATGTAGCCGAACGCATAGGCGCTCGCCATCAACCCGGCCTCGCCGGCGCTCAGGCCCCACGGCCCCATCAGGTGCCCGACCATCACGGCAGGGACCACGACGTGCGGCAGCAGATTGCCGACCTGGCCCAGGCACATGGCGAGCACGAGGAAACGGCCGGTCAGTCGCATCGGCATGCCGGTCGGCGGGAGCAGCGCGTGCCGCGCATCGTGAGATCGGCGGTCCGCGAGATCAATACGCGGCGTTGCTCTTTCACCCCTGCAGGGCGGCCCACATCTCGCGATCGCGCTCGGCGGTCCAGATCACCGGCCAGTCGATGCCGCGCGCCTCGTCGTAGGCACGCGAGACATTGAACGGCAGGCAATGCTCGTAGATCGCAAAGGACTTGAACTTGGGATCCATCACCTCGCGCGCCGCATCGAAGGCCTGCTTGAGCGAGTGGCCGGCGGCGACGCTCGCCTGCACCGAGCCGTAGAGCGTCTGCAGGAAATCCTGCGTCAGCGCGATGCCGTCGGACACCATCTCGCGGGTTGTCAGCGCCGCCCCGCGGCCCGGCACCAGGGCCTTGGCGCCGAGCTCGGCGAGGCGGTCGAGCGTCATCGGCCAGTCGGTGAAATGCGCGTCGCCGCAATAGCAGGCCGAATGGTACTCGACCAAGTCGCCGGAAAAGATGACGTTGGCGTCGGGCACCACGGCAATCACGTCGCCCGCGGTGTGACCACGTCCGACATGCATGATGCGCACCTCGCGCCGGCCGAGCCATACCGACATCTCGTCGGCGAACGTCACGGTCGGCCAGGTCAGCCCCGGAATGCTTTCGACGGCGCGAAACAGCCGCGGAAACCGGCCGATCTCCGAATCCATGTCCTGCCTGCCGCGCTCGGCGATCAGCCCTCGGGTGGTGTCGGAACAGAGGATCTCGGCGCCGGCGAACGCCGAGGCGCCGAGCACGCGCACCGCGTGATAGTGGCTGAGCAGAACATATCTGATCGGCTTGTCGGTGACCGCGGCGACCCGGTCGATGACCTCGCGCGCCATCACCGGGGTCGCCTGGGCGTCGATCACCATGACGCCGTCCTCGCCCACGATGATGCCGGAATTCGGATCGCCCTCGGCGGTGAACGCATAGAGGCCGGAGCCAAGCTCGGTGAAGGAGATCTTCTTCTCCGCGGTGTCGGTCGCCGATGCGAAACCCTTGGCATTCATGGAGGAACCTCGAATTGGCAGGAATGACCCGAGAGATCAGATTTCCCGACCGAGCCGCGCGTCGATCGAGAATCGACCGCCGCCGCGCAGCAGAAAATGCAGCACGACCAGAGCCAGGAACAGCGGATATTCGAAACCCTTGATGTCCCAGTAGAACCCGAACTGGCGGTGATAGAGAACTGCCGTGGCGAGGAAAACCAGGATCGGCACCGATACCAGGCGGGTCGCCAGACCGAGCGCCAGGCACAAGCCCCCGACGAATTCCGTGAGCCCGACGGCGATCGCCCAGAACAGGCCGGGCTCGAAGCCGGCATCCTCGAAGAACTCGGCGATCGCCGCGGTGTTGCCGAAGAGTTTTGGATATCCGTGGGCGGCAAGCGAGAAACCCGCCATCAGCCGGATCAGCGGCTCGGTGAAAGGGCCGAGCCGGTCGTAGATCCAGCCGAGGGCCGGGATCACCAGGCGTCGCTTGTCGGTCATCTGTCCCCTCGCCTGTTACCGGTGACGAAGGCCTCACACGGACGGCGGCTGGTAGCGGACCACGGTCTGGTCGATTGCGCCGAAGATCGAGCGGCCCTCGCCGTCGAGCATCTCGATGCGTACGCGATCACCGAACCGCATGAACGGCGTCGTCGGCTTGCCGGTCAAGATGGTTTCCACGGTGCGCTGCTCCGCGATGCACGAATAGCCGAGCCCGCCGTCTGCCACCGGCCGGCCGGGCCCGCCGTCCGGATCGCGGTTCGACACCGTGCCCGAGCCGATGATCGAGCCGGCGCCGAGCGGCCGGGTCCTGGCCGCATGGGCGATCAGGGCGGGGAAATCGAACGTCATGTCGACCCCGGCATCGGGCCTGCCGAACAGGTCTCCGTTGAGGTGACTGACGAGCGGCAGCCCGACTCTTGAGCCGTCGAAGGCGGGTCCGAGCTCGTCCGGCGTCACCGCGACCGGCGAAAGCGCCGAGGAGGGCTTGGCATGGAAGAAGCCGAACCCTTTTGCCAGCTCCGGCCCCACCAGATTGCGCAGCGAGACGTCGTTGACGATGACCAGCAGCCTGATCGCGGCGCCGGCGGCCTCGCGACCTGCCGCCATGGCGACGTCGCCGACGACGACCGCGACCTCCGCCTCGAAGTCGATGCCATAGGCCTCGTCCGCCATCCGGATCGGGTCGTGGGCCCCGAGAAAACTGTCGGAGCCGCCCTGGTACATCAGCGGATCGGTCCAGAACGACGCCGGCATCTCGGCGCCGCGGGCCTTGCGCACCAGCTCCACGTGATTGACGTAGGCCGAGCCATCGGCCCACTGGAAGGCGCGCGGCAGCGGAGCCGCGCATGCCTTGGGGTCGAACGACAGGTGGGCAATGCGGTCGGCCTCGAGCGAATCGGCGATTTCCTGGAGCCGGGGCTCGGCGGCGCCCCAGTCGTCGAGCGCCGCCTGCAGGGTCGGCGCCACCACGGAGGCATCGGCGGCGCGGGTGAGATCGCGCGAAACCACGACGAGGCGGCCGTCACGACGGTGCTTGAGCGAGGCGAGCTTCATGGCCGGGCTCCGGGGGGCCGACGCCGGAGAGGCGACGGATCACAGGATGCCACGACATCTCTCATCCGTCGCCTGCGGCTGTCGCTAGTGCTCCGATTCCGAAGTTCGCATCACTTCGCGGCACGGTCTCGTGCGAACTTCGGAATCTGAGGAGCACTAGCAACCCTTTGATTCTAGTGCGGCTTTTGAATTTGAAGTTCCTCCACGAACGTGCGGCAAGAATGGGAGCAACTTCAAATTCGCCGCACTAGTCACTCCGCGGCGACGCGCGGAATTTTTCGCGGGTCGGGCAGCTCGGCGGTCTTCCACGAATCCGCATAGTCCTTGGCCTCGGTGGCGACCGCCGCAGCGCCCATCTGCAGGGCGTCGCGGGCGTCGAGCATCACGGCGTACTCCTCGGTCTCCTTGGCGGGCTGCACGAACAGCCGCTGCAGCGCCTTGGGATGCGGCCCGTGGGTGAAGCCGCAAGGGTGCCAGGTGATCATTCCGGGATGGATGTTGTCTCGGCTCATGAAGTTGCCGTCGTGATAGAAGATCACCTCGTCGAAATCGTCGTTGTTGTGGAAGAACGGGACCTTGATGGCCCCCGGATCGGTCTCGAACGGCCGCGGCACGAAGGTGCAGATGACGAAGCGGTTGCCGACCCAGGTGGTGTGGGCGGAGGGCGGCAGATGCATCCGATGCGAGGTGAGCGGCCTGATGTCCTTGACGTTCAGTCTGACCGGCGCAAGATCCCCGTGCCAGCCGATCGCGTCGAGCGGGTTGAACGGGTAGACGACGGTCGAGATTTCTCCGGAGCGGCGGATATGGACCTGCCATTCCGTCTCCCCCTGCTGGGCGCGGAATGCCTCGTCGATTCTCGGCGTCTCCAGCACCGCCTCGTCGTAGATCGCATGGCGCCCGACCATGCCGCGCTCGGGGGTCTTGATGCTGCCGTTGGAGGACTCGATCAGCAGCATCTCGACCGGGGCGGACGCCTCGATCCGCCACATGGTGGAGCGCGGCAGCACGATGTAGTCGCCCTGGCCGAACGGCAGATGGCCGTAGTCGCAGAACAGCGAGCCTGAGCCGCGGTGGATGAACAGCAGCTCGTCGCCGTCGCCGTTGCGCGCCAGATAGTCCATCTTGCCGGACATCCGCCAGAATCGCATCTTGACGTTGGGATTGTGCAACACCATGCCGGCGTCCCACACCGTGCCCTTCGGCTTCTCGAGCTTCATCAGATCGAAGGCGCGCGGCCGCAGCGGCCCGGTCCAGGTGGTCCAGCCGGTCGGCGGATGGCGGTGGTACATCATGGTGGCCGGGCCGAAGAAGCCTTCCTTGCCGAGCTCGCGCTCGAATGTGCCGTGCGGCAGGTCGGCGTGGGCCTGGCGCGAGGCCTCGCCTTCGACGCGGGGAAACGAGATGTAATTGGCGCTTGCCATGGCATCCTCCCGTTTTGCGTTTGCTGATTGATTGACGCGTTCGGGTTTCCCCGCGCGATCTCCGGACGAAGGTTAGTTTCAGTTGCAACCAATGTCAACGTGGCAACCCGCCGTGAGCACCCTCCGAGCCAGTTCCTCGCCGGGGTAGCGCGCGATCGTCATGCCGTCGCGGGTCTCGTCCGCATCCCGGCAGCATCTCCCAGTATCCCGGGGCGCGTCTTGCGCGTAGAATGCCACCGAAATTCCACAAACCGGAGCGAGCGCCATGTCCAGAACGACGGAGGCCTTCAGCGCGGCGTCGAGGCTCGAGCCATTGCGCGCCAAGTCGGGCTGGATCATCGCCCTTGGCGTCATCTACTTTCTCGCCGGCTTCATCGCGCTCGGCAGCGTCATGGTGGCGACGGTTGCGAGCGTTTTTGTCGTCGGCATCATGATGCTTGTCGCCGGCATCGCCGAGGTGATCAGTGCGTTCCAGGTCAAGACCTGGGGCAGCTTCCTGCTCTGGCTCCTGCTCGGGCTTCTTTACATCGTTGCCGGCTTCGTCACGTTCGAGAACCCGCTTCTGGCCGCGGAGGTGCTGACCCTTCTGCTCGGGATTTCGCTTGCCGCCTCCGGGATCACCCGGATCGTCCTCGCCTTCGGCATGAAGGACGCATCACCCTGGCTCTGGGTGCTGCTGTCCGGCGTGATCACCCTTCTGCTCGGCCTGGTGATTCTGTCACATTGGCCGGTCGCCAGCCTCTACATCCTGGGGCTCTTCCTCGGGATCGATCTCGTCATGGCCGGAGCGGCCTGGATCGGCATCGGCCTCGGCCTGAGAAGACGCGCCTGAAGGGTGCCCAGGGCGGCCGCGCGCAAGCCTGCGGATTTCGCCGCCGGCCATCCCGATGCGCAAAAACGAGGCTGCCATGCATCGAGGTCGGTCATGAAAGCCGGCACGGACAGCGCGTGCGCAGTGACGAGCCCCGATGACCGTTGCTGCCGAACGCGACCCGTTGTGCTCCACCCGTGAACTCAGGTTTGCGCGCGTAGTATTCCCGTCGGAGGTTGCGGACGCCAACCAGGAGATCCTGCGGAGCGGACGGAGAGCGGCCGGATCTTCATTCTGTCATTCCAATTGTGGAACGTTCCGGCGATGCTTCGAGCGCCATGACGAGGAGCACAACGGACCGCGGCTGCACTTCATACGTGGTCTGCCCTACGACAGGAGCGCACTCCCAGGGGCAGATATCATCGGGTGATTCGAGCGCGGTATCGACGCAACGCCGCCACCCCTGCTCGGCGGACGCCGCCGGCAACTCGAACGTCAGCGGCTGCCAATAGGCGTTGAGTATCCCGTGGAGCAGAAAGCGGGCGTGCAAGCTTCGCAGCGTGAATGCAAGGGAGTGCGAGTGGTCGCTCCAGTCCGGACGTTTCAGCGCCACTCCGTGCCACTCGATGTGCGCCCGGCGAAGGAGTTGATTGAGGCTAAGCGCAGCCCCTTCCGCGACAACATCGCGGCGTTGGCGAAATCCATTGAGCGCTTTCACGAATCGGTGGATGTCGGCATGCCGCTCCAGGAGGTTCCAGTCGAACCAGCTGATATCGGAGTCCTGGCAGTACGCGTTATTGTTGCCCTTTTGAGTTCGCCGCACCTCGTCGCCCATGAGCAGCATCGGTGTCCCGGCCGACAACAGCTCGAGCGCGAAGAAGTTCTTGACCTGGCGGTTGCGCACCGCCTCCACCGCTGGGTCGTCAGTGTTCCCCTCTACGCCGCAGTTCCAGCTCAGATTGTCATCGGAACCGTCGCGGTTGTTCTCGCCATTGGCCTCGTTGTGCTTGTGGTTGTACGAGACCAGGTCGTTGAGGGTGAAGCCGTCATGGCAGGTCACGAAATTGATGCTCTGCTCAGCCTCGCGCTCCTCGTGACCGTAAATGTCGGGGCTGCCCAGGATCCGTGCGGCGACGCCCGACACCGAGCGGTTGTCGCCCCTCAGGAAACGTCGCACATCGTCACGGAACCGGCCATTCCACTCCTGCCACCTTTCGCCGATGAAGCTTCCCACTTGATAGAGCCCTGCGGCATCCCACGCCTCTGCAATCAGCTTGGTGCCGGCTAGTACCGGGTCCGATTCGATGTCCCAGAGAACGGGCGGGTTCGGCAGCAGGCGGCCCTCCTCGTCGCGCGACAGGACCGACGCGAGATCGAACCGGAATCCGTCCACATGCATCTGCGACACCCAGTAACGCAGGCTGTCCTGGATCAGCCGGCGCACAACCGACTGATTGGCATTCAGCGTGTTGCCACACCCGGTGTAGTCGGCATAACGGGATTTGTCCTTCTCAAGGATGTAATAGACGTCGTTGGCGAAACCGCGATAGCACAACGTCGGCCCGGTGCGCCCGCCCTCTGTTGTGTGGTTGAACACAACATCCAGGATGACCTCGAGGCCCGCCCGGTGGAATGCTTTGACCATGTCCCGAAATTCGTCGAGGACTGCGAGCGAGCCCTTCCGTGAGCTGTACGCCTGGTGCGGCGCGAAGAAGGAGACCGGCGCATAGCCCCAGTAGTTCGTCTTCAACGGCGGGCAGTCCTGCGCGTCGAACTGGAACACCGGCAGCAGCTCCACTGCCGTGATCCCCAGATCTTTGAGGTACGGGATCTTTTCGATCAGTCCAGCGTACGTACCGCGCTTCTCGATCGCGACACCCGAGCCGGGATGACGAGTAAAGCCGCCGACATGCAGCTCGTAAATCACGGTTTCGGTGATGGGCCGCTCCAGCGGCAGATCGTCTTGCCAATCGTACCGACCGGGATCGGCTACGACGCTTTTCATCGCCACGGCGCCATTGTCGCCGGGCCGCGCCGCAGCCCGGCGGTCGTATGTCTCGGGGACAGCTACCGCAAGACCGTAAGGGTCGAGAAGCACCTTCTCGGCGTCAAACCAGGATCCGCGATCCGGGTCGAACGGCCCGTGCGCCCGGTAGGCGTACACCTGGCCCGGCTGGAGGTCCGGCACGAAGACATGCCAGTAGTGATATGTGCGATGTTTATCCGCATCGAGAGGGATGATCCTCGCGGGCTGCGTGGCATTCTCGTCATCGAACAGCAGCAGCTCGAGCAGCAGCGCGTGCTTCGAGAAAACGCTGAAATTGACCCCGCCCGGGAGGGCCTTTGCGCCGAGAGGAGCGCTCGCACCCGATGTGACATCGCGGGAGCTCACAGTCCGCATCATGCTTGCTTTTCATCAGCGATGATCGGCTCGACCTTCCAGATGTCGCGGCAATACTCCCGGATCGAGCGGTCGGACGAGAAACGACCGACCCGTGCGCTGTTGAGAATCGACATGCGCGTCCACGCGTTCTGATCGGAATACGTCTGGCTGACGCGCTGCTGGCATTCCGCGTAGGCCTGATAGTCTGCGAGGAGCATGTAGTCGTCGCGGGCAAGCAGCAATTCGACGAGAGGCTGGAACAGCGCGCGGTCGCCGTTTGAGAAGAACCCGGAACTGATGAGATCAATCGCCTCGCGCAATTCCGGATTTGATTCGTAGATGCTGCGCGGCCTGTAGCCCTCGGCCTTCAGTTGTTCGACCTCATCGGCGGTCAGGCCGAACAAAAAGAAATTCTCGTGCCCCACGGCGTCGCGGATCTCGACGTTGGCGCCGTCCAACGTGCCGATTGTGATTGCCCCGTTCATCGCGAACTTCATGTTGCCCGTGCCCGATGCCTCCTTACCTGCCGTGGAAATCTGTTCCGATAAGTCGGCGGCGGGATAGACGCGGTGACTGTTCTTGACGTTGAAGTCCGGCCAAAAAACCACCTTGAGAACCTGCGAGACGAGCGGGTCCTGATTGATCGTCTGCGCAACCGAATTGATCAGTTTGATGATCAGCTTGGCCATGAAGTATCCGGGAGCGGCCTTGCCGCCGAAGATCACCGTTCGCGGGGAAACCGCGGCGCCGGGGGCACGCCTGAGCGTGTTGTAAAGCGCGACCAGGTATAAAACGTTCAAGTGCTGGCGTTTGTACTCATGCAGCCGCTTCACCTGGATGTCGAAGAGCGAGTGCGGATCTACGATGATGTCGGTTCGCTCCTTGATGAGGCAAGCCAGAACTCGTTTATTATCGGCTTTGACGGCTTGCCAATCTTTTTGAAAGTCGACGTCGTCGGCCAGCGGTTCGAGGTGCTGAAGCTCGTCCTCCAGATTCGATATCCATCGGTCGCCGATGTGCCGAGTGATGAGCGCGCTCAATTTCGGATTGCTCAGGGCGATCCAGCGCCGCGGTGTCACTCCATTGGTCACGTTGAGGACTTTCTCCGGCGACACCCGGTGGAAATCGCGGAGCACCGTCCGCTTCAGAAGCTCTGTATGGAGGGCGGCGACTCCATTGATCGCGTGGCTGCCCACGCTGGCAAGATGCGCCATGCGTATGTATTTGTCTCCGGCCTCATCGATCAGCGAAAGCCGCCGAAGGAGCTGATCTTCATTCGGATAGCGCAGCCGGAGATCGGACAAGAAGCGACGATTGATCTCGTAGATGATCTCCAGATGGCGCGGCAACAGCCTGGCAAACAGCGCCCGCGGCCATCGCTCGAGCGCTTCGGCGAGGAGCGTGTGGTTCGTGTAGCCGCAGGTCGACTGCGTGATCGCCCAGGCCTCATCCCACTCCATCGCGTGCTCGTCCATAAGGAGCCGCATCAACTCGGCGATGGCAATGGAGGGATGTGTGTCATTCAACTGCATGGCCCAGTACGAATGAAGCTCGCTGAGCGGCTTGCCCCGCGTCAGGAGCAACCGGATGATGTCCTGAACCGAGCAGGACACGAAGAAGTACTGCTGCACCAGCCGCAACTGCTTCCCGGCTTCAGGTTCGTCGTTCGGATAAAGCACCTTGGAGATGGTTTCCGATGCGACCTTCTCGTCCACCGCCCGATAGTAGTCGCCGAGGTTGAATGCTTGAAAATCGAATGACTCAGTGGCTTCGGCCTTCCACAAGCGCAGCAGGTTTGTGGTGGGCACACGATATCCCGGAACCGGCGTGTCGTAGGCGACGCCCTTGACCACCTTCTCCGGAATCCAGCGCACGCGATAGCGGTCCTCCTCGTCGCGGTATGGCTCAGTGCGCCCTCCAAGCTTCACATCGAAGGTGATTTCCGAGCGCACGATCTCCCAGGGGTTGCCGAAGCGGAGCCACTTGTCGGTCACCTCGACCTGCCAACCGTCACGAATCACCTGATCGAAGATTCCGAACTCGTAGCGGATGCCGTAGCCGATGGCAGGAACGTTGAGCGTCGCCAGCGAGTCCATATAACACGCCGCCAGGCGGCCCAGACCGCCATTGCCCAATCCCGGCTCCTCCTCTTGCTCCAGGAGATCCGACAGATCCTGCCCCACGCGCGACAGTGCCTCCTCTACGGCTTGCCAGATTCCGAGATTGATGAGACCATTGCCGAGATGCGGTCCGGTCAAGAATTCCGCTGAAAGATATGCAACGGCCTTGGCGGCCGCGTTCGTTTCGGCGATAGATGCTACCGTCGCTACATAGCGGTCCATCATGCGGTCGCGAACGGTGTAGGCGAGCGACATGTACCAGTCGTTGCGCGTTGCGTGCTGTGGCAGCTTTCCCTGAAGGCAGTGCAGGTTATCGATCAGGGCGGCGGCGATCGCATCCGCTCCGAGTCCGGTGCGAACGTTCGTGAGAGCAATCGGGCTGCGTGCGCTGTCGCGGGAATCACTCGCGATTGAAGTTCCCATGCATCCTCCTGTCTGCCCGGCTTCTCGAGCTTCATCAGATCGAAGGCGCGCGACCGCAGCGGCCCGGTCCAGGTGGTCCGGCCGGTCGGCGGATGGCGGTGATCTGGCGCGAAGCCTCGCCTTCGACGCCGGGAAAACGAGATGTAATTGGCGCTTGCCATGGCATCGCCCCGTTCTGCGTTTGCTGATAGATTGACGCGTTCGGGGCCGTTTTCCCCGCGCGATGTCTGGGCGAAAGGCTAGTTTCAGTTGCAACCAATGTCAACGCGGCAACCATGAGCACTCTGACTGAGCAGTTCCTCGCCTGGGTGGCGAGCGAACCCAGGACCTACGCCGAGGCGATGGACGCCTGGAGAACCTCGTGCCCGCGCCTCACCATCTGGGAGGATGCGGTGCGTGACGGGCTGGTGCAGATCGAGCGCGCCGGAGGCGGCTCGATGCGAGAGGCGCGCGTGACGCTGACCGCCAAGGGCGGCGCGGTGCTGGAGAACGGCGAGACAACCGGCGGACAGGCGGCAATCGCCGCAACGACCCGCCGGTTGCCGACAGCCGAACTCGTGACGCTGTGGCACGGGCCGGGTCCCTTGTCGTCGTATCGACAACGGCAAGGCGGAAACGGCATCCGCCTTACCGGACCATGGGCTCTATGCCAGAAAGACGCCGTTCGGCTTGCCGTCGCGCACCATTTTTTGACAATAGCGGTAGAGCGCGTCGTAGACGATCCATTCAGCCGCGTTCACCGCGTGGTCGTCCTTCAATCCGAGATGGCGAAAGCCCTCGGCAATTGCCTGGAGCCCGGGCCCCTCGGGCTGATGATAGAGCGTGTTGTCGGTGTCGGCACCGTTGACGATCCTGCCGAGCAGGACCAGCGCCGGGTCGCCGGTCAGACGATATTTCTTCAGGATTGCCTCGAAAGAGCATTCCTTGCCGTGATGCCCGAGCTCGACATTCGTCACGTCGTAGGGAATGGCGTCGAGACGCTTCACCTCGTCCATGACCTTGTCGGCGGGTGCGAATACGAACTCCGCATCCGGATCGACGAACTTCTTGATGAGCCACGGGCAGGCGACCCGGTCGACCTTCACGTGCTCGCGGGTGATCCATTTCATGGGGTTCTCCTTGACGGTTTGCGCAATGCGCAAGGTTGACTTGAACGTGCCGAGCTGGACGGGTTTGCGGTCTGACGGAAGGTACGAGCACCTCGCGGGCGATCGCATTCGTCTCCTGGAAGACGAGTTCGCCGTGCCGCAGAGCGGGCAAAACCGAGGACGGTCACGACAGGCACGCTTTTTCCAAGCCGCCGCCGGGGTCCGGAATCTGTCGGAGAGAACAACATTCGCCAACAGCCCTTCACCCGACGAGCGGGCAAGGTGCAGTGCTTGGGCGAATGCCTTTTGAAAGCCGGGCGACTGCGTTCAAGCCCGACACCTGAAACGTGATCCGAAACGCCGCGAAAGTCAACCGACCCGCTCGTCTCGCGGACGGCCCCGACCCTTGCGCCGATCGGAATCGCGTCGCCGGCATGCGCGGAGCCTCGCGCTGCAGGCCGCCCATCTCGAAGCATCCACTCCCGGAATCCGGCGATCTCGATCGGATCCGATGTGTGAGCTGGATCACGCTCGACCGAAAGGGGACCTGATACAGGGCCGCACATTCAGGGCGAAGCCGAGGTACCCATGCCGACACAGTCACGGAACGATGCCGCCGTCTCAGGATCGGAAACGATGATCGACGTTGCTCGCGACGGCGCAATCCGCCGCGGCACGGGTCTGTTTCGCGGCGGCTTGCTGCTCATCGAAAAATTTTTCAACGCGCTCAACAGGTCGCGGGCGCGACAGGCTGCGCAGGTGATCCGCCGCCACCGCTTCCTGATCGAGGAAGCCCGCCATTACCAACCCCGTCGCGACAACGCGCAACGCGCAACGATCCGCGAGCTTCCAGCCACCCCCTCCCCGTCCTCCCGGCGAACCTGACCTTTCGCGGGCGCGCGTGGCGTCCGCCCGCCGGGCGCCTCCCCCGGATCCGCGTGAAAATGTTTGTCCGATGCCTGACAAGACCCGCGGACAACCGTCCGAAATCATCGTCAAGGTTCCGGTCGGCCTATCCGGGAATTGCCAGCGCATCGCCGCCGAGATCGTGGCCCTGCTCCACCGCGCGGGCATTGCCGCCGAGGTCGTCGTTCCCGACAAGGACGATCCGCCCGACGATGCGCCGTCCGATGATCGGCCGGGATCCTGAAAAAATCGCTCAACTCGTCGCGCCGAGCCTGACCGGCAGCGAAACGAAGCCGCGGAACCGGGCGCGGCCGCTGCGCTGCGCTTCGCCGTCCGGCTCATAGGCGGGAAAGCGCCGCAGGAAACGCTCGATGGCGATACGGCCCTCGAGACGCGCGAGATTCGTGCCGGCACACAGATGGATGCCCGACCCGAAAGCCAGATGGCGGTTGGGCTCGCGCGCCACGTCGAAGCGATCGGGATCGGGAAACTGCCCGGGATCGCGGTTGGCGGCGCCGATGCCGATGGTGACCAGGGTCCCCTTCGGCATGGCGACGCCGCCGATCCCGGTGTCCGCGGCGACGATACGGTTGCCGAGCTGGTTGGAGCTCTCGAAACGCAGCACCTCCTCGACCGCGGTCCTGATCAATGCCGGGTCGTCGAGCAGCCGGCGCCGCTCGCCCGGCCAGGCGATCAACGTGTGGAGCGCATTGCCGATGAGATTGGTCGTGGTCTCGTGTCCGGCGTTGAGGATGAAGATGCAGTTCTGCAACAGCTCGGCCTCGTCGAGCCGGCGCCCCTCGTGCTCGCCCTGGATCAGGCAGGTGAGCACGTCGCGTCGCGGATCGCCGGGCCGGCGGCGCCGATCGGCCACCAGCACCTTTAGCATCTCGAGAAACTCGCCCACTGCGGCGTTGCCGCGCGCGAGCTGATCCGCGGTCAGCACCGGCTCCAGTGCTCCCAGAATGGCCAGCGACCACGCCCGCAACGGCCCGCGCTCCTCATGCGGCACGCCGAGCAGATTGCCGATGATCTCCACCGGAATCGCGGCGGCGAAATCATCGATGAGATCGGCGCTTCCCCGCTCCGCCATGCGGGCGATCAGCCGATCGACCAGGTCGACCAGACCTGCCTCCATGTCGGCGATCGCGCGGGCCGACAGCGCGCCGATGATGGCGCGCCGCACATGGGTATGGAGCGGAGGATCATTGAAGACGAGGCTGGTCGTGTGATGGCGGAACAGCAGCGAATCGCCGAATTTCGGCGCGAACTCGATCTTCTTGTCGGAGGAGAAGCTGGTCGCGTCCTTGTAGACCGCCTCGCAATCCCGGTAGCGCGTGATCAGATAGGCGCCGTCCGGCATGCGGTGGACCGGATCGTGCTCGCGCAGCGCGGAATAGTAGCGGAACGGATCGTCGATGAAGTCCGCCGGCAGCCGCTTGAGGTCGAAGCCGCGCGCGATCTCCTCGGCCTCGTCCGGCAGGAAGGCGCGCGGCGAACGGGATTCCGGAAGAGCGGCGATCACGGCGGTCATGCGGTCACCCGGGCCGTTGCGCGGAACCTGATAATTCGTCATGTTCCCGTGAGACGCGGCGCAAGGCAAGTTTCCTGATGGCGCAAGAGGCTTCACGCGACCAGGCGGCGTCGACCATGGCGACCGCGGTTGCCTGCGATATGGCGCCGCTGAAGCTCGAGGAGTTCCTGCCCTATCGGCTCAACGTGGTGGCGAGCCTGGTCTCGCAGGCGCTCTCGCGGATCTATGCGACGCGCTACGGCATCGGCGTGCCCGAATGGCGCGTTCTGGTCACGCTCGGCCAGTACGGCGAGATGACCGGCAAGGCAATCGGCGCCCACAGCCACATGCACAAGACCAAGGTCTCGCGCGCCGTCGCCCTCTTGGAGACCCGCGGTCTGGTGACCCGGCGGGCGAACCGCACCGACATGCGCGAATCCCCTTTGTCGCTCACGCCGGCAGGCCGCGAGATCTACCGGGACCTCGCGCCCATCGCCCTCGCCTTCGCGCAACGGCTGGTCGCCCCGCTCGCTGCCGCCGATCGCGAGACGCTCGACAGGGTGCTGAAGGTATTGACCGACCGCTCGACGGACCTTGCCGCCGAGGTCGCGCAGGACGTTCGGGAGTGACGCCACTGACTGGCGTCCAACCATAAGCAAGATCTCCATCCACAAGCGAGGAACCGCCGTGACGCTCTACTCCTACTTTCGCTCGTCCGCCGCCTATCGGGTGCGCATCGCGCTCAACCTCAAGGGCGTCGCCTACGACATGGTGCCGATCCATCTCACCCGCGACGGCGGGCGGCAGAACAGCGCCGAGTTCCGCGCCATCAATCCGCAGATGCGGGTGCCGGCACTGGCGCTCGACAGCGGCGAGGTGCTGATCCAGTCGCTCGCCATCATCGAGTATCTCGAGGAGATGTTTCCCGCGCCGCCGATCCATCCGGCCGACGCCGTCGCCCGCGCCCGCGCCCGCGGGATCGCCGAGATCGTCGCGTGCGACGTCCATCCGATCAACAACCTGGTGACGCTCAACTACCTGCGCGGACCGCTGGGCCACGACCAGGCGGCGGTGGAGGCCTGGTACGCGCACTGGATCGTCTCGGGCTTTTCGGCGATCGAGGCGATGATCGAGCCCGCCCCCTATGCGCTCGGCGCCGAGCCAAGCATGGCGGATCTCTGCCTGGTGCCGCAGGTCTACAATGCGCGGCGCTACAAGGTGCCGCTCGACAAATTCCCGAAGATCGTCGCCGTGGAGGAGGCTTGCATGAAGCTCGCGGCCTTCGATCGCGCCCGTCCGGAAAACCAGCCCGACGCCGAGTGACGGGCAGGCGGCATCGCAGCGGATCGGGATACGATCGCCCCCTGCCCTCGCGCGCTGTCGCATCATCCCTCGCCCTCTCATTCGAGCCTCCATGACCCGCCACAATGCCGTCCGCCTGGTCTTGTGGATGAGCGGCACGCTGCTGTCGTTCTCGGTGATCGCCATCTCGATCCGCGGGCTCGCCGGCACCCTCAACGTGTTCGAGATTCTCGCGATCCGCAGCGCGTCGGGGTTGATCGTGCTGCTCGCCCTCGCCGCCGTCAGGCCATCGCTGCGCCGGCACCTGGTGTGTCGCCGCATGCCGTTGCACCTGGTGCGGAACACGGTGCATTTCGCCGGCACCTATGCGTGGGCCCTCAGCCTGACCTTGCTGCCGCTCGCCACCGTCTTCGCGCTGGAGTTCACGGCGCCGGCCTGGGTGGCGCTGTTCGCCGTGCTGCTGCTCGGCGAGCGGGTGACGGCGAGCCGCATCGGCGCGGTCGCGCTCGGCTTCGCCGGGGTGCTGGTGATCCTGCATCCCGGCGTCGGCATCTTTCGGCCGATCGCGCTGGTCATGCTGGCCGGCGCGGTCTGCTTTGCCCTCGCCATTATCGCCACCAAGAAGCTGATCACCACCGAGAGCACGTTCACCATCCTGTTCTGGATGAGCGCCATCCAGCTGCCGATGAACCTTGCCGGCAGCGACCCGCTGTTCCTTCTCAAGCTCGATGCCGCAACCGCGCTGCCGGCGCTCGGCGTGGCGGTCGCCGGGGTGGCGTCGCATTTCTGCCTGACCAATGCGTTCCGCCACGGCGATGCCACCATCGTGGTACCGCTCGATTTCCTGCGCATCCCGCTGATCGCCGTGGTGGGATGGGCGTTCTACGGGGAGGCCGCTCGATCCGCTGGTATTCCTCGGCGCCGGCTTCATCATCGTCGGCGTGCTGTGGAATTTGCGCGCCGAGACGACGCCCGCCTGAGTTGTGCGCAATGGCGATGCGACCGGAATACATTCACACTTTGGTCACCTTTGCCGTGCCTGATCGCAACCGAACCAGCGGGGCAAATTCATGATTTTCAGGGCGATCTTGCGCGTCGGGCCGGCTCTTGCCGTGCTGGCCCTGGCCGGCACGACCGCCTCGTCGCAAGGCATGCCCCCGCCCCCCGGCGCCCAGCCCCCGGGCCAGAACCAGGCCTGCATCCGGCTGGAGAGCCAGCTCGCGGCGCTCGATCGCGGGCAGGTCGATCCGGCGCGCGCCGAGCAGATCCGGCGCTACGAGGAGGCGGCGGCCAAGCAGCAGGCCGAGCTCGACCGGCTGACCGCCCAGGCGCGACGCTCGGGCTGCGAGAGCTCGGGCTTCTTCCTGTTCGGCGGCGGCGGCGTCCGCAATGCGGCGACATCAACGGCCAGATCGAGCGCATGCGCGCCAACCTCGCCCGCATGACCAGCGACCTGCAGCGCCTGCAAAGCGGCGGCACCGACCGCGGCGAGCAGCGGCGCGCCTTGCTCACCGCGCTGGCGCAGAACGACTGCGGCCCGCAATATGCGACGCGCCGCCGCCGCGGCCGCGCGGCTTCTTCGAGACGCTGTTCGGCGGGCCCGCCCCGCGGCCCGGCGTCGGTGCCCGACTGGAGCAATCCCAATCGCCGGCGCCGGCAATCCGGAACTTTCCGCACGGTCTGCGTGCGCACCTGCGACGGCTTCTATTTCCCGATCTCGTTCTCGACCGCGCAGAGCAAGTTCGGCGACGACGAGCGCGCCTGCCAGCGCATGTGCCCGGCGACCGAAGTGATGCTCTTTTCCCACCGCAATCCGGGCGAGGAGGTCGGCCAGGCGGTCTCGCTCAGCGGCAAGCGCTACACCGAACTGCCCACCGCCTTCCACTATCGCCAGGAATACAATGCGGCGTGCAGCTGCCGCCGCCCGGGCCAGAGCTGGGCGGATGCGCTCGGCCGCGACCAGACGGTGGAGCGCGGCGACATCGTCGTCACCGAGGAACGCGCCAAGGCGATGGCGCAGCCGAAGGTCGAGACGCCGAAACCCGCCAGGGGAGAGGCGCGCAAGGGCAAGCCGGATCCCAAGCCCGTCGTCGAGGCCGCGCCCGTCGAGCCGCCGGCCACGGCCGATCCGGCCACGACGGCGGCGGCCAATCCTCCCGACAAGACCAAGATCCGCTCGGTCGGCCCGCAATTCCTGCCGGCGCGCTGACGGGCGGCCCGAGCGCTCGCATTGCGGCGCGGAGCTGATCATCTCACGCCAGGCGACATCCTCAAGTTCGCCCGCGATCCAACCCGCTCGGCAAAATCGTGCTCGAGCCGGCGCATTGATCATCGGCAGCGCCGCCCAGGCCGCGGTCAGAAATCGAACGATTCGGCTTTGGCCGTGGCGCCCGGCCTGATCAGCGATTGGTCGGGCACCGGCAGCGGCGTGCCGGGATCGCGGAACCGGTTGGTGATCGGATAGCGGCGGTCGCGGCCGAAATTGCGCAGCGTGACCTTGACGCCGGGCGCCGCCTGGCGACGCTTGTATTCGGCGATGTTGAGCATGCGCTCGATGCGCACCACGGTATCGCGGTCGAACCCGGCGGCGACGATCGCGGCGATCGGCTCCTCGCGCTCCACCAGGCGCTCGAGGATCTGGTCGAGCACGTCGTAGGGCGGCAGCGTGTCCTGGTCCTTCTGGTTCTCGCGCAGCTCCGCGGTCGGCGGCCGCACGATCACGTTCTCCGGGATCACCTCGCCGTCGGGACCGAGCGCGCCTGCCGGCTTCCAGCGATTGCGCAGCCGGGCGAGGCGAAAGACCTCGCTCTTGTAGAGATCCTTGATCGGGATTGAAGCCGCCGTTCATGTCGCCGTAGAGCGTCGCATAGCCGGTCGACATTTCCGACTTGTTGCCGGTCGTCACCACCATCAGGCCGAACTTGTTGGAGATCGCCATCAGGATGGTCCCGCGTGCGCGTGCCTGCAGATTCTCCTCGGTGACGTCGCGCGCGAGCCCGGCGAAGACCGGCTCGAGCGCCCGCTCGAAGCCGGTGACCGCGGGCTCGATCGGCAGCACGTCGTAGGTGACGCCGAGCGCCTCGGCGATCCGGGCGGCGTCGGTGCGCGATTCCTCCGAGGTGAATCGATAGGGCAGCATCACGCAGCGCACGCGCTCCGCCCCCAGCGCGTCGACCGCCATCGCGGCGCACAGCGCCGAGTCGATCCCGCCGGAAAGCCCGATCACCACCCCGGGAAAGCCGTTCTTGAGCACATAGTCGCGCAGGCCCAGCACGCAGGCCGCATAATCGGCCTCGTCCCCCTCCTCGACCGAAGCGATCGGCCCCTCGACGCAGCGCCAGGTGCCGGCGTCCCGCCGCCAGCGGGTGATCGCAACCGCCTCACGGAAGGCCGGCAGCTGCGCGCCGAGCGAGCGGTCGGCATTGAGCACGAAGGAAGCGCCGTCGAACACCAGCTCGTCCTGGCCGCCGAGCTGGTTGAGATAGACCAGCGGCAGGCGGCTCTCGGTGACGCGGGCGACCGCGATGCTCAGCCGAACGTCGGTCTTGTCGCGCCAGTAGGGCGAGCCGTTGGGCACCAGGAGAATCTCGCCGCCGGTCTCCGACACGCATTCGACGACATCGGCTCCCCAGATGTCCTCGCAGATCGGAATGCCGATGCGCACCCCCTTGAGCACGACTGGCCCGGGCAGCGGCCCCGGCACGAACACGCGCTTCTCGTCGAACACGCCGTAGTTCGGCAGATCCACCTTGTAGCGCAGCGCCGCGATCCGGCCGCCATCGAGCAGGAGGTAGGCGTTGTAGAGCTTGCCATCCTCCACCCACGGCGTGCCCATGAGAACGGCCGGCCCGCCGTCCGCGGTCTCCCGGGCAAGCTCCTCGACGGCGGCGCGGCAGAACGCCTGAAAACCCGGCTTGAGCACCAGATCTTCCGGCGGATAGCCGCTGATGAAGAGCTCGGTGAACATGATCAGGTCGGCGCCGGCGGCCGCAGCCTCGGCGCGGGCGCGGCGGGCTTTTTCGGCATTGCCGGCGATGTCACCGACGACCGGATCGAGCTGGGCCAGCGCAATGATGAGCTGGTCGGAGGGGCGAGTGTCCATACGCTGATCTAGCGCGGGCGGCCGGCTGCGGGCAATCCGCCGGCCCCGGCCTACCGGGAAAGCAGCTCTGCGGCCGCGGTCAGCCAGACCAGGCCGGCAATGACCAGCGCCAGGAAGGCCGCCGCCGATCCCATGTCCTTGATGCGCCCGATTCCCGGTGACGCCGCGGTGGTGAGCTGATCGGCAAGCTTCTCGATCGCGGTATTGAGGAGCTCGACGACGAGCACGGCGAGCACCACGGCCACCAGCGCCACCCGCTTCCAGGGCTCCGGCGTGATCAGGACCGCGAGCGGAACCGCAATCACCAGAAGGGCGAGCTCCTGGCGGAACGCCGCCTCGGTGCGCGCCGCCGCGGCGAGGCCCTTCCAGGAATTGACAGCAGCGCGCAGCAGTCGGCTCATGGCGGCGGTCCGGTGAACGGGGCGCGACCGTCGCCGCGCGAACCGACCTTATAGGGCAATCACGTTAAGCCGGCGAGCTTTACCGGAAAGCCATGCCCCGGGCCGCGATCCGCGGTTGACCTACATCAACGCGGCAAGCCGCGAATCGTCGCACAAGCGACCCGGCGCGGGGTGGATGCCGTTGGGGCGGTCCTGACCGAGCACCGGCGCTGGTCAGGACCGTTGCCTCGCGCGGAGAATCGAGCCCGCCGAACAATCGACGCCGAACGAACCGCATCCGGGTCTCGCGACCAAACGACCCGCCCCAACCCGGCCCTTCGCCCTGGCGGCAAGCTACCACCGCCCGGTGCTGCACGGCTTGAACCGGCCCTGGCCCTCGTCGGTGAAGCAGTCCCAGTTGGAGATCCAAAGTCCCGGCCGCACCTGGATCATGTGCGGGCCAGCCGCGTCGCCGTACCGCTCATACGGCATCGGCAGCGCATAGGCCGGCCGCAGGTGGCGGGAATGGTGCTTCTTGGCGGCGGCAGGCGCGATGGAGGCCATCAGGCACAGCGCCGAACAGCCGACAGCGATAGCTTTGCGGATCATTACCGTTTCCCTTCTCGGTCGCCCTCCAGGCTGATATGGGTATTGAATACCACAGGTCCAGCCGGCGCCAGCGCCGCCGCCGGTGCACCCGCTTCCGCCCCTGGAGGATGAAGAATGACCAGCCTCGTGGATCCGGTTGTCAGCTTCGTCCTCGTGGTTCTGATCGGCATCGTCGCGGGATTGCTGGCGCACAGATTTTGGCGCACATCGTGGTTATCGCAACAGATCGCCGGTCGAAACCGCGGTGCGGTCACCAGCGCGCTCGTCGGCATCGCCGGCTCGTTCATCGGCTATCATCTGGGCGTTCTCTTGAAGCTGGCGAGCAGCGGATCGATCGCGCTGTTCATCGCCGCTGCCATCGGCGCCGCCCTGGTCCTGTGGGCGTGGAAAACGCTCAAGTTTTGAGCCATGGCCCGATGAATGGGCGTCCGACCCGTGCATTGGCCGCGGGTAGTCGTGTCGACCACGCTGTTCCGGTCATGCACACGTAGCTCCCGATGGCGTTGAGGTTTCACGCGACCAGGATGCGTTCGTGAGCATGTCTGCTCTCTCCGGCGACTTCGTGGTGTCGGCCTTTGCGACATTGTTCGTCGTGGTCGATCCGATCGGCCTGGCGCCGATCTTTCTGAGCGTGACCCACGGCTTGCCGAACCCGGCGCGCCGCCAGGTCGCGGTGCGCGCCTGCCTGATCGCCGCTGCGGTGCTCGCCGGCTCGGCAATGGCCGGCGACTGGCTGCTGCGCACGCTCGGGATTTCGCTGGCAGCATTCCGCATCGCCGGCGGGCTTCTGCTCTTCTCGATCGCCTCGGAAATGGTGTTCGGGGTCCGCATCCAGCGCGAATCCAGGACCGCCGAGGAGGCGATCCGCCACTACGTCCGCGACATCGCGGCATTTCCCCTCGCCGTACCGTTGATGGCCGGACCCGGAGCGATCACCGCCACGGTGCTGCTCGCCGGCCAGGCGGCCGGCCGGCCGATCCCGCTCGCCGAGTTGATCGGCGTGATCGTGGCGGTGATTGCCGTCTGCCTGGGTGTATTCCTGGTGGCCGCCAGGCTCGGCCACATCGTCGGCACCACCGGAAACCTGGTGCTGTCCCGCCTGCTCGGTATCCTGCTCGCCGCCCTCGCCGTCCAATTCGTGGTCGACGGATTGCGCGCGGTTCTGGCGGGAGGATAGCGCAGCGCCGGGAACTGGGCTCAGACGCTGTCCCGCAGGCCGCGTTCGCTGGTGGCATGGATCTCCTCTGCGCGAGCATTGAGCGCGGTCATGGCGCGGGTCAGCTGTCCATAGACCTCGTCGTTGATGGTGACCGTGCCGTAGTTCGAGTTCTCGCCGTCGAAACGTCCTTCGGCCGGCTGATCGGCATGCTCGAACCAGTGGTAGCCGACCAGCGTCGGCTTGCGCAGGCCCGCGGTAACATAACGTTCGAAACTTTTCGCCCGATCCTCCTGGGTGGCGACGCGAAGCCCCCCGCCGCTGGTGTTCGGCAAGCCCGAATCATCCCCGCGAAAAGAGAATTCCCCGATGAGGCACGGCCGGCGGGCCGCCGCGAAAGCGTCGATCGAGCGGACCGGATCGGCCTCGTAGCAGTTGAAGCCGATGACATCGAGATGGCGGCCGGCCGCCGCGATGACCTTGGTCGCCGGCGGACAGGCAAAGCGCGGACCGAGCACCAGATGGTTCGGGTCGGCGGCCCTGACGGCCTCGCCCGTGGTGGCGAAGTAGCGGTCCGCCAGCATCACGACAAATGCCTCGCAATCGGCCATGACGGCGGCCCGTTTCGGGTCGGCCCCGTTGCGCTTGCGCTCCACTTCCGCGGTCTGGGCCGGTGCCGGAGCGCCCTGGAACGGTGCCGCCACGCGCCCCAGCTCGTCCCAGGACGGGGCCGCCAGGTTCCACACCGCATTGAAGCCGTCGATGTCGCCATGACGCTCGCGCAACATTGCGACTGCCGCGGCACGACCGGCGGTTCCGGCCTCGCCGTTGAGGAAAAACGTCAACAGCTCGTCGCCGCTGCGCCAGTCGGGCCCCCAGCGCAGCTCATTGTCGGTGAACCACCCGATCAGCCCGGGCTCGGTGGCACGCGGCGCGCAAAGCTCGGACGCGCGTTGCCGCACGAAGCCTGCGAATTGCGGATCGAACACGTCGGGAAAGGCGCCGCACAGCTTCGACTGCCGCTCCTGCCACTTCATGAAGGCGTCGCCGAGATGGAGGATCGGCGCCACGGCAAGCCGCGCGGCTTCCTCAAGAGCAACGGCATCGTCCGACCAGGCGCCGAGTGAATTGAAGCCCCACGAGGCAAGCCGCCGGGCAGCCGCCGTCCGCCATCCCGCTATGCTGCCATACTTGCGCTGGCAGGCCTGCGCATAGGGCGACCGATCCGTGTCGCGGATGAAATCCTGATCGAAGCGCACCGTGGTGACGCCCTTCGACAGGAACCGGCCTCCCTCGGGATCGACGAGCCACCAGATGCCGTCGGTCCGCTCCGCGCGGAAGTAGCCGGTCGACCGCAGCCGCCCGTCGACAAGACCGCCCCAGGACGTTCGCGACGGCCGCGCCATGTCGTCCACTGCCGCTCCGTTGGTCGATCTCCCACGATAAGGCTCCCGGCGCGCAAGTAATTGACCTAGGTCATTCCCCATGCTGGTTTCGATGGTCCACAAGAACGGGCCGCAGCGTTGCGAGCCCGCCTCGAATCCCGGTGCCGCCTCATGACCGAACGCACGTCTGCCTCCGTCGCCCGCCCCGATTTCCTGTGGGGCGTCTCGACCTCGAGCTATCAGATCGAGGGCGCCGCGCGCGAGGACGGCCGCGGCGTCAGCATCTGGGACACGTTCTGTCGACAGGTCGGCCGCGTCGAGCGGGGTGAGAGCGGCGAGACGGCGTGCGATCACTATCATCGCTATCGCGAGGACATCGCGCTGATGCGCGATCTCGGGGTGGGCGCCTACCGGTTCTCGATCGCCTGGCCGCGCGTGCTGCCGCGGGGCCGCGGCGAGGCCAATGAGGCCGGTCTGGCGTTCTACGACCGGCTGGTCGACGCCCTGCTCGCCGCAAAGGTCGAGCCGTGGCTGTGTCTCTACCATTGGGACCTGCCGCAGGCGCTGGCAGACCTCGGCGGCTGGACCAATCGCGACAGCGCCGGCTGGTTCGCCGACTACGCCGCCCTGGTGGCGCGGCGCCTGGGCGATCGCGTCAAGCGCTTCGCGACCTTCAACGAGCCTTCGGTCTTCACTCTGTTCGGCTACGGCTCCGACAGCCATCCGCCCGCCACGTCGGACGGCGCGCAACTGTTGAAGGCGATCCATCATGTCAACCTGGCGCATGGCGCGGCGATCGACGTGCTGCGCGCCCTGGCGCCGACCGCGTCGCTCGGGGCGGTTCACAACTGGCAGCCCTGCCTGCCGTCGCGCGATCTGCCCGAGGACCGCGCCGCGGCGACGATGTTCGGCGCCTACTGGAACCAGGCGTTCCCGGATCCGCAGCTGCTCGCCTGCTACCCGCCGGAACTGGCGCGCGCCATGGAGCCCTATCAGCAGCCGGGCGATCTTGCGCGGATCTCGCGGCCGGTCGACTGGTTCGGGCTCAATCACTATTCGCCGCTCTACGCCAAGGCGGATGCGGACAGGACGCTCGGCTTCACCTTTGGCGATGCCCCGGCGGACGTGCCGCGCACCGGCATCGGCTGGCCCATCGAGCCATACGCCTTCCGCGACACGCTGATCGAGGTCGATCGACGCTACCGGCTCCCGATCTATGTGCTGGAGAACGGCTTCGGCGCGGAGGACAAGCTCGACGCGGCGGGCGCGATCGTCGACGAGCCACGCATCGATTATCTCACCCGCTATGTGGCGGCGATGCGCGAGGCGATCGATGCGGGCGCCGACGTGCGCGGCTACTTCATCTGGTCGCTGCTCGACAATTTCGAATGGGGATCGGGCTATCGGCCGCGTTTCGGCCTGGTCTACGTGGACTATCCGACGCAGCGGCGCATCCCCAAAGCCTCCTTCCGCTGGTACGCCAAGCTCATCGCCGGCGCGGCGTGACGCGGAAGGCTCGACCGCCGAGGACCCATGAGCCGCGTCGTCACCTTGACGCCGAACCCGGCAATCGACGTCTCGACCTCGGTCGACCGGATCGTTGCCACCCGCAAGCTGCGGTGCACCGAGGCGCGCCGCGATCCGGGCGGCGGCGGCATCAACGTCGCCCGCGTCATCCGCCGGCTGGGCGGTGACGTCACGGCGCTGTTTCCGGTCGGCGGGACGACCGGCCGCCTGCTGCACCGGCTGGTCGAGGAGGAAGGCATCACCAACGTCACCGTCGAGGTGATGGAGGAAACCCGCGAGGACTTCACCGTTCTGGAAACGGCCTCCGCACAGCAGTTCCGCTTCGTCCTGCCGGGACCGCGACTGAACGAGGCCGAATGGCAGGGATGTCTCGACGCCCTCGCGGCGATCGACGTGGACGCGGAATTCATCGTCGCGAGCGGCAGCCTGCCGATCTCCGTGCCGGATGACTTCTATGCCAGGACCGCCCGGCGCGCAAAGAAGCTGGGGGCGAAGCTCGTTCTCGACGCATCGGGGCGAGCTCTCGCGGCGGCGCTTGACGAAGGCATCCATCTGGTCAAGCCCAATCTCGGTGAGCTGCGCACCCTGGTCGGCGGCCCGCTCGACGACGAGGCGCAATACCTGCAAGCCAGCCGCGCTCTGATCGCGGCCGGCAAGACGGAGATCGTCGCGCTGACGCTCGGGCATCGCGGCGCCCTGCTGGTGACCCGCGAGCTGGCCTTGCGGGCTCCTCCTCTCGCCATCCCGGTGGCGGGCTCGGTCGGCGCCGGCGACAGCTTTCTCGGCGGTCTGGTGTTCAGCCTGGCGCGCGGCGACGGGTTGCCGGAGGCTTTCCGCCATGCCGTGGCGGCGGGATCGGCGGCGCTGCTCAACCCGGGTACCCGTCTGTGCAGCGCCACCGAGGTGCAGGAGCTCTACGGCGCGGTGATCATCGAGGCAGTCTGACCGCCCGCTGGCCGGGCGCGCGTCCAAGCCGCTCCTTCGTGATCGAGGGGATCGCCGCCCGTCACAATCTCGGCGGCCTCGTCCAGTGCCAGCAGCAGGGCGGCGACGCGGTGGACCGACGAGTTCCAATCGGCCACCCGCTGATAGTTGTCCAGGAACCAGTTGAACGCTCCCTGCACCAGCACGAAGGCAGCGGCGGCCTGGACCAGCTCGCCGAGCGCCATCGTGCCGGCGAGATATTTGGGCGCGCACAGGATCCAGGCGACGACGGGGGCGAGCAGCAGGTTGCCATGCGACACCAGCGTCGTTCGCATCAGCTGCCAGCACAGGCCGCGCCAGCGCCGCAGCACCTGGGTCAGCGCCGCCTGCAGCCCCGCATGGTCCTCGGCCTCGTCGACCATCTCGCCGCTCTCGCCGTTGACGCGCAGGCGCGTAGCCGCCGAGATCAGCTCCGCCTCGGCCTGGTTCTTCGCTTCGACCAGGCGGGTCAGGCGGCGGCCGATCGTCATCATGGTGATGTTGGTGGTCGCCGCGTAAATGATGACAGCAATGACCAGATAACCCGGCACGACCAGCGGATTCCCGAACAGGACCAGCGGCAGCGAATCCCCGACGCTCCACAGCACGCCGATGAAGGTAACGGCGGTCAGCAATGCGGTGAGCAATCCGAGCGCAAGATCGATCGGCGCGTCGGTGGAGATCCGGGCGTCCTCAGCGATGCGGTATTCCGGATTGCGCGGCTCGCTGGCGACGAAATGCAGAAGCCGGTAGCGGCCATTGGCGAGCCAGTATTCGATCAGGTGACTGGTCAGCCAGGCGCGCCATCGGCGCTGCGTCGTCATCCGGCCCCATACCGACGCGATCGCCAGCGCGACGCTCGACGCGACCAGCGGCACGAACATGAGCGACTGCCACCACAGCCCTGCGGCATTGCGCTCGGCCAACGCATTGAAGAAGTCGCGGTTCCAGTAATTGAGCCGGTACTGTACGAACAGCTGGGCAAGCGCGATGAGGATCAGCGACCCCCCCAGCAGAAGGTGCCACCAGGCCCGCGGGCCGCGCCAGTAACCGGACGCGCTGCGCCAGAAGCGGGCAACGAGCTGCCGGTCGGTCGGCGCTCGCACGGCGTCGGTGGAAAGGTTCATCGCGTCCACGGTTCGGCCCCGTCCAGTGCCTTCCCGGATCGCCGCCGCAACCCGGGCCGAAGCATGATCCTGAACCATGTCATTGGGTAAAGTGCCGCGTGCCTTGATAATGGTCAAATCACGCCCGCAGCGCCTGCCTTTGACAGGGATGACGCCGCCCTTGGCTTGGGTCGGACTCGTCGGACTTGGCGGGACATTGTGGCGGCGGGGCGCTCAGGCTATGAGGTGATCAATTCGCGGCGCTCGGCGGATCGGCGCAAGCCATCCGTACGACGGCTGAATCCCAAGGGTGACATGATGCGCGAAGCTCCGCTTCCCTATTCGCTTCCGCCGGCCATCGAGGCCGATCTCGAGCGGGTGCGCGTCTACTGGGCCGGGTTGAACCGCGGGGGTGCCCAGATGCCGTTCTGGGACGACCTCAAGCTCGCCGACCTCGCCGACAGTGGCGACAGCGTGATGCTGATCGACGCGTTCGAGCATCCGCGGCGCTTTCGCATGGGGTTTCTTGGACGCGCCGTGACGCAGCGTTACGGGGCTTCGATCGTCGGCAAGTTTTTCGACGAGATCGAGCCGCGCAACCCCTTCGATCAGCTCGATGGTCAATGTGCCGCCACCGTGGATCGGCGGGCTCCGACCTATTTCCGGCACCTCCCGACAGGCGATGCCAAGTCTGTCCCCTATGCGCGCATCATTCTGCCGATGTGGGGCAACGGCCATATCGAGATGCTGCTCGGGGCGGTCGCCGCCACCTGATTGCGCGAGGTCCTTCGCGTCGAACTCACGACTGCATGCCCCAGCGGCGCACGGTCCGCCTCTCCACGATCTGAAAGATCACGTTCTCGACGAAGAGCCCGATCAGGATGATCGTCAAGAGACCGGCGAACACGTCGGGAATGTCGAGCTGGTTCTTGCTCTCGAAGATGTACCATCCGAGCCCGCCCTGGCCGGAGGCGACCCCGAACACCAGCTCGGCGGCGATCAGGGTGCGCCAGGCGAATGCCCAGCCGATTTTCAGACCCGCCAGGATGCTGGGAAACGCCGCCGGAATCAGGATTTTTGCGACGAAGCCAAGACCCTTCAGGCCGTAGTTGCGCCCGACCATCTTCATGGTGGGGGAGACCGAGCGGAAGCCCGAATGGGTGTTGAGCGCCACCGCCCACAGCACCGAATGCACCAGCACGAAGATCAGCGCACCGTTACCGATGCCGAACCAGATGAGCGCCAGCGGCAAGAGCGCGATCGCCGGCAACGGGTTGAACATCGCCGTCATGGTCTCGAGCAGGTCCTCGCCGAGCCGCGTGGTGATCGCCAGGATGGTCATCACCGTCGCCAGGCATACCGCCGCCGTGTAGCCCATCAGCAGCACCTTCAGCGACGCCAGCGCGCGGGTCGGAATGACGCCCTTGGCGACGCCGTTGACGAACGCCGCCACCGTGTCGCTGAAGGTCGGCACCAGCAGGTCGTTGTCGAGCCAGCGCGCATAGACCTCCCACAGCGACGCCAGCACCACGAGGATGAACAGCTTTCTGAGCCAGGTCTCGTTGTACAGCCGCTCGAAAGCGGAGAGCGGCCGTTGCACGATGCCGAATTCCTCGGCGCCGACCGGCTCGCGAAAGATCTCGGGCCGGACCGCGATGTCAGACATTTTCCGTCTCCTCGATCCGGTCGGCGAACAGCATGTCGTGGATGCGGTGGGCGAGCGCCGCGGCGGCGGGAGACTCCTCCTCGCCGCGCGGCACGCTGTTGAGCTCGGCCTTGACCTGCCCGGGATGCGGGGAGAGCAGCAGGATGCGGCTGCCGACCTTGATCGCCTCGGGAATCGAATGGGTGACGAAGAGCACGGTGAAGCGCGTGGCGTCCCACAGCATCAGGAGCTCGTCCTGCATGCGCCGGCGGGTGAGCGCATCGAGCGCGGCGAACGGCTCGTCCATCAAGAGGACGTCGGGCTCCATCGCCATGCCGCGGGCGATGGCCACGCGCTGCTTCATGCCGCCGGACAGCGTGTGCGGAAAACTGTCGGCGAACTTGGTGAGCTTCACCATGTCGATCACCTCCATCGCCTTCAGGTCGGCCGCCTTGGGGCCGAGCTTTCCCGACACGACGAGCGGAAAGGCGACGTTCTGGCGAACCGTCTTCCACGGCAGCAGCTGGTCGAATTCCTGAAACACCATCATGCGGTCGGGACCGGGCCTGGTGACGAGCTCGCCCTTGAGCCGGATCTCGCCTTCGGTCGGCTGCAGATAGCCGCCGACCGCCTTGAGCAGGGTCGACTTGCCGCAGCCGGAGGGCCCGAGCAGGACGAACCGGTCCGACTGCGTCACGCTGAAATCGACCCGATAGGTCGCGGTGATCAACGCGTTCGGCGTCTTGTATTGCAGGGTGACGCCCTTGACCGCGAGCAGCGGGGAGGCGTTGGCGACGAGCATCGATCCGGCCTCAGCTTCCGTCCAGGCCATGAATTTCCGGGAAGAAATAGTCGCGCCAGGACTGCGGGTCGACGCGCATCTGGCCGGTCGCGTGCATGAATTTCGCGAACTTCGTCGTGTTCTCCGGGACCAGCGTATAGCGCACCTGCGGCCCGGCGACGATGCGCTCCACCATGTCGAGCGCCAGTTTCAACTCGGAATCCTCGATCCACAGCGCCGCGGCGGCGCGCTTGTCGCGGTTGACCATCTCGGTCGCCTCGGTGAGCGCGGCGACCAGCGCCTTGTAGAGAACGGGATTGCGGTCGCGGAACCGCGCGGACGTCCATGCCGCAGTGAAGGTGTGGGATCCGTCGAGCACCTCGTAGGAATTGAGCACCGTGTGGATGCCGGGCTTGTCCAGCTGCTGCTGCTGGAACGGCGGCACGCCGAACACCAGGCTGATCTCCCCGCCGCCGCTGAGCAGCGCGATCGTGGAATCGGGCGGCGACATCGAGACCGTCAGCGGATCGAATTTCCCGAAATTCTCCGGCCCGAACGTCTTCGCTGCCGCCATCTGCAGCACGATCGCCTGCACCGAGACCTTTACCGACGGCAGCGCGATCCGGTCGCCCTCCTTGATATCGGCGAGCGTCTTGATCGCCTCCTTGCGGGTATTGAGCAGGAAGGGCTGCGAGCTCAGCGCGCTGATGCCGCGCACCTCGTTGGGCGTTCCGCGGGTGCGCGACCACAGCACGAGCAGTCCCGGAACGCCGCCGGCGCCGACGTCGACCGAGCCCGACAGCAGCGCCTCGTTCACCGCCGCCGGGCCGTTGATGCGCAGCCACGAGACCTTCACCTCCGGGATGCCGAGCGCGCGGGCATGCTTTTCGATGAGCTTGTGGTGGTCCATCACGTTGAACTGGAGATATCCCATGGAAAATTGCCGGACCAGGCGGATTTCCGGCACTTGCGCGCCGCCCGGCAGGGGCCAGGCGATCGCCGCCGCCAGCCCCAGCAGGGCGGCCAGAAAGGTTGTGTACGCTCGCTCGCTCATGGGTACGGTTCCGATTCGGTTATCGTCATCAGGCGGCGAATCGGGTCTGATCCCGCCCGCACCCGACGGGCCGGCATTCAACCCATGCGGACGACCCGCGTCAACGCGATCCCGATAGCTCGGCGGAGCAGGCTTGGCCGGCGGGAACCGTTGCGGCCGCCCGGCTATTGGACGATGGCGGCGGCACGGCTCGGGCGGCGATCGCCGACCGGCACGGCCGGCCGGCGTCGGGCATGAGGAGAAGGCACGATGCTGGGCTGGTTCCGAGCGCTGATGCCGAGGGAGGAAAAGTTCTTCGACCTGTTCGAGCAGCACGCGCGGATCGTCGTCGCCGGCGCGGAGGCGCTGCGCGACATGCTCGAGGGGGGTCGCGCGGTCGCCGAATGCTACAAGACCGTCTACGATCGCGAGCTCGACGCCGACCGGATCACCCGCGAGGTCCTGATCGCGGTGCGCCGGACCTTCATCACGCCGTTCGATCGCGTCGACATCAACGACCTCATCACCTCGATGGACGATACGATCGATCAGATGCTCAAGGCCGCCAAGGTGGTGACGCTCTTCGAGGTGCGCTCCTTCACCCCGCAGATGCGGCAGATGGCGGATGCCATCGTGACCAGCGCGGGCCTCGTCAACGAGGCGATGCCGCTCTTGCGCTCGATCAACAGCGAAGCCGGGCGTCTGAGCCGGATCACCGAGCAGATCACCCATATCGAGGGGCAGGCCGACGAAACCCACGACAACGGGCTGCGCGAGCTCTATCTGGCGAACGCCACATCCAATCCCATGGCCTTCATCACCGGCAATGCGATCTACGATCACCTCGAGGAGGTCGTCGACCGCTTCGATGACGTCGCCAACGAGATCAACAGCGTGGTCATGGATCACGTATGACCGGCGTGTTGCGGCGAAGCGGCCGGCAGCCCGTCGTCAAGGCCATGCGTTGCAGGCATCTCATAGCAAGGAGCGGTTGAGGATGGACGCGGTGGCGCTCGGCCTGCCGGTGCTGATCGGCCTGATCGCGGTTGCGCTGACGTTCGATTTTCTCAACGGGCTGCACGACGCGGCCAACTCGATCGCGACCGTGGTGTCGACGCGGGTGTTGCGGCCGCAGCAGGCGGTGGTGTGGGCGGCGTTCTTCAACTTCATCGCCTTTCTGGTGTTCGGGCTGCACGTCGCCGATACGCTCGGCACCGGGATCGTCGCGGCCGATATTGTCGATGCCCGCGTGGTGTTCGGCGCCCTGATGGGAGCGATTTCCTGGAACCTCTTCACCTGGTGGCTCGGCATTCCGTCGAGCAGCTCGCACGCGCTGGTCGGGGGACTGGCCGGCGCCGGATGCGCCAAGGCGGGGTTGGCGGCGATCGTCTGGAGCGGGTTGACCAAGACCATGGCGGCGATCGTGCTCTCGCCGCTGATCGGCTTCACCCTGGCGCTGCTCCTGGTGTTTGTCGTCTCCTGGGTCCACGTCCGCAGCACTCCGTTCGCGGTGGACCGCCGGTTCCGCATCCTGCAGTTCATCTCCGCCTCGCTGATCTCGCTCGGCCACGGCGGCAATGACGCCCAGAAGACGATGGGCATCATTGCGGTCCTGCTCTATTCGCAGGGCTATTTGGGAGCCGATTTCTATGTGCCGTTCTGGGTCGTGCTGAGTTGCCAGGCGACGATGGGGCTCGGCACGCTGATCGGCGGCTGGCGCATCGTGCACACGATGGGGTCGCGGATCACCCGGCTCACCCCGGTGCTCGGTTTTTGCGCCGAGACCGGCGGCGCAGTGACGCTGTTCGCCGCGACCTGGCTCGGCATTCCGGTATCGACCACCCACACGATCACCGGGGCGATCATCGCGGTCGGCGCGGCGCGCCGGGAGGCCGGCGTGCGGTGGACCGTCGCCAATGACATCGTGATCGCCTGGATCGTGACGCTGCCGGCGACGGCGCTGCTCGGGGCCCTGTTCTTTTATGCCGCCGGATGGGCGTGATGACACTGGCAGCGCAGAATCCGGCAGCGGTCGTTGCAACGGCCCGAGCTTGCTACTTCCTAACTTTTGCCATAGTTACGGATTGTTCAGTCGATCAACCGATAGTGGCTCTACGTAGGTGCCGACACCGCTTTTTCTCGAGGAGGCCCGCTGGCCGCCTTCCGGAAAAGTGCGGATGACCTAGCGTCAGGGAGACTTGCCATGACACACATTCTGGTCGTCGACGACGACAGGTCGGTCGGAACCGCCATCAAGACCGTTCTGGAGGTCTCGGGATTCGAGGTCACGCACGTGCTCGACGGCATGAGCGGGATTGCGGAACTCAAGGCCGGCGATTTCCAGGTCATCATGGTGGATCTGTTCATGCCGGGCATCGACGGCCTGGAGACCATCAGGGCATTCCGCGAGATCAAGCCGGCGATACCGATCATCGCGATCTCGGGCTTCATGTCGCGCCACGGCCGCGAGGCGCCGGACTATCTCGAGATGGCCACCAAGCTCGGCGCGACCGCCAGCCTGGCAAAGCCGTTTCGTCCGCGCGAGCTGCTGGATACGGTCCGCGCCTGCCTCGACAATACTGCCGAGACGCCTGCGTTGCGCGCCGGGGTGCGCTGATCGCCGGCAGCGACTGATCAAGCGGTCGGCCGCGATCCGGTCTCCAGCGCCACCCGGATCATTCGCGCCAGATCGGCCTTGCGGTAGGGCTTCGCCAGCAGGATGACGTCCGGGTCGAGCCGCCCGTGGTGGAGGATGGCATTCTCGGTGTAGCCCGAGGTGTACAGCACGCGAATGGCAGGCTGGCGCTTGCGGACTTCCTCGGCCAGCTGCCGGCCGTTCATGCCCGGCATGATCACGTCGGTGAACAAGAGATCGAACATCGCACCCCGGTCCACGAGCTCCAGCGCCTCGATGCCGCTTCTCGCCGCCAGCGTGCCGTAGCCGAGGCTCGCGAGCTGGGCGATGACGTAGTCGCGGACCAGCGTGTCGTCCTCGACCACGAGAATGCACTCGCCGCCCGTCGGCAGCGGCCCAGCGGCGAGCGCGTCGGTTGCGCTCTCGGAAAGCTCTCCGGTGCGGGGGAAATAGAGCTTGACCGAGGTGCCCTGCCCCTCCTCGCTGTAGATCTTGATATGACCGTCCGACTGCTTGACGAAGCCGTAGACCATGCTCAAGCCCAGGCCGGTTCCCTTGCCGACCTCCTTGGTGGTGAAGAACGGCTCGAACACCTTGTCGCGGATCTCAGCCGGAATGCCCGACCCGGTATCGCTCACCGCGATCAGCACGTAGGGACCCGGCCGGACATCGGGGTTGTCCGCCGCGTAGGACTTGTCGAGCACGACATTGTCGCTCTCCAGCGTGAGCTTGCCGCCGTCCGGCATGGCATCACGGGCATTCACCGCCAGATTGAGCAGAGTGGTCGAGAGCTGCGATGCGTCGACGAGCGCCGGCCACAGGTCGGGCTTGAGCATCGATTCGATCTCGACATGCTCGCCCAGCGCCGGCCGCAGCAGCCTGGCGGTATCGACGATCAGGGCATTGACGTCGGTCCGCCGCGGCTGCAACGGCTGCTTGCGGGCAAAGGCCAGCAGGCGCTGGGTGAGCTCGGTACCGCGGTCCGCCGCCTCGCTGATCATCCGGGCGATCGCGGCGAGCTTCGGCCGATCCGCCACCGCGTCGGCAAGGATGTCGATCGTGCCGGTGATGACGGTGAGGATGTTGTTGAAGTCGTGGGCGACGCCGCCGGTGAGTTGCCCGACCGCTTCGAGCTTGTGGGTCTGACGCACCTTCTCCTCGGCGGCGATCCGCTCGGTCACGTCGACCGGCACCGCCAGGATGACCGAGCGTCCGGCGAGCTCCATGTCGTGAGCGGTGATCTCGACGTCGATCAGGCTGCCGTCGCGCAACCGGTGGCGCCACCGGCCGGCCCTGCGGTCGGCCGGCCGTGACACGGTGAGGGTACCGAGGAAGGCCGCAACGTCCTCCGGCGGACGGATATCGGTCACCCGCATGGCGGCGAATTCCGCCGGCGAATAGCCGTAACGCGCCACCGCCGCATGGTTGACCTCGACGAATTCCAGGGTCGTGCGATCGAATGCCCACATCGGCAGCGGATTGTCGGTGAACAGCGAGCGGAATTTCGCTTCGCTCTGCCGCAGCTTCTCCTCGACCGCTCGACGGTCCGAGATGTCGCGGGCGATCTTCGAGGCGCCGATGACGGCACCGTCGCGATCGCGGATCGGCGAGATCGTCAGCGATACCGGGAGCTCGCGGCCGTCCTTGCGGCGGCGGATCGTCTCCACATGGTCGACCCGCTCGCCGCGCCGGATACGTGCAAGAAATTCCGTCTCCTCGCTGATCAGCTCTGGCGGGATGATGACGGTGATCGGACGGTTGATCATCTCCGCCGCCCGATAGCCGAACATGGTCTCGGCGGCCGGGTTCCAGCTCGTCACGATGCCGCCGAGATCCTTGCCGACGATCGCGTCGTCGGTGGACTGCACGATGGCCGCCAGATAGGCGAGGTCGCGCTCGCGCTCGGGAGCCCTGACCCAGCGCCGCAGCAGGCGCGAAAACTTATCGAATACCACGGGGATATGACCGGAACGGGATGGTGCGGCCGGAACCTATCACGGCCCGCCCCCCGCCGCGACATCGGGCGGGCGGGCGGAAGACCGGATCACTCCGGAGCGGGTCCGCCAACCGCAGCGACATGGCATCCTCCACTTGCCTATGCGCCACCCGGTGGCACATGTTGGTTGGCACCATGCCGCAAAACCATCGCCTCACGGAGGCATGGCACCGGACCGTGGCACGCGGCCGGAACTTTGCGGTTGCAGCCGAATTGGCACACCATGAGCAGGGCATTCGTCAAGGAGCAGGACAGTACCGACACGTTCGAGCGCCTGGCCGACCGTCCGCTGTCGCCGCATCCGAACTTCGTGACGACGAACGGTCTCGCCGCGATCGAGACCGAGATCGCCCGGTTGCAGGGCGAGCAGACCGCCGCCCAGGCCGGCGAGAACGGAGCGACGCTGGCGCAGATCGCGCGCGACCTGCGCTACTGGCTGTCGCGCCGCGCCAGCGCGCAGGTGATGGCGGAGCCGGAGGATACCGCCACGGCGCGGTTCGGCTCGACGGTGACGATCCTGCGCGAGGACGGCCGGCGCCAGACCTTCCGCATCGTCGGCGAGGACGAGGCGGAGCCCGCCCGGGGCACGCTGTCCTACGTGTCGCCGGTCGCCAGGGCGCTCATCGGGCGGGCGGTCGGCGACGAGGTGCGCGCGGGGAATTCCGACATCACCATTCTGGAGATCGCGTGAGGCCGGAGACCCGTCGCTGCTCCCTCACTGCGCCGCCGCATCCGTCATCAGCGGCTTCGCCTTGGTGGCGCGCTCCTGCTTGATCAGATCGGACAGCAGGAAAGCAAGATCGATCGCCTGATCGGCGTTGAGCCGCGGATCGCACACGGTGTGATAGCGGTCGTTGAGATCGGCCTCGGTGACCGTCGTCCGGCGCGCCCCGCCGATGCACTCGGTAACCTTCTGGCCGGTCATCTCCAGATGCACGCCGCCCGCATAGGTGCCTTCCGCCGCGTGGATGGCAAAGAACTCCTTGACCTCCTGGAGGATCGCCTCGAAGCGCCGCGTCTTGTAGCCGTTGGCCGCCGTCACGGTATTGCCGTGCATCGGATCGCACGACCACACCACGGTGCGCCCCTCGCGTTGCACGGCGCGGACCAGCGCCGGCAGATGCTCGCCGACCTTGTCGGCGCCGAACCGGCCGATCAGCGTCAGGCGGCCGGGCTCATCGTCCGGGTTGAGGATATCGATCAGGCGGACGAGCTGATCGGCCTTGAGCGACGGCCCGCATTTCAGGCCGAGCGGGTTCTTGATGCCGCGGCAATATTCGACATGGGCGTGGTCGGGCTGGCGCGTGCGGTCGCCGATCCACAGCATGTGGCCGGACATGCCGTACCAGTCGCCCGACGTGGAGTTCGACGCGGGTCAGCGCCTGCTCGTAGCCGAGCAGCAGCGCTTCGTGGCTGGTGTAGAAATCGGTGGTGCGCAGCTCGGCATGGCTTTCCAGATCGAGCCCGCAGGCCTGCATGAAGGCGAGCGCCTCGGAAATCCGGTCGGCGAGCTCGACATATCGTTGCGACTGCTGCCGGTCGGTGACGGATTCCAGCATCCACTGGTGGACGCGACCGAGGCTCGCATAGCCGCCATGGGCGAAGGCGCGCAGCAGATTGAGGGTGGCGGCCGACCGGCTGTAGGCCTCGATCTGCCGGCGGGGATCGGGCCGGCGGGCGGCTTCCGCGAACTCGATGTCGTTGACGATGTCGCCGCGATAGCTCGGCAGCTCCTTGCCGTCGCGCTTCTCCACCGGCGAGGAGCGCGGCTTGGCGAACTGGCCGGCGATGCGGCCGACCTTCACCACCGGCGAGGCGGCCCCGTAGGTCAGCACCACCGCCATCTGCAGGAAGACGCGGAAGAAATCGCGGATGTTGTTGGCGCTGTGCTCGGCAAAGCTTTCGGCGCAGTCGCCGCCCTGGAGCAGGAAAGCCTGGCCCTGGGCGACGCGGCCGAGCGCTTTCTTGAGGTTGCGCGCCTCTCCGGCGAAGAACAGCGGCGGCAGGCTCGCGAGCTGCGCCTCGACGGCGGCGACTTCGCCGGCATCCGGGTATTCGGGCAACTGGGCAACCGGCTTATTCCGCCAGCCGGCGGGCATCCAACGCTCGGGCATGACCAAACTCCCCCCGCTCGGCACGATCGCCTCCGGGTTGCCGGCCTTATACACGAGGCCGGGCGGACGAGGCCAGAGGGCGCAAGACCGGTGGGGGCGCAGCCCAGTGATGGGCCGCCTACTCGGCCGCCTGGCGGCGGTGACGGGCGGTGGGCTGGCGCATGGTGACCAGCTCCTCGGCGGCGGTCGGGTGGACCGCCATGGTGGCATCGAAATCCGCCTTGGTGGCGCGCATCTTCACGGCGATTCCGATGAGCTGGATCATCTCGCCGGCATCCGGGCCGACGACATGGCAGCCGACCACGCGATCGGTCGCGGCGTCGACGACGAGCTTCATCAGCACCCGCGTGTCGCGTCCCGAGAGCGTCGCCTTCATCGGCCGGAAGCTCGTCTTGTAGATGTCGACCATCGGCAGCCGCGCCCGCGCCGCCTGCTCGGTCAGCCCGATGGTGCCGATCTCCGGCTCGGAGAACACCGCCGTCGGAATGAAGGTATGGTCGATCGGGGTCGACCGGCCGCCGAACACCGTATCGGCGAAGGCGTGGCCTTCGCGGATCGCCACCGGCGTCAGGTTCACCCGGTTGGTCACGTCGCCCACCGCATGGATGTGCGCCACCGAGCTCTGCGAAAACTCATCGACCGCGATGCCGCCGTTCTCCGCGATGGTCACGCCGGCCTTGTCGAGGCCGAGGTTGCCGATATTGGGATGACGGCCGATGGCGAACATCACCCGGTCGGCGGCGATCGCCTGACCGTCATCGAGCGTTGCCGAGAATCCCGACGCGGTCTTCTCGATCGCCGCCACGGTGCGGCCGGTCATCACCCGGATGCCTTGCTTTTCCATCTCGCCGTGCAGATGGGTCCTCACATCGTCGTCGAATCCGCGCAGGATGTTTTCCCGACGATAGACCAGCGTCACCTCGCTGCCGAGACCGGCGAACACGCAGGCGAACTCGACCGCGATGTAGCCGCCGCCCTGGATGAGAATGCGGCGTGGCAGCGCCTCGAGATGGAAGGCCTCGTTCGACGAGATGACGTGCTCGATCCCCGGAATCTTCGTGGCCGTAGGTCGGCCGCCCACCGGTGGCGATCAGGATATGCCGGGCGGTGACCCGCGCGCCCGAGGAAACGAGACGCACCGTGTGGGCGTCCTCCAGGACGGCGCGGCTGTGCTCGATGCGCACGCCGGCCTTTTCCAGGTTGGCCGTGTAGGCGGCCTCGAGCCGGCCGATCTCCTTGTCCTTGTTGGCAATGAGCGTCGGCCAGTCGAAGGCGGGCGGCGCCACGGTCCAGCCGAACCCGGCGGCATCGTCGAAATCGTGAGCGAACCGCGACGCATAGACCAGCAGCTTCTTCGGCACGCAGCCGCGGATCACGCAGGTGCCGCCGACGCGGAATTCCTCGGCGATCATGACCTTGGCGCCATGGCCCGCCGCGATGCGCGCGGCGCGCACTCCGCCGGAGCCGGCTCCGATGACGAAGAGATCGAGATCCATATCAGCTATCAGTAATCAGTCGTCAGTAATCAGAGAGCACTCGGCCGCGGTCTCCCGATCCAAACTCGATTACTGCCTCCTTCTGATCACTGATCACTGATTACTGATTACTGATCCTTACAGGTCGTGGCCCTTCTTCTTCATCTCGGCGCGCATCTTGACGATGACCTCTTCGGAGAACTTGTTGCCCCATTCGAGGGCACGAGCCGCGCTTGCATCGATCACCTGCGGCTCCTCGGCGATCGCCTTCTTGCCGACCGGAGACTTGTAGAAGGCGAGCAACTCCTTGAGCTCCGCCTCGGTGAACCGCTGGGCATAAAGCCGGGCTACCTCGTTCTGCAACTCGACCGCCCGCGGCGTCATCTCGGCGCGCAGTTGGGTCGCCACCTCGTTGATGTCCTTGGCGAGGTTGACGTTCGACTGGATGAACATGCTCCGCGCCCGATCGATCACATTGGGGACGACCGGATCCCATATCTGCGCCGCCCCCTTCAGCGTGAGGATCTCCTTGGCCGTGGCGATCGCCCCCGGAGTTCGGGGCCGGCGGCTGCTGCGCCGCAGCGGCACCGACGAACACGGCCAGAGCCAGGGTCAATGCGGCGAGCCGCAGCGGGCGGACGAAATTGTTCGACATGGCATTGCTCCTTGAAAAAACCTCAGCGCCGCTCGACGACACGCACGCCGTCCGGCCCGGCGATGACGGCCGTCTGCGCCAGCCCGATGAACAGTCCGTGCTCGACCACGCCGGGGATGGCGGCAAGGCGGGCGGCCAGCAGCCCCGGCTCGGCGATACGTTTGAGCGCGGCGTCGAGGATGAAGTGGCCGCCGTCCGTGACCAAAGGATGGCCGTCCCTGGTGCGGCGCAGCACCGCGGGTCCGGGCGCGCCGGCCTCGCCCGCGGCGGCCTCGACGGCGAGCCGCGTCGCGCCGAGCCCGAAGGCGACCACCTCGACAGGGAGCGGAAACCGGCCGAGCAGGCTCACCCATTTGGTCTCGTCGGCGATCACCACCATCCGGTCCGACGCGAATGCCACGATCTTCTCGAACAGCAGGGCCGCACCGCCTCCCTTGATCAGGCTGAGATCGGGCGCGATCTCGTCGGCACCGTCCACGGTCAGATCGAGGCGCGGCGTCTCGTCCAAAGTGGTCAGCGGCACGCCCAGCCGCTCGGCGTTGATCCGCGTCGCCTCCGAGGTCGGCACGCCGACGATGTCGAGGCCGGCACGCACCCGCTCGGCGAGGAGCTCGACGAAGCAGTTGGCGGTCGATCCGGTGCCGAGCCCGAGACGCATGCCCGGCCGCACGAATTCCAGCGCTCCGGCGGCCGCATCGCGTTTGAAGGCTTCGATGTCCATCGCGTCGACGGCAGCTCTCGAATTCATGGCCGATCCAGCTAGTGCTCCGATTCCGAAGTTCGCATCACTTCGCGGCACGTTCTCGTGCGAACTTCGGAATCAAAGGAGCACTAGCAACCTTTTGATTCTAGTGCGGCTTTTGAATTTGAAGTTCCTCGACGAGCGTGCGGCAATGTTGGGAGGAACTTCAAATTCGCCGCACTAGGCGGCGCCTATCTAGCCCCCTTCGGGGCGGCCGACCAGTCGAAAAACCGTGACGGTCGGGTCGGGCCTCTCGCATCGACCTTGAGCTTGCGCGCGTTTCATGCCTCATGATCCGGCTCCGGCCGGCGTGCCGACCGTGCCGGGACGCTCACGCCTGCGAGGCCCTCTGGGCTTAAGGATCCATGCCGGTCGCCACCATCGTGTTCGATCTCGACGGGACGCTGGTCGACACCGCGCCGGACCTGGTCGCGACGCTCAACGGGATATTGGCGCGCGAAGGGCTGCCCGAGGTTGCCTACGCGGTGGCCCGCAACATGATCGGCGGCGGGGCCCGGCGGCTGATCGAGCTGGGTCTGCGGAAGGACGGCGCCGAGGTTGGCACCCAGGACGTCGATCGCCTCTACGCGGATTTCGTCGCCCGCTATGCGGAGCGGATCGCCGACCTGTCGCGCCCTTTTCCCGGGCTCGAGGCGGCGCTCGACCGCCTGGCGACCGCGGGCTGCAACTTCGCCATCTGCACCAACAAGCTCGAATGGCTGTCGATCCGCCTGATCGACAAGCTCGGGCTGTCCGCCCGTTTTTCCGCCATCTGCGGCCAGGACACTTTCGGGGTGCAGAAACCGGACCCGGAGATGCTCCGGCAAACCCTGGCGCTCGCCGGCGGCAGGCCCGGCCGCGCCGTCATGGTGGGAGATTCCCGCAACGACATCGAGACCGCGCGGCGGGCCGGCGTGCCGGTTGTGGCGGTGGATTTCGGATATACCGAAATACCGATCGCCCGGCTCAATCCCGACCGGGTGATCAGCCATTTTGATGCCCTGCCCGCTGCGGTCGGCGAGCTGATCTCCGGCCTGGAGCTGAATTGATGTCCTGTTTACCTCGTTAACCCAGTTATTCACTCGGGTTTCGCCTGGCAACCTTTCGATTGCACCCGCCCCGGCCCCCTCCTATGGTCGCCCCGGCAGGAGACGGCCACCGGCCGTTCCGGTGAGTGGTACCCATGAGCCGAGTAGCGCGGATTGTTGCGATCGCCGCATGCGGTCTTGCGCCGGCCGGCTGCCCCAACTGGATGCCGAGCCTGGATTTCACCAGCGCGCTCCGTTCCGGCCCGGCCACCGCCCCCATCGAGGTGCAGTCCGAGCCCCCCGGTGCGGAGGCCAAATCCTCCACCGGCTCGAACTGCCGCACCCCCTGCACGCTCCAGGTGCCGGCGGACAGCGAGCTCTCGGTGAGCTTTGCGCTCGAAGGCTACCTGCCGCAGACCGTCACGGTCAGGCCGCTGCCCGCGCCCGTCCGCGAGATCGGCGCACCGAGCACCGTCGGTTTCGAACCGAGCCCGGTCTTCGCCCAGCTCGAGGCGGTGCCGCCGCCCAAGGGGAAAAAGAAGAGGCCTGGCGCGGCAAGGACCAGCTCCGCGGCGAGGCCCGCTGCCGCGCCGGCCCAGTAGGCCCAGCAGCGGCCGCCGGTTGACACCTTCCGGGGCCTCCCTTACATCGCGATCCGATGCGGCGCGTGGCCATGCGGCGACCGGCCGGCCACGGGTTGCGCTCCCTCCGACAATCAGTCAGGTTTCCGTCAGGACGGGGTTCGGGCGCTTAGCTCAGCGGGAGAGCGTTCCCTTCACACGGGAGAGGTCGTAGGTTCAATCCCTACAGCGCCCACCATCAAATCCAACCCCGATCGCGGATCCCGTCGGCGTCGTCATTGGTGCTCGGATTGCTCGGCTGGCAATGGAGGCTCCGGCCGCGGCCGGCGACGTGACGACGGCGGCCTCTTCGCGGAATCGGGGCGGCGCATGGGCAGCGGCTGGAGCGGGCACCTCCGGCTCCCGCTCCTCGCGCCTGCCGCGCAAGGGTGCCGACTTACGACTTCGCCCGCATGCGTATCTGGAAGCTGTCGAACGGCAGCTCGGCGATCTGCCACCAGAAATAACTGTCGTTGCGGAACGTCATCAAGCTGTCGTGGATCTTCTTGAAGCGGGCATTGGTCGCGCTCATCTCCGCATAGGTCTCGTTGGCCGCCTTGTAGGCGGCTTCCATGATCTCCGGAGAGAAGCCGCGCAGCAACGCGCCCGCGGCCAGCAGCCGCTTCATCGCCGGCGGATTGACGTGGTCGTATTTCGCCGTCTGCAGCAGGCCGGTCTCGCCGCACACCACCGTCAGCACGGTTTGATAGATCTTCGGCAGCTCGTTCCACTTCTGCAGATTGATCAGCATGTGGCCGGTAGCGCCGCCCTCCCACCAGCCCGGATAGTAGTAGTACTTGGCGACCTTGTGGAAACCGAGCTTCTCGTCGTCGTAGGGCCCGATCCATTCGGCCGCATCGATGGTGCCCTTCTCCAGCGCCGGATAGATGTCGCCGGCGGCGATCTGCTGGGGAATGACGCCGAGCTTGCTGATGACCTTGCCGGCGAACCCGCCGATGCGGAACTTGAGGCCCTTGAGATCGTCGACCGTCTTGATCTCGCGGCGGAACCAGCCGCCCATCTGGGCGCAGGTATTGCCGGTCGGAATGCCGTAGCAATTGAAATCGGCGAACAGCTCGTTGAGCATTTCCATGCCGCCGCCGTAGTGCTGCCAGGACTCCTGCTGGCGCGAGTTGAGCCCGAACGGGATGGCGGTGCAGAACGCGAACGAGGGATCCTTGCCCCAGTAGTAGTAGCCGCCGGTATTGCCCATCTCGACGGTCTGGTTCTGCACCGCGTCGAGCACCTGCAGGGCGGGCACGATCTCGCCCGCCGCGAACGGCTGGATCTGGAAGCGGTTGTCGGTGAGCTCGGCGACGCGCTGGCAAAGGTGCTCGCAGGTGCCCCACAACGTGTCGAGCGACTTCGGCCAGCTCGCGGCGAGCCGCCACTTGAGCTCCGGCATCGACT
The DNA here is from genome assembly GCA_963755055.1 of uncultured Alphaproteobacteria bacterium. Classification (GTDB taxonomy): domain Bacteria; phylum Pseudomonadota; class Alphaproteobacteria; order Rhizobiales; family Xanthobacteraceae; genus AP-16. Next base: position 73,206 of record CAVWIS010000018.1, on the reverse strand, counting down.
GGGCGACCGCAGGCGCGGCGATCGTCGAGGCGGCAAGCCCGGTGCCGGCGGCCTTGAGGAACTCACGACGTTTCATGGCGCTTCCCCCTGCTCTCGGTCGATGTGTCAGCCGGAAAAGTACACGCGGAACTTGCGCGCCCGGTCCGCCATCGATGCCGAAGCCTAGCCCCCGCCACGGGGACCAGCAATCCAAAACCGGACCGCCTGGCCCGAGATCGCCCGCAAGCAACCACGATCACGGATACTGGACGAGGGTGAGAACGTTGACCGCCCCAGTCCTGCGCCTCCGGCCATCGGACGGGTGAAGAGCAGACCGTCGCCTTCATGGATCGGGGCATGGAGTACCTGCAAGAGCTGCTCCTGGAGCATAAACGCAGGCAACCTCCCCCGCGGCCCTGAGCGTACGGTTACTGCTGTCCATCGGGCACGCCGAGGATATCGCCACCATCGAACCCGTCCTCACCGCTCCGGAACCCCGGCCAGCCGCAGGCCCGTCATGTAGCGGTCGCGATCGCTGGCCTTCTTGAACGGATAGACCTGGCCGAAACGCTCCACCGTGAAGTCCGGCTCGAGCGCCAGCAGCTTCTCGACATAGTGCCGCGCCTCGTCGAGACGCCCGAGATGGCCGAGGGAAGCGAGCAGCGGCTTGTAGCCGTTGACGAAGCCGGGGATCGCCTTGGTGACGCGGCGGCCGACGATGATCGCCCGCTCGTAGTCGCCCTTGATCGTGTAGGCGACCGTGTAGGGGTTCTCGTAGATGTAGGGATAGGGATCGAACGGGGTGAGATTGCGATATTTCGCCAGACGTCGCAGCGCATCGTCGGGCTCGCCGATATAGCAGTAGGTCAGCGCGCTGAGCGCCCAGATGAAGGCGAGATTGGGGTTGAGCCGCAGCGCCCGGTCGAAATAATACACCGCCCGGTCGAAGTCCTTCTCGAGGAACGAGCAGACATGCGCGTAGATCCCCAGCGCCTCGGCGTTGTCTGGATCGAGCCGGATCGCTCTGAGCGCATGCTCCTGCGCGATGGCGAACGCCCGTCCGGCATCCTCCGCCCAGCCCTGGCCGACATGGTAGATCTGCCAGTGCGCCGCCCAGGCCGAGACCATCGCATTGTCCGGATCGATCTTGAGGGCGCTGTCGATCAGCTTTCCCGCCTCCTCGTATTTCTCGCGCTCGAGGCTGTACATCAGGGGAACGGCGAGCAGCAAAAGGCCGGTCGGGCCATACTGCTCGCGCCGTCTCGGCTGTCCCTCGATGAACAGAATGAGCGGGTCTATCTGTCCGACGATGCGTCCCGTGACCAGCTCGTTCAAGCGGTGCAGCGCGCCCACCCGCAGCTTGAAGCATTCGCTCCAGACCGGCCGCACATCACCGGTGGTATCGAACAGGCGCACCCCGATCTGAAAATGCGTGCCGTTGCACGAAAGCGTGCCGTCGACCACGTAGTTGAGCTGCATGTGCTTGAGCGCGTCCTCGCTCACCGCCGATTCCGACGGCCCGCGGGTCAGCGACGCCGGCGCGATGACGTCGAACCAGCGGAAGCGGGCAAGCGCCGCCGCGATCTCCTGGCTGAGCGAGAACGCGAGGTTGTCCTCGCGCAACGAATGCAGCGCCTGGAACGGCAGCACGCCGACGCGAAGCCTGCCCGAGCCCTGCGGGCCCGAAGGTCTGCGCTGCGGGGCCACGATCTCCGCGCGGTCGTTCGCGCCGCTTGTGTCCGCACCGCGCAACGCCCTGATCGCCTGATAGAGGGCATGGGTCTCCTTCGACGGCGACACGTCGAACGCTCTTCTCAATGCATCGCGGCACCGCTCGTATTCGCGCAGCGCCTGGGCGCGCTCGCCCGCATCGATGAGGGCGCGCATCAGGGCGCGCGAGGCCCCTTCGTGCGCCGGGTCGAATGCGATCAGCCGCCGGGCGACGCTGGCGCACCTCGCGGGGTCATGCCCCGATTGCATGACCTGGGCGAGCTCGGCCTCGAGCAGCGCACGCAGGTGCTCGGTAAAGCGCGTCCGCTCGGCCAGCAGCCATTGGTCAAATGACTGGCTCGTTCCGTCCAACCCGTCGAGCAGCTCTCCGGCGCACAGGGTGGCCAGATCGCTGCGCAGCGCATCGGGCCCGGCGGGATGCGGCGCGAGCAGCGCCACCGCGTCGATCCAGCACAAGGAGGTATCGAGCCGGACCGTCTCGCGGGTCACCGACATCAGCTCGCCTGCCAGCGCGCCCGTCGCGGTGCGAAGCTCGCGAAGCGCCTGCCGGAACGACCGTGCAGCCTGATCGTCCGGAACGCGGTCCCACAGCATGGCGGCCAATCTCGACCGGGGGACGGGAACGCCCGCAGCGAGGCACAGGCAGCCGAGAATTGCGCGGGCCTTTCGCCCCTTCGGGAGGAGATCGTCCCCCAGATAGGTCGTCGCCCGCATCGCGCCGAGTAGATGAATTCGCACCAGCGGCCGGACCGGCGACCGGCTGGCGAAGTCCGGCGTCCTGGCGCGATCGAGAGAGACGACCTTGTCGGTCGTCTGGAACGCGTCGCGGGGAACGCTGGTCCTTTGGCCCGGCATCTGCCTCGTCCCCCCGTACAACCATCGGGCGATCGTCGCCATCGGCGATGGTCGCTCGCCCGGCGACGCAGGCTGCGATCCCAACGGGACTTGATCGCCTGTCGCGTCGAAAGGTTGCACAACCCTAGCCGAGAGGTTTGCGCGAGGAAAGTCGAAACTTCCCGCTTTCCGGCCCTGTCCAGGCACCGTGGAGCCGGCGGAATTTACCGGGAATCGACGCTGTTTTGACGTTCGAAGCGCGTTTCACCTCCTAGGGTGGACGAATCGACGCCAATCGGGGCTCGATGCACGCTGGAGGCATCAATGCAGACTGAGAAGAAAACGGCTGTGGGTTCGCTCCCGTCGGCTCGCCCGACAGACACGGGCGCCAAGGACGGCGGCAAAGTGCGCCTGGGGGGACAGAGCCCCAGCCTCCCCCCGGTCCGGGCGCCTTCCAGGGCCATGGCCGATCAGGGGAAAGTTCGGCTCGGGGGGCAGACGCCCGCGCTCTGAGGATCAGTCGCCGCCAGGTGGACCGGGGAGACATCGGGCTTCCCGGGCACCTGGCGACAAGCGCGGTCCGATGGCGGACATGGAGAGTTGGATGGAGGCCGATCAACCGGTCGCGCATTCGGGCAGCGAGCCCGACCGCGATGAAGGTACCGGGCGGGACGGGCCGCACGTCACCTTCTTCCGTCTGGTGCCGGGGTGTCGGCTGCCGCAACGGGCGGACCGGGCGGCTGCCGGCACGATGCCGACGCGCGCGTTTCGCTATTGCGAGGCGATGACCGCCGCGTCGGCCTACGGCTGGTACGTCTTTCCTCCCATCAGCTTCAGCCTGATATGGGACGGCGGCTCCGACATCATCTGGTCCTACCAGGGCGTGGACGACTGGTATTCCTTGAAGATCGCCCAGGTGCCGAATTTCGCCGATCACTTCGATCGCGTGGCGCCGCCCGAGTTCAAGGGATTTTCCCCGCCGTTCCTCGCCGCATTCAAGGAACCGGGAGTCGTGCAGATCTGGACCGGGCTCATTGCCCGAACGTCGCCCGGATGGAGCCTGCTGGTCCGATCGCCCGCCAACCTGACACGAAGCCAGAGCTACGATCACTACGAGGGCATCATCGAGACCGACCGCTGGTTCGGCCCGCTGTTCACTAATGTCCGGCTGACGCGCACCCATGCGCCGATCGAGTTCGACGCCGAGTTTCCGTTCGTCCAGGTTCAGCCCGTCCCGCGCATCGCCTATGGCGATGGGCTCGATGGGTTCGACGTGGTCGAGGAGCTCGGCGAATTCCAGGCCGGCGACTGGGATTCCTTCCGCAGCACGGTCGTCGCCCCCAACGTCGATCCCCACCGGCAGCGCGGCCAATATGCCGCGGGTGCGCGACGCCGCCGCAAGTCCGACCTCGCGACGGACTGAATGACCTCGCGCCAGGTCCCGTCCGGCCCGCCGGGCAGCGGCGCACCCGCAACACCTGAGAAAGTGCCGGCGCCGGTCAGCGCGATGGCCGGCGCGGACCGGCAGCCGCGGGCGCGGATCGCGGGTGCCGCCAGCCCGATCGGCGGCGCCGACGTCGCCTGGATCGCGCTGTGGATGGGCGGCGTGCTGCTGTCGTTCACGGCGGTCGCGGTAGGGGTTCGCGCCCTCATGGGGACCCTGAGCGCCTTCGAGATGATGACGGTGCGCAGCGCCTGCGGGGTGGCGATCATGCTCGCCATCCTGGCGGCGCGCCCGCGCCTCCGCCACGACCTCTCGCTCCGGCGCATCAGGCTGCATGCGGTGCGCAACGTCCTGCACTTCGCCTCGCAGATCGGCTGGACGCTGTCGGTCACCCTGCTGCCGCTCGCCACCGTGTTCGCGCTGGAATTCACCATGCCGGCGTGGGTGGCGATCTTCGCGGTGCTGCTTCTCGGCGAGCGGATGACCCTGGTGCGGGCCGGCAGCATCGCGGTCTGCTTTGCCGGTGTGCTGGTGATCGTACGGCCCGGGCTCGGCAGCTTTCAGCCCGGGGTGCTCATCATCCTGGCAGCCGCGGTCGCCTACGCCATGGTCGGCATATCGACCAAGAAGCTGATCTCCACCGAGAGCACGTTCGCCATCCTGTTCTGGATGAATTTGATGCAGCTGCCGCTGAATTTCGCCGGCAGCGACGCGCGGTTCATCTTCCGGCTCGACTGGTCGATGATCCCGCCCCTGCTCGGCGTCGCGATCGGCGGGCTGACCACGCACTTCTGCCTCACCAATGCGTTCCGCCACGGCGACGCCACGATCGTGGTGCCGCTCGATTTCCTCCGCGTTCCGGCGATCGCGGCGGTCGGCTGGCTGCTCTACGCCGAACGCGTCGACGCGCCGGTCTTCGCCGGCGCCGGGCTCATCATCGCAGGCGTCATCTGGAACCTGCGCAGCGAGGTGGTGAAAACCTGACCGCCGGGCCGCGCAACGCCGGCCGCGATGCCGGGCTCCTTCGGTCCGCGTCAGAATGCAGCAAACTGATCCCGCGCACATCCCAAGGATCAATATCATCGGCCATCTGCCTCTGATTCCAGATCCAGTCGAGTGCCTGCCTTTCGGTCCGGAACCCTGATATCACCACTACAGCCTTCCCGGGATGCTGAGCCTCCACGGTGAAGGTTGAATTTGCATTCCTCCGCGAGCTGAATTGAACCTGCGCCATGTCGGTATACCCATGTCGTTTCCGAGTGCGAGTCAGCGGAAGCTTCCGGGATTTGCCCTCTTCGCGGGTGTCGGGCCCCTCACGGCCGCAACATTTTTCCTTGCGACGGCTCGCCGACGGAAAGAACTGTCTGTTAAAATGGTGAACGTGATATTATCGGTCGACGCAGAGCTGCGAACTGCTGGAAAATCGATCGTGCCCGATCTCGATCAATTCGACGACGAGACAGCCATGGATTTGCTGGAAGACGCCGCGAACGTGCATCTACGTCTAACTACTGAGCTCAAGAGCCTGGGAGAAAATGAAAAATCGGCGATTTGGAGGAAAATTACCGATCTTGCCGCGCTCACCGCACGGGAGCTGCATTGCAAGACCAGCGATGTCATCTGGGGTACGCCGGCACCCGCCTCCCCGGTGCGGTGCTTGGAGATCCTGGCCGCAATCAGGCGCTTATTCAAGCGTGTCGCCCCCCCGTTGGATCACGCGGACGGTGCCGCCCTCCTTATTCTCCGGACAGTGGCATCGATCTCGTATGCCGAAGCGCTTGCCGGACACGAAGGAATAAGGATGCACGCATGCCAGCTCAAGCAGGAGTTCGGCAACCAAATTGATGAGATCCTTTATCAAGAATAGGCACTGACCGCCTGGGAGCTTCTATTCGATCACATCGGCGATCCTATTGTCCTTGGGGCTCACCACGATCACCTGATCGTCCTTCACGAAAAACGCATGAGAGCTGACCTGGGGCACCTTGTCGACGATTTCCGCAGGGAATGGCTGAACCTCCACGCCGCTCGGAACCGCATCGCCGATCGCGACCCGGAGATCCGCCGGCGCCTGCTTCGGCTTGAGGTCCTTCAGGACGATTTCCTTGATGATATGCCGCTGCTCCATGTTCAGGTTCATCTTGGCGCCCTGCCGCTCCTCCTGGGCCACCCCCTCCCGATCGGTGCCGAGGCGCGCGCAGAGCTCCGAGATCGTCCGGGTCTCGTCCTGCGCCATTTCATGGAAAGGCTTGGCGGCAGAGCAAAATCGGTCGTCGTTCCGCCGGCCATCCTCCGCTACCGCCATGCCGACCGAATACAACCACAACGCCGCCGCGATGGGGTTTCGAAGAGGGCAAGTCATGGGCTGATCCTTTGCCTGACAACGGCCGCAATGCCCCGAGGGTTCCTCACCGTCCGGCGCAACGAGCCCGGCGGTCTCCCATTCCGGGCCGGGTGTTCCGCTGATCAGAGAGCGCCCTTACGTCAGCCAACCTTTCCGCACGGTCTTGCCTTTATGTCGGGAACCGAACTTAGACTGCGGCGTTGCAAATGGGAGGAAATGGCCTGAGCAGCCGGGACGAACCGGCACCGCGTCCAGTCGCGCCAGCGGCTGTGCACGGGCGACAATTCGCCCCCGGCCCACGCCACAACCACTCCGAACCGGAGCGCGGCCGTGGAAAGCGCCGAGTATTTCCGATCGCAAGCCGAACTGTGCCTCGAATTGGCTTGCCAGATGAGCGACCGCAAGGACATCGAGCGCCTGCGTATCACGGCTGCCCGGTATTTCGCCCGCGCGTCCGAGCTTGAAAGCCGACCCGAAATGATCTCGCGCGCCTGATTGGCGGACTGCGAATTGGCGATCGACAAGATCTTCGTCGATGTGAGCTGGTTCACGCCGAGTCTCATCGACGCGTGGCACGGTGCGCCTACAGCGCGGCAGGCAACCGGCCACACCGCAAGATCACGAAGCGGAGAACAAACATGTCCAAGATCAAGCTGACCGTCATCGTCGCCCTGGTGCTCGGCTCGGCCTCGGCGGCGCTGGCGCGCCCGGCTTACCTTCCGATCCCGGCGCCCGTCAGCACCACGGTGACCGACGAGGGCCAGGGCCGTACGACCACGGTTCACACCCCGGGCGGCTGATCGCCGCACGCCGCTGCTCGAACTCGTCAAAGGGCGGATCGTTGCGATCCGCCCTTTGCATTTGTCTGTGCGGTACGCGCGCGGGCTCGACCTGCGTCAGCTTCGCCGCAACAACGTCGACGTTCCCGCCACCGCAGCGATCAATACGAATTTTCACTGGCGTGAGCTGGTTCACGTCGAGTCTCATCGACGGATGGCATGGTGCGCCTACAGAGCGGGAGGCAACCGGCCCCACCGCAAGATCACGAAGAGGAGATCAAACATGTCCAAGATCAAGCTGACCGTCATCGTCGCCCTGGTGCTCGGCTCGGCCTCGGCGGCGCTGGCCCGCCCGGCCTACCTTCCGATCCCGTCGCCCTCCAGCACCACGGTGACCGACGAGGGCCAGGGTCGTACGACCACGGTTCACCCCTCGGGCCCCTGATCGCCAGCTGCCGCGTTGCCTGAAAGGAGGGCGGATCAATCGATCCGCCCTTTTTTCGATTCCAGCGATGTTCCGGCGAATCGGATACCGGCTCGCCGACGCGAACATGGGCCGCTCAGCGATCCCGACGCATCATGCCTGATCGCGATGCGCTCTACCCGCCGGCCAGCGCGCCGGGGAGCCGCTGTCGCGGCCGGCGCCGTCGCCCGGCTGCTCCGCCTGTCGGGCGAGATCGCTCCACACCTCGGCCATCTCGGCGAGCAGGGCGCTGTGCGAAGGCGCCCGGTAGATCCTGGACAAATTCAGACAATTTCGCGCGTACCGGCGATATTCGTCGGCCCCAGCCATGGACACCCCCCATCGCTCAAACCTCTCCGGTAAGCGGAACGCCGTCGGCGGTAGAATGTTCCAACCGTGTAAGTCGCATTTCCGACAAAGGAATTCCTGCCGAACGAAGGTGCTGCCGCATGGTTCGCCCGCATCTTTTCCTCGGGCCTCTCACCAAGGCGGAATGCGCTCCCGGCAGTGCCAGTGCGGTCGCAGCGATGTGACGCCGCCCCAGAGGCCTTGCCTCTTTTATGACGCGATTGCGGTCTAGCAGGCGCCGAAGAATGCGATCGCGGGCGTCCTTCATCGCGACGGGAGCTTGAGACAATGCGACCAGACATGTTCCAGATGATTGCTATGCCAGGACTTTTTCAGCTCGGCGGCCTCCAATAGCCGCGCTCTATCGACTGCATTTGCAGTCGGTATTTGCTGCCATCATCGCTTGCAGTCAATGTGTCGCACCGACAAAGCCCGACGCGGCCATTAGGTGCGATCCTCGAACGGGATTCCTGGAGTTCGACATGTGGAAGACGTGGTTGGCGGCCCCGGTGGCGGTCGCAGTGCTGGGCTTTTCCTTGGGCTTCGCCGCCGTGCTCAAGAGCGAGACCGGTCGCAATGCCTGGTCGGCGGCATCGGGCGCGGCGACGACGCCCGGCGCCAGCAAGGCGATCGGGATGAGCGACGACCGTTTGGCCGCGCTCGATGGGCCGGGAGAGGTTCGGCCGGCCACGACGCGGGCAGCGCCCGTGCAATCCGGCGCCCCCGCAGTCGGCCGGGACCGCCACGTGGCATTGGTCATCGGGAACGGGAGCTATCCGGATGACGGTGCAGCGCTCACGCAGCCGGTCAACGACGCGCGCGCCGTGGCCGACGAGCTGCGCGGGCGCGGCTTCGATGTCGTCACCGGGGAGAATTTGACCCGGCAGGGAATGGACGAGACGATCGAGGCATTCAATGCGAAGGTGACGCCCAACTCGACCGCGTTGATCTTCTTCAGCGGCTACGGCATCCAGGCCGGCCGGCAGAGCTATCTGATTCCCGTCGACGCCCAGATCTGGCGGGAGGCCGACGTGCGCCGCGACGGGATCGGCATCGAGCCGATCCTGGCGGACCTCGACCAGAAACGGGCCGCAACGAAGCTTCTCGTCATCGATGCCTCGCGGCGAAATCCCTACGAGCGGCGCTTCCGCGGCCTGTCCATCGGGCTCGCGCCGATCAGCACACCGGCGGGAACGCTGGTCATCTACGGGGCGGCACCCGGCACCGTGGCGCGCGACAGCGACGACCAGCACAGCCTGTTCGCGGCCGAGCTGCTCCGGGAAATCCGCTCCGAGGGCGTTTCGGTCGAGGACATCTTCAACCGCACCCGCCTCGAGGTCGCCCGAGTATCGCAGGGCGAGCGGGTGCCGGGCGTGTTCTCCTCCCTCACCGGCCATGTCTTCTTCGCGCAATCGAAGACGCCGCCGCCGTCGCGGCAGAGTGCCCGCTGACCTCAACGTGACGCCAGATAGGCCTTCACCTTGGCTAGCGCCTGTTGGAAGCGCGGGATGTCGGACGCGGCAAGCACATAGGTGAGCGCCGCGCCCTTCGGCGAGCTCAGCGCGAACCTGACACCGGACCCGGCGCTGACGACCAGATGCGAGACGTCGGACGTATCGGCCTCGGTCAGGTCTCCGATGACGCGCCAGGCGCCGTCGACGGACTGCGACCTGGCGGCCTTGGCGGCAAGCCCGATCAGCGTATCCCATTCTTCCCGGGCAAACGCGAAGGAGTTGCGCGAGGATCCCGCCGCAAGCGCGATCAGCCCGACACGATAGGGCGCGATCTCCGGATCCGTGTAGGTCGCAACGTCGAGGCCGAGATTGCCGGTGCGGAATTTTTCCACGACATCGAGCGTGCCCTTGGCAAGAAGCGGCGCGGCGAGCAGTGAAAGCGCGACCGCGAGGGCGACGAGGCCCGCACGCGGCCAGGACAAGCGTTGCGACATGAGACGTTCCCCGCCAAGAGCGCGAAACCATAACGGAGGCCGGCGTAGCACGCCACCCCGGAAGGGTTCTGCTCGACGAAAGCGCCGGCACCAGGCGGCATCGCCGCGCCGACGAGCAGCAAGCGGGCCATGTCCGTCAGCTGACGTGAAGAGGGTCGGGACCCTGCCCGCCCGGCCTGATCAATCGCTCGCCAGGATCACGTTCTTGACAATGGGATAGATCTGGTTGGTCCAGCGGTTGCCGCTGAACACGCCGTAATGGCCGACGCCCGCCTGCATGTGGTGGCGCTTGAGATAGGGGCGCAGGCCGCTGCACATGTCGTGCGCCGCGAGCGTCTGGCCGACCGCGCAGATGTCGTCGCGCTCGCCCTCCACGGTGAGCAGCATGGTTCGCCTGATCGCCTTGGGCTCCACCTTCCGGCCGTGCCAGGTCAGTCGACCGAGCGGCAAGGCGTGCTCCTGGAACACCAGCCGGACGGTCTCCAGATAGAACTCCGCCGTGAGATCGAGCACCGCGAAATATTCGTCGTAGAACGTCCTGGTGGCTTCCGCCTTCTCCACCTCGCCGTTGGCGAGATGGGCGTAGAGCTCGCGATGCGCCTTGACGTGGCGGTCGATGTTCATGCTCATGAACGCCGCAAGCTGCACGAAGCCCGGATAAACGCGGCGGAAGGCGCCGCCGAAGCGCAGCGGCACGGTTGCGATCAGCGTGCGCTCGAACCAGTCGATCGGTTTCGAGGCCGCGAGCTCGTTGACCTTGGTGGGATTGACCCGGGTGTCGATCGGGCCGGCCATCAGCGTCATGCTGCGCGGCGCCGCCGGATTGCCGCCTTCCGCCATCACCGAGGCGGCGACCAGCGCCGCGACGCAGGGCTGGCACACGGCGACCAGATGCGCCCCCGGCCCGATCTTTTCCAGGAAACCGACGATATGGTCGATGTATTCGTCGAAGCCGAAGCGGCCGTGGGCGAGCCCGACCTCGCGGGCATTGTGCCAGTCGGTAATGAAGACGTCGTGCTCCGGCAGCATGGTGCGCACCGTGCCGCGCAGCAGCGTGGCGAAATGCCCGGACAGCGGTGCTACCAGCAGCACGCGCGGCTGCGCCACGTCGATGTCCTTCTTGAAGTGCAGCAGCGTCCCGAACCCGGTCACGTGCGCGGCGCGCTCGCGCACCTCGACCTCGCGGTTGCCCACCGTCACGCGGTCGATCGCGAACGGCGGCCGCTCGTGGGTGAGGCCGGCACGGGCGATCAGCTCGTAGGCCGCCGTCAGATTGGAGATGAACGGAAGGTCGGAGAATCCATTGGGTGGTCGGCCCATCGCGGCTGCCATCCCGGCCAGCGAACGAATGGGAACCATGATGTCGGAATGAGCTTGATAAGCCTGGTAAAGCATTCCGGTCGCGTTCAACGGGGTGCCGTCGACCGCGCGGCCTGCCGGACATCCCCCTCGGCGAAAACCCTAGTGCAATCCGTCTTGATTTGCGAGATAATTGTGCAGAGAACCATTATGCCTAAAATATAGACATATGGTATGACTTTCCCACTCGGGGGTCCGCCGCCCTCGCAGCAGAGAAGACGATCCATGACCAAAGCGACGCTCACGATTGCCAGCAAGAACTACGGCTCCTGGTCGTTGCGCGGCTTCCTGCTGTGCCGGATGGCCGGCATCGATTTCGAGGAAGCGATGGTGCCGAGCGACGACCCCTCGACCCGCGCCGAGCTCCTGCATCTCTCCCCCTCATTCCTGGTGCCCTGCCTCACCCACGACGGGATCAAGATCTGGGACACATTGGCGATCGCCGAGTATCTCCACGAGATCAGGCCCGAGGCCGGGCTGCTGCCGGGCGAGCCCGCTGCGCGTGCCCGCTGCCGCTCGGTCTCCGGCGAGATGCATTCGGGATTCAGCAATCTGCGCTCGGCGCTGCCGATGAATCTGAAGGCCCACTATCCGCGCTTCCGCATCTGGGCGGGCGTGCAGACCGATGTCGACCGCGTGGTGACGATCTGGCGCGACTGTCTGGCGACCTCCGGCGGGCCCTACCTGTTCGGCCGACGTCCCTGCATGGCGGACGCGATGTATGCGCCGGTCTGCACCCGTTTCCTCACCTACGACGTGACGCTCGATTCGGATTGTGCCGCCTATTGCCGGGCCATCATGGAACTCGACGCCATGCGGGACTGGATCGAGGGCGCCAAGACCGAGCCCGACGAGCTCGAGGAGCTCGACGTGGAGTTTTGAGGAGAACCCGGGAGCGTCGCCGCCGCGGGTCATGGATCAAGTCGTATTAAGGATTGAGTAAGGCTTTTCCGTCCGAGATGACAGGATTGCGGCCGATTCGCCGGGAGCCTGTCGTGAAGATGTCGGAATGGCGCGCCGAGCGGAACCGCCTGTCGCTGGCGCGACTGACCAGGGCGCTGCCGCAGGACTTTCCCGCTCCGGTGCTGGTCCACGCCCTTGCGCGGCCGTTCATCCCGCCGATGCCGCGGCTCGCGGTCGACGGCTATTGGCGCGCCCACCCGATCCGCGCCGACCGCTTGGCACGCGCGCTCGCGGCCAGGAGCGGCGCGCCCGCGGGGTGGACCTGGCGGCTCGCCGCCGGGCGGGAAAACGGGCTTGCGGAAACCTTTCGGGCCCCGCCCGCGCCCTACCGTGAGCAGGAATTCTCGCGCGGGCCGGGTTTCTGCTGTGTGTGCGGGCAGCCGGTCTACCGGCTCGGCTGGCATGCCGATCTGTGGGGCAAGGGGCAAAACCGCAATGCCCAGTGGCACACCGCCTGCGTGGTGGCCTGGCGCTTCTGGAACGCGCCGAGCGACCAGACCCGAATGTTGAAAAAGCTGCAGAACCGGCGCTGCGCGCAATCAGGCAGACGTCTGTGGAAAACCGCCGAGGTCGACCACCGCGTGCCGCTGTTCCGGGTGTGGCGCGAGCATCGCGACACCGCCTGGCCGCTGCTGCTGGGCTTCTGGGGCGTGCCCAATCTGCAGGTCATCAACCGCGACATCCATGCCGCCAAATGCGCGGCCGAGGCCGGCTATCGCGGCCGCAGCCAGAGCGCCGACGATCGCCTGTAGGATGGGTCGAGCATTTCCGCGAGACCCATCAGCGGCGGTGCGCGCAACAGTGGCCGTCGATGAGTTTCGCAAGAGCTCTGCCCATCCTGCGAAGCTTGGCCTATCTCTTCGCCCACCTGGCGGCACGCTTCTCGGCAAAGGAGGCTAGTCCCTCGGCGGCCTCGGGCGACCGGCGCTTGTCGGCATGCGCCTCGACCAGGCGGTCGAAGGTCGCGGGATCGAGATCGGCGGCGGCATGGCGGAAGGCGATGGCCTTGGTCTCGGCGATCGCCGCGGCGTCGTTCTGCAGCAGATGGTCGACGATGCGGGCGCCGGCCGCTTCGAGCTCGGCGCGCGGGACCACCTCGTGGACGAGGCCGATGCGGCGCGCCTCCTCGGCGCCGAACCGCTCGCCGGTGAGCGCATAACGGCGCACCTGGCGGAGCCCGATGGCATCGACAAGCTGCGGCACGATGATGCTGGCCGTGAGCCCCCAGCGCACCTCGGAGATCGAGAACACGGCATCGTCGGCCGCCACCACCACGTCGCAGGCCGCGATGATGCCGGTCCCGCCGCCAAAGCAGCCACCCTGCACCAGCGCGACCGTCGGCACGGGCAGAACGTTGAGGCCCTGCACCGCCTCGGCGGTCGCCCGCGATGCCGCGATGTTGGCCTCGCGCGACGTCTGCCTCACCGCGTCGATCCACTTGAGATCGGCACCGGCCTGGAAATGGCGGCCGGCGCCGGCCAGCACGATCACCCTCAGCCCGGCGGTGCCGGCAAGCGCCTGCACGGCGCTGACCAGCCCTTCGATCAGGTCGCCGTCATAGGCGTTGTTGACCCCCGGCCGGTTGAGAACGATTCGTCCGACTCCGTGCGCATGGCTGCTCCACACAACCGGCGCGCTTGGGCTCGACGCATTCATCGACGCCTCCGATCCATTCCGAGATGATCCGGCGGGATCATGCCCTGAAGTTCCCGATCAGGTTTGATCGGGATGTACTGCAGAATCGTCGAATGGCCCATGCTTCCGTCGACGAACCAGAGCATGCGCTATTCGCCGCGCGGCAGATAGATGGTGACCGAGGTGCCCTCGGCCGGCGCGCTGGCGATGACCGCGGTTCCCTGCGATTGCCGGGCAAAACCGTAGACCGAGCTCAGACCCAGCCCGCTGCCCTTGTCGGGCGCCTTGGTGGTGAAGAACGGCTCGAACGCGCGGGCGAGAACGTCGGGCGACATCCCGCTCCCGGAATCGGAGAGGCAGATCGACACATAGGCGCCGACCAGGCGATCGGGCTCGCCGGCGAGGTCCCGGTTCGACGTCGCGATCCGCAGGGTGCCACCGCTCGGCATGGCGTCGCGCGCATTGATCGCCAGGTTGAGGATCGCGACCTCGGTCTGGTTGACGTCGGCCTTGACCGGCCAGAGATCGTCAGCAAGCGCAAGCTCGATGGTGACCGCAACACCGACCGACTGGCGCAGCAGCGGCTTCATGTTGCGGACCGCCTCGTTGAGATCGAAGGTCCGCACCTCCAGCGGCTGCCGCCGCGCGAAGGCGATCAACGAGCGGATCAGGCTGTCGGCGCGGTGCACCTCGCGGACCGCGGCCTCGGCGAATTTCCGCACCTTTCGATCGGTCAGCGATCCCTGGATCACGTCCACATAGATGCGGATCGCAGTCAGCAAATTCTTGAAATCGTGGGCCAGCCCGCTGGTGAGCTCGCCGAGCGTCTCCATCTTCTGCGACTGGCGGAACTGGGCCTCGATGGTCGCCCGCTGCCGCGTCTCCGCCGCCAGACCGACGAGCGCAGCCTGCTCGCGCCGCGCCCGGCACAAGGCGAGCAGCGTCACCAGGATGAGCACGATCGCGCTCGGAACCAGGATGGCGGCGTGGAATCTCAGGCTCGCGTACCACGGCGCCAGCGCGGTCGCCCGGTCGATCTCGAAAGTGACGTAGAGCCCATAGGGGTCGATCCGTTGAAACCCCATCAATCGCTCGACCTTGTCGGGCGCCGACGCATGCCAGTACACCCCCTGATCCGCGGACGCGACCGCCGCCGGCATCCGGTCGGCGGGGCCCGATGCGACGACATCGGGTCCCGACGGGCTGCCCGCGAGCAGCGCGCCGTCGGCCCGGACGAGGCGGGCGACCTGGCCGAGCCCGGCGCCGACGTTCTGGAAGAAATCCTGCAGATAGGCGATGGAGACCGAAACGGCGGCGACGCCGTCGAATGTCCCGTCCGCGGTCGCCCGCCGCCGGCTGAGATTGAAGACAAGCCGGCCGCTGGTCTTGCCGATATGCGGCGTGCCGACGAAGGTGCCGACGTCCTGCTCCCGCTGGGCGACGAAATAGTCGCGCTCGGCGGCGTGCACGTGGCCGAACATTTTCCGGCTCGACGCAACGATCCGCCCGGTGGCGTCCAGGATCCAGATCGACGCGATCTGCTCCTTGCCGGCGCTCATCCGCCGCAACAGCGTGGTGATCGCCGTCGACCGGGCGATGTCGTCGGGAGTCATTCCGTCGGCCGCAGCGAGCACGCGATCGAGGATCAGTTCCTCGGTCTCCAGAACCTTCATCGTATGCTGATGGATGAGCTCGACGGTGCGGCGCGCGCGCCCCTCGGCCTCGGTGCGCGTGTCGAGGTAGGCGTGCGACGCCAGCGCGACGAGAATGCCCAGCGGCAAGATGCACGCGGCCAGCAGCAGGCCGCGCAGAAAGACCGTGACCCGGCGCGTTCCTTCCAGCGCCGAGGAGACCGCGGCGGTCGCAAGCGTACCCGAGGCCGGATCGAGCCCCGCGCCTCCAGCCGACGGCGCACCGGCCGGCCGCTCAGGGGACGGTTTCGCAGGCGACTGCCCTAGGAGCCTGACGTCCTGAAGCATCAAGTCCACCGGTACGATCGCGGGCGAATCCGTCGGCCGCGCATATCGGAGCCTACTTCGCAGATCGCAGCCTCGTAGCATGCAGTTTGATCAAGATACTTGACCCGCATCAATAGCATTTGCTCGCCCGGCGGATTATTTTGAAATTGTACAATCAGGGGCCCTCAATCGAAACGTCGGCCCGCGGTGGGTGCAGTAGCGTGTTTCGGTGAAGGTCGGTGCCGGCTCGCCGACACGACCGCGTGGCAATGAAATCCCGCATGTTTGGCGAAGCGCACCTCATCGAGGTCAAGACGATGCGTCACCCGGCATTGTCGTGTGCGCTGCCTCGAAGGTCCGAACGTGCCTTCCCGGCAACACTCCGGCCGAAACAGGCGGCAGGGGCTTGCCGACGCAAAGGATTTATGGCCTTTCTGCGCCATATCGAGCAATGAACCCGCCAAGGCTTCGTCGGAAAGAGGCTTGCGATGCAATTGCGATTCGGCGTTTCCCTTCTGCTTGTCGCCGGGGGCCTTGCGGCGGCAACCGCCACGGCTACCGCCTATTCGCCCGACGACCGCTTCCCGACCGCCGGGCCACCGGGCCGATCCGGCATGTTCGGCGGCCAATCGCCGATCCCGCGCCAGACCGTCAGCTATGCGGGCAACCATGCCCCCGGCACCATCGTGATCAACACCGCGGAGCGGCGGCTCTACTTCGTGCTCGGCAACGGCCAGGCAATCCGCTACGGCATCGGCGTCGGGCGCCCGGGCTTCACCTGGTCGGGGGTGAAGACCGTGTCGTCCAAGAAGGAGTGGCCGGCGTGGACGCCGCCCTCCCAGATGCTGGCGCGCCGGCCCGACCTGCCGCGCCACATGGCCGGCGGCCCGGACAATCCGCTGGGCGCCCGCGCGATGTATCTCGGCTCGACGCTCTATCGCATCCATGGCTCCAACGAGCCGGAGACGATCGGCACGGCGGTGTCGTCGGGCTGCTTCCGGCTGACCAACGAGGACGTCATCGACCTCTACGACCGCGTCAGGGTGGGCGCCACGGTGATCATCCAGCAGCATTAGCTTGTAGGATGGGTCGAGCTCTTCGCGAGACCCATCGGCGGGGTCGCCCTATGGTTAGGTCGGCGATGGGTTTCGCTGGCGCTCAACCCATCCTACGGGCAGCCGGCTCGCGGGCAAGATTCTTGGCAGCGAGCTCGTCGACATAGTCCTGCCAATAGGCTTCCTGATTGCGTCCGAGCTCGGCCAGGTAGTCCCAGCTGTAGAGGCCGGTCGAGTGCATGTCGTCGAACACCAGCCTGACCGCGTAGTTGCCCACCGGTTGAACCTCGAGAATCTGCACATATTTCTTGCCGGGAACGGTTTTGCGCTCGTCGGCCGAGTGGCCCTGCACCTCGGCGCTCGGGCTCTTGACCCGGAGGTACTCGGCGGGCAGATCGAAGACCTCGCCGCTGTCGTAGGCGACGGTCAGCGTCATGCGGTCCTTGCGCAGCCGGACCTCGACCGGCCAGGGAGGCGTGGCGCTGCCGGGATGCTCGCTCATCATCGTCGTCCATCGGGTGTTGTGGCGGCAAGGCCACAGTGCCATCATCGGCATCTGTCGCCGTCCTGACAAGCAGCGCGCGCGGCAGCGGAGTCAAGGCCAATGGAATTCGAGCGTGCCGCGTCGGTGCCGCCCTCCCCGCTCGTCGATCCGTTCGGGCGGGCGATCAGCTACTTGCGGGTCTCGGTGACCGATCGCTGCGATTTCCGCTGCATCTACTGCATGTCGGAGAACATGAGCTTCCTGCCCAAGCAGGATCTGCTGACGCTGGAGGAGCTCGACCGGCTGTGCAGCGCGTTCGTCGCCAAGGGCGTGCGCAAGCTCCGGCTCACCGGGGGCGAGCCGCTGGTCCGGCGCGGCATCATGACGCTGGTGGCCTCGCTCTCCCGCCACCTCGCGGCCGGCGGCCTCGACGAGCTGACGCTGACGACCAACGGCTCGCAGCTGGTAAAATACGCCCACGAGCTCGCCGCCCATGGGGTGAAACGCATCAACGTGTCGCTCGACACGCTGGATGCCGACAAGTTCCGCGCCATCACCCGCTGGGGCGAGCTCGACAAGGTGCTCGAGGGCATCGCCGCCGCGCAGGCCGCAGGCCTGCGCGTGAAGATCAATGCGGTGGCGCTCAAGGGGGTCAACGAGGACGAGGTTTTCCGCCTGGTCGAATGGGCCCATGGCGGCGACATGGATCTCACCTTCATCGAGGTGATGCCGCTCGGCGACATCGGCGAGGAGCGGCTTGCCCAGTACCTGCCGCTCTCGATGCTCCGCGCCCGGCTCGCCGAGCGTTTTTCGCTCGACGAGCTCGACTACCGCACCGGAGGCCCGGCGCGCTACGTCAAGGTCAAGGAGACCGGCGGGCGGCTCGGCTTCATCACGCCCCTCACCCACAATTTCTGCGAGTCGTGCAATCGCGTGCGCATCACCTGCACCGGCACGCTCTACATGTGCCTCGGCCAGAACGATGCCGCCGACCTGCGCAAACCCCTGCGCGCGTCGGAGAGCAACGAGCCGCTCTACGCGGCGCTCGACGAGGCGATCACCCGCAAGCCCAAGGGCCACGACTTCGTCATCGACCGCCGCCATCGCCGCCCGGCGCTGGCCCGCCACATGAGCGTGACCGGCGGGTAGAGCTGCGTCATGGCCGTTCGACTGCCGGGCCGGGCATGTCCCAGTCTAACGGGTCGAATCGAGGCGGTGCAAAAGGACGAGAAGGTATTCGGGAATCGTCTGATCAGCAATGGCCGGATAATTACTTGCCATCTGTTTGCCGAGATGAAGCTGGGTCTTCCATCCAAGCTTTCCGAGGAACGCAGATCGAGCCCCTTGTTGGCCCGACTCCATTGCGGCCGACGTTTCGCTGAATGGAACGACCAGGATCTCGCGCCCCTCAAGGTCGGTTACCTGGACTGCCCACCGATCCCGCCCCTCGCGAAAAATTCTTGTTCGCCTCATGAGTGCTTCGGCCATCGCGACCGCGTGCTGGCGCACGCCTGGAAGATCAGGCAGCTCAGCCCCGTCGGGGTCGTCTACTGACAGCTCGCCCCTCAAATTGAAGAAGTAGCGCATGATTCGCCATTCTCCTTCACAGGACTGCCGTTGCCTAGTCGGGCCAACGAGTTATGGCTTCCTTTCGTTCCATGAGATCAAGCGGGTAGAGGTATCCCGCGGCGGGTAGCTGCTAGCCGACGGCCGCGGCATCGCCCCAGGGCTCGGTGATCGGCGTTCCCCCCTCCGCCGGGCCGGCCTGCTTTCTGCTCCTGTTTTCCGTCGCGATCGGCAGCTGGACCACCCGCGGCGTCTCCGCGTCCGCGCCTGCCGGCTGCCCGGCTTGTTTCGGCCTTGTATTTTCGGCGGCCGCGGCGGCCGCTTGTTCGGCGCTTGTATCTTGCGCCGCCTCCGCCGCCTCGCCCGCGGCGGCTTGTTCCTGCGCGGTATTCTGCTCCCGCTCGGCGAGCCGGGCCTCCAGCCTTGCGGCGGCGCCGAGGCAGCGCACCGCGCTCTCCACCACGCGGATCAGATCCATCGCTTCCGAGGGCGCGAGCTCCCCGCTCGACACTCCCTCGAGGATCGCCGCGACTGCGGCCGGAACGTCCGCCGCGCCCGCCATCCGTGGCAGCGGGAACCGCACCGGCCGGCTCCTGCCGCGCGGCATGAGGCGGTCGAGGCAGAGCCGCAGCGCGCCCAGATCGCCGTCGAGCGCCCGCTCGATCGCCTTGCGCGCCAGCGCCTCGCCTTCCTCCGCGAACAGCCCTTCGGCGATCAGCGTTCCCCGGTTGCGCGCCCCCGGCGGCCGGCCCGCCGGATTTCCGCTCTGCCCCTTCACGAACGTCATGGCTCCCTCCATTGGTTGGGTATCACACGTAGTGTGTATACACTTATTATTGTACACTGTCAAGTGGGCTCGCCGCTGATCTCGCCGTGTCAGGTCGAGGTCAAGGCGCGCCGGCTTCGCGACAGAGCGCATGCGGTTTCGCCGCCGGCTTGACTCCTCGGACCCGGTGCCCGAGCCTGCCCGCGGGAGGGGATGGCGCGGCCGCCGGCGGTGCATGGCCCCGGGGGGAGCGCAATGACCGAGCACAGCTTCATACCGCACCTGTTCTTCGGCATGAACCCGATGGTCGTGTCGACGGTGATCCTGCTCGCCACCTACGCGGCGATCATCTGGGACAAGCTCAACCGCTCGATCGTGGCGCTGCTCGGCGCCTCGGTGATGATCCTGATCGGCGCGCTCGATCAGGCCGAGGCGCTCAAGGGGGTCGACTGGAACACCATCGGCCTGCTCATGGGCATGATGATCCTGGTGTCGATCTCGCGGCGCTCCGGGATTTTCCAGTACCTCGCCATCTGGTCGGCCAAGAAGGCGAATGCCAGCCCGGCCGGCATCCTGCTGATCCTGCAGATCACCACGGCAGTCGCCTCGGCGCTGCTCGACAACGTCACCACCGTGCTGCTGATGGTGCCGGTGACGCTGGCGATCACCCGCGAGCTCGAGGTCCCGCCCTACCCCTACCTGTTCGCCGAGGTGTTCGCCTCGAATATCGGCGGCACCGCCACCTTGATCGGCGACCCCCCCAACATCCTGATCGGCTCGCTCGCCAACCTCGATTTCAACGCCTTCGTCATCCACCTCACCCCGGTCATCGTCGTCGTCATGGCGGCGCAGGCGGTGATGATCCACATCCTGTGGGGCCGCTCGCTGAAGTCGACACCGGAGCACCAGGCCCGGGTGATGGCGATGGACGCGAACAGCGCCATCCTCGACGCCGTTCTGCTCAAGCAATCGGTCGTGGTGCTGACCCTGGTGATCGTCGCCTTCGTCTTCTCCCGGCAGCTGCATGCCGAGCCGGCGACCATCGCGATGAGCGGGGCGGCCGTGCTCATGTTCCTCGACAACTGGCAGCACCACAACGAGAAGCAGTCGGAGAACGTCCATCGCACCTTCGGCGATATCGAGTGGATCACCATCTTCTTTTTCGTCGGCCTGTTCATCGTGGTCCATGGCGTCGAGGTCGGCGGCCTGCTGCGGCTCTTGGCCGAAAAGCTCGTCGCCGCCACCGGCGGCAACATGGCGGCCGCCGGCTATGCGATCCTGTGGGCCTCGGCCTTCCTCTCGGCGATCGTCGACAACATCCCGTTCGTCGCCACCATGATCCCGCTGATCAAGAGCATGGCGCCGGCCTATGGCGGGCCCGACAAGATCGAGCCGCTGTGGTGGTGCCTCTCGCTCGGCGCCTGCCTCGGCGGCAACGGTACCCTGATCGGCGCCTCGGCCAACCTGACGGTGGCCGGCCTTGCCGAGCGCAACGGCATCCCGTTCCGCTTCATGACCTACACGTTCTACGCAATGCCGATGATGGTAGTGTCGGTGGCGATCTGCCATCTCTACGTCTGGTTGCGGTACTTTTGAGCGGGGGCAGCGAGCGCCCGCCGCCCGGCCGCAGCGCCTGCATCCGAAAGTTTCGATTGACGCCCGGCGCTCCGTTCGGATTAAGGTGGCAGGGTCAGGGCCGTCAGGCCGGGGGATTGCGGGGCCAAGAAAAACAGTGCGGATCGGCGCAAAAGCTGCCGCCAGAGGGGATGGCATGTGAACGGATTGCTCAAGGTCAGCCGCGTCATCGACGTGGTCAATTCGCGTATCGGCCGGTGGCTGAGCTGGCTGATCCTGATCACGGTGCTGATCTCGGCCGCCAATGCCAGCGTGCGCAAGGTGTTCGATACCTCGTCGAACTCCTGGCTCGAGCTGCAATGGGTGCTGTTCAGCATGATCTTCCTGCTGTGCTCGCCGTGGACGCTGCTCAACAACGAGCACATCCGCATCGACATCGTGAACAGCCTGTTTCCCAAGAAGGTGCGCAACATCGTCGACCTGGTCGGTCACATCTTCTTCCTGCTGCCGCTCACCCTCGTCATGATGATCACCGGCTGGCCGTTCTTCCTGCGCTCGATCCGGCTCGACGAGCAGTCGATGAACGCCGGAGGCCTGCCGCAATGGCCGGCCAAGGCGCTGGTCCCGCTCGCCTTCTTCCTGCTGTTCCTCCAGGCGATCTCGGAGATCATCAAGCGGACCGCGATCATGCAGGGAATCCTCGCCGATACGGTGTCCGGCGGCGGCCATCATGCGGCGGCCGAGGAGGAAGCGCGACGCCTGCTGGCCGAGCTGAAGCACGACGTGCGGTGAAACCTCTCATTCCGGAGTAACAACCGTGGTGGACCTGCTGATCCATTACATGGCACCCATCATGTTCGCCTCGCTGGTGCTGTTCCTGCTGCTCGGCTATCCGGTGGCGTTCTCGCTGGCGGCGAACGGCCTGATCTTCGCGCTGCTCGGCATCGAGCTCGGCCTGTTCCGCCCGGACTTCCTGCAGGCGCTGCCCGAGCGCGTCTACGGCGTGATGAGCAACGACACGCTGCTGGCGATCCCGTTCTTCACCTTCATGGGGCTGATCCTCGAACGCTCCGGCATGGCCGAGGACCTGCTCGACACCATCGGGCAATTGTTCGGCACCGTGCGTGGCGGGCTCGCCTATGCGGTGGTGTTCGTCGGCGCCCTGCTCGCCGCCACCACCGGGGTGGTCGCGGCTTCCGTGATCTCCATGGGGCTCATCTCGCTCCCCATCATGCTGCGCTACGGCTACGACCGCCGCGTCGCCGCCGGGGTGATCGCGGCGTCCGGAACATTGGCGCAGATCATCCCGCCGTCGCTGGTGCTGATCGTGATGGCCGACCAGCTCGGCCGCTCGGTCGGCGACATGTACGAGGGGGCCTTCATTCCCGGCCTGGTGCTGGCCGGGCTCTACGCCCTCTACGTGTTCGGCGTCACCCTGGTGTTCCCGCACGCGGCGCCCGGCCTGCCGGCGGCGGCGGTGGGCTTTCGCGAGGACAGCGGCAGGCGCGGCCTGCTCTCGCTGCTCATCCTCGCGGTGGGCAGCGGCTTCGTCGGCTGGTTCTTCATGCGCAGGTCGACCGTGCACGGCGCCGACTATGTGGTGCTGACGATGTTCATCGCCATCGTGTTCGCCTTCGCGGTGGCGGTCATCAACTTCGTCGCCGACAAGACGATCGGCTACCGCTTCCTGTCGCGGCTCGCCCAGCAGGTCACCTTCGTCATGGTGCCGCCGCTGTTCCTGATCTTCCTGGTGCTCGGGACGATCTTCATCGGCGTCGCCACCCCGACCGAGGGCGGCGCCATGGGGGCGACCGGCGCGCTGATCCTCGGCGCGATGAAGCGGCGGCTGAGCTGGGACCTGATCCGCCAGGCCGCGGAATCGACCGCCAAGCTCTCCGCCTTCGTGGTGTTCATCCTGGTCGGCGCGCGGGTGTTCTCGCTCACCTTCTTCGGCGTCGACGGGCACCGCTGGGTCGAGCACATGCTGATCAGCCTGCCCGGCGGCCAGCTCGGGTTCCTGATCTTCGTCAACGTCTTCGTATTCCTGCTGGCGTTCTTCCTCGACTTCTTCGAGCTCGCCTTCATCGTCATCCCGCTGATCGGCCCGGCAGCCGACAAGCTCGGCATCGACCTCATCTGGTTTGGCGTCATGATCGGGGTCAACATCCAGACCTCGTTCATGCATCCGCCGTTCGGCTTCGCGCTGTTCTATCTGCGCTCGGTCGCCCCGAAGGAACCCTATCTCGACCGCCTCACCGGCAAGACCATGGCGCCGGTCACCACCGGGCAGATCTACTGGGGCGCGGTGCCGTTCGTGGTGATCCAGTGCATCATGGTCGGCCTGGTCATCGCCTTCCCCGCCATGGTGATGCACTACAAGGGAACCGGACCGGTGATGGACCCCTCGAAGGTGAATATCGAGATCCAGCAGCCGGATCTTCCGCCCCCGCTCGACTTCGGCCCGGCGCCGGGGAACAAATGACCGCCGCTCGCCGCCGCGCCTGATTCCAGGCCGGGCCGCACGGCACCCTCAGATTACGGCACGTGAGCCCGTCGGGTTCGGAGAAGTTTGCGCAGGCCTTCCGCACGGTCGCGGGCCAGTGCAAGCGGGGTCCGCGATGTGCCAGAACGCGACATCACGCCCCGTCACTCGATCACCTCGTCGGCCCGAGCGAGCAAGGTTGGCGGCACGGTCAGGCCGAGCGCCTTCGCGGTCTTGAGGTTGATCACCAGCTCGAACTTCGTCGGTTGCTCGGCCGGCATGTCTGCGGCTTTGGCGCCTTGTAGCACCTTAATAACAAAGAACGCGGCCCGCCTGAACGAGTTGGAAGCATCCGGGCCGTAAGACATTAGACCGCCGACTTCGGCAAACGACCGCGTGAACGTCGCTGCGGGCATGCGGTGCTTAAGCGCAAGCTCGGCCACATTTCTTGTCGATAAACTTCCTTGCACGACTATAGCCTCTGCTCCGTTCATCTTTATTGATGAGAACGCTGCGTCGATCTGGTCTGGTTCACGCGGCATCGCGACGGGCGCAATCTCGATACCTAGGCTTCTGGCGGCCATCTGGACCTGATCAAGGAACAGTTTCGAGAATGGATCGGCGACATTAGCGAGCGCGGCTATACGGCGCACGGACGGGAGCATGTCGTGGAAGAGTTCGACGCATTTGCCATGGGCCTCTGCTGCCATCAATGACACGCCAGTGAGGTTTCCGCCTGGGCGCGCCAAACTCGCTATCAGACCCGTTTCGACTGGGTTAGCCGCTACGATGACGACGGGAATCTCACGGGTCGCCGCTTGCAACGCGAAGGCACACGGCGTGTATAGCGCCACGATGACATCGGGCTTGAGCGCAACCAACTCAGCAGCCAGCTTGGGAAGTAGGTCGAGCTTTCCTTGCGCCGATCGAAAATCGAAAGAGACGTTTTGCCCTTCGACATACCCAGACTTGCGCAATTCATAGCCCACCTCCGCCCGGAAGGATTCCGCATCCGCATTACCCAGAAGCAGCGCACCAACTCGATATGCCTTCGACTGTTGCGCGCTCGCACGAAGCGGCCATGCCAGAACCATCGACGCGCCGGCCAAAGAGGTCAAGAATTCGCGCCGTCTCATCGCCTTGCCTCAAACGCGCTGGGCCGTACTGACCTTTAGTGACTAGACCACGACTGTAGGGGGATTGAAACCGCTTTAGAGGCGAGGAGCCTAGGCGCGCAGGAACGATCTGATCTCCTCCAGGAACCGGACGTAAGCGGGCTTGTTCTCGAGGATCAGGTGGTTCCGGCTCTGTAGCGGCACGAGGCGGGCACCGGGAATACCCGCCGCCATTCGCCGACCGGCGTCGAACGGCACCCGGGCCTCGTCGCGCGCGTGCATCACCAGTGTCGGGACCGCCACTTTGGCCAAAAGATCGGTTACATCGATATCGCCAACCACTGCCATGAAGCGAGCCGCGTTGTCCGGTGACGCCGATACACGCTGCATTTCGTTCCACCAGTCGATCTGCTCCTTGGTGCCTTCGGGCACGAACTGCGACGTGAAGATCTGCCGGAACGCCGGGTTCTCCTGGCCCCAACCGAGCCGAACCAAAGTCTGCACTGCCGCAAGCTGCTCTCGCTCGGCGGCGCTGCGCGCGCGCTTGGCCGCCCCTTGGGCAAATCCGCCGTACAGCACCAACCGGGTAACCCGCTCGGGATGTCGAACAGCCTGCCTCGCACGGGGCCGGTGCCGATGTACCCCAGTAACGGGACCCGTGCCGGGCCAACCGGGTGGGGTCGGCCTTGTGCCACGCTCATCCAGGGCATCGTCATCTGCCAAGCTCTTGGCAACGTCGCCCCGTAGCGCGCGGGTCTCAAAGGTCCCTGGGTCGTTCGGTCTCTGATGATAGGCGGCACCGTCAGTCAATCATTTCGTCGGCACGTATCATCATGGACATCGGAACCTTGAGGCCGAGCGCCTTGGCGGTTTTCAGGTTGATGACGAGCTCGAGCTTGGTGGCCTGCTGGAATGGCAGGTTCGCTGGCTTGTCGCCCTTGAGAATCTGCCCGACATAGAGACCTCCCACGCGAAAGGTATCTTCGTAGTTAGCGCCATAGCTCATGAGGCCGCCATCCACGACATAGTCGCGCGTCTGATATATGGTCGGCATCTTGTGGCGTGCCGCCAGCGCCACCAGCTGATCGCGATTGCTGTCGAAAAGCTGACTGGGTGCGACAACCAGCGCCTGGGCTTGGCGTTCGACAAAAGTCGCGAAAGCCGGCTCCAAGTCGCGGTCGTTGCGGGCTTCCATGACAGCGAGCTTCCGCCCGAGCACACCCGCTCCCTCAAGCGTGTCGCGCAGCATCCCCTCGCTCGACGGAGATCGCGGGTCAGCGAGGTAGCCAATCGTTGTTGCTTGAGGAACCAGTTCGCAAAGAACTTCGAGCCGCTTTGCCATCAACTCAGTCGTGAGGAAGGTGACGCCGGTCACGTTGCCGCCTGGTCGGTTCAGGCTTTCGACAAGACCGAGTTGCACCGGATCGGCGCCGAACACAAGGACGATAGGTATCGTCGAGGAAGCGGTCTTTGCCGCGAGCGCAGAAGGCGGTCCACCAACAGCCACGATCAAGTCGACGCGACGGCGGACCAGCTCAGCCGCCAACTCCGGCAGCCGATCGTTTTCATTGTTGGCCCAGCGATACTCGATCGCCACATTCTGCCCCTCAACGAACCCGGATTGTTTCAAGCCCTGGCGGAATGCGGCCAGCTGCTGCGCATATGGACCCGGGAAGGCCACGTGCAGGAACCCGACCACCGGCATCGTCTGCTGCTGCGCGCGGCCAGCGAAGGGCCACGCGGCCGCGGCGCTGCCGAGCAAAGTTATGAAGTCGCGCCGCTTTAGATCGAACGACATCCACCCCCCTGGAGCATGAGCGACGTGGAGAATAGCGCACCAGCGATACACCGTCAGGAAGAAATACAGAAAGGCATCGGCCCCGCGAACCTCCGTTCCGAGTCCAGGTTGTATCCATTTTCACACAACCTGGGTCAATCGGTGATCCGGGTCGAGCAGGGCAAGGGTCGCAATGACCGATACGTCATGCTATCGCCCGGCGCCCGCGGTGATGTCGCAGATGGGTCAAACTCGGAAGCATGACCCTGCGATTCAGGGTGCCGGTCGCGGCATTACGTGGCATGATGCTGTTGCGGTGGCTGAGTTCCGCTGATTTTCGTGGAGGTTACATTGCTTCCGAAGCCTGAACTGGCCTGCTTCGTCATCGCCGACATCTCCGGCTATACGAAGTTCCTCGCCGCCGCCGAGATCGAGCACGCGCAGGACATCATCGCCGATTTCATGGACACGGTGGTCAAGGGCCTGAGACCCCCGTTCCGACTCGCCAAGTTCGAAGGCGATGCCGCGTTCGTTTACGCGGTCAGCGAGAAGGTCGACGGCTCGCTCCTGCAGGACACGATCGAGCAGGCGTATTTTAGGTTCCGCCGGCGCCTCCGTGACGTCAAGCAGGCCTCGAGCTGCCAGTGCAATGCCTGTGCTGCGATGGGTGATCTCGATTTCAAGTTCGTCGTCCACCACGGCGAGATGGTAAAGCAGAAGATGGGCGGGCGCGAAGAGCTTGCTGGACGTGATGTGATCCTCGTCCATAGGCTCCTCAAGAACGCGGTAAGCGAGAAGGTTGGCAGCCGTGCTTATGCCCTTTACAGCGACGCCTGCATCCAGACGATGGGCATCGACCCGGCGGCGCAGGGTCTCCTCGAGCATCAGGAAGCCATCGACATCATTGGCGACGTCAAGCTCTGGCTGCGTGACCTCGAAGAGGCGTGGCAGAAGGAAAACGAACAAACGCGCGTCGAGGTGACGCGGGCCGACTGCTATATGACCTTAGAATATGATATCGCTGCGCCGCGCCAGAAGATGTGGGAGTATCTCACTGTTCCCGGCCAATGGCAGAGCTGGTGGCCGGCCGACGCGATCATCGAGAACTCGAGTAAGGGGCGCAGGGGAGTGGGCACCAAGAACCATTGCATGCACGGCAAGGACGCGATCATCGAAGAGACGCTCGACTGGCGCCCGTTCGACTACTTCACGGTGAGCACTCTTCTTCCGATCCCGGGCGCGCCGAAAATCGTGATGACCCGTGCAGTGCAGGACGGCCCGAACGGCGTTACGCACCTGGAATTCCGGATCGCCATGCCAAGAAGGGAACACAAGGACTTCGTCCATCAGGCCGGGACAAAGTTTGCGGAGAACATGAATAAGGCGATCGAAAAGCTGCGACAAATGCTGGAGGGACAGCAACCGTCCGTCGCGGTGATCTACGAGCCGCCGCTGAGGAGCAATGGCAACGCCGTACATTCGCAAGCGTAGACCTGTCGTCTCTCCGCCGAGCATGCTCGACCCGATGGGGCAGCGGTCACAGTCGCTCGCTCCACAAGGGCTGATGTGCTGATCATCTGGACGAGCGGAGAGCCGGTTATGAATGCACCTAATGAGCCGGTCACACGGCCGGCGTCGGCGAGCGGCCTAGTTCGACGCATTGCGGCTACGGTGATCATGAGCGCGTTGGTCTTCCTCCTGCTGTGGCTCATGGCATTCAGCTTTTTCACGTCTCTGCTTATCGCAGGGAGCTTTTGCGTTGTCGTGGTCGCGGCGAGCGCGGCCTCGGACCCTGTCGTAATGGTGCTGGATGCCATTGCCGCGGTTGTCTTTGGCGTGCTTGGCGCGATCGCTGCTTTCTTCGCCGCAATATTCAGTCTCTTCGGCAGTTGAAGGGAAGCCGACCACGGACCTCGGTGCGTCGTCAACGCATGTGCGGCACGAGAAGGGTCTTGGAGGCGGCGCAGTTCCCGCAAAGCGGACAGCACAAGCGTTTCGGATGATGCTTCGGGTCAAGAGCGCGGGCGCCGGCCGCGTCGTTCGTGCCGATAGGGGACCTCCACGGGCCCTGCGCCATTTAAGCTAACAGGTCCTCTCCGGAAAGGTGCGTGCCGACCGAAGCATGCTGAATCACAACGCCGAGCTCAGCAAGCTTGGCAAAGAAGTTGGGGAAGGTCTTGCGCACGCACGCCGGCTTTCGCAGGCGGATTCCAGGAACCCGCAACCCAAGCATGCCAAAGCACATTGCGATGCGGTGATCGCCGTAGGTCTCGATCTCCGCCCCGCGCAGGGGGCCAGGATCGATCCTGAGCGAGTCACGGATCTCCTCCACGTGGGCACCGCATTTGGTCAACTCGGTACGTAAGGCTTCGACACGTTCGCATTCCTGGACTCGCAACCGGCCCAGGTCGATGAACAGCGTGGCAGATGGAGCAAAGGGCGCAAGCACGATCGCGGTCATTATGCTGTCGGCCAAGTCCGTGCTGCGGGAAAAGACGGGCTGCCACGCCTGTTCAAGCATGAGATGGCGAAACTTCTGGTCGACCTGCATGCCGCTGGCAGGGGCAGGCATCACAGTGATGCGGCTTCCGCTGTCACGCAGAAGCCAATGAGCCCCCCAGAAATAGCTGGCAGCGGACGCATCCGGCTCCACGTCATAGACACCTCCATCCCAGGGAAAATCGTTCACCAAGCGCCGTGTCATGTCGACGTAGGGTAATTCATCCTCGTTGCCGCCGGTTACCCTCACCTTCCAGCCGCCGATGCGTTCGCTGAGAAGCAGTGCCGATGCAAACTGCGAGCTTTCTTCGACACTCACGCTGCATGTTGCGCCGTGACGCTGGCCGGTGCCGTGAATGACGGCAGGGAGGCGGTCGTTTGCGCTGTCGATGCGATAACCGAGCTCGCGCAAGGCATGGATCAGTGAGGCCTGTGGTCGCTCGTGCATGCGCGGGACACCGCTCACGCGGTAGGCGCCTTGGCCGAGACACAGGAACGGCGGCAAGAAGCGCGCAGCTGTGCCGGCATTCTCGACGAAGAGCTCGAGCGGCTGCGCCGGCGTGCCGGCGTTGGGAATTCTCCCGCCGCATCCGTAAACCGTGAGGGTGCAGTTGGCCGGCTCGGCCGGATCATGAGCCACTTCGATACAGAATCCCAACCGCTTGAGACAGTTCACCATCGCCTGCGTGTCCTCGCTCCAGAGGGCACCGCGCAGGGCGACGGGATTGCTCGCAAGAGCTGCCAGGATCAAGGCACGATTGGTGAGGCTCTTCGAGCCCGGCAGGACGACGGTTGCATCGGTCCGACGGCTCGGGGGAACGATTTCGATGAGGTCCGGCAGCATGGTCCGAGAACTATGCGTCGCGCGCGCCGCTTCCGCAACGGGTCAAGAGCGGGACGCCGGCTGCGTCGACGGCCTGCCTCGCACGGGGCCGGATGTACCCCAGTGACCGGGTTCCATGAGCTCGAATCCTCTTTGAGGCCGGGGCGGTGGGAGCAACCGGCCGTGCAGGTCTTGTCGGGCATCAAGCGCCGAGCCCATGTCGCGCGCCGGCGGCTTGCATTCAGGGACCATCGAGTGGACTGACGTCGGGGTGCCGCGCCAGCTGGGCAGCATCAATTTGCCTTAATTCACCGGACACGATGGGCTCCTCCGACCGTCTCAAGGGAACGGATCTGCGAGTCCGTTTCGGGGTATCGCGGATGGGCCGAGGAACATGACGGGGTATCAGCGCGTATCGCAGCTCCGAGCCAACCAGAAATTAGTCGGCTCGTCAGATGACGCGCCGCACGACCCGCTGGCCGAATTGGCGCAGCTGATCGAGCACTACGAAGCTTGCGGGGCGATCGTCCGGCCGAACCGGCGTGGGCAGGAATTTGGTCTCGAACAAGCGCCCCGGGTGGAGGAACCGCCGTCAGGTCCGATTCAGTTAGACGGGCTGCGCAGGCAGCGGCGCGGCCTGCGCACCGCCGGTGCCATAGTAGGCTTGGTGCTGGCGGGATCGGCGGGCGCCTTCGGCTACGGCCTGTGGTTCGGGCGCGGACACGATGCGGCAGCGCTGATGACCGAACCGAATCTGAAGACGAGGAGTGCGCCGGGATCGGGAGGCGGCGAGAGCTCTTCCGATCGGCGCATGGACGATCGGGCGAACGACAGAGGCTCCGCCGTATCCGAACCCGTGGTTCCACCGCGCGAGACGCGAGCCGAGCTTGCGCCCGTGCTCCCGTTCACCGGCAGCATTTCCCCGGGTCCAAGCCAGGCCGACGCGGCGCCGGCCACCGAACGAGGCTTGGCGAATGCCCTCCTCGATCCCGCCACGCGGTCAGTCGCGGGACCGTCTCAAGGCCAATCCCCGCCGCCTCTGCCCGGCGCCGTCCCGGCTGGCGGCTACGTCGTGCAACTTTCCTCGCAACGCTCCGAGACGGCCGCGCAGGCAACATCACGGACCCTGCAAGCAAAGTACGCGAGTGTCTTCGGCGCCCGCGAGCCATTCATCCGCCGCTCCGACTTTGGCGCTCGGGGCATATACTATCGCACCCAGATCGGGCCGTTCGAAACGTTCAGCGAGGCCAACCAGTTGTGCGGCAAGCTCAAGAACGCCGGCGGCGACTGCGTTGTCCAAAAGAACTAGCAGTCTAGCGACCTCACACTGTCGCCGCCCCGCCACCTCCCTCTCTGCTTCTCGACGCCATGAGGCAGCGATCCCACTTGGCTTCGCCGCCGAAGTGCTCGGCGACCGTCTGGATCAGAAGCCGAACCTTGCCGGAGACGTAGGTTCCCGGCGGTCGGACGACGTAGATGCCGAATTCAGGCGGTGCATAATCGAGCAGGAGCGGCTCAAGCGCGCTCCGCTCAATGGCGTCGGCGACCTCGAACGAGGGCAGATACGCGATGCCGAGGCCGGCAATCGCCCACTGCAGCAAAACTTCGCCGCTGTCAGACCGCAAACGGCCGTTCGGCCGAATCCCGATCGTGCGTTTGCCTGACCGGAACGGCCAATTGGCGACCGTGCTGCCCGTATAGATCAGGCATTCGTGCGCGAGCAGGTCGTCTGGCTTGCTCGGTCGCCCGTGCCGCTTCAGATAATCAGAGCTCGCGGCCAGCACGACTCGCACCGGAGCGATGCGGCGAGCGACAAGGCTTGAATCCTTCAGCTCGCCGATCCTGATCGCCGCGTCAAAATGCTCGCCGATGAGGTCGACGATGCGATCGGTGTAGGAGACGTCGAGCTCAAGCCGCGGATGTTGCCGCGCCATTTCACCCAGCACAGGCGCCACCTGGCGCACTCCGAAGGACAGCGGTGCGGACAGACGCAGGCGCCCAACGACGCCGCCGCCCAGTTGGCCGACCGCCTCGCGCGCCTCGTCGAGCTCGGCCAGAATCCGTTCGCTTCGCAGCTTGAACTCCAGCCCCGCCTCCGTCGGGCTGATGCCGCGGGTGCTGCGGGTGAGCAGGTGGGCGCCGAGATCCGCTTCGAGGCCGGCGATCCGGCGGCTCAGAATCGATTTGGATATGCCGAGATGTCTGGCCGCGCGATTGAATCCGCCATTTTCCACTACCTTAACGTAACTCCGCAAATCCTCGATATCGATCAGGGGTGTTCCTATTTTAGCAACAGTCTAGTGCATAAACGAGGACTTATGGTCCTTCTTGGGAAACACTACCCTACGCTCGACGCGATTGACAGAGCCTCAGGAGGATCAGCCATGTCGACCGTTCTCGTTGTCTCCAGCAGTGCATTGGGCGAAGCATCCGTTTCGAACCAGCTTGTCCGCGACGCCGTGGCGGCCTTGCGCGCACGCGATCCAGCCCTCAAGGTCATCACCCGCGATCTTGGCCAGTCGCCCATCCCTCACATGGTCCTCGATTCCGCCGTCGTCTTGCGCGGAGCCGAGCCTGCCAACCCCGTCCAGGCCGCGGCCCGGGCGCTCTCCGACGAGCTCATCGCTGAGCTGAAGGCGGCGGACGCGATCGTCATCGGCGCGCCGATGTACAATTTCGGTATCGCCTCGACCTTGAAGACCTGGTTCGACTACGTGCTGCGTGCTGGATTTACCTTCCGGTACACGGAAGCGGGGCCGGTGGGCCTGATCGAGGGCAAGCGCGCAATCGTGATTGAAAGCCGGGGTGGCCTTTACAGCGAAGGCCCCGCGCAACCGTTGGACTCGCAGGAGCCGCATCTCAGGAACCTGCTGGGCTTCATGGGCATCAAGGACGTTACCTTTGTTCGGGCCGAGAAGCTCGCTTTCGGTCCCGAGGTGCGCGACCAGGCCATCGAGACGGCGCGCCGGCAGCTCTCAAATGTAATCCCCCAGCAGCACTTGTACGCGGCCTGAGGCCGCAACCAGCCGGCTTGGGTCGCTGCGACCCCAGCCTTTGGGCGGCACCACTTTCATCGCCGATGACAGCAGTTGTTACTTACAACGCGGATCAATTGCTTCGCCCCGATCTATTGGGCGCAGGTTGGATCGGGATTATCCACAGGGAGGGAGGGCATACTGCCTTGGTTTAATCGTGCAAGCCTTGGAAGAGCATTTACCCGCCGAAGTATCCGCATCACCGACATCGGGCTCCTTCTCCGGTGGCGAATCGCAATTTGACGCGTTGTAGTGCCGCGATCCATGCACGCGGTGGACCGGCCTAACCGGTGTAGTTACGACGCCCAAATCTTATTTGGAAGTCCTTGAAAAGGGGCTGCAGATCTCTCGAAATTCCTGTCGCATTTGCTCCAAGGCTATCCCATGTGAGCCGGCAGGTTCCCGCTCTTGATGCACAGAACTTTGACGCGCTCGTCCTCGGCGAGTTGCTCGCCGATCGTCGTCCCGGCAAGGTAGGCCTGTCCGCGCATCGCGCAGATCGACGGGGCGGCTATCTGTTCGGGCAGTTGCATGACCTGCACGGCATTGTTGCGGTCACAATTGCGCAAATAGTCCGGGGTGACTGACATCGAGCAGACGAGAATCAACACCGTGAGCATGATCAGTACTCCTGCGATTCTACACGCCACCCAAACTGTGCGGCCAGCCTCTATCCCGTGCGAGACCGCGTCCTGTTTGAAACGGGAACCGCGGTTTTCCGGTCCTGGTAGATCAAGAGACCGCGCAGCCCTGCCATGAAGACGGCGAAAAGCCTGCACTTTCAGGCGGCTGTTCGATCCTACGGAGGTGTCCGGTATTGTATGCCGCAGGTGCTGCACGGCCCATTGTGTGACAAGGCAGCAGGCGCAGGTAGTGTGCGGTGCCGTGTGCGTGCTTTTCCCTCCATTTCGGTCCGGGGCCACGCATGTAGTGCAGCTCGGGCCGGTACGGGTCGAGCGTCCTGCGCCAGCGCCGGGCGGCCGCGCCGAGGCCGCGCGCCGGCGTGCGGGGGGCTAGCAGCACCTTCAAGACATAGGAATCTGAGAACGCAGTCATTCGAACCTCCATTCGCGGAAGTGGCACCGATCAAAAGCGGGACCGGAACGGCACCGCCTCTTCCACCGTGGCGCCCTACGGGCGGCCCAGTCGGCGCTCTGTTGATCGGCTGCCAAGGAAGCTAGTTCAGCGAATGCCGACAGGTCGATCCTACGGAGGTCGATCCGCATAGCGTCTTGGGTCGAGCCGCTCATACTCAGGTTGCGCTTGGCTGTCCTTGGGTTGAGGCGACTCCTCGCGTGCCACGAAACCCTCCCTCCCCCCGCTCTTGCGGCGGGGAGGGATGGGGTGGGGGGTCGGGCCGCAAATTGGGAGCAAATAGTAGTCCCCCCACCCCGACTGCCTTCGCTTCGCGAAGGCAGTCGACCCTCCCCGCCAACGTGTATGGACCGGGGACATGGGGGACAGCGTTCGGGGACATGGGGGACACTGGTCCAGCGATGTTGTGCTGGATGGGGGGAGCCTCGATGCCCTGGCGGGAGCTGTCGATCATGGATCAGCGGGAGGAGTTCGTGAGGCTGGCGTTGGCGCCTGGAGCGAACAAGCGCGAGCTGTGCCGACGGTTCGGCATCAGCCGCTCCAAAGGCTACAAGTGGCTGGAGCGATATGCGGCGGAAGGGCGAGACGGACTTGCCGATCGCTCGCGGCGTCCGCATCGCAGCCCGCTGCGGACAGCAGCTGCGGTGGAGGCCGAGGTTCTGCGCATCCGGGAGGACAGCAACAACGCCTGGGGCGGCGGAGATCGCGCAGGTCATGGCGCGCGATGGCGAGGGTGTTGTGCCGGCGGTGAGCACGATCACGGAGATTCTCCGGCGCCATGGCAAGCTCGAGGGGCGGGCGAACGAGCATCCCGGGCCGTTTCAGCGGTTTGAGCGCCAGCACCCCAACGAGCTCTGGCAGATGGACTTCAAGGGCGACTTCGCCACCGGACGCGGGCGCTGCTACCCGCTGACCGTGATCGATGATCATTCGCGTTACGCTCTCGGTGTAGAGGCGTGCGGCACGCAGCAGGATCGGACCACGCGCGACCGTTTGGCTGCGGTGTTCCGGCGCTACGGCCTGCCGGACACGATGCTGATGGACAATGGCGCGCCGTGGGGGGACTCCGGCGGCGGGCCGCTGACGTCCTTTGCGGTGTGGCTGCTGCGGCTCGGCGTGCGGGTGACCCATGGCCGGCCCTATCATCCGCAGACCCAGGGCAAGGACGAACGCTTCCACCGCACGCTCAATGCCGAGGTTCTCAACGGACGGCACTTCATCAACCTGATCGAATGCCAGCGTGCCTTCGATCGGTGGCGGCATGTCTACAACCATCAGCGGCCGCACCAGGCCCTCGATCTGGCGGTGCCGAGCGAGCGTTACCGGCCGAGCGGCCGATCCTTCCCGGAGACTTTGCCGCCGATC
Source organism: uncultured Alphaproteobacteria bacterium (assembly GCA_963755055.1). GTDB lineage: Bacteria > Pseudomonadota > Alphaproteobacteria > Rhizobiales > Xanthobacteraceae > AP-16. The sequence goes on along the minus strand of CAVWIS010000018.1, from coordinate 37,784 downwards.
GAATACGGGCCCGGCGACATCGTCCGCAAGGCCGACCAGGAGGGCGACATCCGCTTCAAGACCCGTCGCATCCGCCTTGGCAAGCCGTTCCGCGGCGAGCCGATCGCGCTGCGTCCCACGGCCGAGGACGGGGTCTTCAGCATTCATTTTTGCACCCAGCGGATCGGCACCATCGATCTCCGCGCAGTCGGCCCTTCGGCCTGTGGATTTGTGGACATCGCAAGCGCGATGCCCACAACCCCACAGGTTCAAAATCAGCAACACAGAAGCGAAACATGCATCTGAGAAGCTCAACCCGATGTGTCCCCCATGTCCCCGAACAGTGTCCCCCTTGTCGCCGGTCCATTCACAACGGGCGGGAGGGTAGACTCGCCGCCCCGCCTTGCCTCAAACGTCATATGCGATAGCCCTGCCCTCCGGGGGAGGGATCAAGCCAGTACCGCAGCCACCCTGCCGCGTCGCGGTGCCAATCAGGTTGGAGGGACCCCGTGGCTCACGCCGCCGCATCGCCGATCGTCGCCGAGATTCGCGCGACGCTGCGCGTGGCGGCGCCGCTGGCGGCCGCCAATCTCGCGCAGATGGCCATGAGCTTCACCGATACCGTGATGGTTGGCCATCTCGGCAGCGCGGCGCTGGCGGCGGCGGGGCTCGCCGCCATGCTCTACTTCACGGCGGGCTTCGTGCTCCAGGGCATCGTCGCGGCGGTTTCTCCGCTGGCGGCACATGCGTTCGGCGCCGGCGACGGCGCGGCCGCCGGCCGCATCGCCCGCGTGGGGCTGATCCTGGCGATCGCGCTCTCGCTGCCGCTCGTGGCGGCGGCGCTGCAGCTGCGCGGACTGCTGCTGGCGCTCGGCTACCAGGCGGCGCTCGCCGACGAGATCGGGCATTTTTTGCGCGGCGTCGTGTGGGGGGCGCCGGCGTTCCTCGCGTTCGCGGCGTTGCGCAGCCTGCTGGCCGCGGCCGGCCACACCCGGATCGTCATGCTGGTGCTGATCGCGTGCGTGCCGGCCAATGCCGCGCTGAACTGGGTGCTGATCTACGGCCATCTCGGCGCGCCGCCGCTCGGCGTCGCCGGCGCCGGCATCGCCAGCGCGATCGTGCAATGGCTGATGTTCGGCGGGCTCGCGCTCTACACGCTGGCGCGACCCGGCTTCGCCGGGCTGTGGGCGTTCGCCGCGGTGCGGGCCCGCGACCGGCGCCACCTCCTCGAGCTGCTGCGTCTCGGCGCGCCGATCGGCGGCATCCTCGGGCTCGAGGTCGGAGTGTTCGTCGCCGCCGGCGTGCTCATGGGGCTGATCGGCGCCGATGCGCTCGGCGCCAACCAGATCGTGCTCAACGTCGCGAGCATCACCTTCATGGTGCCGATGGGCCTCTCCCAGGCCGCCACGGTGCGCTGCGCCTTCGAGCTCGGCGCCGGGCGGCCGCGCCACGCCCGGCGCGCCGGGCTGGTGGCGCTCGCCATGGGGGTCAGCTTCATGGCGGCGGCCGCGGTCGTGCTGTGGTCGGCGCCGCGCGCGATCATCGCGGTCTACCTCGACGTCGCGGCGGCGGCCAACCAGGGCGTGGTCGCGATCGCGATGCGCCTGATGATCATCGCGGCGCTGTTCCAGGTGTTCGACGGCACGCAGACCGTCGCCGCCGGCGCGCTGCGCGGCTACAAGGACACCGCGACCCCGCTGCTGATCGCGGCGATCGGCTACTGGGGCATCGGCTTCGTCGGCGGCTGGCTGCTCGCCTTCCCGCTCGGCTACGGCGCGGCCGGCCTGTGGTGGGGGCTGGCGCTCGGCCTCGCGGTGGTCGCGCTCCTGCTCGGCATCCGGCTGGCGCGCATCAGCCGCCCGTGACGCACCTTACAACCCCAGCCTCGCGCTCCATTCCTTGGCCCGGCCGCCGACAAGATCGGCATCGATCTGGTTCGGCGTCATGCTCGGGGTCGACATGCAACAAGTGACCGATCAGCTGCGCGTGCGTGTACGGATCAGGTAGGTGTCGTAGGAGTATTCGGCGACCTGCCACCACAGATACTGGTCGTTGCGGAACGGCAGCATCGAATCCCAGATTTTCTTGAAGGCCGGGTTGGTGGCGGCGACCTCGCCGTAGAGATCGAGCGAGGCCTTCAGGCAGGCATCCATCACCGCCGGCGGGAACGGCTTGAGCTGGGCGCCGGCCGACACCAGGCGCTTGAGCGCCGCCGGGTTCACCGCATCGTACTTGGCCTGCATCCACACATTCTCCATGTCGGAGGCGGTGCGCAGGATCGACTTGTAGGTCGGGGTCAGCTGGTTCCACTTCTCGATGTTGATGAAGTTGTGCAGCATGGCGCCGCCTTCCCACCAGCCCGGGTAGTAGTAGTACGGCGCCACCTTGTGGAAGCCGAGCTTCTCGTCGTCGTAGGGGCCGACCCATTCGGCGGCGTCGATGGTGCCCTTCTCCAGCGCCGGATAGATGTCGCCGCCGGCGAGCTGCTGCGGCACGCAACCGAGCTTCTGCAGCACGCGGCCGGCATAGCCGCCGATGCGGAACTTCAGGCCGCTGAAGTCGCCGGGCTCCTTGATCTCCTTGCGGAACCAGCCGCCCATCTGGCAGCCGGTATTGCCGGCGGGAATGGCGTAGACGTTGTACTTGGCATAGAACTCGTTCAGCAGCTCCATGCCGCCGCCGAAATAGTGCCAGGCATTCTGCATGCGGCTGTTGAGCCCGAACGGAACCGCGGCGCCGAAGGCAAACGTCGGATCCTTGCCGACGTAATAATAAGACGCCGTGTGCGCCATCTCGATCGTGCCGCTGGTGACCGCGTCGGCCGCCTGCAGGCCGGGCACGATCTCGCCGGCGGCAAACATCTGGATCTGGAACTTGTTGTCGGTCGCCTCGGCCACCGCCCTGGCGAACATCTCGGATGCGCCGAAGATGGTGTCGAGCGACTTGGGGAAGCTCGAGGTGCACCGCCATTTGAGCTCGGGCATCGATTGGGCGATTGCCGGGCTGGCGACGGCAGCGGCGGCGAGACCGAGGCCGGCCGCCTTGACGAATTGACGACGTTGCATGCGCTTGACCTCCTCCGCAGGTAAATTCCTGTGTTGCGCATGTTCTTGTCGGCGAACCGGTGTCCACTTCGCCGGAACATGCGCTAGCGCCGGGCGGCCGGGCCCCCGAAAAGGCTCGGGATTGCAGAAGGACTGCGGCCGCAGGAAGGCGATCCGCGGAATCAAGACGGCGCCGGGACGCTTGGGTCCCGGCGCCGTCCCGGCGAGCTTCAGATCTTGGTGCGCGACCGAATCATGAACGAATCATAGTTGTACTCGGCCACCTGCCACCAGAGATATTCGTCGTTGCGGAACGCCACGATCGAGTCCCAGACCTTCTTGTAGTCGGCATTGGCGGCGGAGGTCTCGGCGTTCACCTCGATCGAGGCCCTGAGGCAGGCTTCCATGACGCTCTGCGGGAACGGGCGCAGCTGCGTTCCGGCGGCGACCAGGCGCTTGAGCGCCGCCGGGTTGCGGGCATCGTACCGCGCCGTCTCCTCGATATTGGCGTAGCCGCAGGCTGCAGTGAGGATCGCCTGATAGCTCTTCGGCAGCTCGTTCCACTTGGCGAGATTGACCAGCAGATGATTGGCGGTGCCGCCTTCCCACCAGCCCGGATAATAATAGTACTTCACCACCTTGTAGAAGCCGAGCTTCTCGTCGTCGTATGGCCCGACCCATTCGGCGGCATCGATCGTGCCCTTCTCCAGCGCCGGATAGATGTCGCCGCCGGCGATCTGCTGGGGAACGCAGCCGAGCTTCTGCAGCGTCTTGCCGGCCCAGCCGCCGATCCGCATCTTCAGACCGCTGAAGTCCGTCGGCTCCTTGATCTCCTTGTTGAACCAGCCGCCCATCTGGCAGCCGGTATTGCCGGCCAGCAGGCAGAGCACGTTGAACTTCTTGCCGAACTCGTCGATCAGCTTGGTGCCTTCGCCGTCGTAGTACCAGGCATTCTGCTGGCGCGTGTTGAGGCCGAACGGCACCGCGCAGAACAGCGCCCAGGTCGGGTCCTTGCCGATGAAATAATACATCGCCGTATGACCGGCCTCGACGGTGCCGTTCTGCACCGCGTCGAGCACCTGCAGGGCGGGAACGATCTCGCCGGCGGCGAAGGGCTGGATCTGGAACTTGTTGTCGGTCGCCTGGGCGACGAATTTGGAGATCGTCTCGCAGGCGCCGTAGATCGTGTCGAGCGACTTCGGCCAGCTCGCCGTCAGTCGCCACTTGATCTCCGGCATCGACTGGGCGATCGCCGGCTTGGCGAGGGCCGTTGCCACGGCCCCGGCGCCCGCGGCGGTGAGGAACTGACGGCGTTTCATGTTGGAAGTCTCCTCCAGCTACTTGCCATGAGCGGCGGTTCAATCGCGGGGTGGCGACCGCATGGCGACGATTTGTTTGTGTCGATTGGCAACAACCGGCCGGCGCCCGCGTCAGAATGGAACTTGCGTGCCGCACATGCAATAGGGCGGCATTCGACTTTCGGCTTATGCGTCAGGGCGTCGCGCGCATGGGTCCGGCGAGGCGGGTGCCGGCTCGCCGCCAGGACCCTGCGCCAGTCGGAACTCATGGTCCGATGAAGGACCGGTTCCTTTCCCGACGCGCGTCCCGCGACGGCGTCACGCCTCGATGACGATGCGCGGCGCCGGCCGCCCTATTCCGGCGCCCTCGAGCTGGGCGGCGATCCGTCCGGCGATCTCGCGATAGATCTTCGCGTGCGGCCCGTCGGGCTCGACCGCCACCACCGGACGGCCGGCGTCGGAGGTCTCGCGGATCGTCATGTCGAGCGGCACCTCGCCGAGGAACGGCACCTCGAGCCGTTCCGCCTCGCGCCGCGCGCCGCCATGGGCGAAAATGTCCGAGCGCTCCCCGCAATGGGGACAGAGGAAATAGCTCATGTTCTCGACGATGCCGAGGACCGGCACGTTCACCCGGCGGAACATCGCGATGCCGCGCCGGGCGTCGATCAGCGCAAGGTCCTGCGGCGTCGAGACGATCACGGCGCCTGCCAGCGGCACCTGCTGGGCGAGGGTGAGCTGGGCGTCGCCGGTGCCCGGCGGCATGTCGACCACGAGCACGTCGAGCGGCGGCCATTCGACGTCGCGCAGCATCTGGGTCACGGCGGCGCCGACCATCGGGCCGCGCCAGATCATCGGGGTCTCCTCCTCGATCAGGAAGCCGACCGACATGACCTGGAGGCCATAGCCGGTCATCGGCTTCATCGGCGCGTTGACGCCGCGCGGCGGCTTGCCCTTGATGGCAAGCAATCGCGGCACGGAAGGGCCATGGACGTCGGCGTCGAGCAGGCCGACTTTCAGGCCGATCGCGGCGAGGCCGAGCGCGATGTTGACGGCGGTCGTCGACTTGCCGACGCCGCCCTTGCCGGAGGCGACCGCGATGATCGATTTCACGCCGTCCGGAGCCTGGGCGGGCCGCGGCGCGCCGCCATGCCCATGAGCAGGCGCCGCGGCGCTCGGCCTGGCGGGCGCCGGGCCCGCGCCGCCGGCGGTCCGCTCGGCGGTCAACGCCACCAAAGCGGAGCTGATGCCCGCCATGCCGCGCACGGCGCTTTCCGCCGCTTTCCGGACCGGCTCCCAGTTGGGCACGATGCGGGCGTCGACGCTGATCGAGAAAAAAACCTTTCCGTCGCTGACCACGATGTCCGACAGCTTTCCGGTCGCCGGCAACGGCGTGCCGTCGGGGGCCCTGACGCCGGCGAGGCATTCGAGCACCTGTTCCTTGGTGGGCGCCATCGGCGGTTCCTCCTGGGAAGGCCAGGGTGGAGATACGGCAGCCGCCCCGCTCAGGGTGAGCATCTTCCTGCGGATAGCGGCAATCCGTGAGAGAGTGCGGTGAGGCGCTGTAGAGCGCGCCGTGGTCGGGGTCAATGTCGCATCGACCCGCAGCCGGTCCGCTTCGGCGGTGTCCGCTTCGGCGGTTGACGCCCGGCGGCAAGCCGGCCCATAGACGCGCGGGGTTGTTTTCGGGCGCGCGCGGCGCGGCCGCCGGATAGCGGGAGGAGACGATGGCGAAGGTTGCGTTTCTCGGCCTCGGGGTCATGGGCTACCCGATGGCAGGCCATTTGGTGAAGAAGGGCGGTCACGACGTCACGGTCTACAACCGTACCGCCGCCAAGGCAGAAAAATGGGTGGCGGAGCACGGCGGGCGCCGGGCGCCGACGCCGCGCCAGGCCGCGGAGGGCCAGGATTTCGTCATGGCCTGCGTCGGCAACGATGCCGATCTGCGCCAGGTGACGCTGGGCGCCGACGGAGCGTTCGCCGGCGTACGGAAAGGCGCGATCTTCGTCGACCACACCACGGCGTCGGCCGAGATCGCCCGCGAGCTTCATGCGGCGGCCACGGAAAGCGGCTTCGACTTCATCGACGGGCCGGTCTCCGGCGGCGAGGCGGGCGCCGTCAACGGCGTGCTCACCGTGATGTGCGGCGGCGACAAGGAGCCGTTCGGGCGCGCCGAGCCGGTGATCGCCGCCTATGCGCGGGCGTGCAAGCTGCTGGGGACGCCGGGCTCCGGGCAACTGGCAAAAATGGTCAACCAGATCTGCATTGCCGGCCTGGTGCAGGGGCTCTCCGAGGGCATCCATTTCGCCAAGCGCGCCGGCCTCGACATCGACGCCCTGATCGACACGATCTCCAAGGGCGCGGCGCAGTCGTGGCAGATGGAGAACCGCTACAAGACGATGAATGCCGGAAAATTCGACTTCGGCTTCGCGGTGAACTGGATGCGCAAGGACCTGTCGATCTGCCTCGCCGAGGCGCGTCGCAACGGCGCCCATCTGCCGGTGGCCGCGCTGGTCGACCAGTTCTATTCCGAGGTGCAGAAGATGGGCGGCGGGCGCTGGGACACGTCGAGCCTGCTCGCCCGGCTGGACCGCTGATCGCAGCGCGTAGGATGGGTAGAGCCGAAGGCGAAACCCATCAAACAACTCGCCTCCGCACGATGGGTTTCGCGCGAAGAGCGCTCTACCCATCCTACGGCTCGACCACCATTCCGTCCTCGGCGAGGATGAGGCCGGCGGCCCGCGCCTCCTCGCGGTGGGCGAGCATGGTTGCGCTCATGTGGGTGACCATGGTGCGACGGGCGCGAAAATCCTTGAGCCGCTTCTGCAAGACCTGCCAGCTCAAGTGGCCGGGCACCGCGCGGCTGTGCTCGTAACACTCAACGATGAACAGGTCGGCGCCGTCGGCGACGCCGACCAGCGCCTCCGTCCATTCGGTGTCGCCCGAATAGGCCAGCTGCCGCCGCCCGTCGGATACCCGAACGGCGGTGGACGGCGCACCGGACGGATGGATCACCTCGGTCGTGTCCACCTCCAGCCCGCAGATCTTGTGGCGCTCGCCGGGAACGATCTCGACGATGTCGAGAGGGAACCGCCAGACATTTCCGCTCGATCTCGGAAAGAACACCTCGAGCGCCTGGTCGAGGCGCTGGCGCGTGCCTGGCGGGCCCGCGATGGTGAATGGGCGCTCGCGCCGGCTGGTGAGCTGGGCGTCGATCATGAAGAACGGCAACGCGCCGAAATGGTCTCCGTGCAGATGGCTCAGGATCACGCCGTCAAGGCTGTTCGGATCGATGTCGCGGACGCGCAACGCGACCATCGACGAGGCGCCGAAATCGATCAGCACCCTGTTGTCCAGGGCCTCGACCATGAAGCAGGTATTGAACCGCCCGCCCGAACCGAAGGCATCGCCGGAGCCGATGATGGTGACGCGCATGATCAGGCACCCGCGCTCGGCCGCGCCGAGACCTGCGCGTACCACCGGTGAACGTGAACAAGGTCCTCCGGCATGGTGAGCCCCGCCGGCTCCATCAGGTCGATCGCCACCAGAGCGGTCACATCGGCGACGCTGTAATGGTCGCCGACGATGAACAGACGGTCCTTCAATTCGCGGTCGAGCTCGTTGAGGAAATCCAGCACGATGGGTTTGTTGGCTTCACCCCAGGCCGGAATCTGATCCCGGCGCGGCGCCCGGCCGGGGTCGAGATGACGGACCACCGCGGATACCGGGCTGTAGAGATGGGCCTCTACCCGGCGGTTCCACATCTCGACCAGAGCGCCTTCCTTGCCGCCGCGTCCGAACAGCGGCGGCTCGGGGCGCAGACCCTCGAAATAACGGCAGATCGCCAGCGACTCGGCGATCACGGTGCCGTCGTCGAGCTCCAGCACCGGCACCCGCTCGAGCGGATCGATGGAATCGGGTTCGGCGGACGCGCCGTCGGGCGCATCGGGATCCGTCGGTACCGAGATGCCCTTTTCGGCCAGGAAGATGCGCACCCGCCGCGGTTCGGGCTCCTGGCCAGCGTCATAAAGCTTCATGCTGTCTCCGACCGCCTTGCGCCGAGCCGCGTCACGCGATTTCCGGTCGCCGTCCTGCACGTTGAATGTCACAGCAACTCGACCACGGGGACCCTGCGGCGGTCAAGACCGGAGTTCTACCCCCCGTAGCGGAGCGTAATACCTGCCACCGTGAGCCATCGCTGCGCCGCGCGCTCCGGTGACTACCACGACACCGCCCCCTCGCCAATCAGGCCAGGATTGCAGCGCTGCCGGGCTGCCCGGGTCTTGCCGACCGGTCCCCTGGTCCACGTCTTTTTTGTAGCGCGCCACTGTGGCCCGCTCCTCTCGGCGCCGTCAATTCCGTGCACGCCGGTGCCGCGCCCGCCAGGCGGCCGGCCTGTCGAACGTGCCCGACCAGATGCCGCGGCGGGCGTCCTGGGCTTCGCGTTCGTCGGCCTCATAGGCGCCGTAGGCCACCGCATGTCCGCCTTTGACCATGGCGGCGCCGAGATCGAGGCCGCCGGCGTGGCAGAGCGCCACCGTCCGACCGTAGCGGTCCTGGTCGCGTGCCTGGCACCGGATCTCGCGGCCCGCCACCAGCGCCCGCATGGCGGCGGTTGCCACCGTGCCGCACGGCCACGGGCGGCCGTTGGTCCGGCAGGTCTGGCGGGATTCCGGCGCATCGATCCCGTAGATCCTGATCTCGGTGCCGGCGACCACGATGCTGTCGCCATCGATCACGCGCGCCGAACCGGTGATCTTCGGGATGTGACGGTCGAGCAGCCAGGCGGCCGCCGCGAGGCCGGCAATAACCCCGGCCGCCAGCAGGGTCGCGCGGGCGCGCCGGGTCAGCTTGTCGATCATGCGTCCCACCGGTCGCCGCCGCCTGCGCCAACCGATCGTTAACCACGAGTCTCAGCCTACCCTTAAGGTTTATCGGGGCTTTATAGCCGGAATCCTCGGAATCCGGATGCCCTTATGACTCCATTGCCCAGCCAGGAGCGCGGCGCGAACGTCGCGGCCGACCGGGCGACCGCCGACCGGCGCCGGGCCGCCGCCAAACGCGTGCGCGAGGCGCGGGACCGGCTGACCTCGACGACCGGTACACGTCCGGCATTCGACTACGAGCTTCTGCGCCAGTTCGCCCAGACCCGATTCTCGGCCTCGCTCGCCATCCTGCTGCAGATCGGAACGATCGGATTCCTCTCCGGCCTGTGGACCGGTTTCCTCAATGCCGGCGTGTGGACCCTCGGCGCGCTGGCGATTTACGCCATCTGCCTCGGCATGTGCCGCAGATTCCTCGGCGAACCGTCAGGCGGCATCAATGTCATCCGCTGGCGGCTGCGCTTCATCCTCATCGACCTGTGCTTCGGCCTCGCCTGGATGCTCAACATCCTGGAGATCGTGCGCAACGACGGCGTCGCCGGCACGTTCGTCCTGTTCGTGATGCTGCTGGTGGTGGCGGTGTCGAGCATGCTGGCGTCGAGCCTGCCGATCGCCATGTTCGCCGCCACCATCCCGGTGACGCTCGCGGTCGGCGTCAATTTCCTCGTCAAGGGCGGGATGCAGAACTACATCCTGGCCGCCATGGCGCTGACCGCGCAGGGCTACTTCACCATGCTGGCGCATCGGCTCTATTCGACCACGCTGGCGACGCTGGAGGCACGCGCCGAGAAGGACGCGCTGATCGGCGAATTGGAGCAGGCCAAGGCGAAGTCCGACGAGGCGCGGCGCCACGCGGAGGCCGCCAACATCGCCAAGTCGCGATTCCTGGCCCAGATGAGCCACGAGCTGAGAACCCCGCTGAACGCCATTCTGGGCTTCTCCGAGGTGATGAAGAGCGAGGTGTTCGGGCCGCACACGGTGCCGACCTACAAGGAATATGCCGGCGACATCCACAATTCGGGAGTGCACCTGCTCAACCTGATCAACGAGATCCTCGACCTCACCCGCATCGAGGCCGGCCGCTACGAGCTCAACGAGGAGGCGGTGTCGCTCACCCAGGTGATCGAGGACTGCCACCACTTGCTCAAGCTCCGGGCCAAGACCCGCGGCCTGACCATCCACGAGGTGTTCGAGGACGACCTGCCGCGGCTGTGGGCGGACGAGCGCGCGGTCCGGCAGATCTGCCTGAACCTTCTGTCCAACGCGATCAAATTCACCCCGCAGGGCGGCGAGATCTGGCTCAAGGCCGGCTGGACCGCCTCGGGCGGCCAGTACATGGCGGTGCGCGACAACGGCCCCGGCATTCCGGAGGAGGAGATCCCGATCGTGCTCGCCTCGTTCGGCCAGGGAACCAACGCGATCAAGTCGGCCGAGCAGGGCACCGGCCTCGGCCTGCCGATCGCGAAAAGCCTGATCGACCTGCACGGCGGCACCTTCACGCTCAAGTCGAAGCTGCGCGAGGGCACCGAGGTGATCGTGACCTTCCCGCCCGAGCGCGTCATGGCGGCGCTCGGCCCGATCGAGGTGCCGGCACCGCCGATCGCTCCCGGCGGCGCGTCCGCCGGCAGAGCCGATGCCGGGCGCGGGCCGGACCGTGCCGGCTTCAAGGCCGGGACCTGATCGTCGACGGAGCATGCTCGCGGCTGATCGCAGCCGGCGTTGACGCCCGACCCGCGCGTCGCAATAAGCAGCAACCAAAGGCGCGAGGGAGATGGCGATGGGGGCGCCCGACGGGGGACGCCGACAGCGACGGGCGGTCATCATCGGCGGATCGATGTCGGGCCTGTTCGCCGCAGCTTTCCTCCGGCAGATCGGCTGGGACGTCGATGTGTTCGAGCGCTCAACCGTCGAGCTGGTCGGGCGTGGCGCCGGCATCACGACCCATCCGGAACTGCTCGACGCGCTCGAGGCGAGCGGCGCCGGCACGCGCGATCTCGGCATCGAGGTTAAGGAGCGCATCCTCCTCGATCGCAGCGGCAGCGTCATCGCCAGAAAGGCGCTGCCGCAGATCCTCACCTCGTGGGACCGGCTGCAGCGACTGTTGCGCGGGACCATCGATCCCGCGCGCTACCATCTGGGTCACACGTTTGCCCGCGTCGATGAGGACGGCTTCGGGGTGCGGGTCCATTTCGCCGAAGGCCACGTCGCCACCGCCGATCTGTTGGTCGGCGGCGACGGCATCCGTTCGGCGGTGCGTGCGCAGGTCGCGCCCGCCGTGCAGCCAATCTACGCGGGCTATTACATCTGGCGCGGCACGCCCAACGAGGCCGCGCTGGCGCCCGAGACGCTGGAGGCGATTTTTCCCTACTTTGCGTTCTTCCTGCCCGAGCGCCAGCAGGTGATCGGCTATCCGATCGCCGGCCTCGACAACGACCTGCGACCGGGCCGCCGGCGCTACAACTTCATCTGGTACCGGGTCGGCGACGCGGCGACGCTTAAGGCGATGTGCGTCGACGAGGACGGCCGGCAGCATGAGCATTCGGTGCCGCCCCCGCGCATCCGTCGGGACCTGGTCGCCGAGATGCGCGCCGAGGCCGAGCGCGACATGCCGCCGGCCTTCATCGACTGCCTGCGCCATATCGCGCAGCCGTTCTTCACGCCGATCTACGACTTTTCCGCACCGCATGTGGTCTACGGGCGGGTGGCGCTGATCGGCGATGCCGCGGCGTCGGCGCGTCCGCATATGGGATTCGGCGTCGCCAAGGCGGGCGGCGACGCCCAGGCGCTGGCCGCGGCGTTGCGCGACCACGACGACATCGATACCGGGCTTGCCGCCTACGATGCCCTGCGCCAACCCGTCGGCGAGCGCATCGTGCGGCATGGCCGCAAGCTCGGCACCCATCTCGGCGTCGGCCTTTCGACCGAGGAAGACCACCGCATGTGGAGGCTGCTGCAGGAGCCTCGTGCCATGATGGACTGGATCGCCGTACCGCATTTCCTGAAGGCCTGACGACACGGGCCCGCTTTGCTTGGCACCCTCGATGCCGCGAGCTCCTCCCAACTAACCCTGGCGCGGCCTGGCCACGGTCTCGCTGCCGGTGATCTCCACCACCAGGTGATCGCGGTGCTCGCGCCCGTATTCGTCGGTGACGCGCACGGCGACGCAATGGGTGCCGGCATCGAGATCGGCCGGCAACCGGGCGACCCAGATATGAGAGCACGGCTCGGCCTTGACCCAGGGCTTCTTGGTGGCTTCGTTGCGGGCAAAGACCTCCTCGACGAACGGATCGGGCCGCACCACGCGATCCATCCTGATGGGAGGCCGCGCACCGATGCGGTATTCGACGTTGGTGCGCGGTCCGCCGTCGAAGACGTTGACCACGACATCGGTGGCGAACGCGTTCTCCCGGGCGATCGGCGAGCCGAGCAGCTGGCCCATCCGGAAGTCGCGAAGGATCTCCTTGCGGTCGCCGTGGAACTCGCTTCCGAGGGTGATGCGCATCTGCTTGCCGGGCTCCTTGGCCGCCTGGAAGCGCGTCGAGCAGCTCGGCCCGTCGATCGACAGGATATGGAACCCGTTGGGGCTGCCGTCGCGGCTGTCGGCCACCGCGATGCCACGGTGGTCGAACGGCCCGCTCCACCATGAGCCGCACACTGCCGTCATGACGTGATGATGGTGGGGCTCTGTGCCGGCAAATCCGTCGGCGGCGCCGAGGTAATGATGCTCCGTGGTGTGGGTATGGCCCGACAGGCTGATCGTGTGCGGTCGTCCGCCGAGGAGTTTCAACAGGTCGCCGCGATCGGCGGTGTTCACCCCCGGACGGTTGTCCAAATAGGTGCGCAGCGGAATGTGCATTGCGACCACCACCAGCCTGTCGGCGGGAAATTCCTTGAGCACGTTGGCGACGAAGGCAAGCTGGCGCTGACCGATGCGGCCCTCGTATTTGCCGCCGAGGCGCGGCCTCGAAGGGTCGGCCCCCAGATAATCGACATTGTCGAGCATCAGGAACAGGGCGCCGCCATGCTCGAACGCGTAATAGGTTGGGCCGTAGACCCGCTTGTAGGTCTCGCGCGAATATTTCGCGCCCGGCGCCTCGAAATTGAGGTCGTGGTTGCCGCCGATATTGTACCAGGTCAGGCCGATCTGACCGATGATGCGGTTGAGGCGGGGATAGAGCGACAGGTCGTCGAACATGATGTCGCCGGTCGTCATGCCGAATGCCGCCTTGGCACCGATCAGGCTGTTGACCACATCGTCGCGGATGAAATCGACCTCGGCGTGGCTTTCCGGCTGCGGATCGGTGAACACGATCACGTCGAATGTCTGCGGCTCGTCCGCCTTGGTCAGCGCGAAGTCGACGGAGGCAGGCAGCGGCCCGGTGGGAGCGATGCCGCGGAACCTCAGCTTGAGCGCCGGCGGCGAGCCGTTGGGCTGGTGGATGTAGTAGAAGCGCGGCAGCCTGTTCTCGTCGACCGGCGGCGCGTAGCCGGTCGGCTTGATGACGAAGACGATGCTCTCGTCCTCGATCGGCAACGTGTAGCGGCCATCGGCGTCGGTCCTGGCCACGTCGCGGCCGTTGGACACCAGCACGCCGGCAATGCCCGGATCGCCGGCCTGGCGGCCGGGCCCACCGGACCGGTTTTCGTAGACCACGCCCGACACCGTGGTCGCCTCGCCGGCCGCGAATGCGCGCCCGATCGGCACCGCAGCGGCGACTGCCGCTGCCGTACCCTTCATGACGTCACGTCGCGACGGCTCCAGCGTATCGAATGACCGCATGACATCACCTCCCGTGGCTGATCTCGGCCAGCGCTTATCCGATGCGGCTGAACGCCATGTGACGGGCGGGCCGCGACGGTGGCGGCCAGCACGGCAAGCTCCAGCCTCGATCCGACGCCCACATTGCCGGCAAGAATACCCCCGCCACAACCTCATCGTGCGCACGGCTGGGCTCTCCGCCCGCGGCGGCTGCGGGGCGGGCCGCCTCGCCTGCCCCCCGTCGCGATGAGCCTTGGCCCTCGATCACGGGATGACGATTGATCCCGCCCTCGAATAATCCGACACTGCCGGCTCTCGGGGGGGCAGGCAGGCGTGGACACGCGATTCTGGCTGATACAGGCCTTCAACGGCGTTTCCTACGGCGCCCTGCTCTTTCTGCTGGGGAGCGGGCTGTCGCTGATCTTCGGCGTCATGCGCATCGTCAACCTGTCGCACGGCTCCTACTTCCTGCTCGGCGGCTACGTGGCGCTGTCGGTGATCGCGACGACCGGATCGTGGCTGCTGGCGATCCCGGTCGCGGCGCTCGCGATCGCCGGCCTCGGCATGCTGATGGAGCGCATCTTCCTGCGCCGGCTCGGATTCGACCCGCTGCGCCAGGTGCTGCTGACCGTCGGCTTCGCCTTCCTGTTCCAGCAGGCCGCCCTCGACATCTGGGGCGGCAACAACATGGACATCAACCCGCCGGTGGCCCTGACGCGGAGCATCGTGGTCGGCGGCATCTATCTTCCGCTGTACCGGGTGTTCATGATCGCGGTGGCACTCGCCATCGGCGTCGCGCTGTGGCTGGCGATGGAGAAGACCCGCATGGGCGCCGCGGTGCGCGCCACGGTCGACGACGCCGAGATGGCGCGCGGCGTCGGCATCGACACTTCTCGCATCTCCATGCTCATCTTCGCGCTGGGGGCTTTTCTGGCGGCGCTCGGCGGGGTGATCGGCGGCGGGTTCCTGGGAATCTATCCCGGGCTCGACTTCGAGATCCTGCCGCTCGCCTTCGCGGTGGTGATCATCGGCGGCATGGGCAGCCTGACCGGCGCCGCGATCGGGGCGCTCCTGGTCGGGCTCGCCGACAATTTCGGCAAGGCGCTTTTCCCGGAGGTGTCGTATTTCACCCTCTATGCGCCGATGGTGCTGATCCTGGCGGTCAGGCCGACCGGCCTGTTCGGACGGGAATGAGCGCAAGGATGTTCAGCCGGCGGACCAGGATCCTGATCGTCGTCGCCGCCATCGCCGCCGTAGCGATTGTGGTGCCGCATACCAGCTCGTTCATCATCCTGCTCGCCACCCGCGTCCTGGCGTTCTCGATCCTGGCGATGAGCCTCGACATCCTGCTCGGCTATACCGGGCTCGCCTCGCTCGGCCAGGCGGCCTATCTCGGGGTTGCCGCCTACATGACGGCGATTCTCGCGACCCGCCTCCAGTTCGGCCTCGGCTGGGACTTCCTGCTGGTGGTGGTGCTCGGCATGCTGCTCGGCGCGGCGCTGGCCGCCGTCTTCGGCCTGTTCGCCGTTCGCGCGACCGGCGTCTATTTCCTGATGATCACGCTCGCGCTCGGCCAGTGCGTGTGGGGGCTCGCCTACCGGTGGAACTCGCTGACCGGCGGCGACAACGGAATCAATCTGCGCGACCGGCCGAAATTCGGCATCGATCTTTCCGATCCGGTCACCTTCTTCTACCTGGTGCTCGCCTTCTTCGCAGCGTCGCTGCTGGCGATGTACGTGCTGACCCGGTCGCCGTTCGGGCGCAGCCTCGTCGGGATCCGCGAGCGCGAGTTGCGCATGCGGATCCTCGGCTACAATACCTGGCTGCACAAATACGTCGCCTTCATCATTGCCGGCGGCTTCGGCGGCCTGTCCGGCGTGCTGTGGGCGCACACCGCGGGCATCGTCAGCCCGGAGAATGTCGTCATCACCACGTCGGTCGACGCGCTGCTGATGGTGGTGCTCGGCGGCGCCGGAACCCTGGTCGGCGCCGTGATCGGCGCGACCATCGTGTTCTCGTTGCGCGAGTTCCTGAGCACCCTGGTGCCATGGTGGCAGTACGTGCTGGGCGCGGTCTACGTGCTGACCATCCTGTACTTGCCCGAAGGCCTCATGGGAATTTCACAGCGGCTGCGTCGGCGCGGCGCCGCGGCCGAAAAGCCGGAAGAAGCCGCAAAGCTGACGCCCGTGTCTTCCCGATGAGTCGGAAGGCGCGGCAACGACGGAGGTAGGACATGCAGAGCACATGGAGATTTGCGCCGATGCTGCTGGGCACGCTCGCGCTCGCCGCGGGCGCGACCTCGCCCGCAGGGGCCGAGGAGGTGCGGGTCGGCTTCCTGGCGCCGATGACCGGCATCTTCGCCCAGGCCGGCAAGGACATGGTCGACGGGTTCCAGATGTATGTCGACGAGGTGAAGGGCGACTTCGGCGGCGCCACGATCAAGTTCATCCTGGAGGATGAGCAGGGCAAGCCGGACGTCGGGGTCACCAAGGCCAGGAAGCTGATCCTGCAGGACAAGGTGCACATGATGATCGGCGGCGTGCTGGCCTCGACCGGCTATGCGCTGGCCCCGGTGAGCAGCGCCGAGAAGACGCTGTACATCGTCCCGGTCTCCGCCGCCGACGATCTCACCCAGCGCCAGCTCGACAACTACCCCTATCTGGTCCGCACCGGATGGTCGAGCTCGCAGCCGAGCCATCCGTTCGGCCAATGGGCGTGCGAGCAGGGCTACAAGAAGATCGCGGCGATCGCCGCCGACTACGCGTTCGGCTACGAGGTGGTCGGCGGCTTCCAGAAGAGCTTCGAGGACTGCGGCGGAAAAATCGTGCAGAAGATCTGGCCGCCGCTCGGGACCAAGGATTTCGGCCCCTTCATCCCGACCATCAAGCAGGACGCCGACGCCATCTTCACCCTGATGGTCGGCCCGATGTCGCTGCAGTTCCCCAAGCAGCTGGCGGCGGCGGGCAACAAGCTGCCGGTGATCGGCGGCGGAACCAGCTACGACGAGTTCGTCCTTCCGTTCATGGGCGACGAGGTGATCGGTCACGTCTCCCCGCTGCAGTACAGCGCGGCGCTGGCGACGCCGAAGAACGAAGCCTTCGTCAAGACCTACCGCGCCAAATACGGCAAGGTTCCGTCGTACTTCTCGGAGACCTGCTACACCACCGCGCACATGATCCACGAGGTCCTGAAGGGCACCCACGGCAAATGGCCGGGCACCGAGGAGTTCATCAAGCTGATGACCGCCGTGAAGGTCGATGCGCCGCGCGGCCCGGTCACCATCGACGACATGCGCAACCCGGTGCACAACATCTACATCAAGAAGGTCGAGAAGAAGAAGATGTTCGGCTACGACAAGGAGGAGCTGTGGAACACGGTGATCAAGACCTACCCGGCGGTGAGCCAATTCGGCCAATACAGCAAGGCCGAGTTCCTCAAGCAGCCGGTCTACAGCCGCGACTTCCCGCCCTGCCGGTATTGCGAGTGACGTGAGGTCCTTGTGATGAATCAGGTGCTGGGGGCCCCGACGTTGCCCCGCACTCGGCCCGCCACCTCTCCCCGCCTGCGGGGAGAGGTCGCCGCGCGCAGCGCGGCGGGTGAGGGGGCGTCGCCCGACGACGCGGCCTTCGACGAGTTCAGAAGAGCCCCTCACCCCGACCCTCTCCCCGCGAAGAGCGGGGAGAGGGAGAAGAGGCGCCGTGCCTTGCGGCACGATTTCGAGAGTCAAACCAGCGCCAAGCCTCACCCGCGTGGGTCTCGCCTGATCATGGACGCGCGTCCTGACGGCGAAATCCCCGTTCTCGAGCTCAAGCGGCTGTCGAAAAATTTCGGCGGGCTGCGCGCAGTGCGCGACGTCGACCTGAAGATCATGCCGGGAGACCGCAAGGCGATCATCGGCCCGAACGGCGCCGGCAAGACCACGCTCTTCAACCTCATCACCGGAATCCTGTCGTCCACCGCCGGGGAGGTGCTGATGTTCGGCCGCGACGTCACCGCCTGGCCGAGCCACCGGCGCACCGCGCTGGGCATGGCGCGCACCTTCCAGGTCACCCACCTCTTTCCCAGGCTCAGCGTGCTCGACAACGTGCTGCTCGCCATCGAGGGCCTGCGCCCGTCGAAATTCGTGATGTGGCGCTTCCAGTCGTCGTACCGCGAGGTATACGACAAGGCGGACCGGCTGCTCGAGGCAGCCGGCTTCTCCGATCGCCGCGACGTCGAGGTGCGCTACCTCTCCCACGGCGAGCAGCGCCAGCTCGAGATCGTGCTCGGGCTCGCCAGCGACCCGAAAATCCTCCTGCTCGACGAGCCGGCCGCCGGCCTCTCCTCGGGCGAATCCGCCGAGATGACACGCTTCCTCGGCACGCTCGACCCGGCGCTGGCCATCCTGCTGATCGAGCACGACATGGACGTCGTGTTCGACGTTGCCGACCACATCTCGGTGCTGCACTTCGGCGAGGTGCTCGAGACCGGCGCGACCGACGAGATCCGTCACAGCGCCCGCGTGCGCGAAATCTATCTCGGGACCGGCTGACCCCATGGCGATCCTGGAAGTCGAGGACATCCACACCTATTACGGCGACGCCTACGTGCTCCAGGGCCTGTCGCTCCGCCTCGAGCAGGGGCAGATCCTCGGGCTCCTCGGCCGCAACGGCGTCGGCAAGACGACGCTGGTACGATCGATCGTCGGCTTCACGCCGCCGCGCCGCGGCCGGGTCCTGTTCAAGGGCGTCGACATCGCGCAAAGCCCGTCATTCGTCACGGTCCGCGGCGGCATGGGCCTGGTGCCGCAGGGCCGCCGCGTCTTTCCCACGCTGAGCGTGGAGGAGAATCTCCTGGTCGCCGAGCGCAGCGTCGACCGACACGGCTGGAACCTGGCGCGGGTCTATGCGCTGTTTCCCCGGCTGAAGGAGCGCCGCAACCAGCATTCGCGGACGCTTTCGGGGGGCGAGCAGCAGATGCTCGCCATCGGCCGCGCGCTGATGACCAACCCGGACTGCCTGATCATGGACGAGCCGTCGGAGGGCCTCGCCCCCATCATCATCCAGGGCGTGTGGGACGCGGTCGCCAAGCTCAAGGCCGAAGGCCTCTCCATCCTGCTGGTCGAGCAGAATGCGTCGCTCGCGATCAAACTGGTCGACTACGTGCACGTTCTCAGCAAAGGCCGCGTCGTCTACTCGGCCCGGCCGCAGGAGCTGTGGGCCAACGATGAGATCAAGTCCAGCTACCTGGGCATTTGACCGCGGCGCTCGTCCGGGCGCATGACCGGTGCGTCTGACGGCAGGCTCTTGGCGGCATTCAGGATCGCAGGGGACAGGATTGAGGGACAGCCCTGCGCCGGTGAATGATGGCAGTGCCACCAACCACCGGCGCAGGCAGGACCGTATCGCACGCCCCCCGCGCGGATATGTCCTCTCGTGCACGACGCCCCCGCGCCGCCATGTGCACGTCCGCCCCGGGGAAAAGCTGCGCCGCTGGTCGACGGGAGTCAATCCGCAACCAAAGGGAAGCAGGCGGAATCCCAAGCCGGTGTGGCTCGATTGCATCATTTCCGCGGCCCCGCGGGCCGGATTCCGTCGCCGGAGTTGCACCGCACGCCCTGCCGGCGCGGCGCGCCCGATTGCGTTCCTGCCCGCGGCCCGTACATTGCGCCCTCGAATCGCGACCACGGCCATGCCCAGCATCGACACGCCCTGCACCAAAGTGTGCGTCGTCCACCCGACCGCGGGCTTGTGCGTCGGCTGCGGGCGCAGCCTTGCGGAGATCGGCGGCTGGACACAGTTCTCCGACGCCGAGCGTCGCCGGGTCATGGCCGAGCTGCCGCGGCGGCTGGCAGCGCTCGATTGCGGTGCACCAACTCCGGCCGATCCGTCGGGCGGAGCCGTGTCGTGACCGGCAGGCTTTTCTGGATCCTGCTCATCGGGCTCGGCGCCGCGCTGCTCCTGGTCGTGGCGCGCCATGACGAGGGCACGATCGGGGGGCTCTCGACCGAGGACTTCGCCTCGCTGGCGATGAAGATCGCGATCCTGGTGTTCGTCGGCGGCGCCGTGCTGGCGATGTTCCGCGACCGGTTTTCCGAAGCCCTCCAGGCGGCCCTGTTCTGGGTCGTCCTCGCGCTCATTCTGGCGGTCGGCTACACCTATCGCCACGATCTCCGCGACATCGGCGACCGCCTGCTTGCCGAGCTCGTACCCGGCCGCGCTGTCTCCCGCGGCCGGACCGTAGAAATCGCCCGCGCCCGCGCCGGCGATTTCCAGGTGGCGACGCAGGTGAACGGAGCGAAGATCTCGATGGTGCTCGATACCGGAGCAAGCGCCGTGGTGCTCACCCAGGAGGCGGCGAAGGCCGCCGGGCTGCCCCTCGAGGTCCTGGCCTATACGGTCAATGTCGACACCGCCAACGGGCGCACCCGGGCGGCGCCGGTGACGCTCGACCGGATCGCGGTCGGCACCGTGGTGGAGCGCGCGGTGCCGGCGCTGATCGCGCAGCCGGGGCAGCTCCGGACCAGCCTGCTCGGCATGAGCTTTCTCAACCGCCTGGAGAGCTGGGAGGTGCGCGCCGACAAGCTGATGATGCGCGCCTATCCGTGAACGACATCACGCCAGGCTGATGAGAAAGCGGGCCGATGCGGCCAGCAGAAAAATCGCGAACGCCACCTCGAGCCGGCGCCTGGACAGGGCGTGCGCGAGCCGCGCTCCATAGAGCGCGGTAAAGCTCGAGACCGGCGCCATCAACAGGACGCCGATCAGCGACACGAAGCCGACGGACAGCGGCGGCAGCAGCGCCTGATGCTTGAACCCGGCCACCATGTAGCCGATGGTGCCGGCGATCGAGATCGGCACGCCGAGACCGGCGGAAATCGCCACCGCATTGTGGATCGACCTGCCGTAGAGGGTGAGCACCAGATTGGCGAGAGAGCCGCCGCTCACTCCCATCAGCGACGAGCATAGCCCGATGGTGAAGCCGTAGGCGGTCATCGCCGGCGCCCCCGGCAGATCGTCGCCGAGCCGCCAGCTGTCGCGGGCAAACAGGAGCTTGATCGCGATGAAGCTCGCCACCAGCACGAAAGCCACCTTGAACACCGCGCCGGGGGCGAACGCGGCCATGAGCGAGCCGGTGGCAACGCCCGCGACCGCAGGCAGCGCCCAGCGCCGCACCACCTCGCGGATGCCCTCCCCCTTGAGACGGTGCGCCAGATAGGAGCGGATCGTGGTCGGCACGATGATGGCGAGCGAGGTGCCGATGCAGAGCTGCATGCGGACCTCCTCGGGCACCCCGAGCACGCGAAACACCTCGAACAGCACCGGAACGATCACCGCGCCGCCGCCGATGCCGAACAGGCCGGCGAGCACCCCGGTGACCGCGCCGCCCACCAAGATGGCGGCGGCGAGCCAGATCAGCTCGTTGACCGGGACATTGAGCATCGTCGCTATCGGGAAAAGCCGGGAGGTTACGCGGCGACGATGTGCGGCAAATCCGCGGTGCTGTCCAGGACGAGGGCCAGCGCCTCCTCCAGCACCTCGGGCCCGGCGCCGGGCTTGACCGCATGGATCGCCAGATGCCGGCGGAAGGCGCGCGCCCCCGGCACGGCGTGGAACAGGCCGAGGACGTGCCGGGTGATCGCGTGGAGCCGCGTGCCGCGGGCGAGCTCGCGCTCGACGTAAGGCAGGAACGCCCGGACCGCCGCCTTGGTCGAGGCGAACGGCGCCGGCACGCCGAAAATCTTCTCGTCGACATCGATGAGCCGCCACGGCTCGCGATAGGCGGCGCGACCCATCATCACGCCGTCGACCCGATCGAGATGGCCGAGCGCGGCATCGAGGCTTCCCACCCCGCCGTTGAGAATGACCGGAAGGCGCGGATGCGCGGCCTTCAGCCGATGGACGCGGTCGTAATCGAGCGGCGGGACGTCGCGGTTCTCCCGGGGCGACAACCCGGCGAGCAGCGCCTTGCGGGCATGCACGATGAGCGCGTCGACGCCTGCGGCCTCGACCTCCTGGGCGAGCGCCTCGAGCGCCGCCTCGGGGTCCTGGTCGTCGATGCCGATGCGGCACTTGACGGTGACCGGAACCTCGACTGCCGCCTTCATGGCAACGACGCACGCGCCGACCAGTGACGGCTCCGCCATCAGGCAGGCGCCGAAGCGGCCGTCCTGCACGCGGTCCGACGGGCAGCCGACATTGAGGTTGATCTCGTCGAAGCCGCGATCGGCGCAGATGCGCGCCACCTCGGCGAGCGCCTTCGGGTCGGAACCGCCGAGCTGCACCGCCACCGGATGCTCCGCCGGATCGAAGGCGAGCAGGCGGGCACGGTCGCCGTGAATCACGGCGCCGGTCGTGATCATCTCGGTATAGAGCAGCGCCCGTCGGGTCAGCAGACGATGGAAGAACCGGCAGTGCCGGTCGGTCCATTCCATCATCGGCGCGACGGAAAAACGATGTCCCTGATCTATCTTCATGTCGTTACAAGCTCACCGGGGAGCACCCCGCCAATGCGCCCGTTCTGCGGCAGGCGCCACGGCTGCGCCTCATCCGGCGCAGGTCGGCCCTGGTCGACCTTCAGCGCAATCCCCAAGGACGTTTCGTTCATCCTGGTCCGCCGATTGTCAACCCCCGGGCCGCATCCCGAAACCGGTGGCGCCGGCATGCTGCCGATCACCAACGACGTTGTCGCATCCGGCCGCTTTCATCGCAGCAGCGGGAGCCGGCACGGCTCGGCAGCGTTGATCCATGTCGGGTAAATGCGCAACCCGAACGAATAAAGCGCGGCTCTGCGCGTACCCAGACCATCAGAACGAGACATTCGTCCGGCCGCGGCCGGCGTCCCGAGCTCGCGCCCTCGGCGAGGAGCACTGGAATGGCCGCGGCTGGAGAGCCCAATAATCGACAGGGAAGAGCAATGAACGGATCAGTCAAGACCGGCGACGTCACGGCCGACAGCGAGATGCTGGCCGGCGTTCGCGCAAGGTCGCGCAAACCGCTTTCTTCAACGCCGTCTTGCGAATCTCGGTTTGGTCGGTTTCGGCTTGGCCGGTTCGGCTGGCTCGGGCTGCGCGAGCGGCGCGCTGATGTCGCGCTCGACCACGCCGACGAACCCGGCGCCCGGGACCTGCAGGACCTGATTGAGCGCCAGGCCAGGCTCCTCGGCCACCATCCGGTTGATCTCCTCCTCCAGGAGGGAGAGGCTAATTCCGGTCACGAACTGATATCGCGGCATGTCGCCCTCGCTTCTCATGCTGTCATCAGCTGCTCATGCTGTCATCAACTGCGGCGTCGTGCAACGCATCGTCTCGCAGCATTGCTCGATCACCGCGTATCGACACAGCAGGAACATACGCGCCGGCCGCACATCGTCGGCGAACGTGAGCACCAGCGAATGCTCCTCGTGCCAGCGGTCGATCGGCGCGACATCGATCTCGCCGACGCCATGGTAGAGCTTCGGCCAATCCGCGCTCGCGACGCATTCGATCTCGACCTCGTCGAAGTCGTTGCGGTCGTCGTCGGCATGGTCGACCGTGACCTCGACCAGGTGGCTGCCGCGGACGTCCTCGCTCGCGCAGGCGCATTCGTGCAGCTCGGGGCACTTGTGCGGGTGACGCTCCTCGGCTTCGAGCAATATGCCGAGCTTGGTAATCTTGAGGCCAGGATCCCCGGGAAGGAACGGAAACAGCTTGCGGTCCACCCGTAGCGTCAGGCGGCGTGCGCCCTCATGATCCTTGCGCGCACGCCGGAACAGCTCCCACGCATCCGGAAAGTCCTTGCGCACGTCGATCATGATCCAGCTGTTTCCGGGCAGCTTGCTGCGCGCGGACGCGCGCGCGGACGCGCGCAGCGGCTCGCCGCCCTCGCGTGATGTGTAATTCATCTGCATGGCCACTTCCACGAGGCTGTCCATCTCGAAATAGTTGTTCTCGGGCGGCATCTCAATGCGCCAGCAGCTCACCGCGCCGGAGAACTCGAACGGCAAGTGCCGCTCGTCGTGGAAATTCATCTCGAACAAGCCGGCATCGTTGCGTCCGCTCGACGTGACGATCGCCTCTCTCGCCCCGTAGAGCACGGCCATGCGCTGATCGCCGCAACCTGCGTCGTAGTGCTCTCCGGGCTCATGCCGGCAACCGCAGGAATGGCGCGGCCGGTCGTCGCAGCATCGCGCGACCGGGCAGGGCAGGCAGGGATCGATGCGGGTGCGGCTGCTCAGCAAGGTGAGGCGGCAATGCACCCCGGTATACGGGCCGGTCACGCACGGAATGGTGAGGCTGACGTTCTTGATTCGCCGCATGTAGTGGCCGGGATAATCCAGATCGAACATCCATTCCGGAATTTCGATCTCGCAGCGGCCGGTGAGCTTGAGCTGGAGGAATTGCATCGGGAAGTGCTGGGCCAGCGAGATGTGCTTGGTGAGCTCATATTCGCGCCGATTGCAGGTGGCGTATTCGGCCTCCATGCGCTGCAGCGCGAGTTGCAGCTTCTCGCCGGCCAACAGCCCTTCGTGCAGCTCGTCCCAGCCGTCGCACCGCAGGAAGTTGCGGCGCGTATAGCCGAGCTCGAAATTGAACGCCCGCTGCGCCTCCAGCGCCAGGTGGCTCGCCACGCCGTGCATCTGCCAGAACATGCCGGCCAGCTCCTTCTGCAGATGCAGATAGAGCCCATGGTTGGTGAATTTGTCGCGCGTCGCGTCCAGCACCTCGCGCGCCTGCTCGAGCCCGCGCTGCTGGATGTTGAGCTCCTGCAGCGCCTGATTGCGCCGCCGCTCGGCGCCCAGGATCTGGATCTCGATCTGTTCGATCTCGATGTCGAGAGTCTCAACCTGATGGACCCATTCGTCCAGCCGGCGCTGCCAGGAGCCTTCGGTCTGGTCGAGCGAGGCATTGGTGCTGGCGATGCCGGCGAGCTCGTTGGTGATCCGGGCGATGGTCTTGAACATCTCGCCCAGCTTGGTGCCGAGCGGCAGCCACGTCTCCTCGCACGGAAAGCCGACGAAGAGGTCCGGGATGATCTCCATTGCCTCGGCGACGGCCTCGATGCCGGTGGCCGTCGTCTGCAGGCCGGCGGCGGTGATCATGTTGCTCTCGTAGTTGAGCTCGCCGTTGTTGAGACCGGCATCGATCAGGTGCTTGTAATAGCGGCGGTTGCTCTGAGTGACCTCCTTGGTCTTGCCGAGCGCCTTGACCTGCCAGTCAGCGTCGCGCCACTGGTCCTGGCGCACGCGGATGTTCAGGTCGGCGATCTCGACCTCGTGGCGCGTGCGGATTGACGCGAGATATTCCGCGTCGCCGCGCTCGAAGGCGGACGTCAGCGCGTTGCCGAACTCGCAAACCCGCGACGCCGCCTCCTGCGCCTTCTGCATCAGATAGGCGAAGCGATAGGGGCTGTGCGGATAGCACCACGCGTCGTCGTCGCAGCACGGCTCCTCGCCGCTGTCGCAGCCGCAGTGCTGCTCGAACGGCCCGCAGTCGCAGGGGTCCTTGCCCCAATAGGGCGTGCGGCAGTCGCCCGACGTGGTGCGCAGACGCGCGTCGGTCAGGCAACGATGCACCAGCGCGAGCCCATCGTCGACGTGGCAATAGAGGTTCGTCAGCCTCGGATTGAGCGGCGGATTGAGCGGCACGAAATCCCCGACCGTCATGATGGTGGTGGTGAGCTTGGGCGGCTGATGGTGCACGACCGTGCGCGGGCAGGTGCCCAGGATGCGCGCGGCGGTGTCCAGCACGACGCGCGCGTGCTGCGCGGATTCGCGGGAGTTGCGCCGCATCAGCGCGCGCGACCATTCCAGCAGCGTCTCCAGATAGTGCAGCAGGATCGCGCGATCGCGCGCGTCCTGCGCGGAGATGTTGGTGCTGTCGCAGCACATGTCGATGTGCGGCACGATCGGAACCGGCGGCACGATCTGCCCGCGCGTCGGCGGCAGGTCGTTGCCGGCGCCGGGACGCCCGTGGCCCGCACCCGGGCCAAGCAGCACATCGTTGCCGGCGCCGGGACGCGTGTCGTGACCGGGGTCGAGCGGCGCGACGTCGCCCAATGCGACATCTCCGGTGCCAAGCTGGCCGCCGCCGCAATCGACCCAGATATTGTCGACCTGCAGCGGGTCGCGCACCAGGCGATACCATTTCAACGCCGGCTCGAAGCGGCAGTGGCAACGCAGCACGCCAGCGATCGCGATCGCCGGGCTGAACGGAGTTTCCAGGAACAGCCGGTCGCCGGGCTCCACGAACGCGAAATAGGGATAAACCGGCAGGCCCGCGGGATAGGGGCTAGCCGTCCCCGGACCGTCCGCCACCAGCGGCAGCGTGACCGCGGAATCCGTCGCCAGGTCGTAGCGGAAGCCGGGCTGATCGCTGCCGTTGTAGCCGGCCGGGTGGATGCCGCCGGCGACCGAGAACGTCAAGGAGTCGCCGAGCCGCCCGACCAAGGCGAGGTCGGGAACCGTGCCTTGTGCCAACTGCACGCATTCATCGGAGCGCCGCGGCTGCATGAGCTCGCCGTTGTGCACGCGGCACCAGGCGAGCCGCGCGGCGGGCATCGCCGTCCAGTCGAGCAGCGTCGGCAGCGAGTCCGGATCGTGCCACTCCGTCGACGCCTGTTGCGTCGGGTCGTAATACTCGTCCTGATCCGGATCGGGTGCGTTGAACACCTGCGCGCCGATCAGCCAGAAATAATATTCGTCGACCAGCGGCGGATGCACGCAACCGCATTCGTCGCAGCATCCGGGCTCGGCATGGAAGTCGCTGGCGTGAAATTCGGCGGCCGCCGGCGGCACGCCGGCCGCGGCGACGCGGATGAACTTCGCCCCGAGGCGAATCGCGGCCTCGATCCAGAACGGCAGCGGCTGCTGCGCCGCCCCGCCGCCTGGAATTGGCGCGGCGCGGCCGTGGCCCCCCGCGCCCCCTCCACTCGGATTCGGACTGACGTCGCCCGGGGGCAACGTGACCTGCGTCGCCGCCTGGCCGAGATCCGGCGCCAGCCATGACGGCCGTGCGTCGCGCTCCGGCGTTCCCAGCACTCCGAGGCCCTCGCGCGGCGGATTGAGCAGCCGCAGCGCGGACGGCTGCCGCTCCTGCAGCAGCTTGACCGCGGGGTGCACCGGCGGCAGCGATTGCGGCCAGTACTCCAACCCGCCCGGCACGGCGATGGTCAAGGTAGAGCGCCGCAGCTCCGTCTCGAGGAACTGGTAGGCCTCGATCTTGCGCGCCTTGCGCAACTCATCCCACTCGATCCAGTTCTCCTTGTAGAGCGTGCGGCACTTGCACTTTTCCCAGATCGCAAACTGCGCGAACTCGCGCGTCCACAGCTGCACGAACGCCGCGCTGCTGCTCCAGCCGGGCTCGAGGCCCAAGCGCGCGCGCTGGATGTAATCATGCACGGCGGTCACCGCGTCCTCGATCCGGCTCCGCCGTTCGCAGGGGCCGGCTTCCACGTCGAGCAGCAGCAGCTCGCTCAGGTCCTTGGCGGACCTGGCGGTGCCGCCCCACGGCAGCGCGACCCGGTTCATGCCGCACAGATAGGCCAGCAGCGCCGCGCGGGCGCGCTCGCGCAGGCGGTCGGCAAGGACCTTCACATCCGTGTATCGCCGCGGCTCGCCGTTCTCGAAACAGCCGTCGCACAGAAAGCGCGCGAGATTGGCATTGCCGGTGTCCGTCTCCGCCGCGACCAGGCTGCCGGGATGGTCCGACGCCCACAGGTCGGGCCGCGCCTTGCGGATATCGAGCGGCCTGAAACGCCGCACCAGCCGCGAGGTCCAGCGGTCGCCGTGCCAGGCGCGCACCGCCCAGCGGTCGTCCTTGAGGTCGTCGCTCGTGACAGCATAGACCGGCAGCGCCTGCCCGTCGAAATAGCTCAGCACTAGGGGGGCATGGCGGAAGTCGATGTCGAGATGGCGCAGCAGCTGCGCCGGGTTGTCCGGCTGCTTTTCTTCTGCCTCCTCGAAGATGAGCCAGACCGGGCGTTCCGGAGTCCTGGTCCGGTCGCGGCGCATATGCGTGTAGTCGTAGATCCGTTCCCACCAGTCGAACAGCGCCTGCCGGCGCTTCGGCGTCGGATCGACGCGCTGGTCCTGCGCCGGCATTGGCGGGCGGTATTGATCCTTCAGCGGCAGGAAGTTGAAATCGAAATTCGCGGCGTGGCGCGTGAACGCCGGATTGCGGAAATAGCTGACGCCGGCGAACAGGTCGGCGTGATCGAGCATGTAGCCGAGCTCAGCGCGCCGGTAGTGCTGGACGAGATGCCCGGAGAGCGCGAACCGGTGCGCGAACAGCAAGGCCTTGAATGCGCGCTGATAGGTCCGCCGGATGTCGCGCATCGTGCTGGTGTATTGCAGCGCGAGCACGAGGCCCGCCGTGCTGCCTTCGGGAAACTCGATCCCGGGCGGGTCATCCTTGAGGTCGCGGAACAGCCGATGCAGCGGCAGCGCCTCCTGCCGGCCGCCGGTATCGGGTCCGCAATACTTGACCTGGAATCCGGTGTGCTGGGGATAGATGTCGTCGACGCCGGAAAAATTCGGCGGCGGCTGCACGAACTCCACCGTGATGCCATAGGCGCCGCGCCGCAGCGCCAGCGACGACTCGAGCGGGCCGTGTCCGCCGCCCTGCCAATGGTGGCGCAGCAGCACCCAGCTGCGTTGTCCGCGCGTGAGAGTGACGCGCCAGCGGCAACGCTCGGCACGCTCGCGGTCGGGCGCCTCGCCGTCCGCGGTCGGCGCGCCCGCGGTGAACTCGTACTTGCCCTCGTCGTCGACCAGCAACAGGCCCGACCAGGTGACCTGGAAGCTTTCCGCGCCGCCGAGATCGCGGCCGTGGCGGTCGCGGATGGCGAAGCCGTTGCGCAGCTCCACATATTGGCTCTGGTCGGGCGCCAAGGTCAGATCCATCGCCGGCAGGATGGTCGGCACCGGCGCATTGCGCTCGCTGCGCTCGTGGCCGAACACGCTCATCGGCCCCTGCATCTCCTGCCAGCAGGCGACGTCATTGGCGCGGCGGAATTCGCCGAGCAGCCCCGTGCCGGTGAGACCGAGCAGCGCGGCGAAGCTGCCGCCGCTCGGCAGCGGTTTCCACGTGACGTCCGGCACGGCGCCGGAATCCGCCTCCCAGCTGGTCTTCGCGCGGTTCTCGTCGGCGAACAGCCGTTGCAGGATCAGCCAGGCTGCCTTGTGCCCGCCCTCCCCGTCGCTCTCGGTCGCTGCCGCGACATGCGCCACCAGATGCGACGCGATGGTGTGGCAGCGTTTGTAGGCCAAAACGAAGTGACGGCGGAACCAAGCCCAGCGCTCCTGCTCGCTGCGCTCCTCGATCAGGTGACGCTCGGCGGCGGCGAGGCTCGGGAACAGGCAGGCGAACGGCGCCAGATCCACCCGTGGCATGTAGTAGAGATTCTGCACCGCCATTTGCTCCGGCGGCGTCAGCTTGCGCAGGTGCTCGAGCTTGTTGATCACCGCCTCGTCGCGCAGCGGGATCTGTGTCCACAGCTGCTTGGGGGCGCCGCCATCGAAGTGGAATGGCCCGTCCGGCGGCGTGTTCCACATCCCCGGCGTTCCCGCGGGAAGATCGACCCGGTACTGCCGGTCCTTGGCCGCAACCGGCGTTCCGGAATGCTCGAGCACCTCGGGAAAGAAATGCTGCCCCAACGAGGTGAGATAGTCGGTGCCGCCGGGCGGCACGTCATAGCCGAATTCCTCGCGCAGCGCCGTCTCGATCCGGTGCCAGCTCCAGTCCTCCAGCTCCTCCTCGCTCACCTCGACCGCCAGAAGCTTGCGCCGCAGCGCCCACAGCGCGTGCTCATGCTCGCCGTCGGGCAGGCCGAGCGGAAGGTCGAGCGCCTCGTTGGCGTCCTGCAATGCAAACGGATCGTCGCCGTCCAGATGATCCTCAGCGGTGAACAGATAGAGGATCTCGCCGATGCCGAATTGCGACGCGTAGATCTTGCCCAGCACCTCGGCAAACCGCAACGTGTTGGTGGGCCGCGCGTACCAGGTGTCGGTGGCGGTCTTCGGGTCGAACCCTGCCAGGATCGACAGCGGATCGAGATTGCCGACCAGGAGCTTGATGAAATCAGGCTGACGGCCGCGCGATTCGTGCCGCGCCTTGGCAAAATGCGCGATGCGATCGACGAGGTGGCCGACCGCCCATGTCCACTTCGTCGCACCGGGACCGACCCACAGCGCCAGAATGTGGGTGCGGCTCGCGCCGTGGCTGCCGGCCACGTGGCTGCCGTCAGTCAGCTTGAGGCCGAACTGGTCCTTGAGAATCTGGAATCCGGCGAGCTGGCGGATGAACTCCGGATTGATCGAATTGCCGATGAAGAGCTGCAGCACCTCGCAGATGTCGCACAGCGTCGGAAAATTGTATCTGGCCCCGCAAACCTCTTTCAGCTTGCGCCACAAACGCAGATAGACGACCAGCTGGCGCAGCGCCTCGATCTGGTTGGCCGGCTTGATGAAGACGATCCGGTAATGCTCCAGGCAGCAGGGCTCGCAGTCCGGCAAGGCGGGCTGCTGCTCGCGATCGCCCCGCTGCAGGACCGCGAACTGGAAGCAGCCGGATTTCTGCAGCTCCACCAGCTCGCAATAGCTGAGCCCGGTGCGCTTGAGGAATTCCGGCAGCAGCACGACGATGTTGAACCAGTCGATGCCGCCCGGCTTGGGCGTGTCGAAACCGTAGAGTTCGTAGAGCACGAGGTGCCCCGGCGTCGGCACGTCGGCGATATCCTTGGTGAACAGGAGGTCGTATTCCTCCGGGTTGATCTGCAGATACTCGATCGCGGTGTCGATGCGCACGGGGTAGCGCCACAGATGGCTCTGGAACGTCGGCGCGGCGAGGCTCGGATCGAGCGTGAACTCGGTGATCTCCTTGCGGAACACGCGCATGGTCTCGAAGCGGCAGGTGGCGAAGTGCTCGAGATAGCTGCGCTCGAGGTCGAGCGGCTGGGAGTAGGGCAGGCTCGGCGCGGAGAAATCGGGCTTGAGCTTGTCGTAGGCCGGGCTCGCGCCGACCGGAACCGCCGGGGAGGAATGCTCCGGCAGCGCCTCGAACAGCGCGTTGGGCTCATGGCAGTCCTTCGGCTTTGCGCCGTCAGCGCAGAGCACATGCCCGCCGAGCGTGTCGGTCGCGGTGTCGTAGACGATGCCGACCGGCGGCGCCGGCAGGATCGCGGCCAGGTGCTCCAGGTTTTCGTTGACGATATCGATCAGCGGGAGTTGCGTCTCGGCATTGGCCGCCGTGACCGCGAGGTTGCCGAGCGGACCGCGGCGCTTGGCGATCACGCCGCCCAGCGTGTCGTGGCCGGGCGGCGGCAGCGCAAACGGGTCCTGACAGGTCGAGGCCTCCGACAGCGCGAGCAGTTCGTGGAGATATTCGACCGGCCCGAGCGGCGACAGGTAGCAGGGCGGGATACAATTGATCAACGAGCCCGGATTGACCGGCCGGAACGGTCCCGGCGTCGGCGCGGGCGCGGGAGCCATGCCACCCGCCGCCGTCCAGATGGCGACAGCCTGCGGATACGCGACCGTGCCGCGCAGCGCATCGGCGAAATCGCCGGCGCCCAGTTGCTTGATGTCGTCCGCGCCGGTGAAGCCGCGGGCATAGAGCGCCTCGGCGACGGAGAAGGCGAGGCTCGGCTCCGGCGGCACGGCCTTGGAGACGACGCCGGCGAGCATGCAGAGATCGTTGATGACGCGCGCGCGCTGCTTGAGCCAGGACTGCGCGGCGGGGTCGCCGGGGAACACGGCCAGCGCCGCCGCGTCGAGCTTCACGTCATCGAGCGGACCGCTGCCGAAGGTGAACGCTCCGCCATAGGCGGCGACGAACTCGCCGATCGCGTCGACGGTCGGCGGATCGAGCGCCGGCACCGCCGCGCCCGTAGCCGCCGCCAGCGCCGGCAGGCCCGACGTCATGTCGAAGAATTTCTGCACGTGGCGGATGAAGGCCGCCTCGCGCGCCTCGTCGGTGCCGGGCGCCGTGAACGGCGGCAGCAGGTTGTGGTTGGGCGGCTTTCCGAACAGCGCTTTCCATTGCGCCTCGGTCATGCCCGCGAGCGCGGCGACGCTCCCGATCGGAATCCCGATGACGGCGTCGACGAGCGGCTTGTAGTTGCCGGTCAAGGCGCGGAGCACGAGATAGAGATAGGGCAACGGCTGCGCGCCCAATTCGCCGGCCCAGAATTTGGCGGCATCGTCGCCGGGTCGATAGTCCGGCCAGGTCGCCGCGGGCGGATACGCGAGCCAGTCGGTCACCAGCGGCTGGACATCAGCGTCGAGATCGCAGAGCGGGGCGCTCGTATTGGATTGCGGCGTCAAAGCGGTGAGCCGGCGCACCGCCTGGGCGGGATTGACCGCGAGCGCATTGCCGATGGTGCCGTCGTCGACCGCCGCGACCAGGACTGGCAGCAGCCGTTCCTGGATGTCGCGGCAGGCCATCTGGAAGCGCCGCTTGGCGTCGACCTGCGTCGGCAGATTGAGGCCGAGCGCATAGAAATACTCGGCCGGCACATGAAACCCGATCGGCGCGCCGAGAATCCCGGCCAGCAGGACCTGCGCGCTGTCGATCGTGGTCTGCGCGCCCTGTTTGCCCGGATAGGGCGGAAACTGCAGCAACGCGGTGTCGGCCTGATCGCTCATGGCCTCGCAGGCGAGCGCCGCGCTCAGCGCGAAGATGAAACGTGCGAGCCGGTCGACCGTCGCGTTGCGGATCGCATAGTAGCTGCTCAGGTTGCCTTCGAATTGCTGGCGTTGCTGCTCCAGCGGGCTCGACAGGCTGCCGTCGTTGACCTCGGAGGAGTAGAGCGCGCCCAGATTGTCGTAGCCGGAGGCGGCGGCGCTGCTGGCCGGCGGCGCCGGCAGCGGAGGTTGTGATCCCCACACGATCTCATAGGCGATGTGGCGGGCTTGCGCCGCGCTGATCGCGTCGAGCGCGGGGACCGGTCCTTGATCGGCCGCCAGCACAGTGGTGACGGCGAGCTTCAGCGGCACGAAGCCGGGCGGCGCGCCCTCATCGCCGAGGTCGAGCGCGGCGAGACCGGCACCGATCGGCCGCGGCAGCTCGAGATAGAGGCTCGGGGCGAATGTCGGGAAAAAATCGGGAAGGGGGAGCACGCCGACCGACGTCGTCACGACGTCGTAATAGAGCAGCTTGTCGACGATCGTCATGCCGCCGCGGCTGATCTCGATGCGCAGATCGGGCGAGACGTAGTCGTGATAGCCGGCCGGCAGCGCGACCTCGATCACAGCCGTCGCGACCGCCTCGGGAACCGGCAGGAGCGGTGCAGGCGGAACGGTGAAATGCTGAACGATCCCGGTCGTGGGATCGGGAAGCCACGGCTGGGTGACGTCCGGTGGCCCGACATAGCTCGCGCTTCCCACCGATGTCCCGAGCTTCGGATTGCCGCTCGAGAGATCGTAGGCGGTGATCGTGAGCCCGTTTAGGAAATTCGTGAAGTCGCCTCCCGGTGTGGGCTTGTCGGGATGGAGTCGGATGACGATGAGGTCGGACATGGGTCACCTCCCTTGTTGGGTATCATCGGACTCTTCCGTGATTTCCAAATGGATTTCCGACTCGTTCGGGTTCAGCCAGTACACTGCGTTGCGCCGTGCAAGCTCAGTGAACCCGTCATAGGCAAGCGATCTCTCGACCACATTGCCGAGCTCAGAATGACTGATGGGGGCAGTCAGATAGTAATAGCCCTTACCGGGCGTCTTTTTCGCGACCAGCGCCATCCGCAGCATCATGCGACCGGAGTCCACCGCGATGCGATAACGAAGATAATAATTGTCTCCGCGCTTCACGATGTGCGGCTTCTCCGCGAAAGGGACGCTCTGGAGCGCGACGCCCGGTTTCGGCAGCATCAAACGACCTGCTCCGCGTAGCCAACTTCCGAAAGCGCGCTCGAACCATCCAATCATCTTCGTCGTTCCAGATTTACTTGTCGTCCTTCGGAAGTTTGGGAGGAAATTGAGGATACTGTCCCCAGGCCTGCGAAGGACTCGCGTGCGGATTATTCTCATACGGCCCGCCCCCGCCGAAGGCTGGATCGGGCTCTCCCGGTCCCGGTATGTAGTTCCCCAGCACCGCCGCGCCTTCCACCGCGATCTTCTTGGGCAGCAGCAGGCCCACCAGGATGCCAAAGGTGTTCGCGACGATATCCGTCAAGGAATCCAGGATATGGTTCACCGTTCCCTGGAAGTGCTGTTCCGCCTGGAACGAGCCCCAATCAATCGGGCTTTCATGGACTACACCTGCGAGCCACAGGCCGAGCGCGGCAATGGGCCCGAGCCAATTCGCAACGTTCGCATTGGTGGCTGCGTGCCAAGCGTGCATACCGTTTTTGCCGGCGTCCTCCGGAATCTTGCTACTTGCGTATTGGATGTCCTTCCGGATGGTCGGAGGCAGCTTGAGGCTGTCCGTTCCGAGCGTCGGATTGTTCGGATCTGGACGGGTCCATTTCTCACCGATCATCTCCTTCAGCCCGATGATGCTGAGTGCCCCAAGGCCCATGTCTTTGAGGCCCTGAACGACTGTGCGGCCGCTCCACGAGAAGATGCCGCCGAGGGACCTTGCAAAGCCCGC
Organism: uncultured Alphaproteobacteria bacterium; assembly: GCA_963755055.1. GTDB lineage: Bacteria > Pseudomonadota > Alphaproteobacteria > Rhizobiales > Xanthobacteraceae > AP-16. Next base: position 3,279 of record CAVWIS010000018.1, on the reverse strand, counting down.
GAGAATGTCGATCGTCCCGGCAATGGGCGCGGCAATAAGACCCGGTAGCCAGTTCCTGACCCACTCACTGGCTGCGTGCAGGCCGCTTACCACGGTTTCGAATAATCCCTTTCCCTTCGTGCCCTCCTTCGACGACGAAGAGCTTGCCCCGGATGACGAGGACGGAGTTTCCTTTTTCTCAGGTTTGGCTGGGTCTTCCCGCGCGTTCGAACCCGCTTCTTTGTGTGGCTCGTCCGGATTCTTGGCCTGCCGGCCCGTCATGTCGCTGAGCGCGATCGGGTTGTTGCGCACATAGACGTAGAGGTTTGGCCCATCGACCATCCCCGCCGGATCCGCGCTCGTCCATCTCCGGAGCCAGGGCGCGTAGTACCGGGCGCCGAAATAGTAGAAGCCGTTCTCTTGATCGCGCTCCTTGGCAGAGTAGCGATAACGCTTCGCTGTCACCTCCAGGGCGCTGCTCACCGCCTGGTATGAGGTGCCGCCGTTTGGGTAGTACTCCTCATATGAAATGATCTCGGCTCGGCTTTCCAGCTCGAGGGTGGCGGAGCCGAGGTGATTGCACAACTGGTAACGGACGCGTTGTGCCGGCGCTCCGTCATGCCCTCGCGTGCGCGTCTCAACCAGAACGATGCGCTGCTTGCCGTCCAAGATGTGCAGCGTTTCGCGCTCCAGGCTAAATTCAGACCTCCTGACATAGCGCAGCGCAAAATGTCCGGTTTTGGCGTCGATTAGGGAGCCGGCGGGACAGCCGTGGCGGTGCTACGCTCGACCGGTGAGCCGGGGAAGGCAAGCCCGATACGCGGTGGCGGACGCACCGAGAAGCGAACCCGCAGGCAAGAGCCAGGGAAGATTGTCGCTGTTTGGTCGAGCGTCTCACAGAGGGCCTGGGCGGCGAGTGTTCGATGCGGCGAGCTGAGCGGAGCCAAGGTGATATGCAGCTCGCTGTCGGAGACGCGGATGTCGCCTGCGGCGGCGAACAGCTCATGGAGCAGGGTTCGGCCCTCTTGATCGACACGGGCGTAGTGAGGTCGTAGTAGCGCAACCAGATCGCTCTCGGCCTGATAGGCGACCATCTTGATGATATCGGTCAGGTGCTTGCGCTCCGTGGCGAGCTTGACCACGGCCCGCTCGCTGAGGTCTCGGACCTCGACGCGCTTAGCAACATCGCGGCGCTGCTCGAAGAGCCGTGCGACGCGAGCGCGGGCCGTGCGCAGCCGCTTGCCGAGCGTGCCATGAGCGATCTTGAAGCCCCGCATGGTCGGCCGGCGCTGCTCGGCGTTGTCCGCGGCGGCGGCGCCGTATTCGCGTTCGAGCTTGGCGAGATCGGCGCGCGCCGCACGGACCTCCTTATCCAAAGCGCGGCGCTCGGGATTGGGGATGGTGCGGGTCGGGTCCTCCGGCTCGATCCGGTAATCAACGAGTGCATCGAGCAGGAACTCTTCTCGCATGTACTTGAAGAAGTTCTCCTGTCGCCAGCGCTCGAACATGCGGTAGGCGACCTCGATGTCGCGCAGGTCGCCTCGACTCGTGATTATCTGCGTCTGATGGCCGTCGTCACACAAACGCGTGACTTGCCGTAGGCGCAGCTTGCCTTTGAGAAAGCGCACGGGCTGGTCGTGCAGAAGATAGTCCACCCGGCAACCGTCGAGCTCGGCGTGACGGGCGATGAACCGCCGCTCATGGATGCGACGGCAGCGGCCCTTGCGATAGGTCAGCAGGTCGAAGCCGTCCTCGATCATGGTGGCGAACAGCTTCGGGCTCCAGCCGCCGCGGTCGAAGACGATGGTGACCCGTCGCTCGCCGACCAGGTCGCGCACCTCGCGCAGCAGCCAGGGCAAGGCCTTCGTCAACGCCGCGTCGACCTCCCCGGTCACCACCAGCAACGGGTCGCCAGAGCGGTCGTTGATCCAGTAGTCGGTGCTGGCGGGCATGGCCAGATGACGGCGCGCCACATAGGCCTTTGACGAGATGGCGCGTTGGCCGTGATAGGCGCGCACATGGCCATCGACGTACAAGAACCCCATGAGATGGCCGCGCTGATCGACACGCAGGCGCGCAAGCTCCGCGCCCAGCTGCTCGGCGCAATGGTGCGCCGCCAGGCGGGTGAGCCGGCGCCGCAGCGTCTTCACCTCCGGCGCTCGGTCGAGCCCGAGGAGCCTGCCGAACGCGGCCGGGTCGCGTTCCTTGAGATGCTCGGGCCGCTTGATGCGTAGCAGCGCCATGAGCAGGAGTGTCAGTAACGTCGTGCGCAGGCCATAGAAGGCCGGACCGATCTCACCGTAGAGCTTGCGGCTGATCCGAAACAACCCGCTCTCGACCAGACACGGGAGAGCGAGCAGGACGCCGACACCGGGAACCGAGGCCCCTTCGCGAAAGAGCGGTGCGGCATCATCGAGCAGCCCCAGATGGGCGAGTTGCCGATCGAAGCTGCGATCGCTCGCGTCGCGGTCGAGGCTCATTGGCACCGGTTCGGCGTCGTCCGCAGCTGCGCTGATCGGATCGCCAGCGCGGTCCTGCGCTGATGGCGCGGAGCCATCCGCATCATCGTCGGCCGACTTTGCAGACGGCACGCCAGCCGCCGGCGGCGCCCCCGCCGCTGCGGTCGTCATCCCGGTGAACGCAAGCTGCGCGCTCTCGGCCGGCGTCGAAGCTCCAACCCGCTTGCGAATCACCTTCTCGCTCACCCCCAGCCGGTGCGCGACCGCCCGGTTGCTCATCCCCTGGCTTTTCAGCAGCTCGATGCTGCGCAGCCGTTGCCCGGAGATCCGTCGCCGACCGCGACGCCAGCCCTCCTCGCGACCGAGCGCCGCCATCCCGCCCTGCACATAGCGCGCTTGGTGGCGCCGCACGGTGCGCACCGATCGGCCAAACGCCCGCGCCACGTCCATTTGCTGGGCGAAGCCCGACTCCACCAGGAACACCATTGCATAGGCCTCCGCGACAGCATCCTCGGCGCGATAGTGATGCACCGGCAGTCCGCCGACGACGATCACGCGCTGATCCGCTTCGACCCGCAAGCTGCAGCGCGCATTGATCACCACGGAATTCGACGCCGCCGGCAAGGGCAGCGCCAAGGCTTGTTGGGCGCTCATGCCCCGAGCTAGAGCGGACAAGTTTGGGTCCGCAAGCTCCGCCGCAAAACCTTCGCTATTTCAGGGAGATGCGTCTCGAAGACCAGAAAAACCGGACATGTATTGGTCCGCACCTCAGGAGGCCGCGGCCTGCCGAAAGGCGAGTGATTTCAGTCGTGAAAATCGGCTATGTCAGGAGGTCTGAATT
>CAVWIS010000017.1:0-260518 GCA_963755055.1 uncultured Alphaproteobacteria bacterium | reverse complement strand
CTCCAACGGACACTCCTGCCGCCAGCCCTTGGGTTGTTACCTCAAGCCTTGTTCCCCCGTCCTATCTACGTCTTGCACAAGGCATCGAAGTGCGAATCGCCAGCAAGTCGCGTGGCGTTCGCGCGGCCATTGTTTTCGCGGGTGGCCAGCGGCGTGTTTGCCGTGACGGTCGACTTGCTGGCGATTGCCCTGGGCGCACCTCACCTTGCATAACGTAGGCAGGGATTTTGGGTATCCCCGATTGGTATGCAATTTAGGTGTTGGTCACTTCATACGCTACGCCTCGGACGGTTTGAATTCGTCTGTACCGAGCGGTTCCGTCCAATACCCTTCGGATCTGACGCACATGAACAGAAGCGCGGAACTGCGTTGGGCCAAGACGGATGGGGCGACCGTGCTGCAGAACACGACGCGCGACAAGGTCTATCAAAACGTCGCCACAGGAAATTCCGTCCTCTCGGGGAGCCGCGAGTTTGGCGATCATTGCTGACTTGACCAAATGCGCCCTTCTAGCGCCGCGAAGCGGCAGCCACAAACTCGCTCGTGTAGCGCGAGATCATGCGCTCCTCGTCGGTCGGCATGACCCAGGCCGACAGCGCGAAGCTTGCGTGCTGATGCAGCCTTTGCCCGAAGCATTGCGCGCCTTGTCCAGTGCAATACCCAGCCAGCCGCAGCCGGCGACGACCTCCGCCCGTGTTGCCGCATCGTGCTCGCCGATGCCCGCGGTGAAGACCAGGCCGTCAAGGCCGCCCAAGGCGGCCGCGAGCGAGCCGATCTCGCGCACGATGCGGTAGACGTAAAGGGCGATCGCCTCGGCCGCCTCGGGCGCCTTCGACTGGCGCAAGGTGCGCATGTCGGAGGAGATGCCCGAGACGCCGAGCAGGCCGCACCGTCGATAGATCAGATCCTCGATGGCCGCGGCATCGAGCCCGCGCTCCTGCATCAGATAGAGCAGCACCCCGGGATCGAGCGCGCCGCAGCGCGTGCCCATCATCAGGCCGTCGACCGCGGTGAAGCCCATGGTGCTGGCCACGCTCTTGCCATCGCGTACCGCGCACAGGCTGGCGCCATTGCCGAGATGGGCAATCACCAGGCGCTGGCGCGCCAACGCCGGCTCAGTCTCCCTCAGTCGCGTGACGATGTAGTCGTAGGACAGGCCATGGAAGCCGTAGCGGCGCACGCCCGCCGCCGTGATCTCGCGCGGCAGCGCGAAGGCCTGCGCCAACGCTGGCTGGCTGCGGTGGAAGGCGGTATCGAAGCAGGCGACCTGCGGCAGGTGCGGCGCCGCCCGGGCGACAGCCCGCATCGGCGCCAGATTGTGCGGCTGGTGCAGCGGCGCGAGCGGCACCAGCTCGGCAAGCCTGGCCAGCACCTTGTCGTCGATCAGCGCTGGAGCGGAGAAGTCCGTGCCGCCATGCACCACACGATGACCGAAGGCCAGCACCGGCCGGCCGTGCAGGAGCTCGCGGCCGAGCGCCATAATCTCCGCAGTCGCCGCCTCATGGTCGAGGTTGCCGTCGGACCAAGTGCGCTCGGCCAGGAGCTTGCCCGCCGCATCCTTCGCCTCCAGACGCGGCGCCTGGCCGATCCGCTCGACCTGCCCGCGGAGGAGCAAGCCGCCGTCCGCTCCAGGTTCGTACAACGCGAACTTGATGCTCGACGAGCCGGCATTGAGCACGGCGATGCAGCCTGGGTGCGTGGCCATGTCAGACGGCAGCCGTCATACCGCGCTCTTTGCGAGCGCCATTTCCTGCGCGCGCCGGGCGGCCGCCACCAGCACCGCCACCGCGCACGACGCAAGCCGCGTCGGCAGCGAATTGGCCCGGCTGGTAAGAATGATGGGCACGCGCGTGCCCAGCACGATGCCGGCGGCATCGGCTCCCGCTAGGAACGACAGGCTCTTGGCCAGCATGTTGCCGGCCTCGAGATCGGGCACGATCAGCACGTTTGCCCTGCCGGCGACCGGCGAGACGATGTGCTTGATTGCCGCCGCTTCCGGGCTGATGGCATTGTCGAGCGCCAGCGGGCCATCCAGGACAGCTCCAGTGATCTGTCCGCGGTCGGCCATCTTGCACAGGGCCGCCGCCTCGATCGTCGACGCCACCTTTGGGTTCACGGTCTCCATCGCGCTCAGGATGGCGACGCGCACCTCCTGGGCGCCCAGCGCATGGGCGAGGTCGATCGCGTTCTGCACGATGTCGATCTTGTCCTCGAGCGTAGGCGCAATGTTCACCGCGGCGTCGCTGATAATCAGCGCGTCGGGATGACGCGGCACGTCCATGACAAAGCAGTGGCTGATGCGCCGCGCGGTGCGGATGCCCCTGTCGCGCGACACGGCCGCGCCCATCAGCTCGTCGGTATGGAGGCTTCCCTTCATCAGCGCCTCGGCACGACCGGCGCGCACCAGCTCCACCGCCTTGGCCGCGGAATCGTGGCTGTGCAGGGACTCGATCAGTTCGAAGCCCGAGATGTCGAGGCCGCCTTTCTTGGCGGCGTCGCGCACGCGCACCAGAGGGCCGACCAGGACCGGCTTCACAAGGCCAAGCTTGGACGCCTCGACTGCGCTCTCCAGCGAGGCCGCATCGCAGGGGTGGCACACCGCCGTGGTCACCGGCGGATGCTTGCGCGCGGTTGAAATCAGGCGGTCGTACTTCTCATGCGGCCGCTCAGCCGCCTTCGAGGCAACGTCGCGCATACATGTTCCCCTTTGCTATACCATTCCTAACCGCACATCGGTGAAGGAACAATGACAATGACTTAGGTCAATGTAGCTGCCCATTCGCCGCGCAGACTCGTCGGTCAAGTGCTATGCTTCAAGCGCCCGCGAGGCCAACGACACCAAAGGAGGAGCGCATGCAAGACCAGGTAAGCCTTTCGCTCAGAACAGCGCGAGTCCAAGGCATGGCGCAATTTCAACCCCGGACGCTGGCAACATGCCATCGATGTGCGCGACTTCATCGTGCGCAATGTCGTGCCCTACGAAGGTGACGAGAAGTTCCTGGTCAGGCCCGTCGACCCGCACCAAGGCGGTGTGGGACAAGCTGCAGCCCTATTTCCAGGAAGAACGCAAAAAGGGCGTGCTCGATGTCGATGCAGCGACACCGTCCACCATGCTCGCCCACGCACCGGGCTGGATCGATCGCGATAACGAAGTGATTGTCGGACTGCAGACCGACAAGCCTTTCAAGCGTGCCATCTTTCCGTTCGGCGGACTGCGGATGGTCGAGGCTGGTCTGAAGGCGGCGGGCTTCGAGCCGGACAAAGCCGTTCACCACGCCTTCACGAATTACCGCAAGAGCCACAACGACGGAGTCTTCGACGTGTATACGCCGGAGATCATGCGTTGCCGGCGCAGCCACGTCATTACCGGGTTGCCTGACGCCTACGGCCGCGGCCGCATCATCGGCGACTATCGGCGCGTGGCGCTGTACGGCGTCGACCGGCTGCTCGCCGCCAAGCAGGCCGAGCGTGCCCAGCTCGACGACATGTGGGCGAGCGAGGACGTGATCCGCCTGCGCGAAGAGCTGGCGGAGCAGATGCGCGCGCTCAAGGATCTCGCGGAGATGGGCCGCCGCTACGAATGCGATATCTCTCGGCCGGCCGAAACCGCGCGCGAAGCCGTGCAGTGGACCTACCTCGCCTATCTCGGGGCCATCAAGGAGGCCAACGGCGCGGCCATGTCGATCGGCCGCATCTCGACTTTCCTCGACATTTACATCGAGCGCGACATGCGCGAGGGCAAGCTTGACGAGAGCGGCGCGCAGGAGCTTGATCGACCAGCTCGTGCAGAAGCTGCGCATTGTGCGCTTCCTGCGCACGCCCGAGTACGACGCGCTGTTCAGCGGCGATCCGTATTGGGCGACGGAGTGCATCGGCGGCATGGATCTCGACGGCCGGCCGCTGGTGACGCGCACCAGCTACCGCATGCTCCACACGCTCATCCAATCTCGGGCCGGCGCCCGAGCCCAACATTACCGTGCTGTGGTCACGCCATCTGCCGGAGGCCTTCAAGCGCTTCTGCCTCCGCATCAGCCGAGACACGTCGTCGATCCAGTACGAGAATGATGACCTGATGCGACCCTACTGGGGCGACGACTACGGCATTGCCTGCTGCGTGTCGTCGATGCGGCTGGGTAAGCAGATGCAGTTCTTTGGCGCGCGCGTGAACCTCGCCAAAGTGCTGCTCTACGCCATCAATGGCGGCCGCGACGAGCTCAGCGGCGATCAGGTCGCGCCGGTCACGGCGCCCGTGACATCGGACGTGCTCGATTACGACGAGGTGTTCGCCAAATTCGACGCCACGATGGAGTGGCTGGCCCGCACTTACGTGCATGCCTTGAACTGCATCCATTACATGCATGACAAGTACTTCTACGAGCGCCTGGAGATGGCGCTGCACGACCGCGACATCCTGCGCACAATGGCATGCGGCATCGCCGGCCTCTCGGTGGCCGCGGACAGTCTTTCGGCCATCAAGTACGCGAAGGTCCACGTCATCCGCGACAACAGGGGCCTCGCCGTCGATTACCGCATCGAGGGCGACTTTCCAATGTACGGCAACGCCGATTCACGCGTCGACGAAATCGCCGCTGAACTGGTGTCGCGGTTCATGGCCAAGGTGCGCAAGCATCCGACCTACCGAAATGCGACCCACACGCAGTCGGTCCTCACCATCACGTCCAACGTGGTGTACGGCAAGAATACCGGCGCCACGCCCGACGGTCGGCAAAAGGGCGAGCCGTTCGCGCCCGGAGCCAATCCGATGCATGGTCGCGATACCCACGGCTGGCTGGCCTCCTGCATCTCGGTCGCGCGGTTGCCGTACGCCGACGCGCAGGACGGCATCAGCTATACCGTCTCCATTGCGCCAAGCCTTACGCAGCGCGACGGCGAAGCGGGCATCGACAACGCGGTCAAGGCCTTCGACGCCTACTTCGGCCAGGGCGGGTTCCACATGAACCTGAATGTGCTGTCGCTCGACACCCTCAAGGACGCCATGGAACACCCGGAAAAATATCCGCAGCTCACGATCCGGGTTTCCGGCTACGCGGTGAATTTCGTGCGCCTCACGCGCGAGCAGCAGCTCGACGTCATCCACCGCACCTTCCATCAGACCTACTGAGGGAGAGGCCGATGTCGGAACAAGGGATGGTCGATGTCGGCAGCCGCTACGACCTGCGCGTAGCCAAGTCGCCCGATGCGCCGGAAACCGCCAAATTCGAAGGCCAGGAGAAGAGTTTCGGCTGGATCCATTCCTACGAGACGGGGTCGACCGTCGACGGGCCCGGCGTGCGAATCATAGTGTTCATGTCGGGCTGCCTGCTGCGCTGCCTGTTCTGCCACAATCCGGATACCTGGCACCTCAAGGACGGCACGCGGATCGAGCTGGCGCACGCGGTGCGGCGCCTCGGAGACTTTGCCCCCATGCTGCGGGCCATGGGCGGCGGCCTCACCATCTCGGGCGGCGAACCCCTGGTACAAACAGGCTTCACCGGCGCGCTGTTGGCGGCAGCCAAGCGGATGGGGCTTCATACGGCGATCGAGACCTCGGGATTTCTCGGCGATCGCGTGTCGGACGAGTATCTCGCCAACCTCGATCTCGTGATTCTCGACATCAAGAGCGGTGATCCCGACCTCTACCGGCGGCTGACCTCCGCCGAGCTCGAGCCGACCCTGCGATTTGCGCGCCGCCTCAACGCCATGGGCAAGCCCGTGTGGGTCCGGTTCGTCCTGGTGCCGGGGCTGACCGACAACCCCGCCAATATCGGCACGGTGGCGAAGTTCGTCGCGCCCATGTCCAACGTCGAATGGGTCGAGGTGCTGCCCTTCCACCAGATGGGCGCCTTCAAGTGGAAGACCTTGAGCGTCGACTATAAATTGGAGAACACGCAGCCTCCCACGGACGCACAGGTGCAGGCAGCCTTGAAGATCTTTCGTGACGCCGGTTGTCGGGCCCGCTGAACGCAGTATTCGGGGAGACGTTACCTTGCTTGCGAAATCGCGGACCTGATCGGTTCGGAAGCGACGAGCGAGCTGAGGCCTTGGCCTGGCTCGGCAGCGGCAATCAGTAGATGTTGAGGCTGTAGTTCAGGATCAGCCGGACTTCATCGACTGTCGTGCGGATGTTGTTCTGGTTGGTGTCTGAAAAGCCGTAGCGCGCCCTCAACCACAGTCCGGGCAGAGGCTTCCACTTCGGCCGCCATTCCAGATTGAAGTCCCACTCGTGTTCATTGAGCGGGCCTCCTGCGGCGGCCGCCGACGTCCAGCCATTGTAGTAGAAGACAGATGCGGCAACTCCGGGCAGGCCGATAGGCGTCATCACGTACGACAGACCGACCATGAGCGCGTTCTCGCCGGCGCGCTGGAACCCCTGTATCTGCGCGTCGGTATACATCGGATTGGCGCTCCAGGGATTCATCATCGCAAAGTTCGGACCAACCGTGGAAAAACCCAGGGTGAGGATGCCCGTGCTCTTGCCGACTTCGAGCCGGGATCCGAACTGGCTGGTCTGGTAGTAGTTGCCGCCGTTGGTCAGGTTGGCGCCCACCGTGCGCTGATCCGCGTATTGGAGCGCCAAGATGGAATAGAGATCCCAGGGTAGGGCGCCTCCATATTTGCCTTCCACATAGGCGATGTTGAGCGTGTCCTGTGTGTAGTACTCGATTGCACCGATCGAGGCCGGGCCCCAAGTCAGGCGCCCGCCGAGCACACCCGTGCCGTAGTCGACATTCGCGCCCGCTTGCCGGGACATCGAGAGGAACGTCGCCGAGTCCCTGGGTTTGATGGTGGCGATATAGCCGCCGCCGTAACGAAAGGTCGGACCGTGCTCGGGATCGCCGAATGAGCCGGTCAGGGTGTAGCCGTAGAAGGTTTGGGGGATCATGCGATTGTCCCACGGCCCGAGATACGGCGTGTCGTAGAAGTAACGGCCACCCGTGATGTAGTGATCCTCGAACAGGCGGGCACGGCCGTAGAGCTGCCCTGCCACCGCGAAGCCGCCCTGGTCGGGCTGCAGGAGGCCGGTATTGCCCCTGTCGAGCGGCGCGTAGAACGGGGTCGTCGCGTAGACGACGGTGCCGAAGGAGAGGACATCGAACAGCCGGCCAGTCTCGAAGGCGAGTGAGCCGCCACTAGCCCAGGCTTCATTGATGCTTGCCCCGGTCGGCGAGTTCGTGACCTGGTCGCGATAGTAGCTGCGCGGATTGATCGAGAAGGTCGAATCCCGCACGAAGGCCGGTGCGTCCTTCATTTGCTCGCGGATTTGAGGAAACAGTGTTAGGGGCGGCGGCGAAGCCGGGCGAAACATGCGATCTATCGCGGTGAGATCGTTTCGGGGCGAGTCCGGAATCGGAAGGCCCTCGTTCGGCGTCTGGGCTTGCGCTGGCGCGCAAATCCCGGCGGCCACCAGCGCCAACAGCGCGGCAATGCTGCGACGTCTTTCCAAAAAGCGCTTCACGGTCTCCCCCGCAGTCGCCTCGATGGTCGTTCAGACCTCAGCAGAGAACCAGGTTGGCGGCCAGGCCGGCCTCGCTCGTCTCCTTGTACTTGGAGTTCATGTCCTTGCCGGTGTCGGCGAGCGTCTTGATCGTCGTGTCGAGATCGACGCGGTGGCGCGAGGCGATCTCGTTGGTCGCGATCAGCACCGCGGTCCAGGCCTTCACTGCACCGAAGGCGCAGCGCTCGATGCAGGGCACCTGGACGTAGCCCGCTACCGGGTCGCAGGTCATGCCGAGATGGTGCTCCAGCGCCGATTCGGCGGCGTTCTCGATCACCTGCGGCGAAGCTCCGATCGCCTGCGCCATGCAGGCAGCGGCCATCGCCGAGGCGACGCCAATCTCCGATTGGCAGCCGCCTTCGGCAGCCGCCAGGGTGGCGTTGTGCTTGCAGAGATAGCCGATGGCCAAGCCCGCCAGCAGGCCTTCGCGCAGCTTGTCCGGCGTCACCTTGCGCTTGCCCTCGGTCAGGCCATAGACGACGGCCGGCATCACACCCGCCGAACCACCGGTCGGCGCCGTGATGACCAGATGGCCGCGTGCGTTCTCCTCGGACGCCGCGAGCGCGCAGGCCGACAGCAAGCCGATGGCGCGGTCGCTCTCGTACTTGTCGTCCATCGCCCGCTCCCAGACGGTCGCCGCCTTTGAATGCAGCTTGATCGGGCCGGGCAGCACGCCCTCCTTGATCGACAGGCCAGACTTGACTGTGGCCAGCATGGCGCCCGCGATCTTGTCGAGGAACGCGTTGACGTCCGCCTCGCTCTTGCCGGAGATCGAGGTTTCGTTCGCCATGATCACCTGCGCAATCGAGAGGTTGTTCTTCTCGGCGTGCTGGCGCAGCTCCTTCATGGTGGCGAAGGGATACTTGGGCGGATTTTTCTTCGGCGGCTGGTAGCCCTTCCATTCGATGAAGCCGCCGCCCACCGAGTAGTACTCGAGCTCGTAGACCGGCTTGTCGCCGGCCATGAGCTTGCAGGTCATGGTGTTGGGATGGGGAAACTCGCCCTTGGGCGCGTCGTAGACGACGTCCGAAAGCGACAGGTTGAACGTCTTGCCACCCAGGGTCACCGGATAGGTTTGCTGGGGCTTGGCGATCATCTCGTCGAGGAACAAGGGATCGACCGTCGCCGGCTCCTTGCCGAGCAGCCCGGCGAGCGATGCGCGCTCCGTGCCATGGCCCTTGCCGGTGGCGCTGAGGCTGCCGAACAGATGCACCTTCAGGCCGGTAGCCTTGGCCAGCTGGTCGGCCGGCAGCTTGGTGCAGCGCTGATAGAAGTCGTAGGTGATGCGCATCGGCCCGATCGTATGGGAGCTCGAGGGGCCAGGTCCGACCTTGTAGAACTCGTCGGCCAGGATCATCACCGGGCCCTTGGCGGCTTTGACCACATTCAGGTCTGGAGAAAGCGTCCCGCCGAGTTTCGGACCTGATGCCTCCTTCGCGGCCTGTTGCGCACGCGCGTCCGCCGTCCAGGTCGTGCCCGTCATGACGGCCGCCGCGCCAATCACGGCGCTTCGCATCATGAAGGATCGGCGGTCCACATCTGCGTTGTGTCCCAGGACATCGAGCGATGGCTTGATGGTCGAACTGCCCATGGCCTCCTCCCAGAGAGAGGCTCCCCTGCGGAGCCCTTATAGATTGTTAGCGCGTACTTACTGGTGCGCAGTAACAATGATGCTCGATTTTCTGCGTCTGGGCAATTTCGTCTATGCATATTTCGGATGGTCGCGTCGCCTCATGTCGCACGTAGCGCTGGGGGCCGCATAGCCCATCAGCCTCGGCCTCCAACATGCCGTTCAGGTTTCCGCGACCGTGCGCCGGACGATGCGACCAAGATGATCCCGCACCCGTTCGTCATCAATCCGGATCACCTTGTCCAGACCGGTCCCTTCCCACAAATGCAGCATGCCGTGTCGTTGGCAGCAGTCGGGATAAACTAGAAGCTTAGTAGCCCACGACCTCTATTTGCCCAGCGACGCGGGCTCGTCATCGGAGATTTACCGGTGCGGCTAAAAGCGGTCTGTTTGTGGATTACGGCACCATGCGCCCATTGTTCGGCCAGCTGTGGAGGCGCATTGTAGAGGCCGTTTGGTCAATGAAATGTCGGCAGGTCAAAGCGATTTGGGCAAGGCACACTTAGTTGTGCCGCTGAGACCGAACTTGTTTTCTGAACTTCGGGGGTGGGGGAACACCCAGGCGCTGCGCCGGGCAGCGCAGCGAACAAAGCAGGCCTCTGTGGGCGGTTGGCTCCCCCGTGACTTCTTGAGGTTGGCCGCCTATTGGTAATCCCTGTTCCCCCTCGCTTCGAAAACTTCCGGAGCGTGATTCAAACGGGCAAGGCATGCGACCCGGCACTTTCCCCCCGAACGAGGCGGACGACCCTAGCGGGGTTCCCCCTCTTCTTGTCTTGGTCGTTGGCAACGTGCGCACCCGCGTTAAGCGCTATCGTGGCCGGAGTGGCCGGCGACAGTTAGAGGCCAGCCCGCGCCCCGTGCAGGATTACGCATGCCAGCACCAGCAGGCGCGACTTCGGGCGGTGCCCGGAACAACACAGTAGTGAACGGCAGGTGCTGGCGGACGCGCTGGAAGCCGCGAAGCGTGATCTGCTGATCGACGTCGGCCATGGCGGCGGCAGCTTCGAGTACACCGTCTGCGCACCGGTCCTCCAGCAGGGCCTTATGCCCGACATCATCACCAGAGCTTGTTTGTTGAGGGCAGTCACGCTGTCAACAACTTTAACACATGGCAGTGTTCGCGAGTAAAGATCATAGCACTGCGTTGTGGTTCGCGCCGTTTCGCCGTTACTAAAAAAATTGGCGTTCGCGACCATTGGTGTATATCGGGCCGGCGATCCTGACGAGCTCGGCATATTTGTTGGCAATCGCCCGCTCCGCACCCTCGTAGAGCGGCCGTTTTCTTTGTGGCGCGTTGTGATCGAAAAAGGCGGCCCGCAGGCCGCCTTTTCCGTTCGCAAGGTTCCGGTCTTACTGGATGACGATCTCGACGCGGCGGTTCTGCGGCTCGCGCACGTTGTCGCCGGTCGGCACCAGCAGGCCCTTCTCGCCCATGCCGACGACCGTGATCGCCTGCGCCGGCACGCCGTCGCGCACCAGAGCGTCCTTGACCGCGTTGGCACGACGCAGCGACAGCGCCATGTTGTAGGCTCTCCGGACCCGACGTGTCGGTGTGGCCGGTCGCCGTGATGCGGGCGTTACCCTTGGTCTTGAAGGCGTCGGCCGCCTGCTGGATCGTCGTCAGCGCCTGCTGCGACAGGTTCGAGCGGTCCCAGTCGAAGAACACCATGAACGACGGCGGTGCGACGACCGGCGGCGGCGGCGGCGGCGGCGGCGGCGCAGCCACGCCGAACCGCATGTGCAGGCTCAGCATGGCGCTGACGTTGTTGTTCTGCGGACTGTAGGTCAAGTTGTACTGCGTGTTCCCCAAGGAGCCCTGGTTGCTGAAGTTGGGAGCCGTCGTGCCGTAGTAACGGCCTTCCAAGTTGAGGCGGAACATCGAGTCGATGTTCCAGCCCACGCCGAGGATGGCCTGATAGGCGAACTGCGTGCTCTGCCGCGTCGCGCCGAGAGCGCCCGCGTTGAGGAACGCCACACCGGCGCCGGCGCCGATATAGGGGACGATCGCCGATCCCGCGAGGAAGTCATAGTAGGCATTCCCCATGATCGCGACTTCGTTGAAGTTGAAGCCCGCGCTAAACCCACCGACCGCCAGCGTGCCCGTGTTTTCCCGATAGACGCCTTCGGCCTCGACGCGAAGGCCGATGAAGTCGTAGCCGAGCGCGCCACCGACAACGAAACCGGTGTTGAAGTACGCGTTCGAGTTGCTGGAGAAGTTGCCGAACGACGACGGCCCGGCAAAGGTGAATGTCGACGTGGGCGACGTGTTGAACATCCAGTTCGCACCGCCTTCCGCAGCGATGTAGAACCCGCCGGGCTGAAGCGGCGTCTGCGCCTGGGCAGCAAACGGCGCCGCAGCGAGCAGCGCAGCACCAACGACCATCCTCTTCATCATCTTGTATCTCCCCGACTGTGTTACCTTTGTGGCGGCCTAAGGACGAGTATGCGGCGTAAGTATACTATTGCGCGGCCACCGGGCAATCGCGCGGCGTCTTCAAGCCAAGTCTTGTGGTTTTTCTGCAACACCTTGGCGGCAGGCCCTTTTTCCCCTGCGTTCGCAAGACCATGAACGGCGCTCATGGCGGCGTTACTTTCCCTCGATGGCGCGCCCTGTGGGTGGGATTTAAGGTCCCAGCCCACAGCAGAGGGATTCCGCGCCATGAACACCGCAACCGACTACACCCCGCCCCCGACGGTGGTCGCCGGGGCCGGGGGATCGGCCTCGGACCTGCGGCAGCGAGGCGATCGGCGACTTCCGCCTGCGCGCCCACGTGGCCCGGTACTGGTGCACGTCCACGCGCGAGAGAATTTCTTCCGCAGCTTTGGCTGGCGGTCACCTTAAGCCCGCCGCCCTTGGGGCGGGGCGGCTTACAAGATGGGCGGCGGCGAGCTTGGCACGGGCCAGGTCCTCGTTGCGGCGCTTGCTGAGCGCCGCCCCGCCGCCCGCCGTCTCGGCGAACAGCGCCAGCTTGTCGAGATCCTCCTCGACCACCGGCGACAGCGCGAGATCCATGTATTCGTGGCGCTTGGGGTCGTTCTTGACCGACTGGCCGATGCGCCAGCCCTGCCAGGCGAGCCGCCCGTAGATCTTGAGCTTCTTCCAGCTCTCGAGCGCCAGCTTGTAGTGGAACACGCCGAACGGCTCGATCTTCATGCCGTAGCGGCGGTCGCGCCGGTACTTCAGGCGCACGATGCCGCCTTCCAGCGGATGGACGCCCTCGGCCTCGAACATGATCTTGAACATGGTCATGAACTGCGCCGGCTCGGCGGGATTGCGGCCGGGAATCGCGCCGTGGCGCAGCGCCACCGTCCGGATGTGCTCGGGCGTGTAGTAGGTTTTCCAGGCGTCGCGATAGGTCTGCTCGTACTCGGCGTCGCTCATCTTGGGATGATGGACGACGCGGTGATGCAGGTCGTACTTGTTGAGGTCGGGGTCCATCCACACGCCCTGCTTCCACAGCGTCTGGTGGTCCTCGGAGCCGGGCAGCGGCGTCAGCATGAACAGCTCGAGGATGTCGAGCGGCAGCTCCTTCTTGATGATCTCCATGTCGCGCAGGATCGACTCGCGCGTGTCGCCGGGGAAACCGAGGATGTAGCCCGCCCAGGTCGAGGCCCCGCTGGTGTGCCAGGCCTGCAGCATCTTGCGGTATTCGGTGATCTTGTTCTGGCGCTTCTTGGCGGCCAGCAGGTTGTCGGGATTGACGTTCTCCAGGCCGATGAACACGCGATAGACGCCGGCCCAGCGGGCCTTGTGGATGAAGTTCGGGATGCGGTGGCACTGGGTGTCGACCTGGATGATCAGGGACACCTCGATGCCCTCGTTCTCCTTGAGCTCGATCAGCCGGTCGAAGAAGTCCTCCCAATGCTTGTTGCGGGCCATGTTGTCGTCGGTGATGAAGAACGACGTGATGCCCTGCTTGTAGTTCTCGCGCACGATCGCTTCGAGATCGTCGGCATTGCGGAAACGGCTCTTGCGGCCCTGCACGTTGATGATGGTGCAGAACGAGCACTGGAACGGGCAGCCGCGGCCGAGATCGAAGCTCGACTTGCGGCCTTCGTTGCGGGCAAGCGCCGCCGGCGGCAGGCTGGGCGTCGGCGCGCCCTCGATGCCCGGCAGATCGTCCATGTAGTTGTAGAGCGGCTTCAGCGTGCCGTTCCAGGCATCGAGCAGGATGGTATCGAGCCGGCCTTCCTCGGCCTCGCCGGCGAAGATCGAGATGCCCATGTCCATGGCCGCCTGGATCTCCGGCGGCACGACCGGCAGCATCGACAGGCAGCCCGCGGCATGGAAGCCGCCCATCGCCACCGGCAGGCCGGCCTTGAGGAACTGGCGGGCAAGATCGACGGCACGCGGGAACTGGTTGCTCTGCACGCCGACCAGGCAGATCAGCGCCTTGCCGCCGCTGCGCTTGATGTCGGCGACGATGAGGTCGGAGCGCACCCGCGTATTGGTCTCGTCGAACGGCTTGATCTGGATGTCGACGTCGGGCCCCAAGACGCCGCGGCGACGGCAATCGTCACCCAGGCCGTAGAGGGCGGCCAGGGTATTCGACGGGATGTGGGAGCGCAGCCAAGTGATCGGATAGCCGTCGTCGTCGTAGTGCGTCGGCTTGATGAGGATTAGCCCGAAGGTCGATGTCTTCGCTTTGGCTCTCATCTATATCTTTCAGGCCATTAGGATTGAAAAGGCCGGCGATTGAGCATCGAAGAGAGTCGTCATCGCCGCGACAATGGCGTCGAAGTCCTCTGCGCAAACTTGCTCTCACGCGCGGCGCATTTCCATCAGAATTAGCCGAGAGGCCAAGAAGGGGGTTGTCACGGTCGTATTCGTTGATTTAGCTCAATTCCGTATGGCAATGCCGAACTGAAAAATTCGAAACTGGTTCACTGCTTTCTACCTGCTCTTGGGTAAGGTGTTTCCTTGCGGGTTTGCGAGCCCAATGAACCGACAATTCCGCATGAACCCAAAAGGAGACGACATGAAGCGCGTAAACACAATCTTGAGCGTATCCGCGTTGGCCCTGGCCCTTTCCCTTTCGAGCTGGGCGCAAGAGGTCAAACAGCTCCCGACACAGACCGTCACCATTTCGGGTACTGTGGCGACCATCGATCATGCCAAGCGCGTCGTGAACATCAAGACGTCCGATGGCAAGTTCGAGACGATCGACGTGCCCGCAGGCGCGAAGCGGTTCGATGAGCTCAAGGTCGGGGACAAGGTGTCGCTGACGTATAACAACAACGTCTCGGCGAGACTGAAGCCGCCGGGCGAGGCCCCGGTCGATACGGGGAGCACGACCACTACTGCCGGGCAGCAGACGCGACCGGGCGGCACGGCAACTGTGCAGAGAACGATGACCGTGACCGTCGACGCGATCGACAAGAGCGCATCCTCGATGACCTTCTCTGGTCCGAACGGCTGGAAATACAGTCGGCATATCGTCGATCCGACTGTGTTCGACAAGGTCAAGGTTGGCGACAAGGTTGACATCACCTGGAACACAGACGTCACGGTTGCGGTGCAGTAACTCTTTGAGGAGCAAGGAGAGAAGGCCGCCCAGCTCGCACTGGGCGGCCCCATTTCGTGACGGTCATCGGCTCTCCAGCCTGTACCGTGCACCGCGAATGATGGGGCACTGGTTTGAAGTCGATCAAACTGAAATCGGCATGAAGCAGCGGAAAGGAACAATTTTATGCGCAGCGTGGTCCTGCTCTTCGTCATGGCGAACCTGGTCGGCGGATGCGAGAACATGACAACGGGCCAGAAGGGCGCGATGACCGGCGCCGCTCTGGGAAGCGGCATCGGCATGGTGGCCGGCGGCAGCTTCGGCCAGGTGGTCGGCGCCGGCTTGATCGGCGGCGCGGCGGGATATGTCACTGGCAGCGCCGTCGGCACCAGGTAACCGGGAGCTGGCCATGAACTTGAGGACCTTGATCGCCGCCGGTGGGTTGCTTGCCGTCGCAAGCGTCGCCCAGGCCCAGCAATCGCCTACATATTTTGAGCGGGCCGCTTACGTCACGTGCCGAGAAGCCCATGCCATGACGCCAGAAGCGCGCAAGACGCTGGCTGGCTATCTCGCCGAGCACGCCGCGCAGTATCGCGGCGTTACAATCCCGAACGACGACCGCGGGACGCAGATCGCGTACCTGGTCCGCGGCGGCTGTACGCTGGCGCCGGACGCCTATCTGTTCACGGTGATCGATCGGGCGATTCAGGCGGAAATCGCCAAGTTGCCAAAGCGCTAGGCGTCCTGCCGTTTGCTCGCGCTGTAGTCAAACCGCTGCAGTTGGCGGACGAGGGGGTGCGCCCACCAACACGGCACCCGCCCCACCGCAAAGATCACAGGATGATACCCATTCTGCACCTTACGGAGCCCGGCCAGAGCCGTCAGGTTCGCAGTGGTGGCCGGTCCGCAAGGGAGCGACGAAATCGATGGTGACCCGGTCGATGCTGCAGGTCATCAGCCCGGTATTCTTGCGCAAGTAGCGACGCTGATATTGCAGGCGCAGTCGAGCGGACCAGCATTAGCGATGGATGGAGAGCCTAGCCGTGACTGGCACCATGCTTTCTCGTCTCAAAGCAGCGCGGACTGCCACACTCGACCTGTTCTTGGCGCCAACCCCCTGGCATTCGCCGGCGATAACCCGGTCGCGAAAAAGAAACTCTTCGACGCGCGTTGCTCGTCGTGTCGCCGAAGGCGAGTTGCCGGCCCATCGGCACTCGACGAGCGATCCTGTAACCTTCACAGGGTGTGCCCTGCAGATGTTGATCAACCGCTGTTTCGTCTGGGCGCTCGCGGCTGCATGGCTTCTTGCGCTCGCGACTTCTGCCTTCGCGCAGAGCGGTGAGCACGGCGATGGCCACCTCCAGATGCATGACATCTACCAGCACTGGCACCCGCCATTGAACCCCGGCACCAGTTGCTGCAACGACGCCGATTGTCGGCCAACGCGGGCATTTGTCGACGATCAGGGACAGTGGCGGGCGTGGAATGGCAGCGCATGGCTGATCGTGCCGCAGGAGCGCGTGCTCCCGACAGACTACGCGGGCGATGGCCGCTCTCACCTCTGCGAGAAGGAGGGCTTTGTATACTGCTTCACGCCCGGAGAGATTCGAGGCTGATCACGTCTGCTTGTCCTATTGCTCTATCACTCCCCCTACCAGAAGTGCGGCAGGCAAGGAGCACGGGCGCCACAGCCAAGCAGCTATGTGAGACGTCGAGAAAGTTCCACTGGCCCGTGAGCAGCGCAAACTGGCGGCGATCCTCGCTGCAGATGTTGTCGGATATCCGATTGCTAACCCTCGATGGAGAAAGTAAGTCCGTCAGCGCAATCTCATGACCCAGCGCGAAGAGCCTGTACATGTAAGTATGATCGAACAATTCCTTCAATTTATCGGTAAAGCGGCAGGGGGAAAGCGGACTGGCAATACCGAAACCGCACCCGCCTTTCCCCCGCTCCTGGGGCTCTTCGCCGGGATGTTTGCCACGTTCGAGGCCTGCGTGCGTCGAGGTCGCCGCGTCGACTTCGTTCACGTCTGTCCACCAAACGATCCACGCCCATCACAGCCGCGCTAACATCCTCGCCACGGATGTAGCGGTTAGAGGCCAGCTACTTCGGGTCTGACTGGCACGGCGTGATGTCGAGGACCTCTCGCTCATCCAGGTCTATCGGCTCGGCTCTCCTCTTCCGCGCCACCTCGAGCAGCGCCGGAGATGATCGTCGGCGACACCACCATCAAGGCTGAGTCGGCCTGGATTGCCGGTCGGCCCAGATGACGGTCGAGGATTGCCTTCGCCGCTTCGAGCTGGATGCGCTCGTCCTCGCTATCCAGCAGCTCGCCCAGGCGCTCGACTGCGCGCGGGGATAGCTCGCGCAGTGTGGCCTTGATCACTTCCGGGACGCCGGGCCTGCCACCAGGATTGGCGCTGCGACCCGGCAGCCAGTGTCCGCGCTTGTCGCGTTCCACGATAAGCCTCCACATTTTTTCGGCGCCATCGGCCCACCTCGAAGGCACGAATAGTCTTACCCGAAGCCAGGCACGGCGAGAATTGGCGTGCAGCGAGCGCGAGGATGGTCGATATCCGCAAGTTACCCCCCGGGCCGGGTTGGCCGCAGCTTCTATATCCGCGTAGGCGCCTGAACAGCCCAGAGTTCGTACCCACTTCACGCAGGCCTTCCTCTCGCGCAGGGCCAAATTTGCCGCGCCGCGCGCCACCGACTAGATCATCCTTAATCGCGTCAGCTATTCGCGGATAATCACGTTAAGCAGCGAGGAATGCACTTTAAGCTCACCGTTGTACTCGATGAGCCCGAGCTTGCGGAACTTGTTCATGAAGTAGTTGATGCGCGAGCGCGTGGTACCGATGCGCGCGGCCATCACCTCCTGGCTGATCGGCACGGCGACCGTGCGCAGCTCGGCTTCCTGGCCGACCTGGGCCAGCATGATCAGCAGGCGGGCGAGCCGCTTTTCGCTCGAATTGAACAGTTGGTCGACCAGATCCGCCTCGATCTGGCTGTTGCGCAGCAAGAGGAACGCCATGAACCGTTCCGACAATTCGGGATGGTCGTGCATTGCCCGCCTCATTGTCTCGCTCTCCACGCGGGCCACGGCGGCTGCCGCGGAGGCCCGTGCCGATGCGAGGTAGAGCGGATGACCTGCCAGACATCCTTCGCCGATGAAAGCACCAGGGCCGAGCGCCCCGACGACCCTTTCCTTTCCCTGTTCAGACAGCACGACGAGTTCGACATGGCCCTTCTGGATATAGAAGACCGCGTCGCATTTGGTGCCTTGCCGGAAGATGTAGTCCTTGGGTTTGTAGACCGCGATGGTTCGGCCAGTGCCGACCGTCGTCAGAAATGCTTCGGGGTCGAAGACTTGGGCTGAGACCATTTTGCCAGTCCTCTTCCTGGCTGCTCTCTGTGTTTCTAACGGTTTTAAAGGTCGATTTGTTACCTGCTGGCACTCCGTACTCCTGCGCGTCGTTGGATGCGCCGAGAGGATGACCAACCGGTCCTTTCTGAACTGTGCAATATTGAACAGCCGCCGGCATTTTTGCACCTAATAGTGCAGTAATAGTAACGCTGGTCGGCTCCGGCTGCGGGTCGTGGAACGCGCTGCGTCGCCGGGGGTAGGACATGACCTCTCTACCGTGTGACCGATGCGTTGGCAGGTCGCTCAACCTGTGCAAGCCGCTCGACGGCGCCCGTCTGCAGGTGATGCTTGCTCTCGGCGGCATCCGTCGCTGGAAGAAGCACGAGACTATCTTTCGTGCCGGCGCCCCCATGGGCGCGTTCTTCAAGATCAGGTCGGGCATCGTGGCGGTCTCGCGCACCCTCGATGACGGACGTCGCCAGATCGTCGCCGTTCGCGCACCTGGCGATTGCGTGGGCTATCTCGACAATGACGGCAAGTACGCGTTCGATGGCGAGGCGCTCACCGATGTTGAGGCCTGCGCGTTTGATCGACGCGGCTTCGATGCCTTCGCAGCCAAGCATCCGGACCTCGCCGCAGCGGTTGCCGAGGCCTTGTCCGCCGCCCTGAAGCAGTCGGGCCAGGACATGCTGGTGCTGGGTCAGCTCAGGTCTACCGAGCGGGTGGCCCATTTCCTGGCCGAGATCGACACGCTCTATCGACAGCGCGCTGTCTCGTCGGGGCCATTGTCGCTGAAGATGAGCCGGACCGAGATCGCCGATTATCTTGGTCTCACCATAGAGACGGTCAGCCGCGCCATCGGCAAGCTGAAGGACCGCGATGTCATCGGTCTCATGGGGAGCGATGAGGTCGTCGTCCTGGACAACAACAAGCTGCGCCAGATCGCCAAGGTCGAACGCGATGGCAGGAGCATCGCAACGGCAATCAACTGACTGACTAAGCATGACCGATTTCAACTCGCCCGTCGAGGTGGTCCGGCGGGCAGGGGGTTAACGGAAGCCCGCCATCCAAACAGCCATGCGCACGCGGCGTCCACCATTCGTGGCTTGAGCCACGCCTCGTCGCCGCTGCCGCGCTCAGCCATCGAGCGGCTTGTCCGGCAGGGCGTCCTGCAGCTCCGCAATGGCCTCAAAAAACCAGCGATAGCGCTCCTTCCAGCGCTGGTTGTCGGCGCGCCACGCCCGGAGCGACGCGGCCAACAAGAGCGCAGTGATCTCATCGACGTGCGCAATGATCTCTGCGTCGTCCGTGAGCAGCACCCCGAGATCGCCCTTGTGCTCCAGATAGGCGCGCGCCAGCCGGGCTCTGATCGGCCCAAACTCCGGGTCGCTGAGATCGCGGATGTTAGGCATGGCGGCCTCAATGGTGGCCGAGTAGCGCGATTTTTTCAGCATCGTCGGCCAGCGGCGAGTGCTTACTTGGCTCGTCGGTGGTGAACTGCGTACCAGCGCCAAGGATCGTTACGGGCGGACGATTGCTACGTGCTTCCTTCTCTCTCTGTCGATTGCTTGAGCTTGCCCGCCAAGACAAAGCACTGCATCACCTGCGAGGTCGATTACTGTTGAGGCAATGGGCCGCCCGGCTCGCCGGGCGGCCCTCTCTCTTTGCTCCCAAAGACTTACTGCACCGTAACCGTGACGTCGGTGTTCCAGGTGATGTCAACCTTGTCGCCAACCTTGACCTTGTCGAACACAGTCGGATCGACGACATGTCGGCTGTATTTCCATCCGTTCGGACCAGCGAAGGTGATCGAGGATGCGCTCTTGTCGATCGCGTCGACGGTCACGGTCATCGTTCTCTGCACGGCTGCCGTGCCGCCCGGTCGCGTCTGCTGCCCGGCAGTGGTGGTCGTGCTCCCCGTATCGACTGGGGCCTCGCCCGGCGGCTTCACTCTCGCCGAGACGTTGTTGTTATACACAAGCGACACCTTGTCCCCGACCTTGAGCTCATCGAACCGCTTCGCGCCTGCGGGCACGTCGACCGTCTCGAACTTGCCATCGGACGTCTTGATGTTCACGACGCGCTTGGCATGATCGATGGTCGCCACGGTGCCCGAAATGGTGACGGTCTGTGTCGGGAGCGTTTGGACCTGCGCCCACCCGGGAAGTGAAAGAGCCAAGACCAACCCGGATACGCTCAAGATTGTGTTTACTCGCCTCATGTCGTCCTCCTTTGGAGTCTATGCGGAATGCGTCGCTTCATTGGGCGCGCGGCCTCGCCAAGCGTGGCAAGAAGGGATCAAAGACTCTCGACGTTTCGGGCCTGGTGCTTTGACATAAATCAAGCAAGGCCGACTGATCACCAGATGAACGCATCGGCCAGATGGTTTGATCGAGGCGCGGCAGCCTGTATCATTCGCCCGCGTGCTCAGGTCTCCCTCCCGCTTCGGCGGTCAGCACGTCAGTTGATTGGACGACGGGGCCGCTGTCTCTCATGGGCCTGAGACAGCGGCCTTCGCCGTCTCAGGCCGTACGCTTAGGCGTCATGGCAGCGACCGCTCCCTTTGCCTTCGCTACCGCAGCCTTGCGCGCTTTGGTTTTCCGCTTGGCTTCGGCGTCGCGCATGTTCTGCGCCGTGCCTTGCTACGATCTGGTGAGGCAGCCCCGCCTGGGCCGACCGCTGTGGAGGCGATCTAGCACCTGACCGCGCGCCAGCGCAGCGGCGCCACGCCGTCGATCGCGCTGCGCGAGATGGCGCCCTGCAGGCGTCAGAGAACGACGCCTTACACTGTGGCGGTTCTGGTGGAGCAGCTCCGGCTGAAGATTGACGGCAGCGAGCCGCCGCATAGCGTCAGCCTGATCCCTTTTTGGTGATGAAATTGCCACTGGCACGGCGCTTGCAGCGCTCGATGATGGGGCAGTGTCGGATTTAGGGGGAAAATTAGGTGCGTTGCTACTTTAGGCGGGGCAAGAAGATCGCGGGCATCACGTTCCAAACAGTCGGCCCCGTCGATAATTCCATCACACAAGATGCTGGCGCGCCGGGGCCACGACGTAATGCACCACGAGTTAGGGATGTGACGCGGTCCATCACCGCGACCCTGGCTGCGTTCCTGGCGCTGACGGTCAGCAGCCACGCCACTCCGCGCGACGAAGATCAGTTTCACGACGCCTGGGGAGCCATGACCAAGCAGCTGGAGAAGGACGTGAAGGCGTCCAACCCCGACGTCGTGGAGATCAAGCTGGCCGGCAATACGCTGATCTTGGGCACGAAAGAACCCCGCCCCACCGAAAACGATTGGCAGGCAATGGCAACCGATCGTGACAAGGCTGATGCATGGCCCCAGTACGCCGAGACCGCGTGCCACAGTACGCAGTTGCGCAGATACATGAGCAAGGGGTTCAGCGTCGTGTTCCGCCTGTACGACACGACGGGCAACCTGCGCGTGACCTACGCACCGGTCAGCATCGGGGCGTGCGGCAACTGACCGACCCCCTACACCTTACCTGATCGACGTATCATTGCAGGGTTGGACGTCCGGCAAGGTGCGCGGCGAATGCAGCCTTGCCATCTATCAGATCGAGGGGACGGACGAGAAGTTGCTGGCGCAGTCCTCGTCTACGCCGGAGACGACCGCGAGAACGATCGGACCCGATTTCCAACCCGCCCCAGACGGTGGTTGCCGGCGGTGGTGGTCAACGGGTTAACGGGAGCCTGCCATCGGCAGTGTCTGCTCCGCGAGTTACCGTGCCGGCATGGCGGCAATGGTCAACAGTTGACATGGCACGCAAAGCGACGAGAGCGGCCCCATGACGCTGCATGAAGCCCTGTCCCGCATCGCAGCTATCACGGCGCTGCCGCGGCGTTTCGAGCGGACGTGACGGCAAAGGTCAAGACTCTGACGGGCGAAATCAATGCAGATCAGCGCGTGATGCCTAAAATGGCCCGGAGTTCCGCCTGCGAAAGCAGCGCGGGCTTGAGCCAGTGCGGCAATTCCGCCACTGACAGAAGGACTGACTGTGAAGACGACTACCAAGGTGCGTGCGCGCACCAGCCATCCCGAGTTGGCGAAGCCCGAATTCGCCCGCGTGTACTGGCACCATGGTCGCTACCACTATCGGAGCGCCAAGGGCAGGCCGATGATCATCCTCGGCAGCGACATCGGCTCGACCTGTTTCATGGGCAAGCTCGCCATCGCCAAGCAGGCCGACAAGGCGTGGCGGGCCTACATCCAGCTTAAGCTGAGCGAGGTCGTGGTCTGATGCCTGGCCTCTTCACCGCCCTCTTCGACATGCTGATGCTCGGCGGCATTCTGACTTGGTTCGGCTGCCTGTTCGTCACCTGCACGCTGCTCGAAGAGAAGAACCGCAGCCCGCTTGGCGAGTTCATCGCCTACGTCTTCATGCCGCTGCCGGCGCTGATCTACGCTGCATGCGTACCCAGCAAGCCGCCGAAGCAAACGGTGGCAGCGGTCGCGTCGCCAACCGGCATTAACAACAGCGCTTACTGGGATGCGAAAGACCGCTTCAAGAAGCGCGCCGGACCCGTCACTAACTGAGCAACGCCCGCCTGCATCACCACGGCGCGGGCTTTGGGCCAGTCCGGCAATAGACCGGCGTTGAACACGCGGCACTGAGGGGAGCGCTTTAGAATGACGTTGGTCGACTGGGTGCTGGTCGCTTGGGCTGGCACGATGGTGGTGGCTGTTGGCGTCGTGTGGTGGCGCGTCACGCGGAGGCCCGACCCTCCCGACCGCGACTAGCGGTGGGGCATGTAAGTCGTGCGCACCTGCGGTGGACCTGGGGGCGGTGACGCCACCCCGTTCTTGTTGAACGAGGGAAATCAAGGTCGGCGAGTTGGCGGCCGTCTCACCAGGAGAAGCGCGCGCCGACATTCAGCATGTGGTTGTCGGTGCCGCCGCCGACCGTGCCGTCGTAGCGCAGGTAGACCTGGATGGCGTCGGTGACGGCGGCGCTGGCCATCAAGCTGACGAGGGCGCTGTCGCGCTGCGGCGTGGCGGCGTAGACGGTGAAAGCGGCCGAGGGGCCGCCGGAGAAAGCCGCCGTGATCGGCCGGCCGGTGTAAGCGAACTCGTGCATCCAGCCCAGCCGCAGCGCCAGGTCGAGCTTCCGCTCGTTGCCCAGCCCGATCGCCCCTGCGAGGTCCGCGCCCAGCACCGTGCGCAGCGAGTTGGTGGTCTGTTGCGCCACGTTCAGGTTGAGCGACTGGGCGCCCGCCTCGGTGAAGGCGTTTTGCGTCACGCTGCTCCCCTGCAGCCGGCCGAAGGGCGTGAGGGTGGCCAACGCCGGCGCATAGATGCCGAGCCTGTAGCCGGTCTCGACCTGGCCCAGGAACTGGTTGGCGCCGGTGCTGCCGGTGGCGGTGCGCGGCTGCAGGCCGGGGATCGACATCTGCCGCTGCAGCTGGTTGCTGTAGTAGGCGTAGCCGGCCAGCGCATCGATGTAGAAGCCGGCCCATGGCCCCATGGGCGTGAAGCTGCCATAGGCCGCCACGCTAACGCTGTCGCTCCAGGCCTGGCCCGGGAAGCCGTTCACCCACTCCGTGCCATGGGTGTAGCCGACGCCGATGCCCACCAGGAAGCGCGGGTCGAAGCGGTAGTCGACGCCCACCGCGGCGCCGCCGAAGTTGTAGTTGAGCGTGCTGGTGTTGCCGTCGCCCAGCACCGAGCCCAATCCGCCCAGCGCACTCCCCCAGGCGCTCCACGGGCCCGGCCCCTCGCAGGCAGCGACATCGCAGGCCTGGGCCAGCGCCTGGCGCTGCCCGCCGCCAGCGCCGCCGCGTGCCATGGCCATCTGCTGGGCGAGCGCGTTCATGAACAGGGCGCCGTTGTTGACGTTCATGGTGCCGAAGTCGGCATAGGGCTGGCCGCTGATCACATCCAGCAGCGACGGGCCTCGCTGCCTGTCGAGGTTGGCCAGCACCGTCACAACGGTCTCGAGGTCGCCCGATGCCGCGTCCTTGATCTTGTCCAGCGCACCGCCGACCTCGCGCTCGTTGCCGGTCTGGGCGCCGCCCGCGAAGGACGTCTGCAGCGTCAGGAAGACGTTCTGCGCGTTGTAGGAGAGTGACGGTGTGACGAAGGCAAAGTTGCTGGTAAGACCCGAGTAGGTACCCGTGACGCCGCCCGCGGCCGTGACGATCGTATAGGTCGTCTGGCGCGCACCGGCGACGCCCTGCACGGCCACCGTGCCGCCGTTGATCGTGGCGTTGCCGGTGATGTTTATGAGGTCGCTTTGGGAACCGACCTCGACCTGGTAGGTCGAGCCCGCGTTCTGGGTGTAGTTGCCGGTGATGTTGATCGTGCCGATCGAGTTGCCCGGCGAGATCGTGCCGTTGACGGTGACATTGCCGCCGATCGTGCCGGTGCCGCCGAGGTTGCCGCCGCCCAGCACAGTGACGCCGCTCGCCAGGCTGCCGTTCACCGCCAGCCGGCCGGCATTCACCGTAGTGCCGCCGGTGAAGGTGTTGGTGCCCGTGAGCGTCAGCTGGCCCGAGCCCGCCTGCGTCAGGCTGCCGGTGCCCGAGATCACCCCGCCGTAGGTGACGTCGTCGGAGCGGTTGAACGCCAGCGCAGCATTGTTGACGATGTTGCCCGGGACACTGCCCGTCGCGCCGCCATTGCCGATCTGCAGCGTGCCGGTATTGATCGTCGTGCCGCCGGAATAGGTGTTGTCGCCCGTTAGGACCAGCGTGCCGCTGCCGGCCTTCACGATCGAGCCGCCACCGACGATCTGGCCGCTGAAGGTCGTCGACTGGTTGTTGCCGCCGATCGTCAGCGACTTGGTCTGAGCGTTAGAGATGTCAGTCAAGTTCACGGTCCCCGATCCTGCGAGGGACCCGATTGTGGTACCTGCGCCGGTGTAGTTGGCAAACTGGAGCCGGCCGCTGCCGTTCAGGATAACGCTGGCCTGGCCGCCGCTCGAAGTGTTGAGAAAATTCAGGGCACCGCCGTTCTTCGTGACGGTGGCGTTCGCCAGCGTCGATGAGTTGTTCATGTTCACGTTGGAAATGTTCGTGATGCTGGCGTTGCCGGCCGAGGCCGTGCCGGCGAAAATGATGTTCGAGCTCGTCATCGCAAGGTTCACGTTGAACAACGTCCCGGCGTTTATCTGGAGGATGCCGGAAGTCCCGCCACCGGTAATGGTCTGCAGGACAGACGAATTGTTGACGATACCTGTACTGGCGAGGGTCAGCCCCTGGAAACCGAGGTCGATCGTGTAGGACGGGGTATTGCTGTCATTGAACAGGAGGCCGCCGATGGTGCCGCTGGCGTTCGTGACGCTGGTGACACCCTTATTATTCACGAATGTCGCCGTCGCGCCGGCGCCTGACGGTACGATGGCTGGGCTCCAGTTGGACGACACCTGAAAGTCGGAACTCGTCGTGCCATTCCAGATCTGGGCGGCGACACCGGCCGGCGACAGGCAGGTGGCGGCAAGCAAGGCCGCGCCCCAACGTCTCCGGGACACAGGTCGCATCGAGCGCATCGTGGCTCGCGCCAACCGTCTGGAACGATGGTCTCCTGATTTCATGCCGGCGTTCTCCCCCGCAGGCTTTTCAAGAGCTAAGCGACTATCGGCTCAACCAGAGGTCGAAGCAATAAGGATTCCCCACCGCTCGGCGGCCGCAGCTCCGCTTTCGGGGACAAAAGCGGAAAACACATGCTCTCGGTATTGACACCGTTGCCGTCGCAGTTGCGGCCGTCGGGAACGACCGCAGTACACAAGCTCCGATCTCAGTTGAACTCGACGACGAAGTGATCGAATGACGTCGCTGTTTGTTGCACTGCGTGAGTTCGCATTTGGCACAAATGCGAAGTGCCGACCGGGTCCGGAAATGTCTGCTGTTTGGGTTAGAGCGGACATAGCGCCGACAGGTCTTAAACGACGCGAATGACCCATTTGAGACATTGTGTCTCCCACAGCGCGCACTGCCCGCGGCCATTGAGGTCCGCGGGCAGTCAATTTCAGCGCCCTCCGCCTGGCGGCACCACGCGTTGAGGGTCACAACTTCGACAGTTCCAACTGCTGTCGGTCGCCGATCCACATCTTGGCAAGATCCGCTTCCAGCTTGCTCGCCTGGTCGGCCTTGCCGCGCGCCCTATAGAGTTCGGCAAGCCCGTACCACGACCAGCCGTTGCCTGGGGCGCGCTTCAGCGCGCGCTGGAACTGCTCCTCCGCTTCGTCGAGTCGGCCGGCCTGCATCAGCGCGACTGCGAGCGACTGCCGCACAGGGTAATACCAGTAGGGCGGCTCCATGTAGGGCAGCCCGTCCTGCAGCGCAGCCGCCCGCTCGAACCGCTCGATCGCTGCAGCCTTGTCGCCCTGACGCTGCGCGACGCGGGCTTCGATGACAGTGCGCGCCAGCGCCAGCACGTCCTGTGCCGGAACGCCCGAGGATTTGAGCAACGTGAAATCCCCGCCCTCGAGGGCCGCGATCGCATTCGCTTCCGCCTTGGCGGCGGTAAAATCGCCCTGCGCCGCGTAGGCAATGCCGCGCGCGTAGTGCCACATGGCCTTGACGTACGGAATGGCGTCGCCGGGATCGGGGAGCGCCAGAACGGTGGCGGAAGGGCTGAACAGCGCATGGGCGAAGTAAGGCGCCGCCTTGACTGGCTGCACCAGCGCGATGCCGCGCGCGACCTCGTCGGGGATGAGGCCGCGCAGCTTCTCGGCCGCCGCGA
Source organism: uncultured Alphaproteobacteria bacterium (assembly GCA_963755055.1). Lineage (GTDB taxonomy): Bacteria > Pseudomonadota > Alphaproteobacteria > Rhizobiales > Xanthobacteraceae > AP-16. The sequence continues at coordinate 233,817 of CAVWIS010000017.1, read as the reverse complement.
TGACGGTGGGTCCGTCGCCCGCCATCTGGGCAGACGCCAGCACGAAATGGACGTTGTGCGGGTAGTACCCGAGACGATACACGCCCATGGGCGCATTGGTCGCCGCCAGATATTTTTCGTCCACCCCGATCGCCGTCTTGTTGTCGGCCAGCGCGTCAAGATAGCGCCCGACCCGGTAGTAGATGTGGCTCGGCATGTGCACGAGGTGGCCGGCGCCGGGAATGGCCCCCCGCAGCCGGTCCGCATAGGGCTCGGCGCGCTCCGGCCGGTCCGACGCCTCCACCGCGTGGATGTAATAGTGGATCGCGCCCGGATGGTTCGGGTCGCGCGCCAGCACGCGTTCGAGCGTCGGCACGATGGGGCCGCTCTGCTGGTTTGGCGCGCGGCCGCCGGGCTGCCAGTAATTCCACGGGCTGAGGTCCATCACCGATTCGGCGTAGAGCACCGCGATCTCGTTATCGTCCGGGAACTGCGCCGCGACCTTCTCCATGGCTGACGCATAAGCGGCATCGAGCGGCACCCGGTCCGCCTTCGCGTCCTTGGCGTAGCGGGTCGAGACCGCCGCAATCAGCGCCTGCTCGCGCGGGCTCGCCTTGGGGGCGAGCATGCGCGCCTTCTCGGCTGCCGCGAAGGCCGGCGCCACCGCGTCTTCCTGCATCGGCAGATTGATGTTGGGCCCAAGCACCAGCGCTTCGCCCCAGAAGCACATGGCGCAGTCAGGATCGAGCTTCTGCGCCTTGCGGAAGGCGCGCTGCGCCTCGCTGTGATTGAACGCGTAGGTGAGCCGGAGCCCTTGATTGAAATAGGACTGCGCCAGCTCGTTCGCGGTCGTGATCCTGTACGTCACCCCGCCGAGCCCCTCCCACAGCGGCGGATCTGTGCCGGCGAAAGCGGCCGCCGGCGAGGCGGCCTGCATTTCCGCTTGCGGCACCTCCGTGCGTGTCTGGGCCAAGCGCAGCATGACGCGGGTTACGCCGGCCGACGCCGACCCATGACAGATGGGGACGTCGGCGCCGAACTAGCCGCTCGGTAGGCGGCGATGCCTATGCTGTCGGTCGGGACGCTGCCAACGGCGAACGGTGCAAACAAGCCGCCCAGCGCCGCACCTGCGACGAGAAGCGGCGGCAAGGGAAAAATCACCCGCATGGTGCCCTCCAATCTGATGATGGAGCTCAGGCGGAGCGCGGCGCCGTGAGCGGTGCGCGACCGCCTGGGCAGGAAGGCTACTCCTCGCAGGCCGCCACGGCAATGAAACGGTGCATTTCGGCAAAGGTATCCGCGTTCGGCTGAAGGCAGATTGTTGCAAAACTCGGCTGCTGCTGACGGACGGTCAGCCACCTCATTAAGAAGCGCCGGCTTTGATTTGCCGGCTCTGACGCTCCCTACACAACCCCAACGCAGGCGCGCCAGACGGTGGGAGCTATGCTCAACGCAGCGCGCGTTCGAGAAATTGAAATCGACTCTCTCCCTCAAGATGCACGCACCAGCTGGACTTCACAAAGATTTGATCGATGGGATGGGGTGCCGCTGACAGAATCGCGAACGGCGGCGTCAACCGTCAGGTTGAAGTTCGTGCCGTCCGGATTGAATGGATCGGAGTTGCCGTGAGCCATATCTGCCTTGGTCGCGTCCTCCACCACATCGACATCGAATCCGTGGCGGCGCATTGCGTAAGCTAGACCGCTTGCGTCGTTGATGGGTTGATCTAGTCGCTCGGCGGCGTCCGGGTAATTGCCATTGCCGATGATGAGCGCGAGTTGGATAGCGCTGGCTGTTTCCCGGGCGGGCACCACTTTTGCGGCTTCGGAGGTGCGCAGATCCAATGCCGCATTCGCGCCGATCGCCAGCAATGTCACGCCGATAAGACCGTAAGTAACGATAAGCAAGTGGCGAACGATATAGAGCTGCGTAACTTTCATTTCACCCCCCAATCAATTTCGAGAACTCCCATCCTGCAAAACGGCCATTTCCCCGCACGTCCTTCGACGAGCATGCGTGGAAATTCTTGAGCCCAAGTTAGGCGACGTGGTTTCTGGTGATTTGTGTTGTTTGGTAAATGAACTATTCGAGGCCGCCACGAGCAGCTATTACGCTGTCAAAAGCTGCCCTCCAACGAACAACCGCTTCTGGCGCAAAGCGGCCGCTCGGCAAATGCGGTGTTACTGTTTCCGGCGGCCCGCGACGACATCGCGATACAGGGCGGCGTAGCGGCTTGCCCGATTGCGCCATGATACATCCGTCGACATGCCATTGTGCTGCAACCTTCGCCAGGCTTGCTGGTCGTGCCACAGGATATTGGCTCGGTGCAGGGCGCCAGCGAGAGCTTCGGCCGTGACTGGCCCAAACTTGAAGCCGGTTGCAGCGCCACCGGCCATGTCGGCCTCTTCCACGTCAATGACAGTATCCGCAAGGCCGCCGACCTGCGATACGATCGGGATAGCGCCATATCGCAAGGCGCAAAGCTGGGTCAAGCCGCATGGTTCGAAGCGTGACGGCACGACGAGGGCGTCCGCGCCGGCTTGAATGAGATGGGCGAGAGCTTCGTCGTAGCCGATCAGAACCGCTATCCGGCCCGCGTTCGCTTTTGCGGCCGCCTGATAACGATCCTGGAGATCCGGATCTCCGCTCCCAAGCAAGGCCAACTGCATCCCTTCGCCGAGGATCGTCGGGACGTTCTCGAGAAGGATATCCAGTCCCTTCTGCCAGGACAGTCGGCTCACCACGCCCAGCAGCGGGGCGTTTGGGGATGGATCAAGACCAAGCCGGCGCTGGAGGGCCAATTTATTCGCCGCACGGGACTCCAGCTCTGTCGCGCTGAAACGAGCGGCGATGTCGGGATCGGTTTCGGGGTTCCAGACGGAAATATCAATGCCGTTGAGGATGCCGCTCAAGACCTGTGATCGTTCGCGCAGCAACCCACCCAGCCCCATGCCTCCCTCATCTGTCTGAATCTCGCGCGCATAGGTCGGCGAAACCGTCGTGATGCGATCCGAGAATTGCAGGCCCGCTTTCAGGAAGCTGATCATTCCGTAATATTCGACGCCGTGAATCGAGAAAGATTCAGGCGGCAAGCCGAACGCGTCAAGCATTTGATGCGGAAACTTGCCCTGGTAGGCCAGATTGTGAACCGTCATCACGGTGGCGGGCCGGGGCTGATGGGCAAGGTGCAAATAGGCAGGCGCCAGTCCAGCCTGCCAATCATGGGCGTGCACGACGTCAGGCACGAATGACGGAATGGCGCCCTGGCCGATTTCGGCCGCCATCCGCGAAAGCGCGGCAAAGCGCACGCCGTTGTCCGGCCAATCCTTGCCGTCCGGGGTGACATAGGGGTTGCCGGGCCGCGCAAAGAGATGCGGCGCATCGAGCACGAGCAAGTCGAGGTTCCCATGCGAGCCACCGAGCAGGCGGACTGGTCCGCCAAAAAAATGCGGCACATGGAGGAGCTCCTCCGCTTCTGGAAGCGCCTTGATGACATCGGGATATCCCGGCACCAGGGTCCGCGTTTCGATGTCGTACGCTCGCAACGCGGTCGGGAGCGCGCCGACGACGTCGGCAAGGCCCCCCGTCTTGACGATCGGATAGATTTCGGAGGCGACCGCAAGAACGCGAAGCGACGTCATGCATCGAGCCTGTCGATCATCGGCTGCGTAATGAGAGTGATGCCGTGCGGGGTGGTTCGAAACCGTTTCGCATCGAGTTCGGGATCTTCGCCAACAACGAGACCTTCCGGGATTTGAACGCCGCGATCGATCACGACATTCTTCAACCGCGCACGCCGGCCCACATTCACGTAAGGCATGACGACGGCATTTTCCATGTTTGCATACGAATTGACGTGCACCCCGGTGAAAAGCAGGGAGCGGCGCAATGCGGCGCCAGATATGATGCATCCTCCGGAGACAAGCGAAGTCACCGCCTGTCCGCGCCGCTCATCCTCATCGTGAACAAATTTGGCGGGAGGCGTGATCTCGGCATGGGTCCAGATCGGCCATGCGCGGTCGTAAAGATCGAGCTCGGGGAGGACGTCGGTGAGGTCAATGTTGGCGGCCCAGTAGGCATCCACGGTTCCCACGTCCCGCCAATAGGCCCGTGGATCGTCGTCGGACCTGACGCAGGAGGTGGAGAATTGGTGCGCCACCGCCCGGCCATTCTTTACGAGGTAGGGAATCAGGTCCTTGCCGAAATCATGGCTCGAATTCGGGTCGTTCGCGTCACGCCGCAACTCGTCGAACAGGAATTTCGAATCGAATACATAGATCCCCATGCTGGCCAATGACTTGTCGGGTTTGCCAGGCATCGGCGGCGGATCGGCCGGCTTCTCGAGAAAGGATAGGACGATGCCATTGTCGTCCACGTGCATGATCCCGAAGCCGCTCGACTCCGCGCGCGGCATCTCGAGGCAGCCGATGGTGACGTCGGCGCGTTGCTCGACATGCTGCTTCAGCATGCGTTCGTAGTCCATCTTGTAGATGTGATCTCCGGCGAGAAGCACGATGAATTTGGCATCGTGCGACTCGATGATGTCGATGTTCTGATAAACGGCGTCAGCCGTTCCGAGGTACCAGTTCGTCTCCGAGACGCGCTGGCTCGCCGGCAGGATATCGAAACTCTCGTTCCGCTCCGGACGAAAGAAGTTCCAGCCCATTTGCAGATGCCTGATCAGGCTGTGAGCCTTGTATTGGGTTGCAACCGCGATCCGGCGAATTCCGGAGTTCACCGCGTTGGAGAGGGCAAAATCGATGATGCGCGATTTTCCGCCGAAATATACCGCCGGCTTGGCGCGCCTGTCGGTAAGCTCAAGGAGCCGACTTCCGCGACCGCCCGCAAGAACGAAGGCGAGGGCATGGCGTGAGAGTGGTTCGTTTATCATCGTGGCCATTTTGTCCTCCCTGGAACCACAACGCATGCCCCCGAAACCTTCTCTTATCCGGAAGGCAGGATCGCGGGCCACGGGCCGATAGTAGCGGGACGAATGGTTGATCGGAAAGTGGTATGTAAGACGGCCGAGCTGCTGAAGCTTGGTCATTCCACGGAAGTCGGTGTTCGCCTGGTACGCTGTCACACCGAATCGAATGAATGCTTCTGGCGCAAACCGGAAGTCGATCGAAAGCTTGCGGTCGCCTGAAGGTCATTCGCGTCGATTTTGCAGTCGGCCGGCTACTTCCGATCTACCTCCAAATTCAGACTTGTCGCCCCACCTGCGCTAACCGAGGCGATTGGGCACACGAGTGGACTAGCTCTAATCTAGCTGCCGTGGGCGCGAATGCTCAGGCAAGCAGCATTCCACTGGTGGCGTCCGGTCCTCCGGAACAATGTAAGAGCCAGCAGGCTGCCTCCCGAGGATCAGACCCTGGATAGGACCGCGATTGCACGATTGAGTTGAGGATCACTACGATCCATGGAGCCCGTGTCAGCTTGGACTTCGATCGTGGGTGCGACGCCAACGCCTTCCAGCCGCTCGCCGTCGACATGCACGTCCTGGACCGCGAGCAACAGCAAGCCGCCGCCAATGAGGAATGCCGTCGCAGCGAGGACAGCTCCCTCGGTACGGGTACCGATGACCTCGCCAAGCCGGTATTTTTTGAAGCCATAGGCAAGGATCTCCTTGCCGCTGCGGGTGCCACCATTGACAAGCATGGCGACAGGCTTGCGCCACTTCACGTTCCGGAGTTCGCTGGCGCCATTGCGATCAGTGACTTGCATCGTCGGCGCTCGCGTGTTGAACAAATCAAGATACTCGGGAATCGCGCCGCCCCAGCCATCGCGCAGGTCCCAGATCAGCGCGTCGGCGTCGTTCAGCGGACTTTGCGATAGAAGATGCTCGAGCGTCCGCTGATACACGGAGCCAGCGTAGCACCAGACATGAACATAGCCGATGCTTCGGCCGTTGGCCCGTATTATACGGGCACTCGCCTTCAGGCCGTCCAAGAACATTTTGTTGGGCTCAATATCGACCGGGGTAACCGATATTTGCATAAACGCGCCGGCACGACGCAGGCCAAGCACGACTTCCTTGGCAATTTTGTCGCGGAATGACTGTACCGGCTGAAACGGTGCACCGTCGGCGAAGACGATCACATCGCCAGGGAATAGGCCGGCTTGTTGGGCCGGCGTGCCTTCTATAACACCGGTAATCACGCTGCGGCGCTGCATGTCGAGACGCGAGAGGATGCCAATGCCGGGATAGGAGATACGGCCACCCGGAAAAGCGCGTTCCAGTCCGCGTCGCCTTAGCGCACCGGCAAAGATATCGGAAAGCTGGTAGTACTCTGGTTCGTACCGTGTGTAGTAGCGGGTGTGCGAAGCATGCAGATCGGAGAGCATGCTATTAGTGACGCCGGCCAGCGCCTCTTCGGAACTTGCCCGTGTGGCGTCTGGCAAGTAACGTTCCCGAACAGCCGACCAATCGAGCCCGTGTAGGTGCGGATCGTAGAATCGGTCTCGGACGGTCCGCCATACCTCCTCGAACGTGGCGATGCGTGCGGACACGGGCTGGGATGTGGCCGAATCCGCTGGTTCTAGCTGCTCGGCCCAGGCTGGAGCCAGGGCTGAAGCCGCAGCCATTGATGTTAGCCGCAAAAAGTGGCGGCGCGACGGTGCTGAGTTGATTGCCTCCTTCATCGTACAACCTTTGGAGCTCGTCGCTTCACATCAGGTTGGCACGTGATGATGAACAAGCTCTCTTCTAACTTTCATGGTGTTTGCCTGGTCAGGGTGTATAGCCTGCCGTTTCGAGGCTCCATCCGATCGTTCGGACTGATAGTCAAATAGCATAAAGGGATCGCCAGAAAGATTGGAAGAGGTGCGAGCGTTTGTATCGCATTTTTGAAATACCTTGGGCCATCTCGTCATGGCTGTTCGCGCCCTTTTGCGCAGCCCCCCATGGCATTCTCTCGCCTTTGCGCGAGAGGATGCCTATGTTGCGGAGTACCTGCAGCGGCCCCAAAGTGACAATGGGAGGTATGCTCATGGACATGCCCAGCAAGGAATTTGCGCTGGCGGGCACCCTTGAGGAGCTGAAGATCAAGGGGCAGCTCGTCGTGCACGGTGGCCATCGTCCGATCCTCGTCATCTACGACCGCGGGCGCGTCTTCGCCCTCGACAATCGGTGCCCGCACATGGGCTTCCCGCTCGAGCGCGGCAGCGTCGAGGACGGCATCTTGACCTGTCACTGGCACCACGCTCGCTTCGATCTCGAAAGTGGCTGCACCTTCGACCTCTGGGCGGACGACGTGCCGATCTGCCCGGTCGAGGTGCGCAATGGTAACGTCTGGGTGAAGACCACGTTCACTCATGCCGATCCCGCCGCGCACTGGCATCAGCGGCTTGCGAACGGCCTCGCCCACGACCTCGGCCTCGTCATTGCCAAGGCCGTGCATGGTCAGCTCGCGGCCGGCGTACCGCAGGCCGAAATCGTACGGCAGGTGGCACTGTTCGGGGCGCAAAATCGCGACGGCTGGGGCGTGGGTCTTACGATCCTTACGGCACTCGCCAATCTCCTGCCTGTGCTGCCAGCGGAGGAAGCCTATCTCGCGCTGTTTCACGGCGCACGCCGCGTGGCGGCGGACTGCGACGGCGCGGCGCCGCGACGGGAACGCGCGCCGCTTGGCAGCCGGCCGGATCCGGCCGCGCTCAAACGCTGGCTGCGGCGTTGGACAAAGGTACGCCATCGCGAGGCCGCCGAGCGTACCCTGCTCACGGCGGTTGCGGCCGGCTTCTCCCCGGCTGAACTCGCTGATGCCCTGTTCGCCGCCGAGACCGAGCGGGCTTTCGCCGACACCGGGCACTCGCTCGACTTCATCAACAAGGCGTTCGAGTGCCTCGACCTGGTCGGCTGGCAACACGCGGCGGCTCTGCTGCCGACTGTCGTCGGTCAGATGGTAGCGGCCCGCGGCGCCGAGGAATCGACGGCCTGGCGCCAGCCCGTTGACCTTGTTGCGTTGTGTGAGGACTCGACCAGCGAACTCGCGGGTCTGTTCGCTCCCGGACGCGGCTCGGGTAAGTGGTCGGGCCACGCCGCGCTTGCTCAAGAGCTGCTCGGTGACGATCCGGACAGGATCGTCGCTGCGCTCAAGGAGGCGATCCGCACCGGTGCCGCTCCTGCTGACCTTGGCCAAGCCCTCGCGTACGCGGCCGCGCTCAGGGTGGCGCGCTTCGGCAATGCCAACGAGCACGCCGACTGGGAGACGGCGCATCACGTCTTCACCTACGCCAACGCCGTCCACCAGATGCTGACGCGCATCGGGACTGCCAACATCGACACTCACGTCACGGCCGTCCGCGGCGTATTGCACGGAGCGATGGCGCTCTACCTTGCTCGCTATCTCAATGTGCCGCCAGCGCGCATCCCGGGCGACGGCGGCGAGCAGCTCGATGATCTGCCCGCGGATCCAGAGACGATCGGCGCCGCCTTGCTCGACGCCTTCGACCGGCAGAGACAGGTCGATCTCGCCGCACGCCTGGTGGCACGGCATCTCACGCTCGGCCATTCGCCGCAGGCGCTGATCGCCACGCTCGCGCATGCGGTGCTGCGCGAAGATGCAGGTTTCCATGCGTATCAGATGCTGGAGGCGGGAGTCCGGCAATTCGGCGCGTGGGGCGACACGGACGCGGGCCGGCACATCCTCATCGCGGTTGCCCGCTATCTGGCGGCCCATTCACCGACCGAACGCGCGTCACTGCAGACAGCCGACATCGCCCGCCGCTTGATGCGGGGTGGCGAGCTGCATCAAGAGGCTGGATCGTCCTGACGTCACGCGCTGAGGGCGCACTAAGGGCGATCTGAAGTGACAAAAGCCGGCGCCGGTGAACCGTCTTCCGGCAGTTCGCCTTCGAATTCCGGCATCGCAGTCGATCGGCGTCGTCACGTTCAACGGCGACCAGCAGCGCCTGATCGAGCACCAGGCCCGCCGCAGCGACGCGTCACTGGAGGCCCATTTCGACCGCGTGGTCGCGGGCAACAATGTCGTACGAGGAGACGCCTCGGGTCGGCGTTGATCCGAAGCAGTAGGGCATCCCTGACGAGATCGGTCGCCGCCGGTCCGAGACAAAGCCGTCGACCAAGGCCGGATTGCACATGGCGCTAAAGCAACTGGCCGATGCTTCAGGGGAGCACGGTGCGTACCATGAGCCAGTAAAGCCCGGCCGACAAGATCGCCGCTGAACAGAAGTAGACCACCGCCGGATGCCGTCCGTTGCGTGCCGCGGCCCGGTGACCGATCCGATCCGACCACAGCAGAAGTGGAAAGATGAGGGCCACAATCACGACCTGCCCAATCTCCACGCCGATGTTGAAAGCCGCGAGCGCGGGCACGGCCGCATTCGCTGGCAGCCCGATCTCCTGCAGCGCGCTGGCGAAGCCGAAGCCGTGAATGAGCCCGAAAACGAACGTCACCCGCCAGCGACCGTCCACATTGCGCGAGAAAAAGTTCTCGACCGCTACAAATATGATCGTCGCGGCGATCGCCGGTTCGACGATGGCACTTGGGAATACGACAATCTGCAGCGCAGCAAGGGACAGCGTGATCGAGTGAGCAATCGTGAAGGCGGTGACGATCTTGATCACCGGCCACAAACGCTGCGCCCAAAGCACGATCGCGGCAAGGAATGCGATGTGATCGTAGCCGAGAAAGATGTGCTCGATACCGGCCTGGACGAACCGCCCGACCACCTGGAGTGCCGACGACCCCGCACCGGACAGAGCGACCTCGGGCGCTCTGCTGTCGAGGGCAAGCTCGCGCTCGCCGCTCTCGGTTGCGATGATAGCCAGATGTCGTGCGGTAGGATCCACGTCGTGAAACAGGGTCGCGCGATAGCGCAGCTCGCCGCCATCCAATGGACACGTCCATGCCACCGTCACCAGAACGTGGGTGTCGGCCGGCAGTGCCGTTCCTGGCCTACGCGCGCATTGCTGCCTGCCGGCAAAGACTGCAACGTGGTCGCCAATGTAGGTGAGCACTGACGGCGCCATGACCGCCAGCGCCACACGGTTGACCTCGCCCGATCCCGCTTCGGTGATTCGAACCCCGGCCGACTTTTCGTAGTCGCGACCAAGGGCATTGATTTCCACTTCGACCGTGCGGCCGTGGACCACGATGCGCGAGGTGCTGACCCCGGCATTGTGCGCCTGCGCCTCCCAAGTGGCGATGGCAGCGACGGCAACGCTGGCCAGGGCAAGCCAGGCGCGAGACGCTGTCGCGGCGGGACCGCTGTTGAGTCGAGCACGGCCTGGGCGCATCCGGAGGCTTTGTATAAAGCGCGTTCGGCGGAGTGCCCAGTTCATTGGCGTCGCTGGCGTCGGTCGCCAATCATTCGGCACCGCCCAGGCGCTTAATGATTACGCCGGCCGTCGCGGCACGAATGCTCTGGGGGTAGGCTTCAGAGAACGCCCCGAGCGCCGTCCGCGCCTTGCCGGTGTAAGCGCGCCTTTCCTCAGGCGGCGCAAGCTGTGAGGCCCGCGCAAGATCGATGGCGTGAATGAACGCTGCCTCCTCGGCGTCGTCCCCGCTCGCGATGGCCAAAGCCAACGCCTTGGCCTCGGCGATCTGGTGGTCAAGATCGTCCAACCCAATGCCGACAAGCTGAAAAGGATCGAGTACGAAGCTCTCGTAGAAGCCGGCTTTCAGGAGCTCGAACCGCGCGCGCAGCGAATAAGGTGCTTCGGGTGAGAGGCGAATGGCCTCCTCGAGCGGGGTTCTCGGCAGGCGGTAGCGCCCGATCGCATCGTCCAAGCGGGGCGCCAGATCGCGCTGGACGAGAGCCTTCAGCAAGAGTTCGGCGTTAACCGTAAGCCGCCCGCTGTGCGCCGCGAGATCGCGGTTGAGGATGTTGGTCGCCTCGACTAGAACCATACCGAGTGCAAATCGCGCCATGCCCTCAGGTCCTGGCCCGGCGGCCGTTTTGGCGAGCGCGACCTCCTCGTCGGCAGCGGAGACGAGCCCGTTTGCCCGCTCGATGTCGATCATATCATGAGCGACCAGCGTGCGGGCGCCAAGAGTCGAAAAGAGGAGAACGAAGAGAACGAGCCCGGGCCCGGGACCCCGGAAGGCTGCGCATCGCGGGCAGACGGCGGTCAGCGATTGCCCTGTGCGGGACGCGTTTGCCGTGGCCGAGTCATCAGTCATTGGGCATCTCTTCGCCGGCGAAAAAGGCGTGCGATCCCCGGTGCGCCGGGACGACGCCGTCGGGAGCACCGGCGGGCGTGGGAAATGCGTCTTTGTGTTCAGCCAGCGTCCTGGCGATCAGATAGGCGTGGCGTGCCATGAAACTCGGGCGGCACACGAGGGAGTGGCTCCCAAATGATACTATTACCCGCAACGGCGCGTCGCGGATATCGTCAAAGGGCGGCTTGCCGAGAAAGAGGGCCTCCGCACTTCCCGCCGCCATGATTGCGACGTCCTGTTGATCCGTGGCAATGAGCACGCCGACGCGCCGAGCATCCGCAGCGCGGACCAGCATGGCGCGCGAGTTCGGGAGAAATCGCATCAGCACGTCGACGGTCGCCGCCGCAAGAGCACTGCCGCTTTCATCATCGCGTTGGCCGACGATCAGCAGGTGGTAGCGCCGGTAGACCGGCCACATACGGTCCGGATTCAAGTCGGCAAACCGCGGCCCGATCAGCCGTTGCTGCCGATCAGGGCCCGCGACCGCAAACGTTCTGTGCCCGGCAAGAACAAGCGCCGCCGCACTCGCAACCGACGTGAGGATCGTGCGCCGCTTCATACTCGCCAAGCTCCAAGGCAGCGACCCTAAAGCATGGTGCAATCTCTGGGTAGCCGATGACTGAGGGCGCCAGGCGGGCGGCACGCGGATGTAATCGAACGTGTTTACCAGGTCAACCGGTGGTTTACCTGAAAATCATTGCTTCGATCGTACCGAGAGAGGTCCACGCCGAGCCTGCCGATCCTTGCAAGGATATGAGCGACGACGAATTGAGTGAACTGCTCGATTGGATTCGAGCGGCAAAGAAACCCACAACGACGTCCTGAACCTCCCAGGCGCTTCCGGGCAATACGGTTGCTACGCAGCTTTGGAGCGGATGAAAACTCGTCGAAAAAATCCCGCCCGTTTTGGCCGCGCATCAGTCAGGAGCCGCTGCGCGGATTGTGCCTGGTCACGCCACGCGTCTCGGTCCTTTCGGGTATCTTCCAGCTGGCCACGGAGCAATTCCGCGGTCTCGCGGAGGGTTGTGATTTGGGCCTCCAAGACCGCCTTTTCAGCGCGTTCCAGGGCGGTTGCGCCACGTTCCGCCGCACCGTTCACGGCACGTTTCTCCCCGTCTTTTACCGGCGGGAAAACCCGATGGAGTTCGGCAGGGTCGATGGACCAGTCGCCGGTCTCTTTCCGAGTGCCTGAAATGCGGCCAGCCTTGATGGCGCGAAAGATCGTGCTCTTGCTGGTGCCCGTTGCCTTGGCTGCCGTTCCGAGGGTGTATGTCATAGCCGGTCCTCCGTGCCGAACCTGAAACGCCGGAACGTACGACCGAAATGGTTAACCGGGTCTTACCCGCGGGCCGAGCAGCTGGGAGACTTCACACTCGGTGAGTCGCTCGTCGGGCGGCCACCGCGATCAGCCAGCGAATGGGTCAGAACGCTAGGTCGTGTGGACATTCAGGGGATTCCCCCTGAATCGTCGTTGTGATTTAAGGCTTTCCGAATGGGGGAGGCCTTGGATAATTCGCCATCGATTGACGGATGCACAATGGGAGCGGATCGAGCACTTGGTGCCCGGCAAACCAGGGGATCCCGGGCGCACTGGAGAGGACAATCGGCTGTTCGTCGATGCGATTGTTTGGATGGCGCGAACGGGAGCGCCGTGGCGCGATCTGGAGGCATATTTCGGCAACTGGAACAGCGTGTTCCGACGCTTTCGGCGCTGGGCGAAGGCAGGGGTGTGGGTGCGTGTCATGGCTGCCGTGGCGGACGATCCCGATTTGGAATCGATCATCATCGACGGAACGATCATTCGGGCGCACCAGCACGCGGCCGGCGCCAAAGGGGGATTCAAAATCAAGCGATCGGGCGGTCGCGCGGGGGATTGAGCACCAAGATTCACATCGCCGTTGACGCTCTGGGCAATGTGCTGCGCCTGCTCTACAGCGCCGGGCAGGTGCATGAGTCACCAAGGCCGAAGAGCTGATCGCCGGTTTGCCCGCCCAGAACATCATCGGTGACAAAGCCTTCGACTCCGACAGGTTTCGCGCCCATCTCGCTCAGCGCAGCGTGACGGCCGTGATCCCGTCCAATGCAAGCCGCGCCCGCGCGATTCCCCACGATCCCCACCTCTACAAGGAGCGACATCTCGTCGAATGCTTTATCAACAAAATCAAGCATTTCCGCCGGGTCGCAACGCGATACGACAAGACCATCGCATCCTATGCATCCTTCGTCGCCGTGGCGGGTTTCATCGTATGGATGCGATGAATGTCCACACGACCTAGCGTCAGGCCGAGAGGCAGCAATTGGAACAGCCTCGCTCGTAGCCCCGGCAGTAGCCCCGGTGACAATTGAGGAAGATGGTTCACGAAAGAGGGTCTTCAGGGAATCGAGTGGGTGATTTTGAGGGATCATAGCGGCGGAAACGGCTGTGGATAGGGACTTTCTTGGCTTTGAGGCATGCTCGTTTTCGCCATGCTGAGGGATGGTCGATCAGGGAAGCGACAGCGACGTCTGTCGGATGGATATTCGTTCGGCGGCTTTCGGGCGAAAGAGCCCCTTGCGGTGTGTTCGGTGATCCGGATGTGCGGATATTGCGTCTCGATCGGCGCTCAAAAAAACGCTGTGCGGGGGTTGCGGGCAGGTCTGGAACGGCTGGTACGACCGGCGGGTGCGGCAGGTTCGCGACCTGCCGAGCGCAGGGTTTCGAATTGTTCTGGAACTCGACGTGCGGCGCATCGGGTGCCGGCATTGTGGACAGTGAAGCGCGAACGGTTGGATTTTCTGGCGGACAATCCGCACTTCACCAAACGCTTTGCGTTTTATGTCGGCCGCCGCTGCCGGCAGGCGTCGATCCGCGACGTCGCCAAGGAGCTCAGCTCGACTGGGACACGGTCAAGACGCTGGAGATGCAGTATATGCGGGCCCAGCTGTGTACGGCTCCTCCAAACGTACCGCTCCATATTTCGCGGCTACTTGAAATCTGAGCGTTACGTGTCCGCTTTTTCTCAAGGGAAGCCCATCGGTGGAGAGAAGCCGGTGCATCGTAATTGATTTGCATTAAAGGCTCCAATTTTCGCATAATATCGGACTCATGCCCCTTCGGCATCGGCCTCTCTTCAATCTTCCAGTTGCTCATCTCAAGGTGCTCCACTATCGCCTGGGCCACCCGATCCTGCTGGTCGGTCAGAATCCTCCGCATACCGCCGATAGAGTGCAGGCCGTCGGGGTGCCCGCCAGAACGGGCGGCCAACATCGCTATTCCTTCACCGTAAGGGACTTGCACCCTCTACTCCTTGCCGGTCTCCCGGCGCACTCCGAAACCCTTCACAGAACCGACGGTGCTGGACTTGGGGAATGCATCTCTTGACGAAAGAGTTCAAAATTACATTGAAATGCCTACTTCCCCTTCTCAACCATCGAGGGGCCCTGATACCGGTAGACAGTTATCAGAGCTAGCTTGGCTTGGACGTACCCCAACAGCTCCTTGTAACTGCCCCATTGGCCACCGTGGTAGTTTTCCGTATTGCACTCGTCGCCCTCCGCTCGTCCTGGCCCGGCGCTTGTGGTCTTCACCACCGACACCGGTAAGCTGATCCACGGATCGCCACACGGTCCCTTTATGGCGCGGCTGCGTCTCCACCGAGACTACAGTCCGCCAATTAAACTCAAGTGGTGCGGCCAGAGGCTTTGGTGACGTCCAGCTTGACGGGCGCTGCGGTCGCGAGCGTGACCCTCTGAGCGAGCGCTGAAAGTTCCTGGGTCTGCTCGGTCAGCGTCGCAAACTGCTTGCGCGCACGCTCGCTCGAAAGTTCAATAAATTCCGAAGGTGATTTCACTCCCAACAGCCGTTGGGCGAATTCGAAAGCGGTGTTGGTATTCGTTTGAGCGAATTCGAGGAGCTTGTTGTTGTAGTCCTGGGCGCCCTTGACCGCCGTCGAATATTTGCCTTTGATGAGATCAGTCGCTTCCGGCGCGGCGTTGGTCTTCGTATCCATAACTAAACTCCCTTCGAGCGGTTTTTGTTGGGGACATCCGGTCGCACACTCTAAGCGCCAGATCCCGAACAGAGGTGTTTCAGTCCAGCCCCCGTTTCGACGTACGCGCGGTCGTCCCATTCGTCGGTTGAGCGATTCTGTTGATGCGCTCCTGGCGTCTGGAGAACGGCCCGGAAGAGAGGTTGCCGTCATCTTCGACGGCGTACCAGCCATCCTTGATGCCGCGTATGTCCGATTGGTGTTCATTGATGTAATGGGCAGCCGTCATCGTGGCCCTCAAGGGCGCAAGACGTGAGTCGCGCGGAAGGGAGAGCCCCGGCCATCAGTAGGGGGACGGGGGACAGGCCGGGGCGTCCATCTTCGGAACGGCGACACGACAAAACAGTCGCGTCACGACCGTCCCGACTATGGCTGTTTCGGCCGCTGCTTAGGCGGCAAAGCGGATACTGGGCGAGCCTATCACGCCGTTCTTTTGCATTGTCGTCTTCAGGTCATCGGAGCCCAGCCAAGTGCGGGCCTTTCCGACATCCGCGACATCTTGCAGATCACCACATCATTCGGGTCGGCGGCGTTGCGAAACACTCGTCCATTGGTAATGCCCGCAGAAAGGCGACCCTTTTCGCCTGCATCGTAACCTGTACGCCATGCCGCGTAGTCCTTGACCTTGAAGTGGACAGTCAGGTTTTCGTTCGTGTGCTGTGTACTCATCGTAATTCTCCCTAAAATATCATATTAAAATATAATCTGAATGTTCATCATCCAAACTACGAGCGGCACATAGTATTGGCTCCCGAGATAACAAGGCGACAAAATAAATAAAACTCTCTGTAGGTCAGCACCCATGACCTTTATCCGCAAATCACGGCCATGACGACGGGAATATGATTTCCAACCAGTCGGTGATGGGTTCGACCGCTTCGGAAAAGTCAAATCATACTGCGCACATATGGCTCGATGCCGTGTTGGCGAATTGTATCTTCCACAGCATCGTACCCTTGACAGGGGCTGTCGGAGGCTGACAAGCTCCTCCCTGGGGATAGCATGGAAAGCCCAGTTCCCAGCATTTCCTGGGATTTTGGCTGCCAAAGGCTGCCAGACCCGGAACAGGGTCGAAAACGTTACCCGGATGTGTCCCCGCCGGTCCCGGAAGCGTCGAACCGGGTTGCCGCCGTCGTCGCGCAGTATCTGCTACGCCAGGAACGGCGGCTGCGGCCCGCAAGCTACCGGGAGGTCAAACGTATCCTCGAACGGGAAGTGGTACCGTGCTGGGGCGCACCGTCATCCTCCGACCGCAGCAGGCCATGGCGCAGTGGCCTCTGCTGCGGCTGTGGCAAGCTGGTGAGCCTCGATGACGCAATCCCGCTCCCGCACGATCAACGCATCCAAGTTGCCCACGGCATGGCTGTCTTCGGCAGACTTGGCTCAAGGGAGCCGCCGAAGCACTGGCTCTCCTCGGCGAGCGTCGCCGCAGTGCCAGGGCCGAGCGTTAGCTCCGCGTCTATCTGACCGCCGGCGAGCGCCATGCGCGCGCCAAGCTTCTGGGCGATGCTTCGCGTGTGCCAATTGCCGGCGGCAACGAGCATGCGGAGCGTGGCGATACCTCGGTTGCGTGCGATGACAACGATGCCGCGCGCGAGAAGCGAGCCCAGGCCGTGATTTTGAAACGCCGGCTCGATCGAGAGCGCCGTCTCCCCGGTTCTCGACGGGCCCGACCCATAGCGGCGCAACTCGGCGGCGCCACGCAGCGTCCCGTCGATCCAGCATCCGAGCACGGCGCCGCGCAGCCAGTCGGTCTCAGCGGCATAACGGGCGATCCAATCGTCGCTGACGCCCCTGCCGAAGCGCTCGCTCCGGGTCGGGCCGTCAAGGCGCAGAAGATGGCGAAGGAAATGCTCGCTGCTCGCAAGGCCAGAGCGCACGGATTATAACCCTCCAGGGTGTGATGCCGGATCGAGATCGCGTAAAGCCGGCGGCGGCAGTCGACATGGGTACGGTCCTCCGGTGAGGCGTTTCCAATCCCCAACCAATTTTATTGCTGGGCTTGCGCGGCGCGTGGCATCAATACTGCAAGGATGATCGCTGCGAGCAAGAGCGCGGGCACATCTCCCAGCAAATGACCGCGTTCCGCTGCGTCGCTGAAGGACTGAGCCGCCATGATCCCTGCGTGCACCACGCTCGACCAGACCGTGAACCAGATGAGACTCCGGTGCGCCTCGGGATTTCGCGATGCGATGATCAAGAACACGCCCAGCGTCGCATAGACACCGATGATCATCATGAGATAGTGCGAGTGTCCTTGCCCCCACGCCCAGCCGGACGGCCAGACGATACCCCCCCCATAGATGCCGAAGATGAAAGTCAGGCCGAAGACGACCAGCGCGATCCGAAGAAAAAGCCGGCGATTTGCATCCGGCATTTTCCGCTCTCCATCTGTCCTTTGATCGAGTTCATCGCGTCGGTCGGCTTGCTGACGATACGTTGCTTCCGCGCGATCCTGAGTGAGCGACATTGGATTCCTCCTGTGCTGGGTTGATGTCGGGGCCCGAAGCGGCCCATGGTTTCTCTATGTTCCAAGCGTGTTGTCGGAGCTGTCATTCTCACGCATGCATCAGCTGGACCCTATCGTGGCCAAGCTGCGATTGCAGAAACGACCTCACAAGTGGGTTGATGAGATCTGGACGCGTCAGCGGCGCCATGTGGCGGCCGCCCGCAATCTCCTGGTGCGTCCACATCGGGCAGGACCGGCGCAGAATCGCCGTGATTTCGCGGATGGGAAGCACCGTGTTCGGATCGCTGACGAGAAGAGTAGAACGGGGCAGGAGGCGCGCCCATTGTTCCGCAGGTGTGGTTTCCTCCATCACCGCGTCCCATTCGAAATAATTTGGCTTCATCGCTTCCGCAAATGCGTGGCGCCGTTCCGCCGGCATGTTCTGCCATGACCCTGCGCCACCCCAATAGTCGGCGAATTGCTCGGCCACCGTCGCCCACTCGCCCATCCAGCCGAACTTCTTGACCCAATTGCGCAAGTCCATGGCCTCGGCGAATGCGTCGGCTCGGCCAGATTGCTCGAGGAGATAAAATGGATTCGTCTCCAGCAGGACCAACCTGCTGACTCGGCCAGCCAGCCGCGCGGCCAACTTCATGGCGACCGACCCGCCGAAGGAGTGGCCGACCACGCAAACATTGTCCGCGTTCGTCGGCAGCGCGGTTTCCACCAGACGCGCCTGATCATCAAGGGTCTGCGACGCGTCGCTCGACCAAGGCGGTGTCTTGCCGTAGCCATACAAATTCACTGCGCGGACATGAAAGTCGTCTTTCAGGTCGTCCATCAGACGGCGCCATTGCCGAGCTCCCGACACGCTGGAATGCACAAGCATGACCGCGGGGCCGGATCCGGCCTCAAGAAAGTCTGCCTTGATCGTTGGCAATTTGTTCATCGCTGTCTCCGCATTACGACCCTTGCGATCTCCACAATGGGTCCCTGGTCACGCGAATCGCTGACAAGCGCCCGAACCAGGATGGTCCGGGCGCGACCGCGCTCGCGTCGCGCCGTCAGGCAGCTTTTCCGCGCGCCAGGGCGTGGACATCGGCGGTGGTCAGCGCGTTGCCGCCGATTCCCCAGTCGCCGCTTTCCACCTCCTCGACCACGCACCAAGTGACGCCGCGCATGCTCTCACCTTCGATCGAGACCATCGCATCGGTCAGCCTGCTGATGATCTGATGCTTCTGCTCCTTGCTGAATACGTCCTTGATGACGCGAACCTGAATGAGAGGCATTGAATTCTCCCGTTTTTTCCGAGGGGTGCTGTCGGTGGACAGCGAGATGGAGCCTGTCGCTCGGTCTCCCTGCTTGACACGCGCGCCACAATGCCGAACACTTGCGCGCACAGTAATAGACAGTTTCACTGTCAGCCGACGTAACTGTACTGGTCCGGCAACCGGGCCAATTCACGGAGGCGGGAAATCGGCATGCTCTCCCTCACCATCAGCCCGAACAGCGACCAGCCCCTCACCGACCAGATCGTCGCGGGCGTCAAGCGACAGATCGACGATCGGCATCTGCGGCCGGGCACCAAGCTGCCGTCGATCCGCAACTTCGCCGAGGCCCACAATGTCAGCCGTTTCACGGTGGTCGAGGCCTACGACCGTCTGGTTGCCATGGGTTATCTGCAGTCGCGCCGGGGTGCCGGCTTCTACACGGCGGCAGCGCCCGGGCAGGCGGAGGCGGCGCATCCCGCACCGTCCGACAACCACAAGCGCAACGAGCAGCTGGTCTGGCTCATCCGCCGACTGCTGGAGGCCGACGAGAACACGATCCTTGCAGGCGGCGCGTGGCTCCCGAATTCGTGGCTCGACGAAGCCGGCATCCGCCAAAGCCTCAACGTGCTGGCGCGCAAGAACGGCGCCTATCTGCTCGAATATGGGCACCCGTTCGGTTATCTGCCGCTGCGCGACCATCTCGCGCTGATGCTGGCCGGGCTCGGCATCACGGCTCATCCGGGCCAGATCCTGCTGACGCAGGGCACCAGCCACGCGCTCGAGCTCGTCATCCGATATCTGCTCAAGCCGGGCGACGCGGCGCTGGTCGACGATCCCGGCTACTACAACATGTTCGGCAATCTGCGCCTGCAGGGGGTCGAGATGCTCGCGGTGCCGCGCAATCCCGACGGACCGGACGTCACCGTCCTCGAACGGCTGGCCACGGCGCACCGACCGAAGGTCTATTTTACCCAGTCGGTGATGCAGAACCCGACGGGAACCGACATGAGCCCGCATGTGGCGTTCAAGGTGTTGCAGGCCGCCGAGCGCCACAATTTCACTGTCGTGGAGGATGACATCTTCTGCGATCTGCAGGTGAAGACCACGCCGCGGCTCGCGACGCTCGACCAGCTCAACCGCGTGATTTATGCGCGCAGCTTTTCCAAGACGCTGTCAGGCAGCCTGCGCGTCGGTTTCGTCGCCTGTACGCAGGACATCGCCAACGAACTCGCCGACATCAAGATGCTGACCAGCATCACCACCTCGCAATTCACCGAGCGGCTCGTCTACCTGATGCTGGTGGACGGCCACTACCGCAAATATCTGTCGCGTCTGCACGAGCGGCTCGGCGAAGCGCGGCTCAATGTGGTGCGCGCCTTCGAGTGCATGGGACTGGAGCTGTTCGTGGAGCCCGTCGGACGGCATGTTCGTCTGGGCGCGCTTCCCGCATGTAGAGGACTCGCTCGCATTTGCCGAAGCTGCGCAGCGCGACGGCATCATGCTCGCGCCGGGCGGCGTGTTTCGTCCGCATCTCGAGCGCTCGCCATGGATGCGGTTCAACGTCGCCGTCTGCGAGGACACGCGCGTGCAGCGCTGGTTGCAGCGGCAGGCGGCCAGCAAGGCGTTATAACGCGGCCTGCGGAGACGGCGGCAATTCCACGCCATGTCTTGGCGCACCATTGGACCGAGCAGGCTGGGTCCGCTCGGGGTCAAAAGCGGGAGCGCCGGCCATGTTGATGGTCCGTCTCGCACGGGGCCGCTGTACCCCAGTGACCGACCCGTGTCGGGCCAACCGGGTGGGGTCGGCCTTGTGCCATTTCCGGAACTCGCGCCGGGTCATTGGATGGTCTCATGACGCAGCGTATCGAGTAGCGTCTTGGCCTCCTTCAGATCGAGCGTGTCGAAGCCCTCGGTGAACCAGCTATAGATCGGAGCGAGAAGATCGCGCGCCTCATCCCGCTTGCCCTGATCGCGCCAAAGCCGCGCCATGCTCATGGCCGCACGCAATTCCCACGACTTTGCCCGCTGTGCTCGCGCAATGGTCAGGGAATGCTCGAAATACGCTTGCGCTTTCGCCACGTCCCGCTCTGGCGACTTGAGCGCGATTTCACCGGCAACGCGGTTAGCCTCAGCCTCGCACCACCTTTCGTTGGTTGCTTGCATCGCCGTCATTGCCTTGCCGATGCAGCGCCAGGCATCATCGAATTGGCCCGAATCTGCATGGGCGATTGCCAACATGAACTCGTGCTCCGGCGTAAATATTGTCGATCCGGCCGACCGCCATAAAGCAATACCGGACGTGACCATCTCGACTGCTTTCGCGGCTTCCCCCGTAAGGGTTAGGACATACCCCCGCCGTAACACCCCTTCCGCCTTTCGGAACGGGGCACCTTTCTCCTCCGCCAAGACGACAAGTTCTTTGAGAAGCTCGCTTGCCGCGTCGTAATTCCCGCAGTAGGTATTAATAAGAATCGGGAAATTCAGCGTAAACATCAAAGTGGCAGCATGTTCAATCTGGCGCGCTTCCATTAGCGCGCAGTCTGCATCTTTGAGCGCAGCCTCAGGATAACCGAGCACCCACAAGGCCATTGAACGAAAGGCCAAGCACGTCACCCGGAGGTCCTGACCAAATCGCGTTATCAATCGCCGGTGCTCGGCGGGACGGTAAAGGGCGAGCGCTTCATTGTAGTGCGCTCGAGCCTCAATGAGGTCCCCCATAAACGCTAGAGTGCTCGCCATGGTGCGGTGTCCAACGATGAGCGGCACCGCTGTCCCCTCCTTCTCGCCAAACGCCAGAAAACGCGCCGCGAGCTCTCGCGCGACGTCACCGTTAAAGCTTATGAAATTGACGATCCACTGGCCAAAGAGAGCTGAGAGCAGCAACGAAGGGTCATCGGGAGATTCTCCGAGCCGTTCCGCTTGCTCGATCAGCGCCCTGACCTGAGCCACGGCAGCCTTGGTTTCGTGCGCGCCATACCCTTTGACATGCATGAGCGTGTTCAAGAGCGCGACTTGTAAAATGATCTGCTCGCGCCGCAGGTCGGGCGTGCTGGGCAAGGTTGCGATTTGCGCTAGGGCTTGGCTAAGTTGTTCTGCGGCTTCGACGAGCGCCGAGCGCTCCTGTGACCGCTGTCCTGCCTTGCCCCACAGGCGCGCTGACCTCTCGATCAGGTCGGCCTTTGTGTAGTGACGCGCCAGCAGCTCGGGCTGGCTCTCGGCGATCTCTGCGAACTGACTTTCGAGGATTTCGGCGATACGCGCATGCAGCACGCGCCTCGGCTCCCGCAGCAGCGTACTGTAGGCTGCGTCCTGCACCAGCGCATGCTTGAACAGGTAGCTCGCATGCGGCGGAGTGCCCTGTCGAAACAGCAAACCTGCCGCAATGAGTCGATCGAGGTCGGAGTTCAATTCTGGCTCCGGCTTTCGCACGACCGCAGCCAGCAACATGTGGGAAAATTCCCGGCCGATCGCCGCGCCGACCTGGGCTAGGTCTTTCGCTGGGCCGAGCCGATCGAGCCGCGACATCAGCGAAGCCTGCAGGCTTGCCGGAACCGCGACGAGAGACGTTGGTTCCCCTGCGACGGCCCGCTGCGCTTCACTTTCACCCTCCGCATCCAGCACCGCCTTGGTCATTTCCTCGACGAACAGTGGTATGCCGTCGGTGCGGTCGATGATGTCCTGGCGGATGCCCGCGGGCAGCAATCGATTGCCGACGACTCCCTCAATGAGGGAATCGATATCGCGCCGCGCTAGCCGATTGAGCGTCAGTGCAGTCACGTGTGGCCGTCCGATCCAGGGCGGGCTGAATTCCGGCCTGAAAGTAACAAGTATCAAGAGCCGGTGGCTCACGGCCAGATCTACCACCCGGGCGAACAATTCGAGGCTGGTTGGATCGGTCCAATGCGCATCTTCGAAAATCATCAGCACGGGACGGATCCGCGCAAGCGACTCGAACTGCGAACAAAGAGCTTGCAGCGTTTTCTGACGACGGAGCTCCGGCTCAACTTCAACCGGAGGATAGCGTCCATCGTTGGGCAGCGACAGCAACTCGGCAGCTAGGGACGCATCCTCGGGCGACGCCGAGCTTTGCGCCAGCAGCCCATCGAGCTTGTCCAATTTAGCTTGCGGGCTGTCATCATCTTCCAATCCAGCGGCACGCATCAACTGGCTAATGATCGGATAGAGCGCGCTATCGGTATGCTGCGGCGAACAGACGTAACGCAGTCGAATGTGCGGCTCGGGAGCAACGCTTTCCAGCAACTCGGCCGTGAGCCGCGATTTGCCGATGCCCGCTTCGCCAGAAAGCAGCACCACCTGCCCCTCGCCGCTCTTTGCCCTCGACCAGCGCCGCAGAAGCAGTTCGGTTTCCTCTTCCCGCCCGACCAGAGCGGTCAGGCCGCTGCCATGCAGCGCCTCGAACCGGCTTGCCACCAACCTTGCCCGTACCGCCGCCCAAGCGTGCACTGGTGCAGGGATGCCCTTCAGGTCCGTTGTCCCGAGGTCCTGCAGCTCGAAGAGGTTGCCGAGAAGCCTTCGCGTGCTCTCAGCGATGACCACCGTGTTCGGCTCGGCAATGCCTTGAAGGCGCGCCGCAAGGTTCGGCGTTTCGCCAACGATGCCGTGCTCCTGCGCCTCCCCCGATCCAATCAGGTCGCCGACGACGACCAGCCCGGTCGCAATCCCGACACGGCTCTGCAGCCGGGCGCGCGTTTTGAGCCCGCCCACTGCCGCGATCAGCTTCAGCCCCGCCCCCGCGGCCCGTTCAGCGTCATCCTCATGGGCCTGCGGATAGCCGAAGTACGCGAGGACACCGTCGCCCATATATCTCGCCACGAAGCCGTCGAAGCGGCGCACAGTTTCGGCTACGCATTTCTGATAGGCTGAAATGACCTCGCGCAGATCCTCCGGGTCCATGCGGGCGGAGAGCGCGGTCGAGCCGACGAGGTCGGAGAACATCACCGTGACCTGGCGGCGTTCGGCGGTGTCTACGAGCGGGCCAGTAGGCGCGACGCTTACCGAGGAACGACTGATCGCTTCTGCACGCGGATCGAGCGCACTAATGGCTTTCAGGAGCCTGATACGAGCGCCAAGTGGAAGCCCCAACTCGCGGAGATGATCGTCCGTGAGATCGTGCAGGACGTCGGCGTCGATCGCGTTCTCGCGGAAAACCGCCTCATACTGTCCGAGGCCAAGGCTCCGCAGCCACTCGCCGACGTTCATGGCGGCTATCCCAGGGTGGGCGCGAGCTGGGTTCGCGACGCGGCTTGCTTCCGGTTCCGAGGCGACATCTACACCCCGAGCTCGGCGAGCGCCGCGTCGATGAGGGCACGCTTCTCGGGACAGAACGGGAAGGCGCGGAAAAAGTCGGCCCGGGAATAGCCGGGCCGCATCGCCTGCAGGCGGGCGATGTAACTCTGTGCCCGCTGATGCTGTCCGGCCAGCTGATGGCACCAGGCGGCGATGGCCTGGACGTGGTAGTGGGCGTTGGGCTGCAGGAGCGCCCGGCGCGCCCATTCGGCCGCCTGCTCCGCCTCATCATGCACGCCGTGCAGGGCGGCCCGCATGGCGAGGAACGCGTACGTCATCGGGTCATAGGGGCTGAGCCGCCGCGCCTTGGCCAAGTGGTCGAAGCCGCGCGCGCTGTCGTTGCCGAAGCCGAGGCCAAAGGCGAGCGAATACTGCCCGAGCGCAAAATTCGGATTGAGGTCGACCGCGGCTTCGAGCTGCTCCACGGCCGGCTCGATCTCCCCGACCAACACGAAGGCGCGGCCGAGCGCCCAGTGTCCCTGCGGATCGAGCGGGTCGAGCGCCACGCTGTGGCGGGCGCAATCGAAGGCTTTCCTGATCGCGCCCTCGCGGTCGGAGGCCATCTCCAGAAATGCGCGCTGCCAGTGCACGAAGGACAGGCCGGCTAGGACCCGCGAGGCGTGCGGATCGAGCCGTGCCGCAAGGTCGAGATAATGCTCCGCCCGATCGCAGTCCGCCGCCGTGTAGCGGTAGAGATGATGCCGCGCCCGGTGATAGGCGCTCCAGGCATCGAGCGAGGCAAACGGCGCCAGCAACGCGCGCTGTCTTTCCATCCGCTCGATCTCCCACTCGACCACGGCAACGATCCGGTCGCTGATCTCATCCTGAACCGCGAAGATGTCGTCGATGGCGCAGTCGAAGCGCTCGGCCCAGATCTCGCAGTCGTGCACGGTGTCGGAAAGCGTGATGGTCAACCGCAGACGCCGGTGGGCTGCTATCAGCGAGCCGCCGAGGAGGTAGCGCACCCCCAGGCGCCGGCCGATCTCGACCGGATCGAAGGCGGATGCCTGATACCTCGCCGCACTTGCGCGGGCGGTCACGAACAGCCAGCGTGTGCGCGCGAGCCGCACTGTCAGGTCGTGGGTGAGGCCGTCAGCGAGCAAAGCCTGCTGGTCCTTGCCGCCGAGAGCCCGGATCGGCAGCACCGCGACCGAGGGGCGCCGCGGCAGCGCCAGGTCAAGATCGTGGGCCGCCGCATCCGCCGGCGATGTCCCGTTGTCGGCTCCGGCCGCTCCAAACCTCGTCGTCCGCGCCGGGGCATCGGCATCCGGCTTCGCCCGGTCGCGGGTCTCGACCGGCCCGACGAAGCGAAAGCCGCGACGATGGATGGTACGGATGAAGCGCTGCTGCTGTCCGTCGTCGCCCAAGGCACGCCGCGCAGCCTTGACGCAGCTCGACAGCGCGGCGTCGGAAATCGCCCGGCCGTCCCAGATGCGCTTCACCAGCTCGTCCTTGCCGACCACGCGGGCGCGGTTTTCGACAAGGTACAGGAGCAGATCGAACACCTTGGGCTCCACGGGGACGCATGCGTCCTGCCGGCGGACCTCCCGCAGGGCGACGTCGATGACCTGTGTCTCGATCGCGTACTCCATATCCCGCAGCCCTGGTGTTTGGGGATTATGCCGACGCCGCGCGGATCATACTGGCCTGAGGCGACATCGCAATCGCGTTGGCAGGCAGATCGCCGCACACGCGGGCTAGGAGCGCAGAAAATGGCGCCCCGCCGACAGCTTTGCGTGACCAGCACTGTCGTTACAGGAGCATGGGCCGGCTGTCTGTGATCGGCTTCACACTTACCTGCTGCCTCGGGCGCCACGGCGCGCCAGGCCCAGCGAATCCCCAAATATTCCCCGGATTTTGCCCAGGCCGCCGCCAAGCGTAGCGGGCGCCGTTCGGCTAGAGCACGGTCCGGTCATGTTGAACCGACGTAGTGTTTGCCCACCCTACGAGACACCAATATGACCCGATCGACGTCTTGGGAGACACACGTGACAGATTCACGGACGATCAAAAAAATCTTCGAACGCAATGTCGAGACGCTGACGCACAAGCCGGAGCGCGGCTTTCTCACGTTCGCGACGACGGCCCGGCTCGTCGATGGCCTGCGCTGCGACATCGAGGACGGTCCCTGGCGCCTCGCCGCCGACATGCCCGCCAAGATCGGCGGTGCCGACACGGCGCCGTCGCCGGGCATGCTCGGGCGCGGCGCCCTGGCGAGCTGCCTGGTGATCGGGATCAGCCGATGGGCGGCCCGTCTCGGCGTCGCAGCTCGACGCGCTGGAGGTCGAGGTCGAGGCGGACCTGGACGCGCGCGGCGAGCTCGGGATGGGCGAGCGGATCCGGCCGGGCTACGGCGAGGTCCGCTACACGATCTCGATCCGCAGCCCGGCGCCGCGAGAGCTGGTCGCCGATCTCATCGCCACGGCGGAGCGCCACAGCCCCTATCTGGACATCTTCGGCCGTGCCGTGGCGCTGCGCGGCATCCGCCGCGTCAACGGCGAGGGAGCCTGACCGGATGGATGCGAAATTTCAGCGGCGCATCCAGCGCTACGGCTGGGATCGCGCGGTCGGCGCCTACGAGCAGGGCTGGCAGGCGCAGCTTGCGCCCGCGCATGACCTGATGCTCGACATGGTGGCGCCGCAGCCCGGCGAGCGGGTGCTCGATGTCGCCTGCGGCACCGGGCTGGTCAGCCTGCGCCTCGCCGCGGCCGTCGGCGAGCAGGGCTGCGTGGTCGGGACGGACATCTCCGAGCGGATGGTGGAGGCGGCCGCGAGCATCGCCGGCGGACGGGGCGTCCGCCACGTCGAGTTCCGGCGTCACGATGCCGAGGCGCTGCCCTTCCCGGATGCGAGCTTCGATGCCGCCGTGTGCGCCCTCGGGCTCATGTATGTGCCGGATCCGGCACGCGCGCTGGGCGAGATGCGCCGGCTGCTCAGATCCGGCGGCCGCGTGGCCGCCGCCGTGTGGGGCGCTCGCCAGCGATGCGGCTGGGCCGCGGTCTTTCCGATCACCGACGCGCGCGTCGCCTCCGAGGTCTGTCCGCTGTTCTTCCAGCTGGGCACCGGGGACACGCTCGCGCGCGCCATGGCGGAGGCGGGCTTCGCCGACGTCCGGCTGGAACGCGTGGCGACCACGCTCGCCTACGCATCGGCGGAAGCGGCCCTTGCGGCGGTGTTTCGCGGCGGCCCGGTGGCGCTCGCCTACAGCCGCTTCGACGAGGCGACCAGACAAGCCGTGCATGGCGAATACCTCGATTCCATCGCCGCCTGCCGGGTGGGCGATGGCTACCGGATCCCGGGCGAGTTCGTCGTTGCCGCCGCCCGGGCTTCCTTCCATGACGAGGCAACCCAAGGAGAGACCGATGACCGTATCCGCCACCGCCGTCGACAACGGCGTCAACGTCGAGGCGCTGATCGGCGCCCGCGAAGCCCTCACCAAGGCTCCCGAGGCGGCCCAGTTCCGCTGGCAGGCGACCTGCGACTGGATGAACGGCACCCACAGCCGCGCCACCGTCAGCGGCTTCTTCGGCCTCGGCCAGGATCAGAAGCGCAAGACCGAGTTCCGCTTCGATGCCGACCATCCGGAAGTGTTTGCGTCGGAGGACCGCGGCGCAACGCCGGTCGAGTATGTGCTGGTCGGTCTCGGCGCCTGCCTCACCGCCGGCATTGCGGCGGTTGCCCAGCATCGCAAGATCCAGCTTCGCTCCGTCTCGGCGACCATCGAGGGGGCGATGGACATCCAGGGCATTCTCGGCATCGACAGCGACGTCCGTAACGGCTTCGAGGCCATCAAGGTGTCATACAAAGTCGACGCCGACGCGACCGCCGACGAGATCAAGGCGCTGGTCGCCCAGTCGCAGAAGCGATCCGCCGTGTTCGACATCGTGACCAACCCGACCAACGTCACCGTCGAGGTCGTCTGACCGGCGCGACGACACGGGCAGGACGCGAACTCCATGCGCAAGGTCCCCGCCATTGTCATCGGCGCCGGACACGCCGGCCTGGCGATGAGCCGGTGCCTCTCCGAGCGCTCGATCGACCACGTGGTGATCGAGCGCGGCGAGGTCGCCAATTCGTGGCGCACCGAGCGCTGGGATTCGCTCCGCCTGCTCACGCCCAACTGGCAACGCCGGCTGCCCGGCTTCGCCTACGAGGGCGACGATCCGCACGGCTTCGCCACGATGCCGGAGGTGATCGCGTTCGTCGAGCGCTATGCGCGCCTGATCGCGGCGCCGGTCGAGACGCACAGCCCGCGTCACATCGGTGCGCCGCGCCGGGACCGGCTACCTCGTCGCCACCACGCGCGGCGACTGGCAGTGCCGGGCGGTGGTGCTGGCGACCGGCGCCTGCAACATCGCCTGCGTGCCGCAGCTTGCCGAGGCGGTGCCGGCGAAAATCCGCACGCTCACGCCGATGAGCTACCGCAATCCCGGAGAGCTCGAGCATGGCGGCGTGCTGGTGGTCGGCGCCGCTGCGACCGGCATCCAGCTGGCCAGCGAGATCCATCGCTCCGGTCGCCCGGTGACGCTGGCAGTGGGCGAGCACATCCGGGCGCCGCGAACCTACCGGGGCCGCGACATCCAATGGTGGATGGACGCCGCAGGCGTCCTCGACCAGCGCTATGACGAGGTCGACGACATCCGCCGGGCGCGCCGGGTGCCCTCGCTCCAGCTGGTCGGCTCGCCCGAGCGGGAGACCGTGGATCTCAACAGGTTGCGCGATATCGGCGTGCAGGTGGCCGGGCGCCTCGTCGGTCTCAGCGGCGGCAAGGTGTGGTTTTCCGGGTCCTTGCGCAACCAGTGCGCAATGTCCGATCTCAAGCTGGGCCGGCTGCTCGATGCGTTCGATCGCTGGGCGGCCGACAACGGCCTTGACGCGAACCTCGACCCTCCGCATCGCCTCGCCCCGACGGCGGTCGACGAGAAACCGCCGCTGAGCCTCGATCTGGCGCAACGCAACATCAGGACCATCATCTGGGCCACCGGCTATCGCCCCGACCATTCCTGGCTGGAGGTCCCCGTGCTCGACCGCAAGGGCCGGATCCGCCACGACGGCGGCATTGTGGATGCCCCGGGGATGTATCTGATGGGCATGCCGTTCCTGCGCCGGCGCAAGTCCGCGCTCATCGATGGGGCCGCCGACGACGCGCGCGACTTGAGCGATCATCTGGCCGCCCATCTCGCCGGTCGACAGGCTCCGGCGCCGTTCATCATGGAGGCGCTTTCGTCGCATGCGGGCTGACGGCGCATGCGGACGGCTCCGGCGTGCGACCGACCGCCGCGATGCGGCTGGTCAGCAGCGCCCTGACTCCCGCTTCGGGGTGCGGTGCCATTGCGGGCGCGGGCCGGCGAGCCTAGGCTGCCAGTAAATACGCAGCTGAAGAACATCGGGAGGGCGCAGATGAAACTGGTCAGGCTGATTGTCGTCGCGACGGCGGCATGGATGGTGGCGCAGGCATGCCCGCCTGCGCTCAACGCCGAGACATTGCAGCCGATCGCGCATCCCGAGACGCTCGGGTTCGACGCCGACCGGCTGCAGCGGGTGACCAAGACCTTCCAGGCTTACGTCGATGCCGGCCAGCTTCCGGGCGCGGTGGTGCTGATCGCGCGCAACGGCCAGGTGGCGTATCTGCGGGCCTTCGGCTTCCAGGACCGCGAGAAAAAGATTGCGATGACGCCGGACGCGATCTTCCGCATCGCGTCGATGAGCAAGCCGATCACCACGGTGGCGGCGATGATGCTGGCCGAGGAAGGCCGGCTCGATATCGCGGCCCCCGTCTCCCAGTACCTGCCGGAGCTCAAGGACGTCCAGGTCGGCGTCGAGAATCCCGGCGGCGAGCTGGCCATGGCGCCGCAGAAGCGGCCGATGACGGTGCAGGACCTGATGCGCCACACCGCCGGCTTGGTCTACGGCCAGTTCGGCGACGGCCCGGTCCACAAGGCCTATCGGGCGGCGAACATGACCGACCGCGACCAGAGCCTCGCCGAGATGGTGACGAAGCTCTCCCGGCTGCCGCTGGCGCACCAGCCGGGCGAGGTCTGGGAATACAGCATGGCGACCGACGTGCTCGGGCGCATCGTCGAGGTCGTCGCGCAAACGACGCTCGACGCCTTCGTGGAGGAACGCATCACCAGGCCGCTCGGGATGGGCTCCACCGGCTTTTACGTCCGCGAGCCCGATGCCGGGCGGCTGGCCGAGCCGCAGGCCGAGGCGAACGGGGCACGGCCGGCCCTGCCCGACGTGACCAAGAAGCCGCGCTGGCTCTCCGGCGGCGGCGGCATGGTGTCGACGGCCAGCGACTATCTGCGCTTCGCCGAGATGCTGCTGCACGGCGGCGCGCTGGCCGATACCCGCCTGCTGGCGCCGGCCACCGTGGCGCTGATGAGCAAGGACGCGCTGCCGCCGGGCATCGGCTATTCGCAGCGCGCGATGACGGTGATGGCGGATCTCGCTCCGACGCCCGCCCTCGGCCAGAGTTTCGGGCTCGGCTTTGCGGTGCGCACCGCGCCCGGCCGCAATCCCCTGCCCGGCTCGGTCGGCACCTACTACTGGACGGGCGCCTGGGGCACCACGTTCTGGATCGATCCGGAGGAAAAGCTGATCGGGATCATGATGATCCAGGCGCCGCTCCCGAGCACCGGCCCGTACCGGCGCGCCATGCGCATGCTGACCTATCAGGCCTTGCGCGACAAGGGCGAGTGATTTCGCGCCGCCGGATATTCCGAGAGCTGCGCTCCGACGGCGATCAAAAGGCTCCTGAGCACCCCACGAAGCGACGCGTCGTCGTCGACGATGGAGACGACCGATTGCGCCGCGGTTGGCTCCTTCGTCATTCACCGGCCGCCATGGCTACGGTCGGCACCGTGAAGCGAAAGACGGCGCCATTGGGGGAAGCGGGCGACGCCCACAGCCGGCCGCCATGGGCTTCGACGATCGACCGGCAAATCGACAGCCCCATCCCCATGCCGTTGGGCTTCGTGGTGAACAACGGATCGAAGATGCGATCCGCAATGCCCGTATCGAGTCCCGTGCCTGAAGTTCCTCGACGGCGACCAGCACGGTGCCGGCCGCGTCGATCTGCGTCCCTATGCGCATGACGCGTTGCCGGTCGGTCACGGAGCTCATGGCGTCGGCGCCATTCAAGATGAGGTTCATGACCACCTGTTGCAACTGAACGCGATCGCCCAGCACCGGCGGCAGCCCGGCGGGCAAATCGGTCTGGACCGAGACGCCGCGGACCTGCAGGGCGCCGCCCGTAAGAGCCAGAACCTCGCGAATGGCGTGGTTGACGTCGAGCTCGACATAGTCCGGCTTGTCGCTCCTGAGCATGGCACGGATGCGCCCCATCACATCGCTCGCGCGATTGGCCGCATTGACGACGCGCTTCAAGGCTTCCCGCGCATTCTCGAGGTCCGGCGTGTCGCGAGCGAGCCAGCGCAGGGAGGCGTTGCCGTAGGCGACGACGGCGGCGAGCGGCTGGTTGATCTCGTGGGCGATCGACGCCGCAAGCTCGCCGATCGTGGTCAGCCGCGATGCGCGCGCAAGCTCGGCCTGCGCCTCCTGCAAGGCGGCCTCGTCACGTTTGCGCTCGGTCACGTCCATGGACACGCCGATGTATTCGACCACATTGCCGGCTTCATCGATGAAAGGGTGCCCCACGCTGTGAATGTGCTTGATCGTCCCGTCCCGCAGCACGGCGCGAAACAGAATCTCATAGGGCTCCTTGTTCCGCACGGCCTGGAGGCTCTCCTTCTCGAGCGCGGCGCGGTCTTCGGGATGAACCAGATCGAGAAAGACCTGATAGGATAGTTGCGTCGCTTCCGGGTCGAGGCCGAAGATGCGCCATTCCTCCTGCGACCAGAACAGCTCGCCGGTCCTGGTATTCATCGCCCAGCAGCCGGTGTGACTGAGCTTCTCGGCTTCGGCAAGATAGGTCGCGAGCCGCCGCAAGTCGCTTTCCGCCTTGTGCCGGTCGGTGATGTCGATGGCGGTGGCAAGATAGATCGGCGGCGTGCTCTCGCCTCCGCGAATGGTCGAGACGAACGTGTTGACCCAGATCGGCGAGCCGTCCTTTCGCCGATAGCGCGTCACAACCTCGTAGCTGGCCCGCTTGCCCTCGCGAAGCTCGGCAAGGCGGTGGCGCGCCGCTTCGCGCTCCTCCTCTGCCATGAGGTCGACCCGCGAGAGCTCTTGCAGCTCTTGCGCGGTGTAGCCAAGGATGGCCTGCAGGGCCCGGTTCGTGGCCAGGAATTTGTGATCGTGGTCGGTGAGCATGATGCCGAGTGTCGAGGTCTCGAACACCGAGCGCCAGCGCTCCTCGCTCACGCGCAGGCGAGCCTCGCTTTCCTGCAGCTCGCGCTCACGGCTCTTCCGCGCCTCGACTTCGCCGACCAGATCGTCAAATGACATCTTGAGCTTGGCCGCCATGTCGTTGAACGTTGCCGCGAGGGCACCCAGCTCCTCCAGCTTGCTGCCTGGCACCCGCACGCTCAGATCCCCGTCAGCCATCGTCAGCGTTGCGCGCGCCATGCGCCGGAGCGGCCCGGTCACTAGCGAGGCCAGCGCCGCGGCGAGCACGAGGGAAAGCACCAGCGCCACCGCGAACACCATCGCCGAACGGCTGTTGGCCATGCGCAAGCCCGCCATATAGAACGCTTCAGGCATGGCCGTGACCAGTGTCCAATGCCGGCCGGCGCCGTCGTCGCGATACGCGCTCGCGTAGGTCAGCCACGTCTCGCGCCCGAGCGGCTTCGCCGTGACATGATCGAACTGGAACTCCGTCGCTTCCGCAGACAGGCCCGACGGACCGGTATGCCGGGCCAGGGCGGCAACCGCGCTCTCCACCACCGGGTCGCCGTCGGGAGCGGAAGAGGCGATCATCACGCCGGTTCTGTCAAGGATGAAGGCTCGACCGTTCGTGCCAACGGCGTGACCTCGCAGCACGGAGACGAGAGCGTCCTTGCGGTCGGCGTCAATCGGCGACGGCGAACGTTTGAGGTAGTCGTCCAGCCGCATACGGATGTTTGCCGACACTGCCTCATGGAGCTTCGTCGCCAGCCTCTCCGCGTCATCGTCTGCGTTCCGAAGGGCGACAGTCGCGGTGGCGCCAACCATCACGAGAACCAGTGCGATGAATGGTGCGAAAATGAAGATCCGGATCGGCAGGCCTTCCTGTACCTCTCCGGCGCGGCCCAGCGTGTCCCCGCGACCTGATTCCCAGGTCCACTCGCTGCTCCCCATCGCGCGTTCTTTGACGCGTCCAGGGATTTCCGCCCAGAACCATCCGAACCGTCTGGCCAGCGGCAGGGCGACCAGAAAGGCCACCGGCCCCATGAGCCAGGAGATCGACGTTGTGAAGAGCAGCGCCGGAGTGATGCTGCGATACGAGATCCCCGAGGGGAACCGGTCCGAGCATATGTATCCCCACAACACGGGCTCGAGCGTCATGAACAAGACCACGGATGCGAGATATCGCTTCCATGTCCCGGCCATCCGAAAGTCGGGATTCTTGCCGAAGAGCTGGTAGGCAATCCAGAAACACGAAGGATTGATGAAATATCCCGGCAGCCAGCCGAGCAGGAAGTTCGGAGGGACGCCCTCGATCAGGTCCGACACCCCGTAGGCGAACGGGACGACGACGAGCGCGGGATAGCCGAAGAGCACGATGCACAGCAGAACGACCAGATCTTTCAAGGACTCGAACGTCTGTGCCCCCGGAACGAGCACGATGAACGATCCGATGTAGCCGGTCGTGATGATCAGGACGGACGTCAGCGGCACGCTCAGGAACGCTTTCCCATCCCACGTCTGGCGCTCCCGGCCGAATCCCCAATGCTCCCCGATCCGGAATGTGAATCCCCCGAAGGCGCAGACCGCCAGGAAGAGGCCGACGATATAAGCAAAGCGCCCCCACACCTCCAGCAGCGAGAGGGGGATGGTGCTGACGACCGTCTCGTACCAGGCGATGATGGCTGTCATGGTCGATCATATCGAGCCGCGTTCAGGTGGCTCAATGTAAAGAGGTTCGCGGGCGGACGATAGGTGGCGGCGCCGATAAGTTCGAAGGGATCGCGCATGTGGTCGAAACGACGAGCAGAGCCGAACCGCCTCGGTTCCGCTCCCATCGGCGTGCCGGCGTGCCAAGCGCACGCTGACCTTTCAGGCCCTGCGCGACAAGGGCGAGTGATTGCATCGGATGAGGGCTGCGCCTCAACGGCGGTCCAGGTATCCGGCTTCCTCCAGTTTTCAGGCAGGCTCTGTCGATCCCCGCCTTCTCGAGGAGCCTCTCGATATGGTTTCGCGCGTAAAACATCCTGGTCTTCACCGTGCTTTCCGGAGCCGCGGCGATCTGCGCGACCTCTCCCACCGACTTCTCGTGATAGTACACGAGATCAATGATCTCGCGATGCGTCGGCGACAGCCGCGCCAGACATTGCTGGATGATGGCGCTGCGGTCGTTCTTCTCCAGCGTGAGCGCCGGATCGTCGCCCGGATCCTCGATCGTCGCCGCCATCTCCTCGTCCAGTTGCCCCTCGGAGCAGCGTCGGGCTGGTCATACTGCAAAAATTGCGGGGCTTGCTGACGTCGCCATGCGCGCAGGAAGGCCGTATCCGCGTGCAGCCCGCCCAGGGCCGTTCGCTGTGGCACCTCCTGCGCCTCCTGCTCGCGCGCAGCAATCAATCCCGATTACGAAACGGACGAACCGATGTGAGAACGTAACCGATGGATCGAGGGATCACGTGGGCGACATGGTCGACATCATCGACGACAGACGGGCCGCCGGCAGCCTCGGCTGGCTCGCTCCACGATGGTGGGTTGACCGGATCGTGACGCCGGAGATCTTGCGAGGAGCCTGCTTCTTTTTTTATATTGATTTCCCGGGGTGGCCCACCGTCGTAGGTATTTATACGCACCCCTGACCAAGGGACGCGTGGTGCGTCATCGAAAGCGCATGGCGATCGCATTGACAGGTCATCTCGGCGCTGCTGCCTTAGGACAATATCGTTCAAGCCAAGGTGTCGGCAGGATGCCGGCGATGCACGTCTCAGGCGTGATCCGGCGAGCGAGGAGCACCAGACCATGCAGCATGCCCTCGCTACGGCTAGAGACTAGCCGGAGGAATGTTACCCTGCGGGCGCCCAGTCGGGATGCCCGCAGGGCACGTGATTTGTTTTCAACCGCAATCCGGAGAAAAACCCATGCGCAAGTTGGTGCTCGCCATCACAGCGGTGACGCTCGTATCCGCAATGTCTCTCGCTTCCCATCGCTCCGAAGCAACCATGCTCGCGGCACCGGCCGCTATCCAGGCCGCCGCCAAGGCGACGAACGCGGTCCAGAGCGTCGGATGCGTCTCACGCCGGGTCTGCACCCGCGGCGTGTGCGCGATGAAAAGGGTCTGCAACTAGAGCACATCCCGATCAGGTGTGATCGGGATGTGCTCCAGAATCGTTGGGTGGCGCATGTTCTTGTCGGCGAACCGGCGTCCACTTCGCCGGAACATGCTCTAGAGCGGCCCAACCTGACCATTCCCATTCGACCTCGGCGGCTGGCCTGGTGATCGGCCGCCAATTCTTTCGTGCCGACAGCTGTCCGAGCTTGCCCTGCCAGCAAACCGGAACAATGCAACGAGCATCGCCGCCCTGGGCATTTTTGCGCTCTCGGCGTCGCTTCGCTCTTTCTCATTCTCGAGCTCAGTCAGCCGTTCACCGGCCTCATGATGGTTTCCGCCGAGCCCCTGCGCCACGCGCTCGGCCCCCTCTGATGCTCCTTGCCTCGGTGCGCCTTCACCCATCCGGTTGACATCCGGCGCGTCGCCACGATGGTATGGACGCCGGCAGTCGCTCGCTCTTGAGCACGCAACGCTCACGGAGACCATCGATGAAGACGTACAAGGTCGCCGCCATTCCCGGCGACGGGATCGGCACGGAGGTCGTATCGGCCGGGGTCGAGGTGCTGCACGCGCTCGCCAGGCGGGAAGGCCAATTCCAGTTCGAGGTCGAGCATTTCGACTGGGGCGGCGAATATTACAAGAAGCATGGCCGCATGATGCCGGAGAACGGCCGCAGCCTGATCAGGAACCACGACGCCATCCTGTTCGGCTCGGCCGGGCACCCCGACATTCCCGACCACATCACGCTGTGGGGTCTGCGCCTCGCGATCTGCCAGCCGTTCGACCAGTACGCCAACGTGCGGCCGACCCGCGTGCTCCCGGGCATCACCAGCCCGCTGCGCAACGTTCAGCACAAGGAGCTGGACTGGGTGATCGTCCGCGAGAACTCGGAGGGCGAGTATGCCGGCGTCGGCGGGCGCGTTCACCAGGGCTCGCCGCTGGAAGCAGCAACCGACGTCGCGATGTTCACCCGCGCCGGCGTCGAGCGCATCATGCGGTTTGCCTTCCGGCTTGCGCGGTCGCGGCCAAGGAAGCTCCTGACCGTGGTCACCAAGTCGAACGCCCAGCGCCACGCGATGGTGATGTGGGACGAGATCGCGATCGAGATCGCGGCCGAGTTCAACGACGTGGCCTGGGACAAGATGCTGGTCGACGCCATGACCATGCGCATGGTCATGCGGCCGGCGACGATCGACACGGTCGTGGCCACCAATCTGCACGCCGATATCCTGTCCGACCTTGCCGCGGCGCTGGCCGGCTCGCTCGGTATCGCGCCGACCGCCAACCTCAATCCGGAGCGCACGTTTCCATCGATGTTCGAGCCGATCCACGGCTCGGCCTTCGACATCATGGGCAAGGGCGTCGCCAATCCGATCGGCACATTCTGGTCGGAAGTGATGATGCTCGAGCACCTCGGCGAGAACGCCGCCGGCGGCCGGCTCATGAGCGCGATCGAGCGGGTGACCGCCGACAGCCGCTTCCACACTCCCGATCTGGGCGGAACGGCCCGGACCGCCGAGGTGACGGCGGCGGTCATCGACGCCATCCACGGCGCCAATATCTGACGGCTTTGCCAATGGCCGAGACGCACAAGAAAATCAATGCCCCGCCGCCAATTGCCGGACCGAAGCGCCAGGAGCCTCCCGACACAAGCCCTCGGCCGCACAAATTGATCCTGATCAATGCCGCGGCGACCGGCATGGTCTTTTTCAACAATCTCCTCCGTTTTCCTTGCTGAACTGCCGACAGGAGCCGTCCGTTCCAGTGTCAAGAGTGAGTTCCGGTGCGCGGAAATGGCAGCCATGGCGCCGGCGAAAGCGCCTGCTCGTCTCGAACTCTACCGGCCGACCTATCTCGGAATACTGGCTTGCGGGAGGGCAACAATGAATAGACGTCGTACAGCGATACAATTCTTCTTCGCAATAACCGCATTGGCGGGCCTTGCCGCCACGGCGCACGCCCAGATCTCCGACGGCGTCGTCAAGATCGGTGTCTTGACCGACATGGCGGGCATCTATGCCGACATTACGGGCAAAGGTTCGGTGGTCGCAACGCAGCTTGCCGTCGACGACTGCCTGAAGGCTGAATGTGCCGGCATGCACATCGAGGTCATCTCGGCGGATCACCAGAACAAGGCCGACGTGGGAGTCAATAAGGCGCGGGAATGGATCGACACCGCCGGTGTCGACGTCCTCGTCGACATGTCGAACGCCGCGATACAGCTCGCGGTTCCGCTGGTTGTGAGGGAGAAGAATCGTGTTGCCCTGTTTGCGGGCGGCACGGCTCGTCTCAGCGGGGACATGTGCCAGCCCGAGCACATCGTGCAGTGGATGTGGGACACCTATGTTCAAGTTGCCGGCATCGCCAATCGGCTCACGCAACCGGGAACCAGCTGGTATCTCGTCGTCGCCGATTACGCATTCGGCCACCAGCTCGAGGCCGATGCTCGCGCAATCGTCACCGCCAGAGGCGGCAAGGTCATCGGCTCGACACGCCACCCGTTCCCGAGCTCGGACATGTCGTCATTCCTTCTGACCGCGCAGGCATCCGGTGCCGACATCATTGCGCTGGGCAATGCCGGCGGCGACACGATCAACTCGGTCAAGACCGCGCGCGAATTCCGCCTGACCGCGGGCAGGCAGAAGCTCGTTACGTTTTTCCTCACCATCATGGACGTGCGCAGCATCGGGCTCGCGGCGGCACAAGGTACGACGCTGACGGAAGGTTTCTATTGGGATCTCGACGAGCGTACCCGCACATGGTCGCGGCGCTTCCTCGCCGCTCATGGGACAATGCCGTCCGCAATCCATGCGGGCATCTACTCGGCCACGCGGCACTATCTGAAAGCCGTCGCAGCGGCAAAGACCGACGAAGCCAAGGCCGTGGTGGCCCAGATGCGGCATATCCCGATTGATGATGACGTCGTGCGCAATGCTCGCTTGCGCGAGGACGGCCGCATGGTACACGACTTCTACGTCTTCCAGGTGAAGGCCCCGTCGGAATCGAAGGACGAGTGGGACTATTACAAGCTTGTCGCGACCATTCCCGGCGATGAGGCTTTCAAGCCTTTGAGCCAAAGCACCTGTCCTGCCATCAAGAAGTAGGCAAGGCTGCCGCCATGACGCACCGCTGATTGCTGACACTGGTGCCAAGCGAGGTGCCTGAACGCAAGCCCTCCCGCACTGTCAGGCGAGCGAGATGGTCACCACCTCGATGACATCCGGGCATCCGGGTTGACATCCGCCGCGTCGCCACGATGGTATGGACGCCGCCTGGTCCCGGAGGAAAAACCATGACGGCGAGTGTCCCGGCCGTGCAGCGGATACGCGGATATTGCGGCCTCTGCATCGCCCGCTGCGGCACCATCGCCACGGTGGAGAACGGGCGCTTCATCGCGGCTCGACCCCGACCCGGCGCACCCGACCGGTGCTGCGATCTGCGCCAAGGGTCGCGCCGCGCCGGAACTCGTCTGACACCGGGACCGGCTGACGCGGCCGTTGCGGCGGCGGCGGCCGAAG
Source organism: uncultured Alphaproteobacteria bacterium (assembly GCA_963755055.1). Classification (GTDB taxonomy): domain Bacteria; phylum Pseudomonadota; class Alphaproteobacteria; order Rhizobiales; family Xanthobacteraceae; genus AP-16. The sequence continues at coordinate 194,693 of CAVWIS010000017.1, read as the reverse complement.
GGCGATCCCGATCCGGGCTGGGAGGAGATCTCCTGGGACGCGGCGCTCGACGAGATCGCCGCCGCGATGCGCGGCATCGCGGAGCGGTTCGGGCCGCAGGCCGTCGCCTTCAGCCAATCCTCGCCGTCGACCACGGCGATTGCGGATTCGAGCGTCTTCGTGCGCCGGCTGATGAACGCGTTCGGCACGCCGAACATGGTCTGGCCGCTCGATCTGTGCGGCTGGGGACGCGGCTTTGCCACCCGCTACGTGTTCGGCATCGGCAGCGTCGGCACCGGCAGCGCCGGCGGCGCCATGGCGGATATTTCCCGCGCCGGATGCCTGATCCTGTGGGGCTACAATCCCTCCATCTCGCGACTGACCCATGCCACCGCGACGGTCGCGGCGCTCAAGCGCGGCATGAAGCTGATCGTGGTCGATCCCCGCCATGCCGGCCTCGCCAACAAGGCGGATGTCTGGCTGCGCGTGCGTCCGGGGACCGACGGCGCGCTGGCGCTCGGTCTCGCCAACCTGATGATCCGGCGCGGATGGTACGACAAGGCGTTCATCCGCGAATGGAGCAATGGTCCCCTGCTGGTGCGCAGCGACACCGGGCGGCTGCTGCGCGAAAACGACCTGACCCCGGGGACATCCGGGCGCCGGTATCTGGCCTGGGATCGGCAGGCCAATCGGCCGGTCGCTTACGATCCCGCGACGGGCCGTTATGACGGACCGACCGGGCATCTCATGCTCGACGGCGAATGCCATGTCGTGGCCGCCGACGGCGCGATCAGCTGCCGGCCGGTGTTCGATCACTACGCGGCGTTGTGCGCAAAATACCCGCCGGAGGTGATCGAGGCGACGTGCTGGATTTCCCCGGAGAAGCTGGAGGAGGCCGCACGTCTGATCTGGAGCGCCCGGCCGGTCTCCTACTATGCGTGGAGCGGGCACGAGCAGCACGCCAACACGACCGAGACGGCGCGGAGCATGGCGCTGCTCTATGCGTTGACCGGCAGTTTCGACGCTCCCGGCGGCAACGTGCTGCTGCCGGCCATACCGGCCGCCACGATGACCGGAGAAGACCTGCCGGCCGCAAAAGGCCTTGCCCCGGCGATCGGGCTGGCCGAACGCCCGCTCGGGCCGGCGCGCTGGAACAGCGTCTCCACCCATGATTTCTACCGGGCGGTCCTCGAGGGTTCCCCCTATCCGGTGCGCGGACTGATCGGGTTCGGCACCAACCTGCTGCTGGCGCAGGCCGATCCGGTCCGTGGCCGCGCCGCACTGTCGGCATTGGATTTCTATGCCCATGCCGATCTGTTCATGACGCCGACGGCGGCACTGGCCGACATCGTGCTGCCGGTCGCCTCGTGCTTCGAGCGCGAGGCGTTGAAGATCGGGTTCGAGATCAGACACCGAGGCGCAATCGCTGGTCCAGCTCCGTCAGGCCGTCGTGCCGCCGCCGGGAGAGGCCCGCTCCGACACCGATATCATCTTCGATCTCGCCATGCGGCTTGGCCTGGGAACAGATTTTTGGCACGGCGATGTCGATGCCGCCTATCGCCACCAGCTCGGTCCGAGCGGCGTGAGTTTGGATCAGCTCCGCGCCGAGCCCGGCGGAATCCGGGTCGCGCTGGAAACGCGTCACGCCAAGCACGCCGAACTCGACCCGCAAGGCAACGCCCGCGGTTTCGCCACGCCGTCGCGCAAGGTCGAGCTGTGGTCGGAAACGTTTCTCGATCACGGCTATGCGGCCCTGCCGGACTTCGTCGAGCCCCGGATCGGCCCGGTGGCGCGGCCCGATCTCGCCGCCCGCTTCCCCCTGGTGCTGACCTGCGCCAAGCCGACCCTCTTTTGCCAGACCCAGCACCGCGCCCTGCCGAGCCTGCGCAGGCGCGCGCCGCATCCGGAGATCGAGATGCATCCGGACGCTGCGGCGGCGCGCGGCATCACGGCCGGGAGCTTTGTCGAGATGGAGACACCGGCCGGCGCCATGCGGGCGCGGGCCCGTCTCAACGACGCGCTCGATCCCCGGGTCGTCGTCGGCGAGCACGGCTGGTGGCAGGACTGCCGGGAGCTCGGCCTCCCCGGCCATGACCCGTTCAGCCGCCAGGGCGCGAACTTCAACGGGACGGTCGATGCCACGATCCGCGATCCGGTCAGCGGCACGCCCTCCCACCGGGCCAATCTGTGCGAGGTCCGGCTGGTTCCGAACACGCTCCCGGGAGAGCACACGCCATCGGAGCTGGCCGACGCCATCGCGTGCGCCGACACTTTGCCGCCGGCCCGCTGAGCATCGGTCCGCGCATCGCCGCAACAATCAATCCACGGGAGGACGTCATGCCGGAGATCAAGACCGAGTTTCTGTTCAAGATAGCGCTCGAGGTGCACTCGATCGTCAACCTCGGCGAGACCCCCTATGGCGGGCGCCGCATCGCCCAGGTGGCGTCCGGCACCTTCGAGGGGCCGAAGCTCAAGGGCCACACGCTGCCGGGCGGCGGCGACTGGCTGCTCTTGCGCCGCGACGGGGTGCTGCAGCTCGACGTGCGGCTGACGCTGGAGACCGAGGACAAGCAGCTGATCTACATGACCTACAAGGGTTTTCGCCACGGCCCCAAGGACGTGATCGATCGCCTCAACAAGGGCGAGACCGTCGACCCCAGCCTCTACTATTTCCGCTCGACGCCCTATTTCGAGACCAGCTCGGAAAAATACGCCTGGATGAACGGCATCTGCTCGGTCGCCACCGGCTCGCGCTCCGCCACCGGACCGAGCTATCAGGTGTTCCAGGTGCTGTAGGGCTGCGTCACCTCGGCGCCGGGTCGTCCTTCGCCGCCTGCTCGGAAAACGATCCGATGCGCGCCGCCGGATAGGCCGGGCGGGCGCGGATGCGCGCCCACCAGTCGGCCACTTTGGGACGGCGCGCCGGCGACAAGGCCTCGGGTGCCAGCTCCTCGATGCGGCGCACGAACGGCACCATGGCGATGTCGGCGAGCGAATAGGTTTTCCCCGTCAACCATGACGCCTGTGCCATCGCCGCCTCCATGCGGTCGAGCGCCTTGACGAGGTTGTCGAGGGCGTCGCGCTTCTCCTCGTCGGTGAACGGCTTGCGCGCGATGCGGTGCCAGAACTCGCGGCGCTGTTTGGTCGGTGTGCGCGCGAGGCGCTGCGCCAGCTCCTCGTTCGACCATTTTTGCGCGATCGGCTGCAGGTGCTGGCTCCAGTTGTGCACGATCAGATTGGGCAGGCAATGATCGTCGGCATATTTGACCCACAGCCGCATCTGCGCGCGCTCGTAAGGGTCGGCCGGACGCAGCGGCGGATCGGGAAAAAGGTCGTCGATGTACTCGCAGATCACCCCGCTCTCGGCGATCGGCCTTCCGTCGTGCACCAGCGCCGGAATGACGCCGCTCGGATTGAGCTTGAGATATTCCTCGGTGTGATGCTCGAAGGCACCGATGCTGACCAGGCGGCTTTCGTAGGCGACGCCCTTCTCGGCGAGAAAAAGCCGCACGCGGCGCGACGCGCTCGATGCCCAGGCGTGATGCAATTCGAACATGCCGTCTCTCCTCGAGCTTGTCAGCCGCCGCTGCGGACAAAACGCGGCACCATCCGGTCGGCGAAGCGGACGAACGTCGCCTCGACCGCGTCGCCGATGCGCAGATCCGGCTCGCCATGGCCCATCAGGCGAAAGCCCTCCTCGGCATCGACCAGCACCACCAGATAGGGCGCATGCGCGCGCAGCTCCGCCGACGGCGCCCGCGTCACCAGGGTGACCGCGTGCACGGTGCCGCGTCCCGACGCGCGACGGTCCTCGATCGTCTGCGACCCGCAATGCGGGCAGAAGCCGCGGCGGAAATACCAGATGTGTCGGCACTGCGGGCAGCACTGATAAAAGATCGCCTCGGCGCCGTCGGTCCAGTCGCGGATCGGCTGCATGATCAGCTCACGCGCTCGAGAAAAATGCTGACATGCGACGACATGATGCCGCCGTCGCCGTGCAACAGCGCAATGGACGCGTCGCGTGCCTGCCGCGCGCCGGCGGCGCCGGTCATCTGGCAAAACGTCTCGGCAAGGTGCGCGATGGCGCCGCCGACGCCGCAGTGACCATAGGACAAGAGCCCGCCATGGGTGTTGAGCGGCAGCTCTCCGGCCGGCGCGAAGCTGCCGGCGCGCGCCCGCGCCCCGGCCTCGCCGCGGCGGCAGAAGCCGAGCTCCTCGAGCAGGATCGCCAGCGTGATGGTGAAACTGTCGTAGATCGCCGCATAGCGCACGTCCGCAATGCCGAGCTTCGCCGCAGCAGAGGCCCGCTCCATGGCGGCGCGCCCGCCGAACTCGGTAAGGCTCGGCGCCGCGCTGACATGCTGGTGCGTGTGCGCTTGGCCGCAGCCGCGGATGCGGACGCCGCGCGCGCCGCGGCGCTCGCGGCTCACCACGAAAGCGGCGCCGCCGTCCGACACCGGACAGCAGTCGAGAATCTTCAGCGGCGATGCGATCGGCTTCGAGGCGAGCACGTCGGCGACGCTGATCGGCTCGCGGAACTGGGCGCCCGGATGCATGCCGGCATGCCGGCGCATCAGCACCGCAAGCTCGGCGAGGTCTTCTTCGCGGACGCCATGCTCGTGCATGTAGCGCGAGGCGACGAGCGCGTAATAGGCCGGAATGGTCGGCCCCAGCGGCACCTCGTAGCGCGGATGGCCGACCTGGGCGAGCGCCTGCACGGCACTGTCGCGACTCTGGCCGGTCAGCCGGTTCTCGCCGGCAACGACCAGCACGTTGCGGGCGACACCGGCCTCGGCGAGCTCGTGGGCCAGCATCGCCATGGCGAACCCGGTGGCGCCGCCGAGCTGCACCGCGTGGGCATAGGCCGGGGCGAGGCCGAAATGCTCACAGAAAACCGTCGACAGCATCAGATGCGGCATGGTGGTCGAATAGCCGCAGATGACGGCATCGACCTCGCGGCGGACGAGGTCGGCATCGGCCAGCGCCGCCGCGGCCGCCTCACCCATCAGGTCGAGCGTGCCGCGGCCGTCGTGGCGGCCGAACGCGGTGAGGCCGGTACCGATGATGAAGCTCAATGCGGGCTCGCGGGCGGGAAGGCCGAGGGACGGCGGAATGTGTCACATCGGATGGCGGGAATAAACTCCGCGCGCATCCCGGTCGCGAACGCCCGCGGCCGTATTCGCCGCTCACCCCACCGGCGACCAGCTGCCGTCGGGGTTTCGGCAGGCGCTGCCGCGCGCGGTCTGCGGGCGGCCGTCGATGTAGATCGTGTGGGAATATTCCCGGCAGCTCATGCCGTTCGACTGGTAGGCGGGGCCCGGGACGACGGTGCCGTAGCGGCCGGATTCCGGGCTGCGCCAGCCTACCGGGGCGCCGGGATCGCCGTACTGGATCGCCTGCATCTGCGCCGCATAGGCGCGCTGGCGGTCCTGCTCGTCGAGCGAGGCGCCGATCGCGCCGCCGAGGATGCCGCCGACCGCGCCGCCGGCGACTGCGCCCGCCACCCGGCTTCCGGTATTGCTGCCGAGCGAGGAGCCGGCGATGGCGCCGGTGATGGCGCCGAACGCGGTGCCGGCGTTCTGGTTCGGAGCCGACGGGTCGTTGGCGCAGGCCGAGAGGCCCGATCCGACCAGCGCCACGGCGACAAGATTCCTCAGCGACATGCCTGGCCCCGAAACCCGCGCACCCTCGCATCTTCCCGCCAGCGCGGCGGCGCGAACCTACATTGCGGCGACGAATAGGGCAAAACTCTGGCCCCTTCCGGAAAGCACATCCCGGCCGCATCGAACGGCGTCATGCGCGGCCTTGTCCCTGGCCTTGTCCCGCGCATCCATGCCTTCAATTCCTGGCCAAGACGTGGATGGCCGTGACGAGCACGGCCATGACGGAAGACCAACCTGCGTCCACTTCGCCGGAACCCGCGCCTACGCGGCCGGGAGGACCAGCTCGGCGCGCAGGCCGCCGATCGGCGCGGTGCCGAGCGAGAGCTCGCCGCCGTAGAGCGCCGCCAGCTCGACCACGATGGAGAGGCCGAGCCCGGAGCCCGGCTTGGTCTCGTCGAGCCGCCGGCCGCGGCGCGCCGCCTGGACCTCCTCGCGCTCCGCGGGAGAAAGGCCGGGACCGTCGTCGTCGACGATGAGGCAGACCTGACGATCGCCCTCGCCGGAACGCTCGCCCGGCACCTCGACGGAGACCCGCGATCGCGCCCATTTGCAGGCATTGTCGACGAGATTGCCGATCATCTCCTCGAGATCCTGACGCTCGCCGCGAAAGCGCGTGCCGTCGGGAACCTCGACGTCGATGACGATGCCGCGGTCGGGATAGATTTTCTCCATGGTACGGGCGAGCGCCACCACCACCGGCTTGACCTCGGTGACCGTGCCGACGGCGGTGAGGCCGGCGGCGAGCCGGGCGCGCTCGAGATGGCGGGCCACCTGCTCGCCCATGATGCCGGCCTGCTCGCGCACTTTTGCGGCGAACGGGTCGTCGGGGCGGGTCGCCGCCTCGTTGACGATGACCGAGAGCGGCGTCTTCAGGGCGTGCGCGAGATTGCCCACATGCGTGCGGGCGCGCTCGACGATCTCGCGGTTGGCGTCGATCAGCGCATTGGTCTCGCGGGCGAGCGGCGCGATCTCGTCGGGAAAGGTTCCCTGCAGGCGTTCGGCGGCGCCGGAGCGGATCGCCGCAAGGCTTTTCGAGATGCGGTCGAGCGGCGCCAGGCCGAAACGCACCTGGAACATGGTGGTGAGCAGCAGCACGGCGGCGAGCACCCCGAAGGTGGCGACCAGCGCCTGGTCGAACGCGCGGATCTCGTCGTCGATCTCGGCGGCATCGCCCGCCACCGCCACCAGGAAGCGCCCGTCCTCGCCGAGATCGATCGGCCGCTCGATCAGGCGCAGGCGCTGGTCTTCGGCGCCCTGCACGTAGCCCTCGCGCGAGCCGCCGAGGCCTTCCGGCATGCCGAGTTCCTGCAGATGCGGCAGCCCGCCGTCCCACAGCGAGCGCGACGAGCGCACCTCCGGCTTGTCGCGGTCGGTGCGGGTGACCTGCCAGTACCAGCCGGACAGCGGCAGCTCGAACAGCGGCTCGCCCAGCGACTGGGGAAACTTGTCGCTGCTCTCCTCGGGCGAGGCGACGTCGGCGACCAACGTCTTCAGATAGACGCCGAGCCGGCGGTCGAAGGCGCGCTCCACGGCGTGGCGGTAGAGCGTGGACAGCGAGATCCCGGTGACCAGGAGAATGACCACGGTCCACGACGTCGCCGTGAGAAACAGGCGAAGCGCAAGCGAGTTAGCGCGCATCGCCCGGCGTGGCCAGCAGGTAGCCGAGCCCGCGAACCGTCTGGATCACCTCGACGCCGAGCTTCTTGCGCACGCGGCCGACGAAGACCTCGATGGTGTTGGAGTCGCGGTCGAAATCCTGGTCGTACAGGTGCTCGACGAGCTCGGTGCGCGAGACCACGCGGCCGGCATGATGCATCAGATAGGCGAGCAGGCGGTATTCGTGCGAGGTGAGCTTGACCGGGTTGCCGTCGACCGTCACCCGGCCGGTGCGGGTGTCGAGGCGGACCGGGCCGCAATTGAACTCGCTCTGGGCGTGCCCGGTCGAGCGGCGCAGCAGCGCCCGCACCCTGGCGAGCACCTCCTCGAGATGGAACGGTTTCGGCACGTAGTCGTCGGCGCCGGCATCGAAACCCTGCACCTTGTCGCTCCAGCGGTCGCGGGCGGTGAGCAGCAGCACCGGCATGCTGCGCCCGGCGCGCCGCCAGGCCTCGAGCACGGACAGCCCGTCCATCTTCGGCAGGCCGATGTCGAGGATCACCGCGTCATAGGGCTCGGTCTCGCCGAGAAAATGCCCCTCCTCGCCGTCGAACGCCCGATCGACCACGTAGCCCGCATCGCCGAGCGCGGTGGCGAGCTGACGATTGAGGTCGGGATCGTCCTCGACCACCAGGAGACGCATCGATCCTCCATTTCAGACTGGCGCATGGTCTTGTCGGCGAACCGGTAACCACTTCGCCGGACCATGCGCGGACTGGCGCATGGTCTTGTCGGCGAACCGGTAACCACTTCGCCGGACCACGCGCTAGCGCGCGCGCAAAAAGGCTCCCGACGCTCCATCTACGCTGGCGCGCATCACTTTGCCATCGCGGCCGAGCACTGTCAGCACGTAGACCAGCCCCTTGCCCTGCTCGCACAGCCGGGCATTGACGATGTCGCCGACCACATGGTGGGCCCGCACGGCGCGGATCGCCTTGGTCAGCGGGATCGCCTGATGGCCCGCGATGGCGGCGCGGCGCTGCTCGGGGTCGAGACAGCGATGCTGCTCGTCCGCGGCCACCGGCCGCAGCGGCGCGACGGCGAAAATGACCGCCAGCACGGCAGCATGTCTCGGGAGGGCCATGGCGGCGCTATAGGTTGCATCCGGTGAACCTCGAATGAACGGATGCCGTCAGGTCCGATCCGCGCCGTCAAAGCCCTGGAAGGTCGCGAACGTGTCGAGCGGCTCGCGCGGCGAGCGCCAGGAATTGATCGGCGCTGCATCGTCGCCGTAGCCAAGCGCCATCCCGCAGAACACCATCTCGTTCTCCGCCACGTCGAGAAAGGCGGACACCGTCTTGTACCAGCGGGTCCAGGCTTCCTGGGCGCAGCAATGCAGGCCGTGGGCGCGCGCCAGCAGCATCACGGTCTGGATCAACATGCCGAGATCGGACCATTGCGGCGGTCCCATCTGGCGGTCGATGATGAAGAACAGGCCGACCGGGGCGCCGAAGAACTCGTAGTTGCGGGCGAACTGGCGCAGCCGCCCGGGGCGGTCCTCGCGGGGAATCCCGATCGCCCGATAGAGCATCTCGCCAACCGCGAAGCGGCGCCCGCGATAGGGCTCGGTCAACGCCTTCGGATAGACGTCGTATTCGGCGCCCTCCCCTTGCGGCAGCTCGCCCGCTCGCGCACGCATGAGATCGCGCAACGCCTCGAGCCGCTCGCCGGCAAGCGCCCGGATGTGCCACGGCTGCAGATTGCCGCCCGACGGCGCCCGCGCGGCGCGCTCGAGAATGTCGCGAACAACCGGCAAGGCGACCGGCCTGTCGAGAAAAGCCCGGCAACTGAACCGGGTCGCCACCGCCTCGCGCACGTCCATCAGCGAAGGACTCCCAGGATCGAAAGCTCGCCCATATAGCGCATGTTGCCGTCGAGGCGACGGAGGTTTGCCGGCGCGCGGGGGCCGATCGACATCGTCTCGCGCCGGCGGCACGCGCGTGCTGCTTGACAGCGCGGCGCGAAAAAGGCTGATCGGCCGCGCCATGATCCGCATCCTCGCCGCCCTCCTCTGCCTGCTGCTCGCGGCCGGTCGGGCGACGGCGATCGTGGGTGGCGCCGATGCCACGGACGAAAACGGCGCCGGGCGGCACGTGGTGCTCATCGTCGGCTCGCGGGGCAATTCCTGCACCGGCGTGGCGGTCGCCCGCGACCTGGTGCTCACCGTCGCGCATTGCGTCACCGCCGGCGCCGACTACCGGCTCGTCGAGTTCGACCAAGGCCACCGGCCGACCCTGAAGGCGGTGACGAATGTCGCACGCCATCCGCAGTTCAACATGGACACCCTGCTGGCGCATCGCGCCACCGCCGACGTGGCGCTGCTCAAGCTCGCCGAGCCCCTGCCCGCCGCAGTGATGCCGGCAGCGCTCGCCGGCAACCGGCCGGTGACGGTCGGCGAGCGGCTGATCGTCGTCGGCTACGGCGTCGCGGTGCGCGGCGACGGGCGCAGCGGTGGAAAAGCCCTGATCGCGACGCTCGCGGTCACCGGCCGGCCCGGCACGCTGCAGATCCGCCTCGCCGACCCGGTGTCGCTGGGCGAGCGGGCCGGGCTCGGCGCCTGCACGGGCGATTCCGGGGCGCCGGTTCTCGAGCAGGGCGGCGACAAGTACTTGGTCGTCGGGCTGGTGAGCTGGTCGACCGGTCCGGGCGGCAGCGCCGGTTGCGGCGGCCTCACCGGGGTCACCCCGCTCACCCTTTACCGCGACTGGATCCGCGAGACGGCGCGCAAGCTCGGCTCGCCGCTGCCGGCGCCTTGACGCCTGGTGGCCGCCGGGCGCGCTTGGGCAGGCGCAACGGCCAGTCGACGATGCGCTCCTCCAGCGTGCCGTCGGGCACCGCGTCCTCGAGATCGGATACACGGCCGCGCACCGACACGCCGGCCTGGTGCACCGTGTCGGGATCGCCGGACACCAGCGGATGCCACCAGTGGAGGTCCTTGCCTTCGCCGACCAGCCGGTAGGCGCAGGTGGGGGGCAGCCAGCCGATCTCGCCCACCACCGTCGCGGTCAGCCGCACGCAATCGTCGACGACGGCGCTGCGATTCTGGTAATCGCGGCAGCGGCACGAGTTGGTGTCGAGCAGGCGGCAGCCCACATTGGTGAAGTAGATGTCCTCGGTTTCCTCCTCCTCGAGCTTGACCAGGCAGCAGCGCCCGCACCCGTCGCACAGGCTCTCCCATTCGGCGTCGGTCATCTCGTCGAGGCGCTTGGTGCGCCAGAACGGAGCTTCCTCGTCGCCCATCGGCCCGATTCCCTTTTTGCTGCAACGCACTTGGCGGCCGGCGGAGATCAACGCCGAGCCGCCGCACGGGGTATCGCCCCGTTCGGCTCTTCCGGGCTAATATAGGCCAAGCTCCAGGTGGGACCATGCTGCTTCGGCAATTGATCTTTGTGCTGGCCGCGGCCGGACTCGGCGGCTGCAGCCTGCTGCCCGGGATCGAGGACGAGCGGCCCTCGCCGCTGGTCAAGCCGATCTCCTGCAAGGACGGTCCCGACTGCCAGGGCAAATGGAGCCGCGCGGCGGCGTGGATCGCCGAGAACACCAACAATCAGATCAAGGTCAACAACGACTCGACGATCCAGAGCATGGAGTTGATCCTGGCCGGCAACATGCCGGTCTATACGATCACCAAGCTGCCCAGCACCAACGGGATGTACGAGATAAACTTTCACGCCACCTGCCCGAACCAGTCGACGTGCAATCCGCCGATCACCGAGGCGCGCGCGAGTTTCGAGAGATACGTTCTGGCGACGCCCTGACGGGATACATCCACCGGAATGGAACTTTCCGGCCGGTAAGGCATTCCAGGTAGCGGCCAGGGAACGGCCGCCGTTTCGCCAAGCGCGATCCCTTCACCGGAACATGAGTCTCAAGTGCGCATCCGTGGCGGGGGGACGCGCGGATCGTGTCGCATGCAGCTTCAGGCGGAGCCCCCTCCGCAAGATGCCTTACCCAGGAGGAACCATCATGGCACCCAGGAAGTCTTCGCGACGCGGTCGCGGCAAGAGCAGTTCCATGTTCGAGAGTACCTTGGAAGACCTCAAGAGCTCGATCGATGCGCTCGGCAAGCTGGTGAGTTCGTATATGCCCGGCGGAGCCACCCCGAAGAAGAGGGCAACCTCCTCGCGCAAGGCGGCGGCCACGTCCGCCAAGAAGCGGGCCACCAAGACTTCGCCTCGGCGCAAGCCCGCAAGCGCAAGGGCAGCGCGGGGAGCGACGCAGAAAGCATGATCCCGAAGAGCCGCCAGCCACTTCGGGTCGTGCGGCAAAGCACCAGACGAAGGTCGGCCGCCAACGGCCGGCCGACCTTGCGGTCTCCCCGATGAGACGGCACCGGCCCCCGCGGCAGACCATCCACGCCATATTGCGGCTAAGATCGTAGGTAGGATTCGACCTCGTCGGCTTTGGACGAGGACAGCCCATGAGACTTCGCGTATTTCCGTGCGCGCTGGCTGCCGCCGTGCTGCTGGCGGGCGCAGCGTGGGCCAAGCCACTGCAGAAAATCCCCTACGTGCTGCGGCCGGGGCCGCCGTTGGAAGCGCCTGACGGCGCCGTTCGGGCCGCCTGCGCCAAGGATTTTCGCGCCTTCTGCGGGACCGTGCAGCCGGGGGGCGGACGAATCAGGGATTGCATCGCGACCCACATGGACGCGCTGGAGCCGGCCTGTCGCGCCGCGCTCGGCCGCAGCGGCCTGGCGGCGAATTCCGGAAAGGGCGGCGAGATCGCGTACAACGCCCAATGGCCGTGCGTGCAGGACGCGAAATTGTTCTGCCCCCAGGTTCCGCCCGAGCAGACGCCGCCGATCATCCAGTGTCTCGAGCAGCATCTGGGCGAATTGCAACCTTCCTGCCAATCGACCGTCGAATCGGCGCGGACCCGCCAGCGGTCGCTCTAGAAATCCCCGGCCCGCCGGATCGCGACAAACCGGCGCGCCTTCACCTTGCCGGCAGCTTGTGGGCCGAGAGCCATTGGCTGGGATGCCGCGGATGGGTTAAGAAGGGGCTCAGTCAGGGCTGCCGGATTCCGGACACAAGGCGGACCGGGACCGGATGCAAACGGCGCGGGCGGAGTTCGCCCCAAGGCGCTGAAATTCGAGGGATTTTCGCTTGCGCGACCTGTTTCAGCAGGACTGGAAGACGAAGCTCGAGCGGTTGCTGCTGGACCTCGACGCCCGGCTCGATTCGGCGGTTTTCCGCACCTTCGCCTGGCTGCGCGAGTTCTACGAGCGGTTCTCCACCTACATGGACCGCTTCCACGTCTCCGGCTGGCGGCGGCTTTCCGTCGAGCTGTTGTCGGAAGCCGGGACGCTGGGAACCGGCGGGCTCATCCTGATGCTGGCGCTGGCGATCCCGGCCTTTCGCGAGACTTCCGACGACGACTGGCTGAAGAAGTCCGAGCTCGCCGTCACCTTCCTCGACCGCTACGGCAACGAGATCGGCTCGCGCGGCATCCGCCACAACGATTCCATCCCGCTCGAGGAATTCCCCGACCACCTGATCAAGGCGGCGCTCGCCACCGAGGACCGGCGCTTCTACGAGCATTTCGGCATCGACATCGCCGGCACGCTGCGCGCCGTCACCGCCAATGCGCGGGCCGGCGGCGTGGTCCAGGGCGGCTCCTCGATCACCCAGCAGCTCGCCAAGAACCTGTTTCTCAGCAACGAGCGGACCATCGAGCGCAAGGTGAAGGAGGCCTACCTGGCGGTATGGCTGGAGACCCACCTGTCGAAGAACGAGATCCTCAAGCTCTATCTCGACCGCGCCTATATGGGCGGCGGCGCGTTCGGCGTCGACGCCGCCGCGCAGTACTATTTCGGCAAATCGGCGCGCGACGTGAACCTCGCCGAGGCGGCGATGCTCGCCGGCCTGTTCAAGGCGCCGACGCGTTTTGCCCCGCACGTCAATCTGCCGGCCGCCCGCGCCCGCGCCAACGTCGTGCTCGACAACCTGGTCGAGGCCGGGTTCATGACCGAAGGACAGGTGTTCGGCGCGCGGCGCAACCCGGCGACCGCGATCGACCGCCGCGACGACCACGCGGCCAACTACTACCTCGACTGGGCCTTCGACGAGATGAAGAAGCTCGTCGACACTTTTCCCAAGTCGATGACCGAGCGCGCCTTCGTGGTGCGCACCGCGATCGACGTCAACGTGCAGCGCGAGGCGGAGAACGCCATCGAGAGCTCGCTGCGCCAATACGGGCATGAATACCACGCCAAGCAGGCCGCCACCGTGGTGATGGATCTCGACGGCGCGCGTGCGCGCCATGGTCGGCGGACGCGACTACGGCCAGAGCCAGTTCAATCGCGCCACCGACGCGCTGCGTCAGCCGGGCTCCTCGTTCAAGCCCTACGTCTATGCGACCGCGCTCGCCAACGGCTTCAAGCCGACCTCGATCGTGGTCGACGCGCCGATCTGCATCGGCAACTGGTGCCCGCAGAACTACGGGCACTCCTATTCCGGCTCGATGACGCTGACCCAGGCGCTGACCCGCTCGATCAACACCATCGCGGTCAGGCTGTCGATCTCGATCGGCAACGGCAATCCCAAGGTCGGCCGCGCCAAGATCGTGCAGACCGCGCACAAGATGGGGATCCGCACGCCGCTGACCGACACGCCGTCGCTGCCGATCGGCGCCGGCGAGGTGACGCTGCTCGACCACGTCGGCGCCTACGCGACATTCCCCAATCTCGGCAAGTCGGTGACGGCGCATGCCATCCTCGAGGTGCGCACCGCCGGCGGGCAGCCGGTCTGGCGCTGGGACCGCGACGGCAAGAAGCCCCAGCAGGTGCTCCGCCCGCAGGTCGCCACCGACATGATCTTCATGATGAGCAAGGTGGTCGAGGAAGGCACCGCCAGGCGCGCGCAGCTCGACGGCATCCGGGCGGCCGGCAAGACCGGCACCACCAATGCCTATCGCGATGCCTGGTTCATGGGCTATACCGGCAACTTCGTCTGCGGCGTGTGGTTCGGCAACGACGACTACAGTCCCACCAACCGCATGACCGGCGGCTCGCTGCCCGCCCAGACCTGGCACCAGATCATGGCCTACGCGCACCAGGGTATCGAGGTGAAGAATTTGCCCGGCCTGCCGCCCAACACCGCGCCGTCGCCGGCAGCGGTCGCCGAGGCCGCCGCCTCGTCCGGGGAGGTCGCGCCGCGACCGGCGACGCTTACCCGTCGCGGCGCCGACGTTCTTCAGCGGGTCGAGCGCATGATGGAGAATGCGGCGCGCGCGCTCGGGGTCGCGGCGCAGCCGGAGCCCGGACAACGCGGCGCCGCCGCGCAGTCGCCCGACGCGCTGGCCTCGGCGGCGGACCGAAATCGCGCCGTCCGCGGCAATTGAGCGGCTGTTTCTCGGAAGCGCTTTTCGACAGCGTCCGCTTCCAGTCGAAATTCTTTCACCCGTCCGTCTTCCCCCCACTCCGGGTCGATCGTGCGACTTCTTCTCGGATTACTGTTCGCCCTGTTCGTCGCCACGGCCGTCGGCCTCGGCGCGACCTGGCTCGCCTTGACGCGGGGCACCGCGTTCGGCGCGGTGACGATCGGCGCCTGGACCGCATGGCCCAGAACCGGAACGCCCGGCATCGACCCTTACGCGCGCGCCGTGATGGCGCGAACCGGCGCGGTGCCGATCGGTGCCGGCGACGGCGTCGCATTCGTGGCGGTTGCCGACGAGACCGGCCGGGCCTTCGACGGCCGATGCGACACGGTGATCAGAGGCACCACGCCGCCGGCCCGCTTCTGGACACTCACGCTCTACGATCCCGAGGGCCGTCTCGTCCCCAATACGTCCGGCCGCTATGGATTCACCAGCCAGGAGATCACCCGCCGGATCGACGGCAGCTTCGAGATCGTCGTCGGTCCCCGCGCCCGGGCCGGAAACTGGCTGCCCACGGGAGGTACCGAACGCTACCTCATGGTGCTGCGCCTCTATGATACGCCGGTCGGCGCCGCCACCCGCGCCGGCAAGGAGGCCCCGATGCCGTCGGTCATCAGAAAGGGCTGCTCATGATCCGCTGGCTGCTGTGGCTGCTCGGCGGGTTGCTGCTCGGCGGCATCGTGCACCTGGCGACCATCCTGGTGCTGCCGAGAACCGCCACCCAGGACGCCTATGCGCGGCTCTCCCCGATGGCGCGGGTCAATTCCATCGTGCCGATTCCCGAGCCGGCGCCGGACCGCGCGCTCATGCCCTTCATGGACCCGGCCTTCGCGGCGGCGGTGTGCCGTTACGACCTTTCGACCGGTCCGCTGAAGCTCAGCGCTCCGGTCAGCCCGGCCTATACGTCGGTCACGTTCTATTCGCGCCACGGGGTGGCCTACTATTCCATCAACGACCGGGCAGCCGGACGCCGGGCCATCGAGCTCGACCTGATGACGCCGCAGCAGCACAGCGACATGCCCGAGGAGGAGGACGTGACCGCCGCCGACCGCCTGATCGTCGAATCGCCCTCGGTCACCGGCCTCATCGTGGTCAGGGCGCTGGCGCCCGAGCCCGGCCTGATGACCAAGGCGCGCGACGCGCTCGCCGCCGCGCAGTGCCGCATCCCGGCGCCATAGCGCCGACGAGATTATTTGGTGATCAGCCGCCTGACCACCGCGACGCCGGAGCATTTCGCCAGCGCCGGCGCGACGCCGGCGATCTGTCCGCGAAAGCGGTCGATCATGCGCTCGGCCTCGACGGCCATCGGCGACGGCGAGGCGATCACCAGGCGCTCCACCGCGTAGCGATAGGACCAGGCGCGCTCGTCGAGGGAGCGCTCGACCCACTCGATGGCGAGACGGTTCTCCTCGATGCGCGTCACCGCGGCGGCAAGCTCCCACTCGGTGAGGCCCACCACGTAGTCGAGGCTGCGCCGGCGCCTGGCATCCATGTCGAGCACGTAGCAGGCGACCGACACGAACGGCCCGACCAGCGCAGTGTCGCTCGCCACGTCGTCGATCAGCCGCGAATAGCGCCCGGCCTCGGAGCGGAACGGCAGGCCCACCAGCATGGTGCCGTAGGCGGTCCGATCGAGCGATACCAGGCTCGGCGGCAGCGCCTTGGCGACCCGCGCGCTCGCCAGGACGACCTTCCATTCCTCGCGCCGTTGCGGCAGGCGGATCAGATCGTAGGCGCGGTTGCGCAACTCCTCCTCGGCATCGGTCAAAGGATTGCCGGGAACGCCGAGGACGGGCGGGAGTATCGCCTGCTTGGGCAGGATTCCGTCGAAAACCGAGGGCATCGGACGATCGAAATCGCCCGGCCGCAGCGAGCCGAGCCGGTCGAAGATCGAGGGTTCCGGACGGCCGAGATCGCCGGCTGCCGCACCGCCCGCCGCCACGGCGAGCCAGGCGAGCACCCCGCACAGCGGCGCGAGGACGCGCGGGCGCCTTCCCATCCGTTCAGGTCCGGGAGTTCGGCCGGCGAC
Organism: uncultured Alphaproteobacteria bacterium; assembly: GCA_963755055.1. Taxonomy (GTDB): domain Bacteria; phylum Pseudomonadota; class Alphaproteobacteria; order Rhizobiales; family Xanthobacteraceae; genus AP-16. Next base: position 177,989 of record CAVWIS010000017.1, on the reverse strand, counting down.
GCTTGCGGCCCGCAGCGGTATTGGAATCGGGGGCAAATCCGTCGAACGGGCTCTCGTCCATGCGCTCGATGCGGACCACCGGGAGGATCATGATCGTCGCGGATTCATGATGGTCTGTGGCGCCGGCGCCGCCTTGCGCGGCCCGCCGCTCGCCAGGGAATCTGATCACGGTCCCCATGTCACCCTCTCGCCCTCGGTGCGCGACCCTGCGCGCGACCCTTATGCCGATACGGCCATGTGGCATTTTAGGGGCCGATACGGTTAACGCTCTGTTACGTAGTTCACGTATCCGTATTCGGACATAGGCCACGGTCCCGGCCGTTGCCTCCCGGCGGGCCGGGCCGGGTTAGAAATCCGGCTCGCCCAGAGCGCGATAGCACGTTGCGCAGGCAACTGCCGCGTTTATCGGCGGAACCCCACCCAGAGAATCCGGGTTGAGGAGGTGGAGCGATGCCTCGAATGTGATGCCGCCGCCGCGAAATAGCCTGGATCGGGCGGTCAATGCGCCTCGGGGGTGACTTGTTTTTCGAGCGTGCTGATCGTCGAGCACGGGTTTTGCATAGCCTGAACCCCCGAGCGCGACCGAGATACCAAGTCACCGGCCTCGTCCGGTCGGCGCCATCGGGCTTCGATCGTTTGGAGAAACTGGAATGGCAACGCGGCCACGGATCGACGGCATTGACTTCTGGCGCGGCTTCGCGCTGCTGTCGATCTTCATCAATCACGCCCCCGACAACCTGCTCGGCTACCTGACCCACCGCAATTTCGGCTTTTCCGACGCGGCCGAGCTCTTCGTCTTCCTCTCCGGGGTGTCGGTGGCGCTGGCCTACGGGCTGCGCTTCCTCGACGGACAGGTCATCGAGTTCGATCCGCGCGCTGATCCGCCGCGTGCTGACCCTCTACTGGGTGCAGATCCTGACCACGTTCATCGCGGTGGCCTTCCTGGTCGCCTCCATCACCATCCTCGACGACGACGACCTGATGGACGACAGCGATCGCGATACCGTGATCGACAGCCCGCTGCGCGGCATGGTGGCGATCCTCGGGCTCACCCATCAGCTCGCCTTCTTCAACATCCTGCCGCTCTACATCGTGCTCCTGCTCGCCACCCCTGCCCTGCTGCTCCTCGCCCGCCGCGACCGCAAGCTGATGCTGCTCGCCTCGGCCGCGATCTACCTGGTGGCGCGGGCGTTCGAGCTCAATCTGCCGACCTGGCCGGTCGAGGGCGTGTGGTTCTTCAATCCGTTCGCCTGGCAGCTGGTGTTCGCCATCGGCCTCAATGTCGGCATCGGGTTGCGCGAAGGCGGCATGGCGAAGAACCGCGGCCTGTTCGCGGCCTCGCTGATCTTCGTCGTCGGCTCGGCCTTCGCGGTGACCAACGGTTTCGGCCTGATGCCCGGCCTGTGGGACACCACGCGCGAGACGCTCGACATCACCAAGACCGATCTCGGCCTGGTGCGCCTCCTGCACTTCCTGGCGCTCGCCTACGCGGTCTACCATTGCGGCCTGACGCGGCTCATCGCGCGGACGCCGCTGTTCGCGCCGCTCTGCCTGATCGGCCGCCACAGCCTTCCGGTCTTTGCCATCGGATCGCTGCTGAGCGCCGTCGATCAGGTGGTGATCGACACCTATACGCCGGCCCTGCTCTACACATTCGCCATCATCGCCGGCGGCATTGCGGTGCAGTACCTGGTGGCACGTTTTCTCGCCGAGCGGGCGATGAACGCCAAGATCCGGCTCGCCGCCAGCGCGGCCGGGTGAATTTTCCTCGCCTGCTTGCGGGGTGGTGAATCAGGCCAGTCGAAGGGTGACGTGCACTGAGCCGGACCTGTACTCGGTACCGGCGAGCAATCCGCTTTTCTTGAACAGTCTCAACATCGAGACGTTTTCGGGCAGCACGTCCGCAATCAGCTCGTCCAGCCCGGCTGCACGTGCGATCGTGGCAAGATGGCGCATCAGTGCCGCCCCGACGCCTTGGCCCTGGTACTCGTCGACGACCACGAAAGCCAGCTCGGCTTTCCCCGGCTCGACCACCACGTAACGGCCGCCGCCGACGATCGCCTCGCGCCCGTCTTGCTCGATGACGGCGACCAACGCGACATGACTGATGAAATCGATGTTCATGAAGAAATCGACTTCGCGGTCCGTGAAGCCGCGTTTTGTGCCAAAGAAGCGCCGGTAGAGCGATTGGGAGCTGGTCCGGTCCACGGCTGCGAGAAGCCCGGCCTGGTCCTCGGGTCGCAGCGCGCGGATCTCCACGCGGCGTCCGTCGCGCAGCGTCTCGGCCGCCGAATATTTTGCGGGTTCCAACATGGCCTGCACCCCTTCGATACCGCACGGAACGACTTTCGGCGGACGAACCGCAGATGCATAGATCATCGGTCCGCCTCCCACGTTGACGTGAGTCAAAACGATGTATGCATTGGTCTCGCTGGCTTGTGATGTTGACCCAGAGATGACGTCCAGGATCATTGGAATGATCGGTCTGGCCGTTTCCCTGGCGTTGATCGCCGGAGATGCGACCGCTGCCAGACCTGCCCACTACCGCGTTTCCCCGCCCCCCGCGCCCTATGTCTCGAGTGGTCCACGGATGATCGAGGTGCGACCTGGGACTGCATCACCGACGAGGGGCAGGGCCGGTGGAAGCCGTGCAGCGCCGGCGGATCGCGTCAGTGAGAGCGGCCCGGACGTCCCTGGGTTAACGGTATAATGCTATTGCACGCCCGACCATGGCCAGTTGCTGGTTCTTGCGTCGGGCCGGGGCGGCGTTGCCGCACAATTGTCACCCTCCCAAGTGCGGCCGGGTCCCCGACAAGTGTCGGGGACCCCACTTTTGCCTGGACTCCCGCGCTCGGCCGGATCAGTCTGACAAGGGGCTGGCCCGCGCATGGAGGTGCGCCGTGGAGCAGTTCATCCGACGCCAGAACATCGAGCATTACTGTCGCCTGCTCGAACAGGTGACCGACGCGGACGAGCGCCGGACGATCATCAAACTGCTCGCGGAGGAGCGGCAGAAGCTCCAAGAAACCCACCAGCCGGCAAAGTAGGTCGGCGACGCGCGGCCCAAGAGAGGACCTCTCGTTCCGTCCGGCATCTTGCTCGCGGCGATGGGGTTTTTCCAGTCAGGGTCCGGAGCCGGCTGGTGCCGGAGCCGACTGTTGCGGCAGTCGCGGCTTCGATGATCATGATTTCCTGCGGATCCTCCAAGTGTCCGTCACGCGGGGACCTGCCGCAGGGCCCGTTCCTTGCGGCAGAAGCCCATACTGATGCAGATCAATGCGCATTCCATCGCATAGGACATACATTGACAGGCGGCGGCATCCAATCGTGACCCAACAACGACAAGGAGGCTGCAATGACGATCAGGATCATCGGCGTGGCAGGACTGGCGATTGCCCTGGCGTTTGCCGTGGCAGATTCGGCCGCGGCCAAAAAGACCAGCGCCCGCTCTCTTCCTCCCCCCGCCCCCTCCGCCTCGAGCGGCTACGCCCAGAGCGGGCCGCGGATGATCCAGGTGAGACCCGGGCTGTGGATCTCAAACTGGGATTGCGTCACCGACGAGGGGCAGGGCCGCTTCAGGCCGTGCAACGGCGGAGCCAAGGGCGATTGACCGCCGGGCTAGAGGCCCGCACCGCGGCTGGATGCCGGGCAAGCCCGGCTCGCCGACAATGACATGCACCGCTGAAACCTGACATCCCGGACGCAATCGCGCTACGGTGCGAAGGCGCAGGCACCGGTCGGCGTGGGCCACGCCGCCCCGGAGGGTCAAGGACTTGAGGTGCAGGCGCTTCCCGACAGTCCCGCGGCCCGCGGGGCACGCCAACGAGGGATCGCACGTCGATGGTCGAAGTCACCGGACGCTCGTTGAACGGGATCTCGCGCGGCGAGTCATCCATCGAGCTGGTCGTCAAGCTCGGGCTGCTCGCCCTGCTGGTATACTGGTCGTTTCTTCTCGTCCGCCCGTTCGTTCCCATCGTGCTGTGGAGCGCCGTTCTCGCAGTCGCGCTCTACCCGGCGTTCGGGTGGGTCGCGTCGCTGCTCGGCGGGCGTCGCGTGCTGGCCGCCGTGATCATCACGCTTCTCAGCCTCTTCATCGCCGTCGGGCCAGCCGCCTGGCTGGGGCTGAGCGTGGTCGAGGGTGCCCGGATCCTGGCCGACCGGCTCTCCTCCGGGGCACTGTCGGTTCCCACCCCCCCGGACGCCATCAAGGCCTGGCCGCTCGTCGGGGAGCCGATTCACCGCTTCTGGACGCTCGCCTCGGATAATCTCGCGAGCGCGCTCGCCCAGGCGGTTCCCCTGCTCAAACCGCTCGGAAGCAGCATGCTCGGCATGGCCGCCGGGGCAGGCGGCGGGATCGTGAAATTCCTGCTCTCGGTCGTCCTCGCCGGGTTCCTTCTGCCGCCGGCGCCGGCGCTGGTCCGCGGCATCAAGTCGTTCTCGTCGCGAATTGTCTCGAGCGGCGGCGCGGAGCTGGTCGAGCTCGCCGGCGCGACCATCCGCACGGTGTCGCGGGGGGTCATCGGCATATCGGTGCTGCAGGCGCTGCTCGCCGGAATCGGGCTGGCGATCGTCGGCGTTCCGGGAGCCGGCCTGCTCGCCTTCGCCGTCATGGTGGCGGGAATCATCCAGATCGGCGCGTCGATCGTCCTGGTCCCGCTCATCATCTGGAGCTGGCTGACGATGGAGCCGATGGCGGCCGCGCTGTTCACGGCCTACATGGTTCCCGTCAATCTCATCGACAATATCCTGAAGCCGATCGTCATGGCGAAGGGCCTGAGCACCCCGATGCCGGTTATCCTGGTCGGGGTCATCGGCGGCACCCTGGCGCACGGCGTGATCGGGCTCTTTCTCGGCCCCGTGGTGCTGGCGGTCGCCTGGGAGCTGCTGGTCGCCTGGATGAACGACGATCGGGATGCTTCTTCGGCGCAGGCGGGGGGTTAGCTCTTCGTCGCCGGCCGCCGGCGAGCCGCTGGCCCGCCGTGGCGTTGACGCAAGTCAATGTCTGCCCAGGTGGCGAGATGCTTCGGAAAATCGGCGTCACAGAATGATCGACGGCATCAACCGGCCGAGAGAGTCATCTCGCCGGCCTTAACCATTGTTGCCGATTTGATTGCGGAAGAACCCGTTACGCGATTAGATCAGCCGGCGGGAACGACCAGCATCCAGGGTCACACAGATGGGCAAATCGAGGCGGACTGTCTCACCAGCGCCGATCGCAACCTTGGTGGCGGGCGCCCTGCTCGCCTTCGGTCTTCTCAATTCGTCCGATGCCGCGGCACGGGGTGCAGGATTCCACGGCGCCGGCATGCGCGCCATCGGTGCGCACCGCTCCTTCGGCCCGCGATCGACCCGGACACATTGGGGCGCAATGGGCGCACACCATGTGGCTCGCCACGCCCATCGGCACGAGCACCGACGCGATGGAGAGCACCGGCACGGAAACGAAGGCAAATGGCACTCCGCGTCGCACCTCCGAGGCGATCGCAAGGCGTCCCACGCCGACGGAACGTGGCGTGCACGGACGAGTTTCGGAAGCAACGAGAGGCGGTCGCGCCATCTCAATGGAGAATGGCACGCCGAATGATCCTCGTCTCCGCGCCGTGCGGTATCCGGTGGATCCCTAGTCAGCTAACGCGGGCCGAATGACCAGGCGATGAGCGCCAAACGCTGCACCAGCAGCAGCACGCCGAGGACGATCGGACGCCCGGCCGCGATCAGCGACCCGAGCAGCAGGCGGCTTCCAGGCACATCGTGCCGGTGGGCAATGAGGTCCGACCAATGCCGCGATCTTCCGGGGTCTTGAAAAGACGCGTTGTCGGCATCCTGTTGATGGCCCTGGGTGCGTTGGCTCTGTCCGGGCCGGTAGCGGCGGGTCGATGGTCGCTGGCAATTCTTGGAATTCCCCTGATGGCATTGAGCGTGGCGGAGGCCTATGCGGCCTTCACGTCGACGCGACGCGGCGAGGTCAGCGCCTATCTGCCGAGCGTGCTCGCCATGATCGCCGGAAACCTCCTGCTCCTGAGCTCTGCGGTCGTTCTCAACGGTCTGCTGATCCTGCTTATCGCCATTCTGGTGATCGACGGCCTCGGCAAGATCCTGAGCGTCCGGCGCATGCCGGCGGCTGAGCGCGTCCCGGCGGTCGTCAACGCGCTCATCGACTTCGCATGCGCGGCGTTGCTCTGGTATCTCAGCCGCATCGTCGGCAAGGGAACGGCGGTCGGCATCATCATCGGCGTCTATATCGTGGCCGCCGGTTGGCGGATGCTCATGGTGCCGGCCGGAGCTGTTGCGCCGGCGGCTATCGGCGGGGCGCCGAGCGTCCACCCGGACCAACGGCTGGGCCTGCCTCCGAACCAGGCCTTTGCGCACCTGCACATCGCAACGGACGCCGCGGCGCCGACGGTGCGCTCCGCCGACCTCATGTGGATGCTGACCCTCGCGGGCGTGTTTCTGGCGATCCATGTCGGCCGGATGCCGACATCGGACACCTTGCTCGGCATCACTTCGCCCTTCGTTGCCGCTGCCGGCGACATCCTGATGACCCTGGTGTTCGCGACGCTTGTCGTCCTTCCCTGGCGCCTCCTGTTCAGATGGCTCACCAGGCCGGCCGAGCGACTGGCCTGGTCGCTCCATCTCGGCGCGAACGCCGAGAGCGGGTCCATCAATCCCGCGGCTGACTGGCTGATCGCCCGCTGGCTCGCAAGCCGCTTCGGCTTCAACATGCGCCTGCGCGACGCGCGCGCCTCGTTGCTGGCTGCGGTCTTTCTCCTGCTGCGGCTGGGGCTGCCGGTGACCGCCTTTTTCGTCGCCTTCAACCCGATCTGGGGATTTAGCTGGTACTTCAACACGGAAAGCTGGGCGACCGGCGTCTATCAGAAGATGACAGCGCTGCGGGTCGACCCCTGGCGCGCCAGCATGATCGAGGCGGTCACGCGCGCTTACGGCGGGATAACGACGATCTGTTCCGCATCCGTCCCGACGGCGTCGACGGCACCGGGGATTTCAGCTTCATCGTCGTCGGCGACCCCGGAGAGGGCGACGCTTCGCAATATTCGCTGGTCTCGCGCACTCTGAATCTCGGGCGGCACAATGAGGTAAAATTTCTCGTCGTGTCCTCCGACGTGATCTATCCGGCAGGCTCCATGCACGACTACGAGGCCAATTTCCACCTTCCCTTCCAGGGGTTTGCCAAGCCGATCTATGCAATTCCCGGAAATCACGACTGGTACGATGCTCTGGAAGGGTTCAACGCCAACTTTCTCGAGTCCAAGGCAGCTCGCGCGGCGATCGAAGCCCGCGTCGAGGCCGATCTCGGGCTCACCAGCACCAATGCGCGCCGCATCGACCGGCTGATGACGGAAGCTGCGCGTTTGCGCCGGCTCTATGGCATCGACGTCGGCACCCAGCGGGCGGTGTTCTTCGAGCTGCAGACCGACGAATTTCGCGCTGCTGGCGATCGATACCGGCATCCTGCGAACGATCGACAAACGACAATGGGCCTGGATCGAGAGGTCGCTCGAGCGAAGCCGAGGCAAGTTCACGATGGCGATCGTGGGCCATCCTCGCTTCGCCGGTGGCAGCGACACTCCCTCGCATGCCGAAGGCCATGATGTCTCCGACTTATCGGAGACTTTTGCTGCGCTCTATCGCCTCCTGGCAAGCCACAATGTCAGAATCGCCATGGCCGGCGATACCCACGATTTCGAGTATTACCGGGAGAGCATCGTCATCGATGGCAGCGCGCGCGAGATGCATCATTTCGTCAATGGCGGCGGCGGAGCCTATCTCAGCATCGGCACGGCCCTCGACTTCCCGAAGGAGCCTGCCGTTGCCGACTGGGCGTTCTACCCGAGGACGGACCATCTTCGCAGCAAGATGGATGCGGAGACACCGATATGGAAGCAGCCATTCTGGTACTGGATCAAGTGGTTCAAGGCCTGGCCGTTCAGCATCGAGGCATTGTCCGGCCTTTTCGATTTCAACCATGCACCTTTCTTCCAGAGCTTCATGGAGGTGCGGGTGGAAAGAAGCAAAAAGCGCGTGGTCCTCATCCTCAACGGCGTCCACGGCCCATTGCGCTGGCGTGACCTGCAAACCGGTGGCATTGTGATCCCGCCGGGCGCGGCGCCCGACGATCCGGTGGAATTCGTCGTACCGATGGACCGTCAATAGAGCGCGACATGCGGTGAACCGCCAGGAGGCCGCCATGGACCCATTCCGTCTGGTGACGCAGACCCGCCAGAGCACCGAATATTCCTGCGGGGCGTCGGCTCTGCGGAGCGTGCTCAGCTATTGGGGCAAGGATGTGGACGAAGCGGAGCTCATGCAGCTCCTGGGCACCACGCCGGAGGAAGGCACCTATCCGGAAAACATCGTCGGTGGTGCGCGCGCCCTGGGCTTCGAAGCCGAGGCGAAGGAAAATCTTACGCTTGACGAGGTGAAACGATTTACCGACGACGGGCATCCCATGATCGCGCTGGCCCAGGTTTGGCGGAGCCAGCGGGAGTCACCGGCGGCCCCGGCGGAGGACTGGGACAATGGCCACTACATCGTAGTCCTGGGGGTCGACAAGGATCATGTCTACTACCAGGATCCGTACATACGAATGGGAAAGGTGTTCGTGCCTCGACCTCTGTTCGAGGAGCACTGGCACCAGGCGATGGGCGGAGATATCGGCAAGAACCCGAAGCTGAGACATTTGGGAATTTTCGTTCGTGGCGAAAAGCCGGCCGAATCCCACGCCGTCAAGGAAACGGTTCTATCGAATATCGATTTTGCCAGAATGGGCTCCCTGAATCTCATAATCGTGCAGTTTCGCGGGTTCGTACTGCCGTTCGATTTTCTGAACGAATTGCGCGACATATGGAAGAGCGAGCACGTCAGGCCGGATGCCTACATTTTCCTGAGAAAGGACAAGGACGGCAATGTTTCGGGAATGGAGGGCAGCAGCCTTCAGGAAGAAGAGGATGTGATCGCGGTGAATGCGCTGCTTGCCGCGATCGCGAGCCGCAGCCTTGGCACACCCGAATTGGCGCGAACCAAGGCGGAATCCGCGATCAAGGCGGCGGCAGCCGGAGACCTCGGCCTTTCCGCCGGAGACATCCAAAAAATAGCGGAAAAACTCCCTCCGGATCATTCGGCGGTCATCGGGCTCTTTGAAAATGTCTGGGAGCGACGTTTCAGGGAGGTGGCCAAGAGATATGGTGGCGGAGTGATCGGCCAACGGCTCATCTCGCCGGAGGCCCTGGCGAAGGCCGCGGGTGAACTGGTCGCGAGCGACAGCAGGGCCCCTCCGGCATCGTCCTGACATCGTTCGTTGAAATATCGCAAGCCGACTGGAGCCAGAGAGCATGGACATCTCCAAGGACGCGAACATTCCGGGAGTGGTGCGGATCGCCGGAGACGGGCAAGGACCGCGCGCCGTGCTTTTCGCCGGTGTGCACGGCGACGAGGTGAGCGGTGTCCATGCCATCGAGAAGCTTTTCTTTGATTTTTTTTCGGGAGCGAGAGTGCTGCGACATGGCTCCCTCGCCATCGTCCGCGCCAACGCGCTGGCGCTTGCCGCGGAGCGCAGATACGTAAGTCACAATCTGAACCGCCTGTTCCGCGCAGACTACGGTCCCGAGATAGATCGAAGCTCGTATGAATTTCGCCGCGCCCAAGAGCTCAAGACGATCCTCGAGAACTGCGACTATTTTCTCGACCTGCATTCGGCGCCGATCGCCCAGGAGCCGTTCCTGGTCGCCGAGCAGCAGGCGGCTGGCTTTTTTGCCGAGCTCGGCATACCGCGAATCATGACCGGATGGAGCAAGTTCTCCAGCGGCGCGATCGGCGGCGACGCCGAGAACTACGCCAATGCGCATGGAGCCAAGTCGGCGACGCTCGAATCCGGCAGCCATTTCGAGAAGCGATCGAACGATGTCGCCTACGGGACGATACTCTGCTTTCTGTCGCTATTGGGAATGCTTGCGCAATCCGAAAAACCGGCGGCAGCAAAGCAAATCGAGATGGTGGACGTCTACTCCGTCGTGACCAAGGACTACGACGATTTTCGCTATGCCGGGGAGGTGCAGAATTTCCAATTCCTGAAAAAGGATGAAGTGTTCGCCTTTCAAAATGGTCAGCCCGTGGCTGTGCGCGAAGACAGCTATCTCCTCATTCCGATGATACCGCAGGACACCAAGGTTCGCGAGGAAGTTTGCTACCTGGGCCGCAAGATTGACGCCTTTAGGGGGAGCGGGACGCCTCTAGGTTAGCCTCAGTTGGATAAGACGGTCCGTCGCCGGCGAGCAGAGCGTCGAGCGTCACGACCCTGGCGAGACCGCCGACCTTGTCGCCGACCCCGTCGGCGCGCAGCAGATCGCGCACCCATCCGCGGGCACCGACCACGCGCAGCGCGATGCCGCGCGCGGAAAGCTCGCGGTGCAGCTCATGGAGCGCGCGCGAGCCGGCAAGATCGAGATAGGGCGAGGCCGAGAGATCGCAGACCACCAGGCGGACGTCCGGCGGACCAGCGGCGCGAAGACGGTCGAGGACGGACTCAAGGACAAACTCGGCGTTGACGTAGATCAGCGATGCTTCCGGACGGAAGGCGATGACGCCGGGCAGTGCCTCGTTCTCGGGGTGGCGGGCCAAGTCGGAGTAGCTGCGCGTGCCGGGGACGCGGCCGAGGAACGCCACGTTGGGACGCGATACGCGCGCCAGCAGCATCAGGATCGAGGCTGCCGCAGCGAGCAGGATGCCCTGCAGGATCCCGAGCAGCAGCACGGCGAGCAGCGCAATCGCCGCGGCGAGAAAATCCTGCCGGCTCACCCGCCACATGCGCAACAGCGCCGGAACGTCGACCAATCCCGATACCGCGGTCAGCACCACCGCGGCCAAAACCGCCTTCGGCAGGTTCTCCAAGAGGCCGGTGAGGAACAGCAGGCACAATGCCAGCGTCGTCGAGGCGAAGACGAGAGCAAGCGGGCTGCGCGCGCCTGCCTTGTCGTTCACCGCCGACTGCGACAGTCCCCCGGCGACCGGATAGCCGTGCCCGAGCGCCGTCGCGAGATTTGCCGCGCCGAGGCCGAGAAGCTCCTGTCTGGGGTCCAGGGCATATCCGTGCTTTGCCGCGAAGGCGCGCGCCGCGGAGACGCTCTCGATATAGGAGAGCAGCAGGCATCCGGCGGCCAGCGCAACGATGCCCTCGACGTCGCGCAGCCGCAGCGCCGGGCCTTCCAGGCTCGGCAGGCCCGGCGGAATGTGGCCCGTCGTCGCCACGCCGAGAGCCGGAAGGCCGAGCACGGATGCGGCGACGATCGACAGGGCAACGACGCCGAGCGCGACCGGCTTTCCCGGCAGCAGGCGCTCGCCGGCGACGAGCAGCACGATCGCTGCGGCGCCGATGGACAGCACCAGAACCTGGGTCTGGCCGAGCTGGCCTGCCAACAAGGCCGCGCGCTCGAAGAAATTGTGCCCACCGCCTGCCACCCCAAGGAGGCTCGGCAGCTGGGTCATCGCGATGGTCAACCCGGCGCCGGCCTTGAAGCCGACCAGGATGCTGTCGCTGATCAGCTTGACCAGCGCGCTGAGCTTCAACAGCCAGGCGATCAGGCAAAGGGCGGCGACGGTGAAGGCCGTGAGGCTGGCGATCTGCCCATAGCGTTGCGCATCGCCGTCCGCCATCGCCGCCACCGTTCCGGCGATCATCAGCGAGATGGCGGAGGTGGGCCCGATCGCCAGCTGGCGCGACGACCCGAGCAGGGCGTAGCCGAGCCCGCCCAGCAGGTAGCCGTAGATACCGACCTGCGGCGGCAGGCCAGCGAGCCCCGCATAGGCGAGAGAAACCGGGATGGCGTAGGCCGCAAGCGTCACGCCGGCGACGACATCGCCCGGGAGCCAGCCGGCGCGGTATTGCGCCACCCATTGGAGGACAGGCAGGCGCCGAAACCATGGCGTTCCGTTCGGTCGATCCGTCGAATCCGTCATGGAGATCTCGTGCGATGCATGCCGCGCCATGCGCGCCGCTATTGCCCGATCCCGGTCTGATCTCGGCTCGGCAGCATTGATCTGCCACAAGTCCGCCCACGGCCGCAACGAGGATCGACACACGACCCATTGACTCAGGTCAATGCACCACGCCGACCTCGCGTGCCTCCTGACAACGAGGTCCGGTCCGCGAGGGTGAGGATCCGCCGAGCAGGAAAGGGAACGTCGTGTTGAAGGGAAAAACCGCCATCGTCACCGGCTCCACCAGCGGGATCGGTCTCGGAATTGCCCGCGCGCTCGCCGCAAATGGCGCCCATATTCTGCTCAACGGATTTGGCGATGCGGCGGAGATCGAGAAACTCCGTCAGCGGCTCGGCTCCGATCACGGTGTGCGCGTCGCCTACAGCCCCGCCGACATGACCAAGCCTGACCAGGTCGCCGGCATGGTCGAGCAGGGGACCCGCGAGCTCGGCAGCGTCGACATCCTGGTCAACAATGCCGGCATCCAGCACACCGCACCGGTGCAGGAGTTTCCGGTCGATCGCTGGGACGCGGTGATCGCCATCAATCTTTCGGCGGCTTTTCATGCGATCCGCGCCGTCCTTCCGCAGATGCTGCAGCGCAACCGCGGCCGCATCGTCAACATCGCCTCGGCGCACGGCCTCGTCGCCTCGGTTCACAAGGTCGCCTACGTGGCGGCGAAGCACGGCATCCTCGGCATGACCAAGGTCGTGGCGCTGGAGACCGCGACCACCGGCATCACCTGCAATGCGATCTGCCCGGGCTGGGTGCTGACCCCGCTGGTGCAGAAGCAGATCGATGACATCGCGGCACAGGAGAAGCTCTCGCCCGAGGCCGCAAAGATGAAGCTGCTGGGCGAGAAGCAGCCCTCGCTCGAGTTCGCCACGCCCGAGCAGATCGCGGCGGCCGTGGTGTTCCTGTGCTCCGAGGGAGCGGCGCAGATCAGGGGCATTGCGCTGCCGGTCGACGGCGGCTGGACCGCGCAGTAGGAAGCGAGGCCGAAGAACCCGTTCCGCCGCCAACGCCGCCCCGTGGGCTTTCCTGCCCAGCCGTCGGACGCTCTAGGTTGCGGCCGGGTCGGCTTTCGGAACTCGCCTCGCCAGCAGATGCGCCGCGCCGAACCCGCACAGCACCGAAATGGGCACCGCCATGGCGACCATCGCTATCGCCCGCCGATCCGTGCCGGCGGCGGAGATCAACGGCGCAAAGGCAGCTCCGATGTTGCGTGTGCAGATGCCGAGAGCAAGGACGCTCCTCTGGGAGTGGCCAAGCCCGGACCCAAGCCCATAGGCTGCAGCCGTCACCAGCAGGTAGAACAGAAGCTGCGTCCCGATCGCATACGTTCCGATCGCGCTGATGAATTCCCCCTGGTAGATCCAAAAGACCAGGCCGAGCATGATCGCCGTGTCGATGCCCGTCACTGTCTTGACGATGGGGTGGGCCCTTTCGGCAAAAGCCTCTGCGAAAGTCCGAATGATCGCGCCGATCGCCAAAGGCGTCGCGATATAGAGCACCAGCGGCTGGGCGATGGTCCAGGTACTCGCGGTGAACCCCTTGACCAACACCGGCGTCACCAGAGGCATGGTGACCACCGTCCCCGCCGAGGCCAAGAGCATGAACGTCGCCACGTACGCCAGGTCCCCCCCTGCCCTTCGCGCTACTATCGGAAGGAACGGTGCGCACGGCGCCATGCCCAGGAACAGCAGACCGATGGCATACGGTTCCGCCAGCGGGATGATTCGAGTGAGCAGGAAGGCCAGGGCCGGACCGAGGACAAAGGAGCACAGCAGGCTCAGCGCCAGGAAACGCACGTTGAGCATTGCCGTGCCGACATCGCTCAGCCTGAGAGCGAGGCCGACCTCGAGGAGACTGCCGATCATGAAGACGATGAGCGTGATGACGAGCAGATTTTGCAGGATGGAATCCAAGGCCTGTCTCCCCTCGGCGCCGTCGCCTGGCAGCCGACTGCAGCGACACATCTATGGCCGCTAACTAGGCCTTGTTGTGGCGCGATGGACGGTTATGCTGTGCAGGGCCATATTCTTCGACGTTCAAGCTGACCAGATGGCCCGAGTTCTAGTTGCTCCAATGCGCGGTGCGGCGGTCGCATGGCCGCTTGCGACGCGTTCCGGCCAGGCATGCGCGATTTGGAGTGGATCGAAGGGCGTAATGTTCAGGTCGAATACCGGTTTGTCGGGGCCCATCAGGAGGGGATAGAGGAGGCACGTTCATGGAGACGACTCGGAGGAGCAGAACAGGGGCGAGGTCGCAAAGCCACGCACCACGTCCCTCCGATGCGGGGCGCCAAGAACATCCGTCTCCGATCCGCCACGGCCGCTTTCCTGCTCTTTGCGCCCTGCTCCTCGTATGCGGCTCCCCCGCGCTGGTCCATGCGCAACAGCAGCAGCCGGCCGCGGTTCCGGTCCTCGTCGCAAAGGTCGAGCGCCGGGCGATCGAGGAGACGCGCAATTTCGTCGGACGCGTCGAGGCGGTCGATCGCGTACAGGTGAGAGCACGGGTAACGGGGTATCTGGAAGAGGTCCAGTTCAAGGAAGGCGAATCCGTCAAGACCGGCGACCATCTCTACGCGCTTGAGCGAGGCCAGTTCGAGGCCGCGGTCAAGCAGGCCGAAAGCGAGCTTGAAAAGACCAAAGCCGCCAAGGTTCTCACTACGATTCAGTTGCAGCGGGCGGAGGAATTGCTGGCGCGCAATTCCGGGACGGTCGTTGCCCGGGACCAGACGCTGGCGGCGGATCAGACGGCGGCGGCTGCCATCCTGGGCGCCGAAGCCGCCCTGGAAACGGCGAAGATCAATCTTCGCTATACCGAGATCTCCGCCCCGGTGTCGGGCCGGATCAGCAGGACGAACATCACCAAAGGCAACGTGGTCGGCCCGGACTCGGGCGTGCTGACCACGATCGTCAGTCAGGACCCGATGTACGTCAGCTTTCCGGTCAGCCAGCGCGATCTTCAGCGTGCCCAGGAAGCCGGCCGCCGCGCCAATACCGACGCCGTCAAGGTGCGGATTCGCTTCTCGGACGGGACGATCTACGACCAGGTGGGAGAGATCAGGTTCGTCGACGTCACGGTGGATCGGGCGACCGACACGGTGCTGGTGCGCGCCACGATGCCCAACCCGGGCGGCGTTCTGATCGATGGCCAGCTTGTCCAGGTCGAGCTCGCCAGGGGCGCCCGGGAGGAGAAGGTGCTGGTGCCGCAAGCCGCGCTGATCGCCGATCAGGGGGGTGTTTATGTCTTCATCGTCGAGGACAACAAGGCCGCCGTGCGGCGACTGAAGCTGGGCGGCGCGCGCGGCTCCGAGACGATTGTCGAGGAGGGCCTGTCGGGCGGCGAGCTGGTCATCGTCGAAGGAATACAGGGTGTCCGCCCGGGGATTCCGGTGCGCGCCGCTCCGCAGCCGCAGACCCCGAGCAGGAGCTGATCCCATGCTCTCGTCGATCTTCGTCGACCGGCCGCGGCTCGCCATCGTCATCGCCATCGTAACGACGATCGCCGGGCTGCTGGCGCTCTACGTAATGCCCGTCGCCCAATATCCGGATATCGTTCCCCCCCAGGTCTCGGTCACCACCCGATATCCCGGCGCTTCGGGAGCGATCGTGGAGGCCACGGTCGCGCAACCGATCGAGGCCCAGGTCATCGGCGTGGACAAGATGATCTACATGAAGAGCGTCAGCGGCGACGACGGCAGCTACACGCTCACGGTGTCCTTCGAGCTCGGCACCGATCCCGACATCGACACCGTGAACGTCAACAACCGGGTTCAGGTCGCCTTGTCCAGCCTGCCGCAGGACGTGCAGCTCCAGGGCGTCACGGTCAAGAAGAAGTCGTCGGCCCTGCTCGGCGTCATCGCCGTCTACTCGCCCAAGCACACCTATGATCCGCTGTACATCTCCAACTTCGTCACCATCAACCTGCTCGACCAGATCAAGGCCACCCCCGGCGTCGGCGATGCCTCGCTGTGGGGACCGCAGGACTATTCCATGCGCGCCTGGCTGCGCACCGACCGCCTGACCGGCCTCAATCTGACCACGGCCGACGTCATCAATGCCATCAGGGCGCAGAACGTGCAGGCTGCGGTGGGACGGATCGGCGCGCGGCCGATCTCCGACGACCAGCAGCTGCAGCTCAACATCCAGACCAGAGGACGGCTTGACTCGGTTGCGGACTTCGCCAACATCGTCATCCGCACCAGCCCTGACGGTTCCGTGCTGCGCCTGGGAGACGTGGCGCGGCTCGAGCTGGGCGCGTCCAATCTCGACCGCGACACGCTGTTCAACGGCGGGCCGGCCGCCGCCATCGCGATCTATCAATCGCCGGGAGCCAACGCGATCACCACCCTCAAGGCGGTACGCGCCAAGATCGGCGAGCTGCAGAGCCGCTTTCCCGAGGATCTCGTCTGGAAGGTCACCTACGACCCGACCAAGTTCGTCACCGATACCATGCACGAGGTCGTGAAGACCCTGGGCGAGGCTTTCGTCCTGGTGGTGATCGTCGTCTTTCTGTTCCTCGGCAGCGTGCGCGCCACCCTCATTCCCGCCCTGGCGGTGCCGGTCAGCCTGATCGGAACCTTCATCGTGCTCAAGGCCATCGGCTATTCGGCCAACACGGTGTCGCTGCTGGCGATCGTGCTGGCGATCGGCATCGTGGTCGACGACGCCATCGTGGTGGTCGAGAACGTCGAGCGCGTGATGGAGGAGCACCCGGAACTGTCGCCGGGCGATGCCACCAAGCGCGCCATGGCGGAGATCACCGCGCCGATCATCGCCATTACCCTGGTTCTGCTTTCGGTGTTCGTGCCGGTGGCCTTCATTCCGGGAATCAACGGCGAGCTGTTCCGCCAGTTCGCCGTCACCGTGGCGGTGTCGATGTTCCTCTCCGCCGTCAACGCTCTGACGCTCTCGCCCGCCTTGTGCGGAATCCTGCTGCGCCCGCACCACGGACCGCGCCGGGGCCCGATCGGCTGGGTGATGCACGCGATCGATCGCGTGCGCGACGGCTACGGCGCCATGGTCGCCCACATCGTGCGGTTCTCGGTTGTCGGCCTGGTCATGGTCGTCGTTGCCGGAGCGGGCGTCGTCGCTCTCGCCAAGGTGACGCCGACCGGGTTCCTGCCCGAAGACGACCAGGGTGCTCTGTTTGTCATCGTCCAATTACCCGGCGGATCCTCCCTCGCACGGACGTCCGCCGTCGTCAGCCAAGCCGAAGCCGTACTGCGCGCGGAGCATACGGTCGCGGACGTGACCTCGGTGCTCGGCCTCAACTTCATCGACAACTACTCGCAATCGAACGCCGCATTCATGGTCGTCACGCTGAAACCGTTCGAGGAGCGGAAGGATCCTTCGTCGGGCGTGAACGCGATCATCGAGCGGCTCAGCCCGAAATTCCGCCAGATCCAGAGCGGCGGAGTGGTGCCGTTCGCTCCGCCGCCGATCCTGGGTCTCGGGACCGGCGGCGGCTTCACCTACGTGCTCGAGGACTTGCGGGCGGGCGATCCGAAGGTGCTCGCCCAGGTTCTGCGCGGCCTGGTGGTGGCGGCGAACCTGGACCCGCGATTGAAACGGGTCTTCAGCACCTTCTCGGACACCAATCCCTCGATCTACCTCGACATCGATCGGGACAAGGTTCAGATCCTCGGGGTCAAGCTGAGCGATGTCTTCCAGGCGCTGCAGGCCTCGCTGGGAGGCTATTTCGTCAACAACGTCAACCTGTTCGGCCGTACCTGGCAAGTCAACGTGCAGTCCGAGGCAAACGATCGCACCCGCGTCGACGACATCTACCGGATCAACGTGCGCAATGCCGAGGGCCAGATGATCCCGCTGCGCAGCCTGGCGGAGGCGCGCGTCGTCATCGGGCCGCCGTCGGTGATCCGCTACAACAACATTCGGGCCGCCACCGTGCAGGGGACGCCGGAGACGGGCATCTCTTCCGGCCAGGCGCTCAAGGCGATGGAGGAGGTCGCGGCGCGCACGCTTCCCCAGGGCTACGCCGGCGAGTGGACCGATACCGCCTTCCAGGAAAAGCGCGCCGAGGGCAAGACCGCGACGATCCTCGGCTTCGCAGTCGTGTTCGCGTATCTGTTCCTGGTGGCGCTGTACGAGAGCTGGACGATTCCGGTCCCGGTGCTGCTGTCGGTGGCGATCGGAGTGCTCGGATCGTTCGCCGCCATGGTGCTCGGAAAGCTGACGCTCGATCTCTATGCCCAGATCGGCATGGTCGTGCTGATCGGCCTGGCCGCCAAGAACGGCATCCTCATCGTGGAATTCGCCAAGGAGAAGCGTGAGCAGGGCGTTCCGCTGCTCGAGGCCGCCATCGAAGGGGCACGCCTGCGGTTCCGCCCGGTCATGATGACCTCCTTCGCCTTCATACTGGGTCTGTTGCCGCTGGTGATTGCGACCGGCGCGTCACAGCTGGCGCGCCGCGGTGTCGGGACACCCGTGTTTGGCGGGATGATCGCAGCCTCGTTCGTCGGCATCTTCGCCATCCCGCCGCTCTATGTGACGTTCCAGCTTCTACGCGAGAGGCTGCGGCCTGCCTCGCGGCCGAGGAAGCTGCCGCCGCCCCCGCCGGCGCCCGAGACCGGGCCGACGGTGGCTGCTGCAGCCGATTGACAGAAGGGCGCATCCAACTCCGGCCTCGGCGCCGGCGGCAAAGCCGGCGCGTTGACCTAGCTCAATGCGCAGCCCCGGGGACAGCGGCTTGGTTGCCGGCAAGAATGCCGGCTCGCGCTGGCGAGGTCCGCGCACGAAGACGGGAACCGGAGCCTTCTTCCATGAAAACCATCTCGGCCGAGAACGCAGTCGCCATGGTGCCGGACGGCGCGACCCTCATGATCGGCGGCTTCATGGGCGTCGGCACGCCGGAGCGCCTGATCGACGAGCTGCTGCGTCAGGGCAAGCGCGATCTGAAAATCATCGCCAATGACACGGCGATGCCCGGCAGGGGCATCGGGAAGCTCATCAGCGCCGGTGCCGTCTCGCGCACGACCGCGAGCCATATCGGGCTCAATCCCGAGACCCAGCAGCAGATGATCGCCGGAAAGATGGCGGTCGATCTGGTGCCGCAAGGCACGCTGGTCGAGCGCATCCGCGCCGGCGGCTTCGGGCTCGGCGGCATTCTCACGCCGACCGGCGTCGGCACCGTCGTCGAGGAGGGCAAGCGCCGGATCGATGTCGACGGCAAGAGCTATCTGCTGGAGACCGCGCTGCACGCCGACTTCGCGCTGGTGCATGCGTTTCTCGCCGACTACGTGGGCAATCTCTCCTACGCGCTCACTGCGCAGAACTTCAATCCGGTCATGGCCATGGCGGCCGACACCGTCATCGTCACCGCCGACCACATCGTGCCGGTCGGCGTCATTGCGCCCGACCACGTGGTGACGCCCTCGGTGATCGTCGACTATCTGGTACCGAACAGCAGGTGAACGCCATGGACGCACAGACGATCATCGCCACGCGCATCGGCCAGGAGCTCAAGACCGGCATGCTGGTCAATCTCGGGATCGGCATCCCGACTCTCGTGGCCAATCATCTGCCGCCGGGGGTCGAGGTGTGGTTCCAGTCGGAAAACGGCCTGATCGGCACCGGGCCGATCGCCGAGGAAGGCATGGTGGATCCGTTTCTCACCGATGCCGCCGGACGGCCGGTGACAGCGCTCCCCGGCGCCTGCACGTTCGACAGCACCATGTCGTTCGGCCTGATCCGCGGCGGTCACGTCGACGCGACCGTGCTCGGCGGCCTTCAGGTCGATCAACAGGGGCAGCTGGCGAACTGGATGATCCCCGGAAAGATGGTGCCGGGCATGGGCGGCGCCATGGATCTCGTCACCGGGGCCAAACGGGTGATCATCGCCATGCAGCACACCGCCAAGGGCAAGCCCAAGATCATGCGCAAGTGCACGCTGCCGCTGACCTCCCTGCGCGTCATCGACCTCCTGGTGACCGAGATGGCGGTGATCGGCTTTGCCGGCGGCCGTGCCACCCTCATGGAGACTGCGCCCGGCGTGTCGGTCGAGCAGGTGGTCGCCGCGACCGAGGCGGAGCTTGCGATCTCCGGCACGATTCGCGAAATGACGCTGTGAGGCTTGGCAGGCGCTCAACGCGCCTGGGGCCTTCGGCGGCGGGGTCGTCGAATCGCAGCGATGGGGTCAGGCCCCTCCAATCGGCCAGCCCTTGCCGAGCGTTCCGCCGACCTTCTGCATGAGCTTCTGGCACTCCTCGGTCAGCCGGCGCGCGTCCTCGGCGGCGAGCTGCATCCGCTTCGACACGGATTCCTGATAGGCCTGCATGGCTTCGGGCATGGTGCGGGTGCCTGCGAGCCTGGTGGCGAGCCCGGACCACAGCTCCACCTCCGTCTTCACCCGATCCAGCCAGGCGCGATTGGCCTGCTCGTAGGCCGCCAGCAACTCGTTCTGCGCGCCGAGCATCGCCTCGGTCTGTTCCTTGCCCAGGTTGAGGACCGACATCGGACCCGATCCGGCTGCACCGGTCTGCGTAGGCTTGCTGGTCATGGTCGTACCTCCCTCCAGGGCGCATTTGTGGGGCACAATGATAGGGGCGGAAGGATTCAGGTCATTGACCTGGATCAACGGCGTCGCCGGCGGAATTGCCGGAGAGCCCGGCGTGCTACCGGAGAGCTGTCGGCGCGGCAGCGGGCCAGCCGATGCCCGCCCTGAACGGGGGTCAATCCCGCAGGTCTGGTTCGACCGCGTACCGGCGCGGCGGATAGGGGCCGTACAGGATGCCGTACGGGCCTGGCACGTACACTCCCGGCGCGTAGCCGTAGATCGCGCCGGGCTCGCCGGGCTCATACCGCGTGCCCCGGTAGATCACGATGCGCTGTCGGGCGCGGTAGCCGTCGCGCGCGTCGGCGCTCTCAGGCAGCAGGGCCGCTGCTGTCAGCATTGCCAGGCAGGCGAGCAGCAATCGCTTCATGACGGTACTCCCGGCAGGATCCGCTCCCGCGCCACTTCCGGAGAAAACGGCGAACCGCCGGCATGGTTGCCACCATTCCGCTGAAAAATCCAGCTGTCCCCTTGCAGCTCGCGGCCGAGGTCGCGCACCGGCCGACCGAGGAATGCGGGAGGATCTCGCCGAAGGTCGGCGGGACCCTCGGCAAGACCTGGCCGGTTGCCGATCGACGACGCAAGGGCCGGATGCGGGCCCGCCGCCTGACGGAAGCGGGTCTCGGGGAACCGCTCGCGGCGCCGCGGCGCGACGAAAGGCTCGATGGCGTCGCTCCGGCACGATCCCGCGCAACGAACCCTGCGCGAGGCCGCGGCAGTCCGATCATCGTCAGGAGGCTTTGACCCCGATGCGCCTTTCCCAAATCGTGCAATCGCTATCGCTGGCAGCGGCCCTGCTTGCGAGCCCGAGTACGAGCAGACCGTCAAATCCTGGCGTTCGCTGCTGAAGGCGCGCACACCTGCGGACGCCAAGGCGCAAGGATCGTTGCTGGAACGGGTTCTCGGCTGGCGGCGCGCGGCGCCGGAAAAACCCACGTCGCAGGTTGTCGACTACGCAGGCGCCCCCGACGCTTTGACACGGTATCGCGGCGCCGTCATGGCGGTCGGGCTGTTGGAGCTCATCGCCGGCTTTGTCGACCACAACCTGCCCTTCACCAAACCGATCACCCTCAAGGCCATGGGCTGCGGCGAGCAGAACGCGTTCTGGGATAACCGGGACCGGCAGCTCGTTCTCTGCTACGAGCTCGTCTCCGCGTATGTCGGCATTGCGCTGGAGACACCCGACCTGCCGCCGATCCGTTGAGGCGCGCGCCGCGCTCAGGGGGACCCCGATCGAAGCAGAACGACGAACTGCACAAGACGGATCGACAGAAAAAGGTACAAGCCGACCAAGGCGATCCTCAGAGCGAGGGCTCCCCCTACTCTGCTCAACTTGAATAGGCCATCGATCAAGTTCAGACCGGCCAGGGCAACTCCGATTGCTCCGACGCCAATTCCGGATATTTCCAGATTTAATACTCCAAATATTGCAACATCTGATGTCTGCCTGATGGCGTAAGATCCGGCTGCTATGATTACGGTGGCGATCAGAAGATTTCTGACATGAGAGAAAATAGCATCTACACCGCGTTCATCAAACAGCAGAACCTTCAGGGAACGGAGTCTGTTGCGCATTGTGGTTTCATTCCCTCCAAGGCACGCCTGCTGCGCACAATAATTGGACCCAGGGATCATGGTCGTTGTTGCGGATCAACGGCGTCGCCAGCCGAATTGCCGGACGGCCCGGCGGGCGCCCGTGAGGATGCCGGCGATGCCCGCCGCCCGCGGTGTCTTGAGGGTCTGGCAGGTCAGCGTGCCGGCGGCTGTCGGCTGCGGTCGCATCGAGATCTCCGGCTACGCAGCCGGCGGCGCATTCGCGCCCGCGGCAGCCTTGAGATCGGTCCCCTCGCCGCTTCTGCGGGTCAGCCCGAGCCCCTGGCGGTCCTCCTGCCGGGCGACGGCGCGGTCCTCCGCATCGAACGGCGAATGGTCGATCGCCCGATCGAGATGGGCCAGATATTTCTTCACGGCCTCGGCGCGATCGGCGCTTTCCAGCGATTCGGCCACCCCGACGAGCGCCGAGCGCAACCGGCGCATCACCTGGACGGAACCGGCGCCGAACTGGCGGATCTCGACGAAGGCGAGCGTCAGGTAATCGTCCCAGGTCGGCATCGGGATGATCAGACGAACCACCCCGTCGATGTCCATGGCATGGCCGGTATCGAACCCCGCCCGCCCGAGCCGGCGCAGCAGATCCTCGATCTGATCGATCGCCTGCACGGCCGTCGTCGGATCGTTGATGGCGGGAGACAGCGCCTTGATGCCGACATCGACAAGGAGCCGCAGGGGATATTTCGGATCCTGCTCGAAGGTGCGCTCCGTCCCGAGGTGGATGGCGCCCCGGAGCAGCGGCTCGGACAATTGCTTCCCGGCATCGCGGATGCGCAGCAACAGCGTGCCGTCAACCAGCGTATCGCCGACCGCACATTCCATCACGATCAGGCCGTCGGCCTCGCGGGCGAGGTTCACCAGTGCGGCGATATCGAATTCTCGCAATCGTGCGCGGCTTTCCGGCATATCGGAGCGTCTGCGTGACCGGTCCGCGAGCGACCTCCGCCACGGGCGCGATCTTCCTCGGGCTCCCTGCCGACCTCGTGTCGACGGCCTGGAACATCTCGCGAATGACGTCGCGCCCCCTGTCGCCGATCATATGGAGCACGTTCGAGATCTGCAGGTCGCTCAGCCGCTGGACGAGGCGAGAGAACAGGATGACGCTCAGCATGAGCAGGCTGCCGGCCAGAATCGACGAGAACAACGGCACCGTCCCGGATCCGCCGCGATCCACCCAGGCGAGCGTGCACAGCGCGTAGATGAAGGTGGCGACGAAGACGCCCAGCGAATGGAACAGCGTGTGGTCGCGCGCGAACCAGAGCACCAGGCGGGGCGAGTAGGCGATGGCGCTGAACTGCACCATCACGAACGCAATGGAGAACACGATCCCCGTCAGCGCCATCATTCCCGAGGCGGCAGCCGAAAGGAACGCCTGGGCCGACGAAACCGAGAGATCGAGGGTGTAGGAGCCGAGATAGGCACTCTCGAGACGCGGCAGAAAGATGCCGGCGACCATGCTGCCGGCCGCATAGATCATCGGTATCAGCCACATCGGCATCCGGGATCACCCCCCGCCAGAGCATGAGCGCTTGCACCGCAGGCGTCGCTTCGGAGCATTTCCCGGAAGAGTGGGCCTAAAGGGCGCTTACGCCCGTCTTCGCGGGCTATGGGTTTTCCCAAAGGAAATGCGATCAGTGTCGGAGCCAGAGCCGCTTTCAATCGGAAAGCGCTCTAGAAGGTGCAGCGGTAGTACGTCACCTCCATTCCCGGCATTCCCGGGAAGATCCGCGAAATCCTGTTGTCGTCGAGGACCTTGAGGCTGAACTGCACGGTCGACAGCATGATGTCGGACGCGCAGGCGGCCAGCAGATGCAAGGTCTCGCCCTCCTCGTTGCGGGACTTGATCGTGCACCGGGCGGATCTTCCCCTGATCTTCTTATCCTCGATGACGAAGCCGCTGCCATAGAGCTCGGAGAGGTCGGAGAATCCGAGCTGCTTGCCCTTCTTCTTGAAGACCTTGGTGCACTGCGAGGAATCCGTCGCCCAGGCGCCGGTCAGGTCGATGGCGGAGGCCGGAGCGCTCGCCAGCGTGGCGCCGACGAGCAACAGCGCTGCCATCGCAGCACGGCGGAAAGTCCTCATCTGTCTTCTCTCCCGGATTGGCGCGGCGCCGGCGCCAGGGCGCCGCCCACAGCGACAGTTTGATGCCGAGGGCGAGATTGGCCCGAACCGTCCTTCGATCGACAATGACGACCGCACCCCATCCCGTCAGTGTCCTCCGCTGAACACCAGCGTCTTGAACGGCAGCACCAGGGCCTGCAGCCGCAGGATCAGCGCATGCACCAGCGCCAGCGCGTCCACCACATGCAGAGCGATCTTCTTCAGGGTGCCGGTCTCCGGCGCGACGATCGTCTCGTGATTGTTCGAGTAAGCGTTGGCGATGCAGCTGCTGCCGGGCGTGACATCGTCGATGCCGCCCTTGTAGAGCGGCTCGAGGAACACCAGCAGCGTGCCCGGCCGCGCCACATTCTGCGGGTCGATCAGCTGCTCGCCGCCACGGAACTGGCCGGCGGCGATGAAGTCCTGCACCGCGGTCACGACCATCGGGATGATGGTGAAGGGCTTGGACACGCAGGTGACCTCGGCCGTCATGCCGACCTTCATGATCTGGCCCTCGATCTGCCCGAAGCCGGCCTGCAGGGAACGCCGGCCGGCACCGTCGGGAATGAGCACGCCGGCCGGCCGCATCAGCGGATTGACGATGTCGCCGACGCGCAGCAGGAACTGCTCCACGCGGCCGTCGACACCGGCATATACGACGGTTTTCGACAGCTCCACCTCGGCCTGCGCGAGCGCCGCCTCGGCGCTCGCCTTCTCGGCGGGAAGCGCCGTCGAGATCCGCGTCTCGGTGGACTCTTTGTTGGCCCTCGCGGCGGTCAGGGCGCCCTGGCGGCCCGCCACCAGCACCTCGAGCTTCTCCACCTCGCGCCGGGCGACGATCCCCTCGTTGCGCCGTTGCAGCTCTTTCTTGGTGTCGAGCTCGTCCTGGGCCTGCTGCAAGGCGCTCCGGGCCTCCTCGATCTGGCCTTCGGCCTTGCCGAGGTCGGCGCGCGCGACGGCAAGCGCGCCGTCCACCTCGGCGATCTTGCGCCGCGCGGTCTCCACCGCCGCTTCCTGCTTGGAGCTGTCCAGCTTGAACAGCGGCATGCCCTTCTTCACCGGCCCGCTGTAGTCGACATAGACCTCGGCGACGCGACCTATCCCCTCGGTGGCGATCGGCACGGTCCTGAAGAACAGCGTCACGTTGGTGGTGGACGGGTGATTGTAGAACACCGTCGTGATCAGCAGAACCGTGAGAATGACGCACCCGGTGATTCCCCACCTGAGCTCGAACCAGACGGAGTAGAACGTGATCTCCTTGCCGAGCCGCTTACCCTGGACGTAGCGGCGAAACAGGTAGTCCGGCACGAGCGTAAAGAGCGAGCAGAGCATCAGCTCAAGCATGGATCATCTCCTTGCGCTCGGTCGCGCGGGCGGAGGCCTCGTGCGGCGCTGCCGCGTCTGAGGCAGGCTCTGGCGCCGCCGCGGCCTGCTCTTCTGGCGCTTCCACCTCGTCCGGGGGCGACTTGATCCCCGCCATCCGCTCGACCCCGCGCGTGATCCGGCCGAGCCAGCCGCCGAAATCCGGCACCTCGATCAATGCCAGCATCAGGCCGATGACCCAGAAAATATGCTGATGGGTAAACAGCGCCAGAAGCCCAAGGACCGCCACGACCTCGAACTGGATCTTGTGCGACTTGTGAGCAATGCGCTCGGGTAGGGTATGCAGGTGCAGAAACAGCAGCCCGAATCCCACAACGGCGCAGATCAGAAAGACCGCCATGATCACCATGAGCACGTCCGTCCCGTCCGGGGCGGTGATGAACATCGGCAGATTGTGGGAAGCAGCCGGGTGAAGCGCTACAGTCATGCGGTTTTTCCCCGTTGGACGCTGCGGCGGTGGACCCGCAGGTCGTTCAGCCGGGCGCGCCAAGCGCGCGGCGGTGCCTCGTTTGCCTTCGCCCCGAGGAGCATCCTATCGGGTCGAAGGCCCCTCCAATTGCAATAGATCAATTTCCGCGACCGGTCCCGAAGTTTTTGGGCCTCGGCGCCGCCGCGGCTTCAAGCCTAATCGATGATGTGGTAACCCCCGTCGATGTACATCGTCTCGCCGGTGATCAGTCTTGCGCCGTCGAGGGCGAGAAACGCGGTGGCCTTGCCGACATCGTCGATGCTCACCAGGGAGCGCGCCGGCGCCTTGGTCCGCGCTTTTTCCAGGAGATCGTCGAATTCCGGAATCCCGGAGGCGGCGCGCGTCGCCAGCGGGCCGGGCGAGATGGCGTGGACGCGGATGCCCTTGGGGCCGAGCTCGGCCGCAATGTAGCGCACCGTGCTCTCGAGCGCCGCCTTGGCGACCCCCATGATGTTGTAGTTCTCGACCACCATCTGGCTGCCGTAATAGGTCATCGTGAACAG
Organism: uncultured Alphaproteobacteria bacterium; assembly: GCA_963755055.1. Classification (GTDB taxonomy): domain Bacteria; phylum Pseudomonadota; class Alphaproteobacteria; order Rhizobiales; family Xanthobacteraceae; genus AP-16. The sequence continues at coordinate 151,352 of CAVWIS010000017.1, read as the reverse complement.
GGTCCCGCCGTTCTTCATCAAGGGCTCGGCGAGATGCGCCATGCGGATGAACGACCAGCACGACACCTCCATGGTGGTCAGAAAACCGTCCCGCTCGACGTCGACGACGCGGCCCTGCAGGGCCTCCTTCGGCGAGAAGGCGATGGAATGAACGAGGAAGTCGAGCTGCCCCCACTCCCTGGCGATGCGCTCGAACACGGCCTCCATCTGCCCGGGCTCGCGGACGTCCAGCGGCATCAGCAGCGGCGACTCGAGCACCTCGGCGAGCGGCTCGACGTACTTCTTCGCCTTTTCGTTCAAGTAGGTGACGGCCAAGTCCGCGCCCAGCGCGCGGAATGCCTTGGCGCAGCCCCAGGCGATCGACTGGTCGTTGGCGATGCCCACGATGAGGCCCTTGCGGCCCTTGAGCGCCACCCTGGTCTCGGGGTAGACGGGAATATTCATGACACCCTCTCGACATTTGGTTGGCTGACCTTGCGATCCGCCAGCAGCGCCAGCGTGTGCCGGGCGATCATCAGCTCCTCGTCGGTCGGCACGACGTAGATGGGAAACCGGCTTCCTGGCCGCGATATCAGGAGCGCATGCGCCGCATTGGCGGCGGGATCGAGCACCGCTCCGAGCCATTCGAGCTTGCCGGCGACGCGGGCGCGCAGGCGCGCCGAGTTCTCGCCGATCCCGGCCGTGAAGACGAAGCCGTCGATGCCGCCGAGCGCGGCCGCCAGCATGCCGGCATTGAGCCCGACGCGGTAGACGAAGTAGTCGATGGCGAAGACGGCGTGCGGATCCTCGCTCGTCTCGAGCTCGCGCATGTCGTTGCTGATGCCCGACAGGCCCTTCAGGCCGCACTCCTGATACAGCAGATCCTGGACGGCGGCCGGGCTCATGCCCTTGTCGGCGATCAGATAGAGGACGACGCCGGGATCGATCTGGCCCGGACGCGTTCCCATCGGCAGTCCGTCGAGCGCCGTGAAGCCCAGCGTGCTTTCGACGCTGCGCCCTCCTTCGATCGCGCACATCGAGGCGCCGCTGCCGAGATGCGCGACGACGACGCGGCCGCCCGCAATCTCCGGGGCCACCTCGGGCAGGCGGCGCGGCGATGTACTCGTAGGACAGGCCATGGAACCCGTAGCGCCGGATCCCTTCTTCATGGAAGTGGCGCGGCAGGGCGTAATAGTCGGCGAGCGGACCGTGGCTGCGGTGAAATGCCGTGTCGAAACAGGCGACCTGCGGCAATGCGGGGAAGCGGGCAAGCAGCGTGCGAATGGGAGCGAGATTGTGCGGCTGATGCAGCGGCGCCAGCGACACGTAACGCTCCAGCCGCGTCAGCACGTCGTTGTCGACGCGAACGGGCCGGTCGTATTCCGGCCCGCCATGCACCACCCGGTGACCCACCGCCACCGGATCGATGCGACGCTCCTCGCGCAACCACGCCCCCGCCGTGCCCAGAGCCGTCGGGACGTCGGGGACGGCTCCGGCCTGATAGGTCTGGTCGATCAGCACACTGCCGTCGGCGGCAGCGGCCCGCAGCCGCGGGCGGCGGCCGATGCCGTCGATCTGGCCCCTGATCTGGCGCTTCGGATCGCCGCCGTCCTCGATCGCGAAGACCTGGAACTTGACGCTCGACGAGCCGGCATTGACGACGAGGATGGTATCCATGGCGCTCACACCGCCGGCACCGCCGCGGCGCGGCGGCGCGCGTCGGCATAGAGCACGGCGACCGCGCAGGAGGCCATGCGGGCGCGCACGGAGTCCGCGCGCGAGGTGAGGATGATCGGAACGCGCGCGCCGAGCACGATGCCGGCGGCGTCGGCCTTGGCGAGAAACGTGAGATTCTTCGCCAGCATGTTGCCGGCCTCCAGATCAGGAACGACCAGGATCTGCGCCCGGCCGGCGACCGCAGACTTGATCCCCTTGATCCTCGCCGCCTCGGGGTCGATGGCGTTGTCGAAGGCGAGCGGCCCGTCGAGAACCCCGCCGGTGATCTGCCCGCGGTCCGCCATCTTGCACAGCGCCGCCGCCTCGATGGTCGAGGGAATTTTCGTCGTCACGGTCTCGACCGCCGACAGGATCGCGACCCGCGGCGTTCCCAGACCGGTCTGCGTGTACAGATCGATCGCGTTCTGCACGATGTCGCGCTTGGCGTCGAGGTCGGGAAAAATGTTGATCGCCGCATCGGTGATGAACAGCGTCTCGGCGTAGGTCGGCACGTCCATGACGAAGACGTGGCTGATGCGTCGCGCGGTGCGCAGGCCCGTCGCCTTCGCGGTGACGCTGCGCATCAGCTCATCGGTATGCAGGCTCCCCTTCATCAGGAGCTCGCCCTTGGCCTCGTGGATCAGCTGGACGGCTCGCGCCGCGGCGTCCTCGCTGTGGGCGACGTCGACGATCTCGAATTTGGCGATGTCCAGCCCGAATTGCCGCGCCGTATCCCTGATCTTCGCGGCCGGACCGACGAGGATGGGCGTGATGATCCCGGCCTGACTTGCCTCGACAACGCCGCGCAGCGAGGTCTCGTCGCACGGGTGCACAACCACGGTGGTGGCGGGGCGCACCTGCTTGGCGTTATCCAGCAGGCGCTCGTATTTCGCGTGCGGCTTCTTGCGTGATTCAGCCTGGGTGACGGACATCGCTTCACTCCCTTCGGCAACACATCGGGGCGGGGTCGATCAACTGCCTACGACGCCTTGGCCTGTGTGACCTTCTTGGCAACCGGCAGGGCGGCAACCTTGTCGCCCGCCGCCGCCTCATCCACTCCGAACAGGCGCGCGATCCTCGTGAGCCTTTCGACCTCCTCGCCTGAAACTTCGCCGCTTGCGCTCAGCACCTGGCGGATCGCCGCAAGACCCTTGCGGCGCTCGTCGGTGTCGGCCGGCAGCAGGTCGGGAATGGCCGCCAGCGTCGCCTCGGGATCGAGCAGCAGCATGAAGAACTGCTCGCGCGCCATCGCCTTGAACTGCGCAAGCGTGAGCCGCTGGTCGTCCTTCTGCACGAGACGGATGCCGCGCAGGGCCTCGAGGCCGCGCTCGTCGACCCGTCCCCGGGCGAGGCCGACATAGAGCATTCCGCGGATGACGCATTCGCGCAGGCCGCCGCTCCCCATGCGCGACTTGATCTCGGCGATGCGCGCCTCCAGCAGCTCGCGATGCAGCGGCGACTTTCCGGCCTTGCGCAACGGCTCCGTCGCGGCCGGGTCGATGCCGACGGCCGCCTGCAGCGCCGGCGATCCGTAGACGTTGAGGAACATCCGCTCGGAAAAACTTTCCTGCATGTCGCGCCAGGCATCGAGCGCGCCGACGATCTGCCGGGACATGGCTTCCTGTGCCGCCACGAACGGGTTGTCATCGGCGGCCGGCCGGCGGTTCTCGCGTACCGTCCGCGCAAACCCGGCCAACTGGGCGACAAACGGGTTGGCATCAGTGAACATCGCATATTGCAGCCGCAGCGGATGCATCTGCTGCATCCATTCGGCGACCGCCGGGGTGATCATGGCCCGGACCGCCGGCTGCACGAAGGTGCGGTAGAGCGCGAGGTTGGCCTCCGAGACCCGGGCAGCCGTGGCAAACCGCCGCTCGTCCTCGGGCGTATTGCCGCCGAGCGCGCGAATATCGTCCAGGGTGCGCTGCTCGCAGCGCATGACCCACTCGCCGGCGGCGAGATCGGGGTTCGTGGTGTCGCCGGATTTCTTCTCGAACGTCGCCTCGTAGAGCCCGGGCGGCAGCACGTCGATCAGGTCGATGTTGCTGGAGAACTCGCTGTGCTCCTTGCGGGCGACCCCGCCGGACACGAAGATTCCCAGATGACCGATGGTCTTGTGGACGGTGTAGACGATGGTCTGGCCGTACGACCGGATGTCGTCGACGTCGTCGTAGAGGTCGAGAATCCAGCCGAGCGCCTGCTGCGGCGGCGTGATGTTGTCGCCATTCGAGCAGAACACCACGATCGGGGAGCGGATGTTGCGCAGATCGACGGCGGTGCCGTCGGACATCTTGATGCGGCCGGCCGCCAGATTGTTGCCGACAAAGAGCTCGTCGACGATGAACTGGATCTCCTCCGCGTTCAGGTTGACGTGCCCGCCCCACCAGCGCTCGAACTCGAGATAGCGCGGACCCTCGGTGTCGACCTTGGCGTAGACATTGTACTGCTTGCTCCACAGCGTGTTCGACGGATTCATGCTCTCGAAGTTCTGCACCAGCCAGGCGCCGTCGAACTTGCCGCCGCCCATATCGCGGTGAGCGCGGTCAACCAGCTGCCGCCGAGCAGGCCGCCGCTATAGCGCATCGGATTCTTGCCGCGGACGCCCGCCCAGTACGACATCGGCGAGCCGGCGACGATGATCGGGCCGAAAAGCTCGGGCCGGATGGCCGCGAGAATCATGATGGCCCATCCGGCCTGGCAATTGCCGATCACGCAGGGCTTGCCGTCCGCCTGCGGATGCAGGCCGATGACCTTTTCGAGGAAGATCGCCTCGGCGCGCGCAATGTCCTCGATCGTCTGCCCGGGCATCGGGTCCGGGAGGAACCCGACGAAGTAGCACGGGTGCCCGGCCTTCAGGGCCACCCCGATCTCGCTGTCGGCCTTGAAGCCGCCGATGCCGGGGCCGTGCCCGGCGCGCGGGTCGACGACCACGAAGGGGCGGCGGGTCTCGTCGATCTCCACTCCCTTCGGCGGAACGACGCGCACCAGAGCGTAATTGACCGGTCGCTCGAGCGTGCGTCCGTCGACGACCAATTCCACCGCGTAGTCGAGAACATGCGGGGCGGTCTCGGCGAGATGCTCGCGATACTGGTTCCCGCGCTGGCGCATGACGTCGGAGAACAACACGCCGCGCTGGACCGCGTCGATCATGTACTCCGTTGCGGCCGCGAACAGGTTCGGCAGGCCGCCGTCTGAAGATGGCGAATGGCCGTCAGAAGACATTTTGGCCTCCCGCAAAAGCTCAGGTGTATGGATCGGAGCGCATGGGGCTCCTGATGCCCGCCGGACGCATTGATCTATCGCAATGCTCAGGTTCGGGGGCCGAAGCTTCGACCCTTGCCGGGCAAACCGACCGCCGCTGGCAAGGGGCCAGCAAATTCAATCTAGATCAAATCGCGTCTTTAATCTAGATCAAAGAACGCCGCGCCGATCCTGGCATCCTGCGGCCGCGACCCGCCCGACGACGCGGCAAGCAACCGCCGGATCGGTCATCCGCGCCTGCCGCTTGACAGGGCGTATCGCTAGCGCATGCTCCGGTGAAGTGATACCGGTTGACCGATAAGAACATGCGCCATTTGAGGATTTCTGGAGCATATCCCGATCACCGGTGATCGGGATATGCTCCAGGCCCGGGAGAAGAAGGAGCCTGCCATGACCAAGAGCATCGACGATCTGCTACCCTCGGCCAAGGACATCATGAAGAAGATTGCGACGGCCGAGGCGGAAAAAGCCTCGGAGTTCATGCGCAAGATGGCGGCGGCCGAGGCGGAGAAGAAGGCGCTGATCGACCAGCTCAGCAAGCCGACCGGGTTCTCCGAGGAGGAGAAGATCAATCGCGCCGCCGCCGTGATCCAGCGGGCGGTGAACAACGGCCTGACCGAGGTCCAGGTCCTGCGCTTTCCCAACACGATGTGCACCGATAACGGACGCGCCATCAATCAGCAGGAGCCGGGCTGGGAAGCCACCCTGACCGGCCTGCCCAAGGAGATGTACCAGCTGTGGTACGACCATCTCCGGTCGCGCGGCTACAAGCTGCGGTTCCAGATTGTCGACTTTCCCGGCGGCATGCCGGGCGATGTCGGCATCACCTTGAGCTGGAGCTGACGCGCCGGATCATTCTCGAGCGGGCACCGCCCGCTTGCGGCAGTTCGTCTGCGAAACGATCACGTTCACGCGATCTTGAACACGAGCCCAGCCCATGAAAACCAACTCCGACGAATCCAGCACGAAAATGAAAAGCAAGGACTACGAGAAGGAGCTGCGCAAGCTCCAGGTCCAGCTGTGCCATCTGCAGGAATGGGTCAAGTTCAAGGGGCTACGGGCTATCGTCGTGTTCGAGGGACGGGATGCGGCCGGCAAGGGCGGGACCATCAAGGCGCTCACCGAGCGGGTGAGCCCGCGCGTCTTCCGCGTCGTGGCGCTTCCGGCTCCCTCCGATCGCCAGAAGACGCAGATGTTCATGCAGCGCTACATGCAGCATTTTCCGGCGGCCGGCGAGGTCGTGATCTTCGACCGCAGCTGGTACAACCGCGCCGGCGTCGAGTACGTCATGGGATTCTGCTCGGCGGCGGAGCACCAGCGCTTTCTCGACCTGTGCCCGCAGGTCGAGAAATACATCGTCGACGGCGGAATCATCCTGATCAAGCTGTGGCTCGAGGTCGGGATGGACGAGCAGGAACGCCGGTTCGCGGCGCGCATCGACGATCCGCTGCGGCAATGGAAGCTCAGCCCCATGGACGTCGAGTCCTACTCGCGCTGGCACGACTATTCGCGCGCACGCGACCTGATGCTGAAGGGCACCCACAGCAAGCACGCGCCCTGGCATATCGTGCGCTCCGACGACAAGAAGCGCGCGCGGCTGAACTGCATCTCGCATATCCTCGGCGCGATCCCGTTCAAGAAGGCTCCGCACAAGAAAGTCGAGTTGCCGAAGCGCTCGGCGCGCGGTCGATACGACGACCAGGCGGGCTTGCGTGGAATGAGCTTCGTCAAGGAAAAATACTGAGAGCGGCGTCATGCGGGGGCGGGTTCGGATTTCGTTCGCGCGGGCGCTGCGTCTCATCGGCCTCGCGATCATCCTGGTCGCCGCCATCGACGCGCCGGACGCGGCCGCACAAAGCCCGCTGAGCCTGTTTCGCAGCGAGGTGCAGGCACAACAGCACTGCCCGAACGACAGCGTGGTCTGGCTCGACTTCAAGAAGCGGACCTACTACCTCCAGGGCCAGCGCCTGTACGCTCGTGGCAACAACGGCACCTATGTCTGCCGCGAGCAGGCGAGAAAGAACGGCTACCGCCGCTCGCTGCTGGGCCGTCGTTAGGGTTCGGGAGCTTCGAGCGCCGTCGAGATCCTCGAAGACGCCGACGTTGCGGTACCCCCGTTGACCGAGATCAATGCATGCCTTGCAAGCCAGCAATGTGATTCGATGCCGCCGGCAGCCCGCCCGGATCGGAGGATCCCATGGCTTCCACCATCGAATCGATTGCCCACCCGACGGATTTTTCCGATCTCAGCCGGAAGGCTTTCGCCCACGCGCTGCGGATTGCCGTCGCCGCCAGGAGCCGATTGCATCTGCTTCATGTCGGACACGGCGACGCGCAGGGCGCCGACACGTTCCCGAACGTGCAAAGCACTCTCGCGCGCTGGGGACTGATCGAGGGCCAGGAGGGTGCGGCGGCGTTGTCGGCCAAACTCGGCATCCTGGTGTCGAATGTCGCTGTCGACGGACTGGACCCGGCTCGCGGCATCGTCGGGTTTCTCGATCAGCACGCCAGCGATCTCGTGGTGCTGGCGACCCACGCCCGCGACGGCGTGGAGCGCCTGCTCAGAGGTTCGGTCGCCGAGACGGTGTTCCGGCAGTCCGCAGTTCCGACGCTCTTCGTCTCCCCGACCGCGCGGGGGTTTGTGAGCGACGTCAGCGGCGATATCGCCCTCAACCGCATTCTCATCCCGATCGATCACGCGCCGAAGCCGACCCGCGCGGTCGAGGCGGTGCGCCGCTTCGCCCGCGCCGTCACCGGGCTCGACGTCACGGTGTTCTTCCTTCACGTCGGCACCTCGGCGCCGGTCCTGTACAGCAGTGCGCGCGAGCTCGAATTCCCCGAAACGGTGATTGTGCGGTCGGGAAACGTCGTCGATGCCATCCTGTCCGCTGCCGACGAATTCGACGTCGATCTCATCGGCATGCCGACCGCCGGCCACCATGGCGTCTTCGATGCGCTGCGTGGCAGCACGACGGAGCGCGTGGTGCGGCACGCTCGCTGCCCGATTCTCGCCGTGCCGGCCGGCGCGCCGTGAGGCTGGCCAACGCGCCGATCGATCATTTCCAGGCCGAGACTCCGGACCGCGCCAAAGGCCAGCCGGCAACAAAAGAGGCTCTGATGTTCTCGATACCGGCCCTCTTTCTCGAGCGGCTTGCCGAAGCAAGATCGCCGAGGTCGGCCCGATGGCGAGCTGTCGCGACGAGCCGAGCAGCGCATAGCCGAGCCCGCCCAGACAGCCGTAGATGCCGAACTGCGGCGGCAGGTAATGCCAGAGACGGTGATGGACCAAAGCTCGGCCGGGAGCGCGGCTGCGCGGCTGTCACTTCGGCCCGCTGGCTTGCTCAGGCAACGTCACCTTCTTCCAGGTCCGGTCCGGATTGAACGTCGTCATCTCCTCGGCGAGTTGCGCCGTATTAGGCCCGAGGTCCTTTTCATAGACGGTTCCCGCATGGTTCACGATGAACGTCATGACCCCGGAGACTGCGTACTCGGCCGGATAGGCAACGAGCGCGAAGCCGCCGATCATCCTGCCCTGCACCACGTAGTCGAGCGCGCCGCCCGGCGCGACCGGGCCCTGTTTTGTGAGGATCTTGTAGTAATAGCCGTGGAAGGGTGTGCGGCCGCCGGCGAAGCGGTAGCCGGAGCGCGTCGCCTGCGCCACCATCTCGCCGAGCGGGCTATCCTCCTCGCCTTCCGCGGTCGGCCAGTACAGGCCATCCTTCTTGCCGGGCGAGCTTGCGATGCGCTGCGCATAGACGCCGGGACCGGCGCCGGTGCGGTCCTTATCGGCATAGTCGGTCTGCGCGTCCACGTAGGCGCGGCAGGCCTCGACGGCGTTGAGCTCGTTGCGGCCGACGCGCCGGTAGATCACCTCCTCGGCGCCCGCCACGGCGTCGAACTGCCATTTGTCGTTCTCGCGGACCAGCGGAATCGGGAACGGGAAATCGTCCTGCCCGATGATCAGCGTCGCAGTATCGCCCTCGACCTTGATATCGTGCTTGGCCTCGTAGAAGGCGACGAAGTCGCCGCGCTGCGCGGTGTCCTGGACATCGTCGCCTGACGAGACGATGTCCTCGCCCTCGGGCCCGAGGATTGCGAGCAGGGCGTTCTTGTTGTTGGTCTTCGCGGCCTCCACGAGAGCCGCGACGGCCTCGTCGGGCGTGGCAAAGGATTGCTGCGCGCTGGCCACGCCGGGGATCGCGAACAACAGCATCGCGGCGGCGGCGAAGGTCCACCGCGTTAGACCTGCGAAGGAACGGATGCGTGTCATGATCGGGGCTCCTTCACTTCCCTAGTGTGCTGTCGCCATGGCGGCCGGGATTCTCGCACCGGACGCGAGCCATCCGTCATAGGTCTGGAGCCGCAACCCGAGCTTCTCGTAGAAGACCCTCAGGTAGCCGTCGGAGCCGCGCCGAACGGCCCCCGGCATCACGGTCTCGACCTCCTGGGCCATCACCCCGACATAGACCTTGCCGCTGTTGTTGTAGGCGAAGCGATAGAAGCCGAGCCCGTTCTCCAGATATCCGAGCAGGACGATGTCGTGCTTGATCCGGATGTCGGACCGCCGGCCGCCGCCCCGCATGCCGCCGCCGCCGCCGCGGAACCCGCCGCCCCGCATGCCGCCGCCGTGGAAGCCGCCGCCGCGCGCTCCCATGCTGGGACGCGCCGCCGGACGCGCAACCGGACGCGATGCCACCCGCGCGCGGTTCGCCCCGGCGCTCGCCATGCTGGACCGGCCGCGCTGCGAGTGCTGCCTGGCCTTGGTGCCCGACCGCACGTCGCTGAAGGCATTCGACTTCGGCGAGCGGCCCGCCGTCGACGACTGGCGCTGGCCCTGGCTCGCGCGCTGGCCCTGCTGACGGTTCGCCACCTGCGCGCCGCCCGGCCGGCCCTGTCCGGCGGTCGGACGGTTGCCGGTCGGCCGCGTCGCCGGCAGCTGGCTCGGCCGGCCACGGGCATCGATCCGCCCCTGGGCGCCCTGGCGGATGTTATTGTTGCCGAAGCGCTGCTGAACGCTGGTGTTGCTGTAGCGCACGCCCTGCCGGTGCACCGAACTGTGCTGCCAGTGCGTGACCCTGTTGCCGATGTTGATATTGCCGGCGCCCCAGTTCACCCGGCCACCCCAGTAGCCGCCGGTCGCCCAGCGGCCGAGCGCATAGCCGGCGCCGAATGCGACGCCGGTAGCGAGCAGCCCGGCGCCGTAATAGCCGGGCGCGTAGAACCCGTAGGGCGGATAGGCCGGATAGGGCCAGCTGCCGTAGACCACGGCCGGGTCGTAGGCCGGCACCGCGATCGTCTCGGGCGAGGCCGGCTCGATGGCGATCGTCTGACTTGGCGCTCCCGCCCTTGCCGGTGCCTGGTCGGCCGGGACCTGCACGACGGTCACCTTCTGCTCCTTGGTGGAGGGCAGCTTCTTGTTGTCATAGGCCCGCTGGCGCAGGCGCTGCACCGCGTCCGTCACGTCCTGCGGCTGGGCGAGGAACGCATCCCCGAGCTTCTTCGTCCAGTCGAGCTTGTCGCTCATCATCTTGAGCACCGAGGGCGTCGCCGCCAACGCCTTGACGCTCTCCTCCCAGGACTGCTTGTCGACCTCGGTCTTGAGCGGATCGCCCGAGAGGTTCTTGTGCTCGTTCACCCAGCGCTCCGCCTGCACGATCTCGAGCGGATAGGTCGATGCCGCCAGCACCTGCGCGAGCAGCGGATCCGGGTAGAGCGCGATCGGCGCCACCAGCGCTTCGAGCTGCTCGGGCTTGAGCAGCTGATCCGCCGGGGCCGCCGGCGCCGGACTTGGCGCTTGCGCCAAGGCACTGAACGGCACGAGAAGCAGAACGGCGAGCGCCCATGCCCTGATTGCCGAGAGGCTCATTCTGCATCCTCCTTGCTTCGGAGCAGCGGGGTTTACTGGAGCTCGTTGGTAACGTGCCTTCGTGCCCTCGATCGCGACGGAGCAGTCTTGCGATGCGTTGGACATCTTGAAGCTCCTGTACCTTAGAGCATTTCCCGGAAAAGTGGGCACCGGTTTTCCGAAAGGAAATGCGACAAGTGTCAATTCTAGAGCGCTTTCCGGCCACGGCCCATCCGATCTCATGGTCAACCTAATCGGAAAGCGCTCTAGGTCGCGCACGGTGCTCACTCTACCGTAGAGTTGGCGGGCGCTCAATCATGACCTGCGTCAAAATCTCGCCGGGCTGCTGGTCTCGATGACGATTTCGATCGGACGGAACGCTCGCCGCGCGATCTTTCCTGCTCCGTCTTTGGTGCGCGGCCCGCACGCATCGCGCAGGTTTCGCTCCCGATAATTTGATCGCCCTTCAGGATCAAGGCCCAAGGTTTGCTCACGCCACCATCTTCATCAGCAGCACGCGGTTGCGGATACGTTCCGTTTCGCAGTCCGGGCCGCGCACGCGCAACCCAGTGGACGGACGCGCCGCTCGCTGCTGGGCCGGCGCTGAGATCGGCGCGGCAAATCAGGTCAATCGCAGGATGACGTGCACGGCGCCGGAAACATGCCGGGCATCGGCCATGAGACCGGTGCTCCTGAACAGCTTCAACATCGACGCATTCTCCGGCAGCACGTCGGCGACGAATTCCTGAAGCCCGGCCGCGCGCGCAACGATGGCGAGATGGCGCATCAGGGCCGACCCGATCCCCTTGCCATGGTATGCGTCGACGACCATGAAGGCGAGCTCGGCCCGGCCCGGCTCGACGGTGATGTACCGGCCGCCGCCGACAATCGTAGCGCGCCCTTGCTCCTCGACCACCGCCACCAGGGCGACGTGATCCCGGAAATCGACGTTCACGAAGAAGTCGACCTCGGCGTCGGTGAATTGGCGCTTTGCCGAGAAAAAGCGCCGGTAGAGCGCCTGCGTGCTGGTCCGTCCCACGGCGGCGAGGAACTCCGCCTGGTCCTCGGGTTTGAGCGCGCGGATCTCGACGCGGCGACCGTCGCGCAGCGTCTCTGCCGCCGAATACTCTTCCGATTGCACCATGGCCGCTCACTCCTCCCACGAATTAGATGTGACGCATGTTCTTTATCGGCGAACCGGGTCCACTTCGCCGGAACATGCGCTAGGCATGGATCATCCGCCGACCGGTACGTTGGGGTGGATCAATCCGCGGCGGCGCCTTCGCCGGTCAGGGCCGCCATCGATGCAAGACAAGCCGTTGATGCAAGACAATGCGTGTCCTATCCTCAAGCCTATCGTCAAGATTGACGGCATCCGTCGATGTTGCGATCCGCACGAGCGTCGGTCGCTGAAATCATCCTGCTTGTCGTCCATGAGGGAAAGGAGGCATCGATGATGCTCAAGATCGTAGGACTGGTCGGGCTTGGCGCCGCGCTCGCCGTGGGCATGGTGGGTCCGACGGCTGCGAAGAAGGCCCACCACCGTTCTCATGCCCGTGTCGCCCCGTACGCGGTTCCGGGTTCCATATCCTATGGCTATGCCGGGCCGCATATGATCGAGGTCAGGCCGGGCCTGTGGATTTCCAGTTGGGACTGCGTCACCGACGAGGGACAGGGCCGCTTCAAGCCGTGCAGCAGCGGGCCCTGGCGTTGAGTCGAGGCGACGGCGCGCCAACGAGATCGACATAGGGCGAGGCCGAGAGATCGCACGCGAGTCGACGAGGCTCGTACCGAAGGCGGCGGGCGTGAGGGAGGGCTTGCGCCATCGTGGGATGCCCGGTTCATCCGTACGCTTGAAGCACTGCCGGGCGGTGCAGATCATCTTGATCAGGTGCGAACAAATCTGAAACATAAATGTCACAGGCAGCGGGAAATGTTGCCAGGAAGCGCCGCCCGAGAGCGCAACGAATTTACTTGAATTTCTAGTGGCGGTATATCTTGGCTGCAACGAGGGGAGTGATGCTGCAGCCGTCCTCCGCGGATCGATGCCTCCCCGTACCGAGGCAGAGACATGAGCAACCGGTCTCGTCGGCGACGTCCGCCCTGCCGCCCGTTCTCAGGGACGGCCGCGGCAGCTCGGCGGGTCGTCGGCGGCGGTATTATCATGGCGCTGGTCTGGATGCTGGCGTCGCCCCAGGCTCACGCGCAGGCGCCGCTGACCAGTCAGGCTGCCGGCGATACCAATTCCGAGCTCCTGCCACCATCGCACGAGGAAATCGCGGATCAGGAACGCCTGCCCTGGAGTCTGAAACAATTCCCCTCGCAGCCCTACATGCGCGAGATCTATTGGCAAGTGCCCGACGATACGCCGGCATTCTTCCGTGATTCACTGCTGCAGGTCGTCACGCGCACATACTATCTGACACGGGACAATTTCGACGGCTCGCGATCGCAGGCGTGGGCTGCCGGCGGATGGGTTGCGTACCGCTCCGGCCTTATCGGCGACCTGTTCGGAATGCATGCCGCCTTCTACACCTCGCAGAAGTTGTTCGGGCCGGCCGACGAGGACGGCACCAAGCTGCTGGCGCCGGGACAGAACTCGCTCGGCATGCTCGGCCAGGCGTACGGGCGCCTGCAGCTCGGCCACCAGGAGCTGCGCGGCGGCCGCCAATTGGTGGATACTCCGCTGATCAATCCGCAGGACAACCGCATGGTGCCGAACACCTTCGAGGCCGTGCAGCTCGTGTCGCTACCCGACAAGGAGCGCAATTACGATTACGCGGCCGGGTGGATCTCGAGCATCAAGCAGCGCGACTCAAACGATTTCATTTCCATGTCGGACGCGCTGACCGGTGGCGATGTGGTCAACCGGGGAGCAAGCTTCGGCATGGTGCGGTACCGGCCATTCCCGGGATTCTCGACCGTGGTCATGGACTATCACATCGAGGATTTCATCAATACGGGCTTCGCGCAGGCGGAATTCGACTTCCGTCAACCCAAGGACCGGCCGAACTGGATCGTCGGTGCCAACATCATCGACCAGCGAAGCGTCGGCGCCAACCTGCTGACCGGAGATGCGTTCAGCACCTATCAGGCGTCCGCCAAGGTGCAGATGATTTATGCGGGATGGACGGCGTTCATTGCCGGGTCGGCCACCGGGCCGGAGTTGAAGATATTCTCGCCGTTCGGCACCAAGCCGAACTATACGGACATGCAGCAGACATCGTTCGACAATGCCAACGAGAAAGCGCTTGGAGGAAGCCTCGCCTATGACTTCGGCTATGCCTTCGGCAATGTCGGGCTTTCCGGAGTGTCGGTGGGGGCGTGGTACACGCAGGGCTGGGACGCCATCAATCCGGCCACTGGGCTTGGCATTCCCGACCGGCGGGAGCTGGACGTCTGGCTGCAATACCGGCCCACGGAAGGCCCCTTCAAGGGGTTCCGCCTGAAGACGCAGTACGCCAACGTGTGGCAGGAGGGAAATGTCCGGGACTTGCAGCCGGAGTTCCGGTTCATTATCGACTACACCGTGCTGTTCCGTCCGCCCCTTGCGCAATGATGCGAAGGGGTTGATAGCGCATCCACCCCGGCGCCACCACGGAACGCGCTGAAGTGATCGCGATCTCGGGGGTCCCGCAACTTGAATCCGACCGGAAGATCAATCGCGCAAGGTCACCGCCGTGGGAACCTGCCGCCAGCGATCAACTTGAACCAATTTGTTAACGGTCCGTGCAGGTTAACGATCCGCTAACGAGACCCGCATAAAGTCTCCTGCGTGTTCGCGTTTCGGTACGCTCGCGCAGGAGATCGCGGTGAAGTCGCCGGCAATTCCCAGCCTCGAAGGGCTCGACCGCCTTGCGTTTCGCGAGGGCGTCGACATCCGGCCGACGCTCATCCGGGTCCTTACCGACCTCTATGTGCAGAAACCCATGCACTCGGCCGAGGAGGAGCGCCACTACACCGAGCTGGTGCTGCGCCTGATCGACGTCGTCGACCTGTCGACGCGCGCGATCGTCGCCCGGAAGCTTTCCGCCTACGCGGCCGCCCCGGTACCGGTCGTCGGCCGGCTGGCCCGCGACGTGCTGGAGGTGGCCGAGCCGGTTCTCAAGTATTCGCAGCGTCTCAGCGGCGCCGAGCTGCTCGCCATCATCCAGGATCTCGGACCGCGCTACGCCGAGGTGATCGCGGCGCGGCGACCGCCCGCTCCGGTGTTTCCGCACATGACCCCGGCCGGCGGTAGCGCCGCGGTGCCGAATCCGGTCCCGGCCGGAGCCCCCGGCGGTGCCGAGCCCGCGGGCGGTGCCGGCACGGCTGCCGCGCCTGCCGGCGGCCCCCTCCCCGATGACCGGCTGCCGGCGTCCGACATGCGGCTCGGCGAGCTTTTCCTGGCGGCGGGCAGCGCCGAGCGCCGCGCCATCCTGACCAACCTCGATCAGGACTTCGTCCGGGCAGGCCGCTCAAGTGCCGCAGGCAAGCGAAGCCTGCACGCGGCTGGAGGCGGCGGCGCTGCAGCGCAAGCCCGAGGAGTTCATTCGCGGGCTGCAGGGCGCCCTCGGCATTGCCCCGACGGATGCCCGGCGCATCGTCGAGGACGAGGCCGGCGAGCCGATCCTGGTGGCCGCCAAGGCGCTGGGAATGCGCGCGGAGATGCTCTTGCGCATTCTCCTGTTTCTCAATCCGGTCATCGGCCAGTCGGTGCCGCGCGTGTTCGACCTGGCGAAATTCTACGACCAGCTCACCGAACAGGCAGCCTCGCGCATTGTCGCCAGCCTGCGCGATACCGCGCCGGCGGCGCGGCGTGGCGCCCATCAGGCGCTGCTCTTCGACGACGAGGCCGATCGCGGACGGCGCGCGGCGGCGGACTCGGCGCGGCGCCCGGCCGGCCAGGCTCCGGGCCATCGGCGCGACGCCGTGGCGATCCCGGCCAGGCGTCAGGGCACCACGTAGTCGAGCATGTGCCGGCCGGCGCGATCCTCGACCTCGATGATCCACACGTCGGGGTCGAAGCGGATCTGGCGCGCCAGATAGGCCTCGATCTCGGGCTCCGCCACCGGCTGCTGCTTGAAGCACGGGGAAAAAGCGCGGTCGACCGGATGGGACTCGTCGAACGCCGTCTGCGGCGCCGGACCGTAGAGATCGCCCGTCCCGTCCAGACGGCTGATCCTGACGAAGATGGCGCCCGCCTCCTCGGCTCCGCGCCGGCGGACCACCGCCAGCGTACCCTCGATGTGCCGCCGCCGCAGATAGGCGGACACCCAGATGCCGGTCTTGAGCCGCATTACTCCAACGACCGTCCGGTCATCGCCGCCAATTCGCGCATCAGCCGCTCGGACACCTGGCCGGTGATCGGCAACTTGCGCTCGCGCTCGAATTTCTCGATTCCCGCCCGGGTGTCGGGACCGGGCACGCCGGTCGCCTTGATCGGACCGTAGCCGAACTCGTTCAATGCCCGCTGGACCGCCATGACCCGGCGGGACGACGGCACGATCAGCTCGGCGATCGGATCGGGGCGCGCCGCCGATCCGGGCGCGCTGCGGGCGGTGAGCGCCTTGACGTTCGACCGTGTCATCGCGCGCAGGAATTCCTCGTTCGGCTCGGGAACGGGCCGGATGGCGGCGGCCTCGGCGAAATCCTGAATCGCTGCCTCGGTCTTCGGACCGCTCACGCCGTCCACCGGGCCGTCGTAAAATCCCCGGCGCGCCAGCTCGCGCTGGATATCCGACATCAGCTCGGCGCGCCGCGTCAGCGACGGATCGGGCTTTTGCGAAAACAGGTCGGCCGGGCGCGGCCTCGGCAGGACATTGACGACGCTGCCGGTCGGCTCGGTCGCCACCGGCCGCGATCTGACGCTGAAGATCGGTGCCGGGTGCGGGCCCGGCTGCAGATAGAGCCCATTGACCAGCACGGCGGTGGTGGCGGCGAGCGCCACGACAATGCCGATCGCGTCGCGCGGATTGCGGCGCAGCAGGCGCCACAGTCGCGCCGGGAATCCGGCCCGCTCCTCGCCGGCATCGTCCTCGTCGGCGGAATGCGCATATGTCCGGCTGGCAATGCTAGGCACGCTTCTTCACCCTGAATTCGGGACCGGCCGCGGGGGCGACCACGCCGATCGCCTCGACCTTCATCTCCTTGTCGCGGCGGGCACTCTGGCAATCGACCGGCAGCCGGATGCAGATGCGCGTGCCCTGCCCGCGGCGGCTGGCGATCTCCATGGATCCGCCGTGGAGCTCGAGCAGGCCCTTGACGATCGACAGGCCGAGCCCGCTCCCGTCGTGCGGCCGGTCGTAGGAGCCGCGGACCTGAAAGAACGGATTGCCGAGATGCGGAATGTCCGCCTCGTCGATGCCGACGCCGGTATCCTCCACGGTGAGCGCGACGAACGAGGATTCCACCGCCGTGCTGACGGCGACCTGGCCGCCGCTTTCGGTGAACTTTATCGCATTGGCCACCAGATTGAGCAGGATCTGCTTGACCGCGCGCTTGTCGGCGACGATCTCCGGAACGCCCTCGCCGTGGCGCACGACGAGATCGACGCCGGCCTCGCGAGCGCGCAGCGCCAGCAGGTCGCAGCAGTTTCCCACCACGCTGTCGAGCACGAACGGTTCCGGCGTGATCTCGAAGTGCCCCATCTCGATCCGCGACATGTCGAGAATGCCGTTGACCACGGCGAGCAGATGCTGCCCGGAATCGTTGATGAGCTGCGCATAATCGCGCCGGCGCGCCGGGCCGATGTTGAGGCTCTCGGCGTTCACCAGCATGTCGGAGAAGCCGATGATGGCATTGAGCGGGGTGCGCAGCTCGTGGCTCATGGTCGCCAGGAAGCGGCCCTTGGCGGCGTTGGCGCGCTCGGCGTCCGCATGCGCCTGCTCGAGCACCTGCTGCTGGGCCTTGCGATCGGTCACGTCGCGCATCACCGAGACGACCTCGCGCTCGGCGCCGTCGCTGCGCTCGTCGAGGGGACGGCAGCGCATCTCGATCCAGATGAACTGCGGTCCGCGCTGCACCGCCGGCTCGCCCGCGCCGCGGCGGACGCGGAACTCCACCGAGCGGCCGCCGGCATTGCACGCCGCGTCGGCGAGCGCGGTCAGATAGGCCGGACGGTCGGCGACGTGAACACGGTCGAACAGGCCGTGGCCGAGAAGCTCGGCTTCCGGCACGCCGATGAGCGGCTCCGCCGCCGGCGACACGAACAGCACGATGCCGTTGCGGCCATGACGGGCGATGATGTCGGTCATGTTGCGGGCGAGCAGCCAGTAGCGGGCATCGCCGACGCTGCGCAGGCGATGGCTGGTCCGCGCCAGCGATTCGGCGCTGAGCGCCAGCCCCGTCGCGTACAGCGCCGCGGAGCCGACGCCCATGGCGGAGAGCACCGCCGAGGCCGGCTCGGGCGCCGGCAACGCGCCCGCCGCACCGAGCAGCGCCAGCAGGCAGGCGGCGCCGATCGCCGCCGCGGCGGCCGCCATCACCACCCGACGCGACGCCGACAGCGCCGCCTCGAACGGCACGACGACCAGCCACGGGGCGGCGAACGAGGCGATGCCGCCGGTCTGGCTGGCGACGATGGTGACCAGGGCGGCGAGCGCCACCGAGGAGAAGATGTTGGCGCGGTCGAAGCGACCGGTGCCCGACAGATACCAGGCGATCAGGATCGGCGTCACGAACCAGCCGAAGAATACCGCCTCGACGGCGGTCGGGACGCCGCGCAGCGCCAGCGCCAGCGGAAAGGCGGCGAGCACGATGAGGCCGCCGAGGATCCGCGGTGCGATGAAGGCGCGGTGATGCGCAGCCGCGAGCGCGTCGTGGCGCACCGACGCGTGCACCAGCGAATCGACAAAGTCGCGAACCGGCGCAAGAACGTTCACGTCAACGCACGTCCCACTCGACAGACGCGCCCCCTGTCCTCGTTGTCGGATCGTCTCAGAGGTCGCTTAAGCGAAAGCTAAGCAAAGTCCGCCGGGAACGCCGCAGCGGCAGCGGACCGCGATCCGCGGCGGGCCTTTGCGGGACATGGTGAACAGGCGGTTGCCGGATGCCGGTCGCCCGCCATGCGATCCATACAATTCTAGTCAAATTGCGATATGTCGAATTGTCGGAAAATTCGCCACGCATTCGCTGCGAATTTGCGCAAAATCGTCCGATCGCCGCGAACCTCGCTTTCAAGGCTCTTTGCTAGGGTGTGGACAATGCGGTGAGGAAAAACAGCCGCAAGGAGCGAAGGGCAGCGTCATGAGGTTCCTGTTGCGGGCGGCGTTCTGGCTGAGCGTCGTCGTCCTGTTGCTGCCGGGCGCACCGTCGCAGCGCGCGGCGCAAGGTCCGCAGGTCGGAGCGGGCGAAGCCGTATCCGCGGCGAGCGCCGCGGTGTCCGACATGCGGCAATTCTGCTCGCGCCAGCCCGAGGCTTGCGCGGTGGGCTCGCAGGCCCTCGTGCAGTTCGGCCACAAGGCGGAAGCCGGCGCCAAGATGCTGTACGAATTCCTCAACGAGCGGTTCGGCAGCGACCGTACCGGAACCGTCGCCAGCGCCGCACGGCCGTCACAGAGCACGCTGACGCCGGCCGATCTGGCTCCCGCCTGGCGCGGCCCGCCGCCGCGCCGGGAGGCCGAGGCAAGACGCCCGACCTGAACGGCTTGTGCCCCGTCGCCGACGGCAAACCTCCCATGCTTCGTCATGCGCCCGGGCGCAACGCCTCTTGAGGCGAGTGGCAACCCGTTGCCGCAGGTCACCGAAAGGCTGCTCTTCGCGCCGGACAGGCTCGACCGCAGGGCGGCCGGCGCCTATATCCCGGACAGCAAGGCGAGCCCGGCACCGCGATGACGATCGACGAGATCACCGAGAACTTTTCGCTGCTCGACGACTGGGATGACCGTTACCGGTACGTCATCGAGCTCGGCCGGGCCCTTGCGCCGCTCCCCGAGACGGCGCGCACCGATGCCAACAAGGTGCAGGGCTGCGCCAGCCAGGTCTGGCTTGCCACCGAGATCGCGCCGGCGGGCGAGGCCGGGCCGGTGCTGCGCTTCGTCGGCGACAGCGACGCCCATATCGTGCGCGGGCTGATCGCCATTCTGCTGGTTCTCTATTCGGGCCGCGCCGCCCGCGACGTCCTGGCGACCGATGCGCTCGCCCTGTTCGAGCGCCTCGGATTGCGCGAGCACCTGACGCCGCAGCGATCCAACGGCTTTCGCTCGATGGTCGAGCGCATCAAGTCCGACGCCCGCGCCGCCCTGGCGACAGCCGCCTGAACCGTGGCGCAACGTCGTGGGCGCGCTCGGCGTCGCCGTCATGGCTCGCGGCGCCGATCAATCCGCCGTGGCGGCAGGCAGCTATTTGCGCCGACGGCGCTGCTGGCCGAGCCCCATCTGCTTGGCGAGCTGCGAACGGGCGGCCGCGTAGTTCGGCGCCACCATCGGATAGTCGGCCGGCAGCGCCCATTTCTCCCGGTACTGCTCGGGCGTCATGTTGTATTGCGTCCGCAGATGGCGCTTGAGCGACTTGAACTTCTTTCCGTCCTCGAGGCAGACGATGTGCTCGGGCGTGATCGACTTCTTCACCGAGACGGCGGGCTTCAGCGGCTCGGGCTGAGCCTCGATCTGGCCGCTCGAGACGCGGACCAGCGCGGCGTGGACCTGATTGATCAGGACGGAGATGTCGCTCGCCGGCACCGGATTGTTGCTGACATAGGCCGACACGATCTCGGCGGTCAGCTCGATGAAGTTGCCGCTGTCGGAAACGTCGTCCATCGGACCCGCGATCCCACCCTCTGCAGAATTGGCCGTACCCGGCTCGACTGCCCCGCACGAGCCCCCAGAACACATCTCCCGCGCGCCCAGCCGATTTGCGCCGCCGTGACCGGAAGCATTACGTTGAGCCGCGAATCTGATGCGTCGCTTTACTGAATACGCATAGTAATATTTCGCTACGAATGCAAGTTGAAAATTCCCAGTACCACAAAAGTGTCGTGAATCACCATGCGATCTTCTCGCGTGACCATGCATTTGAAATATAGATGCGACGGCGATCCGGCCGGCGCGTCCACCGCGAAGGTCCCGGCCGCCCGCGATATCTCGCGACTACAGGATTGCGCCCCCGGCCCGATCATCGAAGGCGGCGATCATCACTTGCCTTTGACATGGGCGTGACTTGTGTCTCCGGTCCCGTATCCTTTATCCATTGCGGTCGAATCCTCGGAGGGATCCGACATGAGCTCTGCCGTCAAGACCGCACCGAAGATCGTCAAGACCGACGCCGAGTGGCGCAGTCAGCTCACGCCCGAACAGTACGACGTGACCCGCCGGCACGGAACCGAGCGGGCGTTCACCGGCCCGCATTGGGACGAGAAGGCCGCGGGCGCCTACAATTGCGTGTGCTGCGGCGCCGCGCTGTTCGCCTCCGATACGAAATTCGATTCCGGCACCGGCTGGCCGAGCTTCTGGGCACCGGTCGCCGACGAGGCGGTCGCCGCGCACGAGGACCGCTCCTGGCTGATGCGCCGGACCGAGATCCGCTGCGCCAGCTGCGACGCGCATCTCGGTCACGTGTTTCCCGACGGTCCGCGACCGACCGGGCTGCGCTACTGCATGAACGGAACGGCCCTGAGCTTCGAGCCGTCCGGCAAGTAGACGCCGCGGGCTACAGCCAGAGCACTCCGATCAGGATGGTGGCGAGGGTGATCGGGGCGCCGACGCGAAAATAGCTCCAGAAGCCGATCTCCACGCCGCGCATTCCGGCACGATGCGCCACGATGAGGTTGGCGACCGAGCCGACCAGGGTGAAGTTTCCGGCGAGCGTCGAGGCCATCGCCACCACCAGCCAGGCGCGCTGCGGGTCGGCCAGCCTTTCGACGAAGGGTTTCAGCACGAGAACCGCCGGAACATTGCTGACCAGGTTGGAGAGCACTGCGGTGACCGCGCTCAGCACCCGTGCATCGTCGAGATGCAGGGCACCGACCGCGGCCAGCGTGCCCGGCGTCACCAGGATCTTCTCGACGCCGGCGACCACGACGAACAGGCCGGTGAACATCACCAGCAGCGGCCAATCGATCTCGCGATAGATTTTTCCCGGATTGACCCGGCGCGTCAGCAGCAGGTAGGCGCCGCCGACGATCGCCACCGTGGCCACGGGTTTTCCCAGGACGAACAGCACGATCATCACGCCGACGACCAGCATCGTCTTGACGACCAGCGGACCATGATAGTGCGTGGCGCCCTCGGTGGGCGCGAAGCGCTCTCCGGGAACGAACTCGCGCAGATGCGCGAGCACGATCACCAGCATGGCGACGCACAGCCCGGCGGCTGCGATCGGCATGAGGTGACCGGCGAACAGCGTGTAGGGAATATGCGACAGGCTGCCGACGATCATGTTCTGCGGGTTGCCGGTGATCGTCGCCACGCTGCCGATATTGGACGCCATCGCGACCGCCAGCAGGTAGGGAAGCGGGTTGCGACCGAGCCGCAGCACGATATCGAGCACCAGCGGCGTCATCACCAGACAGACCGTGTCGTTGACCAGGACCGCGGAGAGGATGCCGGACGCCAGCACGACGGCGGCGAGCAGCGCCAGGGGATGACGGATATTTCGCGTGATCCGGTCGGTGACCAGACGAAAGAAGCCCGACACCCGCAGGTTGGCGACGACGATCATCATGCCGAGCAGCAGCGTGATGGTGCCGAAATCGACGGCGCGATACGCCTCCTCGGGGGTCAGGACGCCGACGCCGACCATCAGGCTTCCGCCGAGCAGGGCGGCGCCGGCCCGGTCGATGCGGTAGACCGGCAGCTTGCCGATCGCCACGACCGCATAGGTCGCGACGAAGATCAGGACGGCAATGATCGAGGTCAGGTCGCGCATGGATCGACGGGCGCCCGACAGCGGATGGCGTGCGGCGACGGCGCGGCTGTTTCCCCCGCTGGTGCGACGAATGTTGCGCCACGCCTGCGACCCTGGTTAACCGAGGTCGGGAAAAGCGACCGAATCGGCCTTTCCGGCGGCCGATCGTTGCCTATATGGCGGATAGCCATGCTCAACCGTACCGAACCATCGTCATTGCCGCCCGAACCGCAGGCGGAGCGGCAGCCTTCCGTGACCACCCGGCACGGCGTGACGCTGACCGACGAGTTCGCCTGGCTCAAGGCGGCGAACTGGCGCGAGGTGATGCGCGACCCCGGCAAGCTCGAGCCGGCGATCCGCGACTATCTGGAAGCCGAGAATGCCTATGCGGACCGCGTGCTGGGCGAAACGACCGGCCTGCAGGACGCCTTGTTCGCCGAGATGAAGGGCCGGATCAAGCAGGACGATTCCACCGTCCCGAGCGTCGACGGGCCCTACGCCTACTATGTGGGATTCCGCGACGGCGGCCAGCATCCGATCTTTCATCGGCAGGCGCGGGCCGGCGGTTCGGACGAGGTGCTGCTCGACGGCGACGAGCTCGCTCACGGCAAGGGCTTCTTTCAGCTCGGAGCGACCCGTCATTCGCCCGACCATCGGTATATCGCGTGGTCGGACGACGACGCGGGATCGGAATTCTACACCATCCGGATCCGTAATACCGCCACCGCAACGGACCTTGCCGACGCGGTTCCCGACACCTCGGGGGCGAGCGTGTGGACGGCCGATTCCTCGGCGCTCTATTACGTCCGCCTCGATCGCAATCACCGGCCGTCGCGGGTCTTCCGCCACCGGCTCGGCACGCCCGCCGAGGACGACGTCCTGATCTACGAGGAGAAGGACCCGCAGTACTTCGTGGGTATCTCCGAGTTGCAGTCGGGCCGCTTCGCCGCGATCGCGATCCACGATCACGAGACATCCGAGTCGCGGCTGATCGATCTCGACGATCCCGAGGCGGTGCCGGTGCTGGTCGCGGCGCGCGAGAGCTCGGTCCAATACGACGTCGAGCATCACCCGCATCTGGGCGGCGAGGCGACGCTGATCGTTCGCACCAACGCCGATGGTGCCGAGGACTTCAAGCTCGCGGTCGCACCTCTGGCGACCCCCGGGCGCGGCCGCTGGCGCGACCTCGTGGCGCACCGGCCGGGCGTCTACGTGCTCGGCTTCACCGTGTTCGAGGACTGGCTGATACGGCTCGAGCGCGAGGACGGCCTGCCGCGCATCGTGGTGCGAAATCTGCGCTCGTCCGACGAGCACGTCATCGACTTCGCCGAGGAAGCCTACTCGCTCGGGATGGACGAAGGCTACGAGTTCTCCACTGACCTGCTGCGCTTCAACTACTCGTCGATGACGACACCCAACGAGACCTGGGACTACGATCTCGCCGCCCGCACCCGGGTCCTGCGCAAGCGTCAGGAAATCCCCTCGGGGCACGATCCGGCATCCTACGTCACCCGGCGCCTGCACGCGCCGACCGCGGGCGGCGAAACCGTCCCGATCTCGATCCTGCACCGTCGCGGCCAGGAGCCCGACGCGACGGCGCCGTGCCTGCTCTACGGTTATGGCGCCTACGGAATATCGATACCGGCGGCGTTCAGCGCCAATCGGCTCTCGCTCGTCGACCGCGGCTTCGTCTATGCGATCGCCCACGTGCGCGGCGGCACCGAGAAGGGATGGCGCTGGTATCGCGACGGCAAGCTCAAGAACAAGCAGCACACCTTCGACGATTTCATCGCCGCGGCCCAATATCTCACGGCGGCGGGATGGGCGGCGCCGGGGCGGACCGTGGCCCAGGGCGGCTCGGCTGGCGGCCTCCTGATGGGTGCGGTGGCCAACCTGCGCCCCGACCTGTTCGGCGGGATCGTTGCGGAAGTTCCGTTCGTCGACGTCCTCAACACCATGCTGGACGACAGCCTGCCGCTGACGCCGCCGGAATGGCCCGAATGGGGCAATCCGATCGCCGACGCCGACGCGTTCCGTGCGATCCGCGCCTACGCGCCATACGAGAACGTGCGCGCGCAGGACTATCCGGCGATGCTCGCGCTCGCGGGCCTGACCGATCCGCGCGTGACCTACTGGGAACCCGCCAAATGGGTGGCGCGCCTGCGGGCGAAGCGAACCGACCGGCGCAAGCTGCTGGCGTTCCGCACCAATCTCGAGGCAGGCCACATGGGAGCGGCAGGACGCTTCGATCGTCTCAAGGAGGTGGCGCTCGCCTATGCGTTCGCCATCCTGGTCGCCGGCGGAACGGCGAGCTGAGCCGCGCCACGACGTCTCAGGACGTGCCCGCGAGATACACGCGCAACTCCTCGATCGTCGCAAACCGCATGGTGCCCTGAGGCAATTCGGCCTCGATCGATCCGTCGCTGTAGAGCGTATAGGCCATTCCGTCGATCACACCGGACTTGAGAATGGAGACCGCCGGCGGCCGGTCGGCGCGCGGATCCCCCTGCCCGCCCGCTACCGGGGTCTCGCCCTGCTCCGGTTTCCCGGTTGCCGGCTCGGACGACGGCCACGCGCTGTCGAAGCCCCGCTCCCGAGGCGACAGCACGACCGGGATTTCTCCGCGCTTCGGCGCAGGACGGACAGGGCGAACGGTGGGCGCCGGCTTGCCGCCCGCCGCGGGCGGCGGCTCGGCCTCCGCACCCTTGACCCGCGTCGGGGTCCGCAGGGACGGCGGCGCGGCGTCCTCGGGCTCGGGCGGCTGCGCCGGCAAGGGCGGCGGTTCGACCTTGCTCTGGTCGGCGCCGGGCAGCGGTACGACGGCGACCGGAATGGGCTCGACCCGCCCGGGTTCCGCCGGATCGGGCGAGGCCACCGGGGGCGGGGCCGAGGTGGTGCGCTCGGCCGGCGAGCGGGTGTCGAGCATTGAGGCGATTCGCGTCAGCTGGCGCAGCGCCGCGGCCAGCCCGACCACGACAAGGCCGCCCACGACCGCCGTCGTGCCCGCCGCGATCAGCGTATTGCCCAGACCGAACTCGTTGATCGGTATGCCAAATCCGATCATGGCGCCGCCCGCCACGATGGTGGCGACGCCCAGCCCCAGCAAGATCAGATGCATCCGGTTCATCCCGTTTCCCGCCACCGCCCCCAACCAGCGGTAAGGCCTGGGAATTTTCAAATCTTGGCCGGTCACCGGCGCGCCTGCAAGCATCTATGCGCAACGGCGCGACTTATCGGGGCCCGATGCGGCCCGCGCAATGTTGCCCGGCCTGCGGGCCCGGCCTATCTATGGGCGGCACCTGCCCCCGCGGCAGCCCCGGTTCCGCGTCGCGGAACTCCCGCCGATTCAATCCGTTGCCGTGGTGCCGGCGCGACGATTGACAACCACTCGAATTCGGTGCCGCAAACGCCCCGTCCACCCTTGACATTTCCCGCCCATCGAGGAGAAAGCCGATGTCGTTCACCTTGCCTGATCTGCCCTATCCGCATGATGCGCTCACGCCCTACATGTCGCGCGAGACGCTGGAATACCATCACGACAAGCACCACCTCGCCTATGTGAACAACGGCAACAACCTGCTCAAGGGCACCGAGTGGGAGGGCAAGCCGCTCGAGGAGGTGGTGAAGGGCTCGTTCGGCAAGAATGCCGGGCTCTTCAACAATGCGGGTCAGCACTACAACCACGTCCATTTCTGGAAATGGATGAAGCCGGGTGGCGGCGGCGACAAGATTCCGGGCGCGCTGGAGAAGAAGATCACCGCGGACCTCGGATCGGTCGCCAAGATGAAGGAGGACTTCATCCAGGCCGGGGTGACGCAGTTCGGTTCCGGCTGGTCGTGGCTCGCCGTCAAGGACGGCAAGATCGTCGTGATGAAGACGCCCAACGGCGAGAACCCGCTGGTACAGGGCGCGAGCCCGATCCTCGGTTGCGACGTCTGGGAGCACTCCTACTATATCGACTATCGCAACCGGCGGCCCGACTACCTCAAGGCGTTCATGGACCACCTGGTCAACTGGGACCACGTCGCCGAGATGTTTTCGGCCGCGAGCAAATAGACCGCGCGCGGTCGGGCGCGCCCCACCCGGCCGCCCGAATGTCACTGCGGAATGAGAGCGGAGCCTCCGGGCTCCGCTTTTGTTTCCGGAGCCCAGCCGGCAGATGAACAGAAATTCATGGACCGCAAGTATTAACGGATATTCAGCTTCGTATTGTGCTATGCACACTAACTATCTTGCGCGGGCTCTACGGACAGTGCAAAAATAAAGTCACATTCAACAAATACAATAACATCACCTGTCAGAGCCACCGGACCGCGCGTCCCAACGATCCCGCCATCACCGATGC
Source organism: uncultured Alphaproteobacteria bacterium (assembly GCA_963755055.1). GTDB lineage: Bacteria > Pseudomonadota > Alphaproteobacteria > Rhizobiales > Xanthobacteraceae > AP-16. The sequence continues at coordinate 124,383 of CAVWIS010000017.1, read as the reverse complement.
CCCCCATCTCAGCCAGGAGCTGGTCCGCCGGCCGCTCTATCGACGCCGTTGCGATCGCCGTGCTGGCGGTCCTGGCCGCCATTGCGGCGTTCACCTTTCGCGACTACGGGCTCGGCTGGGACGACTACACGCATTCCGAATACGGCGAGCTGCTGCTGGCTTACTACGGATCGGGTTTCACCGACCGGCGGGCGCTGAGCTTCGTCAACCTCTACATGTATGGCGGCGGCTTCGACATGCTGGCGGCGCTCGCCGCCAAGGTGTCGCCGTTCGACCTGTTCGAGACCCGGCGCCTGATGGGCGCGATCGTCGGTCTGATCGGGATCATGGCGACTTGGCGGCTCGGCCGACGGCTCGGCGGGCCGCTCGCCGGACTGGTCGCGCTGGTTCTGCTGGCGACCTGCCCGCTCTACTACGGGCACATGTTCATGAACCCGAAGGACGCGCCGTTCGCGGTCGCCATGGTGATCCTGCTGCTCGGCCTGGTACGGGCGCTGCAGGAATACCCGGAGCCGCGGCCGGCGACGGTCGCGCTGGCCGGGATCGGGCTCGGCCTGACCATCGGCACGCGGATCATCGGCGGTATCGCGGGCTTCTATGCGCTGGGAGGATTGGCGGTGCTCCTCGCGGGCGAAGCCTTCGCAAACGGGCTGCGGCCGGCCGCCGCCCGGCTCGCGCGCTTCGCCTTGATATTGCTGCCCGGCTTGGTGCTGGCCTACCTGATCATGGGCATGGTCTGGCCGTGGTCGGTGCTCGCACCGCTCAATCCGTTCCGCGCCGTGGAGTATTTTTCCCATTTCTTCGAACAGCCGTGGAAGGAGATGTTCGACGGCGCGTTGCTGCCGGTTCCCGACATGCCGCGCAGCTATGTGCCGACCTTGTTCGCGCTCAAGATCCCCGAGCTGCTGCTGGCGCTCGGGATCGCCGGGATTGCCGGCGCGGTGGTGACGCTGTGGAACCGCGAGGTGCCGTTGCCGATGCGGGCGGCCCTCCTTGCCGTGGCGATCGCCGCGACGCTGCCGATCGCGATCACCGTGATGACGCGGCCGGCCATGTACAACGGCATCCGGCATTTCGTCTTCGTCACTCCGCCGCTCGCAGCCCTCGGCGGCGTGGCCGCAGCCTGGCTGATGCCGCGCCTGTGGCGCCTGGGGCGACCGGCTTTCGCCGGCGCGGCCACGCTGCTCTTCGCGCTCGTGGCGCTTCCGGCCGTCGACATGGTGCGCTTGCACCCCTATCAGTACACCCATTTCAACGCCTTCGTCGGCGGCATCCGCGCGGCCGACGAACGCTACATGATCGACTACTGGGGCCTGGCGTTCAAACAGGCCGCCCAGCAGTTGCGGGCAACGCTGGTCGAACGCCTCGAGGTGCCGACCGCGCATCGCCGCTGGCGGATCGCGGTGTGCGGACCGCATGCCCCGGCCCGTGTCGAGCTCGGCCCGGAATTCCAGATCACCTGGGACAGCAGGGGAGCGGATTTCGCCCTGATGCTCGGCGAGTTCTATTGCCGCGAGCTCAACGCCCCGGTGCTGGTCGAAATCGAGCGCGAGGATGTGGTCTATGCCCGCGTCTACGACATCCGCGCCCGATCCGTCCTCAGCCTGTTCACCATCCCACCCGTCCAATAGGGCGTCCCGGAGCCGGAGCCCCGGATCGCCCCTGCACGGCCGCCCCGGTCATGCGGCGAGCGCGGCGAGGATGCGTGCCCAGCTGCGCGTGCCCTTGTGGAAGCTGGCGAGATCGTACTTCTCGTTCGGCGAGTGCACCCGGTCGTCATCGAGGCCAAAGCCCACCATCAGCGAGTCCATGCCGAGCACCCGCTTGAAATCGCCGACGATGGGAACCGAGCCGCCCATCCCGGCGACCACGGGATTGTTTCCCCATTCGGCGGCCAGCGCCGCGCGCGCCTTGACGAGAGCCGGACTGTCGGGCGGCAACTGGATCGCGGGATTTCCCGAATGGCTCAGGAACTCGACCGAGCAGTCGGCCGGCACGCGGTCGCGTACGAAGGCGCGAAAAGCCTCGCGGATCCCGTCCGGGTCCTGATCGACCACCAGCCGGAACGAGACCTTGGCCGAGGCTTCGGCGGGGATCACGGTCTTCGCCCCTTCTCCGGTGTAGCCGCCGATGATGCCATTGGTGTCGCAGGTCGGGCGCGTCGAGATCTGCTCGATCAACGTGCGGTCCTTCTCTCCGGCAGGATATTTAAGGCCGACGGGGGCGAGAAAATTCTCCGCTGTCAGCCCGAGCCCCGCGAGCTCCTTCCTGACCTCGGGAGGAAGCTCGCGGACGCTGTCGTAGAATCCCGGAATGGCGATCCGCCCGTTCTCGTCGTGGATCGCCGCCAGGATTCTTGCGAGAACCCGGATCGGGTTCTGCGCGGCGCCGCCGAACAGGCCCGAATGCAGATCGCGATCGGCGCAGCGGATCCGGATCTCCTCGTAGAGCAGCCCGCGCAAGCCGGTGGTGACCATCGGGGTCACGGGGTTCCACATGCCGGTATCGCACACCAGCGCCATGTCGAGACGGAACTCGGCGGCGTTGTCGCGGACGAAGTCGAACAGGTGCTTGGAGCCGAATTCCTCCTCCCCCTCGATCATCATGGTGATCGGAAGCGGCAGCTTGCCGGTCACCTGCTTGAAGGCGCGGCACGCCTCGATGAAGGTCATGGCCTGGCCTTTGTCGTCGCAGGCCCCGCGCGCCACAATGATCTTCCTGCCATCCGCCAGCGTGGAAATGCGCGGCTCGAACGGCGGCGTGTCCCATAAATCCAGCGGATCGACCGGCTGCACGTCGTAATGACCGTAGAACAGCACGCGCGGACCCGCCCCTTCGCCGCCCTTGCCGACCACCACCGGATGACCGGGCGTTTCCCGGATACTCACCTGGAAGCCGATGGTGCCGAGATCCTCGGCGACATGGACGGCCGCCGCGCGGCAGTGCGCCTTGTAGGCCGGATCCGTCGAAATCGACGGAATCCGCAGCAATGCGAACAATCGCTCGAGGCTCTGATCGAGATTTCGGTCGATACGGTCGAGGACAGCCTCCAGAGAGCTCATCGGGATTTCCTTCTCGTTTCAGGCGAACCGCGTTCGGCGCGAGCACGCGTCCATCTTCTTGAGCCGAGCCGCGACGACTTCCATGGAAATACTTAGCACCAGTTTCGCGCAATCGATGCGACGTCTCATCGTCGATGGGCCGGCAGGTGCCGGCAAATCGACGGCGGCGGCCATCGACTGTGCTCTCCATATCACACTTTAAATCAATCGCAGGCTCTGGAACGTTGTCGTTATTGTGTTCCGCAGATGCGTTGGCCAAGATAATTTGCCCGTCGGCAGTGCGGGATCGGGTGGGGGGATTTTCCAGATGCATCCGGCGGCTCGCCGCCGACGCGGTGTCGTGCGAGAGGTCGTGAACCGGGACATCGGTATCTTTTCGACCCAGCATGTCAAAGCGAACCCCACCAGCGATCGTGTCCGCAAACAAGTCGGGGCGTGCACTCGCGTCGGTCAATCGTCCAGTGAGTAGCGATCGGATCCAACGTGTCAGGCGCGGTGTCGTGTGGACGCCCGGCATGATCAGGACGCAATGAGGAGAGGTCCGTGTCCTATCCCATCATGGACATCCAAGGTATCGGGCCGCTGATGGCGGCCAAGCTCAAGACTCTGGGAATCCGCACCACCGACAAGCTGCTCGAGGCAGCCTTGACCGCCAAGGCCCGCAAGGCTCTGGCCGCGCGGCTCGGCGTCGACGATCAGACCGTGCTGCGCTGGGCCAATCTCGCCGACCGCATGCGCATCAAGGGTGTCGGGGAGCCCTACGCGGTGCTGCTGCAGGCGGTAGGCGTCGATACCGTCAAGGAGCTCAAGTACCGCAACGTCGCCAATCTGGCGAAAGCGATGGCCGACGCCAACCGCAAGCAGAAGCTGGTTCGCTTGGTGCCGTCGACGAAGCGCATCGAACGGTGGATCGCTCACGCCAAGGTGCTGCCGCCGAAGATCAGCTACTGACCGCCGCACGCCGATCGCACCGCGCCGACCATTGGCGAGAGCGGCGGGCGTCCCTGTCGTCGCAGGCGGGCTGCGGTCGTCTTGACAGCCCCCGGGCGCCGGCGCAAAGCGGCGTTCATGAGCGTTTCGCAGGGTTCCGCGGTGCCTTCCGGGCGAGCGATTGCGGCCGGCGCGGGCGCCATGATCGAGCGATTGGCGGCAGGCAGCCGGCCGCTCGTCATGGGGATACTCAACGTCACGCCGGATTCGTTTTCCGACGGCGGCCGCTATGACGCGCCGGATCTCGCCGCCGCGCATGCCCGCCGGATGATCGAGGAAGGCGCCGACATCATCGACATCGGCGGCGAGTCGTCACGTCCGTATGTCGGCGCCGCGCCGGTCGCAGCGGACGACGAACTCGCACGCATCGCGCCGGTCCTGCCCATGGTGGTCGCCCTCGGCACTCCGGTGTCGGTCGACACCATGAAGGCCAGGGTCGCTGCGCGAGCGCTCGATCTCGGCGCCTCGATGGTGAACGACGTCTGGGGCCTGCAGCGCGATCCCGACATGGCGCGCGTCGTCGCCGACCGCGCGGTTCCGGTCGTGGTCATGCACAATCGTGAGACCGTCGATCCCGCCCTCGACATCATGGCGGATGTCGAGGACTTCTTTGCCCGGTCGCTCGATATCGCCGAGCGCGCCGGGATCCGTCGCGATCGCATCGTGCTCGACCCCGGCGTCGGATTCGGCAAGACCGCGGAGCAGAGCATCACGGTCATCGCCCGGCTGGATCGGTTCGGCGCGTTCGGCCTGCCGATCCTGATCGGCCTTTCGCGCAAGCGTTTCATCGCCGCGGTCGCGCCCTCGCAGCCCGATCAGCGGCTTCCCGGCTCGATCGCCGGAAACCTTCTCGCCGTGCTCGCCGGCGCCGCGATCGTCCGCGTCCACGATGTCGGCGCCACCGTGCAGGCGCTGCGGGTGGCGGCGGCCATCCGCAGCGCCGGATGAAGCGCGTCGCCATGCGCGGGCATCATGGCTGAGGCGCTCATCGGCTTCGGCGGCAATATCGGCGACGTGCGGGCAAACCTCGCGCGGGCGGTCGATGCGCTGTGCGACGGCCGGGAGGTGCGGCTGGTGGAAAAATCTTCCGACTATCGCACGCCGCCCTGGGGGGTCGCCGACCAGCCGCCGTTCGTCAATCTGTGCATCGTGGCGCAGACGGAGCTTGCGCCCGACGCGCTGCTTGCCCGGGCGCTCGCGGTCGAGCGCCGCTTGGGTCGCGACCGGGCGACCGAGCAGCGCTGGGGACCGCGCACGATCGACATCGACCTGCTCGCCTACGACGACGTCGTGCTGAACACGCCGCAGCTCACCCTGCCCCATCCGCGACTGCTCGAACGCGCCTTCGTCCTCGTCCCGCTCGCCGAGATCGCAGCCGACCGCCGCATTGCCGGCCGGCGCATCCGCGATGCGCTCGAAGCGCTGGACCTCGCCGGGATCGAGCGCCTGCCCGCGATGCCGCCGCGCGTCGGATCGGCAAATGACTGATTGGCCCTACCGGCCCGCCATGGCATTTTGAAGTACGCGCCCGATCTGACGGAGATCAAGCACCGATGACCGATTTTCCGGCGGAAGATCTCGCCCTGGCAGCGGAGTTTCCGCCGTCCTCCCGCGACGCCTGGCTGGCGCTGGTGACCGCCGCCCTCAAGGGCGCGCCGTTCGAGCGGAAACTGGTCGGCGCCACCTATGATCGGCTGCGCATCGATCCGCTCTACGAGCGCGCCCGCGATGCGAGGCCCGTCGCGGCGCGGCCGCCGGCGGCACCCTGGCAGGTGCTGGCCCGGGTCGATCATCCCGATCCGGCCGCCGCCAATGAGGAAGCGCGCCACGAGCTCGCCAACGGCGCGACCGGGGTGTCGGTCGTGTTCGCCGGCGCGATCGGCGCCTACGGCTTTGGCCTGCCGGAGACCGAGGCAGCGATCGAGCAGGCGTTCGCGGACATTCATCCGGAAGCCGGCCTCGCGATCGAGTGCGATCTCGGACCGCCGGGGCTCGACGTCATGTCGCTGGTGACCGCGGTGGTGACGCGACGAGGCATCATGCCGCAAGCCACCGGCATCCGCTTCGGCCTCGACCCGCTCGGCACCGCGGCTGCCGCCGGCCGCTCATCCGCACCCTGGGCGGAGGTCGCCCCGATCCTTTCCGCCCTGGTGATCCAGCTTGCCAGTGTCGGATTTCGCGGGCCCTTCGCCGCCGCCGACGCGCGAGCGATCCACGCGGCGGGCGGCTCGGAGACGCAGGAGCTCGCCTTCGCGCTCGCCGGCGCGACGGCCTATCTGCGTGCGCTCGAGGCCTACGGCATGGAGCTCGACGACGCCCGCCGCATGATCTTCTTCCGGCTCGCTGCCGACGCCGACCAGTTTCTTACCGTGGCGAAATTCCGCGCGCTGCGCCGGCTGTGGGCACGCGTCGAGGAGGCCTGCGGGCTCGAGCCGCGCCCCGCCTTCGTCTCCGCCGAGACGGCCTGGCGCATGATGACCCGGCGCGATCCAGCGGTGAACATGCTGCGCACCACGGTCGCGGCGTTCGCGGCGGGGATCGGCGGCGCCGATGCGGTCACCGTGCTGCCGTTCACCGCGGCGCTCGGGCTGCCCGACCGCTTCGCCCGCCGCATCGCCCGCAACGCCCAGCTGATCCTGCTCGAGGAAGCAAACATCGCGAAAGTCGCCGATCCGGCGGCCGGCTCCGGGGCCATCGAGCATTTGACCACGGAGCTCTGCGGCGCGGCGTGGGCGCTGTTCCAGGAGATCGAGGCAGCCGGCGGCGCGGCCGCCGCGCTCGAAGCCGGATTGATCCAGCGCAAGGTGGCGGACATGCGCGCCCGACGCCAGCAGGCGGTCGCCCGGCGCAGCGAGCCGTTGACCGGCACCAGCGAATTTGCCCAGCTCGCCGAAGCGACGCCTTCGGTGCTCCCCGTCGCGCCGCTCGCGGTCGAGCCCGATGAATCCGCCACGATCACCTTCGAGCCGCTGCCGGCTGGTCGCCTCGCCGAGCCCTACGAGGCGCTGCGCGGCAGGTCGGATCGCATGCTCGCGGAGACCGGGACCCGGCCAAAAATCTTTCTCGCCAATCTGGGCCCGCCCGCGGCCTTTTCGGCGCGCGCCGGCTTTGCCCAGAACTTTTTCGCAGCCGGCGGCATCGAGACGGTGACGAACGACGGGTTCGCCGAGCACGACGCGATGGCTGCCGCGTTCCGGGCGTCAGGGACCCGGCACGCGTGCCTGTGCTCGTCCGACGAGATCTACCTGGCACAGGCCGTCGCGGCGGCGAAGGCGCTTGCGGCCGCGGGCAGCCAAAAGATCTATCTCGCCGGCCGGCCGGGCGACCAGGATACGGCGCTGCGGGCCGCGGGCGTTGCGGAGTTCATCCATGTCGGCTGCGATGTGCCGGCGACACTGGGCGCCGCGCTGGAGAGCCTGGGCGAGGCATGACGGCCGCGCCGGCTCACCCAAGCTTGCCCAGCTCGCGCGGCCGGTTGACCATCGCCACCAGTGCGTAGCTCAGGATCAGCAGCAGGAACCACGAGCCGAACTTACCGAGCGAGACCAGCGGCCAGCCGGCGACCTGGTGGGGGTATTGCCAGGTCATGGTGAAGGTTCCGACATTCTCCGCCACCCAGACGAACAGCGCGGCGAGAAAATTCGCCAGCAGAAGCGGCATGTGCCGGTGCACCCGCCAGACCTTGAAGTAGATCCAGGTGCGCCCGAACATGAGTGCCGCCGCGGGGAACAGCAGATAGCGCATGTCCGGCACATAGTGATGGGCGTAGAAGTTCAGGTAGATCGCGCCGCCCAGCGCCAGCACCATCCACAGCGGCGGATGGCGGAGGAAGCGGAAGTCGAACAGCCGCCAGACCCGGGCGATGTAGCTGCCGATCGACGCATACATGAAGCCGGAGAACAGCGGCACGCCGGCGATGCGGAAAAAGCTCGGCTCCGGATAGATCCACGACCCGACCCCGGTCTTGAAGACCTCCATGACGGTGCCGACGACGTGGAAGATCAGGATGACCTTGGCTTCCTCGAGCGTCTCGAATTTTGCCGCCAGCATCGCCGCCTGGATGGCAAGCGCGGCGAGAAAGAGGAAGTCGTAGCGGGCGAGCCCGGCGCCGCGCGGATACCACAGATGGGTGGCGATCAGCAGCGCCACCATCAGGCCGCCGAACAGGCAGGCCCAGCCCTGCTTCGCGCCGAAGCGCAGGAACTCGTAGGCGTATCGCGTCGCCGGGCGCTGCTCCGCCCAGCGGCCGAGGCGCTCCTCGCCGGCGATGAAGCGGGCGAGCGGCGCCCACAGGGCTGCGGCGCTGGCAGTCGGTTTTCGCGGATTGGGATCGTGCACGCTGAGGGGGTCGACCGGAGGCAGGGCCGGGCGACATTCGGTCGCAATCGTGGCGGATCGGCGACGCCGCGCCACGGCCGCGGACACCAATTGTGACGAATGTTGCGCTGCGTGATATGATGCGGTCGACGTGTCCTTGGGGCGGCGTCATGGCGCACGCCTGTCAATGGTCAGATTCTGCCAGTCCTGCAAGCGAGGCTCGAGGAGCGGCATTGACGACGAGGATCGTATCCATGACCGTCACGCGGCCGGCAGGATCGCCGCGCGCCGCCGCGCATCGGCGTAGAGCACCGCGACGGCGCAGGATGCCATGCGGGTACGCACGGAATCCGCGCGCGAAGTGAGCACGATCGGCACCCGCGCCCCGAGTACGATGCCGGCGGCGCCGGCCCGGGCAAGGAAAGTGAGATTCTTGGCGAGCATGTTGCCGGCCTCGAGGTCGGGCACGACGAGAATCTGCGCCCGGCCGGCGACCGGAGAGTTGATGCCCTTGATCCGCGCCGCCTCCGGATCGATGGCGTTATCGAAGGCGAGCGGCCCGTCCAGCACTCCCCCGGTGATCTGCCCGCGGTCGGCCATCTTGCACAGCGCAGCCGCTTCGATGGTCGACGGGATTTTCGTCGTCACCGTCTCGACCGCCGACAGGATGCCGACGCGCGGGGTGCCCAGTCCGACTTGGGTGTGCAGATCGATGGCGTTCTGAATGATGTCGCGCTTGGCGTCGAGATCGGGGAAGATGTTGATCGCGGCGTCGGTGATGAAAAGCGTGTCGGCGTGGGTTGGCACGTCCATGATGAAGACATGGCTGATCCGCCGCGCCGTGCGCAGCCCGGTCGTGGCCGAGGCAACCTCCCGCATCAGCTCGTCCGTGTGCAGGCTGCCCTTCATCAAGAGCTCGCCCTTGCCCTCGCGGATGAGCTGGACCCCGCGGGCCGCCGCGGCCTCGCTGTGCGGCGCATCGACGATCTCGTAGCGCGTTATGTCGAGACTGAACTGGCGCGCGACCTTCGCGAGGTTCGCTGCCGGCCCGACCAGAATCGGCTTGATGATGCCGGTCTCGGCAGCGTCCACGGCGCCGCGGAGCGAGGTCTCGTCGCAGGGATAGACCACGACTGTCGTTGCCGGGGGGACCTGCTTGGCGGTCGCGATCAGGCGCTCGTACTTAGAACGGGGCGGCTCGCCGAGCGGGCCGATCGGCGCAATGGTGGCGAGCTCGGCTTGCTTGGTGGTGGGCATGAGCTTATCTCCTGCGCGGGTTTTTTGATCGCTACGAGGCTTTAGCTCGCAATCCGGCTTCCGCTCGGCGAAACGCCAGCGCAGCTGGCTCCGCATCGACGCCGAACAGCCGCGCGACACGCTCGAGCCGTTGGGCGGCCTCCCCGCCGATCTCGCCGCCGGCGGCGACAACCTGCCGAATTGCCGCCAAAGTGTTGCGTCGTTCCTCGATGTCCGCAGGCAGCATCTGCGGGATCGCTGCCAGCGTCGCCTCCTGGTCGATCAGCAGCATGAAATACTGCTCGCGCACCATGGTCTTGAACTGCGCCAGCGTGAGCGGCGCCCCCAATGGCGCGAGCCGCAAGCGGCGCACCGCGGCAAATACCCGCTCGTCGGGGCCGCCCGCCGCCAAGCCGACGTAGATCGCGGCACGCGCGGCCGCCTCGCGGAGGCCGCCCACGGGTATGCGCGACTTGAGCTCGTCGGTGCGCTCGCGCAACAGCTCGCGATGGAACGGGTCCTTGCCGGGCCGGCGCAGCGCGGCGTTGCCGGCGGGATCGATGCCGAGCGCCGCCTGCAGCAGCGGCGAGCCGTAAAACGACAGGAACATGAGCTCGCCGAACCGGTCGCGCATGTCGCGCCAGCCGTCGAGGCTCGCCACGATCTGCCGCGACGCGCCCTGCTCCAAGGCGAGCAATGAATTGCCGGAGGAAACCGGCATTCGGTTGCCGCGTGCCCATCCGGCCGCCGCCGCCGCGATCGCGGCGAACGGATGTCCGTCGGCGAACATCTCGTATTGCATGCGCAGCGGATGGAGCCGGCGTAACGCCTCGGTGGCGGCCGGCGTAACCATTGCCCTCAGCCACGGCTGCATGAAGGTGCGGTAGAGCGAAAGATTGATCTCGGAAACCTTTGCCGCCGCCGCGAAGCGCCGTTCGTCCGCGGCGTCGTTGCCGCCGAGCGCGCGGATGTCGTCGAGGGTACGCGCCTCGCAGCGCATGACCCAGTCGCCGTTTACCAGCTCGGGAGCCACGCCCTCCGCGGCCCGCGGCGCGAAGGTCGCTTCGTAAAGGCCGGGAGGCAGTACGTCGATCAGATCGATGTTGCTCGCGAACTCGTCGTACTGTTTGCGAGCGACGGCGCCGGACACGAAGATCCCCAGGTGCCCCACGTCTTCGTGGATCGTGTACACGATGGTCTGCCCGTGCGCGCGGATGTCATCGACGTTGTCATAAAGGTCGAGAATCCATCCGAGCGCCTGCTGGGGCGGTGTTATGTTGTCGCCGTGCGAGCAGAACACGAGGATCGGCGAAGAGATGTTGCGCAGGTCGATGGTGTTGCCGTCGGACGTCTTGATCCGGCCGGCAGCAAGATTGTTGCCGACGAACAGCTCGTCGACGATGAACTGGATCTCTTCGGCGTTCAGGTTGACGAGCCCGCCCCAGTAGCGCTCGAATCCGAGATAGCGCGGGGCTTCGGTGTCGATCTTGGAGTGGAGATTATATTGCTTGGCCCACAGGGTGTTCGCCGGGTTCAGGTTCTCGAAGTTCTGCACCAGCCAGGCACCGTCGAATTTCCCACCCCCTACGTCCGCGGTGAGCGCGGTGAGCCAGGTGCCGCCAAGCAGGCCGCCGCTGTAGCGCATCGGATTCCTGCCGTGCACGCCGGCCCAGTAGGAGAGCGGCGAGCCGGCAATGATGATCGGACCGAACAGCTCAGGGCGCATGGCGGCGAGCATCATCACCGCCCACCCGGCCTGGCAGTTGCCGATGACGCAGGGCTTGCCGTCGGCCTGCGGATGCAACGCGATGACCTTCTCCAGGAACACCGCCTCGGCGCGGGCGACGTCCTCGATCGTCTGGCCCGGCATGGGCTCGGGCAGGAAGCCGACAAAATAGCAAGGGTGGCCGGACTTGAACGCGACGCCGATCTCGCTGTCGGCCTTGAAGCCGCCGATCCCCGGTCCGTGCCCGGCACGCGGATCGACCACGACGAACGGGCGGCGGGTTGGATCGATCTCGACGCCCTGCGGCGGAGTAACGCGCACCAGGGCATAATTGACGGGCCGCTCGAGGATGCGGCCGTCGATCACGATCTCGCCCGCGAAGCTGAGGACGTTCGGCGCGGTCTCGGCAAGATGCTCGCGGTACTGGTTGCCGCGCTGTCGCATCACGTCGCAGAACAGGAGGGTGCGCTGCGCGGCGTCGACGGTGTACTCGGCCGCCGCGCCGAGCGGCTGGCAGGGCTGCAGCGCGGCGGCTGCCGCTTCGTTCTGACCGGTGCTCATCGTGGTCTCTCCAATATCTGTGGTGACGGTTTCAGTGGGCGAGCGGAACGAGCGCGCGTTTGCCGGTATCGGCGGCGCGCTCGGAGGCTTCGTGCTCTGCGAGCTGAGGCGCATCGCTCGGCTGAAGCAGCGCAGCCGCGGCCCCGCGCGCCTGCGGCGGCTCTGAATCTGCTCGATGGGACGCCGCCGGCAATTCATCCGCTTCCGGCGCCTCGCCGGAAGTTCCGGATCCGCTTGCATCGAGCGAGCGGCTGAACCACAGCGCATAGAGCGCCGGGAGGAACAGGATTGTCAGTATCGTTGCCACCAACAAGCCTCCCATGATGGCGACGGCCATCGACCCCCAGAAGCCCGACCGTGTCAGCGGGATCATGGCGAGGATGGCCGCGAGCGCGGTGAGCACGACGGGCCGCGCCCGGCGCACCGTGGCCTCGATGATCGCCTTGCCTCGCGTACTGCCCTCGGCGACGTCATGCTCGATCTGATCGACCAGGATGACGGTGTTGCGGATGATCATGCCGGCGAGCGCGATCAGCCCGAGCAGCGTCACGAACCCGAACGGCATGCCGACGAGCAAGAGGGCGAGCGTTGCCCCGATGACACCGAGCGGCGCGGTCAGCAGCGTGAGCGCGAGCCGCGAGAAGCTCTGCAGCTGGACCATCAGGATGAGCAGCATCACCACGAGCATCGCCGGGAAGATCGCGAACAAGGCGGCATTGGCTTTCGCCAACTCCTCGATCGAGCCGCCCATCTCCAGCCGGTAGCCGACCGGCAGCTTGGCGCGCAGGCCTGCGAGGTCGGCCCAGATGCGCCGGGAGACGTCAGGGGCCTGGACGCCGTCACGAATATCTCCGCGCACCGTGATCGTGAGGTCGCGGTTGCGGCGCCAGAAGATCGCATCCTCGAAGCCCCGCTCGATGCGGGCGACTTGCGAGACGGGAACCGGCACGCCGTTCCGCGCCAGGATCGTGAGGTCTTCGATCGAGCCGAGGTCGCCCCGCTGGCTCGCAATCGCGCGGGCCACCACGCCGACCTTCTCGGTGCGGTCGCGGACGGTCGTGACGGTGTAGCCGGTCACCAGAGCCTGCAGGCTCTGCGAGACCGTCTGTGGCTCGAGGCCGAGAGCGCGGACCCGGTCCTGGTCGAGTACCAGCTTGACCGACGGCATCTGCCCGTTCCAGTCGAGCTGCGCGTCGATCGTATCGTGATCGGCGCGCACGACGTCGCGGACCTGATAGGCGATCGAGCGGACCGTCTGCGGATCGGTGCCGATGACGCGGAACTGGATCGGAAAGCCGACCGGCGGACCGAAGGCGAAGCGATCCGTCCGCACCCGCGCTTCGGGGACGGCTCCCTTTGCAACCGCGGTATCGACCTTCGTCTTCAGCTGTTCCCGCGCTTTCACGTCCTTCGCGACGACGACCATCTCGGCGTACGCCTCGTTCGGCAGCGCCGGATTGAGCCCGAGCCAGAACCGCGGCGGGCCCTGGCCGATGTAGGTCGTGAAGGTGGCGGCGTCGTCGTCGCCGGCAAGGAGCTGCTCGACCTTCTTCGCGGCCACCGCCGTCGCGGCAAGCGTGCTCCCTTCGGGCATCCGGAACTGGACGAAGAGTTCGTTGCGCTCCGAGGTCGGAAAGAATTGTTGCGGTACGCGGGTGAAGCCCGAGACGGCAATGAGGAACGCAATGGCCGTCGCGCCGACGACCCACGCCCGGTGCCGCACGCACCAGCCGACCGCCGCTCGCAGGCGCTCATACATCGGCGTGTGATAGATCGCGTCCGGATCGTGGTCGTGATGGACCTTGACGTCCGGCAGCAGCTTCAGTCCGAGATAGGGCGTGAACATCCCTGCAACCAGCCAGGACGCCAGGAGCGCCAGCGCGACGACCGAGAAGATGGCTCCGGCGTATTCTCCGGTGCTGGAGGCCGACAACCCGACCGGCATGAATCCCGCCGCGGTCACCAGCGCTCCCGTCAGTCTCGGAAACGCCGTCGAGGTCCAGGCGAAAGCGGCCGCGGCGGGACGCTTGACGCCCTGCTCCATCTTCACCTGCATCATCTCGACCGAGATGATGGCGTCGTCCACCATGAGGCCGAGGGCAATGATCAGCGCGCCCAGCGTGATCCGGTGCAGGTTGAGGCCGACGAGCTGCATGGCGATGAACACGATGGCGAGGACGAGAGGAACCGACAGGCCGACGACGATGCCCGTCCGCCATCCCAGCGAGAGAAAGCTCACCGCCAGCACGATCGCCAGCGCCTCGAAGAACGAGCGCATGAACTCGCCGACCGCCTCCTCGACGATCTTGGGCTGGTTGGCGATGCGCTCATAGGTCAGTCCGACAGGCGTGGCCTGCATGATCTCCGCCATCGCGGCATCGATTGCCTCGCCGAGATGCAGGATGTTGGCGCCCTTCTGCATCACGACGCCGAAAGCGAGGGCGGGCACTCCGCGTTGCCGGATCAGGAAATCGGGCGGATCGATGAACCCGCGGGTGACGGTCGCGATGTCGCCGAGCCGCAGGATCGTTCCGTTGCTCGACGCCACTGGCGTGCTCTTGATGGTCTCGACGCCGTCGAAGGCACCCGTGACCCGCAACGGGATGCGCGGCCCGTCCGTCTGGACGATGCCCGCCGGGACGACGGCGTTCTGCTTCGCCAGGCTGTCCAGGATGGCTTGCGGGCCGACGCCGAGATTGGCGAGCTTCACGTGATCGATGTCGACAAAGATCCTCTCCTCCTGCGTGCCGTAGATCGTGACTTTGGTCACGTTGGGCACTTTCAGGAGCCGCTGGCGCGCGGACTCCGCCACGAGCTTCATCTGCGCGTAGTCGGCGCTCTCGGACCTGATGGTGTAGAGCAGCGAATCGACGTCCCCGTACTCGTCGTTGACGCTCGGTCCGAGGACGCCATCCGGAAGGTCGGGCTTGACGTCCGCCATCTTCCGCCGGATGAGGTAGAACAGCCATGGCACCTGGCTGGGTGACGTGCTGTCGCGGAATTCCACTTGCGCCAGGACCAATCCGGGCTTCGAGAAGGTCTTGACCGTGTCGAACCAGGGCAGCTCCTGCAGCTTTTTCTCGATCCGGTCGGCAACCTGGAACTGCATCTCCTGTGCGGTGGCGCCCGGCCACGCGGCAGCGACGATCGCGGTCTTGACCGTGAACGAGGGATCCTCGTCACGACCGAGATTGACGTAAGCCATCGCACCGGCGCCGCCCAGCATCAGGATCAGGAACAGGACCAGCGTCTGATGTGAGACGGCCCAGGCGGAGAGGTTGAAACCGCGCATAGTGCTCTCCTGTCTCAGAATGAGAGTGACTGGGTGGGCCGCACGACGACACCTTCATCGAGCTTCTCGACGCCAAGCGTGACCACGCTCTCTCCTTCGCTCACGCCTTTCGCGATCAGCACCTTCTGTCCGTCGTAGCGCGCGATGCTCACGCTGCGCGCCGTAAGCTTGCCGGCATCGTCCACCACCCAGACGCTCGGCCCGCCCCCGTGGTCGAACAGGGCAGTGAGCGGCAGGCGCACGGCGCGCTCGTCCGCGTCCTCGCTCAAGGTCAGGGTCGCGCTCATGCCGAGCCGAACCGCTCCGTCGGGGTTCAGGATCGTGTACCGGGCCGCATAGGTCCGCGTCGCGCCGTCGGCGGCCGGCGACAGCTCGCGCAGCCTGACCTCGTAGCTGCGGCCGGGCAGCGACCACAGCGCCAGGCTGGCGGTCGCGGCGCGGGCGCGCTCGACGAACGTTTCCGGCAACGCGACCAGGGCTTCGAGCTCGCCAAGACGTGCAAGCCGCACGGCGGCCTGCCCGGCGGTAATCACCTGCCCGGGCTCGACGGGGGTGGCCGTGACCACGCCGTCGGCATCGGCTTCGAGCGTCGCATAGTCGAGCGCATTGCGGGAGAGCTCGACGGCGCGCTGACTGCGGGTGAGCCGGCTGCGCTGTTCCTGCGCGGCGGCGCGAGCCTTGTCGAGCATCGCCTGCGGACTCCATCCGTCCTTGTTGAGCGTCCTTGTGCGCGCTTCGTCGGCGTCGGCTTGTGCGACGCTCGTGGTGGCGGCTCGCACCTCGGCCTCGGCCTGCTCGAGCTGGAGCTTGAAATCGGTGGTGTCGAGCACCAGAAGCGCCTGGCCCTTGCGGACGAGATCGCCGTTCTGGACCAGCCGCCGCGCAACCTTGCCGCTCACCCGGAAACCGAGGTCGCTCTCGGTGCGCGGCCGGACGGTCGCGGCGAGGCTGCGGGGTTGCGTGATGCTTTGATACTGGACCGGGGTGACCAGGACCGGCCGGGTGGGCGTCTGCTCGGCTGCCGGCGTCTTGCCTGCACTGGAATCGCAGGCGCCGACCAGCATGGCGAGCAGCAGCGCGCCGGACAGCGGAGAGCGGGCCGTCGCCGTCGCTCGCCGGATCGAAGCAGCAGTAAGCATGGTGGAGCGCAGCATCGCCTTCCTCCTGTGCAATCCGACGGTCTCATTCGCTGCCTTGGCAGCGAGATCGCCTCTCGGTCGCCACCATCGCGGTTTGCGACGTCGCAATCTATTGGGCGGTGGCACTGCGGGATTCGCTCGTGGTCAGCGCCGCTAAGCGAACGCTTAGCCCGACTTTCTCTGAGAAAGTCGGGTTAGAGGCGCTGTGAGAGGATGCGAGGAATGTACGCGGGAAGCCGCGGCAGGAAGGCGTAGTAGGCCGCGAGATCCTGCATGTCGCGATCGGAGAGGCTGGCGGCGAACGGCGAACGTGATCCTGGCGAGCGACTGACGGGTCGGCTCACCGTTGGCCGCCCGAGGACGGCTGATCCCTGTCGGCGGATCCCTCGTCGCTGATCTCCGACATCCGATCGTGGCGCTTGCCGATCAGGACGTGCTCGGTCAACGCGGAGAACACGCCCGGCACCTGCTCGCCCTGCGAGGCGCGCGCCACCTCGCGGCGGGTGCGGTTGAAGATCTCCTCGGCCGAGCCTTGGTCGCGGCGCAGCTGGTCGAGCAACTCGGTCATGAACAGGCTGTTCGCGCCCTCGCTGTCGCGCGCCACCTTGCCCGGCGCGCTCGCGTAGATCACCAGCGTGCCGGCGGGCGTGCTGATCGGGGCAAGCCCGATCGACAGGCCGCGGAAGCGCCGCTCGTACGGATTGCGGCGCGACGCATCGACGACGAGCAGCTTCGCCGCCGCGCCCTTCTCCTCGAGCCCGGCAAGGATCGGCTCGATGGCGATGCCGTCGTGGCGCACGTCTGCCTCGCGCCAGATCTGGGCGTCGACCGGAATGAGATAGCTCTGGCGGCCGGACTGGATCCCATAGCCGCTGAAGAAGATGAGAGCCGTCGCGCCAGGCACCACCTTGGCATTGAAGGCCGCGATGGTGTCTTCCATTCCTTGTCGCGTCAGGTTCCCGCCGGCGACGACGTCGAAGCCGCGGTTGCGCAGCGCCGTCGCGATCGCCTGGGCATCGTTGACCGGCTGGGCGAGCGCTGCACCCTCGTCCTGATAATCCGCATTCCCGATCACCAGGGCGATGCGGGCCGCATCATCGGCCGCCGCAGGCGCGGGTATCGGCCGCGGCGCCGGCGGCGCCGCGCCCGGCGATTCGAGGGCGGCCAGCCGCTCGCTGGTCGCGGCGGCCGGCATCACCCCGTCGGCCGCGCCCGCCTGCCGCGCCTGCTCCTTGTTGAGCACGGCGGCAAGGTCCAGCGAAAAGCCCAGCACGGCGACCACGAGCGAGGCCGCTACCCACATTCTCCACATGTCCACTCCAGAAGTTCCGGGACTTCCTCGATCCGCAGCGGCTTGCCGGACGCGTGAACCACCGCGGCTTTCATGGTCTTGGCCGTCTGTGCTCCTCCTCAAGCGCCGGTCGCCGCGTTGCCTCACCAGCTGATTGCCTTCAGGACGAGGATCAGGCCAAAAAGAATTGCGATGCTCACCCCGAGGATTCGCGCGGCACGCTCTTCGTCTCGATCGGGGATTCTGAAATCCGTCTGCGTTTCTCATATCCGTCGCCTTTCAGGTTGCCGGGTCAGTCGCTTGCTGCGCGCGTGTGGAGCGCTGAAGCCGGATGCGACCATCGCGATGTGGGGAGCCGCAGCCAGCACCCCGGTGTGACAAAACCGGGGTGCCGTCAGGCTGCGAGCCTCAGTCGGCTTCGCCGCAGACGATGACCCGCCTGCCTCGGCTGGAGGCGGAATAGCAGCCGTCATCCGTGTTGGAATAGGAGCCGTCACCGTCCGCGGCGTAGCCGCCGTACCCCGCGCCATAACCCCAGTGGCGGTAGCGCGAGCCGCGGTGGCCGTAGCCATACCCTGCGGAGCGGCCGGATCCATACCCCGCCGCGCGACCGCCCAAGCGAGAGAGACCAGCAGGGCGACCGGCAGGCCCACCCAAGCCCGCGCGAGGGGCAAGGCCACCGAGGTGCGGAGGAGCACCCCCAAGATGAGGCAGTCCGAGACCGTGGGGAGGACCACCGAGCATAGGCGGCGGGCCACCGAGCCCCATGGGAGGAAGAGGAGGAGGACCGAATGCGAACGCGGCATTCGACGCGATGACTGCAGCGCCGAGTATGGCGCTCACGGACAGGGTCTGTAGGGTCTTCCGCAACATCATGTGTCTCCTTCGATCTGACGCAGGTTCCAGGATCGGTTCTTCGCTGGACGATCCGATCTTCGTGATGCCGGCACTAGATCGCGATTTGCGCGCCGCTATCCATTGGGCCTGGGCAGTGCGGAATTCGCCTGTCGTCAGCGACGCTAAACCAATGCTTAGGAGCGATGAGCAAAGAGGTTCTGCCTCGTAACGGAGGCCGAGATCACGCCAAATTGGTGGAAGGGAATGGCGGCGTTATTCAATATCGACCGAGAAGGCCTGCGAGCATGATCCCGAAGAGTGGATGCTGGTTTTCAGAAAGGATATGCTCAAGTCAAAGGTTAGAAAGGGAGGACGATTCGAAGAAAGGTCATCCCGCTCTAATGCAATTGATCGAACCAGATTCCAGGGGACCCTACCGCTCTGGGAGCAGCTTGAGCATATCCGCCATTCGGCTGAGCTCAGGAAGAGAGCGGGCCTTCATCTTTCGCATCAGGTTGGCACGATGCACCTTCACGGTGGATACGGTGATCCCGATGTCGCCGGCGATCTGCTTGTTGGCGCGCCCGGCCGTGACCTGGATCATGATCTCCCGCTCGCGCGAGCTGAGCGTCTCGAAGCGCTCTCTCAGTTCCTCCAGCGCCTTGTCGCCCTCCCGACGCGCACGATCGCGCGCGAGGCCGATCTCGATGGCCTCGAGGAGGTCCTGATCACGGAACGGCTTGGTGAGGAACTCGATGGCACCGCCTTTCATCGCTTGCACGGTCATCGGAATGTCGCCGTGGGCTGTGACAAAAATGATCGGAAGCTGCCTGTTTGCCGCGACAAGCTCGCGCTGAAGCTCGAGACCGCTCGGCCCCGGCAGTCTCACGTCGAGCACCAGGCAGGTAGGGCCGTCGGACAGCTCAGCCTTGAGAAAATCGGAAACGGAAGGAAAATGTCGGGTCTTCATGCCAACCGACCGCAGCAGACGCTCAACCGAGTCGCGAAACTCGGGATCGTCGTCGATGACCAGGACAGAGGGGCTCGCGTCAGGCATCCCCGGTACCAATGCGTTGAAGGAACCGTGCGATCAAGCCCATCTTAGCGGCGATCCTTCGACATGAACAGCTTCCTTTGCGTAAGGCGAGCAGCCCCCCTAAGCGAACGGCTAGGGGCCTAAGCCATCGCTTACGGCATCGGGCATTGCGATGGAGTGAACCTTCGCCGACATTAGGGATTCATGAGCAGGCGCGGCGCATGATGGCGCCGGTATCGCGGGGGCGAGGAGCCGGAGAGCCACGATGGAGAACCGCACGTTGATCTCGGTCGTCGATGACGATCAGCCCTTTCGCGAATCCATGCGAAAGCTGATGACGGCGCTCGGCTACACCGTCGAAGCGTTTCCGTCGGCGACCAATTTTCTGGCCTCGCCTTGTCTCGACAAAACCGCCTGCCTGGTCGCGGACGTCCAGATGCCGGAAATGACCGGGGTCGAGCTCTACAGACGTCTGGTCGATACAGGGCACGCGATCCCGACGATTCTCGTGACCGCATACCCGAATGAAGCGGTCCGGGCTCGCGCGCTGAAGGATGGGATCGTTTGCTACCTGCGCAAACCTGTGGATGACGACCATCTCGAGCGTTGTCTCCGTTCGGCGCTTCAGTCCGGCAAGCCGGCCGAGCATTGCTCATGAGTTCTTCCTGGGCGGCCGGCAGGGTGAGCTGGAAGACGGCGCCGCGGGGTTGATTGGCCGCCGCCCATGACCGGCTGATGGGCATCGATGATGGACCGGCCGTGGCGCTCCCCGTCCTGGACGGCGCTCAGTATCACATTCAGCACGACCGGCTGCAGCTGAACGCGATCGCCCAAGAGGGGCCGGGGCGAAGCCGGCAGCCTGCTCGGCCTTCCTCCGCCACGCCGACAAGTCATCTTCTCGATCGGCAACCAAAACTGCGCGAAACGGCCTTTGCGGCGATCATTGCTCTTCTTGCCGCGCGCTGGTGACGTGAGCAGGCTGAGCCGGCGTCCACCTGATTGTCGGAGGCCAAAGGAGCCAGCTGCTTTCAACTCTGGTGCAGGCGGCTGAGCCAAGATCTTAGACACATTCACCAATGGCGAATTGAGCCGTCGGCGTCGCAAACGTAGAACCCAGGACAGCCTTTGGAGAAGAAGGTGGCGCTGGCTTCCAGTAAGTCGCTGGTGGCGGGAAAGGCAGTTCCGGTCCCGGTCGGCGCCCAACTGGTGGAGGTTCGAATGACCACGTTCTCCGTTTCGTATCTCTTGACCGGGATGCTGGCCCCTCACATTCCGGCGGACCGCCTGAATCCGATCGCCGCGCGTTGGCGCGCACTGCGTGATCCCTACCGGCCCGAGCTGCATTACATGCGTGGCCCCGGACCCAAATGGCGTGAAAAGCATCGGCACGACAACTTGTACCAGGCCCGATCTATTGAAAATTGCCCGCCTTCAGGCTCGACGGCACGTTGAGTCGGGAGGGGCCGGGTCGCGGCCCTGCATGAAACCCGCATCACAGTTGAGAAGGGCATCATGATCGCTCGCTCAGACGTGAATGACCGGCATGAGCCCATAGGCCTTGCGCACAATACGCCGCGCACACCGGGCGGCGGCAGGACATCCGACGAGGCGCTGATCGCGGCGATTGCTCGTGCCGACCAGCAGGCGATGCGGCGGCTCTACGAGCGTCACAGCGGGCATGTCTACCGGTTCGCGCGTCGCCTGGGAGTCGACCAGCCCGCTGCCGAAGACCTGGTCAGCGAGGTGTTCCTCGACGTCTGGCGCTCCGCGGACGCTTTCGAGGGCCGCGCCCGGGTTTCTACCTGGCTGTTCGCTATAACCCGGAACAGGGCGTACGACATTAAAAAACGTCGCACACTCGAGCCGTTAGATGAACTGGCATTCGCGACCATCGAGGACGAAACGGATGGCCCTGAAGTTGCCATCCAAAAAAAGCAGGCCGCCTCAGCCCTGTTTGCGACCGTGCAAGATCTGTCGCCCGCTCACCGCAACATAATCGACCTGGTGTACTATCGCGAGAAGTCCATCGACGAGGTGGCGCGGCTCCTCAACATCCCAACCAGCACCGTCAAGACGCGGATGTTCCACGCGCGCAAGCGGCTGGCGCAGCTGCTGAGGCAACGCGGCCGGATGCGCCCTGGCGGCATGCGTGGTCACAAAGCGGCATCCGGCCCCATCCATGCTCATGATCCGGGTCCGTTATTCGAGGTTTGAATACCGCATCGTCGGCCGAGTTGGGCGCTGCACCGATGTGATTACTTCCACCGCAGCTTCGTCAGGGCCTGGGCAACGGATTCGCGTTGTAATTGGCCGCCAGCATTGCGGCGAACGGGATTTCGCGGCCCGCTCCGCCGCGTCGCGGACAGAACGGGATCGAGGCGGGGATGAAGCGGTTCTACCGCGCGCAACGGCGGGGCTCTCGCGTGAAGTCGCCGCTGTCTCCGCGCATCTCGGGGGGCGCTGCCCCCCGATCTTGCCGGTTCCTGCCTGTTTACCTGTTTGAACGGAACACGTCCTTACCTCGCCGGCGCGCTGCCCGTAAGGTGACCCCCGTTGGCCATGCACGCCTCGAAGATCTTTGCCCTCGAGTCGCTCAGTCCGCTTTGGTTTGGCAGATAGATGCGGTTGACCTCGCGGCGGCAATCGTATCCCCACCGCATCAGCTCGTCGGTGGTGTGCTCGTTTGGGACGGCTGAGAGACCGAGCATGAGGATTGCGACGGCCACGGGCACCGCTGCAAGCCAGCGGCCCCGATACATGATCGGCGCCGGCCGCGATTCGCGGCGGAGCACATCGAAGGGGTAAGTCATCTCGCTCTCCTTCTGATAGAGCCTGCGGGCGGCAATCGGCTCTTGCCAGGATGCGCGAGCTGTCCAGTTGCTGCCGACGCTGATCATGAGGAGATCGCGAGCGCCGATCCATTCGACGTCGGCGTTGCGCGTTAGGACATTTGTCGACGGCGCTAAGCGAAAACTTAGAACAGGTCGCCGATGGGCGGCGGCGGCCTCAGGCAATCAGACCCG
The DNA here is from genome assembly GCA_963755055.1 of uncultured Alphaproteobacteria bacterium. Lineage (GTDB taxonomy): Bacteria > Pseudomonadota > Alphaproteobacteria > Rhizobiales > Xanthobacteraceae > AP-16. Next base: position 101,873 of record CAVWIS010000017.1, on the reverse strand, counting down.
TGCAGTCGCACCAGCAGGTCGAAGAGGCGGTCGGGTGATTTGGGCAGGCTGAGAGCTCAGCGCCGAAGATATGATCGTCGTCAAGCAGGTGGTTGATCGCCTGAACAGTGCCAGTTGCCTGGCATGACAACAGTCGAGCTCCGCAGACCTCCGGTCGAACCGGGGCACGCAGTCCCGACCATTCTCGTTCCGCATGGGTAAACCGACTGAACAGGATTCATGAATCTTCTTGCCCCAGCGGCAGAGTGAACTGGAATACGGCGCCGCGGGGTTGATTGGCCTCCGCCCATAACCGGCCCCCATGGGAGTCGATAATGGACCGGCAGATCGACAGGCCCATCCCGACTCCGGTGTCCTTTGTGGTGTAGAACGGCTCGAACACCCGCCGGAGATGCTCCGGATCGATGCCGGGGCCCGAATCGTGAATCGCGACGAGGATGCCGCCGGCCCCGCTTTGCTCCGTTCTGATATACAACTGGCGCTCTCCCTCCTCGACCGCGCTCATGGCCTCGACAGCGTTCAGGACCAGATTCAGCACCACTTGCTGCAGCTGAACGCGATCGCCCCAGACGGGGTCCAAGCCCGGCGCGAGGCGGGTGCTGACGGAAACGCTGTTCCTGTCGATCGCGGTTCGCACCATGTCGATCACTTGGTTGATCGCTTCATGGAGGTCGAAATGTTCGTTCCGGGGAGGCGCCTTCTTGATGTGATCGCGGATGCGGTCAACGATACCCTTGCCCCGGTCGGCGTCCCTGACGATGCAATCGAGCGCGTCCTTGACCTCGCCGAGGTCCGGGGGCCGCTTGTCCAGGAAGCGTATGGCCGCCCGCGCGTTGTTGCGGGCGGTGGCGATCGGATGCAGAATTTCGTGCGCCAGAGAGGCGGCCAATTCTCCCATGATGCTCAGACGGTTGACGTGGGCGAGCTCGGATTCGAGCTGGCGCAGCCTCTCATGCTCCTCTTGTGCCTTTCTGCGTTCCGTCACGTCGACGGTGGTGCCGAGTATCTCGACATGCTCTCCGTCGGCCGAGAGCAGGGGATAGCCGGTGGATTCGACGTATTTGAGTGTTCCATCGGGAAGCACTATCCTGCACTCGATGGCGTAGTGTCTTTTCTGGCGCGATGCCTCCCGCAGCTCGTTATCCACTCTGGCGCGATCGTCCGGGTGGATCCGTTGCAGCACAGTTGGACGGTCGGGAGGACCCTGCCGCGGATCAAGACCCAGCATTCGGTAGGCTTCCTCCGAGAAGTAGGTAGCCCCTGTGGCGTCAAAGACCGTGGTGCCGGTATGGCTCAGCCTCTGTGCTTCGGCGAGATAGGCTTCGCTGCGTCGGAGTGCCTCTTCTGCCCTCTTTCGGTCGGTGATGTGCCGCCCGACGCCGCGGTAGCCGACAAAACGTCCCGACTTGTCGAAGACCGGCAGCCCGGAGACCGACACATAGCGCTTGCCGCCGTCGGGCGCAGTTCGCGCAAGCTCGAAGTCGCGGAATGGCAGGTGGGCGTCGAGGGTCTCGCGATGCCGGCGCCAGGCCTCGGCGTCGGGCTCGAGGTAGGGCACTTCCCAGCGAGTCTTCCCGATTTCGGAGCCCGGCGTCGGCGCGTCGGCCAACCGATCAGCAAATACCTGGCGGATGAAGCGATGCTGCGCGTCGCTCTCCCAGTACACGTCGAAGGAGAATTGGACGAGGGTGCGAAAGCGCTCCTCGCTTTCCCGCAGCTCATCCTCCGTCCGCTTACGCTCGGAGATATCGCGCGCCAGGCACAAGAACCGGCGTCCGCCCTGCTCGAACTGGCCGACGCGAACCTCGGCCGGGAAAGAGGTCCCATCCTTGCGCCGGTGGCGGGTCTCGAAAGTGATGGCTTCCCCGGCGTCGATGCGCTGCTTCAGGCTCTGTATGGATGTCTCGTCGAGGCCAATGTCGAAATCCCTGCGATGTCGGCCGATCAGCTCTTCCCGGCTGTAGCCCAGGCTGGCGCAGGCCTGGCGGTTGACGTCGAGAACCGTCGAATTGTCGTCAACGACAAAGAATGCGTCGGTCGCGTAATCCACGAAGGTCCGGAAGCGCGCCTCGCTCGCGCGCAACTCATCCTCCGCCCGTTTGCGCTCTGTGATGTCGCGGACCAGGGAAACGGCCAGCATTCGGCCCTCGTGCCGGAGTTCCCGGATGCGCACCTCGACGGGAAACACGGCTCCATCCTTTCGGCGATGACGACCCTCGTAACTCACGATTTGGCCGCCCCGGAGACGCTCCCGGATTCGTTGCAGCAGCGCCGGGGTCAGGTCGGGCCCATAGTCGAACGCCGTCATCCCGACCAGCTCGTCGCGGCGATAGCCCAAGCTGTTGCACGCCTCGTCATTCACATCGAGAACGGTCGCATCCTCGTTGTAGAGAAAGAACGCGTCGGTTGCGTGATCCACCAAGGTGCGGAAGCGCGCCTCGCTCGCGCGCAACTCTTTCTCGGCTTGCCTCAGCTCCGTGATGTCCTGCATGACCCCGAACTGACGCCGGGGCCGCCCCGATTCGTCCCAGGTGATATCGCCCTGGCTGCGGACTATTCGTTCGATGCCATCTGGGCGGACCACCCGGTATTCAACGTCATAGCGTGGACCGCCGCGCGACAGCGCGGCGGCTGCGGCTGCGGCTACTCTCGACCGGTCCTCGGGGTAAATCAAATCCAGCGAGCGCGCATGCCGTTCCGGCAGGTCGACCGGCTGCATCCCGAACAGCCGACAGGCCTCGTCCGAAAGAGTTACGTGAGCGGTGCGAAAGTCACGCTCCCACCAGCCGACACGCGCGACACGCTGAGCCTCTTCCAACCGGGCGTTGGTCTCGCCCAGCTCTTTCTTCGCGCGCTTGTGCTTGGTCGTCAGCGAGGTCACGACCAGCGCGGTGGTCAAGAACGCCGCGATCCTCACAATATCGTCCGCCGCATTGATGCCGAGTCCGAGTAAGGGCGGCGCGAAGAAGTAGTCCAGGCAGACGGCGGCGACAATGGAGAGAACGACCGAGGCGCCGAAGCTGCCCAGCACCGAAACCAGCGCGACGACGATCACATAGGCAAAGGCCGTCCTCCCGAGGCCAAAGCCAAGCCGGAAGCAGACAAAAGTAGTCAATGCCAAGCCGGCAATACCCAGCAGGAACTGGGCGACAACGGCCTGTAATCGAGCCCGTCTGTCCGTAATCTCCATCCCAAGCACGCCCCGAACGGCGCTCACGACAGCTGGGAGACGCTGACAAGCCCCCGACCCCGGCGGTCTCTCGAGCATGGCTTCCGCTTACGCGAGCGGAACGCCGGCTGATCCGCGCAAGCAACAAGGAAATATCACACGACTCCTGCAATTGCCACCATCGCTCGCATTCTGGGGCTGGCATGAGACCACCCCGTTGGCGCTCGCGCACCTGCACCCGCCCGAGCCTGGTCCGATCAAAATGCACCAGGTGGTCTAACGCTTAGCCACCTAAGCCAACGCGGTAGCTCGTTCCGCAATGGATCAATCCCCATCGACCCCCGCCCAATGGAACGGGACGAGGCAAATGATCACAGTAGCCATGAGCGAGGAAACCGTCGGATCGGGGGAGGCTTCATTGAGCTGGACCGTCATCAAGCCACCGCAAGACAACGGCCGGCGGCGATCCGCGGTGAAGACCGCGGCCGTCATCACGGCATGGTTGCTGTGCAGCCTTCCGGCGGCAGCCGGCCCACCATCGTGCCCGCGCGAGCTTGGCCACACCGACGGCACCTTGATCAAGTCCTTCCTGCACCTGCGCGGGACGGCGCAAGCACCCCAAGACCAGCAATGCATGGCCTATCGCCAGCACGCCGCCACGCTGGGCAAAGTGCGCGGGGTGCTCGAGCGCTGCCTCTCAGGAGCGAAGAGGGACGTCGATCTGCGGGAAATCGCGGGAGTTCTCGACGGCGCCAACGACATGATCGCCCGTATGTGTGACAATTCGCGGCGGAGCATCGGCTCTGCGCAGTCCGATCCGGCGGAAATGCCATGACTGTCGCTGTTGCAGCCTTGTGCGCCGCCCGGGCCCTCGCCACGGTGCCCAGTTGACCGATAGGGAGAAGACGATGAGCACGACTGCATCCGATGTACTGCCGAGCGCGAAGCGGGCGATGGAAATGCTGACCCTCGCCGAGGCGGAGAAGGCTACCGAGGCGTTGCGCCAGAAGGAGAAGGCGGACGCCGAGAAGAAGGCGCTGCTCGACCGGCTGTCGAAGCCGTCGGGCATTTCAGAGAATGAGGCGTTGGAGCGCGCGAGCGCCATCATCAACCGGGCGGTGAAGAACGGGCTCACCGAGGTGGAGGTGCTGCGTTTCCCCAATGCGCTGTGCACCGACCGCGGACGCGCCATCAACAATGGCCTGGAGCCGGGTTGGGAGAGCACGCTCACCGGCTTGCCGAACGAGCTGTACCAATTCTGGGATCGGCACCTGCGGCCGCTCGGATACAGGATCCGCGTGGAGGTCGTCGACTTCTCTGGCGGCATGCCGGGCGACATCGGGATGACGCTGAAATGGGACCAGTCGATGCAGTAGGGGCACGTGGCCCCTTGCGAAATAGGTGAACCCATGGATGCCAATTTTATTTCGGCAGCCGCGGCCCTTGGCGGAGCGGCACTCGGCGGAGCCGTCTCCTTCCTCGGATCCTGGACTGTCAAGCAGCGGGAGGTCCGCGCACAATGGCTCGTCCATGACAGGTTGCGTCGTCAGGATCTGTACAGGGAATTCATCCAGGAGGCGGCAAAATGTTTCGTGAATGCGCTCCAGCACGACAAGCCAGACGTCGCATCTATGGTCGCTCTGTATGAAAAGATGAGCCGCATGCGCGTTATCTCTACGCCTCAGGTTCTTGCCAATGCCGAGCAGGTACTCAGACGAATTATCGACGCGCTCTCCGAGCCGCCTGTAACATTCACCAATGGCACGGTTCGGGAGATGTTTGAAACCAAGTCGGCCGACGTTCTTCGCAGCTTCAGCAAATCGTGCCGCGCCGAGTTCGACGCGCTCCGCGCCGAGCACTTCTGAGCTTGGTTAACCAACGGCGGGACGACCCCGACAACCTATTTGGCCTTCTCGTAAGGATAGATGATCTCGCCTGGACCGCTACTGGGCCGGCATCAGCACGGCCTCGGTCGAGATGTCCTTGTCGACCGGAGGCAGGCCGGGCGACATTCGGTCGCAATCGTGGCAGGATCGGCGACGCCGCGCCACGGCCCGGACACCGATTGTGACGAATATTGCGCCGCGTGATATGATGCCGGGGACGTTCTCCATCAGGCCCTGCGGAACGCAGCCATGACCCAGATTCCGGACTTCACCAGGATCGATTTCGCCGATGCGGGCGCCGCGCCGCCGGCCGGCGCGGCGGAGCCCTGGATCACCCCGGAAGGCATCGCGGTGAAGCCGGTCTATGGGCCGGAAGACCTTGGCGGCGTCGATTTCCTCGACACCTGGCCGGGCATTCCGCCCTACCTGCGCGGCCCCTACCCGGCGATGTACGTCACCCAGCCATGGACGGTGCGCCAATATGCCGGGTTCTCGACGGCGGAGGACTCCAACGCGTTCTACCGGCGCAACCTGGCGGGCGGCCAGAAGGGTCTTTCCGTCGCCTTCGATCTCGCCACCCACCGCGGCTACGATTCCGACCATCCGCGGGTCGCCGGCGACGTCGGCATGGCGGGGGTGGCGATCGATTCCATCTACGACATGCGCACGCTGTTCTCCGGCATCCCGCTCGACCGGATGACGGTGTCGATGACGATGAACGGCGCCGTGCTGCCGATCCTCGCGCTCTACATCGTGGCCGCCGAGGAGCAGGGCGTGCCGCCGCAAAAGCTCGCCGGCACCATCCAGAACGACATCCTCAAAGAGTTCATGGTGCGCAACACCTACATCTATCCGCCCGAGCCCTCGATGCGGATCATCTCCGACATTTTCTCCTTCACGTCGGCGCACATGCCAAAATTCAACTCGATCTCGATCTCCGGCTATCACATGCAGGAGGCCGGCGCGACGCAGGACCTCGAGCTCGCCTATACGCTCGCCGACGGCGTCGAATACGTGCGCGCCGGCCTTGCGGCGGGGCTCACCATCGACCAGTTCGCCCCCCGCCTGTCGTTCTTCTGGGCGGTGGGCATGAACTTCTTCATGGAGGTGGCAAAGCTGCGCGCCGGGCGGCTGTTATGGGCCAAGCTGGTCAAGCCGTTCGCCCCGCGGGATGTCCGCTCGCTGTCGCTGCGCACCCATTGCCAGACCTCGGGCTGGTCGCTCGCCGCCCAGGACGTGTTCAACAACGTGGCGCGCACCGCGATCGAGGCGATGGCGGCGACGCAGGGCCACACCCAGTCGCTGCACACCAACGCGCTCGACGAGGCGCTGGCCCTGCCCACCGATTTTTCCGCAAGAATCGCCCGCAACACCCAGATCTTCCTGCAGCAGGAATCCGGCACCACCCGCATCGTCGATCCGTGGGGCGGGTCGTTCTATGTCGAGCGGCTGACCTACGAGCTCGCCAGAAAGGCCTGGGGCCATATCCAGGAGGTCGAGGCGCTGGGCGGCATGGCCAAGGCGATCGACGCCGGCATCCCAAAGCTGCGCATCGAGGAGGCGGCGGCAAAAACCCAGGCGCGCATCGATGCCGGCATCCAGTCGGTGATCGGCGTCAACAAGTACCGTCCGGAGAACGTGGACTCGATCGACGTGCTGAAGGTCGACAATTCGGCGGTGCGGCGGCTGCAGCTCGACAAGCTCGCGCGGCTCAAGGGCGAGCGCCGGCCAGCGGAAGTCGATGAGAAGCTCGCGGCGTTGACACGCTCGGCCCGGAGCGGCGAGGGAAATCTTCTGGCGCTCGCGGTCGATGCCGCCCGCGCCAAGGCGACGGTGGGAGAAATCTCGCTCGCCCTGGAGCAGGCATTCGGCCGCCATCGCGCGGAGATCCGGGCGATCACGGGCGTCTACAAACGGGAGGCCGGCGCCATGGCGGCGAGTGTCGAGCGGGTGCTCAAGCGGGCGCAGGCCTTCGAGGCCGACGAGGGCCGCCGGCCGCGCATCCTGGTGGCCAAGGTCGGCCAGGACGGCCACGACCGCGGCCAGAAGGTGATCGCCTCGGCGTTCGCCGATCTCGGCTTCGACGTCGACATCGGGCCGCTGTTCGCCACGCCCGCCGAGGCGGCACGCCAGGCGGTGGAGAACGACGTGCACATCGTCGGCGTGTCCTCGCTCGCAGCCGGTCACCTGACGCTGGTGCCGGAGCTCAAGGCCGAGCTCGACCGCCAGGGTCGCGGCGACATCATGATCGTGGTCGGCGGCGTGGTGCCGCCGCAGGACTACGACCAGCTGATCGCGGCCGGCGCCGAGGCGATCTTTCCGCCGGGAACGGTGATCGCGGAGGCCGCCGAGGAGCTCATCGACAAGCTCGGCCGGCGGCTCGGCCATGGGCGGGAAGCCGCGGAGTAGCGGCGGCTCGCCGATTACGATCCCGCGTCACTTCCAAACAGAAAAGGAAGTCGAGGTAGCGTGACGTCGTGGTCGTCCTATCGATGGTGGTGGCGCGTCGCGATTTTTCTCATGGTGCCGGTCGTCTTCGGCCTGTTCGCCGTCGGGCGCGGCCGCGACGCGAACTGGGATCTGCAGAACTACCACTGGTACAATCCGTATGCGCTGCTGACCTGGCGCTACGATCGCGACGTGGCGCCGGCGCACGGGATGAGCTTCTTCGCCCCGCTGCTCTATGTGCCGTGGTTCCTCATGGGGACGGCGCTGCCGGCCCGCGCTCTCGGCTTCATCATCGGGGCGGTGCAGTCGGTCAATCTGCTGCTGCTCTACGGAATCGGGTTGGTCCTCCTTCCGATCCGACGCCTGCTTCTTCGCGAGGCCATGGCCTTGATGCTGGCGATCGTCGGCATGTGCGGCGGCATGTCGATCGGCCTCCTCGGCACGACCTTCATCGACAGCACCATGACGATCGGCATTCTGGGGAGCCTGCTGGCGGTGGTCGCCTCGCTGCCGGTGCTGACGGCGGCTCCGCGCGCCGAGGCCGCGCGACGCGCGGCGCTCGCCGCTGTCCCGGCGGCGCTTGCGGTCGCCGGCAAGCTGACCGTGGCACTGTTCGCCGTCGGGCTCGCAGCCGGCTTTTTGGTGCTCGACGCACCGATGCGTCGCCGCCTCTGGCTGATCGCCTGGTTCGGCATCGGCGGCGCGATCACGGCGGCGATCTTTGTCGGCCCGTGGCTCTTGCATGTGTGGTCAGCCACCGGCGACCCGTTCTATCCGTTCTTCGCCAGGATCTTTCATTCGCCCTTCGCGGGCGATGGCTGGAACCTCGACCGATGGGGGGCGCGCAGCTTTCGCGAGGCGTTCATCTACCCCTTCGTCATCGCGACGGACTGGGCGCGCGTCGCCGAGGTGCCGTTCAGGGATTTCCGCACCGCCACGGCGTACACGCTCATACCGCTGGCGCTCGGCCTCCGGCTCGCCCGCCCCGCGGCGCTGCGCCCTCCGCTTTCCGCCGGCTTCCTCTATCTCGTGGTGGTCATGACCGTCGGCTACGTCCTGTGGCTCACGATGTTCTCCTACTACCGGTACGCGGTGCCGCTGGAGGTGCTGGCGCCGCTCGCGGCCACCCTCGCCATGATCGCGCTTCCCGTCGCCTGGCAGGTGCGGTCGCTGGCGATCGGCGCGATCATGGTGGGGCTCGTGGCCACGACCAGGCCGGCGGACTGGGGGCATCTGCCGTGGACCGAGCGGCTCGTCGAGGTGTCCGTACCGCCGATTTCCAACCCCGCGACGGCGACTGTTCTGCTGATGGGTCAGCCCATCGGCTACGTGGTCCCGTCGCTGCCGCCGGAGGTGGCCGTCATCGACATCGACATGGCCTACTGGGAGGGAGGCAATCGCGAAGCGTGGGCGCGACTGATCGGCAGTCGGCTGGCGTCCCGGTCCGGATCCCTCTATGCGATCATGTTCGCCGGCAAGGAGCCGGAGATGGGACAGGCGGTGGCGCCGTTCGGTCTCATCCTCGACGCGGGACGATGCCGGCCGATGCCGAGCAACCTGCCATCCGCAGGTCTTCCGGCAGTCAACACACTGTCGTTCTGCCCGGTCGAGCGAGCGGCCCGCTGATGATCGACGTACACCGGCAGACGTCCGGATCTAGTGAAGGGCAACCGGATGGCCCCTGAGCACCGTCGGGCGAACGCGACGCCCGCAGCCGAGCACGCCGCCCACCAGGCTGCCTGTGAGACATTGGAGGAGCGCCTCGCCCGCAAATCGCGCGCCCACGACGACGAACGGAAGTCGCACGCGGCCATGGCGGCCGAGCTGGCGCGGCTGCGTGCCGAGCGCGCCGCGCTGGAGGCGCGTTGTGCCGTACTGTCGGAGGAGATCGCGGCAATCAGGTCGCAAGGATGGCGAGTCAACGGCTTGCTTCGCGGCCTGGTTCCCAGTCTCAGGTCGCTCATCACGCAACTCGATGACTTCCTCCTTCGGCATCCACGCATTCGTCGGCTGCTGCGGCCGGCGGCACGGCTGGTGGTGTCGACGCTCGAGTTGCAAAGCCGCATCGCGGGCGCACTGAAGCGGTCACCGACGACGGAGCCCTCCGCTGCACCGCTCGCGCGCGCATCGGCAGATGGGGATCCTCCATTTCGGCTCCGTCCTCTTCGCCAGATCATGCCAGGGTCCGCCCGACCCGGCGGCCGGCGCATGGTTTGCATCACTCACGTGCTGCCTCATCCTCCCAGGGCGGGCAACGAGTATCGCATCCAGCGAATGCTCCCGTGGCTTGCAAGACAGGGCTGGGAGGTGCTGCTGATCGTCTGCCCCCTGGCGGATGACGAGGGCGTCGAGAGCAACGCCCGTCGGACGGCCGAGGGGTTCTCCAATCTGATCGTCTGCCGGCGTGACGGCACCCTGCTGCATCACTTGGCGTGGGACGGCCTGAAGCTGGAAAAGCTCTCCGGCCGCCGCCCCCGCGATTTTGCCTCGATCCTCGGCGAGGACGCCATCGAGAACGAAGCATCGCGGCGAACGGCCGGCCTTCTGCGGACCTTCTGTCCTGACGTCATGGTCGAGCTGCTGCTGCACGTCGAGGAGCATTTCGATCCGGAGGTTCTGCTGGCAGAGTACGTCTTCATGACCCGGCCGTTTCCCCTGCTCCGGCCCGGATTGCGCACGATCATCGATACAATCGATGTCTTCTCGAACAAGGAGCGCAAGGTCGTGCATTTCGGTATCGCCGATCCGGCGTCCCTGACCGACAGCGAGGAGGCGTCGCTGCTCAATCGTGCCGATCTGCTCCTGGCCATCCAGCCCGACGAGGTCGCCGACTTGCAGCAGCTGGCGCCATCCGTGCCGGTGATCAGCGTCGGCGTCGACTTCGATATCGCCGACCATGCGCCTCCGCCCGCGACCCATCCGGTCGCGCTCCTTGTCGCCTCCGACAACAGGCTGAACATCAAAGGGCTCAGGGATTTCCTGCGGTTCGCATGGCCTCTGGTGCTGCGCGAGGTCCCTGAAGCCGAGCTGCGCATTGCCGGCCCCGTGGGCGACAGCGCCGAGGTATGGTCGAAGAGCATGCGCATTCTTGGCCGGGTCGAGGACCTCAGGCCGGTCTATGCGGAGGCCCGGGTGGTCATCAATCCGGCGGTGGCCGGCACCGGCCTCAAGATCAAGACGGTGGAGGCGCTATGTCACTTCCGGCCGATCGTACTGTGGCCATCCGGCGTCGAGGGGCTGGCGCCGGCGGCCCGCACGATGTGTCATGTCGCCGATGACTGGTTCGATTTTTCGCGGCAGGTGATCGGTCTCCTGCAAACCGGGGACGACGGTCACGATTTCGCAGAGCGACGACGCGAATTGATTCGCCATTTTGCCCCTGATCGCGTGTATGCCCCCCTTGCGGAGGCGTTGAGTACGCCACGCTGAACGGTCGATCCCGCATCCATGCATTCGACCGAGGGCCCAGATGATGCTCGACTGGAGCAGTTGCACTTGCGCAGCGGTTCGGCGACATACGACGTCTTCGTCGATTTTTCGCATCCTCGGTGCGACGAGACCGCGCTACGCGCTCATCTCTGGCGTCTTGCAGACGATTGCGGTCTCGCCGGCGTCGCCGGCCGGATTTCCCTGTACGCCCCGCTGCTGAAGGTCCCGGCCGGCCTGAATTGCGGGTTCGACCTCGACACCGTGACGGGGCAACCGGCAGGCGACGTGCTGGCGCGCAGCATCAGAATTGCTGCCAGGGCGCGCAGGCACCTCGTCGTGCTGCTCGGATCGGTCGCTCCCGGCAGCGAGGTCATTTCGGAGCTCATCGCGGGCTTCGATCAGGACCCGATGCTCGGCACGAGCCAGCCGCGATTTGCCGAGCCAGCGACCGATCGGATCTGGCCGATCCCGGGAGGCGGTGAGGGCACCGAAACGGCGCCGATGACGTCACGGGCGTCACTGCTTCAACTTCCGCCCGACGCGATCACGCCCGAATTGCCGGCGTGCTGCATGGTGCTGCGCTGGGAGGTTCTGATCGGCGTGGAGCCTGCCGACGATCATGGCGGCAGGTCGCTGACCGGCGCTCTGCTGCACATCCTGGCCGCGGCCCGCCGGCTGGGTTTCCGCAACCTTGTCCGCAATCGGGTGATTGTCGTCACATCGCTCGACCATGCCGACATCTACCCGTCGGCGCCTCCCGCGGATATCGAGGAGCTGCGCAGGATCGACCCTGATGCGCCGGGAGCTCTCCGCGCACTGGCCGATCTTCCGCAACGCCGGGCGGAAGCGCTCCTCGCCGCCCTCCAGCCCGCTGCCGAAGGTCCGCGGCTCCTTCTCGATTGTCGCGGTATGTCGCCCCTGCACAACGGCACCGCAGTGGGCATCCTGGGTTTGCTCGACGGTTTCGCCGAGCTCGACATCCGATGGGACATCCATGTGCTCTCGTCGCCGTCCGCCGCGGAGTATCACGGCCTGGCCGGGCGGTACCCGCGGTTCCGTCACCTGACGGACCGCCCCCGCGGTACATATGCGGCGGCCGTCACGCTCAACCAACCCTGGGGGATCGACCGCGTCGCAGAGCTTCATCGCCATGCGCTGATCCTGGCGTTCCTGATGCTCAACTCCATCGCGTGGGACATCTATCCCGGCCGCATGGGGATTGAGGCAACCTGGGGCTTCATCGCCCGGCATGCCGACGATCTGCTTTATATCTCCCACTACACGCGAGCGCGCTTCAACAAGCGCTTTCCCGTCGCACCAGACGTCGCCGAGACGGTAACGCATCTCAGCCTCGCTCCCGGTGACGATGCGGACCAGGCGGGAGCCGGTGACCCGGTCTCCAGCCAAATTCTGATCTTCGGGAATGAATACGACCACAAGCATGTCGGCCCGACCGCACAGCTGCTCGCCGACGCCTTCCCGTTTCACCGGATCACCGCGATCGGGATCGAGAAGACGCCGGCCCGGAACGTCACCGCCATCGCGAGCGGGCAGCTGCCGCGGAACGCGCTGCTCGGACTGATCGCCGGCGCCGGCGTGATCGTTTTCCCCTCCTTCTACGAGGGTTTCGGCCTTCCGGTCGTCGAGGGCCTGGCGCGCGGGCGCACGGTTCTCGTCCGCCGCTCGGCGCTCTGGGCGGAGATTGCCGCGCTCTCGCGCCTGCCGGGAAGGCTGTGCGAATTCGACGATCCGGCCTCTCTGGTGGACGGGGTCGGCAGGGTCCTGGCCGGGCTGCCGATCGCGGCACTGCCGACCGGCACCGCCCTCGCCGCAGGCGCCTCGCCCGCCGGCTGGAAAGACTGCGCGCAGCGCATCCTCGACCTCCTGTCGGGACGTCTCGCCAGGCCGGCGCTGAACCATTGGTGGGCGCGCGAGCAGGCGCTCCGCATCCTGCTTCGGTAGCGACCGAAACCCGCCATGCGCATCATCACCCTGCTGGCCCGTCACGGGACTGCGACATACGGCGACGCCGTCGAGGCCATCGACGAGCTGTTCGCCCGGCAGATGCCGAGCGTCGCGCATGATCTGCTCGTCATCGACAATGACCTTCCGGATGATCGCCACGAGCACCTCGGGCCGGGCCGCACGCTGATCGGAGCGCCCAACACCTCATGGGAATTCTCCGCCTGGCATCGCGGGGCTTCCTTCCTCGGCGAGGGCCTCGATCGCTACGATTTCGTGCATCTCGCAACGTCGGCCTTCCGCACGCTCTATACCCGTTACCTCGATCAATTCGATGTGGGTATGCTGGAGCTCGTTCGCGGCCGCGCTGCCGCGGTCGGTCACATCGACTACTACGACGGGCCTGTGGTCATCGGCGATCGCGCACTGCGCAGCTGGCTGCGCAGCTCTTTCGTTTTCCTGCCTCCGCTTGAGCTCCGGCTTCTCGGATCGCTGGTCAGCTTTGACGATCCGCGATCATTCTTCAGCGGAAGTCCGGGATGTCCCTTCCGCAGCGAGGCTCCGCTCTCGGCAAATTACCGGCAATACATCCTCGGATGGCTGACCGGGCGGGGCACCGGTCAGGGCGTGGAATGGCACTCGCGGTTCGAGTTGACCGGCGAGACGCTGGGCCTGTTCGAGGCGAAAACAATGGCCATTCTCAACGAGCAGATGATGAGCTCGCGGCTGCGCGCCCAGGGCTGCGCCCTCGTCGATGCGACCTGGCTCGCCGCTCGTCGGTCGCAGCTCACAGCAGCGGACGAGCCGCTCGGGGCAATTCCAGGCTGGCGATGGCAGATCACCCAACGCGACGTCGATGCGGCCCCGACAAGTCTGATCGACCCAAAGGGGTAATCGGATGGGTTGAACTCTTCGCGAAGAACTCAGGCGGTCCCCGACCTCGCAGCGAAACCGGTCCGGGACCCCGACCCCGGTACACCCGCAGCGCGGTCAGTCCTGCCGCTCCAGCTCCTCCGCCCGACTGACGGTCACGTTCAGGTCCTTCACCAAGCCATTGCCGAGGGAATACACCCAGCCGTGCACGGAGAGATCCTGACCGCGCGCCCAGGCGTCCTGCACGAACACGTCGGATCCCACGTTCCTCACCTGCCGGACGACGTTGAGCTCGCACAGACGGTCCAGCCGGGCGCGTGGGTCGGCGATCGCGTCGAGCTCGCCGCGGTGCTCGTGGCAGACCTCGCGGATCGGATGCAGCCAGTGATCCACCAGCCCGCGTCGTTTGCCGTCCACGGCCGCGCTCACTCCGCCGCATCCATAGTGGCCGACCACCATGATGTGCTTCACTTTCAGCACGTCGACGGCGAACTGCAGCACCGAGAGGTAGTTGGCATCCTGCGGCGGCGCCAGGTTGGCGACGTTGCGGTGGACGAAAAGCTCGCCGGGATCGAGGCCGACAATCTCGTTGGCAGGAACGCGGCTGTCGGAGCAGCCGATCCACAAATACTCAGGCGCCTGCTGGCGTTCGAGCCGCCGGAAGAAATCGGCGTCTCCCGAGAGCTTTTGTGCGGCCCAGGCCCGATTGTTCGCCTTCAGGTGATCCAGCATCGCCACGCCCATAGCGCCGCCTCTCGCCAGCGGCAAGACGAAATGTCGGGCATTTCGGCGAGGCACCCGGATGCCCTTGCGTCGCGCTCTAAAGGAACCTTCCGCCACCGTCCGCATTCCCCTTGCGAGGTCGCTCGCCCCGAATGTGAGCGCGGCCATCTCATGCCTGCCGGTTGGCCAGGTTTGGAACTTTCACACTTGGAGGCATACCCAATCTTGCGGCGACGCTGTGGGCTTGGTCCAAACGAAGGCCCTGCCCTGTCGCCTGCTTGCGCTGAACATTCCGATCCTGCGCAAACCTTACGCCGCCGCTCACCACGGCTATCGCCTTTACCCGCCTGTCGGCGCAGCATGGCGTCGGCGTCTACGACGCACGCGGAGAATGCAAATGGCACAAACGAGAAGGGCCGCGCAGCCGGTCAGGAAAACCATTCCGGCGCCGGACAGGATTCCGGTCGCGCTCGTCGTCAACGGCCTCGAGAGGCAGCTGAAAGTCGCCCCCTGGACGACCCTGCTCGACGCGCTACGCGATCGCCTCGACCTCACGGGCACGAAAAAAGGCTGCGATCACGGCCAGTGCGGCGCCTGCACGGTCCTGGTCGACGGCCGCCGCGTCAATGCCTGCCTGACGCTCGCGGTCATGAAGGATGGCGCGGATGTCACGACGATCGAGGGCCTGGCGACCGACGGCGTACTCCATCCGCTGCAGCAGGCATTCATCGACCATGACGCATTCCAGTGCGGCTACTGCACGCCGGGACAGATCTGCTCGGCGGCCGGCCTGATCGCCGAAGGCAAGGCCCGGAGCGTCGAGGAGATCCGCGAGCTGATGAGCGGCAACATCTGCCGCTGCGGCGCCTACCCCAACATCGTAGCGGCGATCCGGCAGGCGATGGGGGAAAGGCCATGATCGACTTCCAGTACGCGCGCGCCAACGACGTTGCCGACGCGGTGCGCCAGATCGCCGCCGATCCCACGGCAAAATTCATCGCCGGCGGCACCAACCTGATCGACCTGATGAAGGAGGATGTCGAGCGCCCTTCCCGGCTGATCGACATTTCCCGGCTGCCGCTGAAGACCGTCGAGGAGATCGCCGGTGGCGGACTGCGCATCGGCGCGCTGGTGGCGAATTCCGATCTCGCCTATCATCCCTTGGTCGAGCAGCGCTATCCAATTCTTGCCAGCGCGATCCTGGCCGGCGCTTCGGCGCAGCTGCGCAATATGGCGTCGACGGGGGGCAATCTCCTGCAGCGGACGCGCTGCTTCTACTTCTACGACACGGCGACGCCCTGCAACAAACGCGAGCCCGGCAGCGGCTGCTCGGCGATCAACGGCATCAACCGGATCAACGCTATCCTGGGAACCAGCGAGGCATGCATCGCGACGCATCCCTCCGACATGTGCGTCGCGCTGGCGGCGCTCGAAGCCACGGTGCATATCGCCGGCCCGGCAGGAGAGCGGGCGATCGCATTTGCGGATTTTCATCGGCTGCCCGGCGACACGCCCCAGATCGACACGAACCTGCGTCCGAACGAGATCATCACCGCGGTCGAGCTTCCGCCGCGCGGCTTCGCCCGGAACTACAGCTATCTGAAGATCCGCGACCGCCTGTCCTACGCGTTCGCGCTGGTATCGGTCGCAGCCGCGCTCGAGATCGAGGACGGCACCATCAAGGAGGCGCGCCTGGCGCTCGGCGGCGTCGCCCACAAGCCCTGGCGCGATCCGGCTGCGGAAGCCGCGTTGCGCGGGCAGCCGGCCGATCAGGCCGCGTTCGCGCAGGCCGCCGACCGGTTGCTCCGCGACGCCAAGGGATTCGGGCACAACGATTTCAAGATCGATCTGGCGCGCCGCGCCATCTTGCGAACGCTGACGCAGGCCGCGCAGGCCACGCCGCAATCCCAATCCTGCAAGAAGATCCGGTGAGCGCCGCCATGCAAACCTACATCGGTACGCCAACGTCCCGCGTCGACGGTCGCGCCAAGGTCACCGGCGAGGCCAGGTATGCGGGCGAGTTCAATCAGAGTGGCCTCGTCTACGCCAGCGTCGTCGAATCGACCATTCCGAGGGGCCGGATCGCGCGCATCGACACCAGCGAGGCGCTGCGTGTCGACGGCGTGATCGATGTTCTCACCCACGAGAATCGCCCGCCCATGGCCGGCACCGACAGTGCCTGGAAGGACGATGTCGCGCCCGAGGAAGGCTCGCCGTTCCGCGCGCTCTACGACGACCGGATCATGTTCAACGGGCAGCCGATCGCCCTGGTGCTCGCCGAGGAGTGGGAGATCGCGCGCTTCGCGGCCTCGCTCGTGCGTGTCGAGTACGAGAAGGAAGAGTACATCACCGACCTGCAGGCGCGGCGCGACCGGGCATTCGCCGTCGAGAAACCCGAGAAGCCGCGTGGCGATGGCAAGAGTGCCTATGCGGCGGCCGAGGTGCGCCATGAGGCGGAATACTTCATCCCGACCGAGAATCACAACCCGATGGAGCTGTTCGCCTCGACGGTGACGTGGGACGACGACGGCAGGCTGACGGTCCACGACAAGACGCAGGGCGTGCAGAACGTGCGGCGCTATCTGTGCGGCGTCTTCGCCAAGAAGCCGGACGACGTGCGCGTCATGTCGCCTTTCGTCGGCGGCGCGTTCGGCTCGGGTCTTCGTCCGCAATACCAGGTGGTGCTGGCCGTGCTCGGCGCCCTGGCGCTGGAACGCTCGGTGCGTCTCGTGCTGACGCGCCGGCAGATGTATGTGCTCGGCCACCGGCCGGCGACGATCGAGCGCCTCGCGTTGGCTGCGAAAGCGGGCGGGACGCTCGATGCGATCACCCACGAGGCGATCGCCGCGACGTCGCAATACGAGGCGTTTTCCCGTAACGACACCGGATGGGCGGGCCTGCTCTACACGTGCGCCAACACGAAGTTCGCGCACAAGCTGGCGCGCCTCGACGTTTCCACGCCGAGCGACATGCGGGCGCCGGGGGCCGCGACGGGCGTCTATGCGCTCGAATGCGCGATGGACGAGCTCGCCGTGGCGCTCCAGCTCGATCCGCTGGAGTTGCGGCTCAAGTGCTACTCGGATCGCGACCAGAACGAGGACCTTCCCTATACCAGCAAGCAGCTGCGCGAGTGCTACGCCCAGGGCGCGCAGGCCTTCGGCTGGGGCAAGCGCAATCCCGCGCCGCGCTCGA
This sequence comes from uncultured Alphaproteobacteria bacterium, assembly GCA_963755055.1. Taxonomy (GTDB): domain Bacteria; phylum Pseudomonadota; class Alphaproteobacteria; order Rhizobiales; family Xanthobacteraceae; genus AP-16. The sequence continues at coordinate 84,191 of CAVWIS010000017.1, read as the reverse complement.
TGCGCGACGGCGGCGAGCTGGTCGGCTGGGGCATGGCGACGGGCGTCTGGGAAGCGCTGCAGATGCCGACTGCGGCGCGCATCGTGCTGACCGCCAACGGTCACGCCGAGGTCGCCTGCGCGACCTCCGACATCGGCACCGGCACCTACACGATCATGGCGCAGGTCGCGGCCGACATGCTCGGCCTGCCGCTCGCCAATGTCAGCATCAGGCTCGGCGACTCGACGCTGCCGAAGTCGCCGGTGGAGGGCGGATCGTGGATGGCGGCCTCGGTGTCGCACGCCATCGCCACCACGGCCGACGAGGTCCGCAAGGAACTGCTGCGCCTGGCCAAGAAGATGAAGGGCTCGCCGCTCGCCGGCGCGAAGCCGGCGGACGTCGTCCTGGCGGACGGGATGATCGTCAGCAGGCGCGACCCGAGCCGCGCCGTGTCGATCGCGGATGCGATGCGGGCCGGCAATGTGGATCGCATCGAGCGGGAGAAGACCAACAGCTTCAAGGACGCGAGCTCCCATGCGCGCAACACGCATTCGGCGGTCTTTGCCGAGGTGAAGGTGGACGAGCAGCTCGGCGTGATCCGCGTCACCCGGGTGGTCAACGCGGTGGCGGCCGGGCGCATCCTCAACACCAAGACCGCGCACAGCCAGATCATGGGCGGCGTGGTGTGGGGCATCGGCATGGCACTGCACGAGGAGACGCTGGTCGATCACAATTTCGGCCGCGTCATGAATGCCGACATCGCCGAGTACCACGTACCGGTGAATGCCGACGTGCACGACATCAAGGTGATCTTCGTCGACGAGCCCGACGACATCATCAATCCGCTCGGCATCAAGGGGCTGGGCGAGATCGGCATCGTCGGCGTCGCGGCGGCAATCGCCAACGCGGTCTATCACGCCACGGGCAAGCGCGTGCGCGACCTGCCGATCACGCTCGACAAGCTGCGGCGGTGATCCCGCCCGCAGGGCGGCTCACCCCGGCCCGCGCCCACCTCCGGTGCCGACGATCTGCTTGAGGACGTCGACCGGGTGCACGCACTGGAAGAGCTGCACCTCGCGGCGACGGAACAGCGGGATCAGCAGGCCGCCAGCGAGGATGCCGCCGCCGTGCGCCCACCAGGCAGTGCCGTCGTGGGTGTTGGCCAGGATGTGCCAGACCTGCAGGAGGATCCACCCGCCGAGCGCCAGATAGGCGTCGACCGCGACCGGGATGACGAAGACCAGCATCTCGATCTTGGCGCAGGGGCGAAGCATCAGGTAGGCGGCGACGATGCCGGCGATGGCCCCGGAGGCGCCGAGCAGCAGGACCTGGGAGCCCGGATTGGGCATGAGGAACATGAAGGCGCCGGCTGCCCCGCACAGCAGATAGAAGCCGAGGAAGCGGAGATGACCGACCGCATCCTCGATATTGTCGCCGAACACGAACAGGAACAGCATGTTGCCCAGCAGGTGCATCCACCCGACATGCAGGAACGTGTAGCTGACGAGCGTTGCCGCCGCAGGCCAGGCACCTCCCAGCGGATCGGCGAGGAAACGCGACGCCATGAAGCCGTATTTCAGGGAGAAGGCGTCGTCGGCATCGGTCGACAGGCCGAGCTCGTAGAAGAACACCAGGAGATTGAGGGCGATCAGGCCGTAGGTCACGTACGGCACGGTATCGCGTTCCAGCGGGTCCTTGTCGTAAAGCGGCAACAGTACCATGGACGACTCGCGGCTCCGTGGGTGGAAACAGGTCGGCATCGCCAAGGATAGACGGCCGAATTGACCGCCTTCACTAGCCCGGTTTCATGGCCCCGCAAAGGCAGCCGCGACCCCGAAGTGGTTCGGCAGCCCGTAGCCGGGACGTCTCCGCTCGTCTAGTGAAGGCGTCATGGCCCGCCATTCCGACCCGCCCAAAACCGTCCCCGACGTCACCCGGCTGGCGGACGGCATCCGGGCCGGCGAGCGGGCGGTGCTCGCGCGCGCCATCACGCTGATCGAATCGCGGCGCGCCGACCACCAGACGCTGGCGGCCGAGCTGGTGCAGACCATCATCGGGGAGACCGGCCGGGGCGTGCGGGTCGGCATCACGGGGACGCCCGGGGTCGGCAAGTCGACCACCATCGACGCGCTCGGCGTCTTCCTGACCGCCACGGGCCACAAGGTCGCGGTGCTCGCGGTCGATCCGTCGTCGAACCGCACGGGCGGCTCGATCCTCGGCGACAAGACCCGGATGCCGCGCCTCGCCACCGACCCCAATGCCTACATCCGCCCCTCGCCGGCGTCGGGAACCCTCGGCGGGGTGGCGGCAAAAACCCGGGAGACCATGCTGATCTGCGAAGCCGCCGGCTTCGACGTGATCCTGGTCGAGACCGTCGGTATCGGCCAGTCGGAAACGGCGGTGGCGGACATGACCGACTTCTTCCTGGTGCTGATGCTGGCGGGCGCCGGCGACGAGCTGCAGGGCCTGAAGAAGGGCGTCATCGAGCTCGCCGACATGATCGCGGTCAACAAGGCCGACGGCGACAACGTTCGGCGCGCCACCGCGGCCGCTGCCGAATATGCCGCCGCGCTCCACATTCTCACCCCGCGATCGCTAAGCTGGGCGCCTCCGGTGCTCACCTATTCGGCGCTGACCGGCACCGGCCTGGCGTCGCTGTGGGAGAAAATTCTCGAGCATCAGTCACGCCTTGGCGCCTCGGGCGAGATCATTGCACGAAGGCGCGAGCAGCAGGTCAAATGGATGTGGGCCATGCTGGAGGATCGCTGGCGTGCCAGGCTTCGCTCCGATCGCACGTTGAGCGCGCGGCTGTCGGAGATCGAAGCCGAGGTTGCCGATGGACGCCTCTCGCCGACGCTGGCCGCCGACGAGATCGCCCGGACGATGGGATTGTGACAGGAGCCACTAGTGCCGCGAACCCGAAGTTCGCTAATACGGTGCGGCACATGCGGTTGCGAACTTCGGGTTCAAAAGCGGCACTAGAATCATAGACTTGCTAGTGTCCTGATCGATTCCGAAGTTCGTACAGAACGTGCGGCAAATGCTTACGAACTTCGGAATCGGGACACTAGTGATGATCACGGTGCTGATCACGGGCTTCGGTCCGTTTCCGGGCGCTCCGGTCAATCCGACCGAGACGCTGGCGAAGAAGCTTGCGTCCCATCGCGGACCATCGAGCCAGATGCGACGCATCGCCCACGTCTTCCGCACCAGCTATGCGGCGGTGGAAGCCGACCTGCCCGGGCTGATCGAGCAGCATCGCCCAGACATCGTGCTGCTGTTCGGGCTCGCGGCGCGGACCGGATATCTGCGCATCGAGACCCGGGCGACGAATTCCCGATCGCTGCTGTCGGCCGATGTCGACGGATCGCGACCGCGGACGACCGCGATCGATCCCGCGGCGCCGCCCTCGCTTCACGGCCGGGCGCCGCACCGCAAGCTGGTAGCAGCCGCACGCTCGACCGGGTCGCCCGCCCGGCTGTCGCACGATGCCGGGCGATATCTTTGCAACTTCGCCTACTGGCGCGCCCTCGAATGCGCCGGCGAGCATGACGGCCCCCTGGTGCAGTTCGTCCACGTGCCGCGAATCCGCAGCGTCCCGGCGCCGCGGTGGCGGGCGCATCGGCGGCTCTCCCTCGATCATCTGGTCCAGGCCGCGGAGGCCATGCTGGCGGTGCTCTCCGCGGCGGCGCGCGACCGCTCGCGAAGCGTGGCGAAAGCCGAGCCCGTCCAATCGGTTGCCGCAATGGGCTTGTCCTGACGCGTCAGGGCGCGCGCCGCTGTACCATTCCGGCACAAGCTCCTGGCGCGGAACTTGAACCGTCGCTTGCGGTCAGTTGCGTTCCTCGATCATGTTGGCGAGTGCCATGGACATCGACCGCCGCCGTCTCGTCGCCCTGACCGCCGTCGCCTCGGCGATGGCGACGACCGAATCCGTCGCCGCGCCCCCGGTCCAGCTTTCGGCGCTCGGCATCCTGGCGACCCAGCTCGGCGTGCTGGCGGCGAGCTCGGACGATCAGACGCTTGCCCTGCAGCGCGCGATCGACCAGGCGGCGGGCGCCCGCGTGCCGCTCATCCTGCCGCCGGGCGTCTACCGCGCCGGCGACCTGAAGCTGCGCAGCGGAAGCCGCCTGGTCGGCATCCGTGGCGCCAGCCGGATCGTCTTGACCCGCGGGACCTCCCTCCTCTCGGCCCGGCAAGCCGACCACGTTTCGCTATCCGGCCTCATACTTGACGGCGGCGCCAAGGTTCTGCCCGAGGGCCAAGGCCTCGTCCATCTCGCCGTCGGCCGCAACGTCCGGATCGACGATTGCGAGATCACCGGGTCGGGGCGCCAGGGCGTCGTGCTCGAGCAGATCGAGGGCCAGATCACCGGCACCACGGTGTCGGGCGCCGCCGGTGCGGCGATCCATTCGGTCGACGCCCGCGGCCTCACCATTTCGGGCAACACAATTCGCGGCTCCGGCAACAACGGCATCCTGGTCTGGCGCCAGGAAGCCGGCGACGATGGAACGCTCGTGCTCGACAACCGCATCGAGGATACGGCGGCGCGCGCCGGAGGCTCCGGCCAGAACGGCAATGCCATCAACGTGTTTCGCGCCGGCAACGTCACGGTGCGCGGCAACCGCATCCGCGGCGCGGCCTTTTCGGCGATCCGCGGCAATGCCGCCTCGAACCTGCAGGTCATCGCCAATACCTGCTCGGGGCTCGGCGAGGTGGCGATCTATGCCGAGTTCGGCTTCGAGGGCGCGGTCATCGCGAGCAATACGGTCGACGGCGCGGCGCTGGGCGTCTCGGTGACCAATTTCAACCAGGGCGGACGCCTGGCGGTGGTGCAAGGCAATATGATCCGCAACCTCATCGCCAGGCGCCCGGCCGGCACCGATCCGAACGATGCCGCCGGCATCGGCATCGGCGTCGAGGCCGACGCCGCGGTGACCGGCAACGTCGTCGAGAACGCCCCGACCGCCGGCATTCAGCTCGGCTGGGGCCAATACCTGCGCGACGTCGCCGTCACCGGCAACGTGGTGCGCCGCGCCGGCATCGGGATCGCGGTCTCCGTCGCGCCGGGCGCCGGTTCGGCCTTGATCGCCGACAACCTGATCGCCGCGGTCAAGCGCGGCGCCATCGTCGGGATGGAGTGGAGCAAGCCGGTCACCGGGGACCTGGCGAGCGACGGCACCCACCGATTTGCCCAATTGTCGATCGCCGGCAATCGGGTACGATAGGATGTGCCTCGCCGAGGCGTAAAAGCGTCCGGCGCGGCTTGGCCGCGGGGGCGTTTTGCACTACCTCATTGCCTGTCTGGCGTACGTTCCGCCTGCGGCTCCCTCGCGGGTCTCGAGGCTTTTCCACCGGATTCTCCCGTAATGACGAAACGCTCACGCATTGCCATCGGACTGGTCGCCCTCGTCATCATGAGCCTCGGCGTCGGCGGGTTTCTCGCCAAGGCACAGATCGGCGCGATCATGAACAAGTCGCCGGCGCGCGACCGGCCGATGCAGCGCGCCCAGGAGGACGTCGTGGCGGCCTTCAATCTGATCGAGAAGGCGGTACGGGAGGGCGACGCAACGCTTCTGACCAGCCTGATGTCGCGCCGGACGCAGGCCGGCCCGGCCGCCGCGATCAAGGCCGGCTTCGGCACCATGGCGCCGCGGTCCGACATCCGTCTCGAGCCGATCGCCGTGTGCGTGCGCGGCGACCAGGCTTTCGTCGTCGCCCGCTACGAGAATCCGGCGAACCCGGCCGCGAAGTCCTATCTGGTGCGCTACGCGCGCGAGGACGGCGCATGGAAGATCGCCGACCACACGACGAGCGATGCGCCGGCCTACCGGCCTGCCATCTATGCGTTCCTGCCGCCCGAGGGCGGCGCCTTCACCCATGCGGGCCTGCCCTGGAGCGGCATCGCTTCGACGAGCCCGGACCCGTCGTGGAAGATCCAGGCCACCCGCGATGAGACCTTTCTCTATGTGCGGTTCGAGGCGAAGGACAAGCTCCCGGCGCCCGACACGGTGCTCACGGCCGAGCAGGTGCGGATGTCGAGCGGGGCCGAGGCTTTTTCCGGTCCGCCCGCCATGGTGATCGGCATCACCACCCCGGACGACCGGCAGACCCTGGTCAGGTCGAGCTTTGCGTTCGAGGTCGCACGGACGCTTCTGCCGCGCGGCGCGGGCGGCGATCCCGGCACCGCGAGGGTCGCCTATTCGCTCGTCGTGCGCGGCGAGCACGAGGAGCCGCTGTTCGACAGCCGTCCCGGGGCGTTCAACCGCCTGATCGAGGTCCGCGACCGTTTCGTCGATGTGAGAAATCCCGCTCAAGAGCCTCGGCCTGCACGGTCGCAGCGCGCCGGAGATCGAGGTCAGGGAGAAGGCGGCGTCCCGGCCGCATCCCTACAAGGTCGCGCGTTTTTCACCGTAACGGCGCTCATCGATCGGACAGCAGCTCGGTCGGCTCCAGACTGCCGACCACGACGCCGTTCCAGTTGCTGATCGTCGGCCGCACGAAGCGCGCGAGCCCCGCCCGACCCTCCCGGTCGCGTGGCAGCAGCCGGAGAAGCACGGCAGCCATCATCACCTCGGCGGCGCGGGTAGCGCCGTCGTGGCACTTGAGCGCGATGCCGAGGCCCTCGTTCGGCAGGGCGGCGCACAAGACACCCTCGGCACCGGTCTTGACGAAGACCTCCTCGCCCAGAATCTCCATCAGCCGGGTGCCGAACCGGCCAGCCCCGGCCACCAGCTCCGGTCGGCGGGCGCAGGCAAGGCGGATGCGCCCGGCCGCCGCGGCGCGTGCGGGCGCAAGCCCGCGGCCGCTGCCGAATCGGGCAAAGGCGCGCGCAAGGTCGGTAAGCGGCATCGCCCAGGTCGGGACCGAGCAGCCGTCGACCGCGCCCCTTTCATCGGGAATGGCGGTGCCGGACAGTGCCTCGAGCACCGCCTTGACCTCGCGCTGCACCGCATGGCCGGGCTTCACATAAAGGCGGTGGTCGACACCGAGCCGGCGGGCCACGGCGAGAAATCCCGCGTGCTTGCCCGAGCAGTTGTTGTGCAGCGCCGTCGGGTTTGAGCCCGCGCGGGCCAGCGCATGCGCAGCGCCCTGGTCGATCGGCCAGTGGATGCCGCATTCGAGCGCACCGCTGTCGAGACCGGCGCGGGCCAGCATGCGCTCGACCACCGCGACATGCATCGGCTCTCCGCCATGGGAGGCCGACGCCAGCGCCAGCGCCTCGTCGGCAAGGCCGAGCGCATCGGCCGCACCCAACTCGACGAGAGGCAGCGCCTGCAGCGCCTTGACGGCAGAGCGCGGATAGACCGGGCAGCCGACATCGCCGAGCGCCAGCACGCTGGCGCCATCGGCATCGACCACCGCGATGGCGCCGCGGTGGACGCTCTCGACGAGCGCGCCGCGGCGGACCTCGACGAGAACCGGATCAGCCATATGCAGGAGGCCACATTTCGGACCAGATCACCAGCTGAGTTCGCCCCCGATGGCCCCGCCCGTCAAGACCGTCGCCCTGATCCTCGCCGGCGTGTTCGTGCTGCCGCTCATCGGGCGCGCCGCGTTCTACGCCACGGTCGAGAATTCCGCCCGCAGCTGGCGCGAGGCCGACTGGTCGAGCGCCCGCATCCTGCCGCCGGCCGCGGAGGATGCCTCGGCGCGGATCCTCGTCTTCGCCGGCCGCACCGGCCGGTGGAAGGGTATCTTTGCGGTGCACAGCTGGATCGTGCTCAAGCCGGAGAACGCCAAGACCTATACCCGCTACGATCTCACCGGCTTCGGCCGCCCGCTTCACGTCAACGGCTGGCCGGCCGACGGAAAATGGTTCGGCAACACGCCGCAAGTGATTGCGGATGTTCGCGGATCAGAGGCATCCGCGGCAATTCCGAAAATCGATGCGGCGATTGCCGCCTATGCGGATGCCGGGCCAGGCGACTACCGGCTGTGGCCCGGACCCAACAGCAACACGTTCGTGGCGACCGTGCTGCGCGCCGTTCCCGAGCTCGCGATCGCGCTGCCGCCCGATGCGATCGGCAAGGATTTCCGTCACAACGGCTTCATCGGGCTAACCGGCAGCCGGACCGGCATCGAGGCGAGCCTGTTCGGCGTGCTGGGGATCACGCTCGGCTGGGTCGAAGGCGTCGAGCTCAACATGCTGAGCCTGGTGGCCGGGCTCGACCTGCGGCACCCGGCGATCAAGCTGCCTGGGCTGGGGAGGATCGGATTCGAGGCCGCGGCGCCGGCGACCCGCCAGCATCCGGTAGGGCCGTCACGTCAGATGTCACAGGGAATTGTCGCCGGGCGGGGCGGACCGGGGTGACGCAGGGGCCGCCGACATGCGAACTTCGCGGCCCGCGACAACGATCGGACCGCTCACTCCATGCGCGACACGTGGCCTTTGCTCGAAACCATTCCGTTCCCGGCGATCAGCCGCGCGCGGCTCGACACCCTGCAAGTCAATGTCGGCTACCGCTGCAATCAGTCCTGCGTGCACTGCCACGTCAATGCCGGCCCCAAGCGCACCGAGGAGATGGACGGCGGGACGATCGACCTGGCGCTCGCCTTCCTGGAGCGCCGCCGCGTCAGCACGCTCGACATCACCGGCGGCGCACCGGAACTGAACCGTCATTTTCGCCGGCTGGTGACGTCGGCGCGCGACATGGGCGTTCGCGTCATGGACCGACACAACCTCACCATCCTGGAGCAGCCCGGGCAGGAGGATCTGGGACAATTCCTCGCCGGCAACCAGGTCGAGATCGTCGCCTCGATGCCCTGCTATCTCGAGGACAATGTCGACCGCCAGCGCGGCAAGGGTGTGTTCGACGGCTCGATCCGGGGCTTGAAGCAGCTCAATGCGCTGGGCTACGGCCGGCCGGAGACCGGCCTCGTGCTCAATCTCGTCTACAACCCGCAGGGGCCGTCGCTGCCGCCGGCCCAGGCGGCGCTCGAAGCCGACTACCGGCGCATGCTCGGGGACCGGCACGGCATCGTCTTCAACTCACTCTACACGCTCGCCAACATGCCGATCCAGCGCTTCGGCTCCATGCTTATATCCAAGAACCAGTTCGACGAGTACCTGGCGCTGCTGCGGCACTCGCATCTCGACGCCAATCTCGACGGCGTCATGTGCCGCAACCTCATCTCGGTCGACTACCGCGGCTACGTCTACGACTGCGACTTCAACCAGATGCTCGATCTCCCGCTGTCGCGCGCCGGACGGGAGCGGGTGCATCTCGCCGACCTGATCGACGACGACGTGACCGGCAACCCGATCCGCGTCGCCGGCCACTGCTTCGGCTGCACCGCCGGCCAGGGATCGAGCTGCGGCGGCGCGCTGAAGGAAGCCGCCGAGTGATGCCGGCGCCGGCCCGTTTTCGCGACCAGCCGCAATCGTCCGCCGGCCGCATGTGCCCGGTCGACTACCGCTATTCGCCGTCGGCGCTCGATCGGCCGGCCGAATTTGCCGCTGACGTTCTCTACGTGGTCGGTGGCCTCTACGGAAACCTCGCCGCGCTCGATGCGCTCGACGCCCTGGTAGCGACTGAGAGCGCTCCGACCGCGATCGTGTTCAACGGGGATTTCCACTGGTTCGACGCCGAGCCCCGCTGGTTCGCCGAGATCGAGCGGCGGGTCGGCCGCCATCGGGCGATCCGCGGCAATGTCGAGACCGAGATCGCCAGGAAGTCCGACGTCGGCGCGGGCTGCGGGTGCGCCTATCCGGACAGCGTCGACGACGGCGTCGTGCGCCGCTCCAACGAGATCATCGGCGAGCTGCGGCAGACGATCGCGGCGCTGCCCGGCGTGCCTGAGCGTCTGGCAGGCCTGCGGATGCATCTGGTCGCAAAAGTCGGCGATCTGCGGGTCGGCATCGTTCATGGCGATGCGGCCTCGCTCGCCGGCTGGCGCTTTGCCCACGACGCCCTCGATCATGCCTCGGCGCGCCCGTGGCTCGACGATGTGCGCAGCCTTTCGGGCATCGACGTCTTCGCCTCGACGCATACCTGCCTCGCCGCGCTGCGCGATTTCTCCCTGTCCGGCGGACGGCTGTCGGTGATCAACAACGGGGCGGCCGGCATGCCCAATTTTGCCGGGACCCGGTTCGGCCTGGTCTCGCGGATCGCCACCGTGCCGCCGCCGCATCCGACGCTCTACGGCATGACCCGGGACGGCGTTCACATCGATGCCGTCGCGCTTGCCTACGACAGGCAAGATTTTCTGCAGCGCTTCCTCGCCCGATGGCCCGAAGGCTCGCCGGCCCACATGTCCTACCTGCGGCGCATCAGGACCGGGCCGGACTACCGCATCACCGCAGCGCGCGCGGCGGCGTAAATTCCTGCGACGCCATGACGGACCTTTCCATCATCGTGCCGGTGCTCGACGAGGGACCGCTGATCGCCGAAGCCCTGGCGGCGCTGGCACCGCTGCGCCGACGCGGGGTCGAGCTCATCGTGGTCGACGGCGGCAGCCGCGACCGCACGGTCGAGCTGGCGTGCCCGCTGGCCGATCGGCTCGTCGCAGCGCGGCGCGGCCGCGCCGCCCAGATGAACGCCGGCGCGGCGGCCGCACGGGGTGAGGTGCTGATGTTTCTCCACGTCGACACGCAGCTCCCTCCCGACGCCGACCGGCTGATCATTGGCGGTCTCGACCGGTCGGGACGGACATGGGGTCGCTTCGACGTGCGGATATCCGGAAAAAGCGCCCTCCTCCCGCTGGTCGCCCGGATGATGAACCTGCGCTCGCGGCTCACCGGCATTGCGACCGGCGACCAGGCGATGTTCATGACCCGAAAAGCTTTTGACGGCGCCGGCGGCTTTCCGCAGATCGCCCTGATGGAGGACATCGCGATCTCGGCGCGGCTCAAGCGCCTCGGCCGCCCGCTCTGCCTGACTGCGCCGGTGACGACGTCAGGACGGCGCTGGGAGGAAAACGGGGTGGTCCGCACCATCCTGACCATGTGGGGGCTGCGGCTTGCCTACGCTCTCGGCGCGAGCCCGGCGGCGCTCGCGCGGCGATACGGCTATGCGGCGCCTGACAGCTGAGCCGGTCGGCATCGCGATCCTCGCCAAGGCACCGGTCGCCGGCTTTGCCAAGACCCGGCTGATCGCGACGCTCGGCGCAGAAGGCGCCGCCGCCCTGCAGGCGCGGCTGATCGTCCGCACGGTGGACACCGCATGCGGCACCGCGACCGGCCCGGTGACGCTGTGGGTGACGCCCGACGCGACGCACCCGGTGTTCGTCGATCTAGCCGCGCGTCTGCCGATCGATGTTGCGATCCAGCCCGAGGGCGATCTCGGCACCCGGATGCTGGCGGCTTTCGCGGCGGCGAAGGAGCGCCCGACCGTGGTGATCGGCACCGACTGTCCGGCGCTCACCGCGGCACACCTGCACGAGGCGGCCGAAACCCTGCGCGACGGCATCGACGCGGTCGTCGTTCCGGCCGAGGACGGCGGTTACGTGCTGATCGGCTCGCGCACGCCGCACCCCGGCCTGTTCGCCGACATGATTTGGAGCACCGACAGCGTCATGGCGGAGACGCGCGCGCGGCTCGCCCGCCTCGGGCTCAAGTGGCGCGAGCTTGCGACGCTGTGGGATCTCGACCGACCGGAGGATCTCGGCCGCTGGATCTGACTTAATGCGTATCCGATCAAATTGCATATGGATCGTAGGGTGGGCAAAATCGATGCGCCGACCGTGCGTCCCGCCCGAACCGCGCGTACGATTTTGCCCACGCGGTCACACCTCGCCGGACCGCGTGGGCAAATCGCCGGTGACGCATCACCAAATATCACTCGCCGTGCCCGGCGATTTGCCCACCCTACGATCTGCTCCGCGGTCCGTACCGGCGCCGGACCGCGTGGGCAAATCGCCGGCAACGCATCATTCCGACGCGACGGTCTTGCGGGCGATTATCGCGGTAGGGACGCTCATTGCTGAGCGCCCCCCGCACAGATCCGTACGTGCCCGATTCGGGCATACGGCTCCCACCTTGGGTGTCTGACGGCGAAGCGTTTTGCGGGCCAGGGATGTCGGATACGCGGTGTGGGAAGCCAGTCGTTCGCCAGCCTCCGCATTCGTTCCCACGTCATTTCCGCGGTTTGGCTGCGGTGCTGGAGCACGCGCCGCCAGAGCATGATGACGCGATGACGGAACGCGGACAGTGCGCGGCTGTTGGTCGGCACTGCGTGGTAGTTGAAGTAGCCGCTGACGACATGGTTCAGCCAAGTCCCCTGCACCGGGATCGGCTGGTGCATGCGCCGTCGCAGGTCCTCCTTGACCGCCTGGAGCTTCGCCCGCATGCGGTCCCGCCGGGTCTTCCGTATGAGCTGGAACTTGCCCCGTCGTGATTTGCCGCAAATGAAGGTAAAGCCCAGGAAGTTGAAGGTTTCTGGTTTACCGAGCCCGCGCCGCGCGCGATTGGCCGAAGCAAAACGGCCAAACTCGATCAGACGGGTCTTGTCCGGGTGTAGCGACAGCGTGAACTTCTCCAACCGCTCGCGCATCGCGTCCAGGAAGCGCCGGGCGTCCCTCTCGTGCTGGAAGCCCACGATGATGTCGTCGGCATAGCGCACGATGATCATGTCGCCCGTGGCCTCGTGCCGTCGCCAGCGCTCGGCCCAGAGATCGATGACGTAGTGCAGGTAGATGTTGGCGAGCAACGGCGATATCACCGACCCCTGCCCGGTTCCCCTGTCACTGACCGTCACCACCCCGTCCTCGAGGATGCCCGCCTTGAGCCATTTGCGGATCAGGCGGATGATGCGCGGGTCGCCGATCCGATGCTCCACGAACCGGATGAGCCAATCCTGGCTCACCGTATCGAAGAACGACCGGATGTCGGCGTCCAGTATCCAGTTCACCTTCCTGCTGGCGATCCCCACACAAAGCGCATCCAGCGCATCGTGCGTCCCCCGTCCGGGACGGAACCCGTACGAGAACCCGAGGAAGTCTGCCTCGTAGATCGCATTCAGCAGCGCGGCCGTCGCACGCTGGACGATCTTGTCCTCCAGCGCCGGAACCGCGAGCGGGCGCATGCGGCCGTCAGGCTTGGGGATGTTGACCCGCCGCGACGGCTGCGCCCGGTATGCCCCCCGTTGGACCCGTGCGTGCAGGTCCTCGAGATTGCGCTCGAGGTCCGCATCGTAGTCCTTCCATGTCTGGCCATCGACGCCCGCCGCGGCGTCTTCCGCAAGCTCGTCAAACGCCTCTTCGAGCAGATCGATGGTGAGATGGTGGAAGAGCGCGGTGAACCGTTCCTCCTTCTTCTGCCTTGCTACTTGCCGTATGCGCTCCAGCGCAGGTGACACGCTCGCCCGGTCCTGCGCCCGGCACGTGCTTTGCTGGCTCGCATTCCCCTCGGTCCCCGCCCTTGGCTCCACCGGCTCCGCGGCGGATTGCTCCGCGTTGTTCGTCGGCTTCGCAGCTACTATGGCGGGGTCTGACTCCCCACGTCCGTGCGTCATCGGCTACGGCTCCTCGCCTTCCCGATGCGGACCAGGCTGCACAGCCAGCCTGGCCGGTTCGCGGGGTCTCCCGGTTCCCGTACAAGGAGCTTCAGCACATGCCAGGGTCTTAGACCACGCCGGGCCGTCCGGGCGCTCGCGCTCGCGCACCCGGCCGTGTTGCCTTCCACCGTGGGCAAGGTGTCGGCGACCCGGAATTACGTAGTTTTCGAGGCTCAATGGCTGGCCTATGCGCTCCCCTGCCGACGCTTCGCCCTTGTCCTCGCGGACAACGACGCACGGCTCGGGGCCGATGTGGATCGCTACTCCTTCATCGCAGTGGACTTTCACCACCTACTCCTTGCCGGTCTCCCGGCGCACGCCCACCCTACGATCTCAATGTCCCGCCAGCACGGCGTCGGCGATCTTCTCCGCGGTCATCAGGGTCGGAAAGTTGGTGTTGGCGCACGGCACCACCGGAAACAGCGAGGCGTCGACCACGCGCAGGCCGCCGACGCCGCGCACCCGGCCGGCCGGGTCGGTCACCGCCATCGGGTCGCCGTCCGCTCCCATGCGGCAGGTGCAGGAGGCATGCCACACGCCGATCGCCGCCTTGCGGGTGAACTCCGCAAGCTTGTCGTCGTCGGTCATCAGTTCGTCGAAGGAAAAACCCTCGACGATGAACGTGTCGATGAGGAACCGCCGCAGCATCGCCGGTCCGTCCATCAGTTTCGCCAGCACGCTGGTGATCAGCCGGTTCCTGGCATTGACCTCGCCGACCTTCTTGACGCGCTCGCTGTAGCTCGCCCCGAACGGATCGGAGGTTACCGCGCGGAGCGCCTCGCTCATCTGCATCAGGCCGGCGCGGCGAAAAGCGTCCATCAGACGCGCAAGGTCGCGGTGGTCGGAGAGCAGGTTGAACTCGACGGTCGGCTCGCGGCGAAAATCCTTGGATGCGAGCTTCACCTGCCCGGTCTCCGAATAGGTCTTGTAGACGTTGAGCAGCAGCGAGCCGATCTGCTCGCCGACCGGATGCCAGGCCGACTTGTCGACGCAGACCGCAAACATGTCGCCGGGCGGCGCATCGCCGATCTTTGAGGAATAGCGCAGCCCCACCAGGATGTGGCGTCGGGTAATATCGCGGAGCCGCGCGTCCGGCCTGATGAAGGACGAGAGCGAGATCGAGGGGTGATCCATCAGCCGCTGGCCGACCCCGGGGAGCGCCGCGACCACGTCGATCCCGAGTTCGCGCAGGTGCCCGGCGGGCCCGATGCCGGCGCGCAGCAGATGCGCCGGCGAATGGATGGCGCCCGAGCACAGGATCACCTCGGCGCCGCGGAACTCGGTCTCCCGCCCGTCGACCACGGCGGCGACGCCGACGCAGCGCGTGCCCTCGAAGATCAGCCGGGCGACCTGCGTGCCGGTCGAGATCGTGAGATTTTCCCGCAGCCGGGTTGCCGGATCGAGGTAGCCGATCGCCGCCGACACCCGGCGGTCGTAGGCGTTGGAGATGGTGATGGGGAAAAAGCCGTCGCGGTAATCGCCGTTCTGGTCCGGCAGATAGGCGAAACCCGCCGCCTTGAAGGCTTCCGCCGCCGCCTTGGCATGACCGTTCCACAGGTCGGGAAAGATCCGGCGAACCGGAATGCGTCCCTCCTTGCCGTGGAAGGGGCCGTCGAAATCCATGTCGCGCTCGACCTTCTTGAAATAGGGCAGCACGTCGTTCCAGCCCCAGCCCCGGGCGCCGCGCGCCTCCCATTCGGCGTAGTCGGTCGGCGCGCCGCGGTTGGCGAGCTGGCCGTTGATCGACGAGCCGCCGCCGAGCACGCGCGCCTGCTCGTACTTGCGCAGCGGCACGCGGGTCTCGCCCGGATTGTTGTGGGAGATCGTCTCGGTATGGACCTTGAGCTCGGTCCAGTGGAACCGCGGATCGAAATAGGCGGTGCCCGGATAACTGTCGAGAATTTCCGGCGGGACGCGCCCGTGCGGCGTGTCCTGCCCGGCCTCGCACACCAGCACCTTGTTGCTGCTTCGCGCCGACAGCCGGTTCGCCATGACCGACCCGGCCGATCCGCCCCCGACGATGATGTAGTCGTACGTCACGCGCATTCCCCCGATCTTTTTCTGTCGGGCGGATTATTTCCCGGTTTTCGTCGCGTCGCCAGCCCCCGTTGCAGTTTCGCCCACTCGCTGCATTCGACTGTCGCCCCTGGCGGTGCGGGCACGATCCTGAGTTGACAGAATTTTCCGACCCCTTCGGCAAAGCGGCGCCGATCCACCTCGCGGCGGTGTGGTCGATACCAATGTCCGATGCTCGAGACCCGCCGCAATCAATCAGGCACTGGATCTCAACCGTGCAGCATCCTCTCGCCGACATGGATCGACCGTGAACGATCGGCTGCGATCTCTCTTGTCACCTGGGGTATGCACAGGGCATCGAACAGCTGGCGCATCTCGATGCGGGCGGCAACATGAGACATGGTCAGCCGGGTTCCGGCGATCAGCTCTATCGAATCGAGCACCGTCGCGCCGGTGAGGAAGAGCTCCCGATAGATGACCCGCTCCAGAATACCCGGCGCGAGACGAAATCCCAGCTTGGGCGCCAACGCCTCCAGAACCGTCCCGACGCGCTCGTTGTTGGCCGAGGCGATCGGGGCGACGCGGTTGCGCACGACGATCCAGTCGGTCATCGCGTCGAGCGCCTTCTGACGTCGCCGGCGTTCCTCGAGCACCAGGATGCTGTAGTGACTGGGCCCCAATGCAGCCATCGAGCCGGGGGCGATCCGCGCCAGCACGTCGAGATCGATCAGGCTGTCGTTCATCGGCGTTATCAGCGTATCGGCGAAGCCGTGGACGAGCCTGCCAAGTCCGGTGGCCGCCCCGGGAGTATCGATGATCAGGAAATCCGCGTGGCGCGCCGCGGCCTGCAGCTCGCCATCGATCCGCTCGAGCCGTCCGCGCTCGGCGGACGGATCGGCCGCCGGCGGCGGTAGCTGATATATCTCCGGGCACGGAATGTCGGCTGCCGCGCCCAGGCTCCAGATCCGTCGGTTCTCCAGATAGCGAAGCAGAGATCTCTGTCGTTCGTCGCAATCCGCCACGACCACCTGGAAGCCCAGCTGCATCAGCCCCACCGCCGTATGCAGGGCGATCGTCGACTTCCCCGAGCCGCCCTTCTCGTTGCCGACGACGATTACATGTGCGCCATCTGTTCCGGTCATCTTGGAGATCCAAATTGTATCGTTGACGATCCCTAATCAGACACCACCGCCTCTCGCTGGATCGATCCGAGACCGGTACCGGAACGAATCTCGACGCTATCTGATCAGAATAAAACTAGCATTTCCGGAACGTTACCACAAATACGTTTGGTTACTGACGCAGTTGTTATCTGTATCGCGTACGTAGTTTTCCGCAGCTGAGAGTACACACCAATTAAAGGCGGTGTATCCAGATCGATACTATGAGCGGATCAAGTCCAACCGAGGTCGAGTTGTATTGAGCCCGCTGCGCCGAACGGCAGGCGCGGTCACGCCGGTCTCCTCACAGCCTCCCCGTCAACGCCTGCCCAAAAATCGTCCGCGCCGCCTCCTCGTCGAGCGGAACCGGGTTGCCCCCGGCGGTCGGATCGTTTGGCGCCATGGCGGCGATCAGGTCGATCCTGGCATCGTCCACCCCGAGGCCGGCCAGAGTGTGCGGAATTCCGGTCTCGGCACGCAGTGCCAGCAGCCAGTCGAGAAAGGAGGAAAAGCTCGGCTCGAGACCGACATAGGCGGCAAGGCGCGCGATCCGGTCCTCGACGGCCGCCCGGTTGAAGGCCAGCACGTAAGGCATGAACACCGCGTTGGTGAGCCCATGGTGGGTGTCGTAGAGGGCGCCCACCGGATGCGAGAGCGCATGGACTGCGCCGAGCCCCTTCTGGAACGCGGTGGCGCCCATCAGCGCCGCCGCCATCATGTGGGCGCGTGCCGCAAGGTCGCCGCCGCTCGCGACGGCGCGCGCGAGATTCTCCTTCGCCAGCCGGACGCCCTCGGCGGCGATGCCGTCGGCGAGGGGGTGATAGGACGGCGCGCAATAGGCCTCAAGGCAATGGGCGAGCGCGTCCATGCCGGTGCCGGCGGTGATGACCGGCGGCATCCCGACGGTCAGCTCCGGATCGCAGATCGCCACCTTCGGCATCATCAGCGGATGAAAGATGATCTTCTTGGTATGGGTTGCCTCGTCGGTGACGACGCCGGCGCGGCCCACCTCCGAGCCGGTGCCGGCGGTGGTGGGCACCGCAATGATCGGAGCGATGCCGGCGGCATCGGCGCGGGTCCAGAAGTCGCCGATATCCTCGAAATCCCAGATCGGGCGGGTCTGCGCCGCCATGAAGGCGACGAGCTTTCCGGCGTCGAGCGCTGAGCCGCCGCCGAACGCCACGACGCCGTCATGCCGGCCCTCCCGGAACGCCGCGACGCCGGCCAGAATGTTCGCCTCGACCGGATTAGCCCTCACCCCGCTGAACACGGCGGCCGGCGACCCGGCGCGCGACAGCACACCGAGCGCATCGGCGACCATCGGCAACGCCGCAAGGTTGGCATCGGTCACCAGCAGCGGTCGTGCGATGCCGCAGGACGCTGCGGCCTCGCCGAGCTCGGCGAGCCGCCCGGCGCCGAAGCGTACCGAGGTCGGATAGCTCCAGTTGCCGAAAAGCGCCATCAGATGATCTCGAAATAGCGTGCGAGCTCCCAGTCGGTGATCGCCTTGCGGAACTCGCGCTCCTCCCATTCGCGCGTCGCCGCATAGTGCTCGACGAAGGCCTCGCCGAACAGGTTGCGCGCCGCGTCCGAAGCTTTGAGACGCTGCGCGGCGTCCCACAAGGTCGGAGGCAGACGACGGCTCTCAGGGTGCGTCAGCGCGTAGGAGTTGCCGGTGACCGGTGCGTCGGGCTCGATCCTGTTCTCGATGCCGAAGATCCCCGAGCCGATGGCGGCGGCGAGCGCGATGTAAGGATTGATGTCGGCGGCGGCGATCCGGTACTCGACCCGCTGCGACCTGGCGGAGCCGGGAATTGCCCGCAGCGCGCAGGTGCGGTTGTCGATCCCCCAGCTCGCCTCGGTCGGCGCCCAGAAGCCGGGGATCAGCCGCGTATAGGAATTCACCGTCGCGGCCACCATGGCGAGGAGCTCCGGCATCAGCGCCTGCTGGCCGCCGATGAACCAGCGCATCTCGTCGGACATGGTGTGGGGCTTGCCGGGGTCGTGGAACACCGGGCGGCCCTGACTGTCCTTGAGCGAGATGTGCAGATGGCCCGACTGGCCCGGCCAGTCGCGCGACCATTTGGCCATGAAGGTCGCCATCCAGCCGCGGCGCTCCGCCACCACCTTGGTGAAGGTCTTGAACAAGGCCGCGCGGTCGGCGCCCTCGAGCGCGTCGGCATAGGTGATCGCCGCCTCGAGCACGCCGGGGCCGGTCTCGGTGTGCAGCCCTTCGAGCGGAAACCGCATGGCATCGCAGAGCTTCAGCAACTCATCATAGAACTCGGCATGCACGCTGGCGCGGAGCACCGAGTAGCCGAAGAAGCCGGGCGTCACATTGCGCAGGTTGCGAAAATGCTTCTCGCGCGCCGAGTGCGGGGTTTCGTCGAACAGGAAGAACTCGAATTCCGCCGCGGCGCTCGCCTGATAGCCGAGAGCATCGGCCCGCTCAAGCACGCGCCTGAGCGTGCCGCGCGGGCACACCGCCTCGGCAGCTCCGGAAAATTCTCCGAGAAAGAACAGCATCTCGCCTTCGAGCGGCAGTGCGCGGCAGGTCGACGGCACGATGCGCACCTGCGCGTCCGGATAGGCGGTGTGCCACCCGGTGAAGCGCGCATTGTCGTAGAGCTGATCGTTGGAATCCCAGCCCAGCACCACGTCGCAGAAGCCGAAGCCGCTTTCCAGCGCGGAGAAGAATTTGTCCCGCGCCAGATATTTGCCGCGCAGGATGCCGTCGACGTCGAACACCCCGAGCTTGACGTGCGACAGCTTGCGCTGCTCGACGATCGCGCGGGCATCTGCCGCCGTCCTGACGTCGCCCGGTTCCATCTGCTCCCCCTGCTCGGACCCTAATCCAGATAGTGCGCGCCCGGCCACAGGCCGGGGGTGGCGCGGGCATATTGCGGGGGTCGCGGGATCTCGGCGCCGAACTCCTGGGCAGCATGCCAGCCCCAGTGCGGATCGTCGAGCATGGCGCGGGCAAGCGCCACCATGTCGGCCTTGCCCTCGGCGAGGATCGTCTCGGCCTGCTTGGCGGTGGCGATCAGGCCGACGGCGCGCGTCGGGATGTCGGCCTCGCGGCGAACCTTTTCGGCGAACGGCACTTGGTAGCCGGGACCGACCGTGATCCTGGTGTCGGCGGTGATGCCGCCCGACGACACGCAGACGAAATCGAGACCCGCGGCCTTCAGCGCCTTGGCGTGAACGACGGCGTCATCCGGGGTCAGCCCGTCGTTCCGCCAATCGCTGCCGGTGATGCGCGCGCCGAGCGCGAGCCCCTTGGGCACGACGTTGCGGACCGCCTCGGCGATCTCCATGGGAAAACGCAGCCGCGCCTCCAGCGAGCCGCCGTAGCGGTCGGAGCGCCGGTTGGAGACGGGAGAGACGAACGAGTGGAGCAGATAGCCGTGCGCCATGTGCAGCTCGATGGCGTCGAAGCCGATCCGCACCGCGCGCCTGGCGGCGTCGACGAAGCCGTCGCGCACGCGGAAAAGATCGCCGTCGTTCATCTCGCGCGGCGAGTGCCACGAGTTCGCCGAACGGGATCGCCGAGGGCGCGATCGTCTCCCAGGCATCCTCGTCGGGGTTAAGCGGGCGGCCGCCTTCCCACGGCCGCTGGGCGGAGGCTTTTCGCCCGGCATGCCCGATCTGGATCCCGAGCTTCGCCGCGCCGTGACGCCGGCAATTGGCGATGGCGCGGGCGAGCGCCGCCTCGTTGTCGTCCGTATAGATGCCGAGACACCCATGGGTGATGCGGCCGCGGCGCTCCACGGCCGTCGCCTCGACGACGAGCAGGGCCGCGCCGGAATTGGCCAGCATGCCGAGATGGACGAAATGCCAGTCGTTGGCGCTGCCGTCGTCGGCGCTGTACTGGCACATGGGCGAGACGACGATGCGGTTTGCCAGCTCGAGGCCGTTGAGCCGGATCGGAGAGAACAGATGACTGGTCATGAGGTTTCCGCTTGCGGTTTTGCGACCGGAGGTCGCCGGTAATGGATTTTCAGGGCGAACGATCGCGGTGCGCCGACAGTTGCGGGCTCGTCGCGTGTCGTCAGGCACGCGCGACGCGCATGACCGCCAGCGCCAATGTCTGCGCCCGCGGCACGATCGTCTCGACCTCGAGATATTCCTCGGGCGTATGGGCGAGGCCCCCGACCGGCCCGGTGGCACAGAGCGTCGGCGCGCCGACATTGGCGGCGAATCCGGAATCCGCGCAGCCGCCGGTGAATTCCGCTCCGACCTTCAGGCCGAGCTGGCCGGCGCACGCGGTGTAGAGATCGAACAGGCGCTTGCCGTCCGGGCTCTCGACCAGAGGCAGGAACTCGCCGGCGATCTCCAGCGTCGCGCTGGTGCCGGCAACGAAGCTCGTGGCGATGATCTCGGAGATCCGTGCCATCGCCACCTCGCGGTCGGCCGGGGTCACGTAGCGCAGGTCGATCTCGCCCTTGGCCCAGGGGGCGACCGTGTTGACGGTCTGGCCGCCGGAGATCAGGCCGACATTCACCGTGGTGCCCTTGTCGAGATCGGTGATCGCGTGCAGCGCGATCACCTTTCTGGCGAGCTCGTCGATGGCGCTGATACCGGCGGAGAAGTTCGCCCCCGAATGCGCCGCCTTGCCGGTCACCTCGAAGCGCATGAACACGCCGCCCTTGCGGCCGCTCACCACCGCCCCGCTCGGCCGGCCGGGCTCGGAGTTGAACACCGCCCGGGCGCGCCGCGCCTCGCTCTCGATCAGCGGACGCGACGACGGCGAGCCGATCTCCTCGTCCGCCGTGAACAGGCCGACCAGCGGGGCCGGCGCTCCGCCGAACTTCTCGAAGGCCGCAAGCACGAAGGCGTTCATCACCAGGCCGGCCTTCATGTCGGCGACCCCCGGCCCATAGGCCCGGCCGTTGGCGATGCGGAACGGGCGGCGCGACGCCTCCTGCTTGGGAAAAACCGTATCGCGGTGACCCATCAGCAGAATCGTCGTATTGGAGCCGGCGCCGACGGTCGCCCTTATGCCGTCGCCGAACCGCTCGTTGGGCACGGTGTCGTGGACGATCCCGTGCTGGTCGAGAAAGCTTTGAATATGGGCGCCAGCCGCATCGACGCCGGCCTTGTCGTAGCTGCCGCTGTCGGTGTTCACCAGCTGCTCGAGCAGGGCCAGCATGGCGGGCCGCTGCTCTGCCAGCCACTGCAGGATCTTCGCCTCGTCCGCGGTCGTGCCCGACGCCATGTCATCCCCCTCGAAAAGTCACCCAAGATTTCCTCACGGCCACGCATTGGCGGCGCATGCGTCGTCGCCCGGGGAAGCGCCGCCGTCAAGTCCCGGCAATTGATCTGGCGCATGGCCGTCATGCGCCAGGCTGCGAGGATCCGCATCAATGATCTCCAGCCGAACGTTCACCATCGCCCTGGTCGCAGTCCCCGCGCTTGCGCTCGCCGCCGGCCTGGCGGCGTTTGCGGCGGGTCAGGCAGATATGGCCGGGCTGATCTGGACCGCCGGCACCGTTCCGGTGCTCGCAGTCCTGATCGTCATCATCGTGCGCTCCCTGGCGCGCCACGAGGTCGGCCTCGACCTGATCGCGGCGCTCGCCATGGCGGGGGCGCTGGCGCTCGCCGAGCATCTGGCGGGCGTCGTCATCGCGCTGATGTTCGCCGGCGGCCAGGCCCTCGAATCCTATGCGGAGCACCGCGCCAGGCGGGAAATGTCGGCCCTGCTCGGCCGCGTGGCGCGCACGGCGCAACGGATCGAGAACGGCGGGATCACAGCCGTTCCGATCGAGGACATCCGGCCGCAGGACCACATCCTGGTCCGCGCCGGCGAGGTGGTGCCGGTGGACGGCCTGGTCGCCGACGCCGCGGCGGTGCTCGACGAGTTGGCCATGACCGGCGAGCCGCTGCCGGTCGAACGGCTGCGCGGCGCCCTGGTGCTCAGCGGCAGCGCCAATGCGGGCTCGCCGTTCACCATGGTGGCGACACGGGCCGCCGCGGCGAGCACCTATGCGGGCATCATCCGCCTGGTCGAGGCGGCGCAGCGCTCCAAGGCCCCGATGGCACGGCTCGCCGACCGCTGGGCGATGCTCTTTCTGGCAGTAACCGCGGCGCTCGCCACGATCGCCTATGTGGCGACCGGCGATCCGCTGCGGGCGCTGGCGGTGCTGGTGGTGGCGACGCCCTGCCCGCTCATCCTGGCGGTCCCGGCGGCGATCGTGTCCGGCATGTCGCGCGCCGCCCGGCGCGGCGTCCTGATCAAGAGCGCGGGCGCCCTCGAGCTGCTGGCCCGAGCCGAGACGGTGCTGTTCGACAAGACCGGCACGCTGACCGAAGGGCACGCCCGGCTGACCGCGATCGCCGCGGCGTCGGGTGTCGACCGCAACGAGCTGCTGCGCCTGGCCGGCTCGCTGGCACAGGCCTCGCAGCACGTGCTCGCCGAGTTGGTCGCCGCGACGGCGCGCGAGCGGGGGCTCGCGATCACCATGGCGACCGCGATCCACGAGACGCCCGGCGCCGGGCTCGAAGGCACGGTCGAGGGCCATCGCGTGGCGCTCGGCAGCCCGGATTTCGTGTCGTCGGCCAATACAAGCGATGCGGAGACCGACCGCGTGGTCCGGCGCGCTGTGCGCGACGACCTGTCGGTAATGCTGGTGGCGATCGACCGCAGGGTCGTGGGCGCGCTGATCCTGGCCGACGAGATCCGCCCCGACGCCGCCCGCGCGATCCGGATGCTGCGCGCGGCCGGAATTGGGCGCATCGAGCTCGTGACCGGCGACCGGGCCGACATCGCCTCCTCGGTCGGCGCCGCGCTGGGCGTCGACGAGGTCCATGCCGGCGTGTCGCCGGAAGGCAAGGTCGCGGTCGTCGCCGCGGCGCGTCGGCGTGGCATCACCGCCATGGTGGGCGACGGGATCAACGACGCGCCTGCCCTCTCCGCCGCCCATGTGGGGATCGCCATGGGGGCGCGCGGCGCGGCCGCGTCGGCGCAGGCCGCCGATATCGTGTTCCTGGTCGATCGTGTCGATCGCCTGGTCGAGGCCTTCACCATCGCGCGGCGCACCCGGTCGATCGCCGTATCCAGCGCCACGATCGGGATCGCACTGTCGCTCGCCGCCATGGCGGTCGCCGCGCTCGGCTATCTGCCGCCGGTCGCCGGCGCGCTGGTCCAGGAAGCAATCGACGCGGCGGTAGTGCTCAACGCCTTGCGGGCGCTCGGCGCCGGGCGCGAGGCGCGCCGCCCGGCGGGTCTTCCGGCCACCGAGGCGACGTCGCTGCGCCGCGAGCATCACGCGCTGCGGTCGGTGATCGACCAGATTCGCGCGGTGGCCGACGGGCTGCACGACGAGCCCCCGGAAACGAGCCGCGACGCGCTGGTGCGACTCGATGCGGAGTTGCGCGAGCGCGTCCTGCCGCACGAGATCCACGACGACGCCGCGGTCTATCCGCGGGTCGGCCGGCTGATCGGCGGCGACGACCCGATGGCCGCCATGAGCCGCGGCCACCGGGAAATTTTTGGCCTCGCCCAGGCATTCGGGCGGCTGGTCGCCGACCTGCCGCCCGGCGGACCCGACACTGCCGTAGCCCACGAGCTGCAGCGGCTGCTCTACGGGCTCGAGGCCGTGCTGCGCCTCCACTTCGCCCAGGAGGACGAGATTTTTCACGCGCTGGCGGACGGGTGAGCGTTGACCAAGGTCAATGACCGTGCGAGCGGCAGCATGGGATTGAAATGACAGATTGCGCAGCGTGCATTGCCACGTGGCCGCGAGAGGAGACGTCACGATGAGGAATAATCCGATGGTGTCGGCGGCGGCGCTGAGCGCTGTCGCGCTTGCCGCGTTCATCACGATCGCGCCGGCGCTTGCCCAGCAGGCGGCCCCTGACGATCCAGCGGCGCCGGCCTCCCCGGCCGAGCCGCGCAAACCGGGCGGACCGGAAGGCCGCGACGGATTGCGCGGATGGGGCCCCGGCACGATGATGGGACCCGCCATGATGGGTCCCCGCGGCTTCGGTCCGATGTGCGGGGCGCCGATGGCGGGGTTTGCCGAATGGCGGATCGGGGAGATCGAGCGGACCGTCAAGCCGACCGAGGCGCAACGCGCCGCGCTGGACGGCCTGAAGGCCGCCTCCACCAAGGCTGTGGACGAGATGAAGGCGGCATGTCCCACCGAGGCCGCGCTCACGCCGACGGGACGCATGGAGGCGATGGAGAAACGCCTCGAGGCCATGCTGCAGGCGGTAAAGACCGTGCGCCCGGCCCTGGAGCAGTTCTACTCTTCGCTCACCGACGAGCAGAAGGCGCGCTTCAACACGATCGGCCTGCGGCATGGCCAGGGCTGGGGCGGCATGCGGGAGCGCTGGCGCGACCGCTGACGATCGGCTGGCGGCAGGCAGGCCCTTTTTAACGCTCTCTCGGGTCGAGCGCGTCGCGCAGGCCGTCGCCCACCAGGTTGAACGACAGCACGGTGAGAAAAATCGCGAGCCCCGGCCACACCGCCATCCATGGCGCGTTGATCAGGAAACGCTGGGCCGAGTTGAGCATGCTGCCCCAGGACGGCGACGGCGGCTGCTGGCCGAGGCCGAGGAACGACAGGCTCGCCTCGGCGATGATGGCGGCGGCGATCGACAGCGTCGCCTGCACCAGAAGCGCCGGCAGGATATTGGGAAGAATGTGGAACAAGGCGATGCGCCAGCGCGGATTGCCGACCGCGCGCGCCGCCTCGACATAGTCCTCGACCTTCACCGCCATCACCTGGCCGCGGGTCAGCCGCACGAAGATCGGCGTGGTGGTGATGCCGATGGCGATCATCGCATTGGTGAGGCTTGGGCCCAGGAAGGCGGCGAGCGCGATGGCGAGGATGAGGAACGGGCAGGCCAGCATGGCGTCGGTGATGCGGCCGAGCAGCGCATCGATGAAGCCGCCGAGATAGCCGGCCACGAGCCCGAGCGGCACCCCGACCCCGAGCGCGATGCCGACCGAGACGACACCCGCCATCAGCGAGGCGCGCGCGCCGAAAATGACGCGGGCGAGGATGTCGCGGCCGACGTCGTCGGTGCCGAACCAGTGCAGCGCCGACGGCGCCTTGCGCACCGAGGTCCAGCTCTGGGCGATCGGGTCGTAGGGCGCGACCAGCGGTGCCAGCAGAGCGCAGGCGGCGAATATCCCCAACACGATCAAGCCGAGCACCGCACCCTTGCGGCGAACTAGGCGCCTGAGCGCGCGCCGGGTCGGGCTCTCGGCGACCTCCTCGGCCGCCGATATCAGGGAACCGGTGAAGGGCGCGTCGACCATCGTGTCAGGCCCGCAGCCGCGGATTGACCAGGATGTAGAGGATGTCGGCGACCAGGTTGAGCGCGATATAGGTGGTGGCGGTGACCAGCACGACGCCCTGCACCACCGCGTAGTCGCGGTTGAACACCGCGTCGACGATGAGCTTGCCGAAGCCCGGTATGGTGAAGATCTGCTCGGTCAGCACCGCGCCGGAGAGCAGCGTGCCGAGCTCGAGCGCGCCCAGCGTGATCACCGGGGTCAGCGCGTTGCGCATCGCGTGCTTGAGGATGACGGTGCGCTCGGAAAGGCCTTTGGCACGCGCGGTGCGGACATAATCGCTGCCCAGCGCCTGCAGCATGGCGCTCCGCGTGTGCCGCATCAGCACCGCGGCGATCGCATTGCCGAGCACGAAGGCCGGCATGATGGTTGAGGCGAGCGAGGCGCGCCAGTCCTCGGAGGGGCGCACATAGCCCGAGGCCGGCAGCCAGCCGAGCTCCACCGAGAACAGGAAAATCAGCAGGATGCCGAGCCAGAAATTCGGCGTCGAGATGCCCCACAGGGCAAAGCCGTTGGCGGCGTAGTCCCAGACCGTGTCCTTCTTCACCGCCGAGACGATGCCGGCGGGAATCCCGATGGCGAGCGCGATGACGATCGCCATGCCGGCGAGCTGGATCGTCACTGGCAGCTTGGCGATGATGAGATCGAGCACCTTCTCCTTGATCCGCATCGACTCGCCGAGATCACCCGACAGCACGCCCTTGATCCAGTACACATACTGAACAGGCAGCGGCTGATCGAGGTGATACTGGCGGCGGATCTGGGCGATGACCTCGGGATCGCGCTCCTCCCCCGCCATGGTGGCCGCCGGATCGCCGGGCAGCAGTTGCTGCAGCAAGAAGATCAGCACCGAGACGAAGAACAGGGTGGGCAGAAGCTGCAGCAGCCGCTTGCCTAGGAAGGTCAGCATGGATCTATTTCAACATCAGCCCGACGACGCGGATGAGGCCGTCGGGGATCGGCTTGAAGCCCTCCAGACGCGCGCTGTGGGCGATCAGCCATTTGCGATGGAACAGATAGATGATGCTGCCGCCGTCGAGCAGCTTTGCGGCGACCTTCTGGTAGATCGCCTTGCGCTCGTCGAAGTTGGAGGTCAGGCGCGCGGCGTCGAGCCAGGAATTGATGTCCTTGTCGCAGTACTGTCCCCAGTTCAGCGGGCCGCCGCATTTGTGGTAGATGTAGATGTTGCCGTCGGGATCGGAGCGGCCCGACCACAGCGACAGGTAGGCCTGGAAGCGCCCGGCTTCGGCCGCGTTGGTAGCGGTCGCCGACTCGGTGGCGCGGATCTTCACGTCGAACCCGGCCTCCCCCGCCATCGCCTGGACCACCTCGCCGATCTGCTGGTTCTCCGGTCCGGTCACCACCATGAGCTCGATCGCCACCGGCAGCGTCACCCCGGCCTCCTTGAGCAGTGCCTTGGCCTTGGCGACGTCGCGCTTCGGCACCGGGATCGATTGCTGATAATAGGGATTCTTCGGGCTGATCCACTGGTTGCCGGGGATGAACTCGCCGTTGAACACCACCTGGTTGATGGCGTCGCGGTCGAGCGCAAGGTCGAAGGCTCTTCGCACCCGCGGGTCGGAGCCGAACGGCGTCTTGGCGGCCTCGCCGTGGTTGACGTTGATGTTGATGCCGGTATAGCCGAGCTCGGGGGTGGTCGAGAGCTTCAGCTTCGGGTTCGACTGCACGTCCTTGATATCGGTCGCCAGCATGCGCTCGATCAGGTCGAGCCCGCCGGATTTGAGCGCCGCGAGCCGCACCGTGGAATCGACGATCGGCCGATAGACGATGCGGTCGATGTGGACATTGTCCTTGTTCCAGTAGTCGGAAAATTTTTCCACCACGATGCGGTCCTGCTGCACGCGCTCGACGAACCGGTAGGGCCCGGCGCAGACCGGGTGCAGGGCGAAGCGGTCGCCCGCCTCGCGGGCGGCCTTGGGCGAGACCATCATGCCGGCGCGATCGGTGAGCTGGGCGATGAGCGGCGAGAACGGGTTTTTCAGGACCAGCCGGATGGTCAGCGGATCGACCACGTCGACATGGTCGACCGCGGCGATCTCCGGCTTGCGGAACGAGCCCGGCATCGTGAGATGGCGGTCGACGGAAAATTTCGCAGCCTCGGCGTCGAGCATCTCGCCGTCGTGGAATTTCACTCCCGGGCGCAGCCTGATGGTGACGACCTTGCCGTCCTCGGAGGTGTCGTAGCCGAGCGCCAGCTGCGGCACGATCTTCAAATTCTCGTCGATGTCGAACAGCTTGTCGCAGATCGACGAGAACACGATCCGCCCCACATAGGTGCGGGCGAGCGTCGGATCGAGCATGTCGGGGTCCTCGGCGAGCCCGATCCGCAGCGTCGTCTCCGCCGCAGCCGCACCAGCCGACAGCGCCAGCAGCGCGGCCATTCCCACCATGATCATCAGGCGCTTCATCAGGACCCTCCCCCGGCTACGTCACTCTGAATGGCATCGATCGATCATTTGAGCCGCAAACCCACCACCCGGACCAGACCGTCGGGCATCTGCCGGTAGCCTTCCAGGCGTTTGGTGTGGGCGATCAGCACGGTGCGATGGTAGATGTAGAGGATCGGGTCGTCCTGCAGGATGACCCCGGTCAGTTTTTCGTAGACCGCCTTGCGGGCGGCGGCGTCGGATACGGTCCGCGCCTCGTCGAGCAGCTTGTCGGCCTCGGCGTTGCAGTTGGCGCTGTAGTTCTGCGGCGCCTTGCACTTGTGAAAGACATAGAGATTGCCGTCGGGATCGGTGCGGCCGCTCCAGGCCAGCAGGAAGGCCTGAAACTCGCCGGCCTCGGCCTGCTTGAGCGAGGTGGCGAACTCGGTGACGCGGACCTTCATGTCGAAGCCGACCTCGGCGGCCATCGCTTGCACGACCTCGGCGACGGCCTGGGTCTCCGGCCCCTTGGGCACCATGAAGTCCACGGCGATCGGGGTGCTGACGCCCGCCTCCTTGATCAGCGCCCTGGCCCTGGCGACGTCGCGCTTCGGCACCGGGAATTTCTTCTGATAGTAGGGATGCTGCGGGCTGATCCATTGGTTGCCCGGCACGAACTCGCCGTTGAACACGACCTGGTTGAGCGCCTCGCGGTCGATCGCCAGATTGAGCGCCTCGCGCACCTTGGCGGACTGGCTGAGCGGACCCTTTTGCTTGTCGTTGCCGATGTTGAGCGTGATCCCCTGGTAGCCGAGCTCGAGCGCGGTGGAGAGCTGCAGCCGGGAATCGGCGCGCACGTCCTTGATGTCGGTCGCCAGCACGCGCTCGATGAGATCGAGGCCGCCCGACTTCACGTTGGCGAGCCGCACCGTGGAATTGACGATCGGCAGATAGACGATGCGGTCGATGTGGACGTTGTTCTTGTCCCAGTAGTCGGGGAATTTCTCCACCACGATGCGGTCCTGCTGCAGCCGCTCGACGAATTTGTATGGGCCGGCGCAGACCGGATGCAAGCCGAAGCGGTCGCCGGCCGCGGCTGCGGCCTTGGGCGACACCATCATGCCGGCGCGGTCGGTGAGCTGGGCGATCAGCGGCGCGAACGGGGTCTTCAGGATCAGCCGGATGGTCAGCGGGTCGGCCACCTCGATGCGCTCGAGCGCGGCGATCTCCGGCTTGCGGAACGAGCCGGTCATCGTGAGGTGGCGCTCGAGGGAGAATTTCGCCGCCTCCGCGTCGAGCGGCTCGCCGTCGTGGAATTTGACGCCGGGTCGCAGCCGGATGGTGACCGCCTTGCCGTCCGCCGAGGTCTCGTGCGAGAGCGCGAGCTGGGGCACCACGGCGAGCTTTTCGTCGATGTCGAACAGCTTGTCGCACAGCGAGGCGAATACGATGCGCCCCACATAGGTACGGGCGAGCGTCGGATCGAGGATATCGGGATCCTCGGCGAGCCCGATGCGAAGCGTGGTCTCTGCGGCCGCGGCGGCGGTACTCACCGCCAGGATCGCGGCGCATGCGGCCAGTCGAAGCAGTCTCATGACGATCTCCCCAATCTCCTCGTCAATCCCGCGCCGGGACGCCGAGCCTCCCGGCGACTGTATCAACCCCGCCGGGGCCCGTCGCGTCCGACGGGGCCGCGAAGGCGGCGATCAGCTTTTCCAGCGCCGGCGACGGCCGGGCGTCCTCCGGAACGATGGCGCCGGCGGCGGGAAGCTCGGTCCAGCGATGGCACGCGGTGGCATGGCCGGAGGCGTCGTCGACGAGCAGCGGCCGCTCGGCCCGGCAGCGCTCGACCGCGTGCGGGCAGCGCAGATGCAGGTGGCATCCGGCGGGCGGATCGATCGGGCTCGGCACGTCGCCCTGGCAGAATCTGGCGGTCGCGCCGCGCCCGCGGACGCGGGACCGGGATCGCCGAAAGCAGCGCCCGCGTATAGGGATGCCGCGGCGCGGCGAACAGGTCCTCGGCGCGCGCGGTCTCGACGATGCGGCCGAGATACATCACCGCGACCCGGTCGGCGATGTGCCTCACCACCGCGAGGTCGTGGGAGATGAAGATGTAGGCAAGCCCGAGCCGGCGCTGCAGGTCGCGCAGCAGGTTGAGCACCTGCGAGCGGATCGAGACGTCGAGGGCCGCTGACCGGCTCGTCGCACACGATGAGCTGCGGTTCGGACGCCAGCGCGCGGGCGATGGCGATGCGCTGACGCTGACCGCCGGAGAATTCGTGCGGATAGCGCGCGGCAAATCGCGCCTCGAGCCCGACCAGCGACAACAGCTCGGCGACGCGCTCGCGGCGCGCCGAAGGCGGCACGATGGCATGCAGCTGGAGCGGCTCGCCCAGCATCTGGCCGACCGTCATGCGCGGATTGAGCGACGCGTAGGGATCCTGGAACACCAGCTGGGCGTGACGGCGCAGCTCGTTGAGCGCGCCGGGCGCCGAGCGCGAAGATGTCCTGGCCGGCGAAGCGCACGGTTCCGGCGGTCGGCTCGATCAGGCGCAGCACCAGGCGGCCGACCGTCGACTTGCCCGAGCCGGACTCGCCGACCAGCGCAAGAGTCTCGCCGGGGGCGACCGAGAAGCTCACCCCGTCGACCGCCTTGACGGCGGACAGCGTCCGGCCGAGCAGCGACCGCCGCACCACGAAGTGCTTGGTCAGGTTGTCGGCCTCGAGGAGCGGTGCGGTCACGAGACGAGCCGCTCCAGCGGAGTCTTGAAGCAGCGCGACCAGTGGCGCGGATCGATGCGCACCACCGGCGGCGACGCGACCCGGCACTGCTCGTCGGCGAACGGACAGCGCGGTGCGAAGCGGCAGCCGGGAGGCGGTGCCGTCATGTCGGGCAGCGTGCCCTCGATGGCGGCAAGCTCCTGGGCGCGGCGGTCGAGACGCGGGATCGAGGCGAGCAGGCCGACCGTGTAGGGATGCTCGGGCCGCTCGAACAGGATCTCGACCGGCGCCTGCTCGACCATTTGTCCCGCATACATGACGGCGACGTCGTCGCAGATCTCGGCCACCACGCCGAGATCGTGGGTGATGAGGATGATCGCCGCGCCGGTCTCGGCCTTCAGCGCCGCGCATCAGGTCGAGGATCTGCGCCTGGATGGTGACGTCGAGCGCGGTGGTCGGCTCGTCGGCGATCAGGAGCTGCGGCCCGCAGGCGAGCGCCATGGCGATCATCACGCGCTGGCGCATGCCGCCGGAGAGCTTGTGCGGATAGTCGTCGAGGCGCTGGCCGGGCGACGGGATGCCGACCCGCCGGAGCATCTCGATGGCATGGGCGCGGGCGGCGGGCCGCGCCAGGTCGCGATGGCGGACAATCGCCTCGATGATCTGCTCGCCGACCGTGTAGGAGGGGTTGAGCGAGGTCATCGGCTCCTGAAAGATCATGGCGAGGCGGTCGCCGCGCAGGTCGCGCAGTTGCGGGTCGGCGAGACGCAGCAGATCGACGCCGTCGAAATGCACTGTCCCGGACACTTCCGCGGTGGCCTTCGGCAACAACCCCATGACGGCGAGCGAGGTCACGCTCTTGCCGCAGCCCGAACTCGCCGACCAGGCCGAGGGTGCGGCCGCGCATCAGCGTCAGGTCGACACCGTCGACCGCCCGGGTGGTCCGTCCGCGATCGCCGTGGAACACGACCTTGAGGTTCTCGATCGCCAGCAACGTCTCGCCGGAGGTCATCGCCCTTCCCCGGCGGCGATCGCGCTCGCGATGGCCGCCTCGATGACCGCCCGGTCGGTCTCCCCGACCGGGTTGCGCCGGCTCGGCATGAACTGCCGGAAGTGGACGTAGCGTTCGCGGCTCACCTGCTCGAGCCGCGCCAGCTCGGCGAGCGGATCGGGATGGTCGTCGACCCGGAGA
Source organism: uncultured Alphaproteobacteria bacterium (assembly GCA_963755055.1). Classification (GTDB taxonomy): domain Bacteria; phylum Pseudomonadota; class Alphaproteobacteria; order Rhizobiales; family Xanthobacteraceae; genus AP-16. Next base: position 51,936 of record CAVWIS010000017.1, on the reverse strand, counting down.
TCGAGGTCGGACCAATCCTCCTCGCCATGGATCAGCAGCGCCGCCGACTGCTTGCCGCGCTTGTCGCCGCCCGCGGCTTCTCCCGCCTGCAACGCGGCGATCAGCCGGCGCGCGAACGGCATTCCGGCACCGGCCGCATAGGCGGCAGCGGTCTCGGCGATCACCTGCGGCCCGGCGAGCATGTTGCCGGCGACCGAGAAATCGTCTCCCGCGAGATGCCCGCACCAGGCGACGCAGGCGGTGCCGGTATGGGCGGCGATGCGGCCGGCCGCGTCCATCACGTGCAGCTGCCGGTGATCGCGGCCGTGATCCGCCGCAGTGAGCGCGCGCCACGACCTCCGGCGCCGCCACGCCGTCGCGAAGCAGGGCGAGGCCTCGCTCGCCGTAGAACGGGTTGACCAGCGCCTGGGTGGCGACCGCGCCGACGCCGGACGCGATATGGGGCACGCGGGCGCCGACCGCGAAGAACCGGGTCGCCACCGCGATGCCGAACTGCCCCGTCGCGCGGTCGCGGGCGATGATCGACCAGGTCATCGTCGCCTCCGCCGCCCGTCCCTGAAGCATGTGGTCATGCGGGCATCCGCTTGGCCAGACCCGGCGTTACCGTCCGGCCGCATAGCCCTGCATGCCGCGCGGATTGGCGGCGGCGCGGCGGCGCGGTCCGACCCGCGAGGCAGCGGTCAACCGCCCCTCCGACCAGTCGGGGCCGACCTCGACGACATGGCCGCGGCGGTCGAGCTCGCGGCGGGTCTCTGCCGGCACCCTTCCCTCGATCACCAGGACGCCGGGGCGCGCGGTGCGCGGCCAAAACGAGATGGGAAAATGCTCGGAATGCCAGGCCGGCGCGTCGATCGCCTCCTGCAGGTTCATCCCGGCATGGACGTGGCGCAGGAAGAACTGGGTGGTCCACTGGTCCTGCTGGTCGCCGCCGGGAGATCCCCAGGCGAGATAGGGCTCGCCGTCGCGCAGCGCCAGCGTCGGGCTCAGCGTGGTGCGCGGCCGCTTGCCGGGCGCGAGCGCCGCCGGATGGCCCTCGTCGAGCCAAAACATCTGGGCACGGCTGCCGAGGCAGAAGCCGAGCTCGGGGATCACGGGCGAGGATTGCAGCCAGCCGCCGGAGGGCGTCGCCGAGACCATGTTGCCGGCCTTATCGACGATGTCGAAATGCACGGTGTCGCCGCGCACCTCGCCGAGCCGTCCGACGGTCGGCTCGCCCGCTCCCATGCTGCCGACGGCGGCGCGCTGGCCGTGCTCGCGGCGGAGCTTCAGCACCGCGCCGAAACCGGTCGACCGAGCCCGGCCGCAGCTCGAGCGAAGCCTCGCGGGAGACGAGCTTTCGCCGTTCCGCGTTGTAGGCGTCCGACAGCAGCGTCTCCATCGGCACGTCGACGAAGTCCGGATCGCCGTAGAACGTCTCGCGGTCCGCATAGGCGAGCTTGGCGCATTCGACCTGGGCGTGGATGAACTCGGGCCCCGCCGGATCGAGCCCGTCGAGCTCGAAACCCTTGAGCAGCGCCAGCTGCTGCAGCATCACCGGGCCCTGGCTCCAGGCCCCGGCCTTGCACACGGTGTAGCGTCCGTAGTCGTAGGTGAGCGGCGCCTCGACATGGGCCTGCCATCTCGCCATGTCGTCGCCGGTCAGCACGCCGCGATGCGGCGAGCCGGAGACATCCATCACGTCCTGGGTTCGGCAGAAACGGTCGATCGCCGCGGCGACGAAGCCTTCCGACCAGACTTTCCGGGCCATCTCGATCTGGCCCACGCGGTCGCCGCCGGCGCTCTCGGCCTCGCGCAGGATGCGTCGATAGGTCTCCGCCAATGTGCGATTGGTGAACAGCGTGCCCGGCTCGGGCACTTTTCCGTCGGGCAGATAGACCGCGGCGGAGGTCGGCCAGTGCCGGCGAAAAAGCCCCTCCACCATGGCGATGGTGGCGGTGGCGCGCTCGACCAGCGGATGGCCGCCGGTGGCGTAGCCGATCGCCGGGGCAAGCACATCAGCGAGCCGCATCGTCCCGTAGTCGCGCAGCAGCAGCATCCAGGTCTCAAACGTGCCGGGAACGCAGGCCGCCAGCAGCCCCGTGCCGGGCACGATGTCGAGGCCGAGGCCGCGGTAGTGGGCGATGGTGGCGCCCTGCGGCGCCGGGCCCTGGCCGCAAATCACCTCGGGCCGGCCGCGGCGCACGTCGTGGAGGATCACCGGGACATCGCCGCCGGGGCCGTTGAGGTGCGGCTCGACCACCTGAAGGGTGAAAGCGGTCGCCACCGCGGCGTCGAAGGCGTTGCCGCCTTTTTCCAGGGTCGCCATGCCGACCGCCGTGGCGATCCAGTGGGTCGAGGCGACGACGCCGAACGTGCCCTCGATCTCGGGCCGGGTGGTGAACGGATTGGGATTGATGTTCGTCATTGCGACACCGCCGTGATGGACGGCGCCACTTGACCACAGGTCATCGCGTTTGGCCAACCCGCCGGACGAGACTGCCAGGGCGCCGCCGATAACGAGCCCGGTGAACACCGGCATGTCGCCGCAGCCCGGCGATTTAGGGCTCCTGGATGGCGTTCAGATAAGCGATGAACGCCCCCACGTCGTCGGCCGAGAGTTTCACCTCCGGCATGTCGGGGTGACCGGCCACCATGCCTTCTGCCAGCGCCTCCTCGAGAGACTCGACGGGATACTTGCGGGAGAGCGTGCGGAACGGCACGGCCTCGGCATGCGGACTCATGCCGGTGCGGCCGATGGAATGGCACATGGAGCAATGCCGGGCCGCCAGCTCCTCGCCCCGCTTCTCCAGCGCCGCCGCGTCCTGCGCCGCCACGGGGCTGCCGGCGAGCAGCAGCATCACGCCAGCGGCGAAGCTCCACCTCATCACTACCCCCGGAGCCGGACAGGCTCGCAACGGTCAGCGCGGCGGGCAGCGATGCTCGGCAGCTCGGCGGCGCGACAGAGCGGAGAATAGGCGAAAGCCACCCTCGCGTCACCCGCGGCCGGCGCCGGCTTACCATCGGGGCGGATCGCCGTTCCGATCAGCGACGGCGGGCGCGACGATGACGGGAAAGCGAAATCGCTATTTCGCGGCGGGACGCTCCCCTTGCGAAGTGTCGGCCTGACCCCGGACCGTCTCGACCATCCGACCCCACTCGTCGGCGCCGCGGACCACCTCGCGCATGTGGGCCAGGAAGGCATCCTCGGTGTAATAGCGTTTCCAGCGCCCGCTCTTGTAGAGATCGATGAAATGCGCGCGGCGCCGCTCTGCCAGCGACCGCCAGCGCAGCGAAACCGCGTCGGACTTCCACAGAGGGTTTGCCCAGGTCATGACCGCCGCCCCGATTCTTTGTTGCGGCCATCCTGCTGCGTGCTTCACCCGCCGGCAACAGGATCGACGGAGAATGACCTGTGGAAAATTCGCAAACCTGGAATCCGTTACCCAACGGCCACACCGGCCAGGCCGTCGTTCACGTACCGCCGGCGCCGGCGACCGCTACAGCTTGATCCTGAGCAGGTTCGCCAGCTCTCCCACCACGCCGCGGCGGAACAGCAGCACGCAGGTCACGAAGACGAAGCCCTGGATCACCGTGACCCACTGGCCGAACTGGGCGAGGTAGTTCTCCATCGAGACGATGACGAAGGCGCCGGCGACCGGTCCGAACACGGTGCCGAGCCCGCCGACCAGCGTCATCAGCACGACCTCGCCCGACATGCTCCAGTGCACGTCGGTCAGCGACGCGAGCTGGAAGACGATGGACTTGGTGCCGCCGGCGACGCCGGCAAGCGTCGCCGAGAGCACGAAGGCGAGCAGCTTGTAGCGGTCGGTCTTGTAGCCGAGCGATATGGCGCGGGCCTCGTTCTCGCGGATCGCCTTCAGGACCTCGCCGAACGGCGAATGGATAATGCGGTAGATCAAGAGGAAGCAGGCAAGAAAAAGCGTCAGGACGAAGAAGTACATCGTGGTCTGGTCGGCGAGGTTGAAGATGCCGAACAGTCTTCCGCGCGGCACCGCCTGGATGCCGTCCTCGCCGCCGGTGAACGGCGCCTGCAGGGCGAAGAAGTACATCATCTGCGCCAGCGCCAGCGTGATCATCGCGAAGTAGATGCCCTGGCGGCGGATGGCGAGCGCGCCCACGATGAGCCCGAGCCCCGCCGCCGTCGCGGTGCCGAGCAGGATCGCCGCCTCCGGCGGCAGCCCCCAGGCCTTGGCCGCATAGGCGCTGACATAGCCGGCCCAGCCGAAATAGAGCGCGTGGCCGAACGACAGGAGACCGACATAGCCGATCAGCAGGTTGAAGGCGCAGGCAAACAGCGCGAAGCACAGCGCCTTCATCAGGAAGACCGGATAGACCAGGGCGGGCGCCACGATGAACAGGCCCGCCATCACCAGGAAGGCGATCGGCTCGCTCCACGACAGGCCGGGCCTGATCCCCACCGCCACCGGATCCGCCACACGATCCATGTCACGCGCTCCTGCCGAAGAGGCCGGCCGGCCGGATGAGAAGGACGATCGCCATGATCACGAAGATCACGGTGTTCGACGCCTCGGGGAAGAACACCTTGGTCAGGCCTTCGATGACGCCGAGGCCGAAGCCGGTGACGATCGCCCCCATGATCGAGCCCATGCCGCCGATCACCACCACGGCGAACACCACGATGATCAGGTCGGAGCCCATCAGCGGGCTGACATTGTAGATCGGCGCCGCCATGACGCCGGCGAGCGCCGCCAGGCCGACGCCGAACCCGTAGGTCAGGGTGATCATGCGCGGCACGTTGATGCCGAACGCGCGCACCAGCGCCGGGTTCTCGGTGGCGGCGCGCAGGTAGGAGCCGAGACGTGTGCGCTCGATGACGAACCAGGTCGACAGGCAGACGACGAGCGAGAAGACGATCACCCAGGCGCGATAGTTCGGCAGGAACATGAAGCCGAGATTCTGGCCGCCCTGCAGCAGCGCCGGCATCTGGTAGGTCTGGCCCGAAGATCCGTAGTAGTTGCGAAAGAGGCCCTCGATGATCAGCGCGATGCCGAAAGTCAGCAGCAGGCCGTAGAGGTGATCGAGCTTGTAGAGGTGGTGGAGAAAAAGCCGTTCCATGACGATGCCGAAGAAGCCGACCACGATCGGCGCGATGATCAGCGCCAGCCAGTAGTTCGCCCCGATGTGCTGGAGCAGCAGGAAGGCGACGAAGGCGCCCATCATGTACTGGGCGCCGTGGGTGAAATTGATGATGTTGAGCATGCCGAAGATGACGGCGAGGCCCAGGCTCAGGAGCGCGTAGAACGAGCCGTTGATCAGGCCGATCAGCAATTGGCCGAACAGCGCCTGGGAGGGAATGCCGAAGATCTCGATCATCGCCGATTGCCCTGTGGAAACGCGAGGCCGCCGGATCGTCGCCGGCCTCGCTTACGCCGAGCTCAGCCGCTGACCAGCGGACAGTTGCCCTCCTTCAGCGGACGGAAGGCCTCGGCGGCCGGGATCGTGGCACGCAGCTTGTAGGTGTCCCACGGGTCCTTGGACTCCTCGGGCTTCTTCACCTCGAACAGATACATGTCGTGGATCTTTCGCCCGTCGGCGCGGATCGCGCCCTTGCCGAACAGCGGGTCGTCGGTCGGAAGCTCCTTCATCTTGGCCACTACCGCCTTGCCGTCGGCGTCGCTCTTCAGCGCCTCGACGGCCTTGAGATAGTGCAGCACCGCCGAATAGACGCCGGCCTGCACCATGGTCGGCATGTTGCCCTTGTATTGCGGGGCAAAGCGCTTGGCGAAGGCGCGGCTCTCGTCGGTGCGGTCCCAGTAGAACGCCTCGGTCAGGATCAGCCCCTGGGCGGTCTGCAGCCCGAGCGAATGCACGTCGGTGATGAAGACCAGCAGGCCGGCGAGATTCTGCCCGCCCTTGACGATGCCGAACTCGGCGGCCTGCTTGATCGAGTTGATGGTGTCGCCGCCCGCATTGGCGAGCCCGATGATCTTCGCCTTCGAGGACTGCGCCTGCAGCAGGAACGAGGAGAAATCGTTGCTGCTGAGCGGATGCCGCACCTTGCCGACGATCTTGCCGCCGTTGGCCTCGACCACCGCGGCGGTGTCGCGCTCGAGCGCATGGCCGAAGGCGTAGTCCGCCGTGATGAAGAACCAGGTATTGCCGCCGGTCTTCACGATCGCCTTGCCGGTGCCGTTGGCGAGCGCCCAGGTGTCGTAGGTCCAGTGCACGGTATTGGGCGAGCATTTCGGGCCGGTGAGGTCCGACGCCGCGGCGCCCGACACCAGGAAGACCTTATTCTTCTCCTTGACGACCTCGTTGACGGCGAGCGCCACCGAGGAGGTCGGCACGTCGACGATCACGTCCACCTTGTCGACGTCGATCCAGGAACGCACGATTCCGGAGCCGACGTCCGGCTTGTTCTGATGGTCGCCGCTGATGATCTCGACCTTGAGACCCTTTTGCGCGGCGCCGAAATCCTCGACCGCCATGCGGGCGGCCGCCACCGAGCCCGGCCCCGAGAGGTCGGCGTAGAGCCCCGACATGTCGTTGAGCACGCCGATCTTGATGACACCGTCGGTGAACTGTGCCTGCGCGCTCCCGCATACCAGGAGGCCGGCAAGCACCGAAAAGCCCAGAAGTCGTTTCATCGGACGTCCTCCATGTCGTTGTCGCCGTTGCCGGCGCATTCACACGCCGAGATAGTCGTGAAGCTTTTTGACGTTGGCGTCCAGGTCCGCATTGGCGAACTGCTCCGCCACGCGGCCGTTCTCGATGATGTAGTAGCGGTCGGCGACCGTCGAGGCGAAGCGAAAATTCTGCTCGACCAGCAGGATGGTGAAGCCCTGGCCCTTGAGCGCGCGGATGGTCTTGCCGATCTGCTGGATGATGACCGGGGCGAGCCCCTCGGTCGGCTCGTCGAGCAGGAGGAGCCGGGCACCGGTGCGCAGGATGCGGCCGATCGCCAGCATCTGCTGCTCCCCGCCGGAGAGCTTCGTGCCCTGGCTGTGCAGGCGCTCCTTGACGTTGGGAAAGAGCTCGAAGATGCGATCGAGGGCGAGCCCGCCCGGCCGCACCTCGGGCGGCAGCAGCAGGTTCTCCTCGACGTCGAGGCTGGCGAAAATGCCGCGCTCCTCCGGGCAGAACGCGATGCCGGCGCGCGCGATCTGGTCGGAGGTCCGGCCGATCAGCTCGCGTCCCTCCAGCCGCACCGAGCCGGTGCGCCGCCCGACCATGCCCATGATCGACTTCAAGGTCGTGGTCTTGCCGGCGCCGTTGCGGCCGAGCAGGGTCACCACCTCGCCGGGGAACACGTCGAAGGCAACGCCGTGCAGGATATGGGATTCGCCGTACCACGCCTGCAGGGCGTCGACCGCCAGCAAGGGCCGGGCGTGCGCGGTGTCATTCATGGCCGGTCCCCATATAGGCCTCGCGCACGTCGGGATCGGCCGACACCGTCTCGTAGTCGCCCTCGGCCAGCACGCGGCCGCGGGTGAGCACCGTGATGGTGTCGGACAGCTCCGATACGACGCTCAGATTGTGCTCGACCATCAGCACGGTGCGGTTGGCAGAAACCGACTTGATCAGCTGGGTGATGCGGTCAATGTCCTCGTGCGCCATGCCGGCGGTCGGCTCGTCGAGCAGCAGCATTTCCGGATCGAGCGCCAGCGTGGTGGCGATCTCCAGCTGGCGCTTGCGGCCGTACGGCAGCTCGACGGCCGTCCAGTCGCAGAACGAGGCCAGCCCGACGTCGGCGAGCAGCGCCATGGCGCGGTCGTTGAACGCATCGAGCACGCGCCGCGAGCGCCAGAAATCGAAGGACCCGCCGCGCCGGCGCTGCAGCGCGATGCGGACGTTCTCCAGGACGGTCAGGTGGGGAAACACCGCCGAGATCTGGAACGACCGCACCAGACCGAGGCGGGCGACATCGGCCGGCGCCAGCGCCGTGATATCGTGGCCCTTGAAGACGATCCGGCCGCGGGTCGGCTTGAGGAACTTCGTCAGCAGATTGAAGCAGGTGGTCTTGCCCGCGCCATTCGGCCCGATCAACGCATGGATGGTGCCGCGCCTGACGCGCAGCCCGACCCCGCTCACTGCCACGAATCCGGCGAATTCCTTGGTCAGATCCTCGGTCTCTAGGATGATGTCATCATTCATCGCCGCTCAAATCCCCGCTTCGGGTATTCTTTGCAAGCTTTTGCCGAACCGTCCAGGGCCCGCCGGAGGGAACGGAGGCGGCGTCGGCCGCGCCTTCTGGTGCCACCCCACCGCGCGGTGGTACATCCCGGCCACGGCCGGCTAGTATGCCGCGGCGGGCGACTTTGGCATTTCACAGGCGGATGGACGTTCATGGGCTACGGGTCACGGGTGCCGGCGTTCGGCTTGGCGTTGTTTCTCGCCGCGATGACGATCCATTCGGTTGCGGCCCAGGATCGCAAGCCGGCGCAGAAGCCGCCGGCCGCTGCAGCACCGGCCCAGAAGCCGGCGCCCGCAGCCCAAACGCCCGGGGCGCAAGCGCCGGCCCCGCCGGCACAGGCTCAACCGACCGCAGGCTGGGTCTCGCGCTGCATGAGCGACTCCCGTACGACCCAGGTCGACTGCGCGGTAGAGCAGACGGCGGTGGTGACCAATACCGGACAGCTGGTCGCGTCCATCGTGGTCCGCGTGCCGCACGATACCCGCCAGCCGATGATGATGATCCACGTTCCGGTCGGGCTGTACCTGCCGGCCGGCGTGAACATCCAGGTCGACGAGAGCAAGCCGCTGCAGTTCGTGCTGCAGACCTGCGACGTCAAGGGCTGCTATGCCGGAGCGCCGCTGCCCAACGACATGCTCGCCGCGATGAAGTCGGGCAAAAAGCTCGGCGTGAGCTTCCAGAACCTGCAGAAGGAAAATATCACGGTGCCGCTGCCGCTGGAGAATTTTGCCGAGTCGTATCAGAAGATCCAGTAGCGCGGAGCGATCGGCCGGCTCGACGCGCGATCAGCCCGTAATCCGGGCTCTTGCTTGCCTTCCGGGCGCCCCTCGACGGACCCGACCCGGAAAAAATCCTGCGGCATGAAACGTGGCGTGACGGCCCCGGTCACTCGGTCGGGGCGGCGAAGCGGATGATCCTGGTATCGTCCTGCATGTGCTTGACGACCCGGCCCATCTCCTCCTTGGGCAACCGCTCGGCCGACACTTTCACCTTGAACAGGCCGCCGGCACGCGGGCCTTCGACCAGCGCCGCCTTGTTGGATTCGAGGAACTTCGTGATGTCGGCCGCGGTCGCCTCGGGGGCGAAGCGGACCAGCGCAAAGGACCCCTGCTGCGGGCCCCAGCCGCGGGTGAGGGTCTGCTCGTTCTGCTGATACGAGGCGAGCTCGAGTCGCTTGCTGTCCTTGTCGGCGACGCCCTCGACGTACAGGCCCGCAATCAGGCCGGCCTGCAGCACGATGGCGAGCGCCGCGGCGGTGGCGGACCAGGCGAGAGTGCGCGGGCTGAGATGGGACAGCTGGCCGGCGATCCAGGCGCCGAGGTTGAACGACGACCGGGTCCGGCGGGCAGTCTGCCCTTCCGCCTCGATCCCGGCCATCAGGCGCTCCATGGCGCGCGACGACGGCGCCCCGAGGGTCTCGTTGAGGCGGATCGTCTCGCCAAGCTCCTCGCGCACCATCTCGTACTGACGGGCGAGATCGGCGTCATTGGCGAGTGCCGCCTCGACGCGCTCGGCATCCCGGCGGCTGAGCGTCCCGGCCGCGTGCCACGGCAGGAGGGTTTCGATGTCCTGGCGCTGCGTCATTTTTGTGCTCGTCGTCGTCATGGCCAGCCTCTATCCACTCCTGCTGCCTTGAGCAGCTCTGATAAACGTTTGCGCGCGTAGAACATGCGCGTCTTCACGGTATTCTCGGGTATCCCGACGATCTCGGCGACCTCTTCGATCGACTTCTCGTGGTAGTAGACGAGATCGATGATCTCCCGATGGTCCGGCGAAAGCTGGATCAGGCACTTTCGCAGGGCTTCGCTCTTGTCCTTCTTCTGGATCGCGACCTCCGGGTCGTCTCCCGTGTCCTCGATCGCAGCCGCAGCCTCGTCGTCCAGCTCCTCTTCCGACCGTTTCCGGAGAGATGAGAGTGCCTTGAAGCGCGCTATCGCCAGAAGCCAGGTCGAAACCGCCGACCGCAACTCGAACTTGGCCGCCTGACGCCAGACGTCGAGAAATACCTCGCTGATCAAGTCCTCTGCCGTGGTTTCATTCCGGACCAGGCGGAGAACGAACCGGTACACTCGCACATGGTGACGCGCGAACAGAACCTGCATGGCGAGCTTATCGCCCGCCGCGATCCGCACGATCAGCGCTTCATCCGAAGTAGGTTGCATCGCTGCCGGACGGTCAACTCGTAGGATTAGTCGCGGAAAGAGGCGATTGGGTTCAATGCCAGAGCCCGAACTCTCTGGCATGCACGCGGAGGGGGCAGGACCTGAACATTTTACCTCCCCTTTTCGCCCGGCGAGCTGGATGGTCGCCATGGCGGCGCTAAACTGCCCTTGAATCCCGCTCGGTCGCAAGTAGCTCGGCAGATTTAACAGCACTCCGCACCCGCACTCTTCCCGATATTCCCCGTCCGGTCGAGGCCGGATTCCGCCGCCGCGCCCCCATGCCTGTGGAAAGGCTGCGGAAGAGCCTGCGGAAAACCCCGGACTCGGGCATCCCCCGGGACACCCTTCTGCCGGTTCAAGGCCATTGTGCGGCGCGGCGCATCGCCGGGCAGCCCAACGGCTCCTGTGGGTTGCCCGGTACGGGGCAACGGGCGGTGCATTCGATGCGGTTCCCGCCGGCAGGCGAATCGTCAATAGTGCCGACGTACCGCTCCCGTGCACAGCGAGGAGACCCGACGATGCCGCTGGATTTCTGTCATCCCCAGGCGCCGCACAAGAAGCTCAAGGTCCCCGAATGGTACGTCTCGAGCCTGATGATGGATCGGGCGCTCGACGCGATCGTCCGCCGCGTCAAGAAGTTCGACCGCAATCACGACATTCCGTATCTCGCCGGCTACAGCAACGACGGCAAGACGATCTATATCGACCGGCACATGCCGAAATCGCTCCGCCATCGCGGCCGCGAGATCGACACCGACCGGTTCCTGATCCTGCACGAGGAGGTCGAGAAGACGCTGATCGATCAGCTCGGCCTGCACTATCTTCACGCCCACCAGATCGCCACCCGGGCCGAGCAGGCGGCGGTGCGCGCCGCCCGGGTCGAATGGCGGGTCTACGACCAATTCATGCAGAAATACGTGAAGAAGATCGGTGACGAGCGGCTCACCAAGGTGCCGGCCGATCTCGACCTCAAGCCGTATCGCGACGAGCACGACACCGACCTGGTGGCGCGCATGCAGGAGTGCATCGCCAACAACCAGCTGCCCAAGGGCGTCGACCATCTCAAGGTGCGGGGCGCGATCGAGCACATGCAGGGGCATGTCGAGCGCGGCAGCGCGCCAGCGCCGCCGCCGCGTCGCGCCAGGAAGCGCTGAACCTCACACCACCTGGTTCCGCAGGTCGACCCGGCCGGCCCACAGCCGGTCGAGATTGTCGAGCAGCAGGTCGATGACGTTGTCCTCGTAGCGCCGTGTCTCGCCGGCGGTGTGCGGCGTGACCAGAACATTCGCCAAGCCCCACAGGGGCGATGTCGCCGGCAGCGGCTCCTCCCAGGCGCAATCGAGCGCGGCGCCGGCGATCCGGTTCGCCTGCATGGCGGCGACGAGCGCCGGCTCGTCGACCACCCGGCCGCGCGCCACATTGATCAGAAAGGCCGAGGGCTTCATCGCCTCGATCGCCTCTGCCCCGATGAGCCTTTCGGTCGCCGGCGTCAGCGGACAGGTCAGCGCGACGAAATCCGCCTGCGGCAGCACCTCGAGCAGGCGATCATCCGCCACCACATTGTCGGCCGCCTCGGCGCCCATCGCGGGGTTGCGCTTCGTCGCCACCACCCGCATGCCGAAGGCGCGCGCCAGGGTCGCCAGCCGCGAGCCGATGCGGCCGAGGCCGACGATCAGCAGCGTCTTGCCGCCAAGCTCGTCCTCGCGCTGCGCCAGATCGGAGATCATGCCGCGCCAGACGTGTCGCGCCTGGTTGTCGCGGGCCAGATGCAGCTGCCGCGACATGGCGAGAACGAGCGCGATCGCGTGCTCGGCGACCGCACGCTCGTTGGCACCCTGGGCGCTCGCCAGCCTGATGCCGCGCGCCGAAAGCCCGTCGCGGGAATACTGGTCGACCCCGGCGCTGATCGACTGGATGAAGCGCAGCCGCGGCGCCCGGGCGATCAGCTCGTTGCGCCACAGGCCGGAGACGACCAGCACGTCGGCTTCGCCGATGCGCGCCGCAAGATCGTCGCCCGCCCGCACCTCGAAATGGCGGATGCCGGTCCGGCGCAGCGCAAACCGTTCGGCGAGCCGGTAGGCCACATGGGCAAAGCAGACGGTGAGATCATCCCTCGCGGGCAGCGCTGGTGCGTTCATGTCGAGATGGTCCGTTCGCGGTTGGCGGCCGATGATAGCCAATTCGTCATGGGCTTTGCCCGGATTATTATCGCCTTGTAGGTTTCGCGCGGCGGACGCGGTACAGTCCGGGGAGGAATGCCAGATGAAGATCGCCTCGATGGCGCTTGCCGTCACCATGACGGCGGCGACGATCCCGGGAGTCCTGGTGAGCACCGCCATGGCGCAGCAGAAGACCAAGGTGGTTCTCGGCACGGCGACGCCGGGCGGCGGATTCCCGGTCTATGGGGCTGCGGTGACCGAGGTGGTCAACGCGGAGGAGGCATCCCTCGCTCTCGAGCCGCGCAATACCAAGGGCAGCACCGAGAACATCCCCATGCTCGAGGCCGGCGAGCTCGATATCGCGCTGGTGCAGGGCGAGCCCGCCGTGGAGGCGCTGCTGGGAATCAATCGGACGCGGTCGGACCTCAAGATCGTCGCCGCGATGTACTCCGCCCCCGGCATGTTCGTGGTGCGCGCCGACAGCCCCTACCGGGTCATTCGCGATCTCGTCGGCAAGCCGGTGGCCTTCGGCGCCCGCGGCTCCGGGCTGGTGATCCTGTCGCGCTACGTGCTCGACGGCATCGGGCTCGACCAGGACAAGGATTTCGGCGCCATCTATCTCGACCGCGCCGGCGACGGGCCCGCCATGGTGGCCGACGGTCGTGCCGCCGCCCTGTGGGGCGCCGGCATCGGCTGGCCGGGATTCACCACGGTCGCCCAGGCGGCGGCGGGCGCCCGCTTCATCGCGCCGGCTCCCGGCGAGGTCGAAAAAATCCTGAGGAAGCACGTCTTCCTCAAGCCGATGACCGTGCCGGCCGGCAGCTATCCGGGGCAGACCGCGCCGATCGCCTCGGTCGGCTCGTGGAGCTTCATCCTGGCGCGTCCGACGCTGCCCGACGACGTCGCCTATCGGCTGGCTCGTGCGCTCCATCAGGGCGAGGACATGCTCGGCAAAAAGCTCGCCCAGGCGCGCGAGACGACCGCCGCAAACACCGTTGCGGCGGCGCCGAACCGCGAGCTCATTCATCCGGGAGTGATGCGCTACCTGCGCGAGATCAAGCTCGTCGATTGACTTCGATCTCTCCGCGCAGGCGCGGAGAGATCGACGCCGCCTCGACCGCTCAGTGCGGGCTCATCCTGGCGGATGCCGGATGGCCGGGGACCTTGAAGCGCTTGCCGGTGTCGGTGACCTCGGTGCCCTCCACCTTCATGATGGAAAAATCCTCGCTCAGGTAGTTTCCGACCAGCAGATATTTTCCGTCCGGCGTGAACACCGCCGCCTCGGGCAGACCGCCGACGTCGAGCTCCTTGATCTTGGTGACCTTCTTGCCGTCGACGCGCAGCACCGAGATATAGCCGTTGGGACGATGAAAGAACGCCGCCGGGTTGTTGGAGCCGGCCAGGATGGCGGCGACCGCCAGGTTTCCCTTCGGGCTCATGGCGAGGCCTTCCGGTCCGTCGCCGACCACGACCTTGTCGATCACCCGCGGCGGCTGCAGGGTGAGGTCGATGACGCTCACCGTGTCGACATTGCCGTCGGAGGAGCCGGCGCCGCCGTTATCGGCCGTGAGCGCGATCGCGCCGTCGGGCGACACCACGATGTTGTAGGGCCACAGGCCGACCGTGACGTCGGTCTTCGTGTAGGTGACCTTGTCGCCGGCGACCTCGAGCAGCGCCACCTTGTGGGCGGAGAATTTCGTCGCCAGCGCGCGCTTGCCGTCGGGCGTGAACACGACCTGCGAGACCTCGTCGCCCATCGCGATGGTGTCGATCACCTTGACGTCGGTTCCCTTGATCGACAGCACGCTGATCGACTTGTCGGCGCGATTGGCGACCAGCGCCAGCGTGCCGGACGGGCTGATGCTGAGACCCGAGGGCTGCTTGGCGCCGGTGACGGTGCCGACCAGCTTCGGCGGGCTCGCCTTGAGATCGATCACGTGGATCTTGTCGTCGAGGACCTGCTTGAAGGCGTCGCCGTCCTTGGTCACGTCGACGGAATCGGAGACCAGCGCGATCGAGCCGGTCGGATCGATGTCGAGATTGACCGGCGGCCCGACGATGGAATTCTTCAGCGGCAGATTGGCGATGATCTTCGGAGCAAGCGGATCGGCGAGATCGACGATCAGCACCGAGTCCTTGCCGGGCGGCGACAGGATCGCCTTGCCCTGGGTGTCCCACAAGAGCTTCTCGTCGTTGCCGACGATCATCAGCGGCGCCGCCCCGGCGAAGCTCGCGCTCAGAGCCAGCCCGGCAGCGATGGCAAGCGGCGCGACGATATCACGACAGCGCATGGGTCCTCCCCCTTGTTATGTTGACGCGGGCCTGCGAGGGCCCGCCGGGAGGACTTTTACGCCAGCCCTTGACGGGTGCAAGCAGCACTTGCGTCATCCGCAGGATCACGGTGCAAAATGCCGGAAAAACCACTCCAGTGTCGCCTCCGGCGCTTCCTCCGGCACGTAATGACCGCAATCGACCGGTCCGCCGCTCACCTCGACGCCGTAGTCCCGCCAGATCCCGAGCGCGTCGCCGTAGACTCGTCCAGTATGGCTTTTCGCGCCCCACACCACGAGCAGCGGACACTGCACCTTGTGCCCGCGGGCGAAATCCGCCTCGTCCATGTCGAGGTCGCAGGTCGCGCAGGCGCGGTAGTCCTCGCAGGAGCCGCGGATCGTCTTCCAGGTGAAGCAGCGCACGTACTCGGCGAAGGCCCGCGGATCCATGAAGGACAGCCCGATGCCGGGCTTCGACAGCTTCTTCTCCATGTACCAGGCGGCAGGAACCGCCGACATCATGCGCTCGGGAAAATCGTAGGGCTGCGCCATGAACAACCAGTGCCACGACGACATGGCCCATTGCTTGCTGGCATGCGTCCAGATGTGGCGGCTGGGCAGGATGTCGACCACCGCGGCCTTCTGCACCCGATCGGGGTGGTCGAGGCACATGCGGTGCGTCGTCCGGGCGCCGCGGTCATGCCCGGCGACGAAGAATTTTTCGTAGCCGAGATGGCGCATCAGCTCGACCTGATCCTGCGCCATGGCGCGGAACGAATAGTTGACGTGGTTGTCGCCGCCGTCTTCCGGCCCGACGCTGTCGCCATAGCCGCGCAGGTCGGCGGCGACCACGTGGAAACGGTCGGCCAGGCGGCCGGCCATGCGGTGCCACGACACGTGGCTCAGCGGGTTGCCGTGGAGCAGCAGCAGGGGCGGCCCGCTGCCGCCGTGGCGATAATGAATGCGCGCCCCCGACGTCTGGAAATCGGCAACTGCGAAATTCTGGAACATCCCCCTGCCCTTTCCGGCGATCAGGCCCGTTTCGACGACGGAGCAAAAGTCTCGGCGCGCCGCTGCACGCGGCGCGCCCATTCGAAACCGAATCTCCGGGATTTGTCGATCTCGGCGGCGCCGATCAAGCCCGCCGAATTCCGAGCAAGCCTACCATTCCTTTTCGAATGGCCGGAACAGGAAGAAGCCCCGATCCCTCGGTGCGGGTCGGCCGATGGGGCCGTCCTCGTCGCCGCGTGAGCGCGAGGTGGTGGTGTCACCGACCTGCTCGCGGCGCGAGCCCTCGTTGTCCCGGTAGCGGCGGTTGCCCGAGCTCCGCATCTCGCGCGTGTCGCGGCGGTCCGCCTGCGCCGGCTCGTCCTGCGCCTGTGCGTCGGAGTCAGCCGTGGTCCGCCTCTCCGCGCGCCCCCTGGCGCGATCCTCGCGCGCGGCCTCGCGGTCGACATCGCCCGGCCGGTACGCCTGCCGGCTCTCGGTCCGGCGGGAATGGCGCCGGTGGCGTTCCCACGATCGCGTCTCGGCGCGGCGCTGCGGCTGGGATTCCTCCGGCGTCCGCACGATCTCCTTCGGCGGGGCGGCAGCCGCCCCGGCCGCGGCGTTCTGGGTTGCGGCGGGCGCAGGGCTCTGCTGTGCCGGCTGGGCGGCGTTTTGCGGGGCGACGGGAGCGGCCTGCGCCGGAGCTGCCGGCTGAGCGGCGGGGGGGCTGGCCGCGGCCGGCTGCGGCGCCCGCGGCGTGCCGTCGGGATTGCGATCGGGCATCACCGTCCGCACGGCCGGAGCCGTCGCCTCGGCTTCCGGCCGCTTGAGACAATCCTGGCCGTAATTGGGCCAGGTCTGCCGGTCGCACGGCACTGCAGCAGAACGCGTGGTCGCATTGCCGGTGTTCTCCTGGTTGGTGGAAGGGCCGCCCGCCGCGGGGACATTCGAGCCCGCCGAGGGTTGCGGGCTGGTTTCCTGCTTCTTCGGCTCGGCAGCGTTCTTCGGCTCCGCGGCGGGTTCGCTGCGCCGCGCATCCTTGGCGTCCGCCGCCCGCGGCGCGGTAGCGGTGAAGTGCCTGGTGAGCACCGGCATCGCGGCCCCGGCAGCAAAGCACGCCATGGCGCCAGCCACCGTCATGGCGGCCCAGACAACACGGCGTCCGCGGGTTCGCGGCACGATCGGCGCAGCCGGCGGCTTCGGGCGCGGCGCGAGATTCATTCTCTCCTCGACGCGCTGGGGAATCCGCTCCGGCTCGCTTTCCTCCATGCGCTGGGGAATGCGTCCCGGCTCGCTCTCCTCGATGCGCTCGGGACTACGCTCCGGCTCGCTGCCCTCGCGCCTGGCCGGATCAACCGGCGGCTCCGGCGTGTCCATGGGCGTGAGGAGGTTCGGGGGCTCGAGCTCGCGAAGCGGCTCGTCATGGATCGAGGACATGTCCAGCTCCCATCATCCCACCCCGGTATCGACGTGCTCCGCTGGATGTCCAGCGCTCCTAATCGAACGCGGGGTTCACCGGGCGGTTCCGGCTCTGCCTGCTGATGGTTTCTTGGTAGGGCGTGCAGCCGATTTGCCGGGCAAAGGGGCCAGGCTTCGCAGCGCCTGGCCTGCGTGCACGAACAGACCTGTTTGGCGGAACCTGCTCGCTCAGTCGAAAACCTGGCTGGTCGGCCGGAGCGTGCGCGTCTCGGCAAATCCCGGCACGAGGGTCGTCTGCTCAACGGGCCGGTCCGCCAGCAAGCCCGCAAGGGCGGCGACGGCGCGCCGCCCCTCATCCTCGGTGCCTGTCGCGTAGAAACGAATGCAGGCGAGCGCCCGCACCAGCTCCGCCTTCAGCGAAGCATTCTCGGAATGGAGCCGTCCGATTGCCGCCGATACCTGGCGGGCGTGGAAGCGGCCGAGGGCGGCCTCGACCAAACGGTCAGCGCAGCCGGCCATGCCGGGAATCCAAAGGTTGGTTCGCGCCGACGCCATCGCGCGAGCATGCCAGTCCGCGATAGCGGCGATCAGCTGCGGCGGCGGGTTCCAGTCATGATGGCGCGTGGCGTAACGCAGCTCGGTCACAAGCCGATCGAGCTCCTCGGCCTGGCTATCGCCATCGGCGAGGTCGGGTGCTCGTTCCATGACGCATACTCCACACCCCCACGAGCCGACCCTAGTAGAACTACAGAGGCGTTAACGAGGCGTTAAGCACGCCGCTGTGGCGATGGGGATACGGGAGCTTTCCGTGCCACGCCCGATCCGGCGAACAGATCGAGTTGCCCGTAGCGGGACGGTTTTCGCGGCGGGTCCGGCACGCCGAGGCGCACGCCTTCCAGCGCCAGCAAATGTTGCTTGGTGGACGTCCCGCCGAAAGCCGAAAACCCGCCGATCCGGTTGCCGGCTGCCAGGATCCGATGGCACGGAATGATGAGGGGGACGGGATTGCGCGCCATCGCCTGACCGACTCCGCGCGCTGCTCCGGGCGAGCCGGCCCGCTCGGCAATGTCGCCGTAGGTGGCGGTCTCCCCGAAGCCGACCAGGCGCGCCGCATCGTAGATCTTCCGATGGAACAGGCTCACGCCGGTAAGGTCGAGGGTGGCGGGCGAGAAGTCGACGCGCGCGCCGCCGAGATAGCAGCGCACCAGCTCGACTGTCTGCGCGGCATTCGGCGGCAGGCCGGAAGCGGCGGTTGCCGAGCGTCTGGTCAGCCGCCGTTCGGTCGCCGCACTGTCGCGTTCCGGCAGTTGCAGCCTGGTCACGCCGGTGGTGGTCCAGGCGATGCCGCACCACCCGATGGCAGTGTCGAACAGCCAGTACTCTTCCGGGCAAGGGATACCGCTCGGTTCAGCCATGCTGGTCTTCTCCTCGCTCGCAGCTTCGCGGCTGGCGACCTCCGCCGCGTTTGGAATCACCGACCGTCTGCCCGACGATAGGATGACGGACGATCGGCGTCATTCATGCGCCTCAAGTCGCACCGGCGCGGCGGGCGAAGAACTCGACGGTCAGGCGCCACGTGGACCCTTCGTCGGCGGATACCTCGCCACGCCAGCGAAATGAGTCCGGCGTAATCTCGGAAAAGCTCCATCGGATCCGCTGTCCCGCGGCATCCTGGCCGAGCTGGACGATATCCCGACCCTCCCGGCGTCCGATCATCGTCAGATAGGTCTGCGTCACCGGATCGGTCCACTGGATGTGCCAGGCGTCGATCCGCGGGTCGTAGACCCGCAGCGTCGTGCCGTAGACGTCGACGTTTGCCGCCGCATCGCCCGCGCGTCCGGCGCCGCGCGGCGGTACGATCCAGACATCCTGGATCGCGCGGCCTTCCAGCGCCCATCCGAAATGCCATTCGCCGGGCCGCCGCCGTATCGAGCCATCCTCGAGGAACCTCGTGACGTCGAGATCCCAGGAGCCGACCAGCCAGCCATAGAGATCCATCCGTCCGTGGCGATCGGCGGCCGGACCGTCGGACTCCAGCGTATGAAGAAATGGCGATGCGCTCGCTGTCATTGCTGAACCTCGCTTGTTGCTTGCCTGGACGACGTCAGCGATCGAGGCATACGGCCTCGACGTTGTTGCCGTCGGGATCGATCAGGAACGCCGCGTAGTAAGTCGGGCTGTAGTCGGCGCGCAGCCCGGGCGCTCCATGATCGCGACCACCGGCGCCAAGGCCGTCGCGGTGGAAGCGATCGACGGCCGCGCGGTCGGGCGCGCGGAACGCCACATGCGTGCCCTGGGTCTTCGCGTTCGCCGCGGCATAGAGCCACAAGGCCGGCGCGCCCGGCGGGCCGAATCCGGCGCCCGAGGCATCGCGCGAGGACAGCACATGGCCGAGCCCGGCAAGCGCGGCCTCATAGAAGCGCACGCTGGCGTCGAGGTTTGCGACTTTCAATCCGATGTGATCGTACATGATGACCTCCTGTTTCGGAGGTCAGGTATTTACGCGGGCGCCGCCATCCGCTCTTGGAGAATCTTGCGCTCCGCCTTTCCGGCTTCGCGAAATTTGCGCGGCGAGACACCGGCCGCCCGGTGAAATGTGCGCACGAAGTTGGAGAGATCGCCGAATCCGACATCGAACGCGACATCGGTGATGGAGCGGGCGCGATCGGCCAGCAGCCGCGCCGCATGGCGCAGACGCGAGCGCACCAGATACTGATGCGGCGTCACGCCGAGCACTTTTGCGAAGAGCCGCAGGAAATGAAACGGGCTGAGCCCAGCCTTGGCGGCGATGCTGTCGAGACAGATCGGCTCGGGCGCATGCGCGTCGATCCACAGCGCGGCTTCGACGACACGCTGGCGATCGCGCCCGGGAGCCTGCGGCGACGGCTTGCGGTCGGCCACGGCGGCGACGACCCGCGCGGCGAGCACCAGCCCGACCTCGTCGAGGCCGACGTCGCTCCTGCCCTCGGCGGCCGCCTGCGCCAGCTCGCCGATCACCACCAGCTCGGACCGCGGTGCCACGGCTCCGGTCCGCCAGGTCGTCGCGCGATGATCGATCACGTCGACCAGCTCCGGCGTCAGCTGGAACGACAGGCACTCGTCGCCGCAGACATGATGATCGTGGGTGCACATGTACTCGTCGCCCGCATGGCCGACCAGGATCGACCCGGCCACCAGCTCGAAGGCCTCGCCCCCGACCCGGTAGCCGAAGCTGCCCTTGCGCACATAGGTCACCGAATGACCGTCATGGCGCTCGATGTAGGGCACGTCGGACGGACCGGCATCGCAGCGGTAATCAAAGACCGAGAGCAACGGGGACTGCATGAGGGTGGTGGCTGCCATCGGGCATCTCTCCCTTGGCGGGACGGTTGTCTCGCCCATCTAACCCCCTTGGTGGTTCAAGGTAGAGCGCAGCCCTCTGGCTGTCAACCTCCAAGGAGGTTAGAATGCCCCATGACCGCCCATCGGCACTCCGCCGGGACCGTGCTGGTTCCGGCTCCCCGCGACGACCTCTGTCTCGGCTATGCGAACACCCGGTTCTGGCGCGGCCGGCCGGCGCCCATCGAAACCATCGGCGGCTTCGCCGATCTGATGAGCTGGGCCGCAGGTGCGCTGGGCTTCGGCCCGCAGGCGCTGCGCCGGACGGTGGATCGGGCACGCCGGCATCCCGCCGAGGCGGAAAAGCTTGTTGCGGAGGCGATCGTCCTGCGCGAGACGATCTACCGGATCTTCACCGCACTGGCCGGCGGCGAGGACGTCGCGGAGGCCGACCTCGACGCACTCGATCGCGCCCTGGCGGCGGCCCCGGCGCGGCGCGCGATCGCCCGCGCGGAGCGCGGCTTCGCGTGGCGGGTCGACAGCGAGCCGACCTCAGCGACCGCCCTGCTCGCGCCGGTCCTGTGGTCCGCCGCTGACCTCATGCTCAAGGGTGAGCGCGCCGACATTCGCCGCTGCGCCAACGAGGAATGCCTGTGGCTGTTCGTCGACCGCAGCAAGACCGCAACCCGGCGCTGGTGCGACATGACGTCGTGCGGAAACCGCGCCAAGGCGCGCCGGCATTATCTCAGGACCAGGACCGCTTGAGCGCGATGCCCATTTCCCATCGGCGACACGAAGCGACCAAATTTTCCCCACATTGAGCGGCGAAAGCGTCAGGCGGGTGAGAATCTCCTGGCTGGATTCGGGCCGGGCGAGCGGGGACACATCGATGAGAATAGTGTTCGTCGTGGCCATGGTCGGCCTGATGCTGACCGGCTGCGCACAGTCGCGGCGCGACTACGACGCGGTGGGCGGCGCGGTGGTGGGCGGCGGCACCGGTGCGGTGATCGGTGGCTTGGCGACGCGCTCGCTCGGCGGAGCGGTGGCGGGCGGCGTCATCGGCGCGGCCGCCGGCGGTATCATCGGGGCGGCGGCGTCGCACGACGGACGCTGCTATGCGCGAACCCGTTCGGGAAAGCTGCGCCGGGTGCGCTGCTACTGATAGCGGGCGGCGCGCCGCGGCGCCGCGCAACGCCTCAAGCCAGCAGTTCGCGCACGGCGCGCTCGGCTTGGTCGATGGCGAGATGCGCATAGGCATCGCCGCCGGCATCGGAGTTGGCGATCGCCACGCGCCCCGCCGTCTGCCGGGCACGCCCGACGGTCTCCTCGTAGTCATCGCCGTCGAACAGCGAGTTCGCCACGTAGCCGTAGCCGTGCGGCCAGCGGTTGACGGTGATCGCCGCAATGTCGCGCGCGGCGGAGAATCCTCCGGGACCAAGGATGCGGTCGAGCTGGTCGACGATCTGCGCCTCGAAATCCGCAAACGTCAGATCGAGCAGCCTTGCGGCGCCGACGCGGAACTGGCTGCGGGCGTCGAGCCCCGACCTGGGTGCCCCGGGCACATGCACCAGGTGCAGCAGGATCGGCTCCGCCGGGTCGCTCGGGTGGCGGTAGCCGCCGAGGCTGACGGGAAAATCGAGCGCCACCTGGCTGAAGAACGACATCGGCGCGGAGACGTCAAAAATCTTCAGCTTCGTCCAGGCGTGCCAGTTGCGCACCAGCACGTTGGTGTAGACGATCGGCGTCTTGACGTTCTGCGCGAGCGCCTGGCGCTGCGCCTCCGGCAGACCCGGCGCGATGTGCGGGATGACCATGTGGAAACAGGCGAGCACGACGTGGCGGGCGGCGATGCGGCGCGGCCTGGCGGCCCGGACATAGCCGACCAGGACCTGGTCGCCCGCCTGGCGGACGTCGATACAGGTCGAGTTGAGACGGATGCGGACGTTTCCGTCGCGATCGAGACGGTCGTATTCGAACCGCGCCAGCACGATGTCGTCCATGGTGCGGCCGGGCGCGACGTCGGGGACGAGCGAGCGGACCAGCAGGCGGGCGAGCGCCGCGTTGCCGTCGGGGAAATGATAGATGTAGGGCTCCTGCCATTCGGCGTGCACGTCCGTCGGCAAACCGAGGCCGGCAAATCCCGGATAGCCGAGCCCGCGGACATCGGCGGCGGGAACCGCATCGCAGCCGAGCCCGAAGAAGCCGAGAGTGCGGCCCTGGAAACAGTTCGCCACCTCCTCGCCGCAACCAAAAATCTTCGTCAGGTAGTCGCGGTAGCTGGTGGTCTTGAGCAGAGCGAGCTTGTCCTCGACGGGCTTTCCGGCGAGCGGGTCGCGGCTGCCGGAATAGAGCTCGATGAGCTGAGCCTTGCCGGCATTGGATATGGGAAAATCCGCAACGAAGTCCGCGACCGGCCGGGGATTGCTGAGCCGACGGGTGAGGCCGTCGGCCGAATAGCTCATGGCATCGCCGGTCACCAGCGCGTCGCGCCCGAACGCCTCGCGGGCGAAGAAGACGGCGCGAGAGAGGCCGAGCGAGGAGTAGAGCGAGCGATCGAACGCGGTCTCGAAGCGGTCGACGTCGACGCCGAGATCGCGCAACAATCCTTGTGCGACGGCGCTGTACAACGTCTTCGGCGACTGGATCGACTGGCTGCCGCCATAGCCGATGATCAGCCGTCCGTCGAGCGCGAACTCGTTGCGCTTGGCATGCCCGCCGAAATCGTCGTGGTTGTCGAGGACAAGGATTTTGGCGCCGGGCCCGACGGCGCGGCGGTAGAACCAGGCGGCGGCAAGGCCGCTGATGCCGCCGCCGACCACGACCAGATCGTAGCTCTCGTCGACCGCCACGTCGTCCAGCAAGTTGCGCGTCCCCTCGCGGGCGATTTGATGCGCCACCTCGAAGGAGCCGATATGCTGGCCGCGCAGGCCGGTCAGCACCGGCGGGCAGCGCGAGGGATCCGCCTTGACCTGCGCGGCCGGCGTCAGCCCCGCGGCGATCGCGCGCGCCGCGCCATTGAGGAAATCGCGCCGGGAAATTCTGGGCATGCGAGAAGCTAGCATCCGAATTGGCGAAAATGAACGTGTGCCGGTGCGAAAATCCCAACGCGTTGCCGGCTTCCCGCACGAGCGGATTCCCGGCGGTTCGGGCATGATCCGGCGTCGTTGCGGGAACCGCAGCTCCTCAGGGCAACGTCACCAATGAGTTTGCGCGCACGGTGGCGGATCGCCGGATTGGCGGTGCTCGGGCTCGCGGCCGCGGCAGCCGCCTATGCGGTCGCGCCCCGCTCGCCGGACCTCTTCGCCTTCGATCCCGCTTCGGTCGGCCGGATCGAGGCCGCGATGTGGCGGGACTACTACGAGAAGCGCTATCTCGACCTGTTCGCCCACCTCTACGATCTGTCGCGGACCCAATACGGATTCTCGCCGTGGGACAGCGCGCGGATCGCGGTGGCGGCCGCGCGCGCCGCCAAAGCGTTCCAGCCATCGCACTCCCGCGCCGAGGCGAACGCCGCCTTGCCGTTCCTGATCGATTATTTCCGCCTGCTCTCCATCGCCACCCCGGTCCGACTCGACGTCGACGCCGCCGCCGCAACCGAGTTCGACTGGTGGCAGGCGAGGCGCGAGGCCGCAGGTCCGGACACCTATGGTCCGACCATCGCGCGCGTCACCACCCTCCTCTATGGGGTCAACAACGAAAACATCCGCGAGGCCGGCGTGCTGCGGGCAAGAGCGATGGCCTACCGCGACGCCAAGGCGGCCGGCATCACCGATGCCGACTGGTCGGCGATCGAGAGCCAGCTGATGGCAGCCTATGGGTTGCTGAAGAAGGGACTGCCGACAGCGCGATCCGCAATGTGAGACTATTGTTCCGTCGCGTCAGCCGGTCGACCCGGCGTCGCTAGCGCATGTCCCGGCGAAGTGTGCGCGGTTCGCCGTCAAAGGACATGCGCCACACATTTCTAAAGCATATCCCGATCAACCTGATCGGGATTTGCTCTAGTGCTAGCGCCCTCCCCCGGACGATCTCCGGGCGCACGAGCCTCCCGGATTTGCCGAGGGGGTCATGCAAGCGACAGCCCAAGGAAACCGGTGCATCCCGAAT
Organism: uncultured Alphaproteobacteria bacterium; assembly: GCA_963755055.1. GTDB lineage: Bacteria > Pseudomonadota > Alphaproteobacteria > Rhizobiales > Xanthobacteraceae > AP-16. Next base: position 27,362 of record CAVWIS010000017.1, on the reverse strand, counting down.
TGATCCTGCCCTATAGCATGAGGCCGCAGCAGGACGAGACGGGCCAACTCAACCGGCACGAGCGATGTCCCGCTCTCACGCGATCGGAGTTCAAACCCGAGCCATATGGACCAGCGAAGATCGCCGCGCGTCGGCCTCGTCATTCTCGGCCTCTGCTTCCTGCTGTCGCTCATCGCTCGCGGCATCATCGATGGGTTCAGCGTCTTCCTCCTGCCGATCGTCGAGGAGTTCGGCTGGGACCGCGCCCAGGTGATCTCGATCTATTCGCTGGGGCTGCTCACCAGCGGCCTGTCGCTGCCCTGGGTCGGGCGCATCTTCGACCGGCTGGGGCCGCGCGCCGTCTACGGGCTGGGGCTCGTCCTGCTGGGCGGCGCCTTCTCGGTCGCCGCATCGGCCAAAATGCTCTGGCAGCTCCAGCTCTGCGTCGGCGTGGCGGCGGGCCTCGGCGCGGCCTGCCTCGGCAATGTGCCGAACTCCATCCTGCTGGCGAGATGGTTCGGCCCGCGGCTGCCCACCGCGATGGCGGTCGCCTTCTCGGGGGCCGGCGCCGGGGTGCTGACCCTGCTTCCCCTGTCGCAATTGCTGATCGATCACTATGGATGGCGCGGCGCCTACCGGATCCTCGGTGCGGCGATCCTGCTGCTGCTGGTGCCGCTCATGCTGCTGCCGTGGCGCCGTTTCGCCGCCGGCTCGCCCGATCTCGCGAAACCCGCGCGCCCGGCACTCACCGCGCAGGGCTGGACGCTGTTGCGGGCGCTGCGCCACCAGGTGTTCTGGGCGCTGTTCTGCACCTTCTTCTTCACCGGCGTCGGCATGTTCACCATATCGGTGCAGGTGGTCGCCTATCTGGTCGACAGCGGTTTTCCGCCGCTGCAGGCCGCCACCGCCTGGGGCTTCAGCGGCGTGCTGGTGGTGGTCGGCATGCTGACCATCAGCTCGCTCGACCGGCTGATCGGCCGGCGCAGCTCGGTGCTGCTGAGCTATGCGGTGACGGTCGCCGGCATCGTCATGCTGTGGCTGCTGCAGCGCTATCCGAACACTTGGCTGCTGGCCGGTTTCGTCCTGTGCTTCGGCAGCACCATCGGGTCGCGCGGGCCCCTGATCACCGCCGAGGCGATGGAGATTTTTCACGGCGAGCGCGTCGGCACGATCTATGGGGCGATCTCGCTCGGCGGTGGGCTCGGATCGGCGCTCGGCTCCTGGAGCGGAGGGCTGATCCACGACTGGACCGGCAGCTACGGGACGATGATCGGCTTCGCGCTGGCGAGCGTGCTCATCGGCATGGTGCCGTTCCTGGTCGTTCCGGCATTGCGGCGGTGAGGATAGCCGACCGCGGGCCCATGCAGTCAACCGCCGGCGGACGGACAGTATCGCGCATTGCAACGGGCACGGAGCGGGATATCCTGCGCGACCTTTCATCGGCCGGAGCAACCGCGTGAGTCATCGGGCAAGCCTGCCGACACTTGTTCTGTCGATCCTGGCAGCGCTGGCCTGTTGCCCGACGTCGGCGCTCGCCGAGACCCGCGTCGCGCTGGTGGTCGGCAACTCGGCCTATCGCAACGCTCCACCACTCGACAATCCCGGGAAGGATGCGCGGCTGATGGCCGATACGCTGGCCGAGCTCGGCTTCGCGCTGATCGGCGGCGGTGCCAGGCTCGATCTCGACAAGGCCGAGCTCGACCGCGCGGTGCAGGACTTCAGCGAACGGATTCAGGGCGCCGACGTCGCGCTGTTCTACTATGCGGGCCATGGCGTGCAGGTGCGCGGCGCGAACTATCTGGTTCCGGTCGGCGCCAATCCGACGCGCGAGGCCGATGTCGATTTTCAGCTGGTCGATGCCGCCCTGGTGCTGCGCCAGATGGAAGGATCGGGCACCAAGCTCAACCTGGTGATCCTCGATGCCTGTCGCAACAACCCGTTCGGCGGACGCGGATTGCGCTCCGCCGACGGCGGGCTCGCGCAGATGCGGGCGCCGGAAGGCACGCTGATCTCCTACGCGACCCAGCCCGGGAACGTAGCGCGGGACGGGGCGGACGGCCACAGTCCCTACACCAAGGCGCTCGCCCGGACGGTGCGCCAGGCCGGGCTCGACATTTTCCAGACGTTCAACGCGGTCGGGCTCGCCGTGATGGAGGCGACCGGCAACGAGCAGCAACCGTGGCTGTCGTCGTCGCCGATCCGCGGAAGGTTCTATTTCGCCGGCCCGGCCGCCGTGGCCGCAACGCCTCCGACGACCGCGACGTCCCCCACCGTGGCGGCAGCGCCGCCGGTGGCGACGGCGCCGCCTCCCGCCGCGGCAGCGCCGCCCCCGACAGCGGCGCCGCCGCCTGCGGTGGTCGCCACACTGCCTCCCCCGGCGGCTTCCGCTCCTGCAGCCGGGCGCCGCTACCGGGTGCTCGATGACGTCTCCCAGGGCATCCTCAACATGCGCAGCGGCCCCGGCACCCACGCGCCGGTCGTCGTGGCGATCCCGGCGGGAGCATCCGATCTCACCATCGGCCGCTGCCGCCCCGCCGAGGATCGCGGGCCCAGGCCGTGGTGCGAGGCACGGTGGCGGGGATATTCGGGCTGGGTGTCGAGCTGCTGCATCGTCGAGGTCACGGCGGCCGCCCAGCGGGCGTTCCGCGTGCTCGCCGACGTGTCGCAAGGCATCCTCAACATCCGCAACGGTCCGGGCAGCCGACATGATCTGGTCGCCTCCATTCCGGCCGGCGCCGCGGACGTGGTCGTCGGGCGCTGCCGCATGCCCGACGACGGCGGACGAACCGCGTGGTGCGAGGTCGAGTGGCGCGGCAAGACCGGATGGGCGTCGGCGTGCTGCATGGTCGATGCGAAAACCGGTGCCCATGCGCGCGCGGGCGACTGACATGAGGGTGCGCGCTTGCGCGCTGGCCGGCGCGGTCATCGCTCTTCTGGCACAGATTTTGGCCGGCCGGGCGGCCGCGGACGATCTCCCGGCGGGCTTCGTGCGCCTGCATGACATCGCGCCCGAGGTTTTTCAGGACATGCGCTATGCGGGGGCGTTCAACTTCACCGGCGCGCGCGTGGCCGGCTACGAGGCCGCGCAATGCATTCTGTGGCGACCGGCCGCCGAGGCGCTGGCGCGCGCCCAGGCGCGGCTTGCGGCGGAGGGCTTTCGCCTCAAAGTCTACGACTGTTATCGGCCGGCCCGCGCGGTCGCCGCCTTTGTGGCCTGGTCGAAGGCGCGGGGCCGCGACGACATGAAGCCCGTGTTCTATCCGGCGCTCGACAAGTCGCGCCTGTTCGCGCTCGGCTATATTTCGTTGCGCTCGCGCCACTCGCGCGGGATCGCGGTCGACGTCGGGCTGGTGCGCGCGGCCGACCCCGACCTGCCGACGCCGGTCCGGGCGGGCGCCTGCGACGGCCCGCGCGATGCCCGCGCCAATGAATCGAGCCTCGACCTCGGCACCGCCTTCGACTGTTTTTCCGACCGCAGCGCCACCGCCGACCCGACAATCCCGGCGGAGGCCCGCGCCAACCGCGGCCGCCTCCGCCACGCCCTCGAGCGCGAGGGCTTTCGCAACTATGCGCGCGAATGGTGGCACTTCGAATTTGCCGATCCGCGGGCACCGACGCAGGCGCTGGATTTTCCGGTGCGGTGACGGGGTGGCGGGAGGAATTGTTGTGGCGTGACCCAAAATGCCGGGCTTCGGGAGCTGACATCATTTGAACAATTGATTGAACGAATAGAAAGATCGGCCTGAGCCTACGGCGATGCGGCCGGGGGTCAATTCTTGAACTCTGTTCTCCCGACGCCGCTCTTGACATCATACACAATTATAGATCCCCTCCCATTCGGGCTTCCGGATAATCCAGAAAATCGATATCATTCACGCGAGCTCGGGATGCATCCGGAGGATCCGCCTCTGGTATGTCGAATCCCGAACGCGAGAGGGGGTGGCCGGTCACACGATGCGCTTGACGGATACAATCAACCTGCGACTGCCGGGAATCGAGAAATTCAGCCCGCAACTGAGGTCCAGCTGGCTCCAGCGAACTTTGCGGATGGCCTCCGGCCTCATTCTGTTCACCTATATTTCGGCGCACCTCATCAACCACGCTCTCGGCCTTGTTTCGCTCGATGTTGCCGAACGAGGCCTCGAATTCGCCGTGACAGTTTGGTACAGCCTGTCCGGAACGATACTTTTATACGGCGCAGCCGCGACGCATTTCCTGCTCGCCGTGTGGGCGGTCTACGAGCGGCGGACCTTCCGTCTGCCGCCCGCAGAGCTGCTGCGCATCGCGCTGGGCTTCACCATGCCGATGATCCTCATCAATCATTTTGCCAACACGCGGCTGGCCTATGACCTGTTCGGGTTGTCGTCTGACTACACCCGCGTGATCGCCGATCTTTGGGTGGCGGATTCCCAGGGGATGCAGCTCGGCTTGATGGCGCCGGGTTGGCTGCACGGCTGCCTCGGCTTGCATTTCGCCTTCAATCGCAGGCCGCTGTACCGCCAATTGCGGTTCGCCCTCTTCGCCGTGGCACTGCTCTTGCCGGTGTTCTCGGGGCTCGGCTTCATCGCGATGGGGCGCGAGCTGTCTACCAACGCGACGGCCGCGGCGGCCGCGCAGGCCTATCGTGGTCCGGAGCATGCCGTCGAACGCGCCGGAATCTCTTCATGGCACAACCAGCTTCTCGTCTGCTATTTTTCCATCATTGGTGCGGCCTTCGGCGCGCGCTCCATCCGAAACATGCTGGAAACTGGTCGCAAACGGCTCATCGCAATCTCATATCCGGAGCGAACCGTGCGGGTGCCGCGCGGCTGGTCGGTATTGGAGGCGAGCCGCAGCTTCCACCTGCCCCATGCGTCGATGTGCGGCGGAAGGGCACGCTGCTCGACGTGCCGGGTGCGGGTCACCGCGGGCGAGGAATTCTGCCCGGCGATGGGAAGCGACGAGCAGGCGACCCTCTTACAGATCGGTGCCGAGCCCGACGTGCGTCTCGCCTGCCAATTGCGCCCTTCCGACGACATCTCGGTCGTCCCGCTGGTGCGCACCGAGCGGCCGTTTTACAAGATGAACGCGCCGCAGCGCAACCGCGAGCGGGACGTCGTCGTGCTGTTCTGCGACTATCTCAATCGCGATGAACTGGCCCGCGAGCAGCTGGCGCAGGATCGGCTTTACCTGGTGACGCTCTATGGCGACGCCATTGCCAATGCGATCCGAACAGCCGGCGGGACGCTCGGCACGATCGGTCTCGACGGCATCAGTGCATTTTTTGGGCTCCAGGGCCAGCCGGTGCGGGCTGCGCAGCGCGCTTTGCTTGCGGCGAGCGCGATCGAACGGGTGGTCTCGGATCTCGGCGACCAGCTCGGACGCGAAGGCAATCGCGCGATGAACGTCGCCGTCAGCATCCATGCCGGCCGCGCGGTGATCGGCGAAGTCAGCTCGACCGATCCCCCGGCCGTGATCGCGGTCGGCGACGCTGTCGACGTGGCGGATGAGCTGCGCGAAGCCGCAGCCGAGCACGGCAAGCCGTTTGCAATCTCGGAGGCCGTCACCACGGCGGCGGGCGTCGACCCGGCTGTCGGAGACAAGATCGTGGTCGATGCGCGCGGCTCGGCAGGATCGGCTGTGGCATGGCTTTCCGTCGCTGCACCGGTCCTGCCCTCCTCGAATCCGCTGCTCGCGGAACAGCGCGCCGCGCTACGGCGCCTGTGGAGCGGATAACTGCCGACCCGATGGACCGGAACCGGCCGATCATCGAAGCGGCGTGGTGAAGGTGGTCTCGCCGGTGTCATCCATGGTGATCGGACGCCAGCGGAGTACATATGTGCCGGGTGCGTCGGGTTTTGCCCCTTGAGTGGCGACCTTGGCAAGGAACCAGCTCTTTCCCGTGCATTTGTTGATCAAGATCGGGGCGTACGGCACTTCCTTGGAATTCGGGCTGACGATTTCCCAGCATTGTGTGAGCGGGTCTTGCTGTGCGCGCGCGTTGAGCGATAATGCCGTCGGTAGCACAAGCGTTGCCAAAATAGCCGTGCTGATCTTGTGGTTTGGCCTCCGAGGCTTCAACATCTTGTCGAGCTTCCCGGGCAGGTTATGGTCGGCAGGCGATTCCTCGTAGCCATCGTGGTCGAGCTCGATGAACTCCTTGGAATCCGCCACCGTGCCCTCCTCAGTGACCAGGCTTGGATCGTGGGAAAACATTTCGCAAGGGTATCACGAAGCGACGGATTAGGCCACCGCACCGCCGCCAATCGGCGGACGCCCTCCCGAGCGCCGTCTTTCTCGCCGCGCAATCGCGCGTGCCCATCGCTGGGCCCAACATCAGCTCGATGCTGTGGTCGGTCGTGTCAATGCCGGTGATAGGAAAGGATGCTTTCATGGAGCACGAAACGACTGGATCCGCGATGGCTCACGAGAAGGATCCGGCCGCCGTGGCGACCGGGCCCGAACCGGCCGGAGTGACGCTCGCCCACCGCGATGAGCTCGCGTCGAAGCTGGTCGACTGGTTCTCCTTCTATTCGGGCGTTGCCGGCCTGATTCCAGTGCCGCTTGTCGACATCGCCGTCGTCGGCGGAACCCAGTTCGACATGCTGCGTCGCCTTTCGAAAATCTACGGCGTACCGTTTTCGAAAAACCTGGGCAAATCGGTATTGGCCAACCTTGCCGGAACGGCCGTGCCGGCAGTGGCCGCCGCGAGCGCCGCGAGCGCGCTCAAGGGCATACCGGTCATCGGAACGGGCATCGGTGCTCTGACGATGTCGGCGGGGGCAGCCAGCGCCACCTATCTGATCGGCAAGATCTTCATCCAGCACTTTGCGTCGGGTGGGACGCTGCTTGATTTCGAGCCGCCGGATCATGACGAGATCCTCAGGACCCACGCGGAAATGGTCAAATCCCCAGCGGAGAAGATCAAATCCGGTACCGGGAAGGTCGAGGCCGGCGGTCAGAAGCGCTAGTCCAGACCGTCTTCCGGCCCACCTCTGGCTCTCGTGACGAAGCTGCCGCGCCGCCGACCGTCTGGCCACGTCCGTCGAGCGCAGAGGTTGCGGTCGCGGCAGTTGACCTGAACCCCGATCACGCGCCCTTGATCGGAGCGACAACGGTCGAGCGCATTTGATGCTTGGGATCGTTGGGCGAAGGCGTTATCTCGGCGAGTGCGAAAGCAATCATGTGCGGGCATATCCTGCCACCCTCCCTGATGGGATCGCGGGGACCGCGGCGAGCACATTGCAGCGGGCGGTTTGCCTTGAATCCTGGATTTGGCACGGGCGAGTCGAGCCGGTCGCGGTCGGGCCCTACACGAGGAGAATCCAAATGGCTCCAATTGTCGTAATCGGCGTCTTGACCGCGGTGGCGATCAAGGGCGGCGGCTTCATATGGGGCGCAAGCGTGTTTACGTCTCCTCTTTCCGAAGAACGCCGTCAACGCCTGCTCGATCACGCCGAGACCGTCCTGAAGAAACTCGAAGACTCCAGCCGTTCACCCGGGCCTCGCAAAATCGCTTCCGTGCGCCGGGACCTTGCCCTTCTGAGCGCGAATGTCGCGAGAGGCTGGACCACGCCGCACGAGTTCCGCGCCGCCGGCCGGGTCGCCAACTTCATGGGCTGGCAGCACACCAGAGGCGCATTCACCGGCGTTGGCCAGCTTCTGCGAAACAGCTCCGGTGCGTTCCATACCGTCTACAGGGACTTTTTTGGCAAACGGGAATACCCTGCCCTCGAGGCGAAGGTCACCGTCGATCGCGAGACTGTCGATCGCGAGACGTGACGTCGTGCGCCCGGCTTGATGTGGCGCGCCCGGGTTGCTTTAGACTCAAGCGGCCAGTCCTCGTCCTACGATTTTTTCGCTTGGCGCCGGGCAGTAGCGAGCCGGACTCGCCTATTTTGGCTGCTCGGGAGGTTTCTCGTCGGGAACCGTGCTTTCGGCCGGCCTGCTCTCGGCACGCTTGCTCTCGGCCGGCTTAGCGCCCGGATCGGTTGGTGACATCGCGTGCTCAAACAGGGATTTGAGAACGGACAGGCCCGGCAGGAGTGACGGGCTCGGTTTTTCCGGTTGGCCGGCGGAGGGCCCCGAGGCACCGGATGACGGGGTCCGTTCCACAGGTGTCGAGAGGCCGGAAGCCCGCGTCGTCTCGGTCGGCCTTGCCGGGCTCGCGGCGAGCGGCTTGGCAGTCGCGCCTTCGGCGGGGGCTGTGACCGGCGGGGGCGGGGGCGGCGCCGGCGTATCGACATTCCCCAGAATGATCGGTATGCCGTCCCTGCCGCTGCCGATGACCACGACTTTGCTATTGTTCGACTGGGCCAGCTGCAGCGTCGCCTCGATGCCGCGCCAGCGCAGGTAGGAATCCGAGATCCCCTGGCTCACCGTCTGCTGGAAATCGCGGATGCCGACCGCCTCGATCTGCTTGCGCTCCGACTCTTTTCGCTCGCGCTCGACGCGATAGACGTATTCCTGCGAAATGTAGAGCTGCTCGATCTTCCGGTTGATGGCCGCGACCACGGGAAGCGGCAATTCGATGTCCATCACAAGGGTGCTTGCGAGCTTGACCGACAGGGCCAGATTCGGCCGATTTTCGTCCGTGATTTTTTGTTGACAGCCACGTTCCAGTTGGCCTTTGGGGAACTTGGCTGTCATGCTTGTGATCATCGCATGCATCTTTGCCTCGACCACGCTCTTGATTTCGTTCTCGAGCACACTGCGCTTGGTGTAGACTTCCTCGGAAGTGTGTCGGGAAATAACCTCGCGCGCCCGGCTGCCGATCTCAGGCTTGATGGCAGTATCGATGTAAGCTGGTCCGAAGGCTTCGTGAATGAGCGGAATGAAGTCGTGTTCCAGCAAGAAGCGGATGTTCACCTTCGCATCCAGGCTCACCCCGTCGCTGGAGATGGCGTGATAGGTCTCCGTCGTTGACTGGATCCGCAAATTATACCGAAAAACCACATCCCAAGGCGCGATGAGGTGGAGCCCCTGGTCCTTCAATTTGTCCGGGTCCATCACGGTTCCGCAGCCGAAGCGTTTCCATAGGACGCCGACTTCGCCGCTGTCGATGTTGACCACCACGTATGGCCAGAGCACGAGCGCTGCGAACGCTCCCAAGAGCACAGTCAGCGAAATCGTGGGCAGGTACAGCAGGAAAAATCGCCACCAATGGCGAGACGGCTTGCGATCCAGGGGCCAGGGGTTGTCGGCCATCAGGCGTTCTCCGGCGCACGGTGCTCGACGAAACGACCTTCATCCATGCGAACGATGCGAGCCGGCAGGTCGAGCTCGTCGATATAGCGGTCGTCGTGGGAAATGATCACGATCGTTATCCCGGCCCTGGCGAGCTCCGGCAGCAGCTCGAGGTAGAATTTGCGCCGGTATTCCGGGTCCTGCTCGGCCGCCCATTCGTCGAGCAGCAAGATCGGGCGCTTTTCCAGCAGGCTCACGATGAGGGCGAGGCGCTTGCGCTGGCCACCCGACAGATCGACCGTCTGGAACTCGCGATCAACAAGGTTCGTCTTGTCGCGCAAGCGAAAGGTGGTCAGCAGGCGATCGAGCTCCGCTGCATCCGGCTGGGGAATTCCGTACAGCCGCCGGAACAGATGATAGTCGTTGAAGATCGCCGTGATCAGCGATCGATAAACCTGCCGATTGCTGCTATCGATGCGCAGCCCGTCGAGCAGGACCTCGCCCGAGCTTGGCTCATAAAGTCCGGCCAGCACCTTGAAGAACGTCGACTTGCCCGACCCGTTGCCGCCGACGATGACCACGAACTCGCCGCGCCGCAAGGCGAAGTCGATCGGCCCGATCTTGAAGGCCGCATCCGACGACTTCTCGGTGTAGTGAAACGTGACGTCGCGCATCTCGATCTTCTCGAAGTACCTGCTCGGCTCCGCGTCCGAGTCCGGCGTCGCCGCGGTTCCCCGCAGCCTCGCCTCCAGGCGCTCGATATTCTCGGCGGAAGCGTCCGCGGCCAGCACCACGGGAACCGACTGCAAAATGCCCCATAACATCCCGGTGACGAACAGCAGGGCCGTGGTCGTCTTCTGGATCGAGGTTCCGGCCGAGCTGCTGACGGTCGGAACGACGAACACGACGACGCCGAGCAGCAGGTATATCGAGGCTTGCGAGAAGATCAGCCGCTTGAAGACTCCGGTCTGCGAGCGGATCTTGATCTCGGCCGCCTTACCCGACACCTCGACAATATCGTTGAACAATTCCCCGCTGCGGGCGCTGTTGAGCCGGACTTCCTTGAAGCCGTCGAGAAGATCGCTCAGGCGGTCGAACAGCTTGTTCTCCCATTCGAGCGCCTCTCGCTGCTCCTGGGTGGCATTCCTGCCCATGACAAGGAACAGCGCCGCCGCCAGGCCGATGACGACGACGCTCATCGTGAAGGCCCAGAACGACAAATAAGCTATATAAAGGCTGACGAAGAATATGAGGATCACACCCTGCATGGCGAAAGCGAACACGATTGCCGCCTGCGTCAGCGTTCCGGTCTCCTTGGTGATCGCGCTGACGATCTCGGAGCGGCCGATCGCGTCAAGCGGCAGAAGCTCGGACTGTCGTACGTGATTCATCAGGCGCAAGCGAACCTTGTGGATGATCGTCTCGATCTCGACCGTCGTGGCGATGAGGATGTAATGCTGCGTCTTGATGAACAGTATCAGCGAGACGATAAAGAGCATTGCCGACATCACGCCCGGCAGGTGCTCGGCGGCGGCCTGCGCGCCGGCATTGACGCTGGCGAGAATTGCCGCGGCGCTCACTCCGCCGAGCCCGGACATCCACACCAGCCGCGGCAGGGAACCGTGCATTTCGCGTCGAACAAGGCGGTAGAAGGAGATCATCGCATCATGTTCCGTTCACGCCTGCCGCGGCGAATTCCGATGGGATGGTGCAGGACAAGGTTGACTACTCCCTTTTTTGTCTTCCGTGAAGGATGCCGTTTTCAGGCAAGTCTGCGGCGACATGGGGGCGCTGCAAGTATTCGAAACAATAGGCCGGCATTCGCCGGGTAAAGATCTTCGCCGTGACCTTGCGCAATTCAGACCCGAGGTTGACGCGCTCCGGAATTAAGACCTTTCGATGCCAGCCGCTCCGGGGAACGCGCCAGGTTGTTGACAACACGTTGCGGTGGCGACCGCCGATCCGCCCGGTCGACCGACGCGGTCGGCTCGACATCTCGGGCGGCGGCTCCACGGCCTGCCGCCCGGGACGTCGCGGACGTCACCGATGACCGGGGTACGCAGGATGCCCTTGCTCGGTTTCAATTTGCTGCGGGCAATCGAGATCCCCGAGCAGCGCATCCCACCCCCGAGCCGAACTTGGTGCATTGGAACCGTCATATCGCACATCGTCGGCAATCGTTTCTCGTCGACCTCGGGGTCCCTGTCCGACCTGCCGGGGTGCCGCCGACAGGCGACCGACCAGTACCCGTGCCGCCGAGCGGCAACCAGGATGGATCAATCGCTTGCCTGCTTGGTTTGTCGGCTGGAGGGGCCGGTCAACAGCAGCACGATCAGGACCGGTATCGGAGTGACCAGAAGCGCAATTATCAATGTGCCGAAAAATCCGATGCGGCGCTGACTGCCGTATCCCGCCGTGAGAAGGCAGACGACGATGTAGGCGATCAATTCGACCATGACGCCATGTCCCCTTCTCAAAACGCCGTTGCGCGATGAGACCCTATGCGACACCGGCCCCGGAACGCCGGTCGAGGCGCCGCCGAGACAAGTGACGAGTCGCCATCAGCCGGATCAGGCCTCGTTTGTCGACGTCGCGGGCTGGGCCGGCGCGGCTGCGGGGTCCGATGCGGCCGCCGGCGGCAAGGGCCGAAAACGGGTTCTCAGTCGCTCCGCACCGGCCTTGAACTTTGCGGATCCGATCTCCGCACCGGCCTTCAACTTCGCCGAGCCAATCTCCGCATAGTCCTTGAGCTTGTCGGTCCGACCTTTGAGCTTGCCGGCCTGGGTCTTGAGGGCCCCGCTGTAGTGCGACATGTCGAAGTCGAGCAGCGTCCCGCCCGATGCGAAATGCTGGATGAAAAATTTGCCGATCAAGTAGGTGGCGCCGGCCGAACCGGCGGACATCGTCAGCGCCCCGACACCGGTTCCGATAACCGGCACAGTCTTGAGTGCGCTCCCCGCCGCGGCTGCCGCCGTGGTCGCCGGGACCGCAGTTCCGGCGAAGCCCGCAACCAAGGACTTGCCAAGGTTTTCCGAAAACGGAACGCCGTAGATTTCCGAGAGACGCCGCAGCATCTGCAACTGCACCCCGCCGACGCAGGCGAGGTCGACGAAAGGCACGGGAATGAGCCCGGCGGCACCCGAATACAACGCGAACCGGTCGACCAGCTTCGCTGCCAGCTCGTCGCGTCGGGCATTTGTCATCTCTGCCGTCTCGGATCCGGCCGCCACCGCTACGATCGGAGAACTCCTTGCTGTCGGCCGTCTCAAGCTCAGTCCGTTCCTGTACCATCTGTGCATCCCTTCTCGCCACCCGAGGACCGGGATCCGGCGAACAAGCATCCTGGACCGAAATGGATCACCGTACGCGTCACCGACGCCCGTCGTTGAATATAACATTGCGGCCTGGCGGGTGCCAGTCGTTTGTCCCGGATGTGCCGCCCCAGCCGCCCTCCGAGGGCTCATTCTGCCGCGCCGGAACGACAACATGACGCGGCTGTCAGGACCGCTCAGGCGATGCGGCATCGTCACACCCTCGCGATCGACGCGGTAATGCAAACCATCATAAATCCTGTCACCGTGTGAAACATTTCGTGGATTGCCTGGCCAGAGCCGCGTCTGCGCACCCCGGCCGTTCCCTCGTGCGCGATCGACCTGCGCTTGACAAGCCGCACCGACCGCGTCAGCGCAGGGACGCCCTTTCGCGGTCCACGGCCCCGCCGGCCGGCGTTGCCCGACCGCGCGCCTGCAATCCACACTTGTTCCGGCATCCGATTTAACCCGCGGCACCGGCGTCCCATCTCGGCCGATCGGCGGGCTGCATTCGGAGATTTCCAGCGGCCGGGAAAATCGGTAGAGTGCCGGCAGGGCGGCTCGACAGCCGGCGAGCAAACGCAGACCAGGTCGGTGGAGGACAAGGTGGCCAGTAATCCGTTCGAAGACGAACAGGGCGTCTATCACGTTTTAATCAACGACGAGGGGCAGCATTCGCTTTGGCCAAGCTTCATCGAGGTTCCGAGTGGCTGGAGAATAATCCACCAGGCGGATACGCGTGCCGCATGTCTTGAATTCATCAATGAGAACTGGGTGGACATGCGACCGAACAGCCTGATCGAAGCCATGAAGGCATCGTCGCTGGGCGACAAGCAAATTACGCCGCAGGGCGAGCCGATCGAAGGGGGGCTCCCGCCCGATATCAAGAGCATCCACTAGCGTGGCGCATGTTCTTTATCGGCGGACCGGGTCCACTTCGCCGGAACATGCGGCAGACCGGTTCCCGGGCGGCGATCTTGACGCCGTTGACGGCAGACGGCCGCCGCAGCCCTCACAGCGCTCGCGCTTTTTTTGCAGGACAGCGCTTCATCCCGAGGTCACGAACACGCCAAGATCCACCCTCGATGCCGGCCCGAACGCGCCGGTCGCCCTGAACTCCGAGCTCTTTTCGTAAGCTTCGCGCTTGGGTACTCTGGTGCCACCACGCTGCGGAATGCACGCCACCTTGACGCCGTCTTGTTCGCACGGTCTCCCGCTTGCCCACTGAAGGAAGCCGCGATCCGGTCGATCCAATCCCGAGAGTGCAGGTCCGCTTGTGGCATTCCGGTGAAGGAAGCACATGCCGCACGACCCGGCACTTGATAAGGTCGGGATCGGGCTTGAAGATCGAAAGGATCGTTTCGGCATTCGGTCCTTGCTCGAGACATTCGCTCTGCTTTTGTATCTTGCCTCGTTTCTCTTACAGGATGCTGCGGCGCAAAATGCACTGAACGCAGGAGGGAGATAATGCCTCGACCCCCAATTCAATCGTCTTTTTGCCGTTGCGGTCGCCATTTCATTCAGCTTCGGACTTACCTCCGCACCGTTCTCGGCCGAGACCACGCTGACCTGGGGCAAGCCTTCCGAGATGACCGGGCTGGACCCGCAGATGTCCGGCGACGGCACCTCGTGGACGGTTTTCTATTTCGTCTACGAGCAACTCTTCACGACCACGGACGACCTCAAGCCGAAGGGTCAGCTGGCGGAGTCGTGGAATCAGGTCTCGCCGACAGAGTATGTCTTCAAATTGCGAGAGAACGCTGCCTTCTCCAACGGTCGCCCGCTCTTGGCCGGCGATGTCGTCGCGTCGTTCAAGCGCCTGCTGGACCCGAAACGCGGATCCGTATGGGGGCGCCAGCTTCAGGCGGTCAAGGACGTCACCTCGGTCGACGATCACACCGTGCGCTTCGAGCTGAACGAACCGCTGACACCCCTGCTCGCCATCCTTGCCGTATCGACGACGGCAATCATGCCGGTCAAGGAGATCGAGGACGGGTCTTTCGACCCCGACACGACCATGCTCGGTTCCGGACCCTACATGGTAGTCGACCATAAGCAGGATAAATCCTGGACGTTCGCCCGCAATCCCCACTATTGGCGCAAAGGCCAGCCGATTGCCGACCGCCTGGTGATCCGCATCATGGGCGACGACGCCACCCGCATCGCCGCTCTTCGCGAAGGGCGTGTCGATTTTGCCACCTTCGAGAACCCGGACACGCCGCGGCTGCTGCAGGCCGTTCCCAACGTCGAGGTCTACCACCAGAGCACTCCCAACTACTTTCGCCTCGACGTAAGCGCGCTCCAGGAAAACTCGATACTGCACGACGACAGGGTTCGCACCGCCGTGAGCTACGCCATCGATCGCGACCAGATCGTCAAGTTCGTGTTCGGCGGCCACTCGAACGTCGAGTTTCCGATTCCCGCGGCATTCGGCAAGACCGCATGCCGCGACCATCCGAGTATCGCCTTGCCGCGCGCACAACGGCTCGAGCAGGCGCGAGCCCTCATCAAACAGGCGGGCGCCGAGAACGCCCGGGTCGGAATAATTGCCTCCTCCGTCCTGGTGACGTACCCCTTGATCGCGCAGGTTATCCAGCGCAATCTGCGCGACATCGGGCTGAAGCCCGAGATTCAGGAATTGCCGGTTGCCGAATGGTACAAACGGGTTTTCGGCCCGCAGACGGATTTCGATCTCGCGATATCCTGGCTTGCCGGCTACTCCGATCCATCCATCATCATGAACTGGTGGGTACCGAACTTCGCCGGCTTCAACCGCGGCTTCCTCAAGCCGATGGAGGCCTATTCTCCCGTGATGGAGCGGATTCGCCGCGAGCCCGACGGACCGGCGCGCGACCAAGTGATGGCCGAGGCCTGCAAGCTTGCCCAGGACGGCGCCAACATGCTGGCGCTCGTGAACAAGTCCGACTACATCGCATATCGAAAGGACAAGGTGGTACCCCATTTCAGCAAGATGGAAGGCAACTTCGACACGCTGAAATACATTTATGAGTTCACCCGGAAGGAATAGCGGAGCCAGGCACCGACAAGACGCGAGGTCCGCCTCATGCCACTGATCGCATACGTGGCGTCACGCCTCGGGCAAGCGGCAATAACCCTGCTTTGCGTCTCGCTCCTGATCTTCGCGACCTTGCGGTTCCTGCCGGGCGGTTTTGCCGAAATGATGCTCGGGCCGCTCACGTCGCCCGAGGCAAAGCGATTTGTGACCGAGCAATACGGTCTGGATCGTGGCGCGGTCGAGCAGTATCTCGACTGGATCGCCGCGCTTCTTCGCGGCGACTTCGGCATGTCCCTTGTCACCAAATCCTCGATCGGCCAGGAATTTCTGCGCCGCGCCCCGGCTACGATCGAGCTTGCCTCGCTCGCTACTGCGATCGCCCTTTTGGTGGGCCTGCCTCTGGGTGTCATTACCGGCATACAGGAAGCAGGACGAGGGTTGCGCCTGGCCGGGCGGCTGCTCGCAGCGATCGGCACCGGCACTCCGGAATTCGTGCTCGGCAGCGCACTGCTCTATTTCCTGTCGAGCTGGTCGCTCGGTTTCAGCGAACGAGGATTCATCTCGCCGTTCGTCTCGCTGCGCGAGAATCTCGCCGCAATGATCGTTCCGGCGATCACGCTTTCGGTCTTCGGAATAGCATTGATCGTCCGCACCAGCCGCGATGCGGTCCAGCGAGTCCTCACGGAAGGACACATCCTCACATCGGTATCGCGCGGCGATCGGCCGAGAGAGATCGTGCTGCATCATGTGCTGCGAAATGCGGCGATCCCGATCCTCACCGTCGCGTCGGCGTTTTTCGGCTATCTTCTCGGCGGCGCGGTCATCGTCGAGGTGTTGTTCTCAATTCCAGGCGTTGGCCTGTACACATTCAATGCCCTGAACAACCGCGACTTCGGCGTTGTTCAGGCAGGCGTGATGATTTCTGCCACCGTCTTCGTCGTCATGAACACTTTTGTTGACATCCTGTATGCGCTCATTGACCCTCGTGTGGCGCGGAGAACGAGTGCGAGCCAGGGGCGACAGTCGTGACTCATCCCATCTGGCGCCGCCTGCGTGGCCTTGACCGTCCGGCCCAGGCGGCAACGATCCTCCTTCTGTTCTTCGTCCTCATCTCGATCGTCGGCCCGTGGCTTCCGCTCGGCGACCCCGAGGAGATCGGTGCCGGCCCGCGGCTCGACCCGCCGTCATGGGAATTCCCGATGGGTACCGACGAGCTTGGCCGCTCATTCCTGCCGCGAGCCGTCGAGGGAATCAGGACAACCTTCTTTTTGTCGACATTCGCCGTCCTGCTGACGGCAACCGCCAGTACCACGATTGGCATGATTGCGGCGTACCGGTCCGGCCTGCTCGGCATCGCGATCATGCGCGCGGCCGATGTCCTTCTCTCTTTTCCTGCCATCGTACTTGGCCTGCTTATCTCCGCCGTCCTCGGCCCCGGCGTGTTTCCGGCGATGGTGGTCATATCGGTCGCCACCCTGCCGCTGTTCATCAGGGTCGCCCGCGCAGTCTCGCTGGTGATAGTCGGGCGTGAGTTCGTCGTGATAGCGGAGGTGGCCGGTGCCTCGATGGCTCGCATCCTGTTCGTGCACGTGCTGCCGAACATTTCCGGCGCAATCATCGTGCAGCTTACCTATGCGATCTCGGTCGGGATGCTCATCGAAAGCGGAATAAGCTTTCTCGGGCTCGGAAGTCAGGCTCCCCATGCGTCGCTCGGCTCGCTGCTGCGCCTGGGCACCGCTTACCTCACCACGGCGCCATGGCTCACGTTGATGTCGGGTGTTCTGCTGTCCGTCATCATCACGTCGATCAACCTGCTGGGAGACGGGTTACGCGACATGCTTGAGCCGATCGATGCCAAGTTGCTGTCATGACCGCGAGTGAGCCTCCGTTGGTCGCGGTATGCGGTCTCGCTATCGAGTATGCGACGCGCGTCGGATCGGTCAGAGCCCTTGACGGCGTGGATCTGACCATCCACGCGGGATCCAGCCTGGGCATCGTCGGGGAAAGCGGTTCCGGAAAGTCGACACTGGGATTGGCAATTGGCCGCCTGTTGCCGGCGGGTTCGGAGCGCACGGACGGCGACGTGCGCGTCGAGGGCAAGTCGGTCTTCGAGCTGTCCAAGCGAGCGCTTCGGGCATTGCGGCGTCACCGGCTGGGTTTCGTTTTTCAGAACCCGATGACGGCCCTGGATCCGACCATGCGCGTACGGCAGCAGCTGGCGCGGGCAAATTCCGACTTGAGCGACGCGAAACGGGTCCTCGAGCTGCTCTCCGAGGTAGGCCTCCCCGACGGGGACCGCGTGGCGCGCAGCTTTCCGCACGAGCTGTCGGGCGGGATGGCGCAACGCGTTGCCATCGCGCTGGCGATCACGCGAAGCCCTGCGCTGCTGATAGCCGATGAGCCCATCGCGTCGCTCGACGCCATGGTGCGCGAGGAGGTTCTCTCGGTTTTGCTGAATCTCAAGGCCCGACTGGGCATGTGCCTCGTCCTGCTGAGCCACGAGCTGCACATCGTTGCCAAGCGCTGCGGGGTCGTCGGCGTCATGTACGGCGGCCGTATCGTGGAGTACGGCGCGGCATCTCTGGTTTTCGAGCAGCCGCTGCATCCCTATACGCGCGCACTGTTGCGGGCGGCTCCCGGGCAGGAACGGCGCGGGCAGCGACTTCAGCCGATCCCCGGCGCGCCTCCGGTCCTGCACGCGTCCTCTCCCGGATGCTCGTTTGCGCCCCGATGCGCGTTCGCGATCGAGCGATGCCGCAACGAGCGGCCGCAGGCGCGGCATTATCGCGGTCGACAGGTCCTGTGTCACCGTGCGGAGGACATCGCTGATATGACCCGGCCGACCGGAGGAAAGCCATGAGCACGGAGGTGCTGGGGCTGGAGGACGTGTCGGTGACCTATTCCTATGGGCCGCTTTGGGACCGGCGCGTGGTGCATGCCGTTCGCAACGTCAGCCTCACCGTCTCGACCGGCGAGATCTTCGGCCTGGTTGGCGAGTTGGGGGTCCGGAAAAACCACCCTGGGGCGAATCTCGCTGGGCTTGTTGCGGCCCGACAGCGGCAGCGTCCTGTTACGTGGTCGACCCTTCCTGGCGGGTAGAACGGTCTTGAAGGGGCAAATCGGTGTCGTGCTGCAACAGCCGGAATGGGCCCTGAATCCTCGCGTTACGGTCGGCTATTCGGTGGGGGAGCCGCTGGCCATCCAAGGCGTTCCGATCGAGGAGAGGCGGCCCCGTATTCGGGACGCGCTTGTCCGGGTCGGTCTCGATGCAAGTCTCGTCACGCGCTACCCGCACGAGCTCTCCGGAGGACAGCGCCAGCGTGTCTCGATTGCTCGCGCGCTCATCACCAACCCCGATTATGTCGTCTTCGACGAGGCGGTCAGCGCGCTCGACGTCTCGGTGCAGACTCAGGTCCTCAACCTGATCAAGGAGCTGCAAAGGGACCGGGGGTTCTGCGGCCTGTTCATTTCGCATGACCTGGCCGCGACGCGATATGTGGCGGATCGCATCGCCATCATGCGCAACGGCGAGCTCGTCGAGGTCGGTCCCGTCTCGCGCTTCTATGATCGCCCGGACAGCGACTATGGTCGACAGCTGTGGGCCACCCTGCCCGGCCACTGACATCGCCGGCAGTTGAACGGCCGGTCAACGACCATCGTCTTGCTCAAACGAGAGGCGACTTTTCTGCCGGTCGGCGCGGATACAAGATTGTCATCTCGAGGAGCGATCTTTTGCGAGCGCGCTCGCGATCACGTCCCCAATTCGGGAGAGGAACTCCTGCTCCATCATTCTGTCATGATCGCACTCGACGTGATGGACGCTGATCTGACCGGTCACATAGGGTCGCCATCTCTCGGCTGGCGCATCGACATCGCCTTCTTCCGCGGCCTGGAAGAGCAGGATGTCGCCGTCAAACCGTTTGGGCGCAAAATTGTTGGCAAGGTGCACGCAGTTCCTGAAGGCGTCAATAAGAGCAAGGAAGTTCTGCTCGTCGAGCGAGGCGAACAAGCCCGCCTCCTGGTGGAATATCTCAAGCGCATTTCGCATCGGATCATCTGCGAGGTCGGCTTGACCGTATCCGAACGAATTGATCAGACCGAGGAAAAAGTCCTTTTCATCAGGTTCGTAAACGGAGTTGTCCAATAGGCTGGCTGCTCGGCTTGGATAGCTATCAAGCAAGGCAAGCAAGGCGATCTCCTCGTTGACGTTCTGGAGGTCGGTGGCAATTGCGTGAGCCACCAAGCCACCAAACGACCAGCCAAGCAGGTTGTAGGGGCCGACAGGTTGAACCCGCCGAATGATGCTCAGATAATCCGCGGCCATCTCCTCGACGGTCTGTGGAAGCATGTCCCGCTCGGTGCGCGCCTGCAATCCATAGATCGGGTAACCTGCAGGGATTTGGCGCATGAGGCCCGAATAGCACCAGCTGAGCCCGCGGACGGGATGGATGCAGAACAGAGGTTGCAGGCATCCGGCGGGGCGGAGCGGCAGCAGGACGTCAAGCGCAGACCGGGTTGATCCGCCGCCGGCCAGGTGGCTTCCGAGGGCCTCCACGCTCGGCGCCTCGAATAGCGCGCGGATCGGCAACTCCACGTCCAGCGTGCCACGCACCCGGCTGATCAGACGCGTCGCCAGCAGCGAATGACCGCCCAACTCGAAGAAGTTGTCGTCGATCCCGACCCGCTCGACCCCGAGAACCTCGGCAAACAGACCGCACAGGATCTCCTCCTGCGGCGTGCGCGGGCCGCGCCGCACCGAAGGCGTCAGATCCGGCGCCGGAAGCGCTCGGCGGTCGAGCTTGCCGTTCGGCGTCAGCGGAAGGCGGTCCAAAACCACCAACGCAGACGGCACCATGTAGTCCGGAAGGGTTTGACCAAGATGCCCGCGAAGCACCGAGGCCTCCGCAACCTCGCCCGCCGCCGCCACCACATAGCCCACCAGACGCCGGTTCCCCGGCGTGTCCTCCCGCGCGATCACCGCGGCCTGCGCCACCGACCGATGGCGCACCAGCGCCGCCTCGATCTCGCCCGGCTCGATGCGGAAACCGCGCAGCTTCACCTGCGTGTCCGCCCGGCCCACAAACTCCAGAACACCGTCCCGACGCCACCGCGCCAAATCCCCGGTGCGGTACATCCGGCTCCCCGCGGGCCCATGCCGGTCCGCAACAAACCGCTCCGCCGTCAGTCCCGGACGCCCCAGATAGCCCCGCGCAAGCCCCGACCCCGCGATGTAAAGCTCCCCCACAACCCCCGCAGGCACAGGCTCGAGGCCGCCGTCCAGCACATAGGCCCGCGTGTTCCAGAGCGGGCGCCCGATCGGCGGGGCTTCGCCATCCTCCCCGGCGAGCGCCATCGCGGCCGACCAGATCGTGGTCTCGGTCGGCCCGTACAGATTGGATCAGCCGGCCGCCAGCCGCCCGCAGCGCCAGCGCCAGCGGGCCCGCCAACGGCTCGCCTCCCACCAGCATCGCCAGATTGCCCAGTCCGGCCGGACCGGTGCTGACCAGCGACTGCCACAGCGTCGGGGTGCCTTGCACGATCGTCGGCGCCGTCTTCTCGATCAGCCGCCCAAGGGCCAGCGGATCCCGCACCATCTCTTGCGGCGCGATCGCCAGGCTTGCGCCGTTCACAAGCGGCAGAAACAGCTCCAGCGCCGCGATGTCGAAGCCGATCGTCGTCACCGCCAGGAGCCGGTCCTGCCGGTCGATGCCGACCTGCTCCTGCATCGCCAAAAGCAGGTTGCTCAAACCTCGATGGGCGACACAGACCCCCTTGGGCGTTCCAGTCGATCCCGAGGTGTAGATCACATAGGCGGTGTTGTGCGGGTCGAGGCGCGATGGCCGGAGCCGTTGCGGGATGCCGCGCGATTACCGGCCAGTCGGCGTCCAGCCGCACCGTCGCGGCTCCATGCGCCGGCAGCCGGCCGCTCGCGCCCGCGTGCGTCACCACCAGCCGGGCGCCGGCGTCCGCCAGCATGAAGGCGAGGCGCTCCGCCGGATAATCCGGGTCGAGCGGCAGGTAGGCGCCCCCCGCCTTGAGGATGCCGAGAAGCCCGACGATCATCGCAGCCGAGCGCTCGACGCACAGCCCGACGATCACCTCAGGCCCAACCCCGAGCCCGCGCAGGTGATGCGCCAGCCGGCTCGACAGACCGTCAAGCTGCGCGTAGGTGACCTCCTCATCCCCATGCACCACCGCGACCGCATCCGGCGTCCGCGCCGCCTGCGCGGCAAACAGTTCCGGAACCGTCCCACACGGCAGCGCATGCGACGTCGCGTTCCAATCCCGCAGGATGGTGTGGCGCTCCTCCGCCCCAAGAATCTCCAGGCTGCCAATCGATCGCTCCGGACCCGCAACCGCCGCCTCCAGAAGACGAACCAGCCGATCGCACAGCGCCTCAACGCTTCCCCGATCGAACAGGTCGGTGGCGTATTCAAGCTCCCCCTCAAGACCCGCTGGCCTGCCGTCCGCCCCGCGAGCCTCCGCAAGGCTCAGCGACAGGTCGAACTTGGCGCTCGCCGTCGCAACAGGCTCCGCCGCTATCCGCAGACCCGGAAGATCAAGACCCGCAGGCGCATCGTTCTGCAGCGTCAGCATCACCTGGAACAGCGGATGACGCGACAGCGACCGCGCCGGATTGAGAACCTCAACCAGACGCTCGAACGGAAGGTCCTGATGCGTATACGCCGCAAGGTTGCCAGCTCGAACCCGAGCGATGAGCTCCCGGAAGCTCGGATTGCCAGACGTGTCGGTGCGCAGAACAAGCGTGTTGACGAAGAACCCGACAAGATCGTCCAGCGCGCTGTCGGTGCGACCCGCTATCGGGCTGCCGATCGCGATGTCGCTGCCCGCTCCAAGCCGCGTCAAAAGACCCGCAAGCCCAGCCTGCAGCACCATGAACAGGCTCGCACGACCCTCCCCCGCCAGACCCACAAGCCCGCGGTGAAGCTCCGCGCCGATCCGAACCGCTACGCTCGCCCCCCGATAGCTCGCCTCCACCGGTCGCGGACGGTCGACCGGTAGATCAAGCTGATCGGGAAGATCCCGCAGCGCCTCCTTCCAGAACCCGAGCTGACGCGATATCGCGCTCTCAGGCTCGCTCTCCGAACCCAGAACCGCCGCCTGCCACAGCGTGTAGTCGGCATATTGAACCGCAAGGCTTGGCCACCCCGGCGCATCCCCGGCGCAGC
This sequence comes from uncultured Alphaproteobacteria bacterium, assembly GCA_963755055.1. Classification (GTDB taxonomy): domain Bacteria; phylum Pseudomonadota; class Alphaproteobacteria; order Rhizobiales; family Xanthobacteraceae; genus AP-16. Next base: position 4,701 of record CAVWIS010000017.1, on the reverse strand, counting down.
GCGCCGCATACGCCGACCCGACGTCGCGCCACAGCGGACCCAGCGACCAGCCGTCCGCCGCAATGTGGTGCACCACAACAAGCAGAACGTGCTCGCCTTCCCCGACCGCAAACAGATGCGCCCGCAACGGCGGCTCCGTCGCAAGATCAAAGCCGCGTCGCGCCGCTCCCGCCAGCGCGCCGGCAAGATCCGCCTCGCTCACCCGGGCAACATCCAGCCGCGGACGCGCCGCGCAGGCCTCCAGGATCTGTTGCCGCGGTACTCCCAGACGCTCCGGAAAAACCGTCCGCAGGCTCTCGTGGCGACCCACGACGTCGCCAAACGCCGCCTCCAGCGCCGCAACGTCCAGCGCCCCGCTCAGCCGCACCGCCATCGGGATGTTGTAGGTCGACCCAGGCCCTTCCAGGCGATCCAGGAACCACAGCCGGCGCTGCGCAAACGACAGCCCGATCTCCGCCGGGACGCTCAACCGCCACCAGCGCCGGACGCGCCGACCCCGCTCCCCCCAGATGCCGCACCAGGGCTTCCACGCTCGGCGCCTCGAACAGCGCACGGATCGGCAACTCCACATCCAGCGTGCCACGCACCCGGCTGATCAGACGCGTCGCCAGCAGACGAATGACCGCCCAACTCGAAGAAGTTGTCGTCGATCCCGACCCGATCGACCCCGAGAACCTCGGCAAACAGCCCGCACAGGATCTCCTCCTGTGGCGTGCGCGGGCCGCGCCGCACCGAAGGCGTCAGATCCGGCGCCGGAAGCGCGCGGCGGTCGAGCTTGCCGTTCGGCGTCAGCGGAAGGCGGTCCAAAACCACCAACGCAGACGGCACCATGTAGTCCGGAAGGGTTTGACCAAGATGCCCGCGAAGCACCGAGGCCTCCGCAACCTCGCCCGCCGCCGCCACCACATAGCCCACCAGACGCCGGTTCCCCGGCGTGTCCTCCCGCGCGATCACCGCGGCCTGCGCCACCGACCGATGGCGCACCAGCGCCGCCTCGATCTCGCCCGGCTCGATGCGGAAGCCGCGCAGCTTCACCTGCGTGTCCGCCCGGCCCACAAACTCCAGAACTCCGTCCCGACGCCACCGCGCCAAATCCCCGGTGCGGTACATCCGGCTCCCCGAGGGCCCATGCCGGTCCGCAACAAACCGCTCCGCCGTCAGTCCGGGACGCCCCAGATAGCCCCGCGCAAGTCCCGACCCCGCGATGTAAAGCTCACCAACCACCCCCGCAGGCACAGGCTCGAGACCGCCGTCCAGCACATAAGCCTGCGTGTTCCAGATCGGGCGCCCAATCGCGAACGTGCGTTCGTCTCGGATCAACGCCTCGCTACATTGCTCGGCGCAGACCGTCGTCTCCGTCGGCCCATACACATTGATCATGCGCAGTCGGGAGCCGCTCGACCAGCGCGCCGCAGCACCGTCGGCACGCCAAGCCTCCCCACCTACCATCCAGGGAAAGCCTCGATGGCGCCGCAAGATCACAAGTCATGCATCAGCGTCATCGCCACCGACGGCACAGTGTCACATGCGTGACTTGCGATCGTTCGGATGAAGCGCTCTCAGCTTCTCCGGCACTGCGATCCGCATGCCGGCAGCACGATGCGCGGCTGCCCGCCATGAGGGCCGTCACAGTCTCCAAGTACCGAGTGCATCAAAGCTATCGAGGCTTACTGCAGCACCCGGCACTGCCGTCAATGCCGAACCGCTCGATCTGGGCTGCCGCAATCGATTTGCCAGCCCACCATGGGGCGACGCAGACGCCCTTGGGGGTTCCGGTCGATCCCGAGGTGTAGATCACATAGGCGGTGGTGTGCGGGTCGAGGCGGATGGCCGGAGCCGTCGCCGGATGCCGCGCGATCGCCGGCCAGTCGGCGTCCAGCCGCACCGTCGCGGCTCCATGCGCCGGCAGCCGGCCGCTCGCGCCCGCGTGCGTCACCACCAGCCGGGCGCCGGCGTCCGCCAGCATGAAGGCGAGGCGCTCCGCCGGATAATCCGGGTCGAGCGGCAGGTAGGCGCCCCCCGCCTTGAGGATGCCGAGAAGCCCGACGATCATCGCAGCCGAGCGCTCGACGCACAGCCCGACGATCACCTCGGGCCCAACCCCGAGCCCGCGCAGGTGATGCGCCAGCCGGCTCGACAGGACGTCAAGCTGCGCGTAGGTGACCTCCTCATCCCCATGCACCACCGCGACCGCATCCGGCGTCCGCGCCGCCTGCGCGGCAAACAGTTCTGGAACCGTCCCACACGGCAGCGCATGCGACGTCGCGTTCCAATCCCGCAGGATGGTGTGGCGCTCCTCCGCCCCGAGGATCTCCAGGCTGCCAATCGATCGCTCCGGACCCGCGACCGCCGCCTCCAGAAGACGAACCAGCCGATCGCACAGCGCCTCAACGCTTCCCCGATCGAACAGGTCGGTGGCGTATTCAAGCTCCCCCTCAAGACCCGCTGGCCTGCCGTCCGCCCCGCGAGCCTCCGCAAGGCTCAGCGACAGGTCGAACTTGGCGCTCGCCGTCGCAACAGGCTCCGCCGCTATCCGCAGACCCGGAAGATCAAGACCCGCAGGCGCATCGTTCTGCAGCGTCAGCATCACCTGGAACAGCGGATGACGCGACAGCGACCGCGCCGGATTGAGAACCTCAACCAGACGCTCGAACGGAAGGTCCTGATGCGTATACGCCGCAAGGTTGCCAGCTCGAACCCGAGCGATGAGCTCCCGGAAGCTCGGATTGCCAGACGTGTCGGTGCGCAGAACAAGCGTGTTGACGAAGAACCCGACAAGATCGTCCAGCGCGCTGTCGGTGCGACCCGCTATCGGGCTGCCGATCGCGATGTCGCTGCCCGCTCCAAGCCGCGTCAAAAGACCCGCAAGCCCAGCCTGCAGCACCATGAACAGGCTCGCACGACCCTCCCCCGCCAGACCCACAAGCCCGCGGTGAAGCTCCGCGCCGATCCGAACCGCTACGCTCGCCCCCCGATAGCTCGCCTCCACCGGTCGCGGACGGTCGACCGGTAGATCAAGCTGATCGGGAAGATCCCGCAGCGCCTCCTTCCAGAACCCGAGCTGACGCGATATCGCGCTCTCAGGCTCGCTCTCCGAACCCAGAACCGCCGCCTGCCACAGCGTGTAGTCGGCATATTGAACCGCAAGGCTTGGCCACCCCGGCGCATCCCCGGCGCAGCGCGCCGCATACGCCGACCCGACGTCGCGCCACAGCGGACCCAGCGACCAGCCGTCCGCCGCAATGTGGTGCACCACAACAAGCAGAACGTGCTCGCCTTCCCCGACCGCAAACAGATGCGCCCGCAACGGCGGCTCCGTCGCAAGATCAAAGCCGCGTTGCGCCGCTCCCGCCAGCGCGCCGGCAAGATCCGCCTCGCTCACCCGGGCAACATCCAGCCGCGGACGCGCCGCGCAGGCCTCCAGGATCTGTTGCCGCGGTACTCCCAGACGCTCCGGAAACACCGTCCGCAGGCTCTCGTGGCGACCCACAACGTCGCCAAACGCCGCCTCCAGCGCCGCAACGTCCAGCATCCCGCTCAGCCGGACCGCCATCGGGATGTTGTAGGTCGCTCCCTGTCCTTCCAGGCGATCCAGGAACCACAGCCGGCGCTGCGCAAACGACAGCCCGATCTCCCCGGGACGCTCAACCGCCACCAGCGCCGGACGCGCCGACCCCGCTCCCCCCACATGCCGCACCAGGGCTTCCACGCTCGGCGCCTCGAACAGCGCGCGGATCGGCAACTCCACATCCAGCGTGCCACGCACCCGGCTGATCAGACGCGTCGCCAGCAGACGAATGACCGCCCAACTCGAAGAAGTTGTCGTCGATCCCGACCCGCTCGACCCCGAGAACCTCGGCAAACAGCCCGCACAGGATCTCCTCCTGTGGCGTGCGCGGGCCGCGCCGCACCGAAGGCGTCAGATCCGGCGCCGGAAGCCCGCGACGGTCGAGCTTGCCGTTCGGCGTCAGCGGAAGGCGGTCCAAAACCACCAACGCAGACGGCACCATGTAGTCCGGAAGGGTTTGACCAAGATGCCCGCGAAGCACCGAGGCCTCCGCAACCTCGCCCGCCGCCGCCACCACATAGCCCACCAGACGCCGGTTCCCCGGCGTGTCCTCCCGCGCGATCACCGCGGCCTGCGCCACCGACCGATGGCGCACCAGCGCCGCCTCGATCTCGCCCGGCTCGATGCGGAAGCCGCGCAGCTTCACCTGCGTGTCCGCCCGGCCCACAAACTCCAGAACTCCGTCCCGACGCCACCGCGCCAAATCCCCGGTGCGGTACATCCGGCTCCCCGCGGGCCCATGCCGGTCCGCAACAAACCGCTCCGCCGTCAGTCCGGGACGCCCCAGATAGCCCCGCGCAAGCCCCGACCCCGCGATGTAAAGCTCACCAACAACCCCCGCAGGCACAGGCTCGAGACCACCGTCCAGCACATAAGCCTGCGTGTTCCAGAGCGGGCGCCCGATCGGAACGTCACGTTCGTCTCGGCTTGACGGGATGTACCAGGTTGCATCGGCGGAGACTTCCGACGAACCATACAAATTAACGAAGCAGCAGTCGGGAGCCGCCTCGACGAGGCGCTGCAGCAAGTCGGCACCCAAAGCCTCACCACTTAAAATCCAGGTCGAAAGCCTCGATAGGCGCCGCAAATCAAAGTCATTCATCAGCGTCATCGCCAACGACGGCACAGTGATC
>CAVWIS010000016.1:0-109305 GCA_963755055.1 uncultured Alphaproteobacteria bacterium | reverse complement strand
GACTAGCTCATCCACGAGCGCACGGAACGAAGCGATGCTGTGTGTCGCGGAGCCAATTCTCGGACCAGAGGAGAAGTCGGCGCTGTCGGAAGTCATCGACGGTGGATGGATCACGATGGGAGAGCGGGTGAGGCTGTTCGAGCGCACCTTTGCGGGGATGCACAGGGCCGATGACTGCGTTGCCGTGGCTTCCTGCACGGGCGCGCTTCACCTCATCATGCATGCACTAGGCCTCGGGCCGGGCGACGAGGTGCTCGTCCCCGCATTGACATTTGTCGCCACGCCAAACTGCGTTCTCTATGTCGGGGCCGCGCCGGTCTTTGTCGACATCATATCCAATGATGTGCCATTGATGTCGCCGGACGACGCCGCCGCCAAGTGCACCGCGCGGACCAGGGCGGTAATCGTCGTACATTATGGCGGCTATCTCGTCGATCGAACGCGGTGGCGGAGCTTCGCTGCCGAAAGGGATCTGATATTGATCGAGGATGCCGCCCACGCCGCCGGCGTCGCGGAGGCGGGCAGCTTCGGGGCGGCGGCAGCATTCAGCTTCTACGGCAACAAGAATATGACCACGGCCGAAGGCGGCATGGTCATAGCGTCCGACAAGCACCTGCGCGAACGGATCCGTCAGATGCGGGGTCACGGGCTGACCACCGGGACGTTTCAGCGGCATGCGGGCGCAACGCCGACTTATGATGTCACCATGCTCGGCTACAACTATCGCATGGACGAACTCAGAGCCGCGATGGGCCTCGTGCAACTTCGACGGCTGGATGCTTGGAATGCCAAGCGCCGAGCCTTGACGGAATCGTACCGGAAGTTGCTGAGCGAGCGCGTCCCCGAGGTCGAGGTTCCGTTCAGGGGTGGCGGCAACTCGGCTCATCACATCATGCCGATCCTGCTGCCGAAAGGCACGAACCGGGCTCAAGTCGTCGATGCGATGCGTGCGGCCGGCATCCAGACCACTATTCACTACCCGGCCGCCCATTCCTTGTCGCTGTATCGCAATCTTTTTCCTTTCGTGCATCTGCCACTGACGGAGGAGTACGCGAAGCGAGAACTGACGCTGCCTCTGCATCCGAGGCTCGAGGAGGGGCATCTCGATACGATCACGCGCTCGCTCGCATCCAGCCTTGCCGGCGACCGGAGGAGGAGCGCATGAGCCCCTGTGAGATCACCGGGGCGCGACCGCGAGCCGCCGACAATTCGCGGGAGGCGCGACGACGCATTCTCGACATTGCGGTGGCGTCGACAGCCCTCGTTGCGCTCGTACCAATTATGGTGCTGATCGCGATTGCCATAGCAATCGAGAGCGGGCGGCCGGTTCTGTTTGCGCAATTCCGGGTTGGCAGGGATGGCCGGCCGTTCCGGATGCTGAAGTTCCGCAAGTTTCACAGGTCATGCCACCGCGGCCCGCCACTGACGCTTGCTGACGATGACAGAATGACTGTGATAGGGCGCATCCTGAGAGGCACGAAGCTCGATGAGCTGCCGCAGTTCTGGAACGTCCTCGCAGGCGACATGTCGATTGTGGGGCCGCGGCCGGAGGCGATGGCGTTCGCCGACTGCTTTGCCGGCGATCTGGCGCGCATCCTCGCGCACAAGCCGGGCATTCTGGGCCCAAGCCAGGTCATCTTCAGAAACGAGTGCGCCTTGTATCCGCTGGATTCGGATCCTGCGCATTCTATCGCGCGGTCTTGTTCCCCGCCAAGGCTCGCATCGATATCGATTACTACGAGCGCCGCACTCTTGCTCAGGATGTCGGATGGGTCGCTCGTGCGGTGCTCGCCATTCTGGGATGGGATCGGATAGCGGCCCGTGGCCTGGCCGATGTGCCTTGCGGCGCCCGATACCTCAACACGGTCACCAAGGACCCCAAGCCTCCGGCTCTCGTCGACACCGACAGTCCGCAAGGGAGGAGCAGTGCGTGAGCTACGAGGGCGCGAGAGTACTGGTCACCGGTGCCGATGGGTTCATCGGTTCGCACCTCACCGAGGCGCTTGTCGGGCGCCGGGCGAAGGTGACGGCGCTCAGCTTGTACAACTCGTTCGACAGTCACGGCTGGCTGGACGATCTCAATGAGGAGACGCGCCGCAAGGTGAAGCTCGTACGGGGTGATATACGTGATGCCGCTTTCGTGCGGCGCATCACCAGGGACCAAGAGATCGTCTTTCACCTCGCCGCGCTAATTGCCATTCCTCAATCCTATGCGACCGCGCAATCCTACGTCGAAACCAACGTGCTGGGGACGCTGAACGTGCTGGAGGCGGCGCGCGAGTTCGGCACCGGTCGCGTCGTGCACACATCGACCAGCGAGGTTTACGGAACCGCGGTGAGCATGCCGATCACCGAGTCCCATCCGCTTCAAGGACAGTCGCCGTACTCGGCTTCGAAGGTAGGAGCCGACATGATGGCGGAGGCGTTCGCGCGCTCCTTCGACCTGCCGGTGGTGGTGCTCAGGCCGTTCAACACGTTTGGCCCGCGCCAAAGCGAGCGAGCAATCGTCCCGACCGTGGTGCGGCAGGCCCTCGATCCGGAGTGCGCGGCGATCCTGGTCGGCGACACCACCCCGTTGCGTGATCTGACTTTCGTCAGCGATACCGTTGCCGCTTTTGTGGCGGCGGGCGCTGCACCGGATCTTGAGTTCGGCCGCGCCTACAATTGCGGCGCCGGCAAAGCCGCAACCGTTGCCGACCTGATCGGATGGATCATGAAGCTGACCGGCTGCGACAAGCCGGTCGTGCAGGAGCCCCAGCGCATGCGTCCGCGCAATTCCGAGGTGCGTGCGCTGCTCGCCGACAGCCGCCGTCTCACGGCGAAGACCGGATGGCGTCCGCAGATTCCTCTGCGCGAGGGGCTCGCGCGGACCGTCGCGTGGTGGCGCAGCCGGCTTGATCATGGACTGGTCCGCTGCGAGAGAAGCTTCATTACCTGACGGCCCGCTGAAAGGATGCAACGCGCGCTGTTGAGGATAACGCCTTGGGTTCCTGGGTGGGATGCGCGCCGCCGGCCCGGCAGATTGCGAGGATGCCATGAGGTGCTTCGATTCGATTGCCACCGCGCTCATGGCAGGCTGCCGAATGGTCATCGGCGCGCTTGCGCTGGTCGCGTCCCAGGTGCCGGCCACGGGCGAGTATCTGGTGGCGCCTGGCGACGTCGTCGAGGTCGTCGTGACAGGAACGCCCGACTGGCGTCAGCGATCCCCGGTCGGGGCGGACGGGACGATCTCCCTTCCGATCCTCGGAATGATTCGTATCGCCGGTTTGAGCGTCTCTGAGATGCAGGCGAGAGTGGAGGGGGTGCTGGCGACCAGGATGTTTCGCCAGAGGATGCCGGATGGGCGCGAACAGGCAGTCATAATTCAGCCCGGCGACGTCTCCGCGACGATTGCGGAATACAGGCCCGTCTACGTCGAAGGAGACGTGCTCAATCCCGGGGCGCATTCCTACCGCCCGTCGTTGACGGTCCGGCAGCTGGTGGCTCTGTCCGGCGGCTACAGCGTCCTGCGCAGGGTGCTTGCGCCCAACCGCGATCCGGTGGAACTCCACGGCGAGTACAAGTTGCTTCGCACGCTGTTGGCGAGGGAACAAATTCACGCCCAACGCTTGCGAGCGGAGCTGGAGGGAAGGGAAGAGTTCGCGCCCGATGTCGCGAAAGATGCTCTTGTCCCATCGTCCGCACTCAATGAGACGATTCAATCGGAATCCGACGCACTGAGAACGAGGCGGGCAGAGCTCTCTCAAGAGAGAGCGTTTCTGAAATCGTGCCATCAAGCAGGCGGACGACCAGACCGCCGTGCTTACGACCCAGCAGGAGAGCGAATTCGCGGGGCCTCGAAGCCGATTCGGAGGAGTTGGACAGGGCCCGCAAGCTGTTCGGCGCCGGCAATCTGCCCAGCCCACGCGTGTCCGAAATCCGGCGGGCGGTCCTGTTCTCGGCTACCCGGCGCCTGCAGACGACCGTGGAGCTGATACAAATCAGGAAACAGAAGGAGGAGCTCGCCCGCCGGTTGGAGAAGGTCGCCAACGATTACAAGGCCAACCTGCTGCACGAAATGGCAGAGTCCTCAGTGAAACTGGCGGAACTCGGCTCCAAGCTTGATGTCGTCGAGCTGAAGGTTGGATTTCTCAATCGAGCACCGGGCTCTTCCCTGGCCGGGGAACCGGTTCGCCCGGAGATCACCGTGGTGCGAAAGGGCGGCCAGAACTGGACCCGCAGCCGGGCCCATGAGGATTCCGAACTCGAGCCAGGCGACGTCGTCAACGTCACGTTCCGGGCCGAGGATTTCCCTGCCGGGATGATCGCCCGCTGAGATCCACGGACCCTCCAGGCTATGTCCCGGCGTTCAGTCGCCCGCCCGCGGCGTGACCTTCCGGGCAGGTCCGTCAACGGTCGACGGCTTGACGCTATTGATATGTGCGGGGCGATCGGTAACGTCGGAGCGTTGCGGGGCCGACAAGGCGCGCGCCACCTCCTGCAGAGGGGCGGGCTGCTCGAGTTCGTTTGGCGCCGATGGGGGAGCATCGGCCGACAGGGTGATCGAGCCGGTGTTGATCGCCCAAATCGCGGCCTGCGTACGATTGTGGACCCGGATCTTGCGAAGGATCGCCTTGACGTGAACCTTTACCGTCGCTTCCGCAATCTTCATCTTGCGCGCGATGACCTTATTGGAAGCTCCTTCGATCAGACAGCGCAGGATGCACATTTCCCTGGCCGACAATTGAGGGATGTGCTCGGTGCCAACGCGGAGCAACTCCTCTGCGTCCTGCACGATATCAGGGGCGATTGAAGCGTCTTCTTGCGCCTCGTAGACGAAGCGCAGAATCGCCAAGGGCAGGATCGTCTCGCCGAGCATCACCAATTCCAGGGCCTTGATGAAGGGACCGCAATCGACGGTTCTTTCGAAATAGGCATTCGCGCCCACGCGGAAGGCGGAAACCACGTCCGCCAAATTGTATTGATCGGCGAGCACGGCTATTCGAGCGGCGGGATGATAGTCCTTGAACCGAGCGATCTGGTCCACGGCGGTATTGGGCCGATCGCCAACATCGATGACGCACAGAACCGGCCGATCGGACGGTAAGGATCCCAAGTCCACATCATCGAGACGGGCAGCCGAGGCCACAATGCGGAAGCCCGCCGTCGTGAGGACCCGGGTCAGGCCCTCCCGCAACATGGCGCCGGGCCCGACAAGAACAGTGGTGATAGCGCGCTGCCTCATGGGACGCTCCCGCCTTGCGCCGCCTGCGTTGCGGCGGGCTTGAGGTGCCCGACCGGTCGAACTCCCTCCCCGCGCGGGGAAAGGAACCGCTGCTTGTGCGTTGATCTATGTGGATCGACCGAGAGCAATGATCGATGCCAGAGCGTCACCGGGGCAATGACAGCTGATAGCAATCGTCCGACCGGCGGCGATGGATCTAGCTTGTTCAGCCATGCCGGCCGGCGGCGGAACTCCAGGTTGCCCGGGCGAAATTGATTTTAAACACAGTAGGCCGTCCGGGATATATATATCGTTTGATATAGCCCTGTTCGGCGCGAGGCGCGTGGCCGCCGCCACAGCGACACCTCCGGGCCATGCGCCGTCTCGATGCACAGACGGCGCCGCTCAACCGTCTCCTATCCTCGACGGAGCATAGGACGGAGTGCAGCGGGCTCGACGCCTTTCCGTGTTTAACCATTCGCCACAGTCGACGCTCTGTATTATATCCGAGCTGCGGTCATCGTGTCTTTTTTTTTGTCGTTATTGTCTGACTATTCTGCTTACCTTGAGTAAATTGTGCATAATCGCGTAGCAGTGCCGTATGCGTACCGCAAAGCATTGTGTCAGCGTCGTCATCGCCGATCGCCATCCTGTGGTCCTCTACGGACTGACCCGCCTCCTTGCGGCCGAGCACGGCTTCGAGGTCGTCGCGAGTTGCCGCGACGGCGCGCAATGCATCCAAGCCATCCGGGATTTGTCTCCGCAGATTGCGCTGATTGACATTACGCTCGATCACGTGACGGGACTTCGATGTGCTCGCCGCCGTGTCGGCGGAACAACTCTCGACCCGCGTGGTATTTCTGGTCGAAACCGTGGACGATCTTGAGTTGAGGATTGCGGTTGCCCGCGGCGCCTATGGACTGATTTTCAAGGAGGCCGCACCGGACATTCTGCTGTACTCGGTACGGCAGGTGGCGTCCGGGCATAGGCTGCTGCTTGCGCTGCTCGACCGCGAGTCCGGAAGGACCCGGGAGCGTGCCGGGCGGGCGACGACCGAGGATGGCCTGCTGACGGCCCTGACACATCGAGAGCTTCAGATAATGCAACTCGTCTCGGAGGGACTGTCAAACAAAGAGGTCGGCCGTCAGCTGAATGTCTCGGACGGCACCATAAAAGTGCATCTGCACCACATCTATCAGAAGCTGGCGATCAGCAACCGAACGGCACTTGCCAGCCTGGTCGTCTCTCGTCATGGCGCAACACCATCGGCCAACTAGCCGGCTCGTTTCGAAGCGGAGCGGGAGGTCGACGGGTCGAAAGCGGTTCAGGCGAGGAACGGGCCTCTGGCACTGGAAAGACGGTGGCGACAGGCATGACGTCCTCGAGTGAAATGTCGAGAACCGAAGATTACGGGAGCAACATTGCAAGAGCGGCGCAATGCGTCCGGTACAAGACTAGTGGAAGATACATTGCCCGCGCCAATGAGGTTTTTCACGAGGTGCCCCTCGCCGGCATGCGCCTGCTCGATATTGGATGCGGGCGTGGCGCTTGGTCGATGTGGGCGGGGCTCAATGGGGCAGAGTATGTTCTTGGCATCGAGCCTGAAGCGGATGGAGCGACATTCGGCACCTTTGCGGAGTTCTTGCAGACTGCGAAGCAGCTGAGCATTGATCATATTGTGCACGGCAGGAATGTCACGTTTCAGGATCTTGTCATAACGGAGCCGTTTGATATTGTTGTGGCTTATAACGTGATAAACCATTTTTCGGAAAAGCATGTGCGACGCCTGGATCAACGGGATTCACGGCAATTCTACCTGGATGTCTTTGCCGACATTCATGCCGCGTTGAAGCCCGGAGGCATATTCATAGTGGCGGACGGAGCGCGCCGAAATGTCTGGGGTGATTTGAGCTTGAAAAATCCGCTTGCGCCGTCGATCAACTGGGAGATCCACGCTTCGCCTCACACGTGGGTGGAAATCATGGAGCAGGTGGGTTTCCGCAAGCTTAGGCTCATTTGGTCCTTCATGTACCCGCTGACGCGATTCCATCCTTCGGGTCTGCTGGCGTATTTTCTCGTCTCGCATTATTTATTGCATATGCAAAAGCCGAGATAATCATCCCTCTCGGCCGGGCACGGATCGTACAGGTCGGCGATCGCAGGGATAGGGGCGCGTTACCCGTACAGGCTTTGGTGACTGAGCAAACTCAGCCGAGCGGCCCGGGGGCATCGAGCAGCTGCTTCTGCGGATAGCTGTAAATCTTGCCGTTCTGGTCGAAGGCAGGCAGGCAGACGGAGGGAGGGATAGTCATTGTGAGGGGGACAAGCCCCTCGCAGTTCATTCCGACCAGCGGAAATTTGCGAGCGGTTTCACGGCCAGTATGGCAAATAGGTTAGCCAATGAGGCAAAAAAGCCCAATGAATTCAATAAGGAAGACGGCGCAGTCGGGGCATGCCGGGTGCATGAGAATCGATGATCCTGCCGATTAACCACTCGTTAACCACTTCGCGCCCAAAACCGGTCGGGGTTGGGGAGAATTGAGGGTGGTCGTGCAGGGCACAACGCGCTCCCGTTACTCCTTTCGTTTCCGTGGCCGCTCGTTCATGGCGTTCGTGCTGACGCCGGAGCCGCCGCTGGCAGAATGGCTCGCGGCGCTCGACGGGCAGATCGCGCGCTCGGCGGGCTTCTTCGTTGGCCGGCCGGTGGTGCTCGATCTCGCCGGCATGGCGCTGACCAAGGCCGACATCGCCGGCCTGATCGCCGAGCTCACTTCACGCGACGTGCGCATCATGGGGGTGGAGGGGGCGGACCCCGAGTGCCTCGGTCCCGGCCTGCCGCCGCTGCTCAAGGGCGGCCGGCCGGCCGGGGCACTCGTCGAGACGCCCGACGGCTCCGACAACGCGACGAGCGCGCCGCCGCCGGCGGCGGCACCCAAACAACCGCCGTTCCTGCTGCTCGACAGCCCGGTGCGCTCCGGCCAGTCGGTGATCTTTCCCCACGGCGACGTCACCGTGGTCGGCTCGGTCGCCTCGGGCGCCGAGATCGTCGCGGGCGGCTCGGTCCACGTCTACGGCACGCTGCGCGGGCGCGCCCTCGCGGGCTCGACGGGCAATGGGCGCGCGCGGATCTTCTGCCGGAAGATCGAGGCCGAATTGCTGGCGATCGACGGCTGGTACAAGACGGCGGACGACATGAACGAGAACCTTTACGGGCGGCCGATCCAGGCATGGCTGGAGAACGACGCGATCATGGTGGCGGCGCTCGATCAACACAGCGTAGGAGGGTGACAAAGATGACGAAGGTTCTGGTTGTGACATCCGGCAAGGGCGGGGTCGGCAAGACGACGTCGACCGCCGCCCTGGGGGCGGCGCTGGCGCAGGCGGGCCAGAACGTCGTCGTGGTCGATTTCGACGTCGGCCTGCGCAACCTCGACCTGGTCATGGGCGCCGAGCGCCGGGTGGTCTACGACCTGATCAACGTCGTGCAGGGCGTGGCCAAGCTGCCGCAGGCGCTGATCCGCGACAAGCGCATCGAGACGCTGTCGATCCTTCCCGCCTCGCAGACCCGCGACAAGGACGCGCTCACCGAGGACGGCGTCGCCCGGGTGATCGCCGAGCTGCGCGAGAAATTCGACTGGGTGATCTGCGACAGTCCGGCCGGCATCGAGCGCGGCGCCACGCTCGCCATGCGCCACGCCGACATGGCGGTCGTCGTCACCAATCCGGAAGTCTCCTCGGTGCGCGATTCCGACCGCATCATCGGGCTGCTCGATTCCAAGACCGTGAAGGCGGAGAACGGCGAGCGCGTGGAAAAGCACCTGCTGCTCACCCGCTACGACCCGGCGCGCGCGGCGCGCGGCGAGATGCTCAATGTCGAGGACGTGCTGGAGATCCTTTCGGTTCCGCTGCTCGGCATCATCCCGGAGAGCGAGGAGGTGCTGCGCGCCTCCAATCTCGGCTCGCCGATCACCTTGAGCAGCCCGGCGAGCGCGCCGGCCCGCGCCTATATGGACGCCGCCCGCCGGCTGATGGGCGAGACCATCGAGATGAGCATTCCGAGCGACAAGAGGAGCCTGTTCGGAAAGCTGTTCGCCCGGAGGGCGGCATGAGCCTGTTCAACCTGTGGAGCCGGCGCGGCTCCGCGCCGGTGGCGCGTGAGCGGCTGCAGATCCTGCTGGCGCACGAGCGCGCGCTGATCGGCCAGACCGACCTGGTGGCGGTCCTGCGCGAGGAGATTCTCGCGGTGATTTCTCGGCACATCACGGTCGAGGCCGACCGGGTCCAGGTGAAGATGAACCGCGGCGACACCGTCTCGACGCTGGAGATCGATATCGAGGTGCCGCACGGGGCCGCCGCGCTCTCGGCCGCCTGAAACCCGAACGGTCGCCGACAGGCACGGCGCGACGACGGTCGCGCCGACCGGATAGCGGCGAACACGACGCATTTTCATCCGCCGGTTTGCCGTCCCGGCATCCGGTGGTAGCCTCCCGTCCGGCCCTTGCGGGCCTTCGCGTCGGGAGGACGTCCATGACACGCATGCCCTGGATCGTGGGCGCCTTGCTGCTGCTGACCGTCTCGGCAGAGGCGCGGGTCACGCGCGTCGAGGTGCTCCGCCGCGAGCCGTTCGCCGCCGGACAGGTTTTTGGCGAGGCCGGCCCCTACGAAAAGATCGCCGGGCGGTTCCATGGCGAGCTCGATCCGGCGCAGTCCCTTAATGCCGAGATCGTCGACATCGACAAGGCGCCGCGCAACGCCAAGGGCATGGTCGAGTATGCGGCGGACTTCTATATCCTGAAACCCGTCGACATCGCCAAGGGCAACGGCGCGCTGCTCTATGACGTCAACAACCGCGGCAACAAGCGTGCTCTGATCCAGTTCAACAGCGCGCCCGCCGGCAACGACCCGACGACGCCGCAGCAGGCCGGCAACGGGTTCCTGATGCGCAACGGCTTCACCATCGTGTGGAGCGGATGGATTCCCGGCCTGCCGGCGGCAGACAATGGGCTGCAGATCGACGTCCCGACCGCGCGGGGCGAGGCGGGGCCGATCGAGCAGCAGGTGTGGGACGAGTTCCTGTTCAACGACGCGGTGACGGAGACCGCCAAGCTCACGTTCACCGCGACTAGCACGGACGCCAAGGCGGCCAAGCTCGAGGTGCGCGAGCGCAACGGCGCGCCCGCCTCGATTCTGCCGGCCGACCAGTGGGAGTTCGTGGACAATCGCACGATCCGGCTGCTGCCCGAGGGTACGGCGTTCCGGATCGGCGCGATCTATCAGCTGATCTACCGGGCCGCCAATCCTCCGGTGGCGGGCATCGGCTTTGCCGCCACCCGCGATCTCGTCTCGTTCCTGCGCTATCGCAACGCCGACGAGCGCGGCCAGCAGAACCCGCTCGCGGTGTCCGGCAAGCCCGCCATCCAGCGGGCGCTCGCGCACGGCACGTCGCAGAGCGGCCGCTATCTCCGCGACTTCGTCTATCGCGGCTTCAACGAGGACGAGGCCAATCGGATCGTGTTCGACGGCGTCAATCCGCACATCGCCACCGCCCGCCTGTTTCTCAATTTCCGCTTCGCCCAACCCAACCGCATGATCCATATCGGGCACGGCTTCATGTTCTTTCCCGACGTCAGCTTTCCGTTCGCCTATCAGACCGAGACCGATCCGTTCGACGGCCGGCAGGACGGCATCCTGGCGCGCTGCACGGCGCGCAACACCTGCCCGAAGATCGTCCACACCACGACCGGGACCGAATACTGGCAGTCGGGAGAATCGCTCGTCACCACCGACCCGACCGGCACCCGCGACGGCGCCATCCCGGACAACGTGCGCATCTATCACTTCGCCGGCACCCAGCATGTGGGCACCTCGACGATGCCGGCCGGGATCTGCGCGATGCCGTGGAACCGGGTCGACTACTCGCCGCTGCTCCGCGTGACGCTGACCGCGCTCGACCGCTGGGTTCGCGACGGCACGCCGCCGCCGCCGAGCCGCTATCCGCACATCTCCGACGGCACCCTGGTCGAGATGACGGCGCCAAAGCCCGGCATTCCCGGCTTCACCATGGCCAAGGGCCCGAACCCGCGGCCGCGCCTCGACTACGGGCCGGACTACGCCAGAGGAATCGTCAGCCGCATCCTGCCGGCAGCGCTGCAGGACTCCTACCGGGTCCTGGTTCCCAGGGTGGACGCCGACGGCAACGAGGCAAGCGGCGTGGTGCTGCCCGACATTGCGGTGCCGACCGGCACGGCAACCGGCTGGTCGGTCCGCGGCCCGGAGGCCGGCGGGGCAGGCGAGCTCTGCTATCTCGACGGCGCGTTCATCCCGTTCGCCCGCACCAAGGCGGAACGCGAGGCGAGCGGCGACCCGCGGGCGGCGCTCGACGAGCGCTATCGCGACCGCGACGACTATGCGGGGCGCGTGCGCGAGGCGGCGGTCGCGCTCGAGCGCGAAGGCTACCTGCTGCCCGAGGATGTGCTGCGCATCGGCGAAAGGGCCAACGGCGCCACCTGGTAGCCGTCACGGCACATCCCGATCAGGTCCGATCGGGATGTGCCGTAGAATCCTTGAGTGGCGCATGTTCTTGTCGGCGAACCGGTATCCACTTCGCCGGAACATGCGCTAGCCCAACTTCGCCGATTCGGAGGGCGTTGCGAGATTTTTGCGTATCTAAGCCATTGATTTTGTGAGATTGGAGCGCGCCTTTTTGGGCAAAAAGCGCTGTAGTGCCGACCAAGTCTATTTTCATGGTTGTTTTTCTGCGGATAATCACCGGCCATGTTCTTGCGCGCCAAGATTCGGCGGAAGGACGGCAAGGAGCACCGCTACTGGAGCCTTGTCGAGAACAAGCGGGTCAGCGGCGGTCGGGTGGTCCAGCGCCACGTGCTGTATCTCGGCGAGATCAACTCGTCGCAGGAACTGGCATGGCGCAAGTCGATCGAGGTGCTGGAAGACGGCGCCGATCGGCCGGTGACGCTGGCGCTGTTTCCGGAGGATCGCTGCGAAGGGGTGCTGCCGGACGCCTCGGTCGTGCGGCTGAAGCTGTCGCAATTGCGGCTCAACCGCCCGCGGCAATGGGGAGCGTGCTGGCTGGCGCTCAAGCTGTGGGAAGAGCTGCGGCTCGATCGCTTCTGGGCCGAACGTCTTTCTCCCAGCCGCAAAGGCACGCGGTGGGATCAGGTGCTTGTGGTGCTGGCGGCGTACCGGCTGATTGCGCCGGGAGCGGAGTGGCATCTGCATCGCGAGTGGTACGGCCGCAGCGCCTTGGCGGACTTGCTGGGCGCCGACGCGGCGCTTGCCGACAGTCACAAGCTCTATCGCTGCCACGACCGGCTGCTGGCGCACAAGCAGGCGGTGTTCGACCATCTGGTGGGGCGCTGGCGGGATCTGTTCAATGCCCGCTTCGATGTTCTGCTGTACGACTTGACGAGCACGTATTTCGAGGCCAGCCCGCCGTTTCCCGACGGCGACAAGCGTCGTTACGGCTACTCGCGCGATCACCGGTCGGACTGCGTGCAGGTGGTCATTGCGCTGGTGGTGACGCCGGAGGGGCTGCCGCTGGCCTATGAGGTCATGGCCGGCAATACGGCGGATAGCACGACGCTGCGCGGCTTTCTCGACCGCATCGAGAGCCAGTACGGCAAGGCGCGCCGCATCTGGGTGATGGACCGCGGGATACCGACCGAGGCGGTGCTCGAGGTGATGCAGCAATCCGATCCGCCAGTCTCGTATCTGGTGGGCACCCCGAAGGGACGGTTGAACCGACTGGAGCAGCAGCTGATCGCCCGCCCGTGGCACGAGGCCCAGCCCGGGGTCCAGGTGAAGCTGCTGCCGCAGGACGGCGAGCTCTACGTGTTCGCCCAGAGCACCGATCGGGTCGCCAAGGAACGCGCGATGCGCCGGCGGCAGCTCAAGTGGCTGTGGGCACGCCTGGCGCAACTGGCGCAAATGAGCCTCACGCGCGAGGAACTGCTCATGAAGCTCGGCGCCGCGCGCGCCAAAGCCCCGACGGCCTGGCGCCTGGTCGAGGTCACGGTGGAGCCCGGCAGCGCGGCATTCACCTATCGGATCGATCGCCCAAAGCTGCGCCGGGCGCGGCGGCGCGAAGGCCGCTACCTGCTGCGCACCAACCTCACCGAGCACGATCCCGCCAAACTGTGGACCTATTATCTCCAGCTCGTGACGGTGGAGGAGGCCTTCAAGGACCTCAAGGGCGATCTCGCGATCCGCCCGATCTTCCACCAGGATGAGCAGCGGATCGAGGCGCACATCTTCATCGCGTTCCTCGCCTATTGCTTGCACGCCACCTTAAGGCGCCGCTTGCAGGCTCTGGCTCCAGGATTGACCCCACGCAGCGTCCTCGAGAAATTCTCCGCCGTGCAGATGATCGACGTCCATGTCCCGACTACGGACGGACGCGAACTGGTGCTCACCCGCTATACCCAGCCGGAGCCCGAGCTCGCCTTGCTGCTCGACAAGCTCAAGCTCGATCTGCCCGCTCAACCGCCGCCCAAAATCAGCGCCGCCCCCGGCGATCCGCCAACCCTCGCGTAGTGCCGACCTTCGGGGGGCCACCCGTGATAAATCAATCACTTAGCCTCTTCGTACCCCTCCAATCGGCGAAGTTGGGCTAGATCGCGGTAGTCAGGCGACGCACCCTGCCGTATGCTGACAACCAGCGCGGCCGTTTGCCGGCCGCGAGACATCTGCCTGCCTGACACTGCCGACGACCGTGCAAGAACGACCGGCCGACCAGGCAATCCGGGAGAGGTTTTCTGATGGCAAAGCTCCACATCAACGGCAGCGTTCGTGACGTCGAGGTCGAGGCGGAGATGCCGCTGCTCTGGGCGATCCGCGAGCATGTCGGCCTGACCGGCACCAAGTACGGTTGCGGCGTCTCCCAGTGCGGCGCCTGCTCGGTGCACATCAACGACGAGGTGCAGCGCTCCTGCTCGATCCGCGTCGGCGACATCAAGGAGACCGACCGCATCGTCACCATCGAGGGTCTTTCGGCCACCAGCTCGCATCCGGTGCAGGTGGCGTGGGCGGCGATCGACGTGCCCCAGTGCGGCTATTGCCAGTCCGGCCAGATCATGGCGGCCGCCGCCCTGCTCGCCAAGACGCCGAAGCCGACCGATCAGGACATTGACGCGGCGATGACCAATATCTGCCGCTGCGGCACCTACCAGCGCATCCGCGCCGCCGTGCACATGGCGGCCGGCACCGTCAGGAGCGGGGCCACGGACGCCCCGGTCAACGAGCAGTCCAAGGGCTAGCGGGAGCAACGATCATGACCATCAGCAATCGCAGCTCAGCCGCAAAAGTGTCCCGTCGCAGCTTCGTGGTCGGCTCCGCCGCCGCGACCGGCGGGCTCGCGCTCGGCTTTCATCTGCCGTCCGTCACCGAGGCCGCTGCCGCAGAGGGGGCCGACGCCGAGATCAATGCCTGGGTCGTCGTCAAGCCGGACAGCACCTGCGTGATCCGCATCGCGCGCTCCGAGATGGGGCAGGGCACCCGCACCGGCCTCGCCCAGCTGGTCGCCGAGGAGCTCGACTGCGACTGGAAGAAGGTGACGACCGAACTCGATCACGCCGGGTCAGAACCTTGCCCGCAAACGGGTGTGGGGCGAGATGGGCACCGGCGGCAGTCGCGGCATCCGCACCTCGCAGGACTATGTGCGCCGCGCCGGCGCGTCCGCCCGCATGATGCTGCTCCGCGCGGCGGGGGACAAATGGGAGGTGCCCGTCGCCGAGCTGACGGTCTCCGAGGGCGTCATCACTCACGGGCCCACGGGCCGCATGGTCACCTACGGCGAGGTCGCCGCCGAGGCGGCGAGGATGAAGCCGTCGGACCCGGCGACCATCACGCTGAAGAATCCCAAGGACTGGAAGATCGCCGGCAAGCCGATGAAGCGGCTCGATACGGCGGACAAGCTCAACGGCAGCAAGGTGTTCGCCATCGACGTCAAGCTGCCGGACATGCTGTGCGCGGCCATCAAGGCCTGCCCGGTGTTTGGCGGCAAGCTCGTGAGCTTCGACGACTCCAAGATCCTCGACCGCCCCGGGGTGCGCCGCGTCGTCAAGGTGAAGGATTCGGCGGTCGCCGTGGTGGCGGATACCTGGTGGCGCGCCAAGGCGGCGCTCGATGCGCTGCCGATCGTGTGGGACGAGGGCGCGGGCGCGGCAGCCTCCAGCCAGACCATCGCCGAGCACCTGAAGGAGGGCCTCACCGCGACGGCGATCAACGGCTCGCGCCACAACGGCGACGCCCTCAAGGCGATCGAGGGGGCGGCCAAGAAGGTCGAGGCGGTCTATTCCACGCCGTTCCTGGCCCACGCCACCATGGAGCCGATGAACTGCACGGCAAAGATTTCCGCTGACAAGGCCGAGGTGTGGGTGCCGACGCAGAATTCTGAGGCCTCGCTGGCGGCGCTGTCGGAAGCCTCCGGCCTGCCGCTCGACAAATGCGAGGTGTTTCGTCAGGACCTCGGCGGCGGGTTCGGCCGCCGCGGCGGCATCCAGGACTACGTGCACCAGGCGGTCGCCATCGCCAGGGAATTTTCCGGCATCCCGGTCAAGCTGATCTGGAGCCGCGAGGAGGACATGGCGCACGACTTCTACCGGCCGATCTCGCAGTGCGGGCTTTCCGCCGGCCTCGATGCCGACGGCAAGCTGGTCGGCCTGCACGTGCGCATCTCCGGCCAGTCGATCAACGCCTTTCTCAATCCGGCGGCGATCAAGGGCGGCAACGACATGCGCCAGCTGCAGGGCTATGCGGTGGATCCCGGCGATGCCCAGCTCGGCTACGCGGTGCCGAACCTGCTGATCGAGTACGCCATGCGCAACACCCACGTCCCGGTCGGGCCGTGGCGCGGCGTCAATACCAACCAGAACGCCGTCTACATGGAATGCTTCATGGACGAGGTGGCGCGGGCGGCCGGTCGCGACCCGCTCGAGTTCCGCCGGGCGCTGATGGGGAGTTTCCCGAAGCACCTGGCGGTGCTCAATGCGGTCGCCGAGAAGGCCGACTGGGGCAAACCGCTGCCGGCCGGCGTCCATCGCGGCATCGCGCAGTTCATGGGCTACGGCAGCTACTCGGCGGCGGTCGCCGAGGTCTCGGTGAGCGGCGAAGGCAAGCTCAAGATCCATCGCATGGTGCTGGCGATCAACTGCGGCCACGCGGTCAACCCCGACCAGATCGCCGCCCAGGTCGAAGGCTCGGTCGCCTTTGGGCTCTCCGCGGCGCTCTACGGCGAGCTCAACGTCAAGGACGGTCGCATCGTCGAGCAGAATTTCGACACCTACGAGATCATGCGGCTCGCCGAGATGCCGAAAGTCGAGACGGTGATCGTGCCGTCGTTCGATTTCTGGGGCGGGGTCGGCGAGCCGACGATCTGCGTGGTCACGCCGGCGGTGCTCAACGCCATCCAGGCTGCCACCGGCAAGCCGGTGCGCAGCCTGCCGCTGAAGAACGTGAGTTTGGTGTAGGGTGGGCAAATCGCCCCGCACGGCAGGCAAGATTTGGCGATGCGTTGCGGGCGATTTGCCCACGCGGGGCAGGACGCGCGTCTGACCGCGTGGGCAAGGCGGGCTTGGCGCCGAAGATCAATCAATGAGTCAGAGGCCGCCTTGCCCACCCTACAAATCCTCACGCATCCACCACCAATTCGACCCGGTCGGCCGCGAACCGTACGCGGTTGGTGAGGATCGGCGTGTCGTCGGCGAGCACGTTGACGCTGTCGACCACCAGCAGGGGCCGCCCCGGCACCAGGTCGAGCCGCGCCGCGTCGATCGCGTCGGCTATCGCCGCGGTGATGTGGGTGGTGCGCCGGCGGTAGTCGCCGAAGCCGAAATGGGCGAGCGTTTTCGTCATCGACCCGGTTTTTCGGTAGATCGCTTCCGCATCCGGCACCAGCTCGGCCGGCAGCCAGGAGGCGCCGGCGCAAATCGGGACGCCGCTGGCGCGGCGCACGATGTCGAGCCGCAACACCGACGTGCCGCGCGCGACCGCGAGCCGTCGCGCGACGTCGCGGTCGGCGGGCTCCAGCCGGCTCGCGATCAGCGTGCCGCCGGGCTCGAGGCCGGCGGTGCCGACGATGTCGGAGAACCGCGTGCGCCGCCGGATCGGATAGGCGAGCCGGCCGGTTTCCACGAACGTGCCGCTGCCGCGCGCCGCCCGCACCAGGCCGCGCGCGGTCAGCTCGGCCAGTGCCCGGCGCACGGTGTGGCGGTTGACCCCATGCTGCGCGGCGATCTCGGTCTCGCCGGGCAGGCGGTCGCCGGCGCCGAGCTCGCCGGCGGCGATGGCGCGCTCCAGGTCGTCGGCGATCCGGCGCCACAGCGTGACGCCGGCGCGGTCCTGCGCCGTCATCGGCCCGTCGCCGGATTTTCCCATGGTCTCGCCCCTCGATGCGCCCTAGTCGTCATCAAAGCGTCATTGACGGCGCGCTATTCGGTTGTCTAGTATTCTAGACAACTTGGCCGTGGAAACGCAACCGCACAGCAAGGCCTTCGAGCCGCCGCCCGATGGAGAGATCGCGGCGCGTCGGGCTGCCATGGCGCTCTACGCCGAGGCGCAAACCAGCGAACTCGCCGACGCGCTTGCGGCGCTTGAAAACTGCCCCCGCCACACCGAGATCCGCCCGGCCGAGACCGGCCTGATGATGGTGCGCGGCCGGATCGGTGGCGACGGCGCGCCGTTCAATCTCGGCGAGGCGACGGTGACGCGTTGCGCCATGCAGCTGGCGACGGGCGAGATCGGCCACGCGTACATTCTCGGCCGCGACCGCGAGAAGGCGCGCCTTGCGGCGCTGCTCGACGCGCTGTGGCAAAGGAAAACCTTTCGGCCGGCGATCGAGCGCCAGGTGCTGGCACCGGTTCGTGCGCGCGCCGACGCCGAGAAGGCCGTGTCGGCGGCGCGGACGGCGGCCACCAAGGTCGATTTCTTCACCCTGGTGCGCGGCGAGGATTAGATGACGACGATCGCCCCGGGATTTTCCGATTCGGTGCTCGGCGCGCAAAACGTGTTTCGCGCCGTGATGGACGCATTGGCGCGTCCGGGAACTGTCCGCGCCGTGGCCGGGCTCGCGACCGCGCCGCCGCCGCTGCGGCCTTGCGCCGCGGGAATTGCGCTGGCGCTGGCCGATTACGACACGCCGATCTGGCTTGATTCCCCGCTCGCGGCGGCGCCCGATGTCGCGGCATGGCTGCGCTTCCACACCGGCGCCCCGGTGACCGCCGATCCGGCACGCGCCGCCTTTGCGTTCGTCGCCGATCCGGCAAACGCCCCGCCGTTCACTGCTTTCGCGCTGGGCACGCCGGAATATCCGGATCGCTCGACGACGCTGGTGCTGCAGGTCGAGCGTCTTGGTGGCGGGCCACGGCTGACCATGAGCGGTCCGGGCATTGCCGGGTCGCGGGAGTTTTGCGCGAGCCCGCTGCCGGACGATTTCGCTGAGCGCCTGTCCGCCAATCGCGCGCTGTTTCCGCGCGGCGTCGATTTGTTGCTTGCCACGGAAGGCCAGATTGCTGCGCTGCCGCGCTCGGTGCGGCTTGTTGGAGATCGATGACGTGCGGGACCTTATTGAGCACAAGACGAGCCACGCGCCGCAGCCACCTCGCCCCGCTTGCGGGGAGAGCACCAGGCGGCCTATGGCCGCCGTCTTGAAGAACGCCGACGCGAAGCATCGGCTACGCCGCCGTAGCGCAGCGAAGGCGGGGCGGGTGAGGGGGCGTTTCCGCGCACCGTGTCCTAACAGGAGAGCCCCTCATCCCGACCTTCTCCCCGCGAAGAGCGGGGAGAAGGAGCAGAGGCGCCGAGTGCTGGGCGCGGGTGGACGCACTCACCGGAGGCTGACATGTATGTGGCGGTGAAGGGCGGAGAGCGCGCCATCGACAATGCGCACCGGCTGCTGGCGCATGCGCGGCGCGGCGATCAAGAAATTCCGGAGATTCGTCCGGAGCAGATTTCCGAGCAGCTGGCGCTCGGGGTCGACCGGGTGATGGCCGAGGGCTCGCTGTACGATCGCGAGCTTGCGGCGGTGGCGATCAAGCAGGCGCGCGGCGACCTCATCGAGGCGATCTTTCTGCTGCGCGCCTATCGCACCACCTTGCCGCGGTTCGGCGCCAGCGAGCCGGTCGATACCGGAAAGATGGCGATCCGCCGGCGCATCTCGGCGGCGTTCAAGGATCTGCCCGGCGGCCAGGTGCTGGGGCCAACCTTCGATTACACGCATCGCCTCATCGACCCGTCGCTCCTGGAAGCCGGCGCGGCGCCGCAAGAGCCGGCTCAGGGCCTGATCGATGCGGCGCCGACGCCGCGGGTGACCGATCTGCTCGGCAACGACGACCTGATCGAGCGGTCGCCGGAAAACGCCGAGGACATACCCTCCGGCGACCTCACCCGCGAGCCGATGACGTTTCCGGTCGAGCGCGACGTGCGCCTGCAAAATCTCGCCCGCGGCGACGAAGGGTTTTTGCTGGCGCTCGGCTACTCGACCCAGCGCGGTTTTGGCCGCACCCATCCGTTCGCCGGCGAGGTGCGGCTCGGCGAGGTCGATCTGGAGATCGTTGCCGAGGAGGTCGGGTTCGCGGTGCCGGTCGGCCGCATCACCCTTACCGAATGCCAGATGATCAATCAGTTCAAGGGATCCGCCGAGGAGGCGCCAAGATTTACCCGCGGCTATGGCCTCGCCTTCGGCCATTGCGAGCGGAAAACCATGGCGATGGCCCTGGTCGACCGCGCGCTCCGGGCGCGCGAGCTCGGCGAGGAGAAGAAGGCGCCGGCGCAGGACGAGGAATTCGTGCTGTCGCATTCCGACAACGTGCAGGCGACCGGATTCGTCGAGCACCTCAAGCTGCCGCATTACGTCGACTTCCAGTCGGAGCTCGGCCTGGTACGCCGCATGCGCGAGGAGTTTGCGGCGGCCAACGCCGCCGACGCCTGCGCCCGGGAGGCCGCCGAATGACGGAGGCGCGCTACAATTTCGCCTACCTGGACGAGCAGACCAAGCGGATGATCCGCCGTGCCATCCTCAAGGCGATCGCGATTCCCGGCTACCAGGTGCCCTTCGCCAGCCGGGAAATGCCGATGCCCTACGGCTGGGGCACGGGAGGCGTGCAGATCACCGCCTCGATTCTCGGGCCCGATGATGTGCTCAAAGTGATCGACCAGGGTTCCGACGACACCACCAATGCGGTGTCGATCCGCAAATTCTTCGCCCGGACTGCGGGCGTGCGCACCACCACGCATACTGACGAAGCGACTGTGATCCAGACGCGGCATCGCATTCCCGAGCTGCCGCTCACCGCCGAGCAGATCCTCGTCTACCAGGTACCGGTGCCGGAGCCGCTGCGCTTTCTCGAGCCGCGCGAGACCGAGACGCGAAAGCTGCACGCGCTCGCCGATTACGGGCTGATGCACGTGAAGCTTTATGAGGATATTTCCCGGCACGGCCATATCGCCACGACATACGCGTATCCCGTGAAGGTCGACGGACGCTATGTCATGGACCCGTCGCCGACGCCGAAATTCGACAATCCCAAGATGGACGATTGTCCGGCGCTGCAATTGTTCGGCGCCGGCCGCGAGAAACGGATCTACGCGATCCCGCCGCATACCAGCGTGGTGTCCCTCGATTTCGAGGACCACCCGTTCGAGCGCTACCGGCACGACGCGGACTGCGCGCTGTGCGCCGCTTCCGACACCTATCTGGACGAGGTGATCACCGACGACCGCGGCGGACGGATTTTTGTCTGCTCCGACAGCGACCATTGCGAGGCGCGGCGGGCGGCGGGGCATCGCGGCGCGTCGCTCGCTAACGCGCCGGCGGCCATCCGCGGGGAGGGCGGTCATGGCCGATGACGCGCCGTTGCTGATCGCCGAAGGGCTGGGCAAGACCTATGGCCGCCAGCTCGGTTGCCGCGGCGTCTCGTTCTCCCTCTACGAAGGCGAGGTGCTCGCCGTGGTCGGCGAATCCGGCTCCGGCAAGACGACGCTTCTGCAGTTGCTGTCGGCGCAGCTCGAGCCGACGGCTGGCCGCGTGCTCTACCGCATGCGCGACGGCGTCACCCGCGAGCTCGAAACGCTCGGCGAGGCGGAGCGCCGCTTCCTGTTCCGCACCGACTGGGGCTATGTGCACCAGGACCCGGCGCTCGGCCTGCGCATGGCGGTCTCGGCGGGCGCCAATGTGGGCGAGCGGCTGATGGCGGTCGGGGCGCGGCACTACGGCAACATCCGGCAGAGCGCGCTCACCTGGCTGGAGCGCGTCGAGATCGAGACCGACCGCGTCGACGACACGCCGCGCACCTATTCGGGCGGCATGCGCCAGCGCCTGCAGATCGCCCGCAATCTCGTCACCGAGCCGCGCCTGGTCTTCATGGACGAGCCGACCGGCGGGCTCGACGTATCGGTGCAGGCGCGCCTGCTCGACCTGCTGCGCAACCTGGTGACCCGGTTCAGGCTCGCCGCCATCGTGGTCACCCATGATCTCGCCGTCGCACGGCTGTTGTCGCACCGGATCATGGTGATGAAGGGCGGCGAGGTGATCGAGACCGGGCTGACCGACCAGGTGCTCGACGATCCGCGTGAGCCCTATACGCAGCTGCTGGTGTCCTCGATCCTGCCGCCGTGAGGAATGAGATGAATGTGCTCGCGCTCGACCGTGTGGCCAAGACCTTTACCATGCACCTGCAGGGCGGCGTGGAGCTGCCGGTGGTCGCCGGCGTAGAATTCTCGCTTGCCCCGGCCGAATGCGCGGTGCTGTCTGGCCCGTCCGGCACCGGAAAATCGTCGATCCTGAAGATGATCTTCGGCAGCTATCGCTGCGACTGCGGCCGCATCCTGGTGCGTGACGGCGCCGACGTGGTCGACGTCGCCGCGGCGGACCCGCGAAAAATCCTCGATCTGCGGCGCCGCGTGATCGGCTATGTCAGCCAGTTTTTGCGCGCAGTGCCGCGGGTGGCGGCGATCGATGTGGTGGCGGAACCGCTGGTGGTGGCAGGCGCCGCGCCCGAGGCCGCCCGCGCCCGCGCCGCCGAGCTGCTGGCGCGGCTGAACGTGCCGCAGCGCATGTGGAACCTGCCGCCGGCGACCTTTTCCGGCGGCGAGCAGCAGCGCATCAATGTGGCGCGCGGATTCCTGCCCGACCTGCCGCTGCTGCTGCTCGACGAGCCGACCGCCTCGCTCGACGCCGAGAACCGCGCCGTGGTGGTCGACCTGATCGGCGAAAAGAAGCGGCGCGGCACCGCCATCGTCGCCATCGCCCACGACGACGACGTGCGCGCCGCGATCGCCGACCGCCTGGTCGATGTCACAAAATTTGCCGCCTGACCGTGTCATGATCGAGCCGATGAACGAGACAGTTTTGCAGAATGCCCGCATCGTGCTCGCCGATCGCGTGATCGAGCGCGGGTGGATCGCCGTCGTCGACGGAACGATTGCCGAGATCGGTGAGGGGGCTCCGCCGCAGCGCGGCGAGGATTTTTCCGGCGACCTGATGATCCCCGGGCTGGTCGAGCTGCATACCGACCATCTCGAAGCGCATTTCATGCCGCGGCCAAAAGTGTACTGGGATCCGCTGGCGGCGGTGGTGTCCTACGACAGCCAGCTCGCGGTCAGCGGCATCACCACGGTGCTCGATTCGCTGCGCATCTGGCGCGACGACGGCGAGGACGACCAGGAAGGCCAGGCCGACATGCTGGCGGAGGCGATCGCCACCGCGCGCACCGCCGACCTGCTGCGCTGCGATCATTTCCTGCATCTGCGTTGCGAGGTCCCGATGCCGCTGGTGATTTCTGACGCGGCGCGCCTCGTCGGGCGGCCGGACGTGCGCCTCGTCTCGCTGATGGACCACACGCCGGGCCAGCGCCAGTTCCGCGACGAGACCAAGCTGCGCACCTATTATCGCGGCAAGAAGGGGGGCCTGACCGACGCCGAGCTCGACATTCTGTTCGCCAGCCGCCACGTCAATCACGCAAAATATGCGGCGATCAACCGCCGCGGTCTCGTCGATCTCGCCAAGGCGCACGCGGTGTCGCTGGCAAGCCACGACGACACCCTCGAGGCGCATGTCGAGGAGGCGGTGCAGGACGGGGTCGCCATCGCGGAATTTCCCACCACCTTCGAGGCTGCCGAGCAGCTGCACGCCGCCGGCATCAAGGTGCTGATGGGAGCGCCGAACCTGGTGCGCGGCGGCTCGCATTCGGGCAACGTGGCGACCGCGGATCTGGCTGAGATCGGCGTGCTCGACATCATGTCGTCGGACTACCTGCCGGCGAGCCTGCTGCTGGCGTCGATGCGGCTGCCCGACGCGGTGCCGACCATCGATCTGGCAACGGCGGTGCGCACCGTGACCAAGTCGCCGGCCGAGGCGGTGGGGCTTTGCGATCGCGGCGAGATAGCGGTGGGGAAACGCGCCGACCTGGTGCGGGTCCACGTGGCGGCAGGACTGCCGGCGACGCGGGCGGTGTGGCGCGCCGGTCGCCGCGTCGCCTGATGCCGATCGGCCCCGGTCGCCTCGTTCTCGTGGTCGGGCCGAGCGGGGCCGGCAAGGACACGCTGATCGCCGGCGCCCGCGCGGTGCTGCGCAACGATCCGGGCGTGGTGTTTCCGCGGCGCGTGGTGACCCGGCCGGCGTCGCCCCACGAGGATCATGACAGCCTCGCCGAAGCTGAGTTCGTGCGCGCGGCGGCAGCTGGCGCCTTCGCGCTCGCCTGGGAGGCGCACGGCCTGCGCTACGGCGTGCCGGCCGGCATTGACGCCGACATCGCGGCCGGACGTACCGTGGTGTGCAACGTGTCGCGCGCGATCGTCACGGCGGCGCGCGCCAAATATGCTTGCGTCACCGCGGTGCTGATCACGGCGGCGCCGGACGTGCTCGCTGCCCGGCTTGCCGCGCGCGGCCGCACGAGCGACGGCGCGCTGTCCGGCCGCCTGGCGCGTTCCCCGGACGATTTTGACGCCGACGCGGTAATCGATAACGTCGGCGCGCCAGAGGCGGCTACCGAACTGCTGGTCGCGGTGATCCGCGGGGATCGGGCGGGCATGGAGATATTGACGCGGCGTAAGTTTTAGCTTACGGTAAGTACAGGCTAACGATCCGCGCCACATCAGCCATGCGGGGCCTCGGGCTTGGGGGCGCCAATCTCAACAGGCAGGAGAGCGTGATGAGTGACATCGTGATCTATGGAGTCCCCGGAAGCCCATTCGTTCGGGCCGTGCAGATGGGCCTGGAGGAGAAGGGCGCGCCCTACCGCCTGCATGCCCTCGGTCCTGGCGAGATGAAGGGTGAGGAGCATCTCGGGCGTCATCCCTTCGGACGGGTTCCGGCGATCGATCACGGCGATTTCCGGCTGTACGAGACCCAGGCGATCCTGCGCTACATCGATGCGGTCTTTCCGAAAGCTCCCCTGCAGCCGCGCGAGCCGCAGAAAATCGCCCGGATGAATCAGATCATCGGCATCAACGACTGGTATTTCTTCCCGAAAGTCGCATCCGTCGTGGTGTTTCAGCGCATCATCGGCCCGGCTTTTCTGGGGCGCGCGCCGGACGAGGACGCGATCGCCCGGGCGCTGCCCGACGGGCGGCTCTGCGTGGCGGAGCTTGCCCGGCTCCATGGCGGCCAGCCGTTCCTTGCGGGCGACACGCTGACCATCGCCGACCTGATACTGGCGCCGCAGCTCGATTTCTTCGCCGCCACGCCCGAGGGCCGCGACCTCATCGCCGGCACCTCGCTGGTCGGCTGGCTCGCGCGGATGAACGAGCGCCCAAGCATGCAGAAGACGCAACGTCCAGACGGACTGAAGACAGCCGCCTGAGCCTCGCGGCTTCAACGTCGCAATCGAGCGCGCCGTCAGCGCGCGCCGACCGCGGCCTTGAGGTCCTGCACGGCGGAGAGCGCCTCGTTGGACAGCGGCAGGTCGACCGGCTCGTTGCGCTCGGCGGACAGGTCGGCGGCCGTGTAGGTCTCCATCACCATGCGGGCATGGGAGGGCGCCACCATGACCGGGCGGTCCATGATGCAGCTCTCGAGAAAGTGGATGGTCTCCGGTCCCATCTGGCCGGCGAACACATGGTCGACCTGCTCGCCCGGCATGGTCGACATGGGGAAGCGCGTTCCCTCCGCCACGGTGTTGAGCCAGTTGTCGCGATGGGTGTCGTCGAGGACGAGCGCGCCCTCTGTCCCGGTGATCTCCACCCAGGTGGCGCAGTAGTTCGGGTAGCTCGGCGGCAGGTTCCATCCGCCGCCGATTGTCACCACCATGCCGTTGTCCATGGTGACGATCGACCACATGATGTCGTAGGAGCCGTTGACCGGCTGCATGTATCCGTAGGCCCCTTGCGAATAGACCCTGACCGGCTTTGCCGGCTCTAGCAGCCAGAACACGAAGTCGAGGTCGTGGGTGGATTCCATCACCACCGGCGACAGTTTCACCCGGCTCGCGATCTTCTTGCCGAGGCTGCGCGACAGATGCCGGCTCACCATGACGGAGACGACCTTGCCCAGCGTGCCGTCGGAAATTTTCTTCTTGGCGTAGGCGAACTTGGTGTTGAAGCGCTGCGAATAGCCGATGGTGAATTTCAAGCCCCCGCGCTCGGCCAGCGCGATCAATTCGTTGGCCTCCCACAGCTCCATGGCGATCGGCTTTTCCAGCAGCACGTGCTTGCCGGCCTTCAGGCAGTCACGGGTGATCGGGAAATGCGTCTGCTCAGGCGTGGTGCAGATATAGACCACCGAAATGTTCGGGTTGCGGATGATGTCCTGGTAATCCGCCGTCGCGGTCGCCGCATGAGTGAGGCCGGCGACCTCGGCCAGACGGTCGGGGCGGATCTCGCAGACATGCAGCTTGTCCACCAGCGCCGAGCGCGACAGCGTCTCCGAGCGGATGCCGCCGCACCAGCCGGTGCCGATCACCGCAGCTTCAACCTGTTTCATCGGAAATTCCTGGGGAGCGAGGGCGCGCGTGTTTGTAGGATGGGTTGAGCGAAGCGAAACCCATCGATGACGTCGCAAAAGCGATGGGTTTCGCGTTCCGCTCAACCCATCCTACACCGCTCACGCGGCCGTGTCGGTGGACGCGACGTCGTGGGCGAGCCAGGTGTCGCGCTTGCGCCAGACGTGCTCGCCGCCGCAGGCCGGGCAGCGCATGCGCACGGCGACGTCGGGCAGGCTGTCGACGATCACCGAGGCCGTATCGATCCCGGTCGAGACGGCGCGGCCGGTGCTGGGACAGCGGGTCATGACGACGCTCACGAAACCCTCCGATCGGCCCGATGGGGCCGTTTCGGAGGCGACTCAAGGGGGTCGTCCAGCAGCCGTCAAGGCGCACCCCCGCCCGAGCCTGTGGATAATCCCGTTCTCCCTCAGGTCGAATACTGGGCAAAAGCCACCGTGCCGGCGCGGGCGCGGTCGTCGGTCTTGACGTTGACCAGCGCCACCGATCCGCGGTCGACCTCGCGCTGGGCGCGGTCCAGCGCCGGGCGAATCTCGTCGGGCTTCTCGACATATTCGCCGTAGCAGCCCAGCGATTCCGCCATCTTGTCGTAGCGCGTGAAGCCGAGATTGCGGCCCGGCTTGTTGCGCTGCGGATCGGCGGTCCAGCCGCCGTTGAGGCTCACCACCACCAGGATCGGGACGTTGTGGCGCACCGCGGTGTCGAGCTCGAGCGCATTGAGGCCGAACGAGCCGTCGCCGTGCACCACGATGACCTGCTTGTCCGGCTTGGCGATCTTTGCGCCGATGCCGAACGGCAAGCCGACCCCCATGGTGCCGAACGGTCCGGAATTGAGCCGGTGGCCGGGCGAAAACGTCGGCATCGACTGGCGGCCGAAATTCAAAATCTCCTGGCCGTCGACCACCAGGATGGCGTCGCGGTTCATGAAGTTCTTGACCTCGTCGCACAGGCGCAACGGGTGGATCGGCGTCTCGTCCATCTGCTTGTTGGCGCCCGGCGCCTGGCGCTTGGCGGCCTCGCCGTCGGCGAGCGTCTTGCGCCAGCCGGCAAAACGCTCGGCGTCGATGCGGCCGGCACCGGCCTTGATGAGCTGCTGGAGCACCGCCTTGCAGTCACCGACCACGCCGATGTCGATCTTGCGCGGGGCGGTGGCGATCTCGTCGGCGTCGATGTCGATGCGGGCAATCTTGGCGCCGGCGTTGAAGCGCGGTGGCGCCAGGTGGCCGATGATGTAGTTCATCCGCGTGCCGATCACGATGATCAGGTCGGAGTCGCGGAACGCGGCCGAGCGCATGGTCAGATACGACAGCGGATGGTCGTCCGGTACCACGCCGCGGCCCTGCGGGGTGGTGTAGAACGGGATGCCGGTCTGCTCGACAAAAGTCTGCAGCTCGGCCCAGGCCTGGGACCAGATCACGCCGCTGCCGGTGAGGATGATCGGCTGCTTCGCCTTGGCGATGGCGCTGACCAGCTCGTCGATCTTGTTGGGGTCGCCCATCGGGCGGGGATTGAGCAGCGGCCGGCCGCTCAAGCTCCAGTCGACCTGCTCCTCGGGGATTTTGGCG
Organism: uncultured Alphaproteobacteria bacterium; assembly: GCA_963755055.1. Taxonomy (GTDB): domain Bacteria; phylum Pseudomonadota; class Alphaproteobacteria; order Rhizobiales; family Xanthobacteraceae; genus AP-16. The sequence continues at coordinate 81,589 of CAVWIS010000016.1, read as the reverse complement.
TAGAGTACGTCGCCGGGAAAATCGAGATAGACCGGGCCGGGCTTGCCGCTCATCGCCTTCTGGAAGGCGTAGTTCACCTGCTCGGGGATGCGCTTCAAGTTGTAGACGCGGTCGGCCCACTTGGTGCAGGGCTTCATGATGGCGAGCTGGTCGATCTCCTGGAAAACCTGGCGGCCGTTCTGGCCGATCGGCGAGGAGCCGCCGATAGCGACCACCGGGCAGCAGTCGATCAGCGCGTTGGAGATGCCGGTGGTGAGGTTGATCACCCCGGGGCCGCTCGCCGCCATGCACACGGCGGGCTTTTGCAGCAGCCGGCTGTAGGCCTGGCCCATGAAGGCGGCGGACTGCTCGTGGCGGACGTCGAGCGGGCGGATGCCTTCGTGGATGCACGAGGATTCGGCGAGCAGCATCGGCCCGCCCATCAGGAAGAACAGGATGTCGGTGCCTTCGTTCTTCAGGGATTTCGCCAATATCTCCGAGCCGGTGAGCTCCGCCATTCGGTATTCCTTCTCTTTAAATTCTCAGACAATTCCGTCCTTGCCGAGCTGGTCGACCTCATCGCCCTTCATGCCGAGCCATTCGCCGAGAACTTCCGTGGTGTGCTGGCCGAGCAGCGGCGCCGGCTCGACCTTCGGGGTGCGGCCGCCGAAGCGCACCGGCCAGCCGGGCATCTTGAACGGCCCGACCGTCGGGTGATCCATGGTCTGCATGATGCCGCGGCGCTCGAAATCCGCCTCGTTGGTCAATTCAAGGGTGTCGAAGATCGCTCCGGCCGGGACGCCTGCTTGGCCCAGCACGCGCATCGCCTCGCGCTTGTCGTGCTGCTTGGCCCAGGCGGCGATCATCTCGTCGACCTCGGGCTCGCGCTCCTGGCGGGCGACGCCGGTCTCGAAGCGCGGATCGCCGATCAGGTCCTTGCGTCCGATCACCTCGAGCAGGCGGCGCCAATGGGCGGGATTGGTGCGGCTGGTATAGACGTAGACGTAGTCGTTGGGGCCGCCCGGCTTGCACGGATAGATGCCGCTCGGCACCGCGAAGCCGGACAGCACTTTTGCGCCGTTGCGCCGCGCCGCCACCCCGTAGGTCGCCTGAGTGGAGAGCGCGACTCGGATGTATTGCAGCATGGCGTCCTGCATGGCGATCTCGATGCGCTCGCCCTCGCCGTTGCCCTTGCGGCGGTAGAGCGCAGCCAAAATGCTGATCGCCAGCAGCATGCCGGTTCCGGTGTCGCCCAAAGTCACACCGGGCTTGAGGGGAGGGCCGTCGCGCTCGCCGGTGATGCTCATGACGCCGCCGGTCGCCTGGGCGATCATGTCGAAGGCGAGATTGTTCTCGAACGGGCCGCCGGTGCCGAACCCCTTCACCTGCGCGTAGACGATGCCGGGATTGACCGTGCGCACCACGTCGTAGCCCAGCCCCAGGCGCTCGATGGCTCCGGGCGCGAAATTTTCCACGAACACGTCGGCGTGCCTGGCCATGTCCTTGACCAGCGCCAGCCCGCGCTCGGACTTCAGATTGACGGTGACCGATTTCTTGTTGGCGTTGAACAGCAGGAAATACCAGGAATCCTGGCCCTGCCCCGAGGAGCCGCGCAGCGAGAACCGGCCCGCCTCGCCCCCTTGGGGATTTTCCACCTTGACGACCTCGGCGCCGAGCCAGGCCAGTGCCTCGGTGCACGAGGGCCCGGCCTCGAACTGGGTCAGATCGAGCACGCGGACCCCGCCGAGGCAGCCCGCAAACGCGCCGTTTGTCGCCATATCGCTTGGTCCTCCCGTCATTCGGGCTCTTTGCGGCCCCAAGGCGGCCGAACGTGCCACGGGGAGCCGGTTGCATTCAAACGAAAACCGCGCGCCGGGACGCGGACCGGCTCTGCCGGTACGGCATGCGTTGACCGACGCCGACCGCTGTCTCACGATCGCCGGAATGCCGCTGCGTGAAGCGGCCGGGAGGAAACCGGATGCCGGAAGATTCGACGCCCATCCTGGTGGGCTGCGGCGACGTCACCGATACCACGACCCCGGTCGACGAAGGCCGCTCGCCATTCGACCTGATCGCGCAAGCCGGGCAGCGGGCGCTTGCCGACGCCGGCGCACCCGGGCTCGCCGGCGCGATCGATACCATGGCGATGCTCCGCCTGTTCGCCGATACGTCGCATCGTTTCGCCACGAAATTGGGCAGCTCGCGCAATCCGCCAAAAAGCGTGGCCGACCGGCTCGGCATCCCGGCCGGCCGGTATGTCTATACGTGGAACGGCGGGAACATGCCGCAATACCTGACGAACCTGTTCGCCGAGGCCATTGCGCGCGGCGACATCCGAGCCGCCATGATCTGTGGTGGCGAGGCGCTGCGCACCCAGCACGGCGTCGAGCGCGCCGGCCTTCCGGTGTCCTGGAACGAGGACCCGGGCGGCGAGCCGGAACTGATCGGGGATCCGCGGCGCGGCTGGAGCGATCACGAGGATCGCCACGCCATGCGCGCCGCCATCACCATGTATCCGCTGTTCGAGAACGCGATCCGCGGTGCGCGCGGGCGCTCGGTTCCCGAGCACATGCGGGCCATGGGGTGCTTGTTCGAGAAATTCGCCGCGGTGGCGGCGCAAAATCCGCTGGCGACCCGCCGCCAAAACTATTCGGCGGAGCGGCTGGCGACGGTCGATGCCGACAACCGCTGGGTGGGCTTTCCCTATCCGCGGCTGATGAACTCCAACGCCTTCATCGACCAGGCGGCAGCGTTCGTGATGACCTCGGTCGGCACCGCGCGCGACCTCGACATCCCGCAGTCCAAATGGGTCTATCTGCACGGCTGCGCCGACGGACATGATCATTGGTACGTGACCGAACGCGAAAACCTCGTCTCGTCGCAGGCGATCCGCCGGGGCTCGCGACGAGCTCTCGACATGGCGGGGCGCAGCCTGGAGGACATGCGCTTTCTCGACCTCTACAGCTGCTTTCCCTCCGCGGTGGAGATCGGCTGCCAGGAGATCGGCCTGTCGGAGGACGATCCCCGCGGGCTCACCGTCACCGGCGGGCTGCCGTATTTCGGCGGGCCGGGCAACAACTACGTCACCCATTCGATCTGCGAGATGATGCGCAGGGTGCGGTCAGAGCCGGGCAGTCTTGGGCTGGTGACGGCGAACGGCAACTACGTCACCAAACATTCCTTCGGCGTCTATTCGACGACACCGAAGGAGGGGGCGTGGCGCCGCGAGAGCCCGGGCGCGCTGCAGACCGAGCTCGATCGGCTGCCGAAGGCGCCGTTCACCGAAACCCCGGCGGGTCGCGGGCGCATCGAGACCTACACCGTCATGCACGGCAAGGCGCAGCCGGAGTTTTCCGTGGTGTTCGGCCGCCTGGAGGCGACCGGCGAGCAATTCATCGCCAACACGCCGGACGATTCTGCGACGCTCACCGACCTGCGCGACCGCGACAGCCTCGGCCGCGGCGGCACCGTGCATCACCGCGACGGGCACAATACGTTCGTGCCGGATTGATTGCGTCGTGGCCTTTGCGGTTCCGGTGCGAAAGGATCAGCGTTTGTCGGCCGCGGCGTCCTCGATCTCGGCCATGGCGGCGTGGACGGCGGCGACCAGCCGGGAAAAGTGGACCGGCTTGGACAGCCAGGCGAGCGGCCGTGCCGGAGCGGCGCGGGCCTGGGTCTCCGGGTCCGTATAGGCGCTGACGAAAATGCTGCGGATGCCGAACCGGCGAAAAATCTCCTTGGCGGCCTCGATGCCGTCGGGGGAGCCGGCGAGCCGGATGTCCATGATGGCGAGCTTGGGCTGATGATCCTGCGCCGCCTCGATGGCGTCCTCGGCGCTGGGGACGACATCGAGCACACGGAACCCGGCTTCGGTCAGCACGTCCTCGTACTGCACGCCGACAAACAGGTCGTCCTCGACGATCAGGATGCGAGGTGCGGTCTCCAGATCGATACCGACCGAGCCGGGCCTTGCGCCGGCCGAAAGGTCACTGCGAGCATTCGTGGATGGTTGCCCCTTCATGTCGTGCCGTCCGCATGGGCGTCGAGCCTTCGGGCCGCAACCTATGGCCGCCCGTGGGGCGACGCGTCAAGTATTGCGTTTGGTGCTGTGACCGACCCGAATCAGGGCCGCGAAGCTCGATCACTGTCGTCTGGCATTGAGTCGGGACCGAGGCCGCGTACCCTGACGTCGGTCGATGCGACCGGCTCTGCATGCTCGAGAGCAACGACGACATCATATCGAATATACGACATTACCTTCTCCTCGCGTGGGTGGCGCGAGGCTAACGCTGCAGTGCAATAGCTGTTCCTTCGGTACGGCGAATGGCGGCTATGCGGCCTCCACTCCAGGGCTCGGCTCGTCGACCCAGGCTTCCTGGGCGAACCATTCGTGCTGGATACGGCAGATCGGACAAAGCGAGCGGGCGAAAAAGACCGGGCTGCGAACGAATCGTTCGCGGTCCGCCTCGATGCCGGTCGAAATGGCGTGTCCGGTGTTCGGACATCTGATCATGACGGTACCCATTGACGCCTCCCTGGAAGTTTTCCGCCGGCCGGTTACCGCGTACACGACAATTGCGAAGGAGATTTAAACATACCGTGGTCATTTCGCGGCAATCTCCGGCTGCACGAAATTTTGACGAGAACCTCGGAGCGGTATCAGATCGCCGCATGGAGAGTTCAGGTGGGCAACGAAATGCTTTGACGCGGGTGGTCGCCCACGCACTGAGAGGTTGACCTTGCTCCGCCACGGACGCGCATCAGGCGCGCGCCCAGTGAACGCGTCTTGAAGCCATGCAATCCGCGGTTTACCGTTGCGGCAAGAGAAATGCGTCGGCCCGACAGGCCGCGACAGGGAGGTCTGCATGCGCGCGAAACGGCTTGTCGCTGCCACCGCCGGCCTGGCGATCGTCTTCCTGGCACCGGCGGCGCCGGCTTCGGCGCAGACTCCGGATTCCCTGGCATTGAGCGGCCACGTCGGCTCCGCCGAGCAGGGCCCGATGGAAGGCGTGCTGGTGAGCGCCAAGCGCGCGGGGTCGACCATCACCGTCACGGTGGTGAGCGATCATGACGGCCGCTACGCGTTTCCCTCCTCGCGCATCGAGCCCGGGCATTATTCGCTGCGCGTCCGGGCGGCCGGCTACGAGCTTGCCGGCCCGCTGGAGGTCGACGTGGCGGAGCAGACGCCGACCATCGCCGACCTCAGGCTGGCGAAGACCGAGGATCTGGCCGCCCAGCTGTCGAATGCCGAATGGATCGCCAGCATGCCCGGCACCGACCAGCAGAAGAGCGGGCTGCTCGGCTGCGTCGGCTGTCACACCCTGGAACGCGTCGCCCGCTCCAGGCACGACTCCGCCGCGTTCATGGCCACGATGCGGCGCATGTCGGGCTATGTCCAGCAGAGCATGCCGGCCTACCCGCAGCTGCGGGTGGCGGACCGTCTGCGCGAGGAGGTGGGCGAGGAGCGCGAAAAAATCCAGAAACGCATGGCCGACTTTCTCGCCACCATCAATCTTAGCGCCTCGCCGCAATGGAGCTACCCGCTGAAGACGCTTCCGCGTCCGACCGGCCGGGCGACGCGCGTGGTCATCACCGAGTTCGACCTGCCGCGGGAGAGCGTCCAGCCGCACGACGTGATCGTCGATGGCGACGGCATCGCCTGGTATTCGAGCTTCGGCGAGCCCTTCGTCGGCCGACTCGATCCGAAAACCGGAAAGGTGAGCGAGTTCCCTCTGCCCGTGCTCAAACCGAAATTCCCGGTGGGATCGCTCGGCCTGCGCGCCGATCCGGACGGAAACTTGTGGCTCGGGATGATGTACCAGGCAGCCGCCGCCAAGGTCGACCGCAAGACCGGGACGGTCGAGGTGTTCAGCCTGCCCAAGGAGGCGAACATCGACGCCGCGCAGGTCAACATGGTGAGCCCCCAGCGCTCGCATGTCGACGGCAAGGTGTGGACGCAGAACAACGGCTTTGCCGGCGTCCACCGGCTCGATCTGGCGACCCGGACGGTGGAGACCTTCGAGCCGTTCAAGAACGCCCCCAAGGGCGAGGTGCACAATATCTACGACGTCATTCCGGACTCGCAGAACAACGCCTACTTCACGGATTTTCGCCAGCGCCATATCGGGCGCATCGACGCCCAAACCGGCAAGGTGACGCTCTATGCGACGCCGACGGCAGGCTCGGCGCCGCGCCGCGGCATGATGGATGCGGAGGACCGCCTGTGGTTCGGCGAGTATCGCGGCAACCGCATCGCCATGTTCGACACCAAGGCGGAAAAATTCCAGGAATGGCCGATGCCGACCGCGTGGTTCGCGCCCTATGACGTGACGGTCGATCGCAACGGCGAGGCCTGGAGCGGATCGATGACCACCGACCGCATCGTCCGGCTCGACACCAGGACCGGCGCCACGACCGAATATCTGCTGCCGCGGGAGACCAACATCCGCCGGGTATTCGTCGACGACTCGACGTCGCCGGTGACCTTCTGGGTCGGCAGCAATCACGGCGCCGCGGTGATCAGGCTAGAGCCGCTCGATTGACGATCAGACAAGCCGGTTGAGCAGCGCGCCGGGACGGTCGAGGCGCGGCGTATCGGGCGCCGCATTGCGCAGCACGCGCTCCATGACGTCGGTCATGGTCTTGGGCGGCTCGGGCTGCGGAGGATCGACAGCCGGCTGCGACTGGATGCGGCTCACCGCCTGAAGCCAGGCGGCCGACAGGGCAGCGGTGACGGGGTCCATGCGACGCTCCCGCGAATGGCCGTGCGTCCTTGAGCCTCGCCCGAACGGCTTGCCAAATCACTGAAAAATTTGCGGCTTCCTCGGCGGCAGTTAACGCGGCGCTAATACATTCGGTAGTCTTGCACGCGTTCAGAAATGCGGCTCGCGCTTCTCGATGAAGGCCGCCATCCCCTCGCGCCAGTCCGCCGAGTTGATCAGCAGGCTCAGCGCCTCGAGGCCGAAGCGCCGGGCGCTGGCGAGGTCGACGCTCTCCGACAGGTAGACGCTGGCCTTGGCCTGGGCGAGTGCGAGCGGGCTCAAGGCGCGCAGGCGCCGGGCGAGATCGAGCGCCGCCAGTATCAGCTCGTCGGGCGAGGTGGCGGCGAACAGCAGGCCGTGGCGCTCGGCCTCCTCGCAGCCGACATGTTTTCCCAGCAGGATCCATTCGAGCGCCTTGCCGCGGCCGACCAGGCGCTGGAGCTTTTGCACGCCTCCGGCGCCCGGCGTCGCGCCGAGGCGAACCTCCGGCACGCCGATGCGCGCCGCCGTCGACATCAGGCGAAAATCCGCCGAGATCGACATCTCGCAGCCGCCGCCCAGCGCGAAGCCGTTGATCGCCGCGATCACCGGAAACCGCATCGTCTCGAAGCGGTCGAACAGCAGCGCGACGGGTTTGAGATAATTGTCGCGCACCTCGAAGGCGGTGCGGCCGATCGGTGAATCCCGGTCGGTGAAGTATTTGAGATGCGCGCCGCAGCAGAAGGCGCGGCCGGTGCCGGTGATGACGAAGGCCCGCGCCCCGGCGCGATCGGCGATATCGAGAGCGCGGCCCATCTCGGCGATGAGCTCCAGCGTCAAGGTGTTCATCTCGCGCTCGCGCGTCATCGTGGCAAGCGCGATCGCCTCCTCGGGCCATTCGAGCTTCAGCGCGCTGCCCACGAAGGTGCGTTCCTCGCTCATGAGCCATTCCCTGTCTTCACCAGCAGCGTGATGGTGCCGATCTGCACGGTCTCGGCGCGCTGGTTCACCACCTCGAACCTGAGCGTCACGGTGCCGCGCCCGGGCTTGGCGGAAGGTCGCTTCGCGACCGGCGTCACCCGGGCGTGAATTGTGTCGCCGATGCGCACCGGACCGGAGAAATCCCAGTTGATGTTGAGCAGCCCCATCGCGGTGCCGTCGATGAGGTTGAGCTGCGACATCAGGCCGATCGCCATCGACATGGTCAGCGGGCCGTGGGCGATGCGGCCGCCGAACGGAGTGGCGGAGCAGAATTCCTCGTCGACATGCAGCGGGTTGTAGTCGCCGACCAGGCCGGCGAACAGCGTGATGTCGCCTTCGCCGACCGTCCGGGCGCGGGTCGTCATCGGCTTGTCGAGCTCGAACTCCTCCAGATAGAGCCCCATGGCGGCTCAGGCGATGCGCAAGTAGTGGAAATCAGTGATGCGGCCGGCGGGCGCCCCGCTGAACTCGACCCTGACCCGCGTGCCGGGCTTGAGCCGCGCGGCCGCCGAGGGGACATCGGACAGATCCTCGCCGCGCACGAAGTTGAGCAGGGCCGTGCTCACCCCGTCGAGCCGCACATAGGCGATCGCATAGGGGGGCGGCGGCAGGCCCTCGAAGGCGGCGGTGACGATGGTCGCCGCCTCGATGACGCCCTCGTGCCCCGCCTCGACCCAGCCGTCGCACGGCTCGAACGAGCGCTCGCAGTAGGCGCGCGGCGGCAGATAGGCGATGCCGGATTTCGAGCAGTGGCTGGCGAGGATTTTCTTCGCCTTGAGGCCGTCGAAGAAATGCCCCGCCACCTTGCCGACCGAATAATTGTAGCGAATGTGCCATTCGCCGGGGATCGACATCCCGTCGTCCGGTCCGCGCTGTGCCATGATTCTTCTCCTCACATGTGGTCGGCGCCGAGCACCGAGCAGACGAAGAACTGGGTCGAGCCGCCGGTCGCGGTCGCCAGCACGTTGGTGGCGCCCTTGACCTGATTGGTTCCGGCCTTGCCCATGACCTGCAGCGCGCCGTCGATCATCCGCACCAGGCCGGTAACCCCGATCGGGTTGGTGCACAGCGTGCCGCCCGACGGGTTGATCGGGATGCAGCCGCCGAGGTCCCAGCCGCCCTCGTCGCTGATCGCCGCCGCCTCGCCGCGCCCGCAGAAGCCGACCGATTCGAGAATGGGGAACTGGAACGAGCTGAACGGATCGTAGAGCTCGGCCACCTGGATCTCGTGGGCCGGATCGACGATGCCGGCCTGGCGGTAGCATTCGCGCGCCGCCATCCACAGCCCGTCCTGGTCGGCGAACTCGGTGTCGGACCAGAACCCCATGCGGTCGCCCATGAAGACGCTGTGCGACACCGCGCTCACGCCGTTGACGAAGGCGGGCCGCGTCGATTTCTCGCGCGCCACCGCGAGGTTTGACAGCACCACGGCGGCGGCGCCGGACGAGCGCGGGCAGATGTCGAAACGCTTGAACGGCCAGGCGATGCGCGGCGACTTCATCACGTCGTCGACGGCGATCTCGCCCTTGAGATGGGCGTAGCGATTGCCCATGGCGTTGCGCCGCGCGCGTACCACCACCCGGGCATACTGCTGCTCGGTGGTGCCGTAGCGGTGCATGTAGCGCTGCGCGGCGAGCGCCGTCATGGTCACGGTGTTGAGCGCGAAATCCGTCTCGTAGAACGGGTCCCAGATCAGGTTCAGCACGTGCTGGGCGTCGGGGGTCTCGGCGATGCGGTCGGCGCCGACCACCAGCACGGTGCGATGGAGCCCGGAGGCGACATGGAAATATCCGGCATGGAAGGCCGAGCCTCCCGTCGCGCCGCCGGTGTGCACGCGCATGAACGGCTTGCCGGCGCCGAACACGTGCTCGACCGCCCAGCGGTCGGCGTCGTTGACGCCCATGAACTCGGTCGGCGCCATGGAGAAGACCACGGCGTCGATATCGTCGGGACTGAGGCCGGCATCGTCGAGCGCGAGCTTGGCCGCGGTCTGCGCCAGCTCCACATAGGTCTTGTCGCCGTGGTGGTGCTTGAACTCGGTCTGGCCGGTGCCGATGACCGCGACGGCGCCCTTTGCCATGTCACGCCCTCTCGAGTATCGCCACCGCATTGCCCTGCTGGGCAAAGCCGTGGCAGCCATGGGCGGCGGCGAGCCGGGCGCCGCGCACCTGGATCGGGCCGGCGCTGCCAGAAACCTGCAGGACCGCTTCGGCGACGTTGACGAGACCGCTGCAGAAATACGGGTTCTGGGCGAATGGACCGCCCGACGGCGAGATCGCCGGGCCGGTGCCGTCGAGCGCCGCCTTGTAGGCGAGCGCATGGAAGCCGGTCTGGCTGTCGAGCTCGATCACGTCGAGGCCGCCCGCACTGGCAATGCCGGCGCGGTCGAGGGCGTCGGCAAGAGCGCCGCGGAACCCGCGCAGTCCCGACAGACGCTCGCGGCCGAGATCGTAGGGCTCGCTGCGCCAACCAAGCCCGGCAATGCGCGCCTGCGGCTCGGCGCGCGGATGACGCGACAGCCAGCGCTCGGACACGATGACGGTGGCGACCGCGCCGTCGGTGACTGGCGCCTGGTGGCCGCGCCGCAGCGGCGCCGCCACCACGGGCGAGCCGGCGACGTCCTCGAGCGTTGGCATGTCGCGGGCGACCGCGCGCGGGTTGACGGTGGCCCGCCGATAGCTGCCCAGGACCTCCTGGTCGACGGCCGATCCGGGGATCCGATAGGCCTCGGTGACGGCCTGAGCAAAAAGCCCGTCGGCGATCGACATGTTGAGCCCGACCGGCCGGGTATAGAACGGCTCGCAGCGCATGCGCATGACGTCCTCGACCGGCGCCTCCGACGTCTTGCTCCAGCTCACCACCAAGCCAATGTCGAACACCCCGGACTCGACCCGCATCGCGCCGAGGCAAAGACCGGTCATGCCGGAATCGGTGCAGCGGATCTCGTCGCGCAGATAGGCGCCGGCCGGGGCGGCGAGCACCATGCTGGAAATGCTGCGGCCGTCGAGCTCGTCGCAGCCGGCGATCGTCACATGGTCGATCTCGGCGCGCTCGACGCCGGCATTGTCGAGCGCCGCGCGGGCGGTATCGAACACCATCTCCTCGAGCCGCTTGTCGCGCACGCTCACCTGCGGCCGATGCACGGCAAACCCGAGCACGAAGACGTTCATCGATCCTCCCGTCCGCTGGGTCGCGGGCTGCTGACCATCCGGTTAGCAAACCTACTTGTGAATTGGCAAACTAACGGATAAGTTACCTGGCAGGCAAGAGCAACGACGATCGTTGTCCCCATGACGGTGTGGAAGAACACGGCGCTGAGCCGCGACGCGCTGCACGAGGCCAAGCGCGAAGCGCTGTTGCGGGAGGCCGCGGCCGCCTTCAACCGGCAGGGCTTTCACGCCACCTCGCTCGACGATATCGCGCGCAACCTCGGGGTCACCAAGGCGGCGCTCTATCACTATTTTCCCAACAAGAACGCCGTGTTGCAGGCCTGCTTCGACAAGGCCATGGCGTGCGCCTTCAAGAGCCTCGAGCACGCCAGCCGCACCGGGACGACGGGCCGGCAGAAGCTGCGGCTCACGTTGTCGGGCTATCTGGAGCAGCTGATCGACGAGCTCAACTGCTGCGTGGTGCTGATCGAGGAGAACGCCCTGGCGCCCAAGGAGCGTGCCAGGCTGGTCCAGGACCGCGACCGTTTCGAGCATGCGCTGCGCGACCTGGTGCGCGAAGGCATCGCCGACGGCAGCATCGTGCCGTGCGATCCCAAGCTCGCGGTGTTCGCCATCCTGGGGGCGCTCAACTGGGTGCCGAAATGGTTCCGCGATTCCGGGCCGTGGTCGGCGCTGCAGCTCACCGGGGCATTCACCGAGCTGTTCGACCGGGCGCTGAGCAGCGCGCCGGCCGCCACGCTGACGCCGGACGTGGGCGCGGCGAAACCCGGGGCATGATCCGGCCGCTTGCGGACCGGGTCATGCGTCGAACAGAGAGTGCAGCGCGGTCGTCTCCGCGGCGATTGCGTTTCGGGTCGATGCCGACGGGCGCGCCGCATTCCAAGAAGAGACCCCGCCATGGGGCAGCACGGGGAGGGTGCATGAACTGCCAGACACGCTTGGGGCGCCCGTTAGCCGGGAAGCCGCGATGATCACCAACCTGATCCTCGGGGGGCTCGCCTCGGGCAGCCTCTACGCGCTGATCGGCATCGCCATCGTGATCGTCCTGCGCGTCACCGACATCCCCAATTTCGCCCAGGGCGAGATGGCGATGGTAAGCACCTTCGTCGCCTACTGGCTGCTGACTGATCATGGATTGTCCTGGTGGGTGGCGGTCTCGGTCGCCATGCTGTTCGCGGTTCTCCAGGGCCTGGCGGTGCAGCAGCTCGTCATCCGCCCGCTGATCGGCGGCCCGGTCCTCTCCGCGGTGATCGCGACGCTCGGCATGAACATCGTGCTGCACAGCCTGGCGGGAATGATTTTTGGCCATCAGACCTTCATCTTTCCTTCGCCGTTCGCCGTCGCCCCGCCGATCTTCGTCGGCGGCGTGCCGGTCGCCTTCGACAGCGTGCTGAACGTCGCGGTCGCGGTCGCGGTGATTGTCGGTTTCACGCTGGTGCTCAAGCTCACCTGGACCGGCCTGGCGATGCGCGCGGCGAGCCAGAACCAGGTGGTGGCGCGGCTGATGGGCGTGTCGATCACGCGCTCCTTCGCGATCGCCTGGGGCATGGGCGGGCTCGCCGGCGGGCTTGCCGGAATCCTGGTGGCGCCGGCGCTGTTTCTCGACACCAACATGATGGGGATGCTGCTGATCAAGGGATTTGCCGGTGGCGTGCTCGGCGGGCTCGGCAGCCTCGCCGGGGTGTTTCTCGGCGGGCTGGCGCTCGGCATGATGGAGAACGTGGTCGGCGCCTACCTGTCGGCGTCCTTCGCGGAAGGGTTGACCTTTCTGATCATCATCGCGGTCCTCATCGTGATGCCGGAAGGCGTGTTCGGCCGCGTCAGGGCGCGGAAGGTGTGATGGACGGCGGGAATGGTTGAGGTCGGGATGGCGACTTCGCGACCACGGATCGAGGCGCGCGGCGCGGTCGTCGTCGCCGGGCTGCTGCTGCTCGCCGTCGCGCCGCTGATGCTCGACAACTATCTGGTCTATCTGGTCAACCTCATCGCGATCTTCAGCCTGGTGTCGCTCGGCCTCAACCTGCTGACCGGGTTCGCCGGCCAGATCAGCCTCGGCCATGCGGGCTTCTTCGGGGTCGGCGCCTACGCGACCGGGCTGCTGACGCAAAGTCTCAGGGTTCCCTTCCTGCTCTCGCTGCTGCTCGGCGGACTGCTGACTGCGGCGATCGGCGCCGTCGCGGCGATCCCGGCGGTGCGGCTGAAGAACCTCTATCTGGCGATCGCCACGCTGGGCTTCGGAGTCGTCATCCAGAAAGTGCTGTTCGAGTGGCGCGGGCTCACCGGCGGCGGCAGCGGGCTCGAGCTTGCTCCGCTCAAGATCGGTCCGCTGGTGCTGTCGACCGGAACCGAGCTCTACTACGTGATCGTGCCCGTCGCCTGCCTCGGCACCTGGGCGGCGGCCAACCTCGCCGGGCGGCGCACCGGCCGGGCGCTGGTGATGCTGCGCGACAGCGAGATCGCGGCGGCGAGCCTCGGGATCCCGGTCACCCGCTACAAGGTGATCGCATTCGCGCTCAGCGCCTTCTACGCGGCCATCGCCGGCGGGCTCTATGCCTTCCTGGTGCGCTACATCAATCCGGAGACGTTCAACATCGGCCTGTCCATCACCTTCGTCAGCATGATCGTGATCGGCGGGCTCGGCACGATCGGCGGGTCGATCCTCGGCGCGGTCTTCTACGTGGCGGTTCCGGAGCTGCTGCGCGGCATCAAGGATGCGCCGGGCCTGGTGTTCGGCCTGGCGCTGGTCCTGGTCATGGTTTTTATGCCGCAGGGGCTGTGGGGCGCCGCCGAAAAATTCCGGGAGCGGCGCTAGCCATGGCGCGCATCGAGATCAACAATCTCTCGGTCAGCTTCGGCGGCGTCCAGGCGCTGCGCGAGGTGAGCTTTGCGGCGGCCACCGAGGAGATCGTCGGGCTGATCGGGCCGAACGGCGCGGGAAAGAGCACGCTGCTCAACTGCATCTCCGGCATCACCCGACCGAGCAGCGGGGAAGGCCGGCTCGACGGCATCGACCTGTTCGCGCTGCCGGCGCACCGGATCGCGGCGCTGGGCATCGGCCGGGTGTTTCAGCAGCCGGAGCTGGTCGCCGATTTCACCGCCCTCGACAACCTGCTGGTCGCCTGCCACCGCTCGCTCGGCTACGACCTCGTTTCCGAGATGCTGGCCCTGCCGGGTGCCCGCCGCCGCGAGGAGGCGGCGCGGCAGGCCGCCGATCGGGTGCTGCTCCGTCTCGGTCTCGGAGAGGCGCGGACCGCGCGGGTCGGCAGCCTGCCTTACGGCCATCGCAAGCTCATCGAGCTCGGCCGGGTGATCGTCAGCGGCGCGAAATTCCTGCTGCTCGACGAGCCGGTGGCCGGCCTCAACGACGCCGAGATCGAGCGGCTGGCCCGGCTCGTGCTCGACCTGCGCGACGAGCTTCGCCTCGGCGTCATCCTGGTCGAGCACAACATGGGCCTGGTCAGGCGCATCTGCGATCGCGTCGTGGTGCTCGACGTCGGCGCGGTGATCGCGTCGGGGACGCCGGACACGGCGCTCGGCGATCCAAAAGTCCTCACTGCCTATCTGGGGGAGACCGCCGACATGCTGGCGCTGCGCGACGTAACGGTGCGCTACGGGGCGGTGACGGCGCTGCAGCGACGTCAGCCTCGAGGTGCCGCCGGGAAAATCCGTCGCCATCCTGGGCGCCAACGGCGCCGGCAAGACCACGCTGCTGCGCGCCGTCAGCGGCATCGTCCGTCCGGCTTCGGGCTCGATCGTGCTCGACGGCCGCGACATCGCGCGCACCCCGCCCGAGCGCATCGTCCGGCTCGGCGTCGCCCATGTGCCGGAAGGCCGCGGCATCTTTCCCGACCTCACGGTGCGCGAGAACCTCATGATCGGCGCCTATTCGCGGCGCGGCCCGCACGACGCTGCGGCGCGACTACCAGGAGGTCATGACGATGTTTCCGGCGCTGTCGCGGCGCGAGCACCAGCTGGGCTCGACCTTGAGCGGCGGCGAGCAGCAGATGCTGGCGATCGGCCGCGCGCTGATGGCGCGGCCGAAGCTGCTGCTCGCCGACGAGGTCAGCCTCGGTCTCGCCCCGGTGATCATCCGCCAGGTTTTCGCCGAGCTCGACGGCCTGCGAACAAACGGCATCACGCTGCTGGTCGTGGAGCAGAACGCGAATCTCGCCATGCGGTTCGCCGACCATGTTCACGTG
The DNA here is from genome assembly GCA_963755055.1 of uncultured Alphaproteobacteria bacterium. GTDB lineage: Bacteria > Pseudomonadota > Alphaproteobacteria > Rhizobiales > Xanthobacteraceae > AP-16. The sequence continues at coordinate 66,520 of CAVWIS010000016.1, read as the reverse complement.
CTCAAGCACGGGCGGCTGGTGATGAGCGGGACGCCCGGCGAGCTCTCCGCGTCGAGCGATCTCGTCGACGCCTATCTGGGAGCCTGAGCGCCATGGCCGAGATGCACGACTATCCGCTGGAGCAGCGCACCATCGGCCACATCCTGGCCGACAAGGCGGCGCGCATCGCCGATCGCACCTGGCTGATCTGGCAGGACCGGACACTATTCCTACCGGGACCTGCATCGCGTCACCAATCGTCTACGCCAACGGCTTTCGCCCGGCTCGGCATCGGCAAGGGCGACCACGTCGCCGTCATGCTGCCGAACTGCCCGGAGTTCTTCTGGACGATCTGGGGACTGGGCAAGCTCGGCGCGGTCGCGGTGCCGCTCAATACGGCGGCGAAGGGCGAGTTGCTGCGCTACTTCATCACCCAGTCCGATTCCGCCTGGGTCGTGGTCGCCGAGGAATGGGCCGACCGCGTCGCCGAATGCGCTCGGCGGCCTCGCTGCAGGTCCGCGGCTATTTCTGCGCTCGGCGAGCCGGAGCGCAGCTCGGCGCGGTCGCGGCGCCACTGCACGACCTCGGCGCGCTTGCAATCGCGCGCAGCGACGAGACCCCGTCGGCGGATCGGGTGCAGGTTCAACGATCCGCACCTACATCATGTACACGTCGGGCACGACCGGCCCGTCGAAGGGCGTGATGAGCCCGCATTCGCAGGCGCATGGCGTCGGCCGCTCACTGGTCCGGCATTTCGGCTATCGCGCCGACGACGTGCTCTACACCTGCCTGCCGCTCTTTCACGGCAATGCGCTGTGGTACTCGGCCTATGCGGCGCTGTGGGCGGATGCGACGCTGGCGGTCTCGCCGCGCTTCTCGGCGAGCCAGTTCTGGGACGACATCCGCCGGGTGGGCGCGACGCAGTTCAACGCGCTGGGCGCGATGACCAACATCCTCTTGAAGCTGCCGGCGGCCGCCACCGACCGCGATGCATCAGCGTGCGCCAGGCGATGATGGTGCCGCTCTCCCGCGAGATCTATCGCGACGTTTCCACACGCTTCGGCGTTCAGCATCACCTCGCTCTACGCGATGACCGAGACCTTTGCGGTGACCATGTTCACGCCCGACGATCCGCCCGAGAAGGGCGCCTCGGCCGGCAAGCCGCGCGGCTATGCGGACCTTGCGATCATCGACGACGAGGACGGCCCGCTGCCGGCCGGCGAGGTCGGCGAGATCGTGGTGCGCCCGCGCGAGCCGGGCATCATCATGCTCGGCTACTACAAGATGCCGGAGGCGACGGTGCGGGAAAGCCGGAATCTGTGGTTCCACACCGGCGATCGCGGCTACCTGGACGAGGACGGCTACCTCTATTTCGTCGACCGCAAGAAGGAGGCGATCCGTCGCCGCGGCGAGAACATTTCCGCCTACGAGGTGGAGATGCTGGTCGCGCGCCACCCCCAGGTGCTGGAGGTCGCGGCGGTGCCGGTCGCCTCGGAGATGAGCGAGGACGAGGTGATGGTTTATGTCGTGCCGCGACCGGGCGAACGGCGTCAGCGAGGAAGAGCTGCTGCGCTTCTGCCAACAGCAACATGGCGCATTTCATGGTGCCGCGCTTCGTCCATTTCATCGAGGCGCTGCCCAAGACCGCCAGCGAGAAGATCGAGAAATACAAGCTCAAGGCCTGGGCCGAGCAAAACCGCCGCGCACGCTCTGGGACCGCGAGGCGGTCGGGTTGAAGCTCGAGCGGTGACCAGTATCAAGCAACGGGAGAAAAACAGAGGAGACAACATGCAAGCGAACTGACCAGGTTCGCTGCGCGGCGTACCATGCTCGCGGCGGCGCTGGCGCTGGCCGCCACCGGTGCTGCGGGCCGCCAGGACCCGATCAAGGTCGGCTATGAGCGGCCCGTTTTCCGGCGGGTTGTCGCTGCTCGGACAGAGCGTGCGCGACGGCGTCGAGGTGGCATTCGCCGATATCAACGACCAGGGCGGTGATCGGCGGCCGCAAACTGCAATTCATCGCCGAGGACGACGGCTACGAGCCGATGCGCACCATCGCGTCGGCGAGCAAGCTCGTCGAGCAGGACAAGGTCGTGGCGCTTCTGGCCGTCACCGGAACCGCGCCGTCCGCGGCGCTGCTGCCGTTCGTGACGGAGAGCAAGACTGCCGATGCTGTTTCCCTACGCGTTCAGCCATGCGCTGACCACGCCCGACCAAGACGCTACGTCTTCACCACGCTGCCGGAAGTGCGGGTGCAGATGAGCGTGCTCGCCAACTACATCCTCAAGGACGCTCAAGCAGACGCAAGATCGCGGCGATCTATCAGAACGACGATTTCGGCCAGGATGCCGTCGACCGGGCTGGAGGAGCGTTTCGAAGAAGGACAATGTCACGCTCGGCAAGCTGCCGTTCGACCGCGGCACGACCAATTTCAGCGGCGTCGTCGCGCAGGCGCAAGGCGGCAGGCGTCGAGCATGTGGTGTTTCTCGGCATTCCGCACGACGCCGCGCTGGTGATGCAAGGAGGCCAACAATATCGGCTGGAAGCCGCAGTTCAGCGGCCACAATGCGCTCGGCGATCCGCAGACGTTCAGCCTCGCCGGCCCGCTGGTCGAAGGCGCCATCGCGGTCGCGGTGATGGAGCCGCTCGACTCGGACAAGCCCGCGGTCGAAAACCTTCATCGCGGCGCAGAAGAAATACCTGCCGAGCACCACGCCCACGACCTACAGCATGCACGGCTACAACGCGGCCAAGATCTTCGTCGAAGTGGTGAAGCGCGCCGGCGGCAAGACCGACCAGGCGGCGATCGTTGCCGCGCTCGAAGGCATGACCGATCTCGACACCGGCCTGATGGCGCCGCTCAGTTCTCCAAGGACCAGCATGCCGGCAGCCTGTCGGTCGCGATCATGAAGGCCGAGGGGGGCAAGTGGCACGTGACCAGCGGCTGGCTCAAGGCGTCGTGACGTTGAGGGCGCGCATGTTCTGGCGAAGTGGATACCGGTTCGCCGATAAGAACATGCGCCACTTGATGGTTCGAGAGCACATCCCGATCAGGCCTGATCGGGATGTGCTCTCTGAGGGCGTGAGGACCTGATGCGCGCCGTGGTCGTCGAGCGGCCGGGGGATCCGTCGGTCCTGACGTTGCGCGAGGTGCCGGCGCCGGCGCTGCGGCCGCGCGACGTCAGGATCGCGGTTGCCGCCTGCGGCGTGTGCTTTCACGACGTGGTGGTGCGCAACGGCACTTTTCGGCATGGGCGTGGCGATGCCGCTTATTCCCGGCCACGAGGTGGCCGGCATCGTCGAGGCGGTGGGCCCGGAGGTGCGAGAATTCCGGCCCGGCGATCTCGTCGCTGCCACCCACCACCGCCTCTCTGCGGCGATTGCCGGTGTTGCCGGGGCGGACAGGAGACCTCGTGCCCGCAGCGGGAATTTTCTGGGCGATGCCGGGCTCAACGGCGGTTATGCGGAGCTCGTCTGCGTCGGCGAGGAGAACGTGGCGGCCGTGCCTGGCGACGTGGCGCTCGAGGAGGCGGCGATCGTCGCCTGCACGATCGGCACCGAGCTCAATGCGGTCCGCGACGTCGCAGAGGTGCGGCTCGGCGAGCGCGTGCTGGTGACCGGCGCCGGCGGCGGGCTCGGCCTCCACGGCGTTCAGCTCGCCCGATTGGCCGGCGCGTTCACGATCGCGGTGACGACCACTTCGGCCAAGGTCGAGCGACATCCGCGAGGCGGGCGCCGACGACGTGCTCGTGGTGGCTGCCGGCGAGGACTTTTCCGCCCGCGTCAAGGCGCTGACCGGACGCGGTGCCGATGTGGCGATCGACAATGTCGGCAGCGCGGTGTTTCACGCGACCCGACGCAGCCTGGCCGACGGCGGCCGCTATGTGCTGGTCGGCCAGCTCACCGGCGAATTGATCGATATCAACCCGGCGCAGCTGTTTCTGCGCGATATTTCGCTGCTGAGCGCCAAGGGCGTGTCGCGGGCGCAACTCGAGGATGCCTCCGCCTGGTGGCGCGGCGGCGCATCAGGCCGGTGGTGAGCGGGGAATTTCCGCTTGACGAGGCGGGTGCTGCTCACCGAATGGTCGAGCTGGGCCGCTCCACGGGACGTCTGCTGCTCAAGCCGAGCCTGTAGCGTTCAGCATCGGCTCGAGCCGCGAGGGACTCTATGGGCGAAGCCACATTCGACTACATCATCGTGGGGGCCGGCTCGGCCGGCTGCGTGCTCGCCAACCGGTTGAGCGCGGATCCGGCAACGAGAGTTCTTCTGCTCGAGGCCGGCGGTCGCGATTCCTCGCCGTTGATCCACATGCCGGCCGGAATTGCCCGGCTCGGCAAGCCGAGCGTCAACTGGCAGTACCAGACCGTGGCGCAGCCCGCCATGGGAGGCCGGAGGATGTACTGGCCGCGGGGAAAAACCCTCGGCGGGTCGAGCTCGATCAACGCCATGGTGTATATCCGCGGGCAGCCGGCCGACTACGACCAGTGGCGCCAGCTCGGCAATGCCGGCTGGAGTTTCGACGACGTGCTGCCGTTCTTCCGCAAGGCGGAGAACAACGAGCGCATCCACGACGCCTTTCATGGGGTCGGCGGCCCGCTCAACGTTGCGGAGCGGCCGTACACCAATCCGCTCAGCGAGATCTTCGTCGCCGCCGCCCAGGAGGCGGGAATCCCCTTCAACGCCGATTTCAACGGGGCCCGCCAGGCGGGATGCGGGCTCTATCAGGTCACCCAGAAGAACGGCGCGCGCTGCAGCACGGCGGTCGCCTATCTGCGGCCGGCGCTCGACCGGCCGAACCTCACGGTGACGACCCACGCCCATGCGTCGCGCGTGGTGCTCGACAAGGGCCGCGCCGTCGGCGTCGAGTACGTGCGCCGGGGCACCACGGCGGTGGCGCATGCGACCCGCGAGGTGCTGCTCGCCGGGGGAGCGATCAACTCGCCGCAGCTGCTGATGCTCTCCGGCATCGGCCCGGCCGACAATCTGCGCAATGTCGGGCTTACCCCGATCGTCGAGCTGCCCGGCGTTGGCACGAACCTGCAGGATCACCTCAACGTCAATGTCATCAATTCATCCAATCAGCCGATCACCCTCGATCGCAAGAGCAGGGGATTGGCATCGCTGGCGGTTGCGCTGCAGTTCGCGCTGACCCGGAAGGGCCCGGGCACCAGCAACGTCGCCGAAGCCGGCGCCTTCGCCACCTGCGCCGGGACCGGAGCGCCGGATGTGCAGTTCCATTTCATTCCCGCCTATGTGGTCGATCATGGGCGGGTGAAGCTCAAGGGCGACGGCGTCACCCTCCATGCCTGCTGCCTGCGGCCGGAGAGCCGCGGCGAGATCAGGCTTGCCAGCAAGCACTGGGCGGATCCCCCGCATATCGATCCCAACTATCTGGCCTCGCGCCGGGATCTCGATGTGCTGATCGCCGGCATCCGCAAGGGCCGCGAAATTCTCGCCGCGCCGGCGTTCCGGCCCTATCTCGGGCCCGAGCGGTTCCCCGGCGCAGGTTTGCAGACCGATGCCGAGCTGGAGACCTTCATCCGCACCAGCGCGGAGACCGAATATCATCCGGTCGGCACCTGCCGGATGGGCGGCGACGCCTTGGCGGTGGTCGACGAGCGGCTGCGCGTGCGCGGCGTCGCCGGCCTGCGGGTCGTCGATTGCTCGATCATGCCGACGCTGATCAGCGGCAACACCAACGCGCCGGCCATCATGATCGGCGAGAAGGGTGCCGCGATGATCGCGGAGGATGCGGGGCGCGTCCAGTGAGCTGACCGGCGAAGCAACCGGTCGGAGCGACCCGGAGCGTCGTCGCTCCGGATCGCGTCGTCAGCGCTTCAGGCTTCGATGCGCAGTCTTATGCAAACGGCGGGCGGCGGCGCGGGATGCCGCTCAGGCGCGCGTGCCGGTGAACGACGAGGTGCCGAACATCCCGAGCTTGGTGCTGCCGGACATCTTGTCGCCGTCGATGGTCGCGGTGAATTCCAGGGTCAGCGCCATCGGCTGGGAAATGTCCACCTTCCAGGCGATCTCATTGCCGTTGACGCTGCCGTCATAGATGTTGGTCGAGTTCCCATCCGCCGATTGCTTCCCGGTAAGCGCGCCCCCCTCGGCCTTGACGTCCAGCGTGGCCTTTCGTTCCCCCATCGGGGTCTCCATGGTCAGGTTCCAGGTGCCATCGGCGGTCATCTGACGTCGCTCCTCTGTGGTGATACGGCCGAAAGATCGCGTTTCCGTTGCGCGTCGCGGGCCATCTAGCCTGAAAACGCTTTGATGGCGGAAGTGTAGTGGCGAGGCTTCGGGGCAGCAAGCGATTGGTTCGCCGCACCCAGGTCGGGGCGACGGCGCCGGACGGCGAGGCACGATGCGGTGCCGAAACCGGTGGAGCGGTTCGCCGACAGGAACACGCGCCGCTCCCGGATTTAAGGGAACGTTCCGATCGAACTCGATCGGGACGTGCTCTAGGCTCGGGCCCGAGCGAATTGCTCGAGGAGCCCTGCCGATGAAGGACGAGGGGAAGAGCCGCCCTGCGTCGATGCCGCTGATCGCCGCGATCTTCTTTGCCTCCGGATTCTCGGCGCTGATCTACCAGATCACCTGGCAAAGGTCGCTATTCGTCATCTTCGGCATCAACGTCGAAGCCGTCACCGTCGTGGTCACCGGGTTTCTGCTCGGCCTCGGTTTCGGCAGCCTCCTCGGCGGCCGGCTGTCGAGGATCATGCCGGCCAGCCTGCTGACACTGTTCGGGTTGATCGAGCTCACCATCGGATTGTTCGGCGCAGCGTCTCTCGCGGTCTTCCAGTGGGTCGGCGCGCGGACGCTCGAGCTCTCCGGCCCGCTCACCGTCGCCGTCACCGTGACCTTGCTGATCGGCCCCACCTTGCTGATGGGCGCCACCCTGCCGATCCTGACGCAGTATCTGGTCAGCCGGATCGCCAATGTCGGGCGATCGGTCGGGCTGCTCTATTGCGTCAACACGCTGGGTTCGGCGTTCGCCTGCTTCGCCAGCGGGTTGTGGCTGATGCGATGGCTCGGCATGCAGGGGGCGGTCACGCTCGCCGCGGCGGTCAATCTGGCGGTGGCGGCGGTGGCGTTCCGGCTCGCCTGGCGGGCCCGCATGCCGGCCGTCCGGCCGGTGCCCGAGTCGAGCCCGCAGCCCGAGGCCTTGCCGTTGCGGCATGGGCTGAGCTTCGCGTTCCTGTTCGTGATCGCCGTGCTGACCGGCTACATGTCGCTGTCCTACGAGGTGGTGTGGTTCCGCGCCTTCGTGATCGGCACCAACCTGGCGCCGGCCTTCGCGCTGATCCTCGGCGCCTATCTGGCCGGGCTCGCGGCCGGTTCCTATCTGATACGCGACTCCTGCGTGCCCTCGGCGAGCGGGGCCGGGCCGATCGCGCTGCTGTGTCATGTCATCGTGCTGTCCAGCGTGATCGGCTACCTCGTCCTGCCGATCGCCGCGCGGGCGGCGGCGGGAGGAACCGACTGGTTCGCCGCCAGCATGCTGCTGACCGTGTTCCTGCAGACCGCGATCGCCGGCTCGGCGTTTCCGCTCATCTGCTATCTGGGGGTCGCGCCCGACGGCAGCAGCGGGGTCGGGGTGAGCTACGTCTATGTGGGAAACATCCTGGGCTCGGCCGCGGGCGCGCTGATCACCGGCTTCGTGCTGATGGACTACATGTCGACCGCGCTCATCAGCCTGCTGCTCGTCGAGCTCGGCGCGGTCACGGCGGCGGGAGTTGCGCTGGCCGGGCGTGCCCACATGCCGGGACGGCGCCGCGCCGGCGTGCTTGCCCTGGTGGCCGGCACCATCGTCGTGAGCCCGCTGGCGGCCGCAAGCCTGTTCGACCGTTTCTACGATCGCATCACCTACAAGTCCGATCTCGCGACGGAGCCGGAATTCGTCGATGTGGTGGAGAACAAGAGCGGTGTCGTCACGGTAAGCTCGCAGGCCGTGGTATTCGGCGGCGGAATGTATGACGGAATCGTCTCGGTCGACCTCATCGACGACAGGAACCTGCTGATCCGGCCGCTGTCGCTCGCGCTGTTTCATCCGGCGCCCCGCGACGTGCTGATGATCGGCCTGGCGACCGGCGCCTGGGCGCAGATCGTCGCCGCCAACCCGGCGGTCGAGCGGCTCACCATCGTCGAGATCAACCCCGGTTATCTGCAACTCATCCGCAAGTACGATGCCGTACGGACCCTGCTGGGCAATCCCAAGGTCGAGATCATCATCGATGACGGCCGGCGATGGCTCAATCGCCATCCCGGCCGCAGGTTCGATGCCATCATCCAGAATACCACCTGGCATTTCCGCCCTCACGTCACCAATCTGCTGTCGGCCGAGTATCTGAAATTGGCCGCCACGCGTCTGCGCGACGGCGGCATCCTCATGTACAACACCACCTATTCGACGCGCGCCATGCTGACCGGCTGTACGGTGCTCCCGTTCGGATTGCGCGAGCTCAACATGATGGTGGCAGGCAACGGCCCGTTGACGCTCGACCATGCGCGACTCCGGCGGATGCTCGATGAGCTCACGATTGACGGAAAACCCGCATTCGACCGGTCCGATCCACGTCAGCGCCGGCGCATCGACGACATCGTCGCGGAGCTCGAGGCCTTCCAGGACAGCCACGGCGGCACGATGGAAAGCTGCGACAGCATCAAGGCGCGGGCGAAAGGCCTGCGGCTGATTACCGACGACAACATGGGAGAGGAATGGCAGGCCAGGGGAGGGCGCTGACGTCGAGCATCGGTCTCGAGCGGGTTGGCCTTTCGAGCCAAATGAAGGTGTCAGAACAAAAAATAGAAGATTCCAGCAATTCAATCTGTGGCCGCAAAAATTCGCAGCCCAACTGCTTCAATCGCACCGGTTGCCTGTTGACGTAACGAATGCGCGTCGGCCGATCATCCGGATAGCGATGAGACGAGCCCGGCGGGCCGCCGGGCTCGTTCTCAACAGCTCACTCTGCCCTCAGGGCGTCACTTGCCGCGCGTTTTTCGGCGCAGGCTCAACGAAATACCTTCCGCATAAGCCTTCTGCCGCACGGCACCTTCAGTACGCCGAAGCTTGCGGCCGATGCGTCTGGCCGGGGTCTTCTCGCGCGCCAGGCTCTTGAGATCGCGCACATCCTGCTTCGTCCATTCGCGTCGAGTTGCGGTTCTCTTTGCTGCCATTGTGTCGCTCTCCGGTTGCTTGAGAAGGGTGCGTTGTAGCGCCGAATATGGCCAAAATCTGTTCATCAGATATCAGCAGAATGGCCTCATAACATGAGAAAGTGCTCGGATCAACAAGAAATGACGGGAAAAAAAGTCCAAAAAACAGTGAAGAAATGCCGTTCATCAAATTTTTTGAGCTATCCGGGGACCAGTTTTTGATCAAAACTGCTCATTTGCTGTTGCGTCGACATGTTGCGGGACCGCGAAAAAAGTTAACCAAACCAGCGAACCCGGCTCTCAACTGCTGTTGTCTTCCTCAGGAATGCGCGGTATCAGCGAATCAGCGGCGCATCAGTACTCGCGCTCCTGCGATCTCATGATGAGGGCGTCAGCGACGGCGTGCCCGATGCTTGCCGGTCTTCGGCTCCCCGGCGCCGGTCCGGGCGTGCTCTGCAACAACTTCATCGCCGCGTGCGGGCCGGCGCAGCATCTCGGCCGCAGCCTCCCGGAAGAATGTCTGCGCGCGATCGAGCGCGACAGCGCTCGGCCCGGTATCGGGCCAGTGCCCGACCTCTTCGATCGCCCAGCGCGCCCAATCGGCCTGAGTTTGGTGAAGGCTCCAAAGATATTGCCATACCAGACGATTGGTGTGCATGCGGCGTGAGCGGTCCGTCTCGGTGCGAGCAAATTGATAGGCGAACTTGGCGCCGACCGCGAGCACCTCGTCGGCGTGGTCGCGGATCGCCGCGAGCTGGGCGATCAGCTGCGCCTTGGTGCCGAACTCCGCATAGGCGACGTGCAGCAGGCCCTCGGCCTCGAGCTGGGGCGGTCGCGCTGGAGTGGCCAGCCATGCTGCCAGCGCGGCGTGCCCCTTCCTGGTGATGCGGTAGACGGTCCGCGGCCGACGGCCGACGTGCTCGTGGCGGGCGGTGGCGAAGCCGCTCGCCACCAGGTGCTTGATCTCGGAATAGAGATGACTCTGCGCGCGCGGATAGAAGATGCGGTGGGAGCGCTCCATGCGCCGGGCAAGCTCGTAGGCCGAGCCTTCCCGGGCGGCGATCAGCCCGAGGATCGCGAAGGCGGTTGCGGTGGGCTTTCGCGCCATTGACATGCTCCTACAAGGACTGCAAAATACTCCAATTAGGAGTATATGCGATCGGTCCCGGAAGCAAATTGCCGGGCCATGCGCGACAACGCCGATGGGCGAGCAACGCCGGGAGGGAAAGATGAGCGGCAACAGTCAGCACGTGGAGACGGTGAAGGACATCTACGCGGCTTTCGGGCAGGGGCGCATTCCCGACATTCTCGATCGCCTGTCGGACGACATCGTCTGGATCCAGCCGGGGGGGGGCCGGAGATTCCCTGGTCGGGGACCTCGCGCAGCAAGAGCGAGGTGGCGGGGTTCTTCGGCAAGCTCGACGCAGCGGGGGCGATCGAGCGGTTCGAGCCGCGCGAATATCTCTCGGCCGACGACACCGTCGTGGCTCTCGGATTCTGGAGCGGCAAATCGAAGACCGCCGGAAAGGTGTTCAGCTCCGACTGGTCGATGACGTGGAAGTTCAGGAACGGCAAGGTCGTTTATTATCAGGCATTTCTCGACACCAGCAATCTGGCGAAACAGTTCTGAGGCTTCTCGTCCGGACCGGCGGCCCGCACTGCCGCGTGCGATCAGCCTTAGGTGGGCGCGATCCCCCGGGTACCCGCCGACCATGCTCCCGGAGCGGGCAGGTGTGAATTGCACCTGGTCGCCCATCCGTGCCATGCTGTCGGGCGGATCACGCGAGGAGCCATCATGCCGGTCACACGTCGCACGCTGCTCAACGCCATGGCTCGCCTGGGCGGGGCCGGCGCCGTCTACGAGACCTTGGCGGCCTGGGATTTTTTGAAACCGCCGCCCGCCGCCGCTGCGAGCCTGGCGCTCCCGGCGGACTCCGGGTCCGGCCGCACCGTCGTGATCCTGGGAGCCGGCGTGGCGGGGCTCTGCGCGGCTTACGAGCTCGATCGCGCGGGCTACGATTGCGTGATCCTGGAGGCCACGCGGCGGCTCGGAGGACGCAGCCTGACGCTGCGCCGCGGCGACAGTTTTCGTGAGATGGGCGATATGCCGGTGCAGGAATGCCGGTTCGACGAAGGCCTGTGGCTCAATGCCGGGCCGGGCCGCATCCCCCACCATCATGTCAACGTCATCGACTATTGCCGCCGGTTCAACGTGGCGCTGCAGCCCTACATCTTCGCCAGCCGGGCGAACCTCGTGCATTCCGGCGCCATCCGCAACGGCTCGACCAACCAGGTCCGCCGCGCCTACCACGACCTGCAGGGTCATGTCGCCGAGCTCCTCGACAAGTGCACGAGCAGGCCCGGTCTCGATCTGCCGGTCTCCGGGACCGATCTCGAAAAGCTGCACGAGATGCTGGTGGTGTTCGGCGATCTGACGAAGATCGAGACCCCCGGCAAGGCGCCGACCTGGTCCTACCGCAACCAGTCCGGCCGCGCCGGCTTCGAGATTCCGCCGGGCTCGCCAACCAGCCGGGCAAGCCGTTGAGCCCGCTCGCGCTCGAGGAAATTTTGCGCTCCAACGTGTGGAACGACTTCATCTTCCGCGACGCCGAATACTACTGGCAGACCTCGCTGCTGGAGCCGGTCGGCGGCATGGACAATTTCGTGAAAAGTTTTGCGCGCCAGCCTTTGACCCGCCAGGCGGGGTCGATCGAAGGCCTGATCCGCTACGGCGCCAAGGTGACGGCCATCGATGTCGCGGCCGACAAGGTGACGGTCGGATTCTCCGACGACGGAAGCGCCCGCGCGATTGCGGCGGATTACTGCGTCTCCACCATCCCGATGCCGGTGTTCAAGAACCTCAAGACCAACCTTCCGGCGGCCTTTATGGAGGCGGCCGCCAGGCTGCCCTTCATGGCGGCCGGCAAGGTCGGCTGGCAGGCCGAGCGGTTCTGGGAGACCAACTATCAGATCTACGGCGGAATTTCCTGGACCACCGACGTCATTACCCAGATCTGGTATCCGTCGCAAAACTATCTGAGCCGCAAGGGCGTGCTCACCGGGGCCTACATGTATGGCGCCGCGGCGGAGGCCTTCAATGCCCGGCCGGTCGTCGACCGTCTCGCCATCGCCCGCGAGCAGGGCGAGCGGCTGCATGCGGAATACGGGAAATTCGTCGAGCACGGTCTCGCCATCGGCTGGAACAACATGGAGTTCCAGCGCGGCGGCTGGGCCGACGAGAGCGATCCCGTCTTCGGCCCGACCGCACAGATCCTGGCAACGCCGCAGGGCCGCTTCCAGATGGCGGGCGACCAGCTGACCTTCTGGAGCGGCTGGCAGGAAGGCGCGGTGCTCAGCGCGCACGAAGCCGTCAAATCGATCGATCGCCAGGCGCACCCGACCTCCGCGCGGCCCTGACGCCGCTCCGCCGGCCGGCGCCGCCTCTTCGCGCGCCGTGCGTCGGAAAAACTGTGCGGCGTGTCCGGCAAGGCCGGCAATCTCAAGGGCCGGATCGTCGCCGGCGGCAACCCGTTCGAAGGGCCGCGCAGCGACGAATACCCGAACCGGCCGATCAAATCCGGGGCGGCCCCGGTCATGTTCGGCGATGCGGCGCGGTCACTCGGCTACCACCCGTTCCCGGTTCCGGTGAGCACCGCGAGCGCGCCTTATATGAACCCCGAAGAATTGACGCTTGGCGCCTGCGAATATTGCGGTTTCTGCAATCGCACGGCCTGCGAAGCCAATGCCAAGGCCTCCGCCAACATCACATTGCTGCCGGTGTTGCGCGAGTGACCCGCGGTTCGAGTTGCGCACACGCGCCTTCGTGAGCCGGCGGACGATCTCATGCGAAGCGGCTGCGACTGCTCGGGCAAGAAAAAGGGCCGCTCGCGAATGCCAGCGGCCCAAGTCTAGGGAGGAAACGCCCAAGGAGGGCGGCGGGAACGCGACGCAATCGCGTGCCGCACTGCAATAAGATATACTGCGGCGCACAATAATCAAGAGGGTTTCCCCGGGTGCGGCAATCTCTGCCTCCGGTGTGATATTATTGCAACTGCAACCGTCGACTGGTGTCCGATTCCGATCAGGACTCTGCCTTGACCGCCGCATCCGGCAATCGCTCGGGCGCCAAAGGCGCCGCCGGCGGGGCGGCGAAATCCAGCGCGCGCCCGAGCAATTGCTCGACGGCGCTGAGAGCGTCCATGATGATGCAGGCTTCGACGACCTTGCCGTCGCGGAAACGAACGAACTGTGCCAGCCGCAGGTTGGCCGTCCGCCCATCTTCGTTCTGGACGATCGACATCCGGGTCAACGCCGAGGCGCAGTCCCGGTCGACGAGCAGGAAGTCGGGGACATAGGCGAGCGTGGTGAGGTCGCTTGCCATCCGGCGATAGACCTCGATCACCGCCGCCTTGCCGACGTGGTGGCCGCACCAGGGAAACAGCTCCACCGGTCCGACCAGTAGCCAGTCGATGGCCTCGTCGAGAAACGGCGCGATGAGGTCCGGATCCCGGGTGGCGAGGGCCTTGAAATAATCATAGGCGTGGCCGCGGACGTCTTCGGGCATCTGACCATCTCCCCTTTGCGCCATCAGACGCCCGATGGGTTGCCGAACAGTTGCCGACCGGTGCTTCTCCGCCTCCGGACAAGCACGTAAATCGCCCCGGGATTTCCCAAGGCCGATGCGGATTTTGCCACAATCGACACGGACAATTTGCTGGTGGGGAGGGGTGGTGTATGCGTAGCCCCCAGCTGTTCCGCAGTCATGCGGTCGAATGCATGCGTCTGGCGCAGCAGGCGAGCGATCCGGAGCATCGCTCCTTGCTGCTGGTGATGGCGCAATCCTGGGCGGTGCTGGCGGAATCCGCCGAGAAGATCCAGGGCTTTCTCGACGGCCGCGAGAACATGAGCCAGCCGCATTAGCGCATCGTCCGGCGAGGTCAGAAGTTCGCACGCGACCCGGCGAGAGCGCCGGAATTTCGAGCACTAGGCAAAAACCCCTACGAAGTTATCCGGTCCACCCAATTGTTTGGTGTGCGATTCCGATTAACCGCATGTTCAGCCGACGTCTTGAGAGTGGATTCGTATCCGGATTTTCCCGGTGGAGACGGACATGGCGCCGAACATCACGCCGACGCGCATCGAGAAGTTCTTCGACAAGGACGACATCATCGTATCGAAGACCGATTTGAAAGGGCGGATGACCTACGTCAACCAGACGTTCTGCAAGATGGCGGGCTACAGCGAAGCGGAGATGATCGGCCAGCCGCACAGCATCATCCGCCATCCGGACATGCCGCGCGCCGTCTTCAAGCTGCTGTGGGATACGATCCTGGACGGGCGCGAGATCTTCGCCTACGTCAAGAACATGTCGAGAAACGGCGATTTCTACTGGGTGTTCGCCCATGTGACGCCGTCGTTCGGCAGGAACCGCGAGATCATCGCGTTCCACTCCAACCGGCGGGTCCCCGACCACAAGATCATCGACACCGTAATCGCGCCGCTCTACGCCGATGTGTTGCGCGAGGAGGCAAGGCACCGTAACGGCAAGGATGCCCTGGCGGCAGGCCATGAGCTGCTCACCCGATTCGTGGGCAGCAAAGGAATCGCATATGACGAGCTCATCTTCTCTCTCTAGATCGCTTTGGTGCATCGGCGCCGCCCTGGTCGCGCTGATCGTCCTCGGCGCGGCGGAATGGCTCGACATGGGCGGCATCGCCGCTGCGGCGACCGGCATCGTCGCGGTCACCCTCATGGGCGCGGCCTTCTTCACCGTCAGGACGCGGGAGGGCGTGGCGGTCGCCACCATGGTCTGCCACGGCATCAGCAACGGAGATTTCGAGAAGCGGGTCCCCATTCGCGAAGGCGGCGATCTCGGCGACATGCAGCATGCGATCAACGACATGATCGACCGCTGCGATGCCTTCGTCCGCGAATTGGCGGCCGCCATGAGCGCCGTATGCGCGAACAAGTACTATCGCCATATCCTGCCCGGCGGGTTGCATGGCGGCCTGCTCGGCGCCGCGGAAACCATCAACGGAGCGATGAAGGCGATCGAGCAGAGGGTCGGGGCGTTCAAGTCGGCGACCGACACATTCGGCGCTGCGGCGAACGGCATCGTCGACACCCTGTCGGGGGCGTCGACCAACCTGAGCGATACCGGCGGCACGCTGCAACGCGGCGCCGGAGCCACCCTCGAACGTGCCACGGCGGTGGCCGCGGCGTCCGAGGAGGCGACCGCGAACATGCACACGGTCGCGTCGGCTGCCACCCAGCTGACCTCGTCGGCCCGCGAGGTCGGCGGCGAGGTCGACCGCTCGGCGAAGATCGCGCAGCAGGCGGTGGGCAAGGCCCAGCACGCCAACGAGACCATCTCGAGCCTGATCAAGGCCGCCGAGCGGATCGGCGAGGTGGTGGGGCTCATCACCGCGGTGGCGTCGCAGACCAATCTCCTGGCGCTCAACGCCACCATCGAGGCGGCGCGGGCCGGCGAGATGGGCAAGGGCTTTGCCGTCGTGGCAACCGAGGTGAAGGTGCTGGCGGGCGAGACCGCGCGGGCCACCAGCGAGATCTCCGGCCATATCGGCGAGGTCCAGTCGGCCACCAGGTCGGTCGCCGAGGCCATCGCGGAAATCGGCAGCATCATCGGAGAAATCCACGAGATCACCGCGCACGTGGCCGGCGCCGTGGGTGCCCAGGTCGCGGCGACCGAAGAGATCGCGCGCAATGTCGAGCAGGCGTTCGCCGGCATCCGCGAGATCACGGTCAACATTCACGGGGTCAACGACAATGCCGCCGAGACCGAGAGGCTTGCCGGCACGACGATGACCGCGTCGGGAACGCTCGCCGAGCAGGGCACGGTCCTCGGCGCGGAGGTCAGGCGGTTTCTTGTCTCCGCCCGCTCGCTGGCCTGAGGCGGGCGGCGCCGTCAGCCAGGCTGCACAATCCGCCCCGGGCAGCACGCGCAGCCCATCCGCGGCCGAATTCGTCCAGCGGGCCGGCCGGCAACGCTGATTATTCCTCGGGTTCCCCGCCGCCGCCGCAAAATAGCGCTTTTTGCGCCGGCATAACCATGGTGCGGCGAGGCCGCGCCGGGCTACCATCTCGACGCCCGGGCGACCCAACGACCCGGGAATAAACGACCCGAGATGGAGGCGACCATGCGGTGGATTCTTCGACCGGCCCGGCTGGTTCTGGCGCTGGTGGGTCTCGTGGTGGCGCCCCCGCTGATGGCCCAGCAGCCGGAGAAGCGCATCGCCTTCGTGGTCGGGGACGGGGCCTATCAGGCGGCCGCCCTGCAGACGCCGGCAAACGATGCGGGCCTGATCGCCCAGACATTGCAGGCCGCGGGTTTCGAGGTGGTCGGCGCCCGTGATCTCGACCAGGCGGCTTTCGTCAACGCGTGGAACGATTTTCTCGCCAAGGCTCAGGCCGCGGGACCCGATACCGTGGCGTTCGTCTATCTCGGCGGCTACGGGCTGCAGCTCGACGGCGAAAATTATTTCGCCTCGGTCGATTCGCAGATCGCCACCAGCGCCGACATCGCCACCAACGCGATCCGCGTCTCCGACATCTCCGGCTCGCTTGCCAGCGTGCCGTTGAAGGCCCGCATCGTGGTGCTGGACGTGGCGCGCGCCAACCCGTTCGCGGTCGGCGACCCGTCGATCGCCGGCGGCCTGGCGCTGGTCGATCCGGACGACGGCGCGCTCGTCGCCTTCAATGCGGCCCCGGGGACGATCGCGCCGGAGAACCCCGGTCCCTACGGGCCGTACGCCCAGGCGCTCGCCGAGATGATCGGGCAGGGCGGCCTGCCGCTCGACGAGGTGTTCACCCGCGCGCGCATGCGGGTCAGCGAGACCACCAAGGGCGCGTTCATGCCGTGGAACGTCTCCAAGGTCAGCGTACCGTTCGCGTTCCGCGACGGCGCGCCGGACGCCGCCGCCTCCCAGGCCCGCAACGTCATGGCCAAGCCGGTGGCCGAGCTCGGTCCGCAGGACGGCTACGCGATGACGCTGCGCCTCGACACCGTCGACGCCTATGAGGGCTACCTCGCCGCCTATCCGGCCGACCCGCTGGCACCGCGCGTGCGCGCCATCCTGGCGGCGCGGCGCGAGGCGATCGTGTGGCGGCGGACCTATATCGCCGACACGCCGAACGCCTACTGGTCGTATCTCGCCCGCTATCCCCATGGCCCGCATGCGGGCGATGCCCGGCGGCGCCTGGAAATACTGGCCGCCGCTCTCGAGCCGCCGCCGGCCTTCGAGATGCTCGCCTACGACCAGCCGCCGCCGCCGCCCGAGGAGCTCGTCTATGTCGAGCAGCCGGTGCTGATGTTCGCCGAGCCCGCCTTCGGCTTCGTCGAGCCGCCGCCGCCCCCGGCCTATTTCCTGCCGCCGGTCGACCCGCTGCTCGTCGCGCTGCCGCCGCCACCGCCGCCGGAGGGGCCGATGTTCCTGCCGGTGCCGAGGGTGGTGCCGTTCATCGTCAACAAGCAGCTGTACCGGCCGTCGCGGCGGGTGGCGCTGCCGATGGTGACGGCGATGCGGCCGCTGGACGCCGAAAAAATGCGGCTGACGCCGCTCGTCAATCCGGCCCGCAACAAGCCCGACAGCCTGAAGCAGAACAAGCCGCTGTTCGCGCCCGGCGCGCGGCCGCTGGTCAATCCCCAGCAGGTGAACGTCCATCCGCAGCCGCTGCTCAACCAGCAGAAGCTGCCCGTCCAGAACAGGCTGGCGCCGCTCAACCAGCAGCAACTGCACGTCAACAAGCCGCCGGCCGGCAATGCGGCGCTCCCGGGAAACAAGCTCCACCAGTCGAACCAGGGACACACCAACAAGCCGCCGCTCGGCTCCGTCAATCAGCAGCGCGTGATCAACAACAATCAACAGCGGGTCATCACCTCGACCGCTCCGGCGAACAGATTGAACGCCGCCAAGCCGCTGTCGGCGAACAAGCCGGCCGGCCAGGTCCATGTCAACACCACCGCCGTCAAGCCGGTCAACGCCGCTCCGGTGAACCGGGTGCAGACCACCGTCCGCCCGCAGGTCGTCAACCGGGCACCAGCCGCGGCGCCGCCGAGGCCGCCGCCGGTGGCTCCGCGGCAGGCGGCGGCCCCGCCCAAGCCGCCGCCAGCGCCGGCCTGCGGCCGACCGGGTCTGCCAGCGTGCAAGCGCTAATCGCCTGAACGGCGGCGGAAAACCTGCCAGCGCGCCGCCGGATTCACCCCTTCGGCGGCACGAACATGTAGCCGACGCCGCGCACCGTGCGGATGGCGTCGGGATGGGCCGGGTCGGCCTCGATCTTCTTGCGCAGCCGGGTGATGCGCAGATCGATCGCCCGATCGAACGCCTCGACCTCGCGATGGGCGGTGACCTCGAGCAGCCAGTCGCGGTAGAGCGGTCGGTTGGGGTTCTCGGCAAAAATCTTCAGCAGGTCGAACTCGCTCGCCGCCAGCGGCTCCTCCCGGCCGTCGGTGTCGATCAGGACGCGCTTGTCGAGATCGAGCACGCGGCGTCCCATGCGCACCCGGCGCCCGGCGCCGGGGTCCGGGGCGGCCGCCACGCCGCTGGTGCGCCTGAGCACGCTCTTGATCCGCGCCAGCAGCTCGCGCGGCTCGAACGGCTTGGCGATGTAGTCGTCGGCGCCGACCTCCAGCCCGACGACGCGGTCCACCGTGTCGGCCGATGCCGTCACCATGATGATGCCGAGCCGGGTGCCTTTTTCCCGCAACCAGCGGGCGAGCGTCAGCCCGTCCTCGCCGGGGAGCCTCAGGTCGAGCAGAACCAGCGCCGGCGGATCCTGCTCGACGAGAACCCGCAGCGCGGCGCCGTCCTCGACGCCGCTCACGCGAAAGTTCTGCCTGCCAAGATAATCGACCAGCAGCTCGCGCTGCGTTGCCTCGTCCTCGACGACAATGATGTGCTGGCGGTGATCCATCCGCCCTCGAGCCCCCCTGGCACCGGTCCCCGTCCGACCAGCGGAAACCATGCCCGACCCGCCGCAATCGCACAAGCGGCAGCCGGCGGATGTGGCCGCAATCGCAGGTAGGCCTTGTCGATACACACGATACAAGACCGCGTGGCGGCGACACGCCGACGATACCGTCGGGAACCAGAATTCGCCGGTCTCAGCAGGTGACGATGACAGGATCCGCAGGACCCCGCCCCAGTGACGTCGTGCCCCGGTTGACGTGGCGCGAATTGCCTCCCGAGGTACGCGAGCGCTGGGCCGAATGCTGCGCGCTCGCCCTCGAGGCGATCAATGAGGGGGTCTACGACTGGAATATCGAGACCGGGGTGATCGAGCAGGCGCCGCTGCGCCAGCGGGTGCTCAGCCTGTGGACCGATCCGCCGCGCGATACCGGGGATTGGGCCGGACTGGTTCATCCCGACGACGTCGCCCTGTACCGGCAAGCCCTGATCGCCCATTTCAAGGGCGAGACGCGGCTGTTGGAATGCGAGTACCGCTACCGCGACCGCGAAGGCGGCTGGCGCTGGGTGCGCCAGCACGGCATGGCGTTGCGTCGTCCCGACGGACGCGCCTATCGGCTGGTGGGGACGACCGGCGACGTCACCGAGCTCAAGCAACGGGAATCCGAGCTGCAGGCGGTGCGTGCCGAGACCGAACGCACGCGAGAGCTCTTTCAGATCGTGCTCGACAATATGACGGACGGCATCGCGCTGATCGAGGCGGATGGCCGGTGGGCGGTGATGAACAAGGCGATTTTCGCGATCAACGCGTTTCCGCCCGAGGTCGCCAAGCTGGCGGGCGTACGCGACATCTTCCGCTGGCAGCTGGAGAACGGGCACGTGCCCCGGCGCTCGCCCACGATCGCGGAGGACTTATCGCAGCTGGAAAGCTGGTTCGCCCGGGCGGATCGCCTGCCGACGGTACGGCGGAGGCCGAACGGCAATTGGGTCGAGACCGTTTGCCTGCCGCTTGCCGAGGGCCGCCGCCTGGTCATGCACCGCGACATCACGGCGCTCAAGGAGCAGGAGGAGAAGGTCGCGCGCGAGCGCGATGAAGCAGCGGCGGCGAACCGGACGAAATCGACTTTTCTCGCCACCATGAGTCACGAGATCCGCACGCCGATGAACGGCGTCCTCGGCATGATGGATGTGCTGGAGCATCAGGGCCTCAACGCGGCGCAGCGCCATACCGTGTCGATCATGCGCGACTTGGCCCAGGCCCTCTTGCGCATCATCGACGATCTGCTGGACTTCTCCAAGATCGAGGCGGGCCGGCTCGACCTCGAGGCGACCGCGTTCTCGCTGTCAGGACTGATCGAGGGGGCGGTCGACACCTTGCGGCCGCAGGCCGCCGCCCGCAACCTGACGCTCGACGTCGAGATCGATGCGGGGTCGGACGACGCGCTCGTCGGCGATCCGACCCGGGTGCGGCAGATCCTGTTCAACCTGTTGAGCAACGCCATCAAGTTCACCGAGCATGGCGGCGTGCGCGTTCGCGCCGGCACGGCTCCGCTCGGCGAAGGGCGCAGCCGGGTGACGCTCGGCGTCGCCGACAGCGGGATCGGCCTCGACGCCGAGCAGCGGGCGCGCCTGTTCCAGCCGTTCGCACAGGCCGACAGCTCCACCACGCGCCGTTTCGGCGGGACCGGGCTCGGCCTGTCAATCGTAAAGCGGCTCGCCGAGCTGATGGGCGGCGATGTGAGGGTCGAAAGTGCGCCGGGGGTGGGCTCGCTGTTCGTGGTGACGCTCGTCCTCAGCGCGGCGCCGGCCGACTCCCCGCTCAAGGGGGTGCTGCGGCCGGCCGCACGACCGGGCAAGGCCGGTCGCTCGGTGGCGATCGGGCCGCGCGTGCTGGTGGTCGACGACCATCCGGTCAATCGCGAGGTTCTGGTGCGCCAGCTCCAGCTCCTCGGCGTTCCGGCGGATACCGCAGCCGACGGCACCGAGGCGCTTTCGGCCTGGGCGCCGGGCCGCTACGGCGCCGTGCTTGCCGACATCCACATGCCGAACATGGACGGGCACGAATTCACCAGGCGGCTGCGCGAGGCCGAGACGTCGGCGGGCGCGGCGACCCGCACGCCGGTGGTCGCGGTGACCGCCAATGCGATGACCGGCGAGGAGGAGCGTTGCATGGCGGTGGGCATGGACGCCTATCTGGCGAAGCCCGTGAGCATGGACCGGCTGCGCGCGACGCTGGAACGGTGGCTGCCGATCGACGACGCGGAGCGCGAGCATGCGGCGGTGCCCGGCGAGCCGGAGCAGGCCTCCTCGGCGATCGACCGCGGGGTCCTCGCCGGCTGGTTCGGGGACGACCGCGCCGGGATTGAGGCGTTGCTGGCAAAATTCAAGAGCTCGGCCATCGAGGCCGAGCGCGAGATCAATGCCGCCTCGCGCGCCGGCAATCTCACGGCGATCGCGGCTGCGGCGCACCGGCTCAAGGGTGCGGCGCAGGCGGTGGGCGCCGAGGGAGTCGCGGCGGCGGCAGCGGCGCTGGAGCAGGCCGGCAGGGCGGGCGACCGCGCCCGCTGCGGCGACGGGCTCGGTCCGCTCGCCGTGGAATTGCGCCGTGCGCTCAAGGAGATCGAGGCGGCGGTGTGAGAAATTTCTGAGCGGCCGGCGACCTGACTGAAGGGGCGCGGGGACCACGCCATGGACATCGGGCCCATGGCGCAGGTCGGAGCTTTTGCCGAGCCGATGCGCCGCGCGCTATGCTTCAGGCGGAGCCCTCATCGGGAGCGGGTCGGATGAAAGCCTTCGCGACGGGCCTTGCGCTGATGGTCGTTGCGGTGTCGCCGGCGCTCGCCGAGACCCCGGTGCCGCAGTTCCAGGTCGATCCGTTCTGGCCGAAACCGCTGCCCAACAGCTGGATTCTCGGCCAGGTCTCCGGGATCTCGGTCGACCGCCTCGACCGCATCTGGGTGGTGCATCGGCAAAGCTCCCTCAACGAGCGCGAGCGCGCCGCCGAGCAGAGCCCGCCGCAGGCCAAGTGCTGCGTCGCCGCCCCTCCGGTGCTGCTGTTCGACCAGTCCGGCAACCTGCTGCGCTCCTGGGGCGGGCCGGGACCGGGCTATGATTGGCCGGAAAGCGAGCACGGCATCTTCGTCGACGACGAGGACTTCGTCTGGCTCGCCGGCAACGGCAAGCGCGACGGCCAGCTGCTCAAATTCACCATGGAGGGTAAGCTCGTCCTGCAGATCGGCAGGCCGGGGCAGGGCAACGACAGCAACGCGACCGAGCGCCTCGGCTCGCCCGCGGACGTTGCGGTCGACGTGGCGGCAAAGGAGGTTTTTGCCGCCGACGGCTACGCCAACCGCCGGGTCGTTGTCTTCGATTCGCAGACCGGCGCCTACAAGCGCCACTGGGGTGCTTATGGCGACCGCCCGGTGGACGCCAAGACGCCGCCCTACGATCCGGCCGGGCCGCCGTCCCGGCAGTTCGGCAATCCGGTGCACTGCATCCGCATCGGCAAGGACGGGCTCGTCTACGTATGCGACCGCAGCAACGACCGCCTGCAGATTTTCCGCAAGGACGGCACCTTCGTGTCCGAGCACGTGTTCGAGAAGGCGACGCGGGGCACCGGCTCGGTCTACGACATGATGTTCTCGCCCGACCGCGAGCAGAAGTTCATCTACCTGATCGACGGCATGAACGGCGAGATCCGGATTGTCGACCGCGCCACCAAGCAGGTGCTCTCGTCCTTCGGCCGGCCCGGCCGCCAGGTCGGCATGTTCACTGCGCTCCACAACATCGCGGTGGACCACCAGGGCAACATTTTCACCGCGGAAGTGAATACCGGCCAGCGCGTGCAGAAATTCCGCCGGCTGGACATGCAGGACTGATCGGCAGGAATGCCGGATTCAGGCGCATCTGTGCGCCCTTCCCGTCGTGGGTCAGATGTGCCGGTGCCTGAGGGCGTCGATCCCGGCGAATTCTCCGAGGACCGAGGCGAGGTTCTCGGCGATCACTCCCGAGGCGGTCCCCAGCACCGGCGCGCTGAACGAGCCCGGCGGAACCCGGCCGTGGAACATAATGTGGAACAACCCGCGCGGCTCGACCGAGATCGTCACCGATCCGACCCCGCGGGGGTTGGTGCGGGCCAGCGTGAAGCTCAGGTGCCGGTCGTCGGACACGAAGTTGCGCACGCCCAGACCGGCGAGAAGCTCTCTCCCGCCGAGATGGTCGATGATCGACGCGGTAACCGGAGGTGAAAGCATGGAGGTTCCTGGCGAAACCACGCGTCCCGCTCCCCGGCCGGGAAGCGGGCGCATTCGGTCCGCCTACGCCGATTCGCCTTCCGCCGCCTTGATCTAGATCATGCGGGTTACCGGGGCGAAGGCGCGTGCTTCCCGGTGAGCTGCGGCGTGTGGGCGCCCTCGAGGCCCTTCTGCTTGTGCTCGAGCCGGGTGTCGCGCGACCAGGTGCGCCTGAGGTCGTCGCGCACGTGCACGCGCAGGCGGCCGAGCCCCTCGGTCTCCAGCTCGATCTGGTCGCCGTCCTGAAAGCTGCTCAAGCCCCGGTGATTGGTGCCGGTCGCCAGCACGTCGCCCGGCTCCAGCGTGTGGATCGAGCTCACCCATTCGATGCAGCGCGCGATGTCGTGCGCCATGTCGCTGGTGCTGAAATTCTGCTTGAGGGTTCCGTTGACCCACAGCCTGATCCGCAGGTTCTGCGGATCGGCGACCTCGTCGGCGGTCACCAGATAGGGCCCGATCGGGGCGAAGGTGTCGCGCGACTTCATCTGATAGAACACGTTGCCGGGCGGCGGCAGGCCGCGCGCCGAGCCGTCGATGAAATTGACGTAGCCGAACACGTGGCTCATGGCGTCGGCCCTGCTGACGCGCGACGTGCGCCGGCCGATCACCACCGCGAGCTCCGCCTCGCCCTCGAAAATCGTCGCCGGGACATCGGGGAGCACCATCGTGTCGTCCGGCCCGATCACCGCGCTGGGCGACTTGTGGAAGCCGTTGATCGGGGCCGGCTCCTTGAGCGTGCCGTCCTCCAGGTAGTTGACCGCCATGCAGTCGATGTTCACCGGCTTCGGCAGCGGCGGGCGCAGCTTCACGCCGGCGATCGGGATCGGCCGTCCGCGCGCCGCCGCTTCGGCGAGGCGCGGCCGGTAGTCGGCAAAGCGTGCGATCAACCCGTTGATCAGATCGCCGGGACCCGTATGCGGGATGTCGGCGGCCGCAGCCGTGACGTCGACCACGGAATCGTCCGCCACCACGCCGAGCTTCCAGTCGTCGAAATAGACCAGTTTCATGGGGTGTGTCCTAATCGATCGGGACGAAGATCGAGTGGCGGATCTGGCCCGACACCGATTTCGACAGATGACCCTTGCCGCTCACGTCCTCGACGAGGATGACCTCGCCGGCGCCGATCACCCGGCTCTCGCCGTCGCTTGCGGTGATCTGCACGCCGGCATCGAGATTGATGATGTACTGGCGGCGCGGCGCCGGATGCCAGTCGAGATCGTAGTCGCCCGCGGTCTCGCGAAAGATGATGCCGGTGGCGGGCAAGCGGCGGGACAGTTTTCCGCCCGGCCGCTCCTCGACCCACTCGACCGCAATGTCGCGGAAATGGGTCTCGCCGTTCTGATCGACGTAGAGATTGTGAATGCGCATGATTGTCCTCCCTGTCGCGGTTTCCTGTGACGTCACTGTAGGGCTTATGGGCACGCGGCGCTGCGACCCCATATCAGGCACGATTTGAAGGCGACGCCGAACCTGTCGTAGCCGGTCAGGCGCCAGCCGTGGTCCTCCTTCTCCAGCATGGCAAAGCCGAAGATTCCCGGCATGTGGACGCCGCTGTCGACGACGACCGGACCAAATTTCCAGCCGGCGGGATCGAGCGGCACGTCCGGGTCGAGGGTATCCCCGCCATGGCCCGCCACGATCTGGGCGGGCTCTCCGGTCCGGTAGTTGAGGACCTGGAACAGGTGCTGGTGTCCGGACAGCATCAGCGTCACATTCTCGGGAATCACGCCTTGCGCCGCCGCCGCCAGCGTCTTGTTGTCGCCGACGAGAACCCCGGCGAACACGCCGCCCGGGCTCCAGATCGGGCGGTGCTGGAGAATCCAGGTCGCACCGCTGGTCGTGCCGGAAAGGGATCGATACTGCTGGCGGAAGGTTTCCGCCTGCGCCTCGTCGAGTTGTTGCTCGAGTGCGGACGCCGCGTCGATGACTGCCAGGGTGAGCCCTGGCAGGCGGACCACGACGGGCTGTGCCGGAGCGTTGCAGCCGCTGTCGGCGGCGAATGCGTCGGGCGCGAGCATCCGGCTCCAGCCGCGGCCGCCGCGACCGCACTCCTCGTGATTGCCGCGCACGAACACCCACGGCGCGACACGCAGCAGCGTCTCGGCGGGTGAAAAGAAATCGGCCTTCCAGACCGCCCAGGTGTCGCCGAACGGGCTGCCGGCGCAGCCGATATTGCCGGCCGGGCAGGGGGTCTCGCGATAATGATAGTCGCCCACGTGGATGACCAGATCGGGTCTTTGCTGCGCCGCGACTTCGACGATCAGGCGGAACGGCCACGCGACCGGGTCGTTGCAGGCCTGGACGTACGACCCTTTGAGCCGGCAACCGGTATCGCCAATCAGCAGGATGCGTTGCGGCTCCGATTGCGGGAGCCGCACCGGCACATCGGCGATCGTGACGGCCTTGGCGTCGGCCGGCAGGGCCAGCGTGCAGGCGATGACCGGGAAGCCTTCGCTTGGCGCGGCACGGACCGTCATGGTGGCCGCCGCGCCGTCGATCGCGGCCGGCGGACAGGCCGACCCATCGGTGACGGCGCGCGCTTCCAGCCCGTCGGGCCCGTACTGGGTCCAGCGGAACACTTGGCCGGACGCGTTGGAGAGCGGCGCGAAAGAAAGGACGAGCGCCGCAATGCCTGCCCCCGCGATGGCAGATCGCATGGCCAAGTCCTCTCTCACCCGCACCAGGCGACGATCACGTCGAGGATCCAGGCGGCGCCGTTCCGGCCCCACAGCAGGAAGGCCACCGTCGCCAGGACGACTGCGATCGCACCGGTCGACCACAGCAGCCGGCGCGGGACCGGCGCCGGGTCCGCCGCATCGGGTCCGGCTTGGGGTGCGCCAACGGGAGGCGCCTTCTCCTGCCGGCGGACATCGGCATTGGCGAGCGTCATGTGGGAGCCGCCCCGAATGCCAGCCTTGCCACGGGCTTCTCGCGGATCAGCCAGTGAATGAGCGCGGCGGCGAGGCCGAGGCCGATCGAGATCCACCACATCAGGTCGTAGTTGCCCTGGATATCGTAGAGCCGGCCGGGACCCCAGCCGCCCAGAAAGCTGCCCAGCTGATGGCTGAAGAACACGATGCCCCACAGCATCGACATGTGCACCGGCCCGAACATGAAGCCGACCAGCCCGCTGGTGAGGGGAACCGTCCCGAGCCAGAGGAAGCCGAGCGTCGCCGCGAATATGAGGACCGACATCCAGGTGAGCGGCAGCGCCAGGAACAAGAGGAACGCCAGCGCACGCGCCGCATAGAGCAGCGCCAGCATGTCCTTGCGCGGATATCTGCCTCCCAGCCACCCCCAGATCAGCGATCCGGCGATGTTGAACAGGCCGACCAGCCCGATCGCCCATCCGCCGAGCTCGATCGCCGAGACGGGATTGCCGAAGAACGACATGCCGATCGCATGGTCGGAAATGTAGGAGGGCAGGTGCAGGCCGATGAAGGTGACATGGAATCCGCAGACGAAAAAGCCGATGGTCAGCAGCCAAAAACCCTGGCTGCGCATCGCTTCCTGCAGGGCGTCCGTCGAGCTCTGCCGGCGCACCGGAGCGGCTCCGCCAGCGGCGCCTCCAAAATCCTCGCGCAGGCCGAGCGCCAGCGGGATCATGACGATCGACACGAATGTGAGCACCAGCATGGTGGCATGCCAGTCGCCGAGCCGCTGCTGCAGGATCGACGCGAAGGGGACGACCGCGAACTGGCCGAACGAGCCGCCCGCGGTGGTGACGCCGAGCGCGACCGATCGGAATGCGACCGGCGTCTGCCGGCTGATCGCCCCGAAGATCGGACCGAATCCCGCCGCCGCCATCCCGATGCCGGAAACCGCGTTTCCGACGGTCAGCATCACGCCTTCGGTAGCCGTCGCAATCATCAGCATGCCGGCCACGTAGAGCACGCCGCCCGCGGCGACCGTCCGCGCAGTGCCGAAACGGTCCGCCAGGTTGCCGACGAACGGCGAGAACGCCCCCATCAGCAGCACGGAGAGCGCGTTGGCGAACGACCACACCTCGCGGCCGACGCCGAGATCGGCGGCGATCGGCTTCTGAAAGATGCCGAAACTCTGCCGCGCCCCGATGCCGATGGTGAGAATCACCGCGCCGCAGATCACCGGAACCCAGAAGCTGCGCTGCCGTGACATGTCGTTCCTTTCCAAGCGCGGAGGCGGCCCACACTGTCTTACAGATGTCGTGGCCCGCGCAACCGGCTGCCGTCCCTCGCGCCCAACCGCAAGGTGCCATAAAATGCCGGCAGCCCGAAATTGCCTCAGTGCGGGATGCAAGGGCCATGGGGACCAGGAGCCGGGTGGCATTTTTCGCGCTGGGCGTCATCGCTCTGGCGACGCCGGCCGGCGCCTGGGACTATCCGGGGCACCGGATCGTCGGGGCGGTCGCCGATCTGGTCCTGCAGCAGCATCATCCCGCGACCTGGAGCCGCGTCCGCGAGCTCCTGGAAAAAAAGCTGCCCGGAGGCGTGGTGGAAAACCGGACCCTGCGCGACGTCGCCGTCTTCCCCGACTGCGCGAAGCCGCGCAACGAGCCGTATTGCGGCCGTCCATCCTCGCCCGAGGAGAAGGACTATGTGGCACGCAACCGGAACCATGACCGCTACCACTACACCGACGTGCCGCTGCAGCAGCCGGCCTATGTGGCAGGGAGTGCCGGGACCGGCCCGACCGACGTGGTAAAGATGATCGATCATGCGGTCGCGCAACTCAGCGGCAAGCCGCTGCCCGCGAAGGCGGGTGTCGAGCTGACCGACAGCGAAGCCGTCTGGCTGCTTGCCCATCTGCTCGGAGACATCCATCAGCCGCTCCATGTCGGAGCAAAATACTTCGGCAACGACTGCGAGACGAGCGTAGATCCGAACCTCGCGCCCGGCGCGGCCGAGACCAGGGGCGGCAACCTGATCTATCTGGTGGCGCCGGCTCCCGCGGTTCCGCCGGCGCAGAGCCTGCATCTCTACTGGGACGGCCAGGCCGTTTCCCAGGCCATGCGGGCCGCCGGCCTGGCGAACGCCGAGCAGGATTTTGCCAGGCTGCTGGCGGCCGCTCCGCCGGTCGGGTGGCAGACCGCCGGCGCGCCGGGCACTTGGGCGACCCGGTGGGCGACCGAGATCCTTCCCCTCGCGGCCGCGGCCCACGACCGGCTCGCGATCCGCAACCGCGGCAAGTCTCCGCCGGTGACCGGCGTTCACAAGGAATGCACCTGGGAGACCACGCTCGACGCGGCCTACGAGGACTTTGCCCGGCAGCACGCGCGCATCCAGCTGGCCAAGGCGGGCTTCCGTCTGGCGGCGCTGCTCAAGGCGATCTTCGATCCCTGAGGGCGCAACCGGGCTCGACCCGACCGGATATTGCCGCCGCCGCACGGCGCTTCTATCGGCATCAGTAGTTCACCTCATATACGAAACGTCCGTGCGTCTGCTCTCAGTGGTACGGCGGTGAATCAGAAGGAAGCGGCGTCGATGCCGCGATCGCACCGTTACGATTTCACTGTTTGCTGTTTGCCGTTGATATGCCTCAAAGTCCGGGCGCAATCAGCCCGATACTTTCATGATCTGAAGCGAATCACTTCACAAGGCGAAGGCCCGCGAGATGGAGCTTGGCGACCACGTCGTGGTAACGCGGGAGGGGCTCGCGGCCTTGATTGGCCGACTTGCCTCAAGGGGATACCGCGTCATCGGTCCGACGGTGCGCGATGCGGCGATCATCTATGACGACATCGAAGGTCTTGCCGACCTGCCCGAAGGGTGGACCGACGAGCAGGATGGCGGGCACTACCGGCTCAAGCGGCGCGCCGACAATGCGCTGTTCGGTTATGCGGTCGGTCCGCATTCGTGGAAGAAGTTTCTGTATCCGTCCCGGGTCCGGTTGTGGCGTGCGGAGCGCGAGGGCGACGACGTGCGGATCGAGACCGAGCCGGAGCCTGCAACCAAGATGGCGTTCATCGCCGCCCGCTCGTGCGACCTTGCCGCCATCGCGATCCAGGACAAGGTCTTCCTCGGTGGGCCCTTCGCCGATCCGCACTATCGCGCGCGCCGGAACGGAAACTTCATCGTCGCGGTCAACTGCGGACAGGCGGCAGGGACCTGCTTCTGCGTATCGATGGGAACCGGACCCCAGGCACGCTCCGGATTCGACCTCGCGCTGACCGAGATCATGGACGGGGGCGACCATCGCTTCCTGATGGAGATCGGTTCCGAGGAAGGCCGATCCATCCTGGCGGAGGTTCCCATGCGCGCGGCGCAGGATGCGGACCGCCAGGCGGGGGAGGCCGTCGTAGCGCGCACGGCCGACAATATGGGCCGTCACATGCCCACCGACGGTATTCGCGAGCTTCTGCTCGACAATCTCGAGCACCCGCGCTGGGACGCGGTCGCCGAGCGCTGTCTCTCGTGCGGCAACTGCACCATGGTGTGCCCGACCTGCTTCTGCACATCGGTCGAGGACTCCACCGACCTGACCGGCAATGTGGCCGAACGATCCCGCCGCTGGGATTCCTGCTTTACGATGGATTTCTCCTACATCCACGGCGGCAGCGTCCGCGCCTCGACCAGATCGCGCTATCGCCAATGGATCAGCCACAAGCTCGCCACCTGGTACGACCAGTTCGGCACGTCGGGCTGCGTCGGCTGCGGCCGCTGCGTCACCTGGTGCCCGGTCGCCATCGACATCACCGAGGAAGTCCGCGCCATTCGCGAGACGCCGGCCGGCAGGGAGGGTCGTGATGATTGAAGGCCTGGATCGGATCGTCCGCGAGCATCCGTTCTTCGCCGGTCTCAGCGAGGACAGGATCCAGCTCGTCGCCGGCTGCGCGCGCAACGTGCGCTTCGACGCCGGCCAGTATCTGTTCCGCACCGGCGACCCGGCGGACGAGTTCTATCTCGTCCGCCATGGCCTCGTGGCGCTGGAATTGAACGCGCCCGGCCGCGGCGCCATTACATTCGAGACCGTCTCGCCGGGCGAGATCGTCGGCCTCGGATGGCTCATCCCGCCGTTTGCCCGGACCTCGGACGCCAGGGCGGTCGAGCTCGTCCGCGCCATCGGCATGGACGCCAAGTGCCTGCGTGCCAAGTGCGATGCCGACCACGATCTCGGTTACGAGATGATGCTGCGGTTCGTACCGCGCGTCGTCGAGCGCCTCTACGCAGCCAGGCTGCAGATTCTCGATGTCTATGGCACCTCTCGCTGAAACCTCGCCCGCCGCGTCCGGCCGCATCGATCCGATGCTGCCGAAGGTCGTGCGCGTCGCCCGCAATCGCCGCGAGGGTTCGGACATCTGGACCCTGGAGATCGCCTGCGAGGGCGATGGGTTCGCGTTCGCCCCGGGCCAGTTCAACATGCTCTACGCCTTCGGCATCGGCGAGGCCGCCATCAGCATCAGCGGCGATCCGGGCGAGCCGGGGCGGCTCGTCCACACGATCCGCGCGGTTGGCAAGGTCTCGGAGGCGCTCACACGCCTTCGTCCCGGAGACCCGCTCGGCCTGCGCGGGCCATTCGGCAAGGGCTGGCCGGTCGCCGCTGCGATCGGCTGCGATGTCGTGGTGGTCGCCGGAGGGCTCGGTCTCGCTCCGCTGCGGCCGGCGATCTATCGCCTGCTCTCCGAGCGCTCCCGTTTCGGCAGGGTCGTTCTGCTCTATGGCACGCGCAGCCCCGCAGACATCCTGTTCCAGCAGGAGCTCGAGCGGTGGCGCCGCCGGCTCGACCTCGACCTCGAGGTCACGGTGGACCATGCCGGCGGCGACTGGCGCGGCAATGTCGGGGTCGTTACCAAGCTGGTGGGGCGCGCGGCCTTCGATCCGATGCACACGGTCGGGATGGTTTGCGGCCCCGAGATCATGATGCGTTTCGGGATCGCGGCGCTCGCCAAGGCGGGCGTTCCCGACCGGTCCATCTACCTGTCGATGGAGCGCAACATGAAATGCGCGATCGGCTTGTGCGGGCACTGCCAGTTCGGCGGAGGTTTCGTCTGCAAGGACGGGCCGGTCTACAGCTACGACCGGCTCGCTCACCTCATTGATCACGCGGAGATTTGACATGGCGCCGACCTCGCGCAAGCCGAAGCTCGCCGTCTGGAAGTTCGCGTCGTGCGACGGCTGCCAGCTCTCGCTGCTCGACTGCGAGGACGAGCTGCTCGCCGTGGTCGGCGCCGTCGAGATCGCCTATTTCGTCGAGGCCACCCGCGCCGTCGTCAAAGGTCCCTACGATCTCTCTCTGGTCGAGGGATCGATCACCACCGCCCACGACGCCGAGCGGATTCGCGACGTGCGCCGGCAATCGCGGGCGCTGGTCACCATCGGCGCCTGCGCCACCGCGGGCGGCATCCAGGCGCTGCGCAATTTCGGCGATGTCAAGGCCTTCACGTCGATCGTCTATGCGCGGCCGGACTACATCGAGACGCTGAAGACCTCGACGCCGATCTCGGCGCATGTGCCGGTCGATTACGAGCTGCGCGGCTGCCCGATCAGCAAGCATCAGCTCATCGAGGTGATCACCGCGTTCCTTGCCCGGCGCAAGCCGGTGGTGCCGCCGCACAGCGTCTGCATGGACTGCAAGATCAAGGGCAATGTCTGCGTCATGGTCGCCCACGGCACCCCGTGCCTCGGGCCGGTCACCCATACCGGTTGCGGCGCGCTGTGCCCGAGCTACGACCGCGGCTGCTACGGCTGCTTCGGTCCGAAGGAGACACCGAACGCTCCCTCGCTCAGCGGCTGGCTCGCCAAGCTCGGCATGAGCGAGCGCGACCTCCATCGCGTCTATCGCACCTTCCACGCCGCCGACAAGGAGTTCCGCGAGGAGGGGGACCGCCATGGCGCGTAAGACCATCAAGGTCGACTACCTCGCCCGGGTCGAAGGCGAAGGGGCGCTGACGGTGACCATTCGCGACGGCGTGGTGAAGAACGCCGAGCTGCGCATCTTCGAGCCGCCGCGCTTCTTCGAGGCATTTCTGCGCGGGCGCGCGTTCGCCGAGGCACCCGACATCACCGCGCGCATCTGCGGCATCTGCCCGGTGGCCTACCAGATGAGCTCGTGCCACGCCATGGAGAACGCGCTCGGCGTCACCGTCGGCGGCCAGGTCCGCGAGCTCCGCCGTCTGCTCTACTGCGGCGAATGGATCGAGAGCCACGCGCTGCACATCTACATGCTGCACGCTCCCGACTTCCTCGGCTACGAGAGCGCCATCGACATGGCGCGCGACCATGCGCACCTGGTGCAGCGCGGCCTCGCCCTCAAGAAGACCGGCAACGAGCTGATGACCGTGCTCGGCGGGCGCGAGATCCATCCGATCAATGTCCGCGTCGGCGGCTTCTACAAGGCACCCTCCAAACGCGACTTTTCCGCCGTGAAGGAGCATCTCGAGCGTGCACGCGATCTCGCGCGTGAGACCGTGCGCTGGACGGCAGGCTTCGATTTTCCCGACAAGTCGCGCGACTACGAGCTCGTCTCGTTGCGGCACCCCGGCGAATACCCGATCAACGAAGGCCGGCTCGTCTCCAACAAGGGGCTCGACATCGCGGCGACCGAGTACGAAGAACACTTCGAGGAAGTCCACGTCGCTCATTCGACCGCGCTGCAGTCGCGCAAGCGCGGAGGCGGCAGCTATCTGCTCGGTCCGCTCGCCCGCTACAGCCTCAACTTCGACCGCCTGTCGCCGCTCGCCCAGGAGGCCGCGCGCGAGGCCGGCCTCGGGCCGGTCTGCACCAACCCCTACCGCAGCATCATCGTCCGCGCGGTGGAAACGCTCTATGCTTGCGACGAGGCGCTGCGCATCATCAATGCCTACGAGCCGCCCGATCGGCCCGCCGTTGCGCTCGAGCCCAAGGCCGGTATCGGCTGTGCGGCGACCGAGGCGCCGCGCGGCATGCTGTGGCACCGCTACCGTCTCGCCGACGACGGCACGATCATGGAGGCGCGGATCGTCCCGCCGACGTCGCAGAACCAGGCGAGCATCGAGGAGGACTTGACCTTCTTCATCAACGACTGGATCGATCTTCCCGACGATGCGCTGCGTCACCGCTGCGAGCAGACGGTGCGCAACTACGATCCGTGCATCTCCTGCGCGACGCATTTTCTCGATATGCGGATCGATCGCGGTTGAGAGCGGGACCCATGGGCAGTCGCCTTGTCATCGGTATCGGCAATCCCGATCGCGGCGACGACGCGGTCGGGCGGATCGTTGCGGCGCGGCTGCGGGAGCACGCCATGGGCGAGGTCGAGATCCTCGATCACGACGGAGAAGCCACCACGCTGATCGAATGGCTCGGGCGCGCCGATGACGCCATCCTGGTCGATGCCGCGCTGTCCGGCGAGGCTCCGGGCACCGTTCGGCGCTTCGATGTCGCGGCAACTGCCCTGCCGCGGGCGAAGTTCGGCATGTCGACGCATGGCATCGGCCTTGCCGATGCGGTCGAGCTCGCCCGCAGCTTCGGTCAGCTGCCGCCGCGCTGCGTGGTCTACGCCGTCGAGGCGCAATCCTTTGCCCACGGCGAGCCGTTGACGCCGGACGTCGAAACGGCGGTCGCCGAGGTCGTGCGGCGCGTGCTCGACGAGATTCAGAAAGGACTGGCCGATGCATGATCATGCCGTCATGAAGGCGCTGATGCGGCGTGTGGAAGAGGCGGCGCGGGCGGAAAGCGCAAAGCGCGTCGTCGGCGTCTCGGTCCGGCTCGGCGCGCTGAGCCACATGACGCCGGGACATTTCGGCGAGCATTTCGAGGATGCCGCCGCCGGCACCATCGCCGAGGGAGCGGTGCTCGACATAAAAGTCTCCGGCGACATCCACGAGCCGACGGCCGCCGACATCGTGCTGTGCGGCATCGAGGTCGAGACCTGAATCATGGACAGCGCCGGCCGACTTGTCGAAGCCGGGCAGGGGCGACGCCAGCGATTGCGCCTCATGGTGCGCGGCGCGGTGCAGGGCGTCGGATTCCGGCCGTTCGTCTATCGCCAGGCGCAGGCGCTCGGTTTGTCGGGCTGGGTCGCCAACACGCCGGCCGGCGTGACGCTCGAGGTCGAAGGGCCGGGCGAGGTGCTTGCCGCCTTCCGTCAAAACATCCGCGCGGCGCCGCCGCCCGGCGCGGTGGTGACAGGTGTCGAAGCCGAGCCGCTGACGCCGCGCGGAGAAACCGGCTTCGAGATCCGGGCGAGCATGGTCGCCGGATCAAGGACAACGCGTGTCCTCGCCGATCTTGCCACCTGCGAGGCGTGCAGGCTGGAGCTGTTCGATTCCGCCGACCGCCGGTTCCGCTATCCGTTCATCAACTGCACCCATTGCGGTCCGCGCTTCTCGATCATCGAGGACCTGCCATACGACCGCGGGCGCACCGCGATGCGCCGCTTTCCCATGTGCGAGGCCTGTCGTGACGAGTACGAGGCGCCGGGCGACCGCCGGTTCCATGCCGAGCCCAATGCCTGTCCGGCCTGCGGACCGCAGCTTGCCTTGTGGGATGCGGCGGCCGGCGTGCTCCACGATCGCGACGCGGCCCTGGCGGGGGCGGTGGCCGCGCTGCGGCGCGGCGAGATCGTCGCCGTCAAGGGACTGGGCGGCTTTCACCTCATGGTCGACGCCCGCGACGATGACGCCGTCCGGCGGCTGCGGGCGCGCAAGCGGCGCCAGGACAAACCGTTCGCCGTCATGTTTGCCTCGCTGGCGGCAATCGAGGAGGCATGCCGGGTCACGCCTGAGGAAGCCGCGCTGCTCGTCTCCACCGAGCGGCCGATCGTACTGGTGCGACGGAATGCCGACCGGCTCGCGCCGGCCGTCGCGCCGCGCAACCCGTTTCTCGGCGCAATGCTGCCCGCGACCCCGCTCCACCATCTGCTGATGGTGGATTTCGGTTCAGAGGTGGTCGCCACCAGCGGCAATGTTTCCGACGAGCCGATCGTCATCGACGAGCATGCGGCGGTAACGCGGCTTGCCGGCATCGCCGACCTGTTTCTGGTCCACGACCGCCCGATCGTCCGGCCGGTGGACGATTCGGTGGTCCGCATCGTTGCCGGCCGACCGCAGATCCTGCGGCTCGCGCGCGGCTATGCGCCGGCATCGGTGGTCGAGGCAAAAATTCCTCCCGGCATTCTGGCGCTCGGCGGGCACCTCAAGAGCGCGATCGCGATCTCGACTGGTTCCGGCGTCGTGGCCGGCCAGCATGTCGGCGATCTTTCGACCGGCGAGGCCCGCGATGCGCATGCGCAAAACCGCGCCGATCTCGTCAATCTGCATGCCGTCACGCCGCGGGTGGTCGTGCGCGACCTGCATCCGGACTACCACACCAGCCGCATCGCCGATGGGACGGGCCTGCCGGTTGTCGCGGTCCAGCATCACCTCGCCCATGTCGCCGCCGGCATGGCCGAGCACGGGCTTTCTCCACCGGTCCTCGGCGTTGCCTGGGACGGGACCGGCTACGGCCTCGATGGGACGATCTGGGGCGGCGAGTTTCTTCTGGTGACGGCAGACGGATGGCGGCGTGTCGCACATCTGCGGCCGTTCCGTCTTCCCGGCGGCGAAGCTGCGGTGCGCGAGCCGCGGCGCAGCGCCTTCGGCCTGCTCGCCGCCGCGTTCGGCGACGATGTCTCGTCGATGACCGGGCTGAGCCCGGTCGCCGCATTCTCGACCGCCGAGCGTGCGACGCTTCTCACCATGATCCGTCGCGAGGTGAATGCCCCGCTGACCACCAGCGCCGGCCGGCTGTTCGACGCCGTGGCCGCCATCGTCGGCCTGCGCCAGACCACGAGCTACGAAGGTCAAGCTGCAGCCGAGCTGGAATGGGCGATCGACCGGCATGAGACGGACGACGACGCTCGCTATCGTTTCACGCTGGGCGGCGGCGAGGCCGGCGCGCCACGCATCATCGACTGGGAGCCGGTGCTTCGCGCCGTTCTGCTCGACGTCGAGCAGGGATGCGCGATCGGTCTGATCTCGGCGCGGTTCCATGCGGCGCTCGCGTGCGTGATTGCCGAGGTGGCGGTCGAGATCGGCGAGCCGACCGTGGTGCTGACCGGCGGCTGTTTCCAGAATACGCATCTGACCGAGGCCGCGGTCGCCCGCCTGCGCGCGGCGAGGCTTACCCCCTGGTGGCACCAGAAGGTGCCGGCGAACGATGGCGGCCTTGCGCTCGGCCAGGCGATGTGGGCGGCCAGGATGATCGACAAGGGAGAGGTGCCATGTGCCTAGCGATTCCCGGCCGGATTCTTTCGACCGCCGGCGACGACCCGCTGATGCGCACCGCGCGCGTCGATTTCGGCGGGATCGTCAAGGAGATCAATCTCGCCTATACGCCGGAAGCCGCGCTCGGCGACTATGTGCTGGTTCACGTCGGCTTCGCGCTCACCGTCATCGATGAAGCCGAGGCAAACCGCGTGTTCGAGCATCTGGCGGTGATCAGTGACATCCAGGAGGAGCTCGGGGCCAAAGCGAGGGTGGCGTCATGAAGTTCCGCGAGGAATATCGCGATCCGGTGGCGGCGCGCCGCTTCGCCGACGCCATCGCCCGCATCACCACCCGGCCGTGGAAGATCATGGAAGTCTGCGGCGGGCAGACCCATGCGATCGTGCGCTACGGCATCGATCAGCTGCTGCCGCCGGAGATCACCCTCATCCATGGGCCGGGCTGCCCGGTCTGCGTCACGCCAGTCGACTATGTGGACAAGGCAATCGAGATCGCTGGCCGCCCCGGCACCATTCTCTGCTCGTTCGGCGACATGCTGCGCGTGCCGGGGACCGAGGGCGACCTGCTCGGGGCCAAATCACGCGGCGCCGACATTCGCATCGTCTATTCGCCGCTCGACGCCCTGCAGGTTGCCCGCACCAATCCCGGGCGCGAGGTCGTCTTCTTCGCGGTCGGCTTCGAGACCACGGCGCCTGCCAACGCCATGGCGGCCTACCTGGCCCGTCGCGAGGGTTTGACCAATTTTTCCCTGCTGGTCTCGCACGTCCTCGTGCCGCCGGCGATGCGTGCCATTCTCGACGGGCCAACCAACCAAGTGCAGGGTTTTCTCGCCGCCGGCCATGTCTGCACCGTCATGGGTTTTGAGGAATATGAGCCGATCGCCGCCCGTTATTCGGTGCCGCTCGTCGTCACCGGTTTCGAGCCGCTCGACATTCTCGAAGGCGTCTATCTTTGCGTCCGCCAGCTCGAGGAGGGCAGGGCGGAGGTCGAGAACCAGTACAGCCGCTCGGTGCGTCGCGCCGGCAACCTGCCGGCGCAAAAAATCATGCGCGAGGTTTTTCGCGTGGTGCGCCGGCGCTGGCGCGGCATCGGAGAAATCGCGGAGAGCGGGCTCGGTCTGGCGGAGGCTTTTCGCGCCTTCGACGCCGAGGAACGCTTTGGGCCTGTCGGCGCCCGCGACGAGGCCGAGACCGAATGCATCAGCGGCCTCGTCCTGTGCGGCGACAGCAAACCCTGCGACTGCCCGGCCTTCGGGACGCGCTGCACGCCCGAGCATCCGCTCGGCGTCACCATGGTGTCGTCGGAAGGCGCCTGCGCGGCCTATTACCGCTATCGCCGCATCCTGCAGGCGGCCGAGTAGCCGATGAGCGACGAGGAATTCTCGCTTGCCTGTCCGGCGCCGGCTCCGGCCGGCGACATGATCCAGCTCGCCCATGGCGGCGGCGGCCGCGCCACCGAGCGGCTGCTCGACACGGTCTTTCGCCCCGCTTTCGACGATCCGATCCTCGCCCGCCGCCACGACGGCGCGCGCCTGGAACTGTCCGGCCCGCTCGCCTTCACCACCGATTCCTATGTGGTCAGCCCGCTCGAGTTTCCCGGCGGCGACATCGGCTCGCTGGCGGTCAACGGCACCGTCAACGACCTCGCCATGTGCGGCGCGCGGCCCGCCTTCATCAGCGCCGGCTTCATCCTCGAGGAGGGATTCGGCATCCCGCTGCTCCGCCGCATCGTCGCCTCGATGCGGGACGCCGCCGCGGCAGCGGGGATCCGCATCGTCACCGGCGATCTCAAGGTGGTCGATCGCGGAAAGGCCGACGGCCTCTTCATCAACACGTCGGGCATCGGCAGCATCGTGGCGCCGCACCCGGTCGAGCCGGCCAGCGTGCGGCCGGGCGACGTTGTGATCCTCAGCGGCGATGTCGGTCGCCACGGCATGGCGGTGATGGCGGCGCGCGAGGGCTTTGGGTTCGAATCCGCGATCCTCAGCGACTGCGCGCCGCTGGCCGCGCCGGTGCTGGCGCTGTTTGCTGCCGGCATCAAGATCCATTGCCTGCGCGACCTCACCCGCGGCGGGCTCGCGAGCGGCCTCGTCGAGATCGCCGAGACGGCGCGGCTCGCGGTTGCGATCGACCACCACAAGGTGCCGGTGCGCGAGGACGTCGGCTCGGCCTGCGAGCTTCTCGGCCTCGACCCGTTCCACGTCGCCAACGAGGGGCGGTTTCTCGCCTTCGTGGCGGCCGCTGACGCCGAACGGGCGCTCGCGCTGCTGCGCCAGCACGAGGTCTCGGCCGGCGCCACCTGCATCGGCGCAGTCGCCGCTGGACCAGAGGGCCGGGTGTCGTGCCGCGGCCCGATCGGCGGCACCCGCATCATCGACATGCTGTCGGGCGAGCAGCTGCCGCGGATTTGCTGACGCAGGCCGACATTTGTTTGGGCGGAACCGCCGTGTCACGACTTCGGCAAACGCAACACCCCTAAACCGGCCGACGAGCGAACGGCAATCCGCCTCCGCGTTGGTGCGGGCATAATCCTCGAAATGCGCAAGCTCCTGCTCCCACGTCCAGTTGCCGCCGGTCTGCTCGCGGCGGAAGGCGAAGCCGAGGTCCAGATCGTCGCGCTGGCAGTCGACCGCGTAGATGCCGACCATGTCTGGATCATTGCCGCGCAGACCGCAGTCCCATCGTTGCGCCGTGACGTCGCGCAAGCCTTCGGAGTAGCCTCTGAGCCCCGCAAGCACCGCCTCCGCGC
Organism: uncultured Alphaproteobacteria bacterium; assembly: GCA_963755055.1. GTDB lineage: Bacteria > Pseudomonadota > Alphaproteobacteria > Rhizobiales > Xanthobacteraceae > AP-16. The sequence continues at coordinate 27,257 of CAVWIS010000016.1, read as the reverse complement.
CGTCGAGCGCCGCGAGCAGCGCCGGCCCGAAAACGCTCACGTCATGGCGACCCGGCTCGAAATCGGCGGGAAGCGTCGCGAAGCTCGCGGGCTCTTCCACCATGGCGCTCACCCCGACGTCGAAGCGCCAGGCGAAATCGGTCGCCAGCGCCGCGTCAGGCGCCTCGGTCGGCGACCAGGCTGTCACGGCGGAGCTGACCGCTACGGCCGACAGGGCAGGTTCGGCGACCAGGATGAATCCCTGATAGGTCCCGAGCCCGGATGCCACGACGTGACGCTCTCCGGTGGCGGCGCGGCCGAATGCCAGGATGACGCCGGGCGCCTCCCGCCGCATCGCCAGCAGCCTGACCGCGCCGGTGCTCCCGCTGCGCCCGTCGAACACCGCGAAGCTGAACGCCGGATCGCCGCGCACCGCGGCATCGAGTGCCGCCGGACCTTCACCGAGCCACACGGCGCACAGCCTGCGCAGATCGTCCGTGGCCTCAGCGGCGATGCGGTCGATCTCGTCGTAGCGCGGCCCGCTCATCGGGCGAGCCGGCCGGTTCAGAAGCCGCGCTCGCCGGCGACGCGCCGCGCGTCCTGCGGCATCGTCGCGTCGAACAGGTCGGCGGCGGTGCGCTCGTCCAGATGCATCGCCGTGTCGAACAGGGCCGCCTCGCCGGCAGCGCCCAGGCAAGGGCGCACCAGCGAGCTGAATTTTTGCCGCACCTCCTCGGTCGTCACGAAATTCTCCGGGTCGCCCTTGGGCACGCGCTGGAACGACGCGTGCTCGGTGCCGTCGCGCATCACCACCTTGAGCGAGCCCGACAGCAGGTCCGGATAGGTCGCCTCCACCCGAGAATCCTCGAACACGCGCACGCGGCGGGTCAACGCCAGCGTCCTGGCGTCGGCGAGCTCACGCGGATAGTCGTCCCAGAGCAGCCTGCCGTGGCGCAGCATGACGGCGACGGTGAAGTGGGTGGAGAACTGACCATCCACCACGCTCTTCGGATTGCGCTTGTGGTCCTCCGGCACGCCGGTGAGGACCATGCCGGTCTTGCTGAGCCCGACGACCACCTCGCTGATATCCTCGCCGCGGTCGCCGTGCTCGACGTGGAACGCCGCCGCCAGATCGGCCGGCGCGTGCGACAGCCGGCAGGCCGGGTACGGCTTGATGCCGGTGGTCGCCACCTCCCACACCTGGCGCAGGCCGGCCACCGCTTTCTCGGGCTGCGGGTTCGGCACGTAGGCGTGGAAGAGGCCGAAGCGGCCTTCCAGCGCGTCGACTGCGCCGATGAATCCGTGCCTGGCAAAAGTCGCCGCGACCAGGCCGTTGCGGCCGGCATTGCCGGCCTGGAAGCGCTTGGTCCAGGCGCCGTTGCGCAAATACTGCATCGAGCCAGCGGCCTCCGACAGCGCGATGCCGAAGGCGTGCATCATCTGATCCGTGGAGAGCCCGAGCACGCGGCCGGCGGCCGCGGTGGCGCCAAAACAGCCGGCCACCGAGGTCGGATGGAAGCCGCGCTCGTACATGTCGGAGGGGACCAGCGCTTGGCTGAGCTTGCAGGTCACGTCGTAGCCGGCGACGATCGCGGTGAGCATGTCGCACCCGCCGGCGCCGGCCATCTCGGCGGCCGCCAGGGCGGCGGGAATCGCCGACGGGCTCGGCGCCAGCGAGGCCGGGGTGTTCATCGGATCGAAATCCATCGAATGCCCGAGAGCGCCGTTGACCAGCGCCGCCACCGGCGGCGCGAACCGGAGCGCGGTGGAAAAGACCCGGCTGCCGGCGCTGCCTTGCCCGGCCGCGCCCAGCGCCTCGGCGGCCGCCAGCATCGAGGGCGTCGAATTCGGCATCGTGCATGGCGCGCACCGCGATGCCGACGAAGTCGGCGACGAACAGTTTTGTCCGTTCGATGACGGTGGCGGGCACGTCCTCGTAACGCAGCGTGGCGGCATGCTCGGCAAGCCGCCGCGTGATGTTCTCACCGATGTTTTCCGTCATGGCTGGCGCCTCTCTGGGTCATCCGGGTCGTCGTCGTCGAGAAGAAAATGCACGCGATCGGCGGCCGCCGTCAGCGTCACCCGATCGCCGATCGCCACCGGCTCATAGCCGAGGGTGACGACGCACTGCCGGCCGATCGGTGTCGTCACCTGCAGCTCGAGACGATCGCCCAGCAGCATGACGGATTCGATCGCGCCTTGCAGACCGTCCGCGGACGGCGGCGCGAGCTGCCAGGCCTCCGGGCGCACCATGCAGAGGTGGCTGCCGGACCGCTCGGGGGAGAAAAGTTTTCCCCGCGCGATGCCGACCGCGGAGGCGAGGGGACGCAGGATATCGCCGTCCGGCGCGCGCTCGATCGTGGCCTCGAACAGGTTGGCCTTGCCAAAAAATTCCGCGACGTAGCGGCTCTTCGGCCGCCGGTAGAGATCAGCGGCGGGGCCGCTTTGCACCAGCCGGCCGGTGCGGAACAGAAAGATCTCGTCCGCCAGCGACATCGCCTCGTCCTGGTCGTGGGTGACGAAGATCATGGTCGTTCCGAGCCGCCGCTGGAGATCGCGCAGCTCTGCCCGCATGTTGACCCGGAGGTTGGCGTCGAGATTGCTCAGCGGCTCGTCAAGCAGGATCAGGTTCGGCTCGTTGGCGAGGCACCGCGCGATGGCGACGCGCTGCTGCTGCCCGCCGGACAGTTTTGTGGCGCTGCGCTCGGACAAGCCGTCGAGGCCGACCAGGGTGAGCACCTCGCCGACGCGCTCCCGGGCGGCGGCGCTCGTCAGGCCATGGGCGCGCAGCGGCAGCGCCACGTTCTCGTAGACCGTCATGTGCGGCCAGATCGCGTAGGACTGGAACACCATGCCGAGATTGCGGCGCTCCGGCGGGACGTTGACGCCGTTCGCCGCCGAGAATACGGCGCGGCCCTGGATGACGATGTCGCCGCCGCCGGGCTCCTCGAGCCCGGCGATGCAGCGCAGGATCGTCGTCTTGCCACAACCGCTCGAGCCGAGCAGAACCGAGATCGCGCCGGCGCGAAACGAGACCGAGAGACCGGAGATCACCTCGACATTGCCGAAGGATTTTGTCAGGTGACGGATGTCGACGCTTGCGCCGGATGCTGCCGTGCTCTCCACGTGATTGCAGTTCTCTCGTCCGTGCCGTGGAACGCGCAATGCCGAAATAGAAGATGCGCCGGATGGTTGTTGCGTACCTTCATTCGGCGGCTGCGCTTCGCTGTACAACGTCGCCGCTCTGCTGCAAGGTGCCGCAAACAAGGTGTGTGCAGTCGTGCGCGCCCGCGGTTGTTATGAACGCGAGGCAGCGTAAGCACAATCGACAGGGGGGTCAATGATGGGAAGCTTTCGCGCCATTGTGAGGACGTTTCGCGGCGTGGCTCTTGCCTGCGGCGTCGTCGGGATCACGAGCCTGCAGGTTCATGCCGCCGATCCCGCCCTGGTGGCGGCGGCCGAGCAGGAAGGCGAGCTCGTCGTCTACGGTGGCGACATCAGCGAGACTCCCTATCAGGTGAAGCGTTTTGCCGAGATCTATCCGAAGATCAAGGTCAAGTCGGTCACCGCCGGAGGCTGGCAGCTGTTCAATCGCTATATGTCGGAATTCAACGCCGGCCAGACCGTGGTCGATGCCTTCACCAATATCGAGGACACGCTGTTCGCGCTCGATGCCGCCGGCCATCTGGCGCCCTATACGCCGACCACGCTCGCCAACTTCCCCGCAGGGATCCAGGTCGGCAACATCGTCCGCACCAAGCTCGGCTACGCGGCGCTCGCCTACAACACCGAGGGGATGAAGGATCAGCCGGTGCCCGACGACTGGGCGAGCTTTTCCGCTCCGCCCGCCGCATGGGACGACCGCATCGCCTATGTGGATCCGCGCGGGTCCTCGGTCGCCCTCCTGGTGCTGGCCGCGATGGTTCAGAATTTCGGCGAGGAGAAGGCGCGGCGGATCTACGAGGGCCTCAAGCGCACGCGGCCCGAGGTGTCGATGAACACGCCGGGCAGCGTCGCCAAGCTGGTATCGGGCGAGCGGCCGCTGATGATGTACATCCTGACCAATCATCTGGTGGAGGCCTTGAAGAAGGGCGCCCCGCTGCAATTCAGGATTCCGACCTCCGGCGCCGTCCCGTTCTATTTCGCCGCCGGCGTGATCAAGACCGCGCGGCACCCCAATGCGGCAAAACTCTACATCGAGTACCTGCTCGACCAGGGGCAGGACGTGACCATTGCGCGCGGCGAGTACGCGCTGCGCAACGGCTCGCCGTCGCCGAAGGGGCTGCCGCCGCTCAACGAGGTCAAGCTGCTGCCGGTCGACGTCCACAAGGTGCTGGCCGAGCAGAAGAAGCTGATCGCCTGGTGGCAGGATGTCACCGGGATCCAGTAGCGCTGCCATTTGGCAGGACCGTGCGGCGGGCTCCACCTCTCCCCGCGTGCGGGGAGAGGTCGACCGCCGAAGGCGGGCGGGTGAGGGGGCGTTGCCGCGAGACGCGATCCATGAATATGCAAGAGCCCCTCACCCCGACCCTCTCCCCGCGAAGGGCGGGGAGAGGGAGAAGAGGCGCCGAGCGCGCGACCAGGTCACGTATGCGATGGGCCTTTGCCCCCGGGGCGCGCGACGGGACATCGCGCGGTGCTCGGCTCGATCAACGAGCTCGATCCAAGATACGAACGGATGAATCCTTTGCGGCGCTACGGGCTGTTCGCCGCCACCGCGGCAATCATGACGGCGCTGGTGATCGTGCCGCTCGCCTTCGTGCTGGTGCAGGGGTTCTTCCTGCACGACGCGTCCGGCTGGCATCCTTCCGCAGGCTTCCTCGCCGAGGTGCTGGGCCGAAAACTCTACTGGATCGCGCTCGGCAACACGCTTGCGATCGGGCTCGGCGCCACTGCGATCGCCTGCGTGGTGGGCGTGCCGCTCGCCTGGCTGTTCGCGCGCACCGACATGCTGGGCCGCGATTTCTTGGAAAAGCTCGCCACCATTCCGATCTTCATGCCACCCTTCGTCGGCGCCGTCGCCTGGATCCTGCTGGCGGCGCCGCGAATCGGCGTGTTCAATCTCCCGCTTCGGGCGGTCTCGGGAATAGAGCTGTTCAACGTCTATTCGCTGGCCGGGATCTCCTGGGTGATCGGCATCTATCTGGCGCCCTACGTGATGATGATCGTCGCGGCGGCCCTGCGCAGCATGGATCCGAGCCTCGAGGAGGCGGCGCAGGTGTCGGGTCTCAGCCGGATCAAGACCGCCACCACCGTCACGCTGCCGCTGGTGGCGCCCGCCATCCTGTCGGGGGCCGCGCTCGCCTTCATCATCACCATCGGCCTGTTCGGGACGCCGGTGGTGCTCGGCTGGGCGCGGCAGGTCTATTTCGTCACCTCGCGCATCTACCTGGCGAGCCAGGAGGTGCCGCCTTCGGTCGGCGTCATGGCGATCCTGGCGCTGTGGTTGATTCTCCTGTCGTTCGTCGCCACCTTGCTGCCGCGCTGGCTGCTGCGCGGCCGCTCGTTCATCACCGTGTCGGGAAAAGGCTTTCGCAGCCGGCCGGTCGCGCTCGGCCGGCTGCGCGCGGCCGCGGCGGGGTTTTGCTGGCTCTATTGCGTCCTCACCATCGTGGCGCCGATCATCGTGCTCGTGGTCGCGGCGGCCTCGACCTTTACCTGGTCGGGCCGCTTCACCACCGCCAATTTCGAGTATCTTGCGACCGAGGACGTGCGGGTCACGCTCGAGAACAGCCTGGTGATCGCCGTGATCGCGGCGAGCGCCGCGACCATGCTCGGCATCGTCATCTCGTGGATTGCCCAGAAGACGACGCTTCGCCACCGCCAGCTGCTGGAATATCTCGCGGTGCTGCCGGTCTCGGTGCCGGGGATCGCGTTCGGGGTCGGGGTGGCGCTGATGTGGCTCAACGTGCCGATCGGCGTCTACGGCACCATCTGGATCATCGTGCTGGCATTCATCGGGCGGTTTTCCGGCTATGCGGTGCGCAGCATCTCCGCCAGCATCGTGCAGGTGCATCCGGAGCTCGAGGAGAGCGCGCGGATCGGCGGCTACGGCCCGGTCCGCACCTTCTGGCGGATCACCCTGCCGCTGATCCGGCCGAGCATCGTCGCCAGCTGGATGCTGCTGTTCAGCATCTTCATCACCGAGCTCTCGATGGTGGTGCTGCTCTACACCGCCGACACCCGTACCTTCTCGCTGCTCGCCTTCGAGACCTGGAACACCGGAAATTTTTCCCAGGTGGCCAGCCTGTCGCTGCTGCAGCTGGTGATCGGCGTGGCGGTGCTGCAGGCCGTCCAGATGCTGTGGCCGCAGCCTAGCGTTCACGACTGAGGTTGGTCAGGCCGCGGAACCTGACCGAGACCTTGAGGGCGCCGGTAAGAATCTGGGATGCGCCGCGCGCTGGTGGTGCACAGTCCTTGGTCAGGCGGCGCCCAGTTCCTAGTCAAGTGGTGCAAGACGGCGCAGCCGTCGAGGCATCTTTGCGGCCGGTAAGTGGAATCCCTCTTGCATGGCGCAAATTTGCCCGCCGCAGGCGATTGCGGAGCGGCAGAGCAGCGAGAGGGACCCGCCATGATGACCTCCCCGTCGAGCGAGCTGAGGGCGGACCACCACAGCATCGAGCCCATCCCCGACGCCGACCGGGACTCGACCGGGCTGCAGCAGATGTGGATCTGGGCCGGCGCCAACATTGCGCCGGTCAACTGGGCGCTGGGCGCGCTCGGCATCGTGCTCAAGCTCGGCCTGTGGGAGACCATCGCGGTGATCGTGGTCGGCAACCTCATCGGCTGCGCGATCTTCGCCGCCTTCACGGTGATGGGCCACAAGACCGGGGTCAACCAGATGGTGCTCAGCCGTTCCGCCTTCGGACGGCGCGGGGCCTATCTGCCGAGCGCGCTGATGTTCCTGATGACGCTCGGCTGGATCGGCGTGAACACCTATTTCCCGGTCAAGATCGCGATGGCGATCCTCGGGCAGTTCGGGATCGCCGACACCTGGCTGGCGAACCTCGTCGTCATCACGCTGGTGATGGTGCTGCAGGTGCGTCATCGGCATCTACGGCTTCTACGCGATCCGCACCTTCGAAAAATACACGGTGCCGGTGACCGTCGTCATCATGGTGCTGATGAGCATCCTCGCCTGGACCCAGCCGGGAGTCGTCAACTGGAGCCATCGCGAGCTCGCTGCCGCCCGGCGCGCATCTGGCGATGCTGAGCCTGCTGATGACGGCGATCGGGGTGGGCTGGGGGATCTCCTGGGTCACCTGGGCGTCGGACTATTCGCGCTTCGTGCCGCGCAGCGTGACGTCGAGCTCGGTCTTCTGGTACAGCTATGTCGGGCATGTTCGTTCCCACCGTCTGGCTCGCCATTCTCGGCGCCACCGTCGCCAGCGTGACCCAGGACACCGATCCGGCAAAGATGGTGAGCGCCGTGTTCGGCGGCGTCGCCAGCATCCTGGTGCTGCTCTTGGTGCTGCACGGCCCGATCGCGACCAATATCCTCAACGTCTATTCGGCGGCGCTGGCAGCGCTCAGCATGGGCGTGCGGCTTTCGCGCACGGCGATCGCCTTGATCGTCGGCATCGGCGGCTATCTGGTGACGATCTACTTCGTGTTCGAGCCGTCGTTCGCCAAGGCTTTCGACAACTGGATGATCAGCCTGCTGATGTGGATGAGCCCGTGGGCCGGCGTCGTCATGGCCGACTTCTTCATCAAGCGGCGGGGCCAAATCGATATCGCCGAGCTCTACCGGACGCCGGACGGAAAGCGCCTATGGGGACATCAATTGGCACGGGATCGCGGCATTCGCCGCCGGGCCTGATCGCCGGCTGGTCGGTCCAGGACGGCCTCGTCCCGGCGCTGCAGGGGCCGATCTCCCTCGGCCTGCTCGGCGGAGCGGATCTGAGCTGGCTCGCCGGCATCGTTGTTGCCGGGGGCGTCTACCTGGCCCTCGGCCGGCGCGGCGCGCCCGCGCCCGTAGCGGTCCGGACAGGCGGCGCCGGCGGGTGACCTCGGAGCGACCCGATCCATTGATCCCGCACGAGAAACGGCACGGCGTCGCCATGCCGCTCCTCGTTTCATCGCAACATCAGGCCACCGATGCCGGCGGCTGCGCGAACCGCAGCGACCCCGGCGTCGTGAGCAACTCGCCGGTCTCCAGCAGCGTCTTGAGCCCGGAGAGGATCATCGGCCAGCCGCCGTAGAGCTGGGCATTGGCGCCCTCGCGCAGCTGATCGTGGGTGACGGTGAGCCGGCATGAATCGCCGATCGGCTCGATCTCCCAGGTCACCCGCGAGGTCCCCTCGCTCTTGACGTCCTCGCCCCAGATGCGCGCGAAAGCTCTGCACCAGCCGGCGCGGCGGATCGACCTCCAGATTCTCGCCCTCGAAGATCGGCATCCCATCGGCCCGTGCCCTGGTAGCGCGAGCCCGGGGTCCAGTCCGAGGTGACGCACGGCGCCGAAGGTGTATTTTTGCCGCATCTCGGGGTCGGTGATCGCCTGCCACAGCCGCTCCGGCGTCGTCTTGATGTAGATCTCGAACACTTTTTCCATCGTTCTCTCCTCCAGTCTTGCTTGAGGCCGCTCAGCGCCGCGGCCCACGGCGCGGCGTATTTGCTCACCCACCGGTCGTGGACGAGCCGGATCGGCACGGCGTTGAGGAAGTGCAGCTTCTCCCGCCCGCGCCGCCTGGTGACGACGAGGCCGGCCTCCTCGAGCACCTTCAGGTGCTTCATGACGCCGAACCGCGTCATCGGCAGGCGGCTCTCCAGCGCGCTCAGCGTCTGCCCGTCCTGCTTGAACAGCTTGTCGAGCAGGCTCCGCCGCGTCGGGTCGGCGAGGGCTTTGAAGACGTCGTCCATGGCGGCGGATAATAGGTGACTATTTAGTCACATGTCAAGCGGAAGGACAACGAGCGGAGAATCGGAAGAGCGTCATCATGGCGGGGCGCGGATGGCGGCGCTCAGGCCGCGTTCATGGCCTGGTGGACAGACCTCTCCGCCGCCTCGACCTGAACGATCGCCTCGGCAACGATCAACAGCATTGCGGCAAAGAAGGCGACGACGTCGGTGCGCAGTCGCGGCGCCATCACATAGGCGGTGCCGTCGGCGCCCGCGCGAGCGAGCAGGCCGGCGGCGACCGCCCGATCGAGCACATTCCTGACGTGGCGGCGCGACACCGCGAAGCGCCGGGCGAGCTGATCCACTGCAACCGACATCCGTCCTGTCGGCGGCATGCCGTCCTCGGGCGGCGCCGACAGCATCAGTGTGAACAACACCATGTAGCCCGCCTTCTGGTCGGCGAAGACCGTCATCGCCGGGGCGTGGGATATGGGACGCTCGCGGGTCAGAAACAGGCCGCAGGCGGCGCGGACGAATGGCTTGGCGAACGCCGGATCGTCGAGCCGCGCGAGGCCGATGGCGCCTTCCGGCCGCAGCTCGGCGAGCGCCGCAATCACCCGGCGCCAGCGCTCACGCTGGGCGGTTTGGAATTTTTCGGTCGGAACCAGCCGTCGCGGAGCCCCGCGATCCACGCGCGGTGCGGGCGTCAGATAGCCGGCAAACCGCATGAGGCGCAGCACCATCGCCGCGTGCCACGTGCTGCACAACCCGGTGCTGGCGCACAGCGCCTTGTAGCGCTCGACTGTCAGGCCGGAGCGGGGATCGGCCGGGTCATGCCCGGCGTCGAGGTAGAGCGCCAGATAGGCGACCAGCAGACGGACCCGGTCGCTGCCGAAGAGGCCGAGGAGGCGACGGCGCTCGAACACCTCGGTGAGCCCGGCCAGCAGTTTGCGCAGCGCCGCCGGCATGGCCGGATGGGCTGCGAGTGCGGCGATCGCCTCGGCGCGCGCGAACGCGGCCTTTGCGGCGATCGTGGTGTTGTCCATGTGTCGCCCCGGACCAGCCGTTCCGGCGCTTCGTGCTGATCGGCTGATTTCTCGACGATAGCAAAGATAATGGCCGAGAGTCTTGGATGCTTTTAGAACTCTTTGCATTGATCTGCCAGCAGAAATTCGTCTAATTTTCGATCAGACCAAAAATACTACCTCTGAGGATGCCTCAGCTGTTCCGGTGCCCAGCCGGCACTATTGCGTCCCTTTCAATGGAGGGATGAAGGCAGATGGATGGGCTCGTATAGGCAAAGCGCGAGGGATAATAGCTGAAAACTGACGGCCTATTTGGCAGGCGCGCAGCGCTCCCGACAGATCGGCCACGCATCGCGACATGCTGAATGCCTTTGGCTCAGTCAGGACCAGTCGAGGCCGCCGCTGGCTTCGCTTCAGGGTAAACCCGATCCTTGATCCCAGGCTGCCAATGCGGCGGCACGAGCACCGCGCCGAGCCGCGCCTTGATCAGTTCGGGATCGTCCTTGCCGCAGCCTGAGTCGTTATCACTGGGTGGGCTTGTCTTCTTCTGAGTCGCCGGTCGATAGCCGCAGAGCAGGGAGAGATAGTTGTCATGCGGTGTCGCGAGAACGCTTTCTTCCTCGGCAAAGGCCTCAGCCAGTCGCCGCGCGACAAACGGCGCAGCGGCGCTGGTGCCTTGCACGAACGAGCGTGAGCCGCTGCGCACTCCAGTCGAGATCGTACCCGGCAACGCGCGCGAGCGATCTGACATCGAGGAGCAGTCGACCGCCTTGTCGATCCCATCGGGCTTGAGTGTTCCGGCGGCGCTGTAGCGCGCTGGACGCGCGCAGGCGAGGCTTGAGCGGAGGCCGGCGCCGAGCCGGTAGCCCGCGACGATGAGCGACGTCTTGCCGGTCGCAAGGCCGTTCAAGCTGCCGAAGCGTTTGACGAGTGTCTTGAAGGGGGCATCGTTGCAGTCCTTCTCGTAGAGGTCGCCCTGCGGCACAAATCGCGCTTCTTCGTACGCGTTGTCGTCAAAATAGCTCTGCCGGCTGCCGGACCGGAAGGACTCAAAATCCGTGGCGCGCTGGATCCAACAATGGATCGGATAGTCGACCACCCCAGGTTCAAAGCGACGCCGGATCTCCACGGTCCACTTGCCGGCATCTGCGCCAGGCAGGCAATCATCCTCGGGTTCGGTCGGCGCGATCACGATTAGGACGCGCCAGCGTCCGGTTTTGTCCTGGTCGCCTTCGGTCTCGGCCTTCGACTTGCCGTCTTTGGCGTCGGCCCGATGCCAGTCAGCGCTGAGCTGTCCAAATACCTGTCCCTGCGCGTTCAGCGCCATGAACACGCGTATCGGGTCGCCAGACCTGCGGTTCTGATCGTCAGCTCCAACCTGCAGCGACGTGTGGCATCGGCCCTCGTGATCCCGCAAGTGGACGATGTCGCCGCCGGGATTACGCAGGTCGATAGTGAAGTCGAAAGGATCAGCTGGAGTAAACTCTCCCCAGAACCACAGCTCGAGATAGCTCGGCGTCCGGTCGTTGGGCTGGATGCGCCAGGGAAGTGCTATTGCGTTGCTGAAATGAAAGTCTTCATCGTGAATCTCGGCGTGCAGACGATCAAGAAACGTGTTTCCGGATGCTAGCACGAGCGCGGTCGGCGCGATGCACCGGCGCGTCTGGATCAACTCGCTGATCGCGGCCTCGAGCTCAGTCTTGCCGTCGTGGCGCCCTCCGGTGTAGCCGTAGCTGAAATTGATCACCAAGCGCGGGTCGGGGACGCCGTACATCTTCCTGATAATGTCGGCACGGTTGAAGATGTAGTGAAAAGCCGCCAGGATATACATGTCCTTGCCGAACCCCGATGTGTCCATCGTCACGCTGTTCGGCAGTTGCACCGCGATGATGCGGATCTCCTCCGGCGGCTCCTCGCCGTGCGCGGGATCGTATCCCGCCGCGAGGTTCATCACATGGGCGCCATGCGTCGTGTGATGTTCGAGTAGACTGCCGAAATCATTGGCGTCCGTGGTGGCCCCTGCCTCATGATAGAGCCTGTCTTCGTCGTGGCCCGAGCGCGCGATCAGCCCGTCGATGTCCGCGCGCGTGTACTCGCGCCCGAACAGCACGCTCGTCTGCTGCGGATCGATGTGGGCCGACTGCAGCCAGCAGAACTCGAAGCGCGTGCCGCAGCCGTCGGCGCTGCGGAAATTGCGATGCGCGAAGGGGATGCCATCGTCGATGACGGCGATGATGGTGAGTCGCTTGCCCTTGATGCGCGCGCTCAATGCCTCGTCCGGTGCCGGCATCGGGTCATCCGGTGCGGTCATTTTCGGGTGCATGGCTTTGCAAGGCACCGGCAATGCCACGCGGAAACGCGCCGATTTGATGTTCAAGAAATCCACGGCGGGGCGCTCCCCCAAATTCAAATTCTCGAGGCCGCCACCGAGCAGGGCCCGAAGCTTTTCCGGGCTGTCAAGCTCGTAGTCGAAAGGCTTGTCGATGACGAAAGGAAGGAAGCGCGGTTTGCAGCCTGCCCACAGGGTCGGCAAATGGCCCTGCGTTTTGATGGGCTTGATCGCCTGGCCGGGGGAGGAGATCGGAGAAGCGAACTCCGCGAAAGCGGAAATGTAAAGCGAGTTGTCGCGCATAGCGGGAAGCGCGTAACCACGGCCCGCGCCGAAATTCCAATATTCATAGGGGCTGAGATACACGGGCAGGTCGCTCGGCCCATCGTTGCGTTGCTGCGTCGCCATCAGTTCTATCCATTGTGCAGTTTGAGTTCTTCGCTGGCCTTGCGCCACAGGAACGAAAAGAGCGGGCTCTCGTCGACCCTAAAGTGACCGATATCGGTGACGCCGAACCGATGGGTCGTGCCCTCCAGGAACGCCGTGACAAAAAAATCTTCCGACCCGACCGCGCGATAGCGGTAGCCATACACGCGGCTGCCGGCCTTGCACTTCGCCAGCACGATCTGGCCGATGGCACGCCCGAGGATCGCGCCCGCCCAAGTGTCTATTGGATAGTGCACGCCCGCGACGGTGCGGTTCACGGCGATGCGCTCAGCGAGCTTGCTCAGAAGCGCGCGTCGGCGCTCGAAGTCGGTATAGTGGCCCTGGTGGCGTTCGACGAAGTGGCGCAGCACCTCGGCGACCGCGAACGCTTCGGTCGCGTGCGCGCTTGGGAAGCTGCCATGGGCGGGGGTCGGGATCATCGGCATGACCTTCGCGCCGATCTTGTCGGGGCGGCGGCACGCGAGATGGTGTTTGGCGATCATCGCCACGTGCGAGGCGAGCACCTGAGTGACCGCGATCAGTTCGAGCGTATACCGGTTGGGTGCGACCTGCAGGCCGAGGATCATCGCAAAGTAGGGCGTCGGCAAGCCGACCTGCGTCAGGATTTCGGGCGTCCGGTCGGGTCGCTGATCGAGGTAGGCAGTCATGTAGTCAAGTTGTTGCTGGAAGCACCCCATGGCGGGGCGCTTGACATCCAAGAAAGTGTTGTCGCTGTCGCCATACGCCAGACAGACCCTTTGGTCATCCTCATCGACGCTCCAATCGAGATCCTTGAGAAAATCGGTGATATAGAGCGACGCGCGAACCCAGTCGGCCCACAGCTCCATATTGGCGGGGGTCGAAAAGCCGAGTTCGTTTGCCGGCGGTTCGGGCTGGCGGTTGGCGACATGCGTGATGGCCTGCTCGGTGATCTGCAGGCCTTGCGCCAACAATGGATCGTAGATCGGATCTGCGCCAGCGCCGAGGAAGGATCCAAGCCCGGTGAAGGTGAGGTTGCCTACGCCACCGACACCTCCCACCCCCCCAACCCCACCGACGCCTCCGACACCGCCAACACCCCCGACGCCTCCAACCCCTCCAAATGTGGCCATGCCAGAAGTCCTCCGCTGATCCTATGGAATGCCGGCCGCGCGCAACGCCGTAGCGACTTTCCGCCCAAGCTCGTGCTCTCCGCAGGGATGTGCACGCAGATAGCCTTCGACCGTGAATCCCGGGTTCCGGCGCAGCACTTCCGCCGCGACCGCCCGCGCCTCGGCGCCACGGTCGAGAAAATGGAGCGCAGTAATCTTCGCGCGTAGCGTCGAGACGTGCCGGTCGTGTCGTTGCAGCGACCTGTCCGCGAAGGCGAGCGCTTCATCGTAGCGGCTAGCCGACAGAAGCGCGCTGGCGCTCAGCGACTCATAAAAATATTGGAACGGGTCGATCGGCGAGAGGCGCCGCGCCTTGTCCACCGCCGTAACCGCCGCGTGCGCCTCGTCCTGGAACGCATGGAGCGCGCCGCTCAGCAGCCAAGCGAGCGACTGATTGGGATTGAACCGCAGCGCCGCTTCGTAACGCTCGCGCGCGACATCCATGCGGCGCAGCAGATTGTTGTGCGCAAAGCCGTCGATGGTGAGCGCGAAAGCGCTCTCGGGATTGATGTCGAGCGCGCGCGCAGTGCAGTCGATGGCGCGCTGCGTGTCACCTCCGGGATCCGTGCTCCAACGGTTGAAGACGCTGAGTACATGCCATTTGCCGTTCCAGGCATGGGCTTCGGCTGCATGCGGCGCTCGCCGAAGCGCTTCCTCGATCAGCTCGCGCGATCTGGCGAAAGCCCGCAACGAGGGCCGGTGCATGAGATCGACGGCGGCGAGCAGCAGGCGGTGATCCTCAACCTCTACCAGCTTGCGATCGGACACGTGCGCGATCGCGTCGTCCGCGATGGCGCGGCCGACGGCGCTGACGATTTCGGCGATGCCTTCGGCGGAGCGGGTGAGAAAGCTCTTGAGAGGGCCAGCGAATTGCCGCGTCCACAGGATACGACCCGAGGTGGCATCGATGAAATCGGCGTCGAGCACGATCTCATCCGCGCCGACGCGCAACGTGCCGGCGACACAATAATCGACGGCAAGACGCTCTCGGAGGGTTGCGATGTCGACCGCGTGATGATCGAGCGATCGGCTCGACCAGTGCGAGATCACGGCAATCAGATTGGAGCGCGACAGCGAGCGGCAGGCTTCCTCGGCGAGCCAGTCGCCGAGCACCGCGTGGTCGGTCGTGCCGGCAATGGTGCGGAACGGCAGCACCGCGACCGTGGGAAGCATCGGGCGGGGCAGGGACTGCGACGATAGGCTGAAGAGGGAATAGATCTGCTCCGGATTTTGCCGCATGGCGCCGAGCCAGCGCGCGAAGCCGTCCTCGCGGATATTGATCCCTTCGAGCAGCTCGCCGGCGCCCGGTCGTCCGACGAAGGCGACGCGCGTAAGATCGAGCGTGATGTCGGAGTTTGTGCTGGTCAAGACCTCCGCAAAACTCTCGCCCATGATTTGCTTAATATCCGACAGGGCGCGCCGCAGGCTCTGCCGGCCGGTGTCGTAGCAGGCGGTGCCCCACAGCGTATCCTGCAGGAAAGGTCGGGTACGGCGTCCGAACGGAGCAGTCGCGAGCAGCGCGAACAGAGCCTTATGTTTTGCGCCGGTGATCTCGAATCCGCCCGGTTGCACGGAGCGCACCACGCAAGCTCCGAATAGGCTGATGTTGATGCGTTTGGCGCCCACCAAAGTCGTCCTGACGGCGAAACCGTACTCAACATAACACTGTGCGTGTACAATTCCAAGGTAGCTCACGGTTTTTTCACACGCCAAAACCGACGCGTTCGCGCTACCGTGCGTGACATGAGCTCTCACGCGGATCCTCCCGGAAAGGCAGGCAGTGATGAAGGCGGGACAGGACGTCCAGGCCCACCGCGCGACCTGATCGATTTCTACAGGCGTTGGTCGGAATTTCGCGAGACCGCGTCGGCTTTGGTGCAACGCGGCGAGCTTTCCCCCGTGGAACGGGAGACGGTGAACTGGCTCATCCTCTTGGTCGATCGCATCGGCGAGCGCGATATCGGTGCGCTGGACTGCGGGTGAGTGCCCTCTTGATATGGGGATTGGGCGCAATTGTAGAGCGCAATAATTGTTTTCGACGCGGCCCTTGCGGCGGGGCGAACTGCCTCACCGCGCTATCAAGCGGTGACCATTTGCTTCGATCAAGCCGAAAGCAATTGGTGGAAGCTTTGGTTGTGGTTTCACAGCGACATGTTCCAACGTGATTTGACGATTCTCTTACTGCCGAAAACACTTGGACGTGCGACCATTGAATTGTCTTGACACGAACAATTCGTAACCCAGTTCGCTGATGATTGAACAGTCAGCTTAAGTGGTTTTCTTAATTGACCAATTTCTTTCGCCGACGGTGCGTAGCTATGACTTACAAAATTATCGAAGCGCTCATGATGTCCTCGGTTCAGGGGTCGGCAGTGAGTTCTCACACTTATCTCACGCGACAAAGATTATTCCGCACATATAATGTCCGATAGATCACCGCTAAAAGCCGGCAACGACTAGTAGGCATGATCTGGTCAATCTGTATTACGTTGCCGTCGATAAGCGATGACAAGGTGCGCGATCCTGCGCAGGTTTGTCGTTAGTCTTGGCGTTCAAAACGAGAATCAATAGGAGCAAATTTCATGACACTCGACAGCAGCACAGGTAAGTGGATCATTGCATTTATATTTGGTGCACTGATGATCGGGTTGTATTCATGGTCGCGTTTTGATGAGCCCAGCTACGACAGTCAATCGGAGTATTTTGCTCGTTACAAGCCGCGATTCTCCACCTCATACATGCGATACGCGCGCGCGCGCCTGGCGTATCTGGGCGCGATGCTCTTAATTTATGCTATCTTTTCGCTTGTGCCGGAACTCTTTGCAGCTATTGCCAGTATTGGAGCAGGGGCCGATCGAACAAAGGCCGTTGATGGGCTCAAGACGGTCGATGGTCTTATTCCGCTCGCGGTTACCGTCGGCGTTCTCACCCTCCAGAACGTGCCCGGCCTCAAAGAAGTGGAGCGTCGAATTCGCGGGTCACTGCATTCGGTCGCGCGCATACCCGATTGTGTCCGCCGAACTGTCGCGCAAATGCGTAGCTCGCCCTTCGCATTCGACAAGAACGACTATGATTCGCAAACCAAGAAGCTCGACTGTCATTCGGCGTGCAATTTTGACCCCCTAAGCCGGGGGATCGGCGTCCAAAATTGACCCCCTGAAGGTTGGCCTGATGCGCTGCTCGCTTCCGAATTCGAAGCGGGTGGGCGGGGGATGCTGACAGTGGAGACGATCGGGCGGATTCGGCGAGAGCATTTTCTCAGGGGCAAGACCATCAAGGAGATCGCCCGGGACCTGAGGGTGTCCCGGAATACGGTTCGCAAGGTGCTGCGATCCGGGGAGACATCGTTCGAATACGAACGCTCGGTTCAGCCTCGGCCGAAGCTGGGGCGGTGGGCGGCGGAGCTCGATGCCCTGCTGGCAGGGAATGCGACGAAGCCGACCCGCGAGCAGCTCACCCTGATCCGAATCTTCGAGGAACTGCGCGGACGTGGGTACGAGGGCGGCTACGATGCGGTGCGGCGCTACGCCAGGCGATGGGCCAAGGAGCGCGGACAGTCGACGGCGGCGGCCTATGTGCCGCTGAGCTTCGCTCCGGGTGAAGCCTACCAGTTCGACTGGAGCCACGAGGTCGTCCTGTTGAGCGGCACGACGGTGATCGTGAAGGCCGCTCATGTCCGGCTCTGTCACAGCCGCATGCTGTTCGTGCGGGTCTACCCGCGCGAGACCCAGGAGATGGTGTTCGACGCCCACGACCGGGCATTCGCCCTGTTCAAGGGCGCCTGCGGGCGCGGCATCTACGACAACATGAAGACCGCGGTGGAGACGATCTTCGTCGGCAAGCACCGCCTCTACAATCGCCGCTTCCTGCAGATGTGTAGCCACTACCTCGTCGAGCCGGTCGCCTGCACGCCGGCATCGGGATGGGAGAAGGGGCAGGTCGAGAACCAGGTCGGCCTCGTCCGCGAGCGGTTCTTCACGCCCCGGCTGCGGTTCAAGAACCTTGACGAGCTGAACGCCTGGCTGCTCGACAAATGCATCGCCTACGCCAAGGCGCATCGCCATCCGGAGCTGGTCGACCAGACGATCTGGGAGGTGTTCGAGGCGGAGCGGCCGAAGCTGGTTCCCTACGCCGGCCGGTTCGATGGCTTCCATGCGGTGCCGGCATCGGTCTCGAAGACCTGCCTGGTTCGCTTCGACAACAACAAGTACTCGGTGGCGGCCAGTGCGGTCGGACGGCCGGTCGAGGTCCATGCCTATGCGGACCGCATCGTGATCCGCCAGGACGGGCGGATCGTCGCCGAGCATCCGCGCTCGTTCGGCCGCGGCGAGACGGTCTACGATCCCTGGCACTACGTCCCGGTCCTCGCCCGCAAGCCCGGCGCCTTGCGCAACGGTGCTCCCTTCAAGGACTGGGTGCTGCCGGCCGCGATGGAGCGTGTGCGGCGCAAGCTCGCCACCGTCGACGACGGCAATCGGCAGATGGTCGACATCCTCACGGCGGTGCTCACCGACGGGCTGCCTGCGGTCGATGCCGCCTGCGCCGAGGCGATCGCCCAGGGCGTCCATTCCGCCGACGTCGTTCTCAACATCCTGGCCCGCCAACGCGATCCGGGGCCGCCCGCCACGATCCTCACGCCTGCCGCCCTGACGCTGCGCCATGCGCCCGTCGCGGACTGTGCCCGTTACGACAACCTCAGGAGGACCCTCTGATGGAACGATCCCAACTCTTCGACCTCATGGGCGAGCTCAAGCTCTACGGCATGAAGGCCGCCTTCGACGAGATCATGGCCACCGCCGTCAAACGCCAGCACGAGCCCCAGCGCATCGTCGGCGACCTGCTCAACGCCGAGATCAGCGAGAAGCAGGCCCGATCGATCAAGTACCAGCTCACCATTGCCAAGCTGCCGCTCGCCAAGGACATCGACGACTTCCAGTTCGAGGGCACGCCGATCAACGAGACGCTCGTGCACGACCTCGCCGGCGGCGGCTTCATTGCCCAGCAGCGCAACGCCGTGCTGGTCGGCGGCACCGATCCTGATTCATGATGCTCACCTCGCGATGTCATTGGAATGTAAAGACTTTTTGGTCAGGATTCTGAGTTGGCGGCCGTCGCCTCCGCCCGTTAGCCTCGGCTTGCACGACGTCGCTGGCTAAGTCGGCGGCTCGGATCACCCAAGGCGCGCCTTTGCACAGTTGTCGCGCACCGAGAACACCGCGCCGGATCATGCGAAGGATCGTCATCGGGCTGACGTTCAGCGCGGCCGCCGCCTCATCGAGGGTGACTTCGCCTCGCTCACTGCGCTCGCCGTCGCGATAGACCGCAATCCCACAGCGATTACGCAAGCTCGAGACCCGGCTTTGCGTCCAGCCATTGTTGCGACCGGTCCGCTTGCCCGCGCGGTTCAGGACCGACGCGATGGCGCGATCCGGCATCAGGCGCGCAAGTTCCCGAACCAGCGTCTCCGTCTCTTCTGCTACCGTCCAGCGGTGCTTGCCGGTCGCGTTCTTCTTGACTTTCAACGCCGTGTGATCGCCGCCTCGCCAGTGCAGGATCATGTCGACGAAGCCGTTCTCGACGCGCACAACGATCTCATGCAGAACGGCGCGAACGATCCGCTTGCGCGTCGCCATGGTGGCGGCCGGATGTGACCACGCCACCTCCAGGTCGGCGCCGAGCCGGAGGAGCCGGTCCCGTTCTTCGTCGCCGAGGACGAGCGGGCGTTGTTGCTCGATCACCTCGAACTCGTCTTCGAGCTGACGCACGGCGGTCAGCTTCTCGTTCCACCGCCGTTCGAGTTCGCCGGCGACGAGACGATTGTCCGGATCGACGGCATCATATTGCCGGCGGGCGAGCGAAGCCTCGTAACGGGCTTGCTTCAGTGCAAGCTCGAGCTGGTGGCGCTTCTCCACAGCTTCCGTCTTGCGGAGCTCGATGGCCCCGAGAGCGGCCTCGATGCCAAGCGGCTTCAGGAGCCGCATGACCTCGACGCTGACGGCTTGATCGACACGCAAACTGCCGAAGGAGATGCAGCGATCTCCGCCATGGTTCACGAAGCTTCCCTTGCAGTGATAGCGGCCTGCCTCGCCGTGCGTGCCGCCGTAGGCGACATGCAGTTTCCGGCCGCAATGTCCGCAGCGCAGAAGACCGGCCAATAGCGTCTCGCCGCGGCGGACCGACCCGCGCGCCATGAGGCCCTTGCTGTTGGCATTGTCGGCGATCAGGCGCTGATTCCTCTCGAACTCGGCCCACGAGAGATATCCTTGGTGATGGTCCGTGAGCAAGACGTCCCACTCGGTTCGTTCGCGCCTGAACCCGCGTACGATGCGCTTGCGGCCTGCCTCGATCGTCACCCGGCTGCTGGTTCGGCCGAACGCATAGGCGCCGGCATAAATCGGGTTGGTCAGGATGTGGTGGACGGTATTGTAGACCGGCAACTTCCAGACGATATTGCGGCCGCTGGCCACCGTGTAACTCACGGCCGGCAGAGCGATGCGTTCCTGGCGGAACCAGAGATGGACCTGCCGAATGCTCTGGAACTCGGCGAACTTGGCGAAGACCAGCGTCACAGCCTCGCGCACCCGCTGGTCCGGGTCTTTGTCGATCCGGTCGGGTCGGACCTTCACGTAACCGATCGCCACCGTCAGGAACAGTTCACCCCGCCGCGCCTTCTGCCTCAGCGCTTCCAGCGAACGTTGCCGAAGGATCGATAGCTCCAGCTCGCTCATCGTGCCCTTGATGCCGAGCAACAGACGATCGTTGGGATGACGAGGCTCGTAAACGCCATCCTCGTCGATGATGATCGCTCCGACGAGACCGCAGAACTCGATCAGCGTATGCCAGTCTCGACCGTTGCGCGCCAGGCGCGAAGCCTCGATCGCGAACACCGCGCCGGCGCGCCCCTCACAGATCGCCGCCAGCAGGCGTTCAAAACCCGGGCGACTGACGCCTGAGCCGGAGCGGCCGAGGTCGTCGTCGATCACAACGATCTCTCGCCAGCCGAGTTGACGCGCGCGGTCCGCCAGTGCGTATTGGCGACGGCGGCTCTCGTGATTGTGCAGCAACTGATCGGCGGTCGACTGACGGACGTAGACGAACGCACTGCGTGCCAAGTGCTCAGGCGTGATCTTCATCATCGCCGTCCTCCTGCTTCGCCGCCGATGCTGACGTCGTCGTCAGACACTCGATCAGCATGACCTGGATCAGTCGAACCAATTGTTGCTTCTGATCGCATGGCACGACGACCAGCGGATCGCCGTCCTCGAACAGATCTGGATGCCGTAGCACAAGCGCGCGCCTCATCGACTGCCTCCCCTCCCGAATCCGACCGGAGAAAGTCTAGAAGCGAATCGACCTCGATACGTAGGTCGCGCAGGTGCTCGAGTGGAAGCCGCGGCTCGGCGCGCAGCTCATAATGAGCCGCAGCCTCGCTCATCATCCAGCACGGAATATGGGCCAACGTGCCATCGAGCTGCTGGACGACGAACACGTCCGTACCTTGAAAACGATGACGGCGAACGACGACTACCGTCTCGCCACATCGCGGGTGAAACGGATAGAAAATCCGCCCCCCGTCCTCCTGATACCCGGCAGTATGTCGCTGCTTCGACCGGGACCGGCAAGACCCATCTCGCCATCGCCATCGCCAGAAGCTGCATCCGCTCCGGCGCCCGCGGCCGGTTCTACAACGTGGTCGATCTCGTCAACCGGCTCGAGACCGAGACCCGTAACGGTCGCCAGGGTCGGCTCGCCGATCATCTGACCCGCATGGACTTCATCGTCCTCGACGAACTCGGCTATCTGCCCTTCGCCCAATCCGGCGGACAGCTCCTGTTCCACCTCGTCAGCCGCCTCTACGAGCGCACCTCTGATCATCGTCACCACCAACCTGGCCTTCGGGGAATGGCCAAGCGTCTTCAGCGATCCCAAGATGACCACCGCGCTGCTCGATCGCCTGACCCACCACTGCGACATCATCGAGACCGGCAACGACAGCTGGCGCTTCAAGAGCCGCGCCGACGATCACCCGCCAACCCGCGGTCGCCCCGTCTCCGCAACCCCGACCAGCTCCGACGGGGCGACCGCTACCGTCCGGAACTCGGCGCTCAAGGGGGTCAAAATTGGACGCCGATCGGGGGCGCATTGCCTCACCTGGAATGTTACTGGACAAGTTCTCGCCAATGACTGGGGCGGCGTCACCGAATCGTGTCGGTGTCGCCGATGGCGAGAAGGATCAGCATGGGCGCGCGGCGCGAGGTGGTATCGGCGGTGGCGGAGCGCTACCGGTCGGCGAAGCGGACGGAAAAGGGGCGCATCCTCGACGAACTGTGCGCGACGACGGGCTGGCATCGCAAGCATGCGGTGCGTGCGCTCCGGCAGCACGAGGCGCCGAACGGGATCCAGGCACCACGAGAGCGCAGGCGCAGATACGGTGCGACCATCAAGGACGCGCTGACGGCGCTGTGGGAAGCGTCCGATCGGGTATGCGGCAAGCGGCTCAAGGTGATGATTCCGACCTTGCTGCCGGCGCTTGAGCAACATGGCCGATTGAAGCTTGGCAAGGCGGATCATGATCTTGTTCTCGCCATCAGCGCTGCAACCATCGACCGCCTGCTTGGCGATGTAAAGGTCGCGGCGAGCGGCGGCAAGCGACGACGCGCAGGCTTCTACTCGGCAATCCGGCGCGAGGTTCCGATCCGCACGTTCAACGACTGGAAAAGCCCGCCGCCGGGCTTCTGCGAGGTCGACATGGTTGCACATGGCGGGACGTCGGTGGCGGGCTCGTTCATCCAGACGCTGACGATGGTCGACGTCGCCACGGGCTGGACCGAATGCCTGCCGTTGGTGACGCGCGATGGCTCGCTTGTTGTCGAAGCGATGAAGCACGTGCAGAGCCTGTTTCCCTGGCTTTTGCTCGGCGTGGACTTCGACAACGACAGCGCGTTCATGAACGACACCGTCGTACCGTGGTGCCGCGAACAGAAGCTCGAAGTGACCCGCTCGCGCGCCTACAAGAAAAACGACCAGGCGTTCGTCGAGCAGAAGAACGGCGCGATCGTGCGCCGTCTGATGGGCTACGGGCGCTTCGATGGCGTCGAAACGGCGCGAGTGATGGGCCGCCTTTATGCGGCGGCACGGCTCTACGTCAACTTCTTCCAGCCGTCCTTCAAGCTGAAGGAGAAGCGTCGCGAAGGGGCGAAAGTGATCAAGCGCTATCATGCTCCGTCGACGCCCTATGAACGGGCGCTTGCGCATCCAAAGGTGCCCCCGGCCGTGAAGGAGCGGCTGCGCGACCAGTATCGCACGCTCAATCCGGTCGCACTCTTGGCCGAGATCCGCACGGCCCAGGAGGAGCTCGGCAATCGCATCGACCGTCGTGCCGGAGAAGCGCGCTGCCAGCAACGTGCCGGCAAGGGCATTGCACCGCAGCCGATCCAATCATCGACACCGGACGCAGTTGCCTTCGCGAAGACGCTCGGCACGACAATCGAGGCTGGCGATCCGCGTGCTACGCACCGCCGACCGAAGCGACCCTACAAGACGAGGATTCGTATGCCGTCCAAGCTCGACCCGCACGTTGCCACGATCGAGAACTGGCTTGCGGCGCAGCCGCAGCTGACCGCGCTCGCCATCGTCGGCCGGCTTAGCGAGAGACACCCCGAGCAGTTCGGGATGAGACAGCATTCGATCGTGCAGCGTCTGCTGAAGGCGCTTAGGAAAAAGGCCGCCGAGAAGCTGATTGCTCAGGAGCCGCCTCGCCCAGCGATGACCGCGGCCCTACTACCCGGGGCTGTGGACGGCTCGGGCTATGGATGGCCCGACCCGCCCACAGCCCCTCCCGTCGAGCAAGCCTCGGAAGTCGTTAGGCTCCACCGATCGGTCCACGTCGGATCGTCAGCGCCGACTGCGCGACCAGGGTAACATTCGCAGATGAGGCAATACGGGGGGTCAAATTTGGGCGCCGATTGACACCTGCCGTGCCGCCAGCGCGACGAGCTGGTCTCGCCGGTTGAAAAAAAATGAATCAGAGCCGACAAGGAGCGCGGCTACTTGTTGTTGGGCGATGGTAGCAAAGGCGGTATCAAGCTCCCGGTCAGTATTGGCGTTCAGAACAAGGATTTGCTGTCCGAGCAAGTGCGCTGCGGTCTGCACGTTGTCAATTTCCCGGTTCGGATTGTTCGGATTCATGAGATAAGCGATGATGCCAGGCTTGGGCATCAGCTGGTGCAGCAGCTCCAGTCGCTTACCAGCTGCCATCGTGCCGAATATTGTGACACCAGTCAGGTTGCCACCGGGCCGATTGAGACTGGCGACTAGGCCTGCTGCGACAGGATCGCCGTTAGCCATGAACACGACGGGGATAGTTCGGGTTGCGGCCTTGACCACCTGCGGTGAAGGCTCGCCACCAGTTGCAGCGATCACGGCCACCTGACGGCGCACCAAATCGGCCGCTAGCGCTGGGAGGCGATCATAGTGACCCTCAGCCCAACGGTATTCGA
Source organism: uncultured Alphaproteobacteria bacterium (assembly GCA_963755055.1). Taxonomy (GTDB): domain Bacteria; phylum Pseudomonadota; class Alphaproteobacteria; order Rhizobiales; family Xanthobacteraceae; genus AP-16. The sequence goes on along the minus strand of CAVWIS010000016.1, from coordinate 3,010 downwards.
TCCTAACGTTCTGGCCATCCACGAACCCGGCCTCTTTCAGACCCTGGCGGAACTCGTCCATGACGTTCGTCGCCATGCTGTTCGGTGATAGGGTGTTGAGGAATCCGATCACCGGCATCGCCGGCTGCCCCCGCGCCGCCACCGGCCACGCCACCGCCGCACCCCCGAGAAACCTGATGAACTCTCGCCGTCGCATGCCCCCCCCTGAGAACACGCCAAGTGCAATCTCTAAAGCCTAGCACTTTGCGGCAGGGCGGCGAGTGAGAAATGGCACACACAACTGGTTTCAGAGGCTGATCAGGCCCGATGTCGCAGATGGGTCATTTTGCGACCTCGCTATCTCGACTTCGACAGGCCCCAATGACCGGGTTAGCCGGAAAGCGGACGGTCAACAGTCGACGATCCCATGCCCCGTGATGGCTCTCTCACACCGCGCGATCTGGTCGGTCATGTCGACATGATCCGCGTCGAGTGCGCGAAGTGCGACCGGCATACGTGACGGTATGGGGTTGACTCCGCCCTGCGGAGGCGCACATTTCGGACATGGGTCTGTATCAGTTGAGTTACCGCGTCGGCGGGGCGTTCGAGGGCGTCGCGTTCGTTGAGGCAAGCTCGCTAGGCGCCGCGCTGTGGCAGGCGGACCGCCAAGGGCTCGATCCCGGTGGCGAGTGCGACGGCATTGAGCTTCATCCCGACGACGCGCGGGTGGTCCCTCGGAAGTTTATTGGGCGGCTCTTGCGCAAGGACGAGCTTGCCGACAGAGCGCATCCTACTCGGGGGCATCCGCAAGAGACCGCCCGCGCCATCCGTGCGCCGACCCCGCGCCAAAAGTGCCAAGGTCGGTGGTCAGCGCGCGTCCGTCAGGGCATCGGCCGTTGACGGCCCTGCGATGTGGTCGGCCGGAGCGCGGGCGACTGGGAGACAGAGGGGAGGAGTGGAGAGGCTGCCGCTTAGAGGCAATGGGCTGTATGGTGTTTTTCCGTTCATCCGCGTTCATGGGGGTCCCCAATGGCGTCTACGCAGAAAATTCCGGGAGATAGACTGGTGCTTGGGATGCTCTCGGCATTTCGCACGCTCGTTTGGACCTTGTCCAAGGATGGAGTGATTGACTTGGATGAATATGTCACGGCGCTTCAACAGACAGCGGCCGAACACCGACAGGCCGGAGACCCCAACAATCTTGCCAACGCAATTCATGCGATTAGCACACATATTCAGTCGTCGGCCCCGCATGACTGACAGCTTGCAGCCGCCATACAGTTTTATCATCCGTGCGGGCGGATCGATCCTTCGGTGAGCCCATAAGCTCTTCCAGATATAGGCAAAAAATAATGTAGGTTTTCCGAAACTTTGTATGCCACATTGCGGGGCAATGGACGGCGACCATGCCCCCCGCAGGAATCTCAATTGCGTGCTGAAATGCATAGGTGTACAACATGGCTGTCCCTGACTTCCAGACCTTGATGCTGCCGCTGTTGAAGCTGGCGAGTGACGGTCAGCAGCATACCCCTGCCGAAGCGGTCGAGCAGTTGGCCCAGCAGTTTCAGCTCTCCGACGAGGACCGAGCCGAAACTCTCAAAAGTGGGCAGACGCGGTTTTACAACCGAGTTGGCTGGGCAAATACCTACCTCAAGAAGGCGGGCTTGCTCCAAGCCGTTGGACCAGGACGCTTCCAACTGACAGATCGCGGGCGGGACGTGCTGGGCAACCCACACGCGGCCATCGATATTGGCTTCCTGGAGAGTCGGTTTCCAGAAGAAATGACGGAGTTCCGAAAGGTCCGTTCAAGGAACCAAATCGCAGACGAGGAACCGCCCGCGACCTTTAACACCACCTCCGGATCCCCTTGAATCGAAATCGGTCACTAAGGTTTCCGTCCTCTCGAGAGATCCTGGCCACGGGAATCTGAATGTGATTCGCTAGGACCATCTGATTCGGAGGGGGGTCGGATGGTCAAGTGCAACCACGATCAAGTGAAACGCTTGCAGAAAGCGCTGCAGCGCGAGAAAGATCCTACCGTGCGCCAGCGGATACAGATGGTGTTGCTGCGCGAAGACGGGAAGACCCAGCCAAAGATTGCCGAGTTGACGGGGGTATCTTTGAGCACGGTGAACCGGGCGCACATGGCGTATGACAACGGTGGCGTCAACGCGTTAAGGCCGAAGCCGACTGGTGGTCGGCGGCGGGAAAATATGACGTTGGAAGAGGAAAAGGCGTTTCTCGCCAAATTTGCCAAAGCTGCGGGTGCCGGCGAGCTGCTAAACATCGGCGAATTAAAATCCGCCTATGAAGAGGAGATCGGGCACCCGACAAGCAACAGCACGGTTTATGATCTCTTGGCCCGCCATGAATGGCGCAAATTGATGCCGCGCCCTTTCCATCCGGGCCGCAATATAGAGGCGCAGGAAGCCTATAAAAAAAGGGGTTTCGCGATGATGTGAGAAAGGCCCGTCGCGTGGCCGCCGCGAGAGGTCGTCGTTTACGAGTGATGTTCGCCGATGAGGCTCGGTTCGGTAGGATGAACCGGCCGCGACCGTGCTGGGCTCCTGCTGGGGTAAGACCTGAGGTAGCCTCCCAGCTAATTCGGGAATACATCTATCTGTACGGGGCCGTCGGCCCTACGGACGGGACGTGCGCATTTCTAATTCTGCCTGCGTCCGACACGGAATGCTTTCAGATATTCCTCGATACTTTGTCCAAGAAATTTTCCCGGTGGCATATCCTACTCGTTGTGGATGGGGCCGGTAATCATAACAGCGGTGATCTTGTGATTCCTGCCAATGTCACGCTGGCCTTCCTGCCCGCTTATTCACCTGAGTTAAATCCCCAAGAGCACATCTGGGATGAGATCCGCGAAAACATTTTCAAGAACTACGCAGCCAAATCGATGGACGAGGTCTGTGACCGGCTCGTGGAGGCCGCGCTCTACATCGAGCGCAACCCCAAGATGGTCCAATCCATGACGTCGTTTCCATACATCATGAATTCACTGTGATCCGCCAATGGTATA
>CAVWIS010000015.1:0-32018 GCA_963755055.1 uncultured Alphaproteobacteria bacterium | reverse complement strand
GAGCCTCTCACAGATCCGGACTTGATACTCTCGCATCATCCGGCTCGTGCCATCGCGCGAAGGCTGCCGCCTTCCACTGGACGAAGGGCTCCTCCCGGCGAACCAGTTGGCCCAAATCAGTGGAGAGGGGCGGACTGCCTCGTAGTAGCAATGAAGCGGCTGTAATGGCTGTCGAGCGAAGCGGGCGGGTCATCGCCGAGCGCATCGGTACTTTCGGCCTCGGACGGCGTGTCCCACGGTTTTGCCGGATCCAACCCGGTGAAGTTCATGCGCGCCTACGCCGATCTCGGTCTGAAGGCCAAGATCCCGCTGCTCGCCGTTTCGGTCGGAATGGACGCATGTGGTTGTGTGACGCCAGCCCCTTCGGTTGAGGGCCGTCTGCAGTATCGGTCAACGGTTCACCTTGGGGAGGAGTTCCCGGCCTGCCTGAGAGCCAGCCAAGTCAGGGAACGGTTACACTGAGCCTGGCCAAGCCTGGCGTACCGGAGAAAGTTGACCCCGACCCGACGAAGTTGCTTCGCTGTCGCAGACGTTCTTGCGCTGCATCAAGCTGCCGCTTGCCGCGTCTGCGGTCGCGCAGGCGCAACCTTCAGCGTCAGCCAACGGTCATCTTGCGCGGCCCGCGCTGACTTACGTTGACTTAGATGGCGCTTGGATCAATTTCGGCGCATCATGAGAAACGAACCCCATGGGAGGAAGAAAATGATGACGCGTAAAGGCATTTCGCGGCGCGAAATGATAGCAGGCGGTGCCGGCGCCGCTCTGGCGGCCGGCATCGTGGGATTTCCAGCCATTGTCCGCGCCCAGTCGGACGTCATCAAGATCGGCCACCTCACGCCCCGCACGGGATTCCTGGGGCCGCTGGGCGAGTACGCGGTGCAGGCTGCGGACATGGCGGTGGCGGAGATCAACGCCGCGGGCGGCATCAACGGCCGCAAGGTCGAGCTCCTCAAGGAAGACTCGGTGAACCCGCAGACCGCGACCACCAAGGCCGAGCGCATGATCGAGCGCGACAAGGTGGCGTGCATCATCGGCGAGATCTCCTCGGCCTCGAGCGCTCGACGATCGGCCAGGTGGCCGCAGCGCACGAAGACGCTCTTCATCAACACGGGAGGCGAACTGTCTGACCAGCTCCGCGGCAAGAGCTGCAGCCGCTACATGTTCCACATCGAGAGCCAGAACTCGATGTACGTCGAAGCCTGACGGGCGGGCACTCCTTCTTGCAGGGGTCCTGGTGAAGGACAAGAAGTGGTTCTCGCTCACCGCCGACTACGCCTTCGGCCACGACCTGCTGCGCGTGGCGAAGAAGTTCATGGCGGCGGCAACGGCGGCCAGTTCGCGGCCGACAAGCTGATCCCCACGGACGCAACCGATTTCTCGCCGCTGCTGCTGGAAATTCGCAACGCCAAGCCCGACCTCGTGGTGTCGAACCTCGCGGGCAACCAGATCACGAACTTCCTCAAGCAGTACACGGAGTTCCGCCTCACCTTCCCGGTGGCGGGCTTCGGCTTCGATACCGCGGTGGCGTGGGCGGCGGGCAAGGGGAACTTCCTCGGCACCTGGCCGCTCGTCTGGCACCACCTGATCAACACGCCGGCCTCGCAGAAGTTCGTGGCCGATTTCCGCAAGCGCTACAACCGCCCGCCGGAAAACCAGGCGTGGGGCGACTACAACGCGGTCAAGCTCACGGCGCAGGCGATGGCCGAGGCGAAGACGCTCGACTCCACGAAGCTCGTCGAGCACATGGACAAGGGGGCGAAATTCCCGCTCATGAAGACGCGCGAGGGTTACTTCCGCAAGTCCGACCACCAGATGATGCACGAGATGTACACGGTGGTGGCGCTCCCGGCCGCGCAGATCAAGAACGAGTGGGACATCTTCTCGCCGTCCGCGGCCGTGCCCGGGGGGGGCGAATCGCTGGAGGTGATCGCGACGACAAGGGGGACGAGATCGAATGCAAGATGGAAGCGGAGGTAGCGCAGCTTGAAGGATCGCTTTGAAAGGAAGCCCCCGAGCAAGCAGGCGGAGAGGGGGAATTTCAGCCCGACCCCCTTCCTTCTCGCCTTCTTTCCTTCTTCTGTTATGACGGCCGGTCGTGACTGCTCCATGCTTCTCCTACAACACATCCTCAACGGCCTGCTGGCGGGGTCCTACTACCTGCTGATCGCGCTGGGGCTGTCGCTCATCTTCTCGCCTGGGCGGCATCGTGAACCTCGCCCATGGCGCGTTCTACGCCATCGGCGCGTATCTCGCGATCACGATCGGGCAGCGGCGGGGTTCACGGCCGCTGTCTTCGTGGCCCCGGTCCTGGTCGGCCTCCTCGGCGTCGTCGTGGAGCGCCTGCTGCTGCGGCGCTTCTACAAGGCCGATCCCGCGCTGTCGCTGCTCCTCACCTTCGGGCTTGCGATGGTGATCGAGCAGTGCTGCGCATGATCTACGGGGCTCCACCGCTCTCGTGGGCCATCCCGCGGAGCTGCGCGGGCAGATCATCGTGGGCGACTTCTTCTACCCGCGTACCGGGCGCTCCTGATGCTGGTCGCGATGCTCTGCGTGGCGGGGCTGTGGTTCCTGTTGCAGCGCCCGCCCTTCGGGCGCGTGGTGCGCGCAGGGGTGCAGAACCCGGACATGGTGGGCGCACTCGGCATCTCGCTCGAGCCGTACATGGCCGCGATCGCGTTCCTCGGCATCGGGCTCGCGGGTTGGCCGGCGTGATGCTGGCGCCGATCTTCGCGGTGCACCCCGCGATGGGCGGCGAGATCATCACGGCCGCCTTCGTGGTGGTGGTGATCGGCGGCCTGGGGTCGTTCTGGGGCGTGGTGATCGCCGCGGTGATCGTCGGCGTCACCAAGGGCCTGGTGACGGCCGCCGGCTATCCGCAATACTCGGAGGCCGCCATCTACCTCTTGATGCTGCTCGTCCTGCTGGTGCGCCCGCGCGGCCTGCTGGGCGAGCGCATCGTGCGCTTCGAGTAGCCGACTTGCCGAAGCAGCGCGACCTCCTCTACGTCGCTCATCGCACTCGTCGCGATGCCGTTCGCGCTGCACGCCGTCGGGTTGGCGTCACGTCCGCGACCGAGGTCGTGATCTTCGCGATCGCGTGCATGGCGCTGAACATCCTCGTGGGACACACGGGCCTGGTCTCGTTCGGCCACGGCGCCTGGTTCGGGCTCGCGGCGTACGTGGCGGCGATCATGCACGCGAGTACTTCAAGGACGTCTTCCTGCTCCCGCTCGATCGGCGTGGGCGGCGTGGTGGCGATCTCGCTGGGTGTTCGGGTTTCTCATCCTGCGCCGGCGCGGCGTGTACTTCTCGCTGCTGACGCTCGCGTTCACGGCGCTGCTTACTACGTCGTGTTCCGCTGGACCGCGGTCACCGGCGGCGAGAACGGCCTGGGCGGATTGCGGCCCGCGTCGTCGGGTCTCGTTCGACGAACAGGCGGCTACTACTCGTCGTGGCGGCGATCGCGTTTGTCGCGCTGGCTGGTGTGGCGCTTCCACCGCTCGCCGCTGGGCACCGTCTCGTGGCGATCCGCGAGAACGAGCAGCGCGCGCGCTTCGCGGGCTACCCGGTCCTGCGCTACAAGCTGGCGGCCTTCGTCGTCTCGGCGGGGCTCACCGGCCTGGGGGGCGGCCTGTTCGCTCTTCATCAACCGCTGACCTCCGCCGAGCCGGTCACGTGAGCTTCTCGGGCGAGCTCCTGGCGATGACCGATCGTCGGCGGCATGGGCAGCTTCCTGGGCCCGGCGCTGGGCGCGCTCTTCTACCTGATGTTCCGCGACATCTGTCGCAGCGTGACGGAGAACTGGCAGTTCTGGTTCGGCCTGCTGTTCATGGCCTCCATCCTGTTCTCGCCCGACGGGCTGGTCGGCCTCGGCGAGCGCGCTGATGGCGCCGCTGCGGCCGAAGCCCGTGACCGGCGCCGGCCATGGCGGGCGCGCAGGCGGGCGAGACGCAGGCTGCCCCGCCTTCCTGGCCGCGCCGCGCACACCGAGGGGCGCTGCTCGGGTGCAGCGGCGTGGCCAAGAGCTTCGGCGGCTTCACCGCCGTGGACGGCGTCGACTTCGCGGTGCGGATCGCACGCTGCACGCCCTGATCGGCCCCAACGGCGCGGGCAAGACCACGCTGTTCAACCTGATCTCGGGCATGTTCGCGCCCGACCGGGCCGGTCGTGCTCGCCGGGCAATCCGATCGGCGGCCTTGCGCCCGAGACATCGCGGCGCCGGGCGTGGCCGCTCGTTCCAGATCACCAGCCTGTTCCCTCGCTCAACGTGGGGGAGCACCTGCGCCTGGGCGTGCAGGCGCGCCATCCCCAGCCGCTTCGACTCCTGGGCCGACGCGCCCGCGCATCGCGAGCGTGAACGCGCGAGACGCGCGAGCTGGTGCGGTTCCTGGGGCTGGAGGGCGTGGAGCAGTGCCGTGGCCGGCTCCTCTCCTACGGCGGGCAGCGCCTGCTCGAGATCGGCGTGGCGCTCGCGGCCCGCCCGCGCGGGCTGCTGCTGGACGAACCGCTGGCCGGCCTCGCGGCGGCCGAGCGCGAGCGCGTCACCGAGCTGATCAAGGCGATCTCGCGCGGATATGGCGGTGCTGCTGGTCGAGCACGACATCGATCGCGTGTTCGCCATCGCCGACGCATCACCGTGATGAACGAGGGCAAGGTGCTGGTCGAGGGCGACGTGGACGACGTGCGCGACCGCCGGCGGTGCAGCGCGTCTACATCGGCTGCGGCAAGCCCCATGCTCGCCGAGCGCGCGCCCGGCGCGGCGAAGCGACGCGGCGCTCCTGCGCGTCTCGGCAGTCAACACCTTCTACGGCAAGAGCCACATCCTGCACGACGTGTCCTTCGACGTGCGCGAGAACGAGTCGTTGCGCTGCTCGGACGCAACGGCGCGGGCAAGTCCACCTTGCTGAAGACATCCTCGGCATCGTCGCCGCCCGCGCGGGGCTCGATCGAGCTGGCCGGCGACGAGCTCAGCGGGATGCCCTCGGCCGGCGATCGCGCGCCTCGGCGTGGGCTTCGTGCCACAGGGCGGGGCCTGTTCGCGGGAATGACGGTGGACGAGAACCTCGGGCTCGGGCGTCTCGCGCCGGACCGGCACCGGTGTGCGGTGGGAGCGCGAGCGCATCTTCGACCTCTTCCCGCGCATCCGGGAGAAGCTCGCTACCAAGGCGGACCAGCTTTCCGGCGGCGAGCAGCAGATGGTGGCGGTCGCGCGCGCGCTGTCCGGCAACGTGCGCGTCCTGCTGCTGGACGAGCCCTTCGAGGGGCTGTCGCCGGCGATGGTGGAGGAAGTCTTCGACGCTTCGAAAACTGCGCCGGGAGATCTCGATCCTGATCATCGAGCATCACCTCGACCTGGCGCTTGCATTCTCCGACCGCACCGTCGCGCTGGAGCGGGGTGAGGTTCAGTGGACCGGGAATTCCAAGGTGCTGCGGGACGATCTGGAGCTAAGACGAAAAGTGCTCTGGCTCTAAGACAACTCTTTCGAAAGATAGCCGCGTGCTTGTCTGCGTGCGGCGACACGTTGACTGCCAGGAAACTGATCGCAACCTTGCAATCCTGCAACCCGTGTACTGCGTTGCTGGGCTGCGTGAGTGTAGCACCTGGCACTTAGCGACGCGGTCTCTCGCGGCCGTGACGCTGCTGCCCTGCACGACAGCCGACGTCGTAGTGAACGTACGTGCACACAGCGGGAGTGCGCTGTTAAGATTCGAGGATGGACCACCTTCCTCCCTCGCGCCGACCCGATGATGCCGGAGCCCAGTGAACCAAGCGGTTAGCACCCGATATTCGCCCCCTTGTCACAAAGATTGATCCTTATGCAGGGCTAGTCGGGTTGTCCTAGATGCTGTGATGCAAAGGCGCGGCCTCGCAATGTAGTCGACGCGATCTTGTCGGCAGTCACGTCTGGACCTAGACTTACCGCATAAAGACAAACAACATCCGTAACTGGGAGGAAACAAAATGGCTCGTGTCACTCGCCGCAAGTTCCTCAAGGCGTCGGGCGCCGGCGCACTAGCTGCCAAAACCAGCGGCATGGCCGGCATTCTGGCAGCTGGCAAAGCGCCAGCCTACGCGCAGGCTACAACCGTACACTGGCTGAAGTGGGCGGACTTCGTCCCGGCTGGCGATCAGATTCTGCGTCAATCGATGCTGGCGGAAGCCGAGAAGGCGCTTGGCTTCAAGATCAATCTCGAGACTATCGGCCTCAATGACCTCCAGGCGCGTGCGACTGCGGCGATCCAGATCAGCGCCGGGCCCGACATCATCATGATCTTTGACAACAAGGCGCAGCTCTATGCCGATAGCGTGCGCCGACGTGTCGGCTGTGTGCGAAGCGATCGGTTCCGCACAGGGCGGCTACTACGATCTCGCCAAGGCCAACACCCACGACGGCAAGAAGTGGGTTGCCGTGCCCTATTGCATCATCGGCGCCATGGTCGCATATCGCAAATCGTGGTTCGACGAGATCGGTGTCAGCAAGTTCCCGGAGACCTGGGAGGAGTATCGGGAAGCCGGCAAGAAGCTAAAGGCCAAAGGCCATCCTCTCGGGCAGACCCTCGGCCACACGGTCGGCGACGCCCCGGCCTTCGCCTATCCCTACTTGTGGTCATGGGGAGGGCGCGAAGTCGAGGCTGACGGCAAGACGGTCAACCTCAACTCGAAAGAGACTATCGAGTCGGTGAAGTTCATGACCGCCTTCTGGAAGGAGGCCCACGACGAGGGCGGTCTTGCCTGGAACGATTGAACAACAACCGTGCTTTCCTGTCGGGCACGATCAGCGCCACGCTGAACGGCGCTTCCATCTACATCGAATCGCTGCGCAAGCCCGACCAGTACAAGACCGACAAGGGCGAGCAGTTGAAGACCGATATCGTGCATGCGCCATTGCCCAAGGGGCCAGCTGGCCAATTCGGAGTGCATCCGTTCCAGTGCATGATGGTGATGGGCTATTCGAAAACCAGAAGCAGGCGATGGAGTTCCTGAAGTGGTTCCACTCGCCCGCGGTCTACGACAAGTGGTTCAATGTGCAGAAGGGGTTCGCTACCGGTCCCACCAAGCAGTGGGAGAACCACAAGATGTGGGAGGAGGATCCGATAATGGCCCCCTACCGCGTCGCACCCCGGCTCGGCCGTGTCTATGGCCATGCGGGCCCGGCGGGACGGAAGGCTGCCGAAGTGCTCTCCAAGTACATCATCGTCGACATGTATGCCAAGGCCGTCCAGGGCATGTCCGCCGAGGACGCGGTGAAGTGGGCCGACGGCGAAGTGCGCAAGGTCTACGGCTGATCGATACCGGCTGACGGCGGTCTGCGATGGTGGCCGACGATGGGCCAACCATGAAACGTGACGCTCCTCTGGTGGGCCGGCTATGACCTGACCATTGCTCTCGCTCACGTCAGCGATACGGGCCAGGACTACAGCACTTTTTTCCAGCACAACGGTGGTTTTTGCTGGAATCAACTGGACTGTCGAACGACTCGTACAAGTTTACGTCGAATGGCCGTCTGATCATGTTCCCGCACGGGCGGGCAGTAGAGATTGCTCCGGCTTTGATAAATCCCAAGCCGTCTATGGACGGATACGCGCATTGGTGCGGACGCTCATTCCCGAATGGCCCGCCAGAGACCTATTGCGCGATCTTGCCTCCGCGCAGCGCGCACCAGCATCATGCGCCGACGCCGCCGAGCGCCGGCGTCTCGATCGATTTGAGACGGCGTTTAACACCTCGTCTGGTATGCGTCTTCCCGCCCGTCGGGTCGCGCCTCTGCTATCTGTTCCGCAATCGCGCGCTGATGGGAAAGAGCGTGATCGATGATCCGGCCCGGCAGATCATCCGCGCGCCGCTAGTCATGGGGTTAGCCGTGGAGCACGCCCGCATGCATTTCGGATTGGCGCTGCTGCGCGCCGATGCGCCGGCGCTGGCCGCCTGAGCTTTCACAACTCCTTCGCCTTGGGCACGCGCTGAAAGGCGATCTGCTGGTCTGATCGGGCGCAGCGTCGCCGTAAATAAGCGCACCTTTCCCAAATTTCTGGTTCACCGCATCGATCGCCTGAACCAGCTTGGCGTTTTTGGGCTTGTCGAACAGATCGGCCTGGTGCTCCTCCTTGACCACCAGGCCCGTTAGCGCCACGCCGAGCGACCACCTCGCCGGAGTTCTGAGCCCGATCTATGCTGCGCGAACGTGCAACGCAAAGAAGGAGAGAGAAATGATCGGTGGGGTCTCTCAACGGATCGATGGGGGCCGCCTTTGGCAGCGTTTGATGGATTTCGCCAAATTCGGTGCGACGAGTAAGGGCGGGGTGTGCCGACTGGCCCTGTCCAAGGAAGAGGTCCAGGCCAGAGCAGCGCTGGTGGCATGGGCGAAAAGCATTGGCCTCAAACCGTCGGTCGACGCCGCCGCAAACCTGTTCCTGGCGCTCGAGGGCCGTGAGCCTCAGCTCCCGCCACTGTTGATTGGGTCGCACATCGATAGCCAGCCGACTGGCGGCAAGTTCGATGGCGCTTATGGCGTGCTGGCCGCCCTTGAGGCAGTACATGCGATATCCGAGCATACCGACCGGCCGCGCCGGACGATCGAAGTGGTGGCGTGGATGAACGAAGAAGGGTCCCGCTTCGCCCCGGGCATGATGGGCTCCGCGGTGTTCACCGGAAAACGAAAGCTGGCAGACATACTGCCGATCAAGGATCGCGCAGGCTCCACGGTCGAAAGCGCTCTCAGAGTTGTTCTCGAGGCGGAGCGGGAGATGCCGCATCGTCCCACGGGCTTCCCGATCGCGGGCTTTCTGGAGGCTCACATTGAGCAGGGAATTACCCTCCAGGAGCAAGGCTGCACTGCGGGAGTGGTCACGGGGATCCAGGGCAAGCGCACCTTTCGCATCGATATCATCGGCGAGGAGAGTGACGCCGGCACGACGCCGCGCCGCGCCCGTCGTGATGCTCTGACAAGCGCAGTCGCTGTCGTCGACGCCCTCCAGAAGGCGATGTGGGATGAGGCAGACACCGTGCGCTTCACAATAGGGATGTTCGAGGTGACCCCAAATGCGCCGTCTGTCGTGCCGGGAAAGGTGCACTTCTCAATTGACCTCAGACACGACGATGCCGACGTCATCGAGAGGCTGGGGAATATGATCCCGAGCGTATGCGAGGCGGCTCGAGGCAGGTGCAAGGCCGTGGTGAGCACGCTTCTCTACGATGCTCCTCTACAGTTTCCGGAAGAGATGCGTTCGCGCATTGCAAGAGCCGCAGAGCGGTTGCGCATCTCGCACATGCGACTGCAGTCACCTGCCGGGCATGACGCGCGCTACCTGCACTATTTCTGCCCGACAGGGATGATCTTTATCCCCTGCAAGGACGGTATCAGCCACAACGAGGCGGAGAGCGTCACCCCGGCGGACGCTACCGCCGGCGCGCGCATCCTGGCAGAAACAGCCTTCGAGCTTGCAAACCAGTAGGCTCACACCCGACCTTTCGCGCTTTCAGTTGACCGCGCCTCGTCTGACCGTGTCTGATCTGGCCCGCGGATAGCGCCAGTAAGAGCGCTGGCTCGGGCCCAAAGACAGTCCCGGCTGTCGGGCATCGCGGCCGCTCGTCGATCCCGCGAATGACCGGGGCCCCGCGGAACGAACGTGAGAGGTGGTGACCATGCAGAAAGTCGGACTCTATATCGGCACGCAGTTTCCGCCGGGCACCGACGTTGCTGTGGCGCTCAAGGATATGAGCGAGCAGGTGCGCGTGGCGCGGCAGAGCGGCTTTTCCTCCCTCTGGGTTCCGCATCATTATCTCACGCATCCAATGCAGATGCTCGCACCCGTCCCGATGCTGTCGTACCTTCTGCGAGACGCCGAGGGCATGACGATAGGGACAAACATCCTGATCATGCCGCTGCTCCATCCGGTGCATGTTGCCGAGGATGCCGTAACGCTCGACCTGCTATCGGGCGGCCGCTACGTGCTCGGCATCGGCGTGGGCTATCGCGACGCCGAGTTCCAGACCTTCAACGTGCCGCTCAAAGAGCGCGCACAGCGCATGAATGAGAGCATCGAGATCATGCGCAGGTTGTGGATCGAGGACAAGATCACGCACAACGGCAAGATTTTCCAGATCAACGACCTCGGTATCGGTCTGAAGCCGCAGCGCAAGGGCGGGCCGCCGATCTGGCTTGCGGCAGTGGTGGATGCGGCGGTGAAACGGGCGGCACAGCTTGGAGATGCGTGGCTGATCACAAACTTTGCACATTTGAGCGTGCTCGTGCCGCAAATGGCTATGTATCGGAAGCTGCTGGCCGAGGCGAGGAAGGAGTTCCCGGCGGAAGCGCCGATTACGCGCGAGTGCTATATCGGGTCGACGCACGCCAAAGCGCTCGAAGAATGCAAGGCCGCCCTTCAATACAAATATGGGGCTTATTCGTCCTGGGGCCTCGACAAGCAGTCGAAGGGGGCGGAGTTGTTCGAGCAACCGTTCGAGGAGTTCGTCAAGGACCGTTTCATTATCGGCGACAAAGCGTTCGTGAAGGACGAAATCCAGCGTTATCACGCGCTGCTTGGCGTAAATCATTTCATCATGCGCGTGCAATGGCCGGGTCTCGAGCAGGCCAGGGCCCTCAAAACAATCTCTGCACTCGGCGAGATTTTTGCCTAGACCTTGGGTTTGCGCAGAACGATCTTGCGAGATGTCGGTGGGCGTGCTCTCGCGGTTGACGAGGGAGCGACAGCTGCGGCATCGTGCCGATGCAGCTCGATCGAAGTCCAAGCCATGCAAACGAGTGGCTGCAGCCGCAGCGCCAACTGGGTCGGGGCGCTTCGTGCGGCTGCAAGACAGGATAGCCTGTCCGCCTCTCAGAGGTACGGCGGGCGCGAATGACGCATTGCAGGGACGTGCTGGAGCGCTGGTGTGAAAATCAGTCTTGGGATCTACCCCAACGAGACGCCCGGGGACATCATCGCGAGCGCCAAACTCGCAGACGAGATAGGCTATTCGACACTTTGGGTTCTCAATTCGCACCTCTTGTTCCACGAGGTCTATACGCTGCTAGGCGCGCTTGCGGTCTCGACGACAAGGATCCGTCTGGGCACCGCCGTCACAAATCCACTGACGCGCCACCCCAGCGTGACGGCTGCGGCCTTCTCGACCCTTGCGGAGCTGAGCGAAGGGCGAGCCTCGCTCGGCATCAGCGTCGGCGACAGCGCGCTCAAATCGATGAACCTCGAGGTCGCCAAGATGTCGGTCCTGGCGGAAACCGTCGCGCTCTGCCGCAAGCTGCTTGGCGGGGAGGCGGTCTCATTCGGCGAAGGCAAGACGGCCCAACTCCATCATGTCGGACCTAGAGTGCCGATCTATGTTGCCGCCACGGGTCCGAAGATGCTGGAGCTGGCAGGGAGGATCGCCGACGGCGTCATCTTGATGAACGGCATCGCGCCGGAGCTCATTCGCGAGGCGGTCCGCATCGTGCGCGAGGGCGAGCGCACCGCGGTGCGCGAGGAGGGGAGCGTCAAGATCGCCGTATGGGCCGCGTGCCATCCGAGCCATCAGGCCGTGAAGTTCAATGTCGCGCGTGCCATCTTGCGCAATATTCCTGGCCAAGTCGACGATCTCACGCGGCGGGTCGCGGCAACGGTCAAGCAAGCCTACGACTTTCGGCAGCATGGGAGTGCGCAAGCCGACTTCGCGCGCCTCATCCCTGACGAGATCGTTACGCGATTTGCCTTTTCTGGCGAGCCTCCGGCGATTATGCGCCAAGTCGAGGCTCTCGAGCCTTGCGGCGTCGATGAGGTGGTTCTGGCGATACCCGTTGCGCCAAACATCACGCCGCGCGACGTCATCATGCGCGAACTCGGCCCGATGATCGTGTCGATGGGCGCCGAAACATCGTAGGCAGAGCTGAGCGAGGCGAAGGACAAACGATGGCAGGGCGCGTGCTCGATCAAGGTGCTGAGTGGCGGCAAGGCAGTCCTTCCGGACGGGGCCATTCTCGAGGCCGATATCGGCATAGCTGACGGCCGCATCGCGGCCATAGCCGCCCCGGAAACGCTGACGGCAGAGGTTGCGGTCGATGTGAAGGGCCTCCTGATCATGCCGGGAATTGTTGACGCGCATATCCATCTCGGACACGGCGCCGACATCAGCCGGCCGCGGATCTCTCGCGACGCGGAAACGGAGTCGGCCGCCGCCGCTGCTGGCGGTGTGACCACGTTCTTGTCCTACGTGATATCCGGCAAGCCATTCGAGCCGGCCCTGATCGACGAGGTCTGCGCCGTTACCGCTGCCGGAAGCCGCGTCGATTTTGGTTTGCACCTCGTCATCTCGACTGAAGAGCAGCTTGCGGATGTACCGAGCTATGCAAAGACGTACGGCATCCCTTCCTTCAAGCTCTTCATGTACAGCCGGGGCGGCGAAGGGCTGCGCATCGGCCTACCCGATATCGATGACGGCTTCCTGTTCCGCCTGGCTGAGGCGGTTGCTGAATGCCAAGGCATTCTTTGCCCCCACTGCGAGAACATCGAGGTGGCCTGGGTCCTGGGCCGCCGCCTCATGGCAGCGGACCCCGAAGGCAAAGGAGGCTTGGCCGCTTGGAACGATTCTCGACCGCCCTTTGTCGAAGCCGAAGCAGTTCATCGTGTCGCGACGCTCGCCCGGCAGGCAGGGGCTCCCGTGTACATGGTGCATTGCACGTCCGAGGCGGCGCTCGAGGCCGCCTTGGCGCAACGCAGGCTCGGCACCGACCTGACCATCGAGACATGCACGCACTACCTGACGCATACGATCGACTGGAAGGGCGGCGACGTCGGCAAGGTCGGGCCGCCAGTCCGCAAAGCGAGAGACACCGAGGCCCTGTGGGCCGCGCTAAAGGCGGGGAAGATCGATGTCGTCGCCACCGATCATGTGCATCGGCACGTCGCGGCAAAAGCAGGCGGAATCTGGAAGGCCTCGCCAGGCTTTCCCGGCCTTCAAACCCTTCTCCCTGCGTTGCTCAGCGAGGGATATCACAAACGTGGCGTGCCCTTGGACCTGATTGCCCGTGTGCTGAGCCAGAACCCTGCCCGCGTCATGGGCTGTCAATCCAAGGGAGCCATCGCCGTCGGCCGCGACGCTGATTTCGCCATCGTCGACCTGGAGCGGGCATGGGTTGCGGACAGTGCCAGCATGCACTCGGACGCGGGCTTCTCGATCTACGACGGATGGCACTTCAAGGGGAAGGTCATCCACAGCATGGTTCGTGGCCGGTTCGTCTATCGCGACGAGCAGTTGTGCGCCGATGCGATCGGCCATGGACGATACATCCGGCGGAGCATTGCGCCCCGGTCGGACCTCCGGCATTAACAAATAGAACAGCACAGAGATAGCTGCTGGCGCGCGTTTATGCCCGGCCACCGGGCGGGTCAGCGCGTCGCGCGGGCTCGCGGGGCTGCCAAAGCGTCACGGGGAACGGGGCCGGCGATTTGGGGCGGTTCGAACGGTCGATCGCGCGGCCCGCAACGGCTCGGCCCTCCAGCATGACCAGGCGTATACGCTCGGGATCGCCCAGCACACGGACGTCCTCGAGTGGGTTGCCATCCACCACCAAAAGATCGGCGAACGCACCGGGCGTTAGCGCGCCGATGGTGCCCTCCTTTGCCGAGAATGCGCGCAGCCGTGCCGGTCGCCGCCTTGAGCGCCTGCATGGGCGACAGTCCGGCGCGGACCAGGAATTCGATTTCCCGGGCATTCCTGCCGTGCGGATAGCGGTTGCCGATGTCGGAGCCCGCACCGATGAGGATGTTGGCCTCATGAGCGCGCCCCACCGCGGAAAGCCAGTGGTCCTTATTGACTGCCATCTCCTCCCGCTGCTTGGGCATGAGGTTGAGGGTCTCCCCAAGCTCGAGCACGCTGAAGAGGGTGGAGAGGGTCGGCACCAGCGCCGTGCGAGACTTGGCAAACAGCGCGAGCGCCTCATCGTCAAGGCGCGTGCCGTGCTCGATCGTATCGGCCCCGGCGCGCAACGCAAACTTGGCCGCATCGAACGACTGGCAGTGGATGGCGACCGTGCGCCCCCACCGATGCGCCTCGGCGACCGCCGCCGCAATTTCCTCGGCGCTGAGCGTCGTCATCCAGCTGTAGGCGTAGCGACCCACCTCGACGCCGCTCGCGCCGAGCTTGATATTATCGACGCCGTTCTTGATCTGTCGGCGAACCTCCTTGACGATCGCCTGCGGGCCGTCGACGCAGACCCCAAGCCCACTCGACGTGCTCCAGTGGCTGGGCAGCGTATCGATCATGCCGCTGGTCGGACCGATGATCTGGCCGGAGGCAATCACACGAGGACCGCGCACCTTGCCTGCTGCAATGGCGTCCCGGACGGCGACGGCGACGTTGCCGATCGTGCCGACGTCGCGCACGGTCGTGTAGCCTGCGTCGAGCATCAGCCCGCCATTCACGATGGCATTGATCGCCGCCGTCTCGACCGGACAGCGGTCGATTTCCTCCAGGCTGCGGAAGCCGCTGTAGACAAAATGCACGTGGCAGTCGATGAGGCCGGGGAGCAGGGTCTGTCCGGCGAGGTCGACGACGCGCTCGTCTCCGCCAGCTTTTCGGTAGTGCAGACATCGGGCCGGCCTCCACGATCCGGCCCTCGCGCACCCTGACAAAGCCCCTGTCGAGCGGTTCGTCAGCAATCCCGTCTATGAGACGCGCATCGAGGAAGACGATTGCGGCTTCACCGGCGACAAGAGCATCGCGATCGGCTTCCTTCATGGCCGCCCCGCCGCGCGACTGCGGGGCTCGCTGCGGCCCAAAGGTTCATCCAGCCATTCGGCGGCCTTGAATTCCGCGCCGAAAATACCGCGGTCCGGTGCCAACACCAGCTCGCGACCCGCCTGGAACATCCACTTGATGTTGCGCTTGTCGCGGAGCACCCGCACGTCCTCGGCGACAGGCCCTTCGACGACCAGGATGTCGGCAACTTTGCCGGGCGCAAGCGTGCCCAGCGAGTTGCCCCGGTTGATGGCCTCGGCGGCGGTCTTGGTGGCTGCCTTTATCACCTCAAGGGCCGGCCAGCCCAGCTCCTGGTAGTATTCAAGTTCGAGTGCGCCGTCCGGCACATGATGAAAGCGGTGCGAGGCGTCCGAGCCCATCGCCATTTTCACACCCAGCTCCCGCGCCTTGACGATCGATATCTTGGCCGCCGCATAAGCCCGCCACGCTTCTTCGACGAAAGCGGGATTCTGGGCGAGCACGTAGCCCGGCAAGCAGCGCGCGTGGAGCCAAGCGACGGTGGGGCTGAAGATGATCCCCTTTTCGCGCATCAGAAGCAGGATCTCCTCATCGACAAACTCGCCCGAGTGGAGCGAGAGCACCCCCGCCTCGACGGCAGGCGCGTACACCCTCCCGCGAATGGGCATGCGCATGGACGGGTTTGCCGTACTTGCGTGCTTCAGACACCGCCGCAACGATTTCGTCGGCGCTGAGATCCTCGGTCTCCGCGGTCGCAAACCGCGAGCCAGCAACGCCGCTTGCTGAGACCTTGATCCAGTCGACGCCACCCTTGACCTGCGTACGCACCGCGCGGCGCACCTCATCGACGCCGTTGACCGTCATTCCGAGTGCCTGGTCGCTTTCCATGCGGATCCAGACGGGCATGCTGTCCAAGAGCCCCGCCGAGCCGGTCAGGATGGGCCCGGCGGCCACGATATGAGGACCCGGTATAACCCCTTTTGCGACGCCGTCGCGGATCGCCGGCCCGATGTATCCGCGGCAGCCGCCATCGCCGATGGAGGTGAAGCCGGTTTGCAGAATGTGCGCCGCGTTGCGTGCCGCTTTCAGAGTGTTGAGCTCCACGCTCTCCTCGAACTCGAGCTGCCAGACGTTGGGCTGGTCGCCGTGATAGGTGAGGTGCGTGTGGGTATCGATCAGGCCCGGCATGATGGTCAGGCCCGCGACATCGATCACGCGGGCATCGCGGCCGTAGCTGAGCCGACCCACCGGTCCCACTGCGTGGACCTTGCCCTCTTTCACGACCACGCCGGCGCCGGGCATGGGCTCGCGGCCCGTCCCATCAATCAAGGTCCCGCCGATCAGTACCGTGTCCATCTCGATTTTGCCCTTGATCAAGAAGCTTCACCGGCCCGCGAGCGGGCATGTCTTTGCCGATGGGCCGCCAACCCCCTCAACGAACACACCGAAGCGCGCTCGTGAGCGTGGCGAGGTTCGTTGCACGGTCCAACTGGTCGACAGCCGCCGCAAGCCGCTCGGGTGCCTCGTCCTGTAGCACACGGCCGGTACAATCGTAGAACTTGCGGAGCACCTCGCCCGGCGCAAATGGCCGCGCGGGCGTGCCACGAACGTCGTCGACCTCCACGGAGAGCTTCTCGTTGGACCGCATGGTCACGGTGAGGCGTGCGCCATAGCGGTTGGGAAAGTCGCCGTCCGCCATCGGCGACCAGGTCACGCGCGCAGCACACGCGCAGACTTCGGGCCTCGCCGGCCCCTCAAAAGTCGCGACGGTCACGACGCCATCCGCCAGAAGCGCACCCAAAGCATAGGGCAGGCTGAACTTCGCCTGGTAGGCGGACGACGGCCGCAGTTTCTCCGCCCAGGGCTCGCAGATCAAGCTCTCCTCGCCGGGCGGCACCTCGCAATGGATCGACGCGATATTCCCTGCATCGAGCCCGCGGCTGAGCAGCGTTTCCAGACATTCGAGAAACGGCTGAATGTAGTGGCAGGAAGCGCGAACCTTCAGAGCCGCTTCGCGCACATGCCAGCGCTCGCCGAGCGTCTCCAGGTGGTTGCGCAGCCGCGCGGGCGCCTCGGCATCACCCGCATATACAGCGTAGAAACCGTGCGCGCCCTCGAGGATGCTCGACGGACCCGTCATCCCAGCCTCGGCGAGCCGTGCCGCAAGGAGCCCGGCATGAGCCGGCCAACCCGCATGCAGCGCCTTCACGGTCGCACCCTCGTGCACGAACTCCATTACACCGCTTGCCTGGCTGCCGGCGATGCCCAGCGCGTTCGTCATCTGCTCGACCTCGAGCCCCAACAGGAGGCCCGCCGTGAGCGCACCTGCAAAGGGCCCGCCCACCGCGGTGAACTGGAACCCGCGCTTCGAGAAAGAGCCCGGCGCGGCAAGGCCCAGGCGCACGAACATTTCCCAGCCGAGGACAAAAGCGCGCAGAAGCCTGGCGCCGGACGCGCCTGTCTCCTCGCACACAGCAAGAGCCACGGGCGCCACCACCGATCCGGCGTGCGTGATCGAGGCGGTATGGGTGGCATCATATTCGAGCGAGTGCATGAGCGCGCCGTTGCGAAGCGCTGCCGCCGCAGCCGTCACCGGGGCTGCGAAGCCGAGCGCCGTCGAATTGCCCCCTGTTCCGAACGCGGATGCGAGCGCAGCCAGTGGGCGATTGCGGGGCAGAGTCGCCGCAGCGAGGCCGACGCCCAGCTGATCGAGAAAGTGGATCTTGGCTAGCGCCACGACGTCGGCCGGGATGTCATCGAAGCGGATGGCAAGCGCCCGCTCTGCGGCGATGCGCGCAAGGACGGGTTGATTGGGCACGCCGCTGGAGGCTGACGCCGCTGTCCGTTGATCGACCTCCGCCATCGGCATTGCGACGTGGCCCGTCAGACGAGATGCTTGTAGAGATCCGGCCGGCGATCACGCCACCAGGGCAAGCTCCTCTGCGCCGCCGCGACTTCATCGAGGTCGATCTCCTGCACCAGGAGCTGCGGCTCGTCCACGCCCGCGACCGCCATCACGGAGGCGCCAACGGGACTGACGATCATGCTCTTGCCGATGTGGCGGCGGCCGTTCTCGTTGCCGGCGCGATTGACGGCGACGACGAAGACGCCGCTCTCATAGGCGCGGCATCGCAGCGGGAGCTCCCAGGTATCGCCGCGGAGCACGTTCTCGCCGTAGGTCGCGGCGCAGATGGGCATGAAGATGATTTCTGCGCCCTGGACGGCGAGCGCGCGCGAGCCCTCCGGGAACTTGCGGTCGTAGCAGATCTGAATTCCGATGCGCACCCCCTCCAGCTCGAAGATGGGCAGCGCGTCGCCCGGTGTGAAATAGAACTTCTCGTAGGAACCCGTGCCGCCCTTCGCATTGGAGGGAAGGATGGCCGGGATATGCGTTTTGCGGTAGGTGCCGACATGGCGCCCCGTACGGTCGAACACGGCGGCCGAGTTGTAATAGTACTGGCCCGCCTTCTCTCCGAAGGGAAGGATGAGCGCGATATCATGGCGACGCGCGGTCTCGACGAGCGGCCCCGTAACCGGATTTGGCAGCTCCAGGAAGAAGTGCTCGTAGTCCGGCCGCAACTGATTGGGAAAGAACGGCGTCAGGAACAGCTCGGAAAAACAGATGATGTCGCTGCCTTGCGATGCAGCGTCCTTGACCATCCTGCACGCGACTTCGACGCCCGGCCGCATGTCCTCGCCGAGCACCGGACCGGTCTGAGCCGCCGCGACCTTGATCGTACGTCCCATGTCCGGCTCCTTCGTCTTTCTCAGTCGTTTCCCGTGCGCGGTTCGGTACCGCCGTTTCGAGACTGCCCCATGCTACGGACACCTGCAAGTCCACTCCGCCGCGCCTTCTCCTCGGTGAGACGGTGCGACTTCCGGCTTGCGGCCGCGCCGCGAAATCCAATGCGGGCGCTCGCAATCGTCATGCGAGGGGACCCCGTCGCCGTTGCCCGCTCCGGCGGTCTCACGGGGGATCGAGATTGCCGTAAAGGTCGGGTCGCCGGTCACGCCACCAGGGCAGGCTGCGGCGTGCCTTGTCGATGTCGTCGAGATCGATCTCCGCGACCAGCAGCTCCGGCCCATCCATCGTCGCCTGCTTCATGATCCGCCCGCCGAGGGGATTGACGATCGCGCTCATCCCGATGTGACGCCGGCCATTCTCGTCGCCGACCCGGTTGGCGGCGACCACGAACACGCCATTGTCGAAAGCACGCGCCTGCAGCGGCAGGTCCCAGATGGCAACGCGGTAGTTGTCGTTGCCATAGGTGGCATAGGCGATGGGCATGAAGATGATCTCGGCACCCTTGAGCGCAAGCTTGCGTGAGGGCTCGGGATAAAGCCGGTCGTTGCAAATCTGGATGCCGAAGCGAACGCCCTCGACCTCGAACACGGGCAAACTGGTACCCGGGGAGAAATAGAATTTCTCATAGGAACCCGTGCCGCCGCGAAGCTCATTCGGAAAATAGGCGGGGATGTGGGTCTTGCGGTAGGTGCCGACCAGGTGCCCGGCGCGATCGAACACCGCGGCCGAGTTGTAGAAATAGGCGCCGTCGCGCTCGGCGTAGCCGAACACCAGCATCACCTTGTGCTCGCGCGCAACGGCGAAGAGCGGATCGGTTACCGGGTTCGGCAGCGTCAGGAAATGCTTCTCGTAGTCCTGAATCAGCCGGTTCGGAAAAAAGGGTGCGAGGAAGACCTCGGGAAAGCAGATGATATCGACGCCCTTGCGAGCACCCTCCTTCACCATCGCGCAGGCGGCCTCGACACCGTCCTCCATGCCACCGAACACCGGTCCCGTCTGCGCTGCGGCAACCGTGAGCTTTCGTGCCATTAGCAAACCTCCATGTGCGATGCGGCGAGCTTGGCCAGGGACTCATCGTCCGAGATAGGAGGCAAGCACCTCCGGGTTGTTGATCAGGTCTTTGGCGCGGCCGGCGTAGGCGATGACTCCATCCTTGAGCACGTGCGCCTGCCCGGCGACCGCAGCGGCAACGCCCACGTTCTGTTCCACCAGCAGGATGGTGAGGCCTCGCTGGCGCAAGCGCAGTATGGCATCGATCACCGCGTCGACCATGCGTGGCGAAAGCCCCACCGAGGGCTCGTCCATGAGCAGGAGCTTCGATCGCGACATCAAGGCACGGCCAATTGAGAGCTGGGTCTGCTCGCCACCGCTCAGGCTGCCGGCCGCCCTGGTGCGGCGCTCCCGTAGCGCCGGAAACAAGTCGAAGACGTCGCCCATGTCCTTGCGGATCTCCTTGAGATTGGAGCGCGTGGCCGCCCCAAGCTCGAGGTTGTCGTCGACCGACATGTCGGCAAATACCTCGCGGCCCTGGGGCACCTGAACGACGCCCCGGCGGACCATCTGGTGTGCTCCAAGCCCGGCGGTTTCCTCGCCCAGATAGCGCACCGATCCGCTCTTGGGGGCAATAAGGCCGCTCAGTGCGTTCAGCAGGGTGCTTTTGCCCGAGCCATTGCCGCCGAGCAGGGCGACGACCGACCCCTCGTTCACCGAGAACGAGACGTCACGGAGCACCTGCGTCACACCGTACCAGACACTAAGATGCTGCACGTCCAGCATCGACCTGCTTTCCCAGATAAGCCTCTATCACCGCCGGATTCTCGCGAATCTCCTCCGGTCGGCCCTCTGCAATCTTCTGACCCGAGTTGAGCACCACGACACGATCCGAAACTCCCATGACAAGCCGGATCACATGCTCGATCATGACGAGTGTAACGCCCTTCTCGTCGCGGATTCGGCGCAGAAGCTGATCGAGCTCGGCGACACGGTTGATGCTCAAACCCACCGCCGGCTCGTCCAGCAGAACGATCTTGGGATCGCTGATGAGGGTGCGCGCGATCTCTACGATGCGCCGCTGTCCGAAGGACAGCGAGTTGCCGGGCCGGTCGGCGAAGGCGGCGAAACCGACGAAGTCCAGCGCGTCGCGGGCGCGCGCGGCCAGCTCAGCCTCCTCCGCACGCATGCGCTTGGTGTGGAGCGCAGCGCCGAACAGAGTTGGCTCTGCTGCGCAAGTGGAGTCCGGTCATCATATTCTCGAGGATCGACATGCCGGAGAAAAGCTGCGAGGTCTGGAAAGTGCGAGCCAGCCCCATTCCGGCGATCCAGTTGGGCTTCATGCCGGTGATCACCCGATCCCCGAGGCGGATGTCGCCGGCATCGGGCTGGTTCAGGCCGCAGATGACGTTGAGGAGCGTCGTCTTGCCGGCGCCGTTGGGGCCAATGATGCCGACAATCTCGCCTGCGCCGAAGGCGGCCGAAATGTCGTCGAGCGCGCGCACGCCGCCGAACGAGATCGATACCCTATCGACTGCGAGGATGGTCATGCCCGCTCCGCTGCCGGGCGCTCGTCGGAGGTCGCGCCCTTGAACGATCCGCTGAGTGCGGACGCTTTGGGCTCGGCGTGGCCGGCAAGGTGCAGCGGCTCCTGCCAACCCGGCAGCCAGCGCTTCAGGAATACCACCAGCCCGTTCGGCTGGAACACCATGAAGCCCACCAGCAAGGCGCCGAAGACGATCTCCTGGGTCGATTTGAACTCGCGCAGAAGCTCCATGACGTAGACCAGAAGCGAGGCCCCGAGCACTGAGCCGACGACCGATCCGAGCCCGCCTACAACGATCATGGCCTTGTGGATGATCATCTGGAACAGGTCGAAGCCTTCGGGCGAGACGAAGCCGAGCAGGGCCGAGTAAAGCGCGCCCGCCGCGCCGGCATAGAAGCTTGACAGCGCGAAGGCCATGGCTTTGTAGGTCAGGAGATCGATGCCAAGCGACTGTGCGGCGATCTCGCCGTCGCGCATGGCGACGAAAGCGCGCCCGATCCGCGATCGCATGATCCGCCATGTGAACAGGAGCAGCACCAAGGTGACGGCCCAGCTCACGAAATAGATGCCGTAGTCGGGCTTGATCGGGATCCACCCGAAATCCACGCGCGGGGTGCGAAAACCGCCGGCCCCGAAGGTCACCGATTGCCAGTGCCACAGCACCCATTGGGTCGCTTGTGCAAAGGCGAGCGTGGAGAGCGCGAGGAAGATCCCGCTGAGCCGCAATGCTGGGAACGCGAGTAGTGTGCCGATGACCATAGCCAGCACCGCGCCGACGGGCGCGGCCGCCCAGAACGACCAGCCCAGGTGCACCTGCAGGAGTGCCGTTCCATATGCGCCGATGCCGTAGATGGCCGCATTGGCGAAGGCGAGCTGCCCGGCGAAGCCGACGAGAATGTTCAGCCCCGATGCCAGAATAATGTAGAGCAGCATCAGGTTGCCGACGAACAGCGTGTACTGGTTTGCGAACGCCGGCAAAACCAGGAGCGCGCCGAAGAGAAGCGTCAGGAAGCTCCGATTGCTGACCAGGGCCTGGAGCCGCATGTCAGATTTTCCGCACCCCGCGAACGCCCAACAGTCCCGTCGGTAGGAAGCTCAATGCGAACATGATGACGAGAAAGGCGACCACGTCCTGGATGCTGGAATGCAAGTAGCCCGCTGCCAGCTGCTCGATAAGCCCGAGCAGCAGGCCACCCAGAACCGCGCCGGGAATGCTGGTGATTCCGCCGAGCACCGCCGCCGCCAGCCCCTTGATGAACAGGACGAACCCGACATCCGGGTAGAGCAGCGTCAAGGGTGCCATGAGCACGCCGGCCGCCCCGGCGACGGCAGCGCCGACACCAAAGGTGTACATGTAGATGCGATCGATCCTGAGGCCGCACAGCATGGCCGCCTTGGGGTTGCTGGCGGTGGCCTGCATCCACTTGCCGGCGCGCGTGCGCTTAAAGAAGAGCGCAAGCCCGACCATGACTACGATCGCCGCCAGCAGTACCACGAGCTGCTGCGACATGATCATGATGTTGCCGAACTGGAGAGGTTCCGGAGAGACGATGGGAGGAAAGGAGAGATAATCGCCCTTTCCACCCCATATGTACCGCGCGATTCCCTTGAGGATGAAGGAGACGCCAATAGTGGCGACAAGCACACTGGCCAGGCCATGCTTGAGAACCGAACGGTAGGCGATGCGTTCGGTGAGGATGCCGACCACGAAGGCGCCGGCAACGGCGAGTAAGAGTGACGGGAGGTAGGGAATGCCGGCCATCACATGGCACGTGTAGGCCAGCATGCCCCCGACCATGAACAGCTCGCCGTGCGCGAGGTTCACGACCTCCGTCGACTTGTAGACAATGACGATGCCGAGTGCGACGAGGGCGTAGAATGCCCCCGTTGTGATTCCCGTCGCCATCAAGTACGAGAACATCAACATCGCAAATCTCTCGCTGCGACGGCGCCGCGCTACTTCAACGCGACGGTACCCGCAAAGACGACGTTGTTATTCTCAAGCTTTACGAAGGCCGGACTCTGATTGCACTTGTGCGTGCCCTTGCAGGTGATCGGGCCTGGGTAGACCGAGCTCTTGTAGTTGTCGATGGTGTTGTAGGCTGCAAGGAACTTCTCGCGCGTGAGATCCTTGCCCGCCGCGTCGAGCACCTTGGCAAACACTTCGGCCGCGGCGACCCCCATGAGGTTGAATACCGACAGGTCGTCATTGGGGAACGTGTCCTTGAGGCGCTTGCGCCACTCGGCGTACTGCGGATTGTCGGGATGGCCGGGGATCGTGGTTATGCTAACGAAATCCGAAAGCGCTCCGCCGATGCCGATCAAATTTTGCAATGCCGGCAGGTCCTGGATTGCAGTCTGACCGACCCACAACGGCTTGTAGCCAATCTTGATTGAGTTGCGGATCAGAACGGCGGCGGCCTTGGGATAACCCAGAAGCATGACGGCGTCGGCGCCGGCGGCCTTGAGGCGCAATGCCTGTGCGGTGCCATCGTTCTGATCGACGGTGACCTCCTCATCGGCAACCACCTTGACCCCGCGCTGCTTGAAATCCTCGAGCATCGGCTCGTAGCGCGATCGGCCCCAGGCGTCATGCTGGGCAACGATGGCGAGCTTCTTGGCCCCGTGATCGAGCGCCCACTGGATCTGAGCGCGGCTTTCGACAGATGCTGTGATCTGCGTGGTGTAAATGTTTGGTGCTGGCGGGTCGACGATACCATCGGCCACGGCGGCAAAGACGTGGAAAGGCACACCCGCCTTCTCGATCTCTGGCCGGGCCGCCAGCGTCGCGTTGGAGCACCCGCCGCCGATGATGGCGAACACCTTGTGCTCGTACACCAGCTTCTTGACCGCTGCGATGCCACCCTCAGGCTTGCACAAGTCGTCCTCGCGGACCAACACCAGCTTGCGGCCGTGGACGCCGCCCTTCTTGTTGAGTTCGTTGAAATAGACCTCGACGCCGTTCATGGTGAGTTTGCCGTAGATGTAAACCGGGCCGGTGAGCGGCCCGAACGAGCCCACCTTGATCTCTGTGTCGGTAACGCCCGGAACGTCAGCAGCTTGCGCGCCGGTTATGGCGATGGTGGCTGCGACAGCAATGGTCGCAAAAAAAGCATGCGCACGTCGTTTCATCTTAAGCCTCCCGGGTTATGTGAGTTATGTATCGCGCAAGGCGCAGTCGGCGAACTGCCATGCTGAACTCTCGCCAGAACTTCGCAGACGACAGCGTCTAGAAGGCGCCCGCTCGAATTGTTCGGCCAAGGCACGTCGCGTGGCACGAGTCCACAGAGGTTTTTGTCTCACGGCGTCAAGGTCTTCGACATGCCAACGTGCCGGAAATCTGAATAGCTGTCCACCGCAAGCCAGCAAAAGCAGGCCAGACTATTCGGCCGCCTCTTCACGGCTCTCAGCCGGCAGCCGCTCGAGCCGCTCGATCGCGTCGGCAAGGGACATCACCTCGGCATACTTCTCTGACATGTCGAAAAGATTCACGGCGTGGGATACTTGGCTGCGGTCGTAGACCGCGTCCCACGGCACCAGGACCCTGAAGTTATAGGCAAATGCGTCGACAACCGAGCCGCGCACGCAGCCGCTGGTGGTGCAGCCTGTAACGACGAGCGTATCCACGCGCTGATCGATAAGATAGCTGGCGAGCGGCGTGCCGAAGAACGCGCTCGGATGTTTCTTGGGCAGCAACACATCGCCCGGCCGCGGCGCGACCTCGGGCGGAAACTGATAACCCTTCTCCGGAATGGTCATGATGCTCGGGGTCTTCTCGGCCAGGCGGCCCAGATCGAACTTCTCCTTGGGCGCAACGTAGGGGTAGAGCACCGGCCAGCCACGCGCGCGAAAGAGGGACAACAGCCGCTCGATATTGCGAACTGCGTTCCAGGCCACCTGGCCGCAGCTCGTCGGGAACTCCTTGATCGCCTCCCAGAAGGGCAGCGGCACCGTCCCAGCGGTTCGGTATTGCACGTCGATGATCAACAGGCCTGGCCGCACGCCGAGGCCAGAACGCCCGCCAAAGCCGGCCGCGCGGTAGGCTCGCTGCTCCTCATCGCTGATGATGCCGTCCCAAGGCTTGTTCATTTGGCACCTCTCCTTCGTCTCGCCTGCGCATTCTCACGCGGCAGTTGGCCCCCGCGCGCTTCCACACCGCGTCGAAGACGCGCATGAAGTTGCCGCCGAGGAATTTGACGATGTCCTGTGTGCTGAAGCCGAGCTTCAGCAGACCTGCTGTCAAATGCGGCAGCTCGGCATTGGACCGCATACCCTTCGGATAGGTCCACTTCATCCGCATCGCCGGAATGCCGTTCACCGTCGAACACCGCTCGGTGGCCGTGGTAAACATGGAAGCATCCCAATTTTCCATCAGATCCGGGCCGATGCCGATGCAATCGGGACCGCCGATCTCGGCAATGTGGGCGATGTGGCGCAGGAGATCCTCAAGAGTTGGATCGGGATCAGGGCTGATGAAAGCGTCGAGCGCGTGAAAACCGATCACGCCGCCCTTCTTGGCGATCGCGCGTATCAATTCGTCTGTCAAATTGCGGGGATGGGGACAGAGCCCGCGCGCGTTGGAGTGCGAGGCGATGATCGGCTGCGAGCTGAGCGCAAGCACATCTTCTGTCCCCCGGTCTGATAGGTGCGACACGTCGACGACGATGCCGAGCCGATTGCATTCTTCCACGACATTGACGCCAAAATGCGTTAGCCCGCCGGCACTTCGCTCGCGAACGCCATCACCGATTTCGTTGCGTACATCGTGTGTGAGGCCGAGGCAGCGCAGCCCGAGCCGGTAGAAATTGCGCAGATACGAAATCTCCTGCTCCAGCGGAGCGCCCCCCTCGAGGCAAATCACGATGGCAATCTTTCCCTCGCGCTTGGCGCGGTGGATATCAGCGGTCGTGCTCGCGAGGATGAAATGCGAGGATTCTGCGATCTCGGCATGCGTGTGGTCGAGGGCGCGCATGAAGCGCTGCAGGTAGCTTGTCGACAGCCGCGTTGCCGGAAGATACCCGTAAGGGGCATCGCCGCCAACGTGATCGCAGATCACCGTCACTCCGCCTGCGCGGAGAGTGGGCAGATGCCGGCGGTCCAGCACTCCGCGTTCTCCGCTCTCGCGTCTCCAGTCAACATCGGAGGCGACGATGTCGCTGTGACCGACGACGACGATAGCCTGTTCGTGCAGATTGGATGCTTCGTCAGACATCGATGGGGTCTCCTTCGCGACGGACCTACCTGCCGGTTCGTACTGACGCCTGCAAAGACCACAATATCCTCTCTGACCGTGAGCGAGACAGCGAATACCTCCAGATCCCCATGCTGACTTTCCAACAGCGCTTGGTCCTCGAATCCGTGAAGTGCCGCGAGGATATGAAATTCGGAGCGGCTAACACTGCGCTTCGGTTGAGAGGACAGGCATGGCTCATCGCCGATTGTGGTTCCGGCGGCCACCCAATAAGTCAATTTGTCGTTGTGATCTTTAACCCCGTAGGAGGGAAGGTGCGAGCACAGGTTTGCCTCTAGGCGATGGGCGGACGTGACCACCTGAGCCAATATTTATCCCGGTGCAGTGCATCCGCACAATCGGTTACACGTGGCCATCTGGGCCCAACCGAATGTTCTCAATCGATGTTTTTGGAGGGCGGGTTCGCTGCATCGCCGCTGTACATCAGCGAGAGGTGAGCTGGGGGTCAGCCATTCCGATAGCGACCGGGCTTTACAGCGGAGGTACTGTTGATCCGCCGTCGAAAAAGCTCGACCGCCTGCTCATTCGCGCGCAGTTTTGACGACCACCACGCCCTCGCAGACTAATCGCACAGCTGTAAGTTAAGCGAATCGAAGGACACGCCATGTGGCCCAATCCGCGCATTCCCTTCCAGATGTCATCCGAGCGTGCGCGGCTCGAGCCCCTCGGCGGAAAGCCGCTGATGGTCAACGCGGTGGTCAACATCGAGTATTGGCCCTTCGACCGGCCGATGCCGCGCGGCGTACTGCCGCCGCCGCACGGGGCCCAGATCGAGCCGCCCGACCTGCCCAACTACTCCTGGGTCGAGTACGGCATGCGCTGCGGCATGCCGCGCCTGTTCGACATGCTCGGGCAGCGCGGCATCAAGGCGTCGGCCTTCATCAACGCGCAGTGCGCGGACGTGTATCCTTCGCTCACCAAGGCCACGGTGGATGCGGGCTGGGAGCTCGTGGGTCACGGGTGGTTTCAGCGCTCGCTCAAGCAGGTCGAGGACGAGGAGGCGGAGATCAGGCGGTGCCTTGCCCGGCTCCAGCAATCGTCGGGCAAGAAGGTGCGCGGCTGGTTCGGCGCCGGCGGGGGAGAAAGCATGCACACGCCCGATATCCTCAAGCGCTGCGGCGTCGAGTTCACGCACGACTGGCTCCTCGACGATCTGCCGTGCTGGATGACGACGGCGGACGGCCCGCTGCTCTGCCTGCCATATACGTTCGAGCTCAACGACGTGCCGATCTGGGTGGTGCAGGGCCAATCGAGCGACGAGCTTCTGAAGCGGCTGGAGGCGACGCTTGCCGTGCTGGAGCGCGAAGTGGAGAAGCAGCCGCGCGTTCTGACGCTTGCCATGCATCCCCATGTCCTGGGCGTGCCCCACCGCGCCTACTACCTGGAGAAGGCGCTCGACGTCCTGGCGCAGCGGCGCGACACGCGTATTCGTGACGTCCAGCCAAATCGCCGACTGGTTTCTCGCCGCGGACAAGACTGGTCTGCAGGAGCTGGAGGCAGCTGCGCGCAGGACCCAAGTGAGCGCAGGCTCCCTGCTCCATCAACGACCCTGGACCTTCCAGTCAGCCCTTCAGGTAGGCGCGCAGCGAAGCGATCAGTGTCGCGATGCCGATTGCAGCCAGGGTCAGGATTGCCGCCCGGCGATAGTGTCTGTGGCCACCGAACGCGAAATAGCGGGCGCCGAGCGCGGTCGCCGCGGAGTAGAATGGAATGAGCACCAGACCAATGACCACGGTCTGCCGCGTAAAGAGCCCGTAGTAGAGCAGCGGCAGGATCGACGAAAGCGAGACGGCGGTCATTAATGCCAGCACGTTGGCGCGCTGCTGCGAGGCTTCGCCTGGCCGAGAGAGCGCCACCGCGACGACTGGCGGTCCTCCTACTCCAGCGACTCCCTGGACGAGACCACCGGCTACCCCGGCCGCTATGAGCTTGCCCATGCCGATGCGCCCCCTGAGCCGCCATCCGCTGGCAAGAA
This sequence comes from uncultured Alphaproteobacteria bacterium, assembly GCA_963755055.1. Lineage (GTDB taxonomy): Bacteria > Pseudomonadota > Alphaproteobacteria > Rhizobiales > Xanthobacteraceae > AP-16. The sequence goes on along the minus strand of CAVWIS010000015.1, from coordinate 3,745 downwards.
TGGCAACCATGAGGAGGACGAGCGCGGAAATCGCAACTGTCATCAAGGCGGGATCGGCCGCAACCAGAGCCCAGGTTCCGATCGGCGTTGCGACGAACGTCGCAAGGCAGATCGGCAGGACAAAGGGTCGCTCGGCCCGACGGATCGCCTCAGGCAACAGCTGGAATACGGCGGGCAATCCCATCACATTGTTGATGGCGATGGCGGCATGTGGGCCCAGCACTAGGCTGAACACAGGCACCGAGATCAACGCCGCGCCGAAGCCAACGAAGCCGCGCAACAAGCCAGCAATCGCCACCGCAATTAGGACTACAACGAGCCGCGCATCGATCGGCACTCCCAGGAGCTCTGACACGTGATCGAAGTTCCCCCAGCCCGAACTGCGCCCATGGCTATCAAGAAGACTGGCGATCAAGCTCGTATCGGTATCTCTCTCAGTGCCCAATCGCTTTGTTCCGCCGGTCGGCCTTCCCATCTACCGAACCCTTCGCGCCGCAGCTCGTCAAGCGCCCTTGGCCGGCAGCTCTCAGGAACTCGTTCTGCTTGCCGGAGTAGACAGAAGCGCAACCGATCAAGGGCGCACGAGGTTCGGAATTCAGTCGACGTCGCGGCCCGGATCGAAGATCGAGGCTGTTTCAGCCTCGCGCGGGTGATCGCGCCTCAAGCGGCGTGCCATGGCCAATGCCCAGGGAGCAACAGCGACGAGCTCCTCCATGACGTGCCCCGGCAGCCGGAGGCCGGCGTGCACTGCCGCATTCTCCGCCCGGGCTCGCACCGCGGGCTCGATCGCTGAAGTGTCGGGGAGAGACGCGACAAACGAGGACCGACTAGACGGTGAAAACGGGTTGCTGCTGACACACAGTATCGATCACCTGTTCGATCGCGGCTTTATTGGATTCGAAAACAACGGCCGCTTGATCATATCGCCAGTGGCCCATCGACCATCGCTGCAACGCATGGGAATCGAAGTGACCGAACCAATCAACGTAGGCCAGTTTACAAGCGGACAGAAGAAGTACTTGGATTTCCATCGGCAGTCGATCTTGTTGCAGTCTATCCGAACCTGGCGCTAGAGCGAGAGCATTGGCGCTCATATACACAAGCCGACATTCAACGGTCTGAAGTCCGCGATGGGATCGGGTCCAGCGCAATGTCCGCTTCCGACGGACCAGCGGACTACGTTCTTGAGTTATCTGCATTCCCGCTCTCGCGCGCCACAGCGTGTCATCTGCCGATAGCCATGCTTGCGATTTGGAGTGTTTCTTTGGGAACAGATCGCGGTTCACGTGTCCTATAAGGTCAGCCGTTATGCGGCGGCCATCGGAGCGAGAGATCGAGACAGTCGAGTCGACTATGCTGATCCCTGTGGACGCCTTCTCCCATTTACCAATGCTAGCTGGCAAGGTCTTAGATCCTGAGAGATCGACATTTCGCATCTCGCGCAAGACATTCGACGACTGGGATAGGCGCGCGCAGGAAGCTGGGTATGGAGACAACTGGCGGCGCACCCACGAAGAGCGGGAAGCTACGAGAAGCAAGGCGCTGAAAGGCCGGCTGGGACAGGATCTCTGGATTTTCGCCTACGGATCCCTGATGTGGGATCCGGCCATTCACGTCGTCGAGATAAGGGCGGCTGCATTGACCGGCTTCCATCGTCGCTTTTGCTTGAAGGTAGAGATCGGTCGCGGGTCGCAAGAAAAGCCCGCCCTTATGGCTGCGTTGGACGTGGGCGGTGAATGTCACGGCCTTACCCTGCGAATCCCGGCGCACGCGGTTGATCGAGAGACTGAAATCTTGTGGATGCGGGAGATGATCGGGGAAGGCTACATACCGGTATTCCGCAAAGCGGAGACACCACAGGGACCCGTCGACGCCCTAGCCTTCGTCATGGATCGGCAAAGCCCCCGGTTTACGGACATTGGCGCCGAAGAAGCAGCTGACATGATCGCAACGGGGTCGGGACTTCTCGGCACAAACCGGGAGTATTTTGACAACCTAGCCACCCACGTTGAAGCCCTCGGGATCAGAGACAAGGTCTTTGAAGACATACATGCAAGTCTCTGTCGCTCAACGCGAGCAAGATGATGACTGTGCAAGAAGGTGTATTCCCATGCGAACGACATTCGAGCGTCTCTTCGTTGCCCACCCTCGTTCAGTGAACGAGGATTACCTTGCTCACGCCGGCGTTGCCTTGCGGTTTGCGCTGCTGCTCCTCGGTGCCGGCTTGGCAGCTCTGGTGCATGCCGCGGTCCCAGCACTGTTTGAGACCAGTGCCTCATCCACAATCAAGAAATTGCACCGAGAAATGAGCAAACGGTCCCACATGTCGCAACACGGCTGAAGTTGGCGATTGTCTGCTGATGGGAGAACTCCGGGCGTGCGGGTGACAGGCCTGACAAAGTACTTTACCGCCTTGTTGCTCTTCTTCCCATCAGGCGCGCTCACGCAACGCGTTCCTGACCTCTCACCCCATGCGGTCGGCTTGATGCCCGATGTTCTGAGTCAAGGGTTTGCCGCTTCGCGGCCGCGCCAAGTGACATGCGCATGAGACACGCCGGCTCGCCCTCGACGGCGCATCGCGGCGGCTAGGAGATGCATGCCGTGTCAATCGTGAAGGTCAGCGCAATCCGATCAACGCACAGCGAGTTGCAGCCTACTCGTCCCCTGGAACACCGAAGCTCGGAGCAGCCGTCGGATCGATAGCCCGCGTGACGTAGACCTCGAGCTGCGGTTCGTACAACGCCCATAGGCGCTCGAGATCGGCGATGGGGTCTGCGTCTGACCAGTCCACCCGGAGGTTGGCCACCGGCCAGGACACGTCGCGCACGATGAGGAGGCCAGATGAATGGACCGGCCCTTCCTCGCCTCCGGCATCGAGACCTGCGCGCATGGCGGCGAGGAGTCGGCCGCCGAGAGCTCCGCTCGAGCCGACGAAGGCGGAAAGCATGCGCTCCGGTACCGCCTTACTCTTCAGCATGTTGCCGGCTGCGGCGGCGCCCTCCCCTTCGGCGGCGGCATAGATCCCGAGCGTCTTGGCGCCGGAGAACACGCCTGTGCGTCCGGCCGCATCGACGGCGAGGAGCTGGCGGAACGCGATGTGGGCCGCCGATCCCGCCACGATCCGCACCGCCTCTGGTGCCGTCGCGCCGAGCGCCATCAGGTCGAGAAGCCTCGGCCCGAGCGTCGGGTCGGTGATGTTCTGGCTTCCGACGGCGCCGACTTGGGCGCGTGCATAGGCACAGCGTGCGGCAACGGCGGGCGAGGAAGATGAGACGGCAATGCCCAGCATGCCGGTCCGTGCGCATCGCGCGGCGATCGAGAAGGTCATGTCACGCCTCAATCGGGAATGACGGCTATCGCGTCCACCTCCACCAGCCATTCCGGCCGGGCCAGCGCCGAGACGACGATCCCGGTCGAGACCGGAAAGACGCCTTTGAGGTGCCTGCCGACGACACGATAGACGGCCTCCCGGTAACGCGGGTCGATGATGTATATCGTGATCTTGCAAATGTGCTGGAGCGACGAGCCCGCCTCCTCGAGCAGCATCTTGATGTTCTTCATGGCCTGATCGGCCTGAGCGGCCACATCGCCGACGCCAACGCTCTTCGAAGTCTCGAGATCCTGGCCGATCTGCCCGCGCACGAACACCATCGTCCCCTTGGCAACGACCACCTGGCAGAGGTCGTTATCGAGCTTTTGCTCGGGGTAAGTGTAGCAATACGATGGTTAACGACAAGGCAAAGAT